>NZ_GL883891.1:57747-59762 GCF_000205165.1 Paraprevotella xylaniphila YIT 11841 | reverse complement strand
CGGCGAGGGCCACGTGAAATGGTAGCCGTCATAATTGTCCTTGAGTTTTTGCACGGCTTCCTCGCGGCTCACACCCAAACGTCCGGCCAAGTTCTCCAAATCCTTGTCCATCTGTGTGGCCATCTCCTCTTCCGTAATGCCGCAAATAGCAGCATATTCCGGCAGCATGCTGATGTTTTGGATATTGTTCAGTTCGCTAAAGATGCTCAGCTGCGAAAACTTGGTGATGCCCGTCAGGAAGACGAAGCGAAGGTAGGGATCGCAGGCTTTGAGCGGGCTGTAAAAGTTGCGCATGACGTTACGCAGGACGGGCAGGTCCTTTTCTTCGTGCACCACATCGAGCAGGGGCGCGTCGTATTCATCGATAAGCACCACCACTTGGCGGCCCGTCTGCTCGTAGGCGAGGCGGATAAGGTCTGTAAGACGTGTGTTCGTGTCCGGGGTTTCAGACTTGATGCCGAAATTCCTTTCCATCCCTTTTAATTGCCATAGCAAATAACGTTCCAACTCCTCCCTGTCCATGTGCTTGCCCAAACTCATGTCGAAACGCAAAACAGGATATTCCGTCCATTCCGTTTCCAATCTTTCCAAGGCCAGTCCCTTAAACAAATCTTTACGTCCTTCAAAATAGGCAGCCAAAGTACTTGTCAACAGCGACTTCCCGAAACGGCGCGGACGGCTCAGGAACATATATTTGGAAGCGGAATGTGTCATGCGGTAGACGTATTCCGTCTTATCTATATACAGATATGACTTATTCCTTATTTCCGAAAATGTCTGTATCCCTATCGGATAAAGTCTTGTTTTCTGTTCCATAACCCTCGCTCCTTTATTTCTTCCTTACAAATATAAGCAAAAATAAACATTCTCACCTTGGCTTTAGTTTTTGTTAACGTCACATCTTGAAAGATATTCCACTTGCCGATTATGCCAAACACCGTACTCCCCATCCGGCAATGCCGGCATTTTGAATGAAAGCCGGTCGCTCCCCTCCTCCACTTCCGGCAAACCATGGATAAAATGTTCCGATTGTGCTTGGCCAAACGTGGCCATCACGACCGGAAAGGGGAAGCCGGAAAGCCGCATCGGAATGATTTTAGCCTCGGGGCAAAGACGGGACAACTGGCAGGCTGAACGTTCGAACGCCACCCAATGCGTACCTGTACCATACAGATGCATCAAGGAAGCATTATTTTCTTCGCGGCGAAGGATTTCCGGCCCTTGTCCTTGCAGTAATGCCAACAGGCGCACTCCGGAGGGCTGAGAAAAAGAACACTGGTTTTCCATTTTATGAATCTGGAGTTTTTACGCGAATTACAACAATCGGATGTATTCGGGACTTACTTCCACTCCTGCCGACAACAGGCCGGAAAGGTCGATGAACAGACGTTTTACACGGCTACCGCGGATAGACAGGAGATGACCTTCATATCCGTTGAGAGGGCCGCCCACAATGAGGACCTGGCGTCCTATCATCGAAGGACTTATCTCTCCCGGAAGATAGTAGCGGGGACGGAAAGTAGACTCCACCGCACGGATGAAACGTTCCATCTCAACCGTGCGTACCGTCATCGGGGAACAGTATCCACCACGTACATAACGGAATTGTAACGTGGGATCCCTTTCTACCACGGAACGGAGTGCGGAATAGCGTTCCCGGACAAACAGCAGGTCATGAAGAAAGGGCACATTCTTACGTACGCGTTGCCCGCGAACCAACGTGACCACCTCGTGCATCGGCGTAAACACGCGCAGCCCCATTTCCGCAAGTTGACGGTAAGCGGGATGTCTGGCATTGGAACGTTTCAGGTCCCTTAACACGAACCAACATTCCGCCTCGTCACTTTGGGACAATAAAGAAGCCTCCATGGAATAAGGATAAAGTATCTAGTCCTGATAGTCCTCAAGATACACTATGAACCAATCAGTTACACGTAATTCACAAAAAAGTCGGGACTTTCCCCGCACTATATTTAAATTCATTTTTCCGGTCGCTCTCTTAGGAAGAGATAAAC
>NZ_GL883891.1:0-57737 GCF_000205165.1 Paraprevotella xylaniphila YIT 11841 | reverse complement strand
GCTCTCTTAGGAAGAGATAAACTGTTCGGCAAAAGTATAAAAAATATTTCATTCAACGCGCTGTTTTTAAAATATTTTTCTCATTCCAGATGAGTTTTTTAGGTATCATGGGGCTGTGTTTCCGTAATACAAATTCTTCAGAAACGTTTTCAAACGCGAACACTCGAATGCCATAACTCATTTACTAACTGCCTTGTTCCGCTTCCGGTTTATCTCTTCCTAAGAGAGCAACCGTCCCTTGCCCGAAAATCACACTAAGGAGATGCGAAAATCAATCTAAGCCCAATCAGAAAAAAACATTTTCATTTGCCTCTGCGCTCGCCTTTCACTACCTTTGTTTCACGAAGATAGGATGCGGCTCGGCAGTCTTTCGTTCAAAAGCAAGCTTTTGGCTTGGAACTGCGCTCGCCTTTCACTATCTTTGTACCGTAATGTCTAAAAATAGAAGAATATGTACGAGATACAGACCAATGCCAAAGGTTCACGTCAGATGTTCGTCACCGACGAGAATCTCAAAACGATTGAAAGATACGGGCTTTTCCAACAGTTGGTGGACAGTAGCGGCATCATTGACGAGATGGTGTTGGAGAAACTGCGCCTGAACGTCCGTGCCCTGATAGAGGCTGAACCGGACAAGGCAGACCTTGTCGATTTGTGCCAAGGCGTGCTTTTCCATGACAACATGAAGGCGTTCGGATTGAACCAGTTAGTCAAATTATACGTAAACTGGTTGAAAACGCATCAAGAGATAGAACAAGCAAACATATTGGAAGAATAAAGGAAAAGGAGACCTTGATGAAAGATTTCCGTTTGACTGACTGGCTCCCCACGACCAAAAAAGAAATGGAGTTGCGGGGATGGGATGATGTGGACGTTATCTTGTTTTCCGGAGACGCTTACGTGGATCATCCATCGTTCGGTGCAGCTGTCATCGGGCGCATTTTGGAGGCCGAAGGCTACCGGGTGGCGATTGTTCCCCAACCGGACTGGCACGGTGATTTCCGCGATTTCAAGAAACTGGGACGGCCGCGCCTGTGGTTCGGTGTGGCTCCAGGTTGCATGGATTCGATGGTGAACAAATACACGGCCAACCGCCGCCTGCGGAGCGAGGACGCATATTCGCCGGACGGGCGGCACGACCTTCGTCCGGAATACCCCACGATAGTGTATAGCCAGATCCTGAAACAGCTTTATCCCGATGTGCCGGTCATACTGGGGGGGATAGAAGCCTCTCTACGCCGCCTGACGCATTATGATTATTGGCAGGAACGGTTCCGCCCGTCCATCTTATGCGACAGCGGAGCCGACATGATTATATATGGTATGGGAGAAAAGGCGGTGGTGGAAATTTCAAACCATCTGCAGATGGCCATAGAAGACGGAAATGCCCATCTGGATTACGCGGAGGACGGTACGGCCCGCGTCGGCATGAAGACTTTCCGCGACGTGATTACGCATGGGCATTGCATTCCCCAAACGGTATCTATATATAATAAGGAGGATATTCCCGGCGGAATCGTTCCCAACGACCTCATCCTACACGCCCACGAGACCTGTCTGAAAGACATGAAGGCGCAGGCCGAAAATTTCCGGCATATTGAGGAAGAAAGCAACAAATACCACGCGCAGCGCATCATCCAACCCACCGGCAGACGGTATGTAGTGGTCAATCCACCCTATCCGCCGATGACGCAGGATGAAATAGACCATTCGTTCGATTTGCCCTACACCCGCCTGCCCCATCCCAAATACAAGGGAAAGCGCATCCCGGCGTACGAGATGATCAAGTTTTCGGTGAACCTGCACCGGGGATGTTTCGGAGGATGTGCGTTCTGCACGATTTCTGCCCATCAAGGCAAGTTCATCGTCAACCGCAGCAAGGAAAGCATCCTCAAAGAAGTAAGGCAAATCACGGAGATGCCCGATTTCAAAGGCAACCTTTCAGATTTGGGCGGCCCTTCGGCCAACATGTACGGCATGAAGGGGAAAAACCTGAAGGCGTGCGAGAGGTGCAAGCGCCCGTCGTGCATCCATCCGGAAATATGCCCGAACCTGAATACCGACCACACGGCTTTGTTGGACATTTACCATGCCGTAGACGCTTTGCCGGGCATTAAGCGGAGCTATATCGGCAGCGGGGTGCGTTACGACTTGCTTTTACATGATGCAAAAGACGCACGTATCAACCAAGTGAATGCCGAATACACCCGTGAACTGATTACGCGTCATGTAAGCGGCCGGCTGAAGGTTGCTCCGGAACACACGTCGGAGCGTGTGCTTGAGCTGATGCGTAAACCCTCTTTCCGGCTATTTGGGGAGTTTAAGAACATATTCGATCGAATTAACCGGGAAGCCGGGCTGCGCCAACAAATCATCCCTTACTTCATCAGCAGCCATCCGGGTTGCACGGAAGAAGACATGGCGGAGTTGGCCGTGCTGACGAAAAGGATGGACTTCCAACTGGAACAGGTGCAAGACTTTACGCCCACTCCCATGACCGTGAGCACTGAGGCTTGGGCCACAGGCTACCATCCTTATACGTTCGAACCGGTATATAGCGCGAAATCGCCTCGCGAGAAACTGGCACAACGGATGTTCTTCTTCTGGTACAAGCCGGAAGAACAGCCAAAAATAAAAGCGGAACTGCGTCGCATCGGAAGAAAGGACTTGGCTGACAAGCTTTTCGACCGTACACGTCCGGTGGAATGGAACAAAAAAGAAAATGCATGTTATGACTTGGAGGGCAGACGACGGTCCGAAGGCCGGTCCGGCCACAGCAACCATCGAACGGTTCCCAAAAGGAGAAATCCCCGAAGAGAAAAATCATAGTGATTCTTAACCCATGGCAAATATGTCTCATATCTCTACGAACTCACCGCATGCATGGATGTTGGCCGCACGTCCCAAGACCTTGACGGGAGCGGCCGTGCCGGTCATGATTGGGGTTTCGGCTGCTTGGAACGACGGATTCTTCCGTCCGGTTCCGGCCTTATTGTGCTTCCTTTTTGCATTCCTCATGCAAATCGATGCCAATTTCATCAATGATTATTACGATTTCCAGAAAGGGTTGGACGACGAGAAGCGTCTTGGTCCGAAACGCGCCTGTGCCGAAGGTTGGATTACATTGCCTGCCATGCGCCGGGGAATCATTTGCACCACGCTCCTCTCCTGCCTCACCGGCTTGCCGTTGGTGTGGTACGGCGGATGGACGATGGTGCTCGTCGGTGTGTGCTGCGTGGTGTTCTGTTTTCTTTATACCACCTGTATGGCCCGCCTCGGGTTGGGCGACCTGCTCGTACTGGTGTTTTTCGGTCTCATCCCGGTAGGTGCCACGTACTATCTGCAGAGCGGTACGGTCGTGCCCGAGGTATGGACGTTGTCTTTGGCCTGCGGTCTGGCGATAGACTGTTTGCTCGTGGTGAACAACTATCGTGACCGCGACAACGACAAAGTTGGCGGAAAAATCACTTTAGTCGTACGAATAGGCGAAAAAGCCTCAGAAAATCTTTATCTTTGGCTCGGCATTGCGGCTGTGGGGCTTTGCCAGACGATGTGGTTAGCAGGGAAACCTGTGGCAGCCCTCCTTCCGGTGTGTTATCTCATACCGCATACCGTCACTTGGAGACGTATGACGGGGCTTAAGCGAGGCCGGGAACTGAACGGGGTGTTAGGCGAAACGGCACGCAACATCTTCCTGTTCGGGGCATTGCTTTCCATCGGATTATTCATTTAACTCCATAAAAACAAAAACAACTTATGGCAACAGTAGACGACAAGAAAATCATTTTCTCCATGGTCGGCGTGAGTAAGACCATCCGCCAGACCAACAAACAAGTATTGAAGAACATCTACCTGAGTTTCTTCTATGGGGCTAAAATCGGCATCATCGGTTTAAACGGTTCCGGAAAATCCACCTTGATGAAAATTATCGCAGGACTGGACAAGGATTTCCAAGGCGAAGTGGTATTCTCGCCGGGGTACAGCGTGGGGTATCTGCCTCAGGAACCGCAGTTGGATCCATCCAAAACCGTGAAGGAAGTGGTCATGGAGGGTGTACAGCCTATCGTGGATGCCCTGACGGAATATGAAGAAATCAACCAGAAATTCGGTCTTCCGGAATATTATGAGGATGAAGATAAGATGAATGCCTTGTTTGCCCGCCAGGGGGAACTGCAGGACATCATCGACGCCACGGATGCCTGGAACTTAGACAGCAAACTGGAACGTGCCATGGATGCCTTGCGCTGTCCGCCTGCCGACCAACCGGTGGAAAACCTTTCGGGAGGAGAACGTCGACGCGTGGCACTTTGCCGCCTCTTGCTGCAGAAGCCGGACGTATTGCTGCTCGACGAACCGACCAACCATTTGGATGCTGAAAGCATCGACTGGTTGGAGCAGCATTTGAACCAGTACGAAGGCACGGTTATTGCCGTGACGCACGACCGTTATTTCTTGGATGACGTGGCCGGATGGATTCTGGAGCTTGACCGCAGTGAAGGTATTCCTTGGAAGGGCAACTATTCCTCTTGGTTGGAACAGAAAACCAAACGCATGGAACAAGAGGAAAAGACAGCCAGCAAACGTCGGAAGACTCTGGAACGCGAATTGGAATGGGTGCGTATGGCACCGAAGGCACGGCAGGCCAAGGGTAAGGCCCGCCTGAACTCATACGACAAATTGCTTAACGAGGACCAGAAAGAGAAAGAGGAAAAGTTGGAAATCTTCATTCCGAACGGTCCGCGCTTGGGTAACAAGGTTATCGAAGCACAGCACGTGCAGAAAGCTTTTGGCGACAAAGTATTATTCAACGACCTGAATTTCATGCTTCCGCCCAACGGTATCGTGGGGGTCATCGGCCCCAACGGTGCGGGTAAGACTACGCTTTTCCGTTTGATTATGGGGTTGGAACATGCGGATGGCGGTACGTTCGAAGTCGGTGAAACCGTCAAATTAGCTTACGTAGACCAGACGCACAAGGATATTTCTCCGGAAAAGAGCGTGTATGAAGTCATGAGCGGCGGTAACGAACTGATACGTATGGGAAACCGCGACATCAATGTCCGTGCCTACCTGAGCCGGTTCAATTTCTCCGGAGCAGACCAAGAAAAGAAATGCGGCGTACTTTCCGGAGGTGAGCGTAACCGTTTGCATTTGGCCATGGCGCTGAAAGAAGAGGGCAACGTATTGCTACTCGATGAGCCGACGAACGACATCGACGTGAATACGCTACGGGCTTTAGAGGAAGGTCTGGAGGAATTTGCCGGTTGCGCCGTGGTCATCAGCCACGACCGTTGGTTCCTCGACCGTATCTGTACGCACATTCTTGCTTTCGAAGGCGACGGCAATGTGTTTTTCTTCGAGGGCAGTTACTCGGAATACGAAAGCAACAAGATGAAACGTCTCGGACTGGAAGAGCCGAAACGCATCCGTTACCGGAAACTGATGGAGGATTAAAACATGCCGGCAAAGGACAACGACTGGAAATCGAGATTGGGGATGGTGTATTCCACCAACCCTGATTTCGCATTCGATAGCAGCGAGGAAGAGGAAGCTGACACGCCTCCCAAAAACCGACAGAAACTGAGAGTGGGTATCGAACGCAAGAATCGCGGTGGAAAAGTGGTCACCGTGGTGAAAGGCTTCGTCGGTGCAGAGGCCGACTTGAAAGAACTGGGGCGGATGCTGAAGACGAAGTGCGGCGTAGGCGGTGCCGTGAAGGACGGTGAAATCATCATCCAAGGGGAATGGAAGCAGCGTATAGTGGAACTGCTGAAATCAGACGGTTATACGGATACCAAGTAACTTGCTTCCCCGCTCACCGGCACAAATAGGAGAACACCCCGTAAGCTTCAGGTTTACGGAGTGTTTTTGTTTTATCTCAATTGATTGTATTCCTTGTCTGTTACCGGCTCAAGCCACTCATTCGATGTATTTTCGCCAAGTATTTCGAAAGCAAGGTGAGCAAACCAACTGTCGGCTGCAGCACCATGCCAATGTTTCACATTAGCCGGAATGTGGATGACCGTGCCCGGAAGTATCTCCTGAGCAGATTTGCCTTCTTCTTGATACCATCCTCGTCCGGCGACCCCCACGAGCATCTGTCCTCCTCCTTTTGTAGCCCTATGGATATGCCAGTTATTGCGGCACCGGGGTTCAAAAGTGACATTAGAAAAGGGAATCTGTGAATCTGAAATACGGGCGATGTAACTGCGTCCCGTGAAATACGGTGCATACGCCGTATTAGGCTCTCCGATAGGAAAAATCATCTCTTTCTGAAATGCCGCCCGTGCATCGACAGCCGTTTCATCTTCTGCCCACACATCTTTAGCCTGACGGAAAGCCGCCCATGCTTTCGGCCATCCGGCATAAAATGCAATATGGGTGATAATCTCGGATATTTCAGTACGAGTAATTCCATTTGCTTTTGCCGTTTGCAAATGATAAGTGAGCGAAGAATCTGTCATACCCTGACTGACTAACGAAGTAATCGTAACCAAACTACGGTCACGCAAACTCAATAAGTCATTTCTACTCCACACCTCCCCAAAGAGCACATCGTCATTAAGACGTGCAAATTCAGGAGCGAACTCACCAAGCTGGTCACGCCCGGCTGTCTGTACGATTTTCTTTTGTGCCATAACATTTGTGGTTAAGATACTGCATACTAAAAATGCAAATACTTTTGTGATCATGTCTTGTCTTTTTTGAGGGTAAAGTTACGGCATCCCACTCAGACTCCCCATACCCGATTTACAGACAAAAATACCCGATTTACGGAAAGCACTACTCCACCACTTTAAAACGAGCAAATCTCAACAGTAATTGCTTGGTGCCCGTATTTTGAAACTCCACGGTAGCTTTGGTGTTTTCTCCGCTGCCTTCAACAGCTTTTACCACCCCCAAACCGAAACGTTCGTGTTCAATCCGCATGCCTGCCCGTAGCTCACTGTTATCCTTAGCTGATGCGGATGGCGACGGAACAACGGTAAGCCCTGCGCCGCCGCATTTTGCATCTCGCATAAGAGCTTGTCGGTTTACGCTTCCCAAAGGTTTCAAACCGGAAACTTTTGCTACTATAGGAGAACTTGCCCCGACACCTTCTCCGTAAGCGCGGTGATGCCGTTCCCGATAAGATGTACCGTAATCATCTTCGTCTTCATACTTGCATAATTTGCTCACGCTCGGCAGACTCGATCGGAGTTCGGTCTGCGCTCGCTCACTCGCAAATTTCCTTCTCCTTGTCTGTCCGAACGAAAACCCGTCTTGAGCATCCATTTCCACATATCGTGGGTCTATGTCATGCAGAAAACGACTCGGGTTACTGAATTCCGTTTTACCGAAACGATAACGGCTGCGGGCAAAACTTAGATAACAATAACGTTCGGCACGGGTAATAGCCACATAAAAAAGACGACGTTCTTCTTCCAATGCACGTTGGCTGTTTCCCGCCATCGGACTTGGGAATAGATTTTCTTCCATTCCAACGATAAATACCACAGGGAACTCCAACCCTTTGGCCGAGTGAATCGTCATCAATGTCACTTTGTGTTGTTCGTCACTTTCGTCTTCGTCCAAATCGCTCAATAATGATACTTCCTGTAGAAAATCGCTGAGTCCGGTACTTTGCCCTTCCTCTAAACGTCTGGAGACGAATTCCTGTACGCCATTCAACAGTTCCTGCACATTTTCCTGACGGCTCATTCCTTCCGGACTCATATCTTGAAAAATCTCTCTCATTATACCGCTCTCACGGATGATTTCCTGTGTGAGGAAGACGGCATCCATCTGCTCTGTTTCCTCGATGAAACCGGAGATAATATCCGTGAATGATTTCAATTTACCCATCGTGCCCTTATTTACGGGTAAGGAATGCTCCTCGGGACGAGACACCACTTCCCACAAGCTGACCCCGTCTGTGGAAGCTACGGATACAATCTTATCCACCGTGGTCTGGCCAATCCCTCGTGCCGGATAATTGATGACCCGTTTGAAAGCCTCCTCGTCATGGGGATTTACGGCCAAACGGCAATAGGCTATCACATCTTTTATTTCCTTTCGTTGGTAAAACGAAAGTCCTCCGTAAATCCGATAAGGCATACCCCGTTTGCGCAAAGCCTCTTCAAAAGTACGGCTCTGCGCGTTGGTACGGTAAAGAATGGCAAAACCATCATATTCCATTTTTTCTTTTCTCCGCAATGCTGCGATTTGGTTTACCACGATTTCAGCCTCCTCTATATCACTGTAAGCGGAATACACATGAAGGGGCGAACCTTTCTCCTTGTCGCTGAAAACGTCTTTTGGTATCTGTCGGTCGTTATGGCTTATCAAACTGTTGGCAGCCGAAACGATAGTCTTTGTAGAACGGTAGTTCTGCTCCAACTTAAACAACTTCGCATTGTTATATTTCTGCGTGAAATTAAGAATGTTATCAATATTTGCTCCACGAAAACTATAAATGCTTTGCGCATCGTCGCCCACCACGCACACTTGTTGTTTCTTCTGAGTCAACTCCCATACGATACAGTGTTGGGCATAATTCGTGTCCTGATACTCATCCACCAAAACGAAATCGAATTTGTCTGCATATCTCCCGCAAACCTCAGGATGCTCTTTTAGCAAAATATAAGTATAGAGCAACAAATCATCGAAGTCCATTACGTCGGCTTGTCGGAGACGGGACATGTAGCGAAGGTAGATTTCTCCCGTCATCGGAATTTTGGCCGCCTGGTCTGCCATTCGCACAGCATTGTCAGACAAATAGGCTTCCGGCAATATTAAACGGTTTTTGGCATTGGAAATATGGGCTGCTATGGTTGCCGGTTTATAGGTCTTGTCATCAAGCCCCATTTCACGTATAACGGTCTTTATCAGATTTCGCGAATCGGCTTGGTCGTAGATGGTAAAATGGGAAGAAAACCCGATTTCATCGGCTTCCTTCCGTAAGATACGGGAAAAGACGGAGTGGAACGTTCCCATCCATAATCCGGCTGCAAGCTCATGGCCTACCAACCGGGCAATACGTTCCTTCATTTCCCTTGCAGCCTTATTGGTGAACGTCAATGCCAGGATATTCCATGGTTTATATCCTTGTTCCAACAAATAAGCTATCTTGTAGGTCAACACGCGTGTCTTGCCCGAACCGGCACCTGCTATTACTAATGAAGGACCTTTGTCGTAACAAACGGCCCGGCGCTGTTCTTCGTTGAGTTCTTCCTCTATCTTTTCCAAAAAATCTTTTATCATGCTTTTTTCTAATACTTACACAAAAGTAGATATTTTCACCTGAATGCCCAAGAATAACGCTTCTTTGAGCCTTGAAAACTATCCATTCCATCCATTTTAAGCACCGTTCCATACATAGCATAAAGCATTGTAAAGCTGCACGGCCAACATGGAAATGAGAATCCATACATCATAACGTTGGATCCCCCAATACAGTACAGACAGGCATTCCTCCCAACCTCGCAAATGAAAGCTTAGGACAGCGTATAACAACGAAGTCAGGACAAAACCTAAAGACATGGTTTGCAAAATACCGGAAACAAAAGGAGACGGATAGAGATGCCCCGTCACACTGAGCAATATGGCATGCGGACCGAGCAACAGAAGCAGCATTCCGGCCAGATACAATAATAAGAATGTACCGGCCATAAGGCAAGCCTTACGTTGCCGGTAAGTGAGAAACGGCACGCCTTTGCTGATAGAATCCTTAATGATTCCAAACAAGCCGGAACGCTCTATCGCTCCAAGCACCAAAACCACAGGAAAGACTACGGCCATGAACGGAGAACGGTAACAATCTTGAATATGAAGATAATACCACCGTACTCCCTCGCTAGAAAACAGGTTGCCCAAAGGAAACCCTGCGGCACTTCCCAACCATGCCAATGGAGGCAGAAGCAGATGGGCAATCAGCAAAATGAACAACAGTGCGGAAGCCACACTGTGTCCTTTCCGATGTATCATGAACCTATTCCTCATCCGGCTCCAAATGTTCTAAGTCTATGATATGTAATTGTAATGCTTTCACAACCAAACGGGTGGCATTGATACCCCCTCTTTCGCCAGTATCGAATAGGCGTGAAATCAAATCGTTTTGTCTTTTTTCCAAACTCTTCACGCCGAAAGGCATTCCGCGTAAGTTGGTTATCATTTCTTTTGTATAACCTAATGCCAGATGGCGAAGGAAACGTTCGTCATATTCATCGATTTCATAATGGATGAGTGCATCTTTATGTAAACGTTCCGATTCCACAGATTTCATAAAGCGGCTGACAATCTTTTCCAGAATTGGTTCGTTGAAAACAAAATTGCGGCCATCCATTACTTGTCGCACATCGTTACGCGTGAGCAGTTCACCTGTTTTCAGGATAATGCCGTTTGCTCCGGCTTTCAATACGTCGGCCCACAGCCGTTCGTTCAGTATTTCTCCCGTGAAAATCAGGATACGTAATTCCGGATAGGCCAACCGGACTTGCCTGCAAATGTCCACTCCGATAGTCGTGGAGCCGCCCAGTCCCAAGTCTAATAACAGCAAATCCGGTACTCCTTTCTTAATCAAGCACCAAAATTCGCTTTCATTCATTGCTGTTCCGATGATTTTGGCTTCCGGGAGTTCCGTACGAATGATTTCTTCTGTTCCCTTTAACTCCAGTTTAACGTCTTCAACAATAATGATTTTAAAAGAATCCATTCCCATTTCATCTATATTTAGGTACGGTAAACCATATACTGCATCCGGAATCTGTCTCGATATTGATACGGCAACCGCAAAAATTATTTAGTTTATCATGTTCTCGAACGATTTCCTTGCACAACAGGTAGGGATAATGCTTGACATCCGGTTGGAATATCCTTATGGCTTCTTCCGCTTCATAAATCCGAACTGAAGACAGCAACGTAAAACGGACAAAATCATCGTCTTCCGATACACGAAGCGTCAAACTCCCTTCTTTCTCCCGTTCAGCCAACCGGTTTGCCCATTCCTTCGTCAAGGTATCTAACATGAAGCGCACCAATGTAGCATCCACGTTCATAAAAATATTTTCCTGCAAATCATCGACAAAAGACAGGTGAAGGCCATAAGCCTTTCTCTTCCTCCAAGCTTCCATTGCCTTCATCCACTCTTTTCCGATGATGTGCGGAGAAAGTTTCTCGCATTTAAAGTATTCGGAGTCAATCTGCCGATCAGCCTGTGCGCACAGCAGAGTATATATTTCTTTGTAATATTCGGCAAGCTCCCTTAATGAGTGAATGGACGTCTTCAAATCATGATGTTCCTCATGTTCTTCCAGTTTCCATATGATTTGTTTCATGCGACTGGGATAATACATCGATTCGTGTTTAATGGTGGAAAGGCAGTTATCCAGAATCTGATTCTGTACTTTGATACGTGTTCTTTCGTACAAAGAACGTTGTTTCTCGTTCTCTGCAGTTTCCACATTTTCCAGGTCTTGCCCCCGCTGTATGACCGCTTCATACAGTAAAATAGCCAGATAGTTTACGATATAATTCTCAAAAATGAAATCTTCTTTTTGCATCCGGTAAGTCCCATAGTTGACTGCTACAGACCCGATGCAGAGACGTTCATTCTCCTTCAGGCGAAGAAGCAAGGGGTAAATCTGTGTGTTGGATATTTCATCAAAAACGACATTTTCCGTTTCATAAGCCTGACTAAGCAGAGAATCTGCCAATACTCCATAGTCTTCCTCCCCTTGTAAAAACGTTCCGACTTTTTCCCCTTTTCCCCGATATAGCAACAACCGTACGCTATTTATTTCATGTAATTCTTTAAGCTTGGACAACACGACTGACAGGAGTTGAGATACCAAATCGTCCGTACGTCCCGGACGTGTACACATTTCAATGACATTCAGCATGGCATGATTGGTTTCAAGAACCTGCATCACGCTGAAACGGAACAGAATTCGCCGACGAAAATAAACAATGTATATCAGGACGGAAAAAATAAAGAGCATGAAGACCAATAAAACCAGACTGACCGACAAGTTTTTCTGTGTGTCACGCTGCCGGATGTAAAACTCCTCCAAAGAATCGTCTTTGGTCAACAGTTTATATAAATGTGTGAACTGCCTGTTGTTGAACTCATATTTTTCCCAATCATGTAACGCCAATGTCGCAATGGCCATTTCATTTCGAAATCCCATAATCAGAAAGTAATCGGCCTTCACTCCTAAAGATAACCATTCAAGTTCTTCCATACCGTTTCCCGTAGCAGTCAGTTGTCGGCTTACGCATTCTTCCGGCAAGATGTCTTCATAATAACGGTTGATATATTTAAAGGTGGAATCGGCATACTGCATACTGCGGTCGTAATCGCCATGAACATTGGCAAAATAGACCGAATCGGCATAAAATACTGCCCATTTAAGCTCTCCGTAATTCATGTCTGCCTCCTCGTGAGGAGGAACATTGCCAATGTCGGGCCGAACAGCATACATATACTGACCGCAAGTGAGTAAATAAAAAATAAACGCCAGCACCATCATGCCCTTTCGCCTTATTCCTTTAGGTAAGCGAAAAGAAAAGCAACTGCCTTTATTTTCCTCGCTTTCAATATGGAAACGGCATACCTTGAAAATGTCTCCCGACTTCTTGTACTTTTCGATAATACCTTTGCAATTCAACAAGCCGAAACCGCTTCCTTTTTCAGGACGTACAGTCGAAGAATTGACACCAATCTGTTGGGCATCATAGATTTTTGAAGATAGAATCAGTGCTATTTCAGACTCCGTAAGTCCACATCCTGTATCTGAGACCTTAATATCCACAGCGTCTGCCAATTCTGTTGCGCATACTGTGACTTGCCCTCCCGAAGGTGTGAATTTACGTGCATTGTCTGTCAGAGTGTTGAGCATGAAAAAGGTAAGGGCACGGTCTGCTTTTACCCATGCTTCCGTTGGTTCCACAAAAAAGCCAACACCCTTCCGTTTGAAATTATACTGGCCTCTATCCAGTAACTTGAATAAGTCCTGTAGTGGGAAACTTTCTATTGCCAGTTCCAACTCGCCCCGGTTCATACGAATCCATTCGGTGAGTACGTCATTATAGCTGTTGATTTCGTCTGCAAGTTCACTTAGATAGGTTAAAGCTCTCTGGTCATATTGATTTTTACTTTCCATCCTGCGTACCACATACAAAATACGGTCGATGAAAGGCATGATGGAGTGTACCAAAGAAACTTTTGCCCGTTTGGATATGTTTTTCCTTTTGTCGATGGCTATTTGTCTTTCGTTTTGCAGATATTCTTCACGAAACTGCATCCGTTCCTTGTCCATTTGGTCGGACAAGATACGGTTCTTTTCCGTCCATTTGATATAGGGACGGAGGATTTCATGTAGGATTCGCTTTTCCTTTTTTATCCAAGGATAGACATTGAATGCTTCTTCCAGACTTTCTTCAGATTTGGTGAAAGCCACCTCCATGAACCATGCGGACATATCTTTCAATAAAGAATACTGTTTCGCATTCCGCAGTTTCCATTTGCGTGCATATAAAAAGAGGAAAAAGCCAAAAACGAGAGACAGCAGAATAATAATCCCCAAAAGGGCATTCAATATCTTGTTGTCATGCGCTATCATGTCTACGCGACTTTCTATAGATTTGTCTTGACGAGTAAAATCCATCAAGTCCAAATACAGATTTCGGTTGTAATCTGATTTCTGTCTGTCCCCCAACGCACTGTAGGTCGCACTTAAACGTTCCCGGATGTAGGTCAAATAGCCCGGAACGGTTTGTATTTCATTGTCTTTCGACCATAACATGTCTACTGCCGAGTCTTTTCGGCTTTCAAAAGACGTCAACAATCGTTCTTTGTCTTCCGGATAATAAATTTGGTGATGAAGATTCAAATAGGACAAAGCCGTCTCGAAGCAATTCAAAGCCCTATAATATTCACCCTTGGCAAACATGGTATTTCCCAACACGCGGAATCCGTTAATCTTAAGCAACAGATTTCCACATTGTCCGGCATTGGACAATGCCTTTTGGGCTAATGCCGTAGAAAGGCGCAGGGATACCGGGAATCCACCCTCTCCAAGTTCCTCCGTAACTAACGAATTGTACAAATAATCCAATTCTACTTTACGGTAGGTCTTGATGATATCATAGTTTTTCGGTTGGGCAAACATCTCCGATAAGACTTGTTCCAACATGGAGGAAAAATAAATGTTACCCATACGTTCGGAATATGAGTAAGCCAGATAAAAATAATCGAAAGCATCCACTACACGCTCTTTTCCCAGATCCAAACGATTTTGGTAAATCAAACCGTTCAGGTAATAAAAGTAAATAAGTAAAGCCTTATTCCGACGTATATAGCCATCCGTATCAATTGCCGAAAGTTCCTTCTCAGCCTTTTGCTCTTGCATCAGATTGATGTAGTTGGTAGCCGTGGTCAAACTGAATTCTGTCATGGCGTAGTCCAACCGTTCTTTATTACGGCCTTTCACTTCATCATACTCTTCCCTGATGCGTTGGATTCTTTCAAGCGCACGGTTATAATAATCGAAGAACAAACGGTTTTGTGCAGCCCGTTGGCATATTATCATCATATTCACTTCGCTCACCAACAATTCTATCTGGTTACTGGTGGACTGCTGAATCCGATTGTATAGCTCCATACACCCACCAAAGTCCATTCGCAAAAAGCAAATGAACATTTGATGGTTTAAGGCCTCACTTCGTCCGTCTGCGTAATTCCGTGCCATACGGGCTGCCTTCCGGGCAAACAGTAACGCACTGTCCGGATGGACGTAGCGCACCAAACAAGCTTTAGTATTCAGGGAATCTACTTTCCCTACTCTTGTCATGTCCGGACGGGAAGAGGCATACCAATGACATCCGGCTCCTATACATAATCCTAATATGACAGACACGCATATAGCCGAAAGATTCTTTCTTCCTGTTATACCAAACGTAGGCTTTCTCATATACCCTATAAACCAGGCCCGTGGTGTTCACCTAAATATGTCAAGAAAGCCCTTCTATTCTTCCGTCGATTAAATCAATGCGTTCCGCCTGGGGAGATTTCGGCAATCCGGGCATTCTCAATATATCTCCGGCTATCAGTACGATCATTTCGGCTCCGCAATTGACTACAATATCCCGTATTTGCACTTTAAATCCGTGCGGCACTCCGTATGCATGGGCATCTGCGGAAAATGAATATTGCGTCTTGGCTATGCAAACTGGATAATTTTCTATACCTAACTGACGTACTCTTTCCAACATTTTACGGGCTGCGGCCGAGAAAACGACCCCGTCGGCTCCATACACTTGACGAACTACATTTTCCGCTTTAGTCTCGATATTATCACAGTCGGCATAGGAGAACACGACCGGACGGGATGGGTGACAGGCAATAGTTTCAACCACAAGCTCGGCCAACTCCACAGCTCCCTTTCCACCTTCCGAGAAAGCATTATTCACGGCAAAGCCTACTCCCATATCCTCACAATGCTTGCGGCATAAGTCTATTTCCGAATCCACATCCGTCGCATAACGGTTGAAACAAACCACTACGGTCTGCCCGAAGGCCTGCATGTTCCTGATATGCTTGTCCAGATTCTCAAATCCTTTCTTCAACCCTTCCGAATGAGGCTTTTTAATATCTTCCAACGCTACCCCGCCGTGCATTTTCAGACCTTGGGTTGTAGCGACTATTATGGTGAGCTTGGGATTTAGCCCAGATTTCCGGCATTTGATGTTGAAAAACTTTTCCGCTCCCAAATCAGCCCCGAAACCGGCCTCCGTCACCACATAATCTGCGTACGTCATAGCCAGTTTGGTGGCCAATATGGAGTTGCATCCGTGTGCGATGTTGGCAAAAGGGCCTCCGTGCACGATAGCCGGTGTGTTTTCCGTGGTTTGCACCAAATTGGGATGTAAGGCGTCTTTTAAAAGCACGCATATTGCTCCGGCCACTCCCATGTCTTTTACACGGAACGGTTTTCCCTCGATTGTAGTACCCAATAATATGTTCTCGATTCTGCGGCGCAGGTCATGTTCGTCTTTCGACAAGCAAAGAATCGCCATGATTTCGGATGCCGGAGTAATATCGAAACCGCTTTCCATCGTGACCCCGTTCGTCTTGGCTCCCAGTCCGGTTACGACATAACGCAAGTTCCGGTCGTTAATGTCCAACACGCGTTTCCATAAAATTTCTTTCATGGCAAAGCCTTCATCCCGATGCTGATAGATATAGTTGTCCAACAAAGCGGCAATCATATTATGGGCCGAAGTAACGGCATGGAAATCCCCGGTGAAATGCAAGTTGATTTTGTCCATCGGCAATATCTGGGCGTAACCACCTCCTGCCGCACCGCCTTTCAAACCGAAACACGGGCCGAGAGAAGGTTCCCTCAAAGCCACGATGTTCTTTTTCCCAATGTAGCTAAGTCCTAAAGCCAAACCGACCGAAACGGTAGTCTTGCCTATACCGGCCTTCGTGGGAGTAATGGCCGTAACCAAAATCAAATTACTGTTTTCTACTTTTTTCTCGTCAATCAGCGATTCCGGTACTTTGGCAATGTATTTCCCATAATGTTCCAATTCATCCACAGGAACCTGTACTTGGCGGGCAATGTCTTCAATCGGCTTCAATCGGCACTCGCGGGCAATTTCTATATCGCTTTTCATCTGTATTTGTAGCGTTTTCTATTTAACAATTTAAGAATGAAAAGACAAAGTTAGCAAAATTAATGCAAAACCGGCATTTGTGCAGGATATTCTTCCATCAAAAAATCATTTATAGCGGTCTTTCCATAAATGCAGCATCCGTTCCTGCAATTTGGTTTCCGCCGCATTCCCTTGGGCATGCCAAATCCTTTTGTCACGAATGTCGTCGGGTAAAAATTGCTGTTCCACGAAATGCCCCTGATAGTCATGCGCATACTTATAGTCTTTACCATATCCCAACTCTTCCATAAGCCGGGTAGGCGCATTGCGCAAGTGCAACGGCACCGGCAAATTCCCGGTTTGCCGTACGAGCTGCAAGGCATCATTGATACCCTTATAAGCCGAGTTGCTTTTCGGACTGGTTGCCAGATAGACCGTAGCCTCGGCCAAAGGGATACGCCCTTCCGGCCATCCTATCTTCATGACTGCTTCAAAAGCGGCATTGGCTAAAAGCAGTGCATTCGGATTGGCCAAACCTATGTCTTCACTAGCGGAAATGACCAGTCGCCGCGCGATAAACGAGGGGTCTTCCCCACCTTCTATCATTCGTGCCAACCAATACAGAGCGGCATCAGGGTCGCTTCCCCGAATACTTTTGATGAAAGCCGATATGATGTCATAGTGCAATTCTCCCCCCTTATCGTATGCCAATGGGTTTTGCTGAAGCCTTTCGGCTACGACAGCATCCGTGATAACCACTTGGTCCGTTCCGTCAGCCTCTACCACCAGTTCAAGGATATTCAGCAGCTTGCGGGCGTCTCCTCCGCTATACCGGAGCATGGCATCCGTTTCGCGAAATTCGATATGTTTCGTTTTCAGTATGATATCTCTTTCCACCGCCTTGTGCAGCAACTCCATCAGGTCATCTTTCGTAAGGCTTTTCAAGACATATAACTGGCAACGGGACAAAAGCGGGCGTATGACCTCGAAAGACGGATTTTCCGTCGTGGCCCCAATCAACGTGACTGTCCCCTGCTCCACAGCTCCCAGAAGGGAATCCTGTTGGGATTTACTAAAACGATGGATTTCATCAATGAAAAGAATCGGACTAGCCTGGGTGAAAAAACGATTGTTCCGTGCCTTTTCTATCACTTCCCGGACATCCTTCACACCGCTTGTTACCGCGCTCAGCGTGTAAAACGGCGTTTCGAGCTTATGGGCAATGATTTGCGCCAAGGTCGTTTTGCCCACACCCGGAGGTCCCCACAAAATAAATGAGGAAATCCGTCCGGAATCTATCATCTTACGTAAAACGGCATCCGGACCGACCAGATGTTTTTGCCCGATGTAATCGTCCAACGTTTGCGGACGTAATCTTTCTGCCAAAGGTGCTGCCATGTCAAATCCTCCTTAAAAGTCAAACTGCAATACAAATCTCACGCCGTTCTTCTTGGCATTGGGTGCGTTCAGATAATTCAACCGGCGCACGTAGTCTACACGAAGTATCTTGAAGATATTGTGAATGCCCACATTCAGTTCCATGTAGGGAGTATCCCCCATTACGAAACTGGTCGGTTGTCCGTTTCGTGACGGGAACTCGAACAAATCGCTTTGGTTCCCTTGTTTAAACGGATTGTTCTTGTCCGTCAACGTGCCGTAAAGCGTCTTGAAACCTATCACCTCACGCCATTTCAGATGCTTGAGCAAGGGAATCCGGTTGAACAGCTTGCCGCTCAAATCCCATTGCACGTCCAACGAAACGAAACGGTCGTTCATGAACTCCATGTTGTTGATCATATTGAACATGCCACGCTGTATGATATACGAATTATTCGCCGCAGGCGTAATCAACAACGGGAACGGCACCCTGTTCCATTGCGCTCCCGCACGGCCGTAAATATCAATGCGCCCGCATGAGTTCAGCCAAAAACGCTTTGTCACCGACAGTTCCGTGTAGTTGGAAGCATAGTCCCCTCCCAAAACATCTTTGAACCCGGTCGTATGCATCAACGTGTAAATAGGATAATTATGGTTGACCGGATGACGCCTCTGTTTCGTGACCACCACCTTTTCGCCCGGCGCGTAACGCAAACTCAGCGTCGCCTCGCTTTGCGTCAGTTCCGGCACCGTTTGCCCGCTTACCGTACGATAGAACAGCGTGCCTGTCGGGTTTTGAGTGATATGGCGCAACTGTGCCGTAATCCCGAAATGATTGTCGAACTCATACACGTAACGTATGTTGTATTGGCGGAAATAAGACATTTGGTCAATAGTCTGCGTCTTGAGCGACGTGAACACGTTATCTTTGTCCGTAGGTAACATGGCATCGGAGGGAGCCATTACGTCATAACGGGTAGAGACAGCTATCGAGTTTCGCGGGAACTCTTCCGGCGAATATTGTTTTTTTAAGAACGAATATTCCACTTCTCCCTCATATTTCCATTTCTTGTCCCGTACGCCGTATGCAGCATATCCCTTCAGGAAGAGATGAGGACTCAGATTGGCCGTGGTCTGCGCACTGGCCCGGAAACGCACCTTGTCTATGAAATTGGACGAGACGACCGTGTTGACTGGTCCGAAATCCACATAATTCTTTTTTCCCGGAGGCGAAGTCTCCACGTAGTTTTCCACGAAGGCACGTACAATCCAGATAATCCAACCGAAGCCTTTTTTTCGGGTCATATCCTGTACCATGGTGGACATGCCGGCTTCCGAACGGGTCAGTGTGTCCGTCCGGTGCTGTGCCCAGAAGTTTTCGTCTTTGATGACCGGTGTACCTTCCCTTGGCTGTTCGCGTTGGTCGAACCTCTCACTGGAAATGGGGGCAAAGTCGAACCCTGTATAAGCCGTGGTACGTTTGACCATCATATTATGGTATTTCTTCAATGCGCCCAGTTCTGCAATCATATTGTCCTTCACCAATACCCGTTGGCCGTTCGGGAGCGTGGAGAAATCCTGTTCTATCACTAAATTGCTGATAAAGTTCACACTTGAACGGAGCGGCAGGTTGACCAGACAACGTTTCACCTGATAAGTCCCGTCGTCCAAAACCCATAACCGTCCCGAGAAACCGAAGTCCTGCGGATTTTGGGGAATGAAGCTCAATTCGATACACTTGTCTCCTTCCACGTCCAGAGTATCCATGATGTAATACTGATAGAAAGATATGGCATTGGTAGAAGATAAGGGACTGGTGAAGTAACGTTCCAAAAGATTGATCGAATTATCATAAATGTTCACGTCGGCGAAGAAACGCTGAAGGACTACGTTCACGATGTCCCCCGTAGCGAACAGCTCGTTCACCCCCTCCGAATTTGTTCCCCGGATAAAATTCCGTTCCGCCTCCGGCTGTTTCCTGTATATATGTTCCGACGAAGTCTCGTTATAGGTCAGGGGAAGTATGTTGGTTTGGGTCTGCGGACAGTATTCCACCTGTTTGACCAACAAGGGGAATTTGCGCAAAAAGCTGCTGTCGATGAAATGTTGCGTGATATTGTTGAAGCCGAATGTGATACGCTGATACTTGTCATAACGGTAATAGTCGTTCTGTTTCAAATCACTTTTTTCTTTGGCCGCTATCACTTTCCGCATTAACTCCACCGCCGGATTGTCTTTTCGGCTATACCGTCTTTTTTTCGGTTTCACCAATAATTCCGACAACTCCCTGTCCAACCCCTGAAGCTTGACATTCAGTGTTTTTTTCTCTCCGGCCTTTATATATATCTTATACGTCTGGTAGCCGACATAAGAAAACACAAGGGTGTCCCCTTTATCCGGTGCTTGCAATGTATACCTGCCTTTGTCATTGGTTGTGGTTCCCACGGTCTTTTGTTTTCCGTAGTACACATTGACCGCCGGGATAGGTTCTCCCGTGTCGGCATCCGTCACCCGTCCCCGAACCTGTGCATTCAAGGAATGCGGGACAAAGCACATCAAGACTAAAAACAACGATACGTATCTATGATAAAGCTTCAGCAGCATGCGATTTCTTTTAAATTGAATTGCAAAATTAGTGAATAGCGAGGGATTCACATTATAAATTAAACTATTTAAAGAATTTCTACAAAAGAAGAAAGTGCATTCTGCCATGAAATATATATCTTTGCTTCCAATTATAAAATTTCATAAAAACAACGATTGAATGGAAAACGCAAAGCAACAGACGGGAATGCCGGAAAACGCCTTCCGGGAACTCAAAAAAGGCGAACAGTACGCACCTCTGATGTCACCAGACCACACGTATAAGGAAGTGACGGTATGGTCGGTATTGTGGGGCATGCTCATGGCCGTAATCTTTTCGGCGGCATCAGCCTATTTAGGACTGAAAGTAGGACAAGTGTTCGAAGCGGCCATCCCCATCACGATTATCGCGATAGGCGTGACGGGAGCCACCCACCGGAAAGGGGCGTTGGGAGAGAACGTCATCATCCAGAGCATCGGGGCATGTTCCGGCATGATTGTGGCCGGAGCCATATTCACCTTGCCCGCCCTCTATATCCTGCAAGACAAATATCCGGAAATGACGGTGAACTTCATGGAAGTGTTCGTCGCCTCCGTGTTGGGAGGAGTCTTGGGCATCCTTTTCCTCATCCCTTTCCGCAAGTATTTCGTGAAAGACATGCACGGCAAATATCCTTTTCCCGAAGCCACGGCCTCCACGCAGGTATTGGTTTCCGGGGAAAAAGGTGGCAACCAGGCTTTACCGCTCCTCGTGGCCGGAGTCGTAGGCGGCATTTACGATTTCATCATCGCCACCGTAGGTTGGTGGAACGAGAGCGTCACGTCACGTTGTCTGGAATGGGGGCAAGTGTTGGCGGACAAGACCAAACTCGTTTTTAAAATCAATACGGGGGCGGCCGTGCTAGGCATGGGATACATCGTGGGCTTGAAATACGCCCTCATCATTTGTTGCGGTTCCGTGGCCGTATGGTGGGTCATCGTTCCGGCCATTTCATGGTTGTTCCCCGACCTCGTCGTGAGTGCCGGCAGTTCTTCCGTCACAGCCTCCCAAGCCAGTGCCGAACAAATCTTCCAATATGCCAAAAGCATCGGTATCGGCGGTATCGCCATGGCCGGTATCATCGGCATTTTCAAAAGCCGCAAAATCATCATGGGGGCTGTGGGTCTGGCTGCACAAGAAATGAAGGGCAAGGGGAAGAGCGACACGGCCGTTCCCCGGACACAAAAGGATTTGCCTATGAAAATCATAGCCATCGGCTCCCTCCTGACTTTGATAGCCATCCTTTTATTTTTCTATTTCGGGGTCATGGAAGGCAACCTGCTCTTCACGCTCACCGGTGTGATTCTCGTAGCCGTCATTGCCTTCCTCTTCACTACGGTCGCGGCCAACGCCATTGCGATTGTCGGCAGCAACCCCGTGTCCGGCATGACGCTGATGACCCTCATCCTGGCTTCTGTCATCATGGTGGGCGTCGGCCTGAAAGGCCCGGCAGGCATGGTGGCTGCACTGATTATGGGCGGCGTGGTCTGCACCGCGCTCTCTACGGCCGGAAGCTTTATCACCGACTTGAAAATAGGCTACTGGTTGGGTAGCACACCCAAGAAACAAGAGACGTTCAAGTTCTTAGGTACCCTTGTGTCTGCCGCCACAGTGGCCGGAGTCATCATGATATTGAACGACACTTACGGATTCACAAGCGGACAACTTGCCGCACCTCAAGCCAATGCCATGGCTGCCGTCATCGAACCGCTGATGAGCGGTGCGGGTGCCCCCTGGCTGCTTTACGGCATCGGTGCGGCTATCGCCATCCTGCTCACACTTTTCAATGTTTCGGCCCTTGCCTTCGCTTTGGGCATGTTCATTCCGCTCGAACTGAACTTGCCGTTGTTGGTCGGCGGCCTCATCAACTGGTATGTCACCACACGGAGCAACAAAGAGCAAACCAACAAGGAACGGGGCGAGAAAGGCACGCTCATCGCTTCCGGATTCATTGCCGGAGGAGCCTTGATGGGCGTAGTCAGCGCAGCCCTGCGTTTCGGAGGAATCTCGTTCGACTATTCCGCTTGGTGGGCCAATCCGGCCAGCGAATGGCTCTCCCTGCTGATGTATGTTCTCCTTATTATATATATGATAAAGGCGAGCATGCGCATCAAGAAATAACGGAGAAGAGAAAAAACGCCTAAAAAACAAGGGGTAACCTTTGGCAAGTCGGAGAAAAAGTGTAACTTTGCGCCGCCGTTACGAGTTAACGGCATATTTCAAACCTATATTAAAAACAAAACATTAATTATGGCAACAAAAATTAGATTGCAGCGTAACGGACGTAAGGGCTACGCCTTCTACAGCATCGTTATTGCAGACGTAAGAGCACCACGTGATGGTAAGTTTACAGAAAAGATTGGTACGTACAACCCGAACACCAATCCCGCCACTGTAGATTTGAAATTCGATCGCGCTCTTTATTGGGTGGAAGTAGGTGCACAGCCTACCGACACGGTTCGCAACATCCTGTCAAAAGAAGGTGTATACATGATGAAACACCTCCGTGGCGGTGTGAAGAAGGGTGCTTTTGATGAAGCTGCCGCACAAGCAAAATTCGAAGCTTGGAAAAACGACAAGCAGAAGGGCTTAGAAGCTTTCGAGGCCAAGAAAGCCGCTGAAAAGAAGGCTGCCGCTGAAGCACGCCTGCAAGCCGAGAAGAAAGTCAATGAAGAGATCGCTAAGAAAGTAGCAGAGAAGAAAGCTGCCGAGGCTGCCGCAAAGGCTGAAGCTGAAGCTGCACAAGCTCCTGCTGATGCTCCCGCAGAAGGAACCACAGAAACTCCTGCCGAAGCATAAACAACTTCTATTAAATACTTCTTTCAAACAAACAACGAATAAGGCGAACCTGCGGGTTCGCCTTATTCCTTTTATATTCGTTTTTCCATACTGCGCCAAACGGATTTTCATTCTACGCCAAATGATTTTTCATCTGGCTGCAAACGATTTTTCAATCTGCGCCAAACGATTTCACGTAGTCTAAATATTAACAACCGATTCATTGATAGGCTGTTATAAGATTAATATATATTTACACTTTATTTCGTTCATGCAATCAAAAGGACGGCCTCCACGAGGAAAGCCGTCCTTTGCCCGCTTGGACAGGAACAATCACTTCACCAATATCTTCTTGCCGTTTTGGATATATACACCTTTCGTCATCCGGTCCACACGCATGCCTTGCAGGTTATAAACCGGACCATCCGTTTCCGTCGGCCTTATATGGATGGAACCAACTGAAACGCCCTCGGGGGAATAATCGTCATTGTTGGTCAGATAAGCATCAGACACATCTATGACTCCACCGTTTCCCGCATACAAAGCCACAATCATGATATTGGCCGTGTTGACGGGTTCACCGATGGCATCCCCACTGGTATATTCTATCTCCTGAAGCGGTATGACCACCATCGTGGCATCCCCGATAGGTTTGCTATAACAGTTTCCCCAAATGCTGTTCTGCGGATAAATGTTAATGGCTGCATTGACTTTCTGTACTTTGTCCAACTTGAATACCAAATACTTATAACCGCTCATATCAGCACCATTCTCGTATACCCAACCCATTTGTCCGTTCACACCAGGAAAGAAGGCATGAGTCTGCTCCAAGTATGTACCCTCTCCGAAAAGCGTCTTATTGATATATTCATCCGCCCAAGGGAAGAACGTGGAAGAGGCCGTAAACGAAGCCGTCAGCGTATTCCCCATCGGGTCTGTGTAAGTGGCTTTCACCGCTACCCGTCCATCTTTCTTCCCCACGACCATACCGCTCGAAAGCGACAGCACTTCCGGGTCGGAAACCTCATACTTGGCTTTGGCCGCCACATTTTCTGTATGACCGTCCT
This sequence comes from Paraprevotella xylaniphila YIT 11841, assembly GCF_000205165.1. Classification (GTDB taxonomy): domain Bacteria; phylum Bacteroidota; class Bacteroidia; order Bacteroidales; family Bacteroidaceae; genus Paraprevotella; species Paraprevotella xylaniphila. The sequence goes on along the minus strand of NZ_GL883891.1, from coordinate 33,254 downwards.
TAAAGGTAGCCATCAACTCTAATACCTCGCTTTGGCCAATCATTACTTCCATTTCCGGCCTTACGGAAAGTGACTGCATGGTGAGCATATCTTCACTATAGCCCTCAAAATCCGGGTCGAAATAAGTATTTTCCTCAAACTGCTCTTCCGTGGTAAACCAGTCTACGTCCACATAACCGCCCAACGCTTGCGTGGCATAATTGAATATGCCGAAACGGGCACCGACGAATACGGAAAGGTTAAATCGGAATGTCGTCTCACTGCCCAACTGCACATACTCCTTGTTATCTGTGCTATAGAAGAACCGTGCCTTGCCGGTGCCGCAATCGAATTGCGCGCGCAGATAAACCACTGTGTCGATGGACACGGAGGTTTCCGTGACCGCAGCCGGCTCGAAACCGTCTACCGTTCTCAACGTATCCTGTCCCCAGATGAGTTGTTTCTTGCCGTCTTTCACGTGGACTGCGATATAAGCGTACGGGTCTTGTTGTATGGTCAGACCGGCCATGTCACCTTCTTGCATGTGCTTTAAGTTCAGCGCGACCGTACCAATGGAAGGACGCGACGTATCCAACCCATATGGGCTTTTCGTGTTGTGGAAGGCGAAGATGCGTTGCGTCAGGGTATTGCGTGCCTGCATCAGGTCGTCGGTCACCGACGCGGTGTACAGGCGAAGGAATCCCGGACGCTCGAACAGGCTCCACTTGCCATCGTCGGGATTATGGTTCCACTGCCACTGCATGCCAAGGGAATATTGCCGGAAATTGTCATTGGTAGGGAGTATCTTTTCCTGATAAGTCGTCCCGACATCTGGCTTGGTATAAGCCAGTTGGGGAACCCCGTCCTTGGCCACCGTAGGCCAACCGTCGGCCCATGCCACAGGATGCAGGCTCGGCAAGCGCCCGATGGCACCTTTGTCCTCCATCAGCATCGTCCACCATTCTCCAGTCGGTGTCTCTACCAACGCTCCTTGATGTACGGTATTGGGCTGCCCGTTGATGGTCTTCTCTATGAGCATCTTCTCCTCATACGGTCCGGTGATGTCCTTGGAGCGGAATATGGCTTGCCCAGACGGCCATCCGCCATACGTGGCATAGATGTAATAATAATCCCCTATTTTATAAAGGTGGCTGCCTTCCAATCCGGGCTTGTCCCTCAGCACTGTGGTCGACTTCTTGAATTTCAGATTCTTGTCCAATTCACAGATGTCGATGTTACCGATGCCGCAGGCCACATACACCTTATCACCTTCAAAAAGCAACCCCGGGTCATAATAACTCCGTTCCAATTTCTGCATTTGCCATGCTCCTTCCGGGTCGTCGGTAGAAAGCATGTAACCTCCTGCGTCATTGCCATTGATAAGCAAATAAAGCTTGCCTTCGTGGGCTGTCAGTGCTGCGGCCCACATCCCTTGGGCGTATGAGTCCTTTCCGCCGATAAGGCTGTACTTGTCTGCGGTGGAAAGCTGTTCCAACGGTTGTGCGCAATACTCCCAATTGACCAAATCATATGATTTCAGAATCGTGGCACCGGGGAAGAGATGCATGGTGGTCGATACCATATAATAGGTGTCGCCCAAGCGTGCCACGTCCGGATCCGGGAAATCCGAAGCCAATACGGGATTGATGAACTTCTTGCCGTCCGTAGTCTGGTTGGTAGACACGTTTGTAAAGTCCGGACGCGCGAAATCCACCTTGGCATAATCGGCGTACCAGTCGAAAGTGGCCTTTCCGCAAGCTTCGGGGTTACCTTCAAAGGCCGGGGCCACCGTACCATCTGCCAGATATTTATCGATGTCGATGTAGCACGCCGTTCCGGAAAGTGTCATGCTGACGTTCCCGTAATGGTCGAGTACGGCCTTATAAGCGTTGCCCCATTTGGAAGTAGACCCAGTGGCCCATGTTCCCCAGTTGGCTGGAACCCAGTTACCGTGCTCGTCATAGTGCCCTTCTCCTTCTTTCTCCGGACTCCAATCGACTTCGGTGATAATGACGGGGTTCGTATTTACTACCGGCACCGCCTTTCCGAACTCTTGGATGAACGTTTCCCCATTGGCATTCTCGTCGCTGTTATTATACCATCCCACGTAGGCATGCACAGCGTAGCCTATATTATAGCCTTCGATGGGATTGCTCTTATAACAAGTGTAATTGCTCTGCCATCCCGTCCCGGGCACCCAAATGATACCGTCGAAACCGTTGGCACGTATCTTGTCCACGATGGGTTGGAAGAAATCATACGGGGCGCGTGCGCTTTCCAAACTGTCGGCATCGTAAATGTTCACCGGTTCGTTGGCCAATTCAATGGACACCTGCCCGCTATGTTTCTTGATGTTGGTATTGCTCGAAACGATGTCCCACACCTTCAGCAGGTAGTCCTGATAGTACCCGTCTACTTTGATGCCACCGGGGCATACGCCGGGAGGACGCACGACTACATAAAGCCCATGGTCCAATGCCTTTTCTATGATTTTCCAATAGAGCGTGGACAGATACGTGCGAAGCCGTTTCTCACTGAATTGCGAGATATTGGCCTCGCCGGTTTCTTCTCCCGTAACGGGAAGGTTAGGATCATTCGTCCAACAAGGATCCAAATGAAGCCGGAACACATTGCAATAGGCTCCCTGCGTGGAATCCGTAATAGCCGTGAAGAGCTTGTCGAAATACTCGATGCAGTCTTTTTTGGTAGCATCGTTGGCAGCATTCCCCCAACGGTAATTATTAAAATAAGGGCTTGGCGTATCCATCACGCCGTGCAACACCACTTTGTTGCCATGGGTGTCTGTCAAATTCTTCCCGTCTACATGAATGGACGGAGGAACTTCTGCGCTCACCGAAACTGCCGCCAACAGCAGTCCGGAAAACATAAAGTTTTTCATTCTTCGCATAACTAATCTAATTTAAGGATTTTCATTTCTAAATCACATTCCTTTTTCAATTTACACATTTACAAAAAATCTATTGTGCTCTTTTGCAAAGATGAAAAATATCGGTGACACAACCATACGGCTGTGTTACCGATATTTTACGCCATGTATCAAAATATATAAAAAAAGGACTATTTCCTCATTTCTTAGCTAAATGTTCCTTCATGTAAACCATAGGAGACATCCCATACAAAGCTTTGAATTTGATGGAGAAAGATGCGGCGTTCTCAAACCCACAGGCATACATAACTTCAGTAATATTACGATGCCCCGAAGCCAATAGGCCTGCAGCTTTCTTAAGGCGTATGTTACGCACAAGGTCTCGTGGCCCTTGATTGGTCAATTCTTTCATTTTACGGTGCAAGTGCGCACGGCTGATGCCCACCTCCCGCGCAATAAGTTCCACACTCAGGTAAGGATTACTGATATTCCCATTGATAATCTGCAATACGCGCTCCAAGAGCTTGTCATCGGCTGATTTGGATACGACCACATCTATGTTTTCTTCCGGCATTTCTTTACCCTCTACTTTGTTACGAAGAATATCATACGAAGCTATCAAGTTACGTATGGTATATTCCAACACCTTGATATTAAAAGGCTTTTCAATATAAGAATCAGCACCGGTACTCAATCCCTCTATTTTGTCTTTTTCATGGGATTTGGCCGTAAGCAATACCACTGGTATAAAATTCACATTAATGTTGGTCTTTATTTTGGCACAAAGCGTATAACCATCCATTTCCGGCATCATCACATCGCTCAAGACCAAACTCGGAGGAGTCCGTAAAACTTCACTCAATGCTTCCTTCCCATTGTGACAAGGCACGACGTAATAATGTTTTCTCAGCTCCTCCACCAGATAACTTCGTATTTCATCATCATCTTCCGCGATAACAATACGTTTGCGATGCTTGTTTTTGTTCTCCTCCTTATTTCCTTCGGTTACGGCAGAAGCTTCTTCTATTTTCAGAATTGATTCTTCCGTCGTTTCTTCTATGGGCGTCTGCAAAAGCTCTTCGGGTTTGAGATGGGCACTGCCGACAGGCAATGCGACTTTAAACGTACATCCTTTCCCGTCCGCATTGTTGTACACCGAAATCTCACCATGATGCAGAGTGACAAGTTGCTTCGTGAGGTTCAACCCTATCCCGCTTCCTGGAATATTGTAATTGGCCGTATTGTCAGCCTGATAGAAGCGTTGGAAAACCTTATCCATCTTGTCGGGTTCTATCGTCAAGCCATCGTCCCAAACTTCCATCGACACCTCACGTCCACCTTGCTTCAACCGGATACCGATATTCCCTTTGGAAGGCGTGAATTTAAATGCGTTGGACAAAAGATTCATGATTACCTTATCAAAGTTCTTTTTATCCAACCATACTTCTATGTTATCTGCATCGTATTCAAAATGAAAGTGGATTTCTTTTTCGCGTGCTTTACTGTCGAAGAGTTCATAAACATCTCGTGTAAAATCTACCAGATTCACAGGTTGCATCTTCATCATCATCTGTCCTTTATCTATTTTACGCAAATCCAAAATTTGATTGACAAGAGCTAAGATACGTTCTGCATTGCGGTTCATCATACGGTAAGACCTTTGCCTTATTTCATCGAAGTCTGTATTAATAAGATGTTGCAAAGGCCCTACAATCAGAGTCATAGGAGTACGAATTTCATGATTGAGGTTCATAAAGAATTGCAACTTCATTTCGTTCAACTGCTCTGCATGTATATGTTCTTGCAAACGCAAGCGAGCCTGTTCCCGTAAACGACGACCGTGAATGAATCTCATGACAAGGAAAATCACTATTAAAAAGTAAAGGATAAACGCCGGCAAGCTAGCGTACCACGGAGAACGGACAATTACGGTAAAAGCTTTGACATCAGACTCCAGGCCATTAACGATTGCCTTTACTCGGATTTTATAAGTCCCGGATGGCAAATGGTTCAAAGTCAGTATACCTGACGAACCAACCATAGCCACGTAAGGTTCGTTGTCTATGGAATACAAATATTGCACTCCATCCGGCATGTTATACGACATCGTTGAAAAACGTATGGAAAAAGTATTGTCCTCATGGCACACTTCAAACAAGTTGGATTCCATTACGGGGCGACTCGTCACCTTGAAGAATCCCGATTTTGTATCTGTCTTCACTTCCTCATCTCCTATGCGCATTTCTACTATCTGCAGGCAAGGACGCTTACCGGCACGGCACACGGTTTCGGGCGAGAAGAATGTCAGTCCGCAGTTTCCACCGAAAACCATCAGGCTGTCCCATCCGCAGGATGCCCGTTCGCTAAACTCATTTCCTTGTAATCCGTGACTCGCATAATAATTGGTAAAACTACCCCGCTTCAAATCCAACATGGACAAACCATGGAAGGTACTTATCCATATATTATTTTGGATATCGAACCGCATGGAAGCTATATAATTGTCCGGCAAGCCGTCATCGGTAGTGTAGTGCCGTTTCATGCGCCCATGGCTGTCCAATACAAAAATCCCGTCATGCGTGCCCACCCATAGTTGGCCTTTCGAATCCTCAACTACCGTATGCACAGGCTGCTCCGTCAGGATACAATTACGTCCGAACGTGGAAACAAAGTCATCATGCTTCAAGTCCAAGCAAGCCAACCCACTGCTCATGCAAATATAAAGCCGCCGTCCGTCTTCAGACAGGCACAAATCGTTGACCCACATGTTCGTCAAAGAATTGCCTTTCGGCTCAAACGCCTCCGGCTGTACTTTGTACTCTGTCAGTTCATGTGTCTTCAAATTATATTTCTTCAGCCCGTCACCTAAAGTGGCAATCCATAAATTATCTTCCGCATCAGCCAACAGGCGGAACACATGCACGGCCATTCCCCTACAAGTAAACGGAAGACGGTTGAATTGTCCCGTTTGTCTATCTAACCATCCGGCTCCCCCCCAATAAGAGCCTAACCACAACTTGCCATCCTTATCTTCCACGATACTGGTGATTGTGGCGGGCAGACCTCCGGTGTCAGAGGAATAATGGCTAACCGCATATGATTTCATGTCCAAAGCGTAAAGGCCATCGTTATCCGTACCGACCCATAACGTACAATCCTTTCCAGCATAAACGGACATCACACAGGCTGAGCCTATGATATCATATCGCCCGGACTTATAGCCCACATAGCTGAAGCCGCTATCCTGATGTGGTTGCATGAAAACCCCTTTCTGAAATAGCCCCAACCAAATGTTACCGTCGCGGTCTTCCAATATACTGCTTATCTTGGCGTGTTCCAAATCCACTTGTGCGTGAAAGTAATCACAGGGTTGCGGCGAACGTTCTCCAAACCGATAAACCATAGCCCCTTCTCCGTCCGTACCCAACATAACCCTCCCGTCCGACAACGGACAAAGGACAGAGACATTCAAATGGCCTGTTCCGGCTACGGGCGAGAAAGCGTCAGATGAATTGTCGAAAACAAATAATCCTTCGGAAGCCGATCCCATGAAAAGATGTCCTTCACTGTCGAAAGCCAAGCAACAACGCCCCAAGACAGATGCCTTCTCGCAAAGATAACGGCTGACTTTTCCATCTTTCCGGCAGTAGATCCCGTAATTCGTCACGGCCAACCAAACGGAGCCATCGGACGCTTCCACCATATCCTCCACATTATTGTCTCCTTCAAACATCAAAGTGTAATGCGCCTCATCCTTACCCGATGGAATCACATACATGCCGAATCCCGAAGTGCTTACCCATACATCCCCATTGCGTACTTGTAATATAGACATGACATGGCATGCCTTTAAGGTGTCTTCCTTATTTATAAAAGGTATAGTCCGAAACCGTCCGGTGTCCTCATCGTAAGCCTGTAACCCTTTGTCCATACCAACCAACAAATGTCCGGCTGCGTCTTCCAACACGCAGGTTACATGCTCGGAAAGCATCGAACCCGGCTTCCGCGTCTTATGAAAGGTTTGAAACTGGGAGCCGTCGTAACGGTCAAAGCCATTCCGGGTAGCTATCCAAATAAAACCATTCTTATCTTGGTATACTTGGTTCACCAAACTACTTGACAACTGTGTATCAGAAGTAAACAAACGCCCTTCTTGTCCCTTTATCTCGGAAGCGACAACCATGTAGCACAACAAAATAAAGTAGAAGGCAAACGAAACGTGCCATGTTTTTCTTGCTCGCATGTGTTCATGATATTTAAAATCGGTACGAAATTACATAAAACTTTCTAAAACACTACTCGTCTTATTGGAAATACAATTGTATTTTGTATTATATAGTAAGATAGAAAAAACGGCATCTGTCTCCTCTATGACAAACCTTGCGACATCAAGCAAAATTCATGCGACATAAATTGAAGGCTTTTGCATTCAAAACTTATACTTTTGCCTTGTCCGGATTGAGAATCAATCACGGCATAGTTTTTATTGTTTCACATATTAAATTATTCAACGACATGAAAAACAAGCATTACGTTACGTTGCTGTTTGCTACGCTGCTCAGCCCGATAGGTGCGGCAGCCGCGTCATGGACTCCGCCGACCATAACCGGCCAAGAGCTGAAAACAGGGGAAACACAGTATGCCTACAATGTCAAGGCCAACGGTTTCCTTAATGCCAACTCTACCCAAACAACCGTTGTCACGGATGCAGGGTTGCCTTTGTACATCACCTCCAGTACAAACAACACCTATCTGTTAGGTACAACAGCTGATGAAGGAGTAACCTACACCTACATCTACTATGAGGACAACCAGACTTCCAAAGCAGGAGGGGAAGCAGGCCGTACCCATCTGAATTGGAACATCGAGCCACAAGGTGATGGTACTTACTACATCCGGCCAGACAAAGCGGACGAGAACTACGGCGAAGATTATTTCCCCGACATGTGGATGGGATGGAAAAACGACGGGACTGATGTCATTTATCCCTTAATCGACGCGTACGAAGACACGTACGGGCTAGCATGGAAATTCGTCGGCGAAACGGAGTACCTTCATTTCTACAACCTAAAGTCCCTCAGCGATGCCATGGCCAAGGCACAGGATTATGGCCTTGACATCACGTCAGCCCTGAATGTCTATAATAACGCTGCTAGCACCAATGAAGATTTGGAAGCTGCCACCACAGACCTGAAAACCAAAATCCGCGAATACGAAATCGAACATGCCACTTACGACAAGCCCGTGGACTTGTCTGACCTGCTTGAAAACTACAAATTCGAGGATAACTTCGAAGTCGGCAGCAGCGATATTCCGGGTTGGACACAGGAACCGGCAAATTCATTCACCTACGGTGCCGACAATTTGAACAACACTAACACAAACTTGGGGCGTTGGGCCTTTGACGATACCGGCTTCACGGATGCCAAGATTTACCAAAGCCTGGTTGATGTGCCGAACGGCAAGTATGAATTGAAGGTGGATTACATCTGCATAGACCAGAATCCGTCTAATCCCGAATCCGACGGGAAAGACCCCGAAGACTATTCCGTGACCGGCAATACCCTGTATGCCATTACTTCTTTGGGCACCAGTTCTGTAAACCTCTCCTCCGGAAGCCGTTGGGGATCCGCATCGACCTCCATCACATTCTTCGTCACAGACGGAAAGCTGGAAACCGGCGTGGAAATGCAGAACTCCACTGCCAACTGGTTCGTGTTAGGCAACCTCAAACTTTCCTATTATGGCAAAGATGCCATCAAGGACGAGCTACAGGTCATTGTAGATAAGGCCAAAGCCGTAAATAACGGCATGAACCAGACCTATCGGGACCGTTTGGACAAAGTAATAGCCGAAGCTGAAAATTATATCGCCAACGGTGGCAACGTGGCAGACATGACCAACAAGGCCGAAGAATTGAACGAAGCCATCAAAGCAGCCGAAGAAAACGGTATGGCATACGGCACGTTGCAACGTACCTACGAAGTAGCCGACAGCATATTGAACACCTTGGAAGGTGAAGTGAATGACGACATCATGGCCTTGAGTGACTACATGGCCGAAATCGACATCGAAACCATACTGATTGAATATCCTTACACCACAGAGGAGTTGGGAGAGATTATCTCCAAAATGGACTTACTGACCCAATCAGCCCAACACTCGCTCATCGGTGAAGGAACCAACGTGACGGAATTCATCACCAACCCATCGTTTACGGACGGCGTGAACGGATGGACTATCACCGACTTCGATGCCGAAAAACTCGGCCTCAGCAACGACTTGCTTACCATAGGAGACGGGCAGACGGGTGAAATCAACCAAACGCTGTTGGGCATGCCGAACGGTGTATACGAATTGAGCGTGCAAGCTTTCCAACGTGCGGATTGGAACTTCGAGAAAATGGACTCCTTATGGTCCATCGGCAAAGGAGACAGCCTGATTAGCACCGTGTCTTCATACATCTTCCTGAATGACGGCGAACACAAAATAAAACATTCGTTCCAAGATGCCTTCACTGGTGATGAATTCACTGCGTCCTGGGATATCCGTCAGGGAACGAAATCCGGTGTCATGATGCCGAATACCGAAAGCGGTGCCCGGCAATACTTCGACAAGGGCTATTTCAAGAACACCGTACAAGCTTTTGTCATCGACGGTAAACTGACATTCGGCATACGAAATTATGGTGACCAATTCGCGAGGTGGGGATGCTATGACAACTTCACGCTGACTTACGTGGGCAAGGACTTGGAAAAAGTCATCGCATTGCTCGAACAATGGTTGGAAAAGGTAGAACCTTATTTGGGCGAGAAGATGAACGGAGCCATCAAAAAGCAAATGACAGAGGCGTACAACCGTGGCACAGAACTCGTAAACGACCCCGAAGCCGACTTCGACGAATGCATTGACGTAATCGCCACTCTGACCGAAGCTATCGGCAACGTAGACGAAAGCATCGAATCGTTCAAACTCCTTGCACACGCCAACGAAGTGGCCGCCAAGGACTTGGCCTACGAAGGTGTAGCCGCCACGGAATCAGGGCAACAGCTTCAAGCCCTCTATGACACGTACAGTGCCGGATACCAGAACGAATCCGACGAACTCACCCCTGAGAAAATCGACGAAATCGCCGCCCGATACCTCGAACTGGCCCGGAACGCCAAAATAGAGAAGGGCATCAAGGCAAACGACGACCTCACGCATGTCCTTGTCAACCCGAGCTTTGAAGACCAATATGGATTGGGCGAAGGCGTGAACTCCGTATACAATGCGCCATTCGGTTGGACTTTCATGATAGACAGCATCGTCTGCACGAAGGCTGAGGACATGAACGCTGCCGGGCTGAACAATTTCACAAGCCCCGACAAGAATGTGGATTGCACGGACGGAGAATATGGATTCTGCCTCCAGTCCGGCGACTTCCCCGACGTATATATGTACCAGACCGTAGAAGGCCTGCCTGCCGGTTACTACAAAGTAACAGTAGACATGGTCGTACCTAACGACAATGACGACTACCGCCTGGCCGGACAGCGCCTGTTTGTGAACAACGCAGCCATGTATTACGGTTGGGAAGATGAATACGACCTCGACTTGCTTGAGGAAGGGCATCCCTACGAAGTGGAACGCACGTTCGGCGGATATGATGAAGTAGATTGCAAGAACAATGGCGACATGGGGGACAAAGGTCCGCTTAACACCCTTGAAGTCGTAGTGCACCTCGCTGCCAACGAACCTTTGAAATTGGGCGTACGCACCGACGGACACTGGGAATACACCTACAAGAGGACGGTCGCTCCAGAAGGTTGGAACAACTGCGGTTGGTGTAAGTTCGACAACGTGCGCCTGACCTGCGTGTCGCTCGACAACGGAGAATCTATCGACGAAACCCTCGCCACGGGCAAAGTGAAGTCAGAAGAAATCTACAGCGTGGACGGCATCAAGTTACCGCGCTTGCAGAAGGGCGTGAACATCCTGCGCCAGACGATGGAAGACGGTACGACCGCGACAAAGAAAACCATCGTGAAATGACCCAACGATGAACTCTTATAAATGACAGGAGGAGCAGAACATGACGTTCTGCTCCTTTTTTCGTTTGCTTGCATCCCCTATCCCACTTTTGTGAGCCAATGAAAACAACATACGACATAAAGATATCCCATATCAAAAACATGTACATCAAAAGAGAATCCACCTGAAACATTGGAAACAAAACACCTCCATCACAAGCACACACACAATCAACTTCATATCAGCAAATTATAAAGGCGATAGAGATATAGTATTTTTCTCCGCAGACTGAAAAATCACTTGCAGCCGATTGAAAAATCAATCTCAGGAGATTGATTTTCCGTTCTCCTGAGATTGGAGACACAACCTCTTGAATGAGCTGCCCGAGAGTACTTTTCGGAAAGAAAAATCAAAACAAAATCGCATTAAAGGCAAAAACGAAGCGGAAAAGGCAACACAGTCCTTTTCCGCCTTGCAGGTTACTCTTTGACAATCTTAGTATCCGATTTGTCCCCTCCAACTCAAATACCATGAATGCTTGTCGGCCAGTTGCGCTTTGATGAGCGAACGCATCTCCCCTCTCCGGTCTTCTCCCCGGCGGGCATATATCTTTTCTGCCAGATAAGCGGGATCATTGCGCCGCAGGGCCACCCGCATCAGGTCGTAGAAACGTTGCCCTTCGAAGGCCAATTCCAAAGCCCCTTCGTCCACCAACATGTCCTCTACCTTTTCCATCTGGTACTGGAGCGTGTCGGCCACCCCCTCGGGCGCCACGGGGAAGGCGTAATGCTCGTTGAACTCCGTCCAACCGGAACCGCGCGAGTGCAGTCCCATGGTATTGATGTCCGTAGCTTTGGTGTCCAAGCATCTTACGACATAGCGGTTTTCGGGAAAACTGAAACCTTGCACGAAAGCGCTGTCTTCCAACGTGGGACAATAAGGGAGTATACGGGCACGCACGATGGAATCATTCACGCCATCAGCCAAAATCTCGTATGCGAAACGAGGATAACCGGCACGGTTCAAGGCTTCGGCCATCCTCAGGTATACCATGGCACGGCGATAAATGCGCACGTTGGCCGATGAATATTTTAAAACGGTCTGTGAGGGCCGCCAAGCATTGTCATAGTTTACCGAACCTTCCTGCACGATGCTTGGCAACCGCAGGTCGCCACGACCGTCCGGAAGTTCCTCCGGAGCATAGGTCACCTCGTTGGCCGTGGAGTAGTTGCAATAAACCTGCGACTCCGACAAATCGGTCAAAGCCCCAGAGGGCGACAGTTCAGGCCGATAGGCATTCTCATTCGTGGAATTGAAGATATTCCTCAACTGGCTATAGTTCAATTCCGCCATACCCGTTGGACAAGCAATCAGCGAAATGAGTTCCGCATCTGCGGCATACCCTTCAGACGTAAGCATGCCACTATAACTGTCGCTCCAACTTTTATAATCCTTTTCATCCCGGTTCCAAGACGAACCATTCGTGCCCAAAGCGTATGCAGACTGCTCACCGTTGCGCATCGAGATATAACGGTAATACCATTGTGCGGCTTCACGGTAACGTCCAGCCCACAAACACAAGTCGCCCAACATGATTTTGGTCGGGACGTATGCCAAACGGCTGTCCACGCTCAACCCGTTGAACAAAGGGATGTCCTCGTCGGCCACCGGGACAAGGTCGGAAATCAGCCATTCGCAGATGTCCTTCACTTCCAATTTCGGATAGTCGCGCTCCAAATCGCCCGACAGCAAGATGGGTTCGGTAACGAAAGGCACTTTGCCGTAAGCCAACACCAACTGCAAATAAGTCCATGCACGGAAGGTCTTGGCTGCGGCGTATTCACGCATGAAGACTTTTTCGTTCCGGTTGTCTTTCAAGGCCGTGTCGGCACGTGCGATGTAATAGTTGCAGTTATTGATGACCGCGTAATAGTCGCGGGGTTGGTTGTACACGTTGGCACTGTCGTCCAACTCGAACAAGGCGATATCGCGAAGGTCCGCCGAAGTGTATTCGTTGACATCCACCAAGTCGCCACGCACCTCGCCCAACAAGACCGAACGGTCGGCAAGGGCCTGCATCTTCTGCAAGATTCCCACCATGGAATACACCGTATCCGTCGGGTTGTTCAGGTGGCCGCCGTCGGCAAAGATAATGCGGTCTGAATCCTGCTCAAAGAAGTCCTGGCATCCCGTAAGGGAAACGGACGATACGGCTGCGGCCATCACGCCGCAACCCATTAACCTGTATATATTTGTTTTCATCGTCATGATACTTTTAAGATTAGAGACTGATTTTGATACCCACCATGAAATTGCGGCTCTGAGGCACGCTTCCGGCATCTATGCCCTGCCCCAGGACAGCAGACAAAGCCGCACCCTCGGGGTCAGCCCCCAAATAACGGCTCAAGGTAAACACGTTGTTGGCCTGTACCCAGAACTGCAATCCCTGCAAGAACGTGGAAGAGATAGGCAGGTCATAACTCAACGTCACGGTCTTCAGCCGCAAATAACTCCCGTCTTCAATCCAACGGTCGCTGAAACGGCTATTGCCCATCGGACCCTGGAAAGAGAGCCGGGGTATGTCTGTCTGCTGCCCCTCCACCTGCCAACGCCGTGCCAACGCCGTGGTCTGGTTCATGAAACGGCTTCCTGACTCGAGCTGTTGGCGCATATAGTTATAGATGTCGTTCCCTAGAGAATAGTTGAAACGCACGTCCAAACGAAAACGCCGGTATTGCACGGTAGTGAAGATGTTACCGTAAATGTCCGGATTGGGGTCGCCTATCACCGTGCGGTCGGCCTCCGTGACGAAATGGTCACCGTCCAAGTCCACAAAGTGCACGTCACCTGCCTCGAAAGCCGTCCGGTCCACCCCGTTGGCATCACGGACGTACAAGCCTGCGGCCTGGGCTTCCGCGCTCGTGGCAAACACGCCCTTTGTCTTATAGCCATAGAACAGATTGGCCGGGCGGCCTATCTCCGTACGTACCGTGGCCCCGAGTATTTCCGTATCCATATACTGTTGGCCGTCTGGCAAAGCGGTGACCTCGTTCTTGTAATGCCCCACACTGGCACCGACCTGCCATTGCCATGACGGTGAAGCCCATACCACTCCCGTGGCTTCCACGTCGAAACCACGGTTCTCCAACTTGCCACCGTTGCCCCAAGTCTTATCCAGGCCGCTCAGGAAGGACATCTCCTGCCACATCAGCAAATGGTCTGTGGCACTGCGGAAATAATTGAAACGCACGCCCAACCTATTATCCAACAGGTTGGCATCCACACCGACATTGACCCGGCGAGTCCGCTCCCACTGGATCTTCTCGTTTCCGATACCGGCAATCGCCAACCCGGAAGCCTGTCCCATATAGTCCGAACTGGCAAAATACGAACGTGTGTCGTAGTAAGGCAAATCGTCATTGCCGCTCACGTCCACTCCGGCCGATAGGCGAAGGTAGTTGAGGAAACCTGATCCGGCCATCCAAGGCTCGTTGGTGACAACCCAAGAAGCTTGGAAACCCGGGAAGATCCCCCACTTCACCCCGCACATCTTCACTCCCTGGTCCGTGTCGCGTCCGAAACGGGAAGAACTTTCGGCTGCCACCGTGGCCTGCAAGTAATAACGGCCCTTAAAGTCATAATCGGCCTGGGCATAGTAGGCCAAAGAGTTCCATTGGTCCTTCGCCCCCCCGGTTGCAGCATCCTGCAAAGAAGAAGAGATGAACGGAGTCTTGTCGTTTCCCGTATTGTAACCCACTTGGGTATTCAACTGGTAGCTGTCCCATTGCATGCGGAAGCCTCCGCGCAAGGCAATGGCATGCGCGGCATACCGTTGGTTCCACTCCAGACGGGTGTCGCTCATGATGGCATTCTGCTTGGAGAACAACGAACGTGCCTCGTTCTGCCTGAAAGCCCCGAGACTCGACACATAGTAGTCGGGTACACCGTTCAAGGGGATATAATACTTCTCGTTCGTGTTCGTCAGCACATAGCTGAAATGCTCGCTGAGCGAAAGATGGTCGTTAAACTTGAATTTAGGCTTGATGGAAAGGCTCAGCATGGAGTTCTCGAAATGGTTTTTGTTCTGCGCCTCGCCATATTCAAGGATAGCCAACGGGTTACCTAACTTCCAGTTATAATTGCTATATCCGGCCAACGCCTCGTCCAAATAAGTTTCATCCGTCACGTCCAAATGGTTCTCATAGATTTCCCCTCTGGAAAACGTATAAGGGCTCAACATCGGAGCCTTGGCATACGCCAGGAAAGACGGCGACGTGGGCGTCCCTTCCTCATAACTCGAGGGCGCGGCATCGTCACGCAAATCACGGGTGATGTTGGTAAATGCCGCATCGAAGCGTACGTCTAGCTTATTACCTAACGCAATATCGGAATTGAACCGGATGTTCAGCCGGTCCATGTCATTCTGTTCCAATGTGGATTGTGCTCCCGTATACCCCAATGACAGGTTGTATTGTGCCACTTCATCTCCGCCTTCCACATTGATGCCGTAATTCTGCAAGAAAGCCGTGCGGTAGACCTTGTCTTTCCAATCGGTGTTCTTGTTATATTTCTCCGCATAATAATTGTTCGGGGAATCATCCAAAAAATTAAAATCGCGAATGGCCGTGTTGGTGGTCTTGAGCAGCTCGCTGGCATACGTCCGGTATTGGGACGCATTCATCATGTCATAATAACGGGGTTCCAAAGTGACACCAGCCGACAATGTGGCGGTAATACGGGTAGCCATGCTTTTACTCCGCCGGGTATCTATAAGGATGACCCCGTTGGCACCTTTGGCCCCGTAAAGGGCCGTCCCATTACGCAACACCGTCACGTGGTCGATGTCTGCCGGATTGATGTTGGTCAAGATGTTATTGTAGAACCCGTCGTGAAGCATTTCCCTACCATATTGTTGGTCCAAAGGCACTCCGTCTATCACGATAAGCGGCTGTGCATTAGCATTGATGGAATTCAGGCCGCTCATCATCATCACGCCCCCGATACCGGGCGTGCCGTTGCGCATCACCGTGCGCACGCTCGCCCCCAACTCACGCTGTATGTCTTCTTCCACCGACAGGGCCGGGGAATAGTTAGCCCCGTCAGCCACACGCATGTTCAGGATATCGGTTTTCTTGCCGTACAACGGTACCACGCTCTGAGGGTACAAAAAGATGAGCGGCTGCTCTTCCGTGGAACGCAGTCCCACTTCCACCAAATGGTCGTCCGGAGAAGAGACATCGATGGAGGACGCAAAAACGGGGAGTTCGAGCTTAAAAGTCCCGTCTTCTTCCGTCAACGTACTGTAGCCGTCCATGCCGTGTGTGCGGACCATGGCTCCGCCTTTGGGCTTCTTATCCGTACCGCTCAACACTTTTCCCCGTATGGTACGTGTCTTTACCTTTTTCCGTACACGGCTGACACTTTCATTCTTCACACTGTCACCAACCCCGACAGTGTCTTTTTCCTGTGCTTCCGAGGCCATGCAACACAACATCATGGCCGAAACGCAATATACTTTATACTTCATGTCCATCATGGTCTTATGTTATTCATTAGAATCGTTGTTTTCATCTTCGTGCGGTTTGAACACGATACAGTCCAAACGCAGGACACGCGTGTATTTGGAAGTCGAACGGTCACTTTCCACTGTGAAGCGGACTTGAGGTTCGCTCAGCCCGTAACTGCATGTAGGAATTTTGTAATCGCTGGCAACCAGGACGGTATCCACGACATTGGGAACCGTCTCATACGAATAGGTACCGCTAATCGGATTTTTCATTTTGATATCGTTCACTTGCCTGCCATCCTGGTCGTTGTATTTCAACGAAAACTTGACTTTCAGCGGCAGCGTGTCCGTAGCCAACGTGTCGGCAGCTATCGCGGGGGCAAAAACGGCATAAATGTCATAACCGATGTTAGACAGCACATTGGGTATCGTATATCGTATCAACGGCGTCACAGCGGTATTGCGCGGTTCCACCTGCACAAAAGCATTGCCTGACACTTGTCCGTACAACGGATTTCCTGCCGGAACTACACAAGTAGTGACCGGTTCCTTACATTTGGCCACACTGTCCCGGTAATAAGCATTCTCCGCTTCAATCTTTATTTCCTGAAAAAATGTCGTACGTTTGTCTATCGCCCAATTGTCCGCTATGAATACCTTCCCGTTGCTGCACGTGACATCACGGGCCTCAGCGAAGACCCCGCCTTGGTCGAAAGGACGCAAGCATTTATAGTATCTGTAATTGGCCTCATTCCAGTTGGTCGATACGACAGAATCGTTCAGCGAAGGTTGGATGTTCATATTGAATATCGTACCTTGTATGATAGCCTTGTGCGTCATCAAGTTTTCCATGGAGTCACGCTTTGCGGTAGTATTGTCGTAGTTGAAATAAGCCTTGTATTCCTCATAAAGGCTCTTCCATTGCCGGTCCGTAGGCACTACCATCCAATAGGCACTGTCTTCACGGTTGATGTATCCCAATTCGTCGAACATGACGTTCTTCAGGTTCATCACGGAATCCAGATAGACCGTCTTCCCGTCTACAATCTCCCCCGGGACGCTACGGGAGGGGTCGAACTCATACACGTTATACCGGCTGAAGAAAGACGCGATACTGTCCAACTCGGCATCCGTGCTGAAGTATTCGGACACGTTGGCAAAATATGGGAGCCGGCCATCTACGGTAAACAACACACCATTGCGATAAAGTTCGTTGGAAGTCAGGCACTTCACCCCATTCACTGTGCCATCCGCCAAATAACTGTATTTGCCGTTCAACATCATCATCTGCACTGAATCTCCTGACGGGATGGCAGCATAATTATACATCGCCATGTGGTTTTGCAAGAATTGTTTAATGACAGTGTTGTCGTTATTCTTTATCCGGTTGTTCTTTTGGGTATTGTAAACCTCTGTCAGGCTGTCCACAGCTGCCTCCGTGAGATAGTCGTTAGTGGGAGCGAAAAGGGTAAACATCCGGTCACCGCCGAAATAATATTCATATCCCACATTTTCCACCAAACGTGCAAAATTGGACAGCTCTGGGCGTTCTTGTAACGCCTGCCACAAGGACTCTTCACTGGCCATAGGGTTACCCTGTCCGTAATGTTCATCCCATTCGTCACTGCACGAAGCCACGAACGGCAGCAATGCCGCCCAAGCATATTTTATAATTGTCTTTTTCATAATTCGTCGTTTATTCATCTTACAAATCATCCTCTTGCTCTCCGTCATCCGTCACGCCATATACGCTCTTGGGCACCAGTTCCAGATAATCGAGCATGAACTCCGTGCTGCCGTTGTCCGAAACGTTGCGGATACGCAAGAAATGGTCCTTGTCAGGATTGATATGCACCGTACAAAGCACAATGCGATAAGTATCCGCACAATTTGCGAATATGTCATGACGGTCTCCCAATAAATGATACCCTCCGGCAGCACCTCGGTAATACCCTTTGTTTTTCAACGCTTTCCGTTCTTCCTGTTTTTCGGAAGAAGACATGGCAGATGTGTAATCGCTGCGGAACGCCGTACCCAAAATGGTAGGGTCGGCAAGGTTTTTGGTCATATCCAAAGGTATGCCTTGCGGCACATCGTCGAAATAGATTTGGCCAATGCCACGCGTCGGCTCGCAAGTGAACCCCAAACGTACTTGCCAATCACCCTCGAACGGGACTGGTGGTGTCTTAAACGTGAAATCATAGTCACCGAACAAGTTCATTTCGTCTCCCTCATAGCAGTAATACCCTAAACGCGGACGGCGGTAAATAAAATATCCCGCACTCTTCACATTCTTCAAATACCCGTTGGGGAAATAGTAATTACGCCCGTACTTGGCTGTCTCGTCAAAAGGAGGATCGTTGTATCTCGGGTCGCCGTTCTGCCGGATATCATTCGTCATCAACTCTGGAAAAATCGTAGAGAAATCCATCCGGATACGGCAGTTTTGCACGATGTCACGGGTGTCGGTACTAAAGGCCACGATGTCGTTGACATAGAAATACCGCCCGTTCAGTCCCTCTTGCTCATATTCCGGTTCTATCGTGCGGCTGACCATGGAACCGTGGATGCTGTAATTGTCGTCATAACGCCGGTTCAGGTAGATTTCCAAACGTTGGTCGCCCGACATGTTCGTATATTTCCATACCGTAAGCTTCTCCACCTTCATCATCGTACGGGGCTGCATCGTCTCATACCAGTCTTCCGGATTCATCAAAGTGGTCTCTATGCCGATGTCGTTCAATGGAGTCAGGTAATTCCACCCTTTCACGTCACGGTCGAGGATATGGTAAGCCATAAAACGGTTCAACGGGTTTTTGCGGTGTTCCAACCGCTCAAAGCTATGGTATTCGGCATTTTTATCTTCCGGATAAACCGCATCATATATCTCACACGCCTTATCGTAAAGCCCCTTGATGTCACCGGGCACGATTCCGTATTTCCTCGACAATACCGAGTCCGGAACGATGAACAACGTAAACCCGTAACGTTTCTCATCAGGAACGGTAGCCGTCTCTTGGTTAATATGGGAAGTGTAGTAATAACGTTCATACAAATCCGGATTCCACGAATCGTCACGATAGGCGTTGAGGGAATCTAATAATCCCGTGGCCTTCAAAGCTGCATAGAACGTCGTAATCTTATCGTTTTGCTCCAACACCTTCGGCAACATCCGGTTGGAGTTTTCCAACACTTCCGTTACGGGTTGCATGATTCCGTTCTCTACCGAGTCGTCTTGAAGTTCGAAAATGACATGGGCAGTCTTGTTGACCATAACCACGGCGTTCCCGTTTTCATCATTGCCATGCCCTATCTCTAAATAACGGCGGTTCATGTTGGTCGTCGGCAACACCCCGTCGTTCATCTCAGAAGTGGAATACATGTTTTCCACCAAATGCGTACGGACAATCGTATCGCAATCCGCGTCCGTCAAATCGTCGAGCGACCTCAACCCTTTTCCTTTGATGTAATCTTGCAAGGCTGCATTGGTCGGAGCGAAACACGTATAAGAACCGTAGGAAGAAAGCATGTCCATCATCCCGGCACGGTTGACCAATGTGGCAAAATCGCTGAACTGTTCGGTCTTTAGCAGGTAGTCGCTCATCATCTGCCCTTTAAAGGTATAGTAATTCATCTCATCCGGTTCATCGGAACATCCTATGAAACCGAACAGGGCCAACAAGGCAGCCAAGCCTCCCCAATATTTAAATACTGACCTTTTCATAATCATCATTTTTTTGTGTTTATACTGTCTTTATTCGTACGAACTACTTTCCCCGCTTGCAAAAGCAGGATTCTGTTCTAAATATAGATTGACTTTCAGTTCGTCCTCGTTATAAGGCCAATAAATGGCCTCCATCCTCGAAAGTTTACTTTGCACGGCAGAGCCGTTCGTCGTATACTTGCGCTTCACCTGTTCCACCAAATAGTCCGTATTGCCCTCACGACGTGCACGACGCACCAAGTCGAACCACCTTTTCCCCTCGAACATGAGTTCCCGTTGGCGTTCGGCCATCACGAGGTTATTCATCGTACTTTTCGTCGTATATAATGTGCTGTCCAGAACTGCCACCTTGTTCTTGTCGCAATTGGAACGAAGGTTTACTGCATTGACCAACTTGAAAGCCTCGGAAAGCTTCGGGTCTTTCCCGTTTTCCCTGTCTACGGCAAGTTGTACCAACGCTTCGGCTTTCATCAGCATGATGTCCGTCAGGCGGTAAACGATCCAGTTGGCCGAACAATAACTCGCCCTATAAGCCGTACCGTAGGACACGGACAATTCATCGGACGTGGAAGCAGACAAGTCAATCGTGGCACTGTTTGTAACATACTTGTTAATCTTGAAATCCGTAGAAGTGGAACGCTGTAAGCTTTCATAATAACGTGTATCATACATGTTATTATAAATCTGGTAAGAACGGTCCGGAATATCCGTTGCGATGAAATCGGCAGGACGGAAAAAGCCGGGAAAGGTTTCTTCATTGCCATAACCATGGCTCACCGCCTCGTTGGAAAGCATATTGTCATTGTCCATGTAAGTCAATTCGAAAATGCTCTCACTGCTGTTGCCGTCCACAAACAATTGGGTATAAGCACTGCCATACATGGTATTGGTACTGTTCGCATCACTAATCAAAGGATACCCTTCCACCAATTTGTCTACCACACCGGTCACAAGGCCGCCATACTCCCGGTACTTTTCATTATACTCTTGCAACTTGGCATTGATGACCGTATCGGCATACCAAATGCACTTTTCATAATCCTGCTTCCATAAATACATCTCACAAAGCATGGCGTGGATGGCATCCTGCGTGATTCTTCCTGTCTGGTATAAAGGACTTGTTTCCGGATAGACCTTCACTGCGTCATTTTGAACCGACTCGAGGTCTTTTATCAACGCGTCCAGAATATCGTCGAACTTGCTGGCCGGCAAAGCCAACTGTTGGTTGTCGTCCACGTATGCTTCCGTCGTATAGGGAACATCCCTGAAAGCGCGAATCAGGTAGAAATAGCACAAGTCACGCAACGCCGAAGCTTCCGCTACCGTGGCCTTCAAGGCACTCGGGGTATAATCCGGGGACTTTTCTGCCACCTGGGGAGCATATTTTATAATCAAGTTACAACTGTTGATTACGCTATAAAACTTCTCCCATTTCGTGTAGGAATTGTTCGCCCGCAAGTTTTCCTCAAAGATATTGGACAAATCGACATTCGTATTCACGTTGTTGCCCGCCATGATATTGTCCGAACGCACTTCGCCCCAAACCATAAGACGGTACACGAAGTCGCCACTTTGCATCGTAGAGTAACAGCCGCTTATCATATTGTCCACATCGCTTTTCTCGTCCCAGAAATTCTCCAGCACGATATCATTCAAAGGCTTGATGTCCAAAAAATCCCCACAACCGGTAAATGAACATGCGGCTAACGCTGCCGACATTAAGATTGAATATGATTTCATTTTTTCTTCGCTTTTGATTATTATTTAGAAATCGACGGTAACGCCCAAGGTAAACGACTTCGCACGCGGTGTCTGCCCACTGTCTTGTGCCACACCGTAACTTCCATAATTGATTTCAGGATCCACACCCTTGTATTTCGTCAATACGAACAGGTTGTTCGCGCTCACGTAACAGCGCAAGCCTTTAAGCCGCAACGCCCTTGCCACCTTGCTACTGAACGAATAAGACAGTTGCAAATAATTGAGCCGCAGGAACGAACCGTCTTCCACAAACCTGTCGCTGACCAACGTGTTGTAATTGGATACGGCACCGTTGCTCAATGTCCCGTACATGGCTCGCGGAATCGGAGTCACATCGCCCTCCTTGCGCCAACGGTAATTCACGGCCTGGCTTTGGTTGTTGTTCGTAATCATGGATTCGGCATCCAGACGGGCCAGGTTCAGAATCTTATTGCCTACACGGTAATTGAACTGGGCATTCAGCCTCCAACGGTCGTAATTCAACGTAAAGCCGAATCCTCCCGTGAGCTTGGGTAATGAAGAGCCGAGGTAGACGATATCCAATTCATTGATGTTCCCGTCATGGTTGATGTCTTCGTAAATGGCATCACCGCCCTTGAAATCATAATCCTTCGATTCGTTTTCAGCATTCGAGAAACAGTATTTCACCCGTTTGGGTTCCCCTTTGCTGTCGCGGATGATTTCCCCGTTGGCATTCAAAACGACCGGAGCCGTCTTTCCGTCTGCCAGGAACTGTTCTTGTTCGGCCACCCCCATGTCCGCAAAAGTCTCATAATGATATTGATATACACCTTTATAACGGAAACCGTAAATTGCCCCGAAAGGATTGTTCAATTGCACGCGCTGCAACACGTTACGGTTTTCTTGTGTAAACTTGGTGTTCAACATATTCAGCACGGTAGCGTCCATTTCAAGAATCTCATTCTTGTTGTTTCCGAATGCCACATTGAAATCGGCAGAAAACTTACCGGCCTTGATAATCCTGTTCGTCGTTATATTGAATTCCCAACCCAAATTCCGCATTTTACCAACATTCCTATAAGCCAATTTGGAGAATCCCGTACTCGAAGGTATGGAGACATCCCTCATCAACATGTCGTTCGTGGTCGAATGATACCATTCCAAAGTCAGTTTCAAACGGTCGTCCAAAAATCCCAAATCCATACCCACATCATACGTGGATTTGGTCTCCCAACGAAGATCCGTAAGACGCATGTTCGACTGGTTCATGGCATTCATGTCGATATAAGCCGAACCGGTGCCGAACTTGCTTTCATAAAGATAATCCTCCGTAGGTTGGTTGCCCACCCTGCCCCAACTGGGACGTATGGAAAGCATGGACAGCCATTTACGGCTCCACTCCATCCAAGATTCGTCAATGATGTTCCAACGTGCGGAAACGGCAGGGAAAACACCCCAACGTTGATCCGGACCGAATTTCGTACTTCCGTCGGCTCGCACGGAGAAATCCAACGAATAACGGCTCTTGTACGAATAGTGCATGGAAAACGTGTAGTAAATGGAACGCCATTGTTTATAACTGGTAGACATACCCTTAATCATGCCGCCCGCGTCAGGACTTTCTATTCCTCCGGAAGGAAGCCCGCGAGATTCCGTGTACTGTTGGTTGTTGTTGCCGGATATGAGGTTGAAGCGCGCCATGGCCATCATGGAATGGTCTTTATTCTTGAAAGCCGGAATGAGCGTCAACGTCTGTTTGGTATCAATGGCCACATTCTTCGAGCTTCCGGTATATCCCATGTTGACATCCCCGTTCCAACTGATGGTTTTCAGTTCTTGCGGATAGAACTTGTCGATATACTCATTGAAAACATTCATGTTCACCCGTCCGTTCCATCTTAGCTGCCATTCATCTTCTGTGGTTCCCAACAGGTTGTATTGGATTTCCAGTTCCGGGGTAATGTCGTAAGTCTTGTCACCGAACTTTGCCAAGTGCGCACTGGCCACAGGATTTACCAGGTCTTTCTGATTCCCGTTGAATACGGAAGAGGCAGACTGGAGCATCTCATAATATCTTCCGGTGGAAAGTCCCGTGCGGGGATCTTGCTCGTAAACGGACATGTTGGGCATCTTTTTATAAGCAATGGCCAACAAGTCATCGTAATTCTTCTGGTTGTCCGTGTAAGTCATGGCAAAGTTCGTCGAAATCTTGATACGGTCGCTCACGTAATAGTCCAAAGCCAGACGAGTGGACAGGCGGTCCAATTTCTGTTGGATGACGGAACCAGTCTCATGGTCATACCCTCCCGATATCCGGAAAGTAGCCTTCTCGCCTCCTCCGGTTACAGAAACGTAATGGTTCTGCCTCAATCCCCATTGGGTCACTTCATCCTGCCAATCGGTATTATTATTGTACTGTTCATACTCCGAAAAGGTAGGGTCGTAGTTCAATTCCGGGATGTTGGAAGCCGTAGAGCTTTGCTCCGGATTGAAATAACTTTCTTTCAGCAACATCGTGTACTCATCGCCCGTCAGCATCTTATAGCCTTCCGGTTGGTAAGTCCCCGTAAGACGCAAGGAATAACTTACGGCAGGTGCTCCCCTTTTACCGCGTTTGGTCTTGATTTCGATGACCCCGTTGGCACCTTGCGAGCCGTAAATAGCCGTGGCAGCAGCATCCTTCAACACACTGATTTCCTCTATGTCTTCGGGATTGACGTTCAACAACTGGGCAAAGGTTTCATCGTTGGCACTGTTGATGTCGAACGTGCTCATGTCCACGTTCCACGTGTTACCGTTCACGACAATAAGGGGGTTTTGGTTGGTCAGCGTACTGATGGAGGACGTTCCGCGCAAACGCATCGTGGTCCCGCTTCCCAAATTACCGGAATTGGAAATGATGTCAAGCCCGGCGATACGTCCTTGCAAAGCTTCATCGACAGTCGTAATGCCCAACCCCTCGAATTCTTTTGTGGATATGGTTTGGGTAGCAAAGCTGACTTCCCTTTCCGGAATAGCAAGCCCCCCGCTGTTCAAACGTTTCTTGGATACGACAGACACCTCTTTCATTACACGTTGTGCAGATTCCAACGTAATGTTGTACACCGTACGGTTTATGGGGAGCGTTTGCGTCTTATATCCCATAAAACTGACTTTCAGCTTATTCTTCGTGCTCTTCACCTTCATGGCAAAATGGCCGTTGAAATCCGTAATCGTAGCGTTGATGTTACGCCCCGTGGCATCCACCTCACACACCGTCGCCCCTATCAATGTTTCCATCTCATCCCGTACCGTACCGCTCACGGACGTTATCTGGGCATGAACCGAACCGACCATAAGCCCGAGCCATAGGACGGTCATCAATATTCTATTATTCATAATGTTCATTTATCAATTCGACATTACCTGTTATTCATATTTCTCCATTTGCTCTTCGTCATACATCAATGCCCCGTCAATCAAATGCACCACGGCGTATGACGAGGTGTATATGGTGTTCTTCCCCGTATCGAAAGCATATTCACGGCACATGTTGTTGTAAAGCCCTTCGGTGGTCACCACGCGCCGTGTCCGTCCAAGGTTGTCGGTCACCGTCATGCCGTCATTGCCCTCCTTGTCCACTGTCACACTGTAAAAACGCCGGTTGGCCGGATTCAGCTTGGCCGTTTCATATTTGACCCCGCTTTCGCTCCCGTCACCAATGTACACGGAATTATCCTGTATATGGTAACGCAAGAAATTCACAATCCTGTTTTTAATCCTGTAACGGGCATCGGGGTCGGTCGCATTATCAAAGTCTTCCCAATACGGAAGGACACCTTTCTCGTGCAATTCCTCTATGGCCTTGTTGGTCGGCACATAGACCGTGTAATTGTATGTCTCGAACAGGCGTATGTTCTGGTCTACACAGGAATACTTGTCATCTATTTGGGATGTCAGCAAGTTATAATCCGTCGAATCCGGGTCGCCGCCGCTCAACAGTTCCAGGAAGCGGGAATACTCCTCATGTTCTGTCAATGTCTGGTAAACAGACTTACGGCTTGTCATCAAGATCTCATCATCAATCACGTAGGCTTTTCCGTTACCGTTTTCCGTCTGGTCATAAATCGTAGAAACACTGAGAGGAGCATTTTGCTCAATCTGCAAGCCGCCGCTGATTTTGATATCAGTTCCGTGCCCTTCTACCTTGATAGTCCCTCCGCCTTTCGTCTTGTAATAAGTATGCCCGTCCTCAATGTCACCCACGACAATTACATTTTCCATGATGTCGCTCAGGCGGTTCATGACCGCGTCATTGTCCTTGCCGGAAGAACTGTTGGCATAAACGGTTTCTTTATTATCGGGATCCAAAATCGTCCCCGTGGCCATATCATACTGGTATTTGTAAGCTCCCACGTTCTGCCTGTCAGTATCCCAAAAGAACTCATAAAGCGTAGATGTCCCTTTGCCATAGGTGCAGGGATCCACATACTTCAAAAAAGCTTCATTCGTAGGAAGTATCAGGCTGTAACGCGTATCCATTGAATTCAGGTAGGCATCCAACCCTAATTGCTCGATGGCCCAGTACACCACGCCCATGGTGGTGTTGCGACGCACCAAGGCCGGAAAAGAAACGGAACGATAGGCAGCCGGGGCAAAGACCTTATTCGTCAGGTAAACCACCCCGTTACACCCCATAAAACAACTGTCCACATCCTCTTCCTTTACTCCCATGCTCACTTTGGCATCGTTGGTGATACTCTCGAACTTGGACGGCACATGGTCGACGAATGAAGTAATCATGTTGACATTGATTAATTTGTTCAACACATTGATGTCCACGTTGACCAAAGAGTCATACACATCCTGGAGCGCCTTGCCTTCTCCGTCCCACCACTTTTCCAAAGCCGCATTGGTCGGCACCAACATGGCACCGCAATCATAGTTCAGCGTCTTGTTATAGGTGTTAGTGTACATATACTGGTTCCACTCCGGGTCGAATTCCAAATAACCGGGCACTTGGTTCTGTATGTTATCGGGATCCTGCAAATTCGACCCGCCATTGGCTTGCTTCGCGAAATAACGCAACACATAGACAGAATCCGACGTATTATACAGCCGGTTGTATTCCCGTGTGGCAGCAGCGTCATAAATAGGGGCACTGTACAAATCCAACAGTTTGGCCCACTCGCTCATGACGGGATGCTTATGGATGATTTCCGCCATGTTGTCTGCCGGCGTGATTACTTCCTCCACCTTTTGCACGTAGCCGTTCTTGCACGTGATGTCCGTGGGAGCCAACACCTTTATGCCGTTCACCCACGACTCTGCCGCAGACAAGGATTTGCCATTCGTCAACTTGGCCAAGTCGCCATCCGTGATGTTGTTGGTCTTCATGAACCTTGGCAACAAGTGTATCATGGGCGCACTGCTGTTGTCCCGCATCAGGAGAACCCCGTCTTTACGTCCGCGCACCTTATTCCAATATTTGGTTTGGGGCATGTCCTCCGGCATGATCCGTGCCACGGAATCGTAGACGCTCAACGCCACCTCGCGGCGCATGCACATCCCCTCTTGCGGAGGATTGCCCGGGACGTTCGACAGCAGCTCTATCAGGTAAGCATTGTTCACCATGGAACTGTTGAGCAACATCTTTTTCTGGGCCACGGACAACTGCCCATAGTTCTTCACGTTCCAACCGTTCTCTTTGAAAAAAGCTTCAAAAGCCGCATCGTCAGCAGCAAACAAGGTCTTGCTTCCTGTTTGGTTCAAAACGCTTGCCATGTTCAAATCGTTGATGAGACGAAGCGTGTATTCATAATTACCTTGTTCCTGCAACCAGCCATAAATGGAATTATTCAGCCACGTGGGTTGCCCGACCAGGTTTTCGTCCTGACACGATTGCATTCCAAACGCCGCCAACAAGGCAGCCGCCGCAAAGGTCTTTACTTTAAATCGATGACAAAGACTATTTTTCATTTTTGTTTTTATTGGTTAAATTCTATTTCCAAGCGTAAAGGTAGGCTGAAATAGCCATTAGCACTTTATTTTATGTCGCACGTTGTTTGCGGCATGAATCAAAAAGGCTGTCCCACGTATTTTTTTCCACCTTTTATATATATGCCTCTTCCCGGCTGCGCAATACGCCGCCCGGACAAGTCGTACGGTCCGGACACCCCGTCCCGGCTACCGGTTACGGCTTCACGGGATTCCACACCCGACACCGTCTGTGGCAAAAAGTACCAATAGTCGAATTGCATGAGTTCATTCCGCTTCTCAGTATCCGTGGCACGGAAACGGAAATATATGTCGTGCACCCCAGTGACCACCTCGTTCAGGTCAGCGGCCAGTTCCACCCAATCCTGCACACCGGACACGTCTACCGTGGCCACCACATTCGACTGGCTATCGATACACACCTGTATGAACCCGTCATTCTCCCGCTGCCGTACGCACAGCCGTACGCTCCGCGCCCCTTCCTCGCCGAAATCCACGGCTTTCACCTTCACATAATCCCCCATGTCGAGCGAATCCAAATAGACACCCCGGCTTTCATCCTGTGCCGTACGTACCCCTACCGACAAAGCTATCATCTCGGCCTCCTGCCGGGCGTAGGGCGACACATGGGCCACCGGCTCAGATACCCCTTTCTTGGTCATCGGGATATGGGGAATCGTACCATCCGCATTATACTCGAATTGCTCCACGCAGACCGAACGCCGGAAACCGCTTCCTCCCTTAAGTTTGCCATTATGATAGAAAATGTAGCTACGTCCCTTGAAATCCACCACGGATGGGTGGGTCGTAAAACTCCCGTCGGGAGAGTCCATGATGCGTCCTTGATATTTCCATGGGCCAGTAGGCGAATCGCTCATTGAATAAGACAAATGTTCGGGAATCCCGCCTGCGGCATAAACCAGATAGTATTTTTCTCCACGTTTATACGCCCAAGGCCCTTCCTCATACTTGTCAACGCCCACCAGACGGGTTTGCTCCTCACCGTTCTCGTCCTTGTATTTCTCTTCATATCCGCCCACCGTCTCTTCCGTCAAAGGAATTTCCATGATTTCGCCATTGTAGTCTACCATGCTCCGGGTCAGCTTCACATACCACAGCCCGTTATTTCCCCAATACAAGTAAGCCTGCCCGTCGTCATCAATAAAAACGGTCGGGTCGATGTCGCGTATGTCATGGTTGATAAGGGCGCGTTGCAACGGATCCCGCCAAGGCCCGCAAGGAGACTGCCCCACCAACACACCGATACCCCGCATGTGGATCGGGGCATACATGTACCATTTCCCGTCACGCGGAACCACATGGGGCGCCCACGCCCCGTTGTCACCGGCCCAACTGAAATCAGCCAACGACGCCACCGTGCCGCAGTCGGTCCAGTTCACCATGTCCGTGGTTGTGTACAGTTGCCAAATGGTTTTCTGGTAGCCTTCCCCCTCCTCGTTGTCCACACTGGTATAAAGATAGAGGGTATCCCCATAAACGCAAGCTGCCGGGTCGGCCGTGTAACGTGTCTGTATGATAGGATTCTGCGCCCCGGCCTCTCCGGCAGCCAACATGTAGGCGACAGCCCATGCAAAAAGATTCTTTTTCATTCTCTTTGGTTTTAAACATATAAATGAACGATGGCAAACTTAATCATTATTCCGGCAACGCTTTTCTTTCTATGTAACAGAAGATTTGCTCCATGTCCAATCCTACCACAAACGGATACTTCCAACCATTTAAAATAAAGGAAGCACACCGGTAAAAAAACGAAAGCACACCGCATTGATACATGACATAAAACATCTGCGACATCAAATAAAAACACGAAACGATGTCTTTCCTATATTTGCAACATTTGCCGAAATTACCCCACATAGGTATTGAAGAGGGGAAAAACGCAAACACTTGAAGTCAACAAATAAAAAAGTATATAGTATAAACAATGAAACATGTATTATCTCTCTCTATCCTGATGATGGCCAATATGGTTGCCACAGCACAAACGGCACATTTCAACTATTTCTCATACAATGGGGACGACAGCCGTTTCAACAAGGAAATCAATCCGCACAACCAGTACTTCAATCCGATTCTGGCCGGGTTCTATCCCGACCCTTCCATCTGCCGCAAGGGGGACACCTATTATTTGGTCAACTCTTCTTTCTCGTTTTTCCCCGGCGTGCCCATCTTCACGAGCAAGGACCTCGTGAACTGGACACAACTGGGACATGTGCTCGACCGCAAGTCGCAGCTCCCGCTTGACCGCCAAAACGTGTCGGGAGGCATCTTCGCGCCGGCCATCACTTACAACGAAAAGAACAAGACCTTCTACATGATCACGACCAACGTGGGAGCCGGAAATTTCTTCGTAAAGACGAAAGACCCGGCCAAAGGGTGGAGCGAACCCATTTACCTGCCCAAAGTGGGAGGCATCGACCCCTCTTTCTTTTTCGACAAGGACGGACGCGGATATATCGTAAATAACGACGAACCGGTAGGCGGACATGTATACGAAGGCGAACGCAGCATCATGCTCCACTATTTCGACGTGGAAGGCGACAGCGTGGTGGGCGACCCAATCGAAATCGTACGTTCGGGCAGCCATGTGCAGGAGAATCCTATCTGGATAGAGGGCCCACACTTGTACCGCATCGGCAAATATTATTACCTGATGTGCGCCGAAGGAGGTACGGGCGCATGGCACTCCGAAGTCATCTTCCGTTCGAAGAAACCGGAAGGCCCTTGGGAAGAGTTCACCGATGGCAACCCCATCCTGACACAACGCACGGGATTGGACCCACAGCGGCCGGACATCGTGACCAGTGCCGGACACGCCGACCTCGTGTCCACGCCGGACGGTGACTGGTATGCCGTGTTCCTGGCTTGCCGCCCGTATGAGGAAGACTTCTACAATACGGGGCGGGACACTTACCTCTTGCCGGTAAGTTGGGAGAACGGATGGCCGACCATCTTGGAAAAGGACAAGGCCATCCCCACGGTCAACGAAAAGGAAGGGTTGCAACCCAAGGAAAACCACCTGACGGGAAACTTCGGATATTGCGACCGCTTCGCCTCGGACACGTTGGACATCCGTTGGATGTTCTTGCGCAACCCGTCGGACTTTTACACCCTCGACGGAAAGGGATTGGCCCTCCATGCCAAACCAGTGAATATTTCGCAAAAGGAATCCCCCTCAGCCCTATTCGCACGGCAGCAGCACCACACGTTCACTGCCGAAACGGAGGTGACATTCACACCCCGTTCTGCCAAGGAATTGGCCGGTTTCACCCTGTTGCAAAACGAGGAATACAATTTCGTGTTCGGAAAGACGTTGGTAGGCGGCAAACCTGCCCTCACGCTGACCCGGTCGGAAAAGGAAACGGTACGCATAAGCACAGTGTTCTTGGACGAAAAAGAAACCGCCGCTCCCGTCAAACTGAAAATCTGTGGCAAAGGCCGTTATTATGATTTCTACTACTCCACCGGCAGCCATTGGATGCTGATGGCCCGAGGCGTGGATGCCGTCAACCTGAGTACGAACCGTTCCGGCGGTTTTATCGGTGCCTGCATAGGCTTATACGCCACATCGGACAATCCTTCAAGATAAAGATATTTTTCCGTAAAAGCCTCTACAGAGAGAATTTCCAAAAACATGTTTCATCTTTCAGGTTACATTATAACACACTTATAACAAATCACTTATAAGCTGAACTTTCATCCGGCTATCTTTCAGCCCATATTTCAGCCGTGCCTTGCAGAGAGGTGGAAACCGATCTCGTCATGACACACTTTTTTTCTGCGCCAAACGAAAAATCATTCTCAGCCGAATGATTTTTCGTTTGGCGCAGATTGATTTCCGTTCTTCTACATGACAAGAGGCTGAAAGATGGCCTTTTTATCGTTCAGCCTGCCAATACGCTTTATACCAAATAGTTACGGTGAATCCTGAAAGATGAAACATGTTTTTGGAAACTCCCTGTGTAAGGGGATGAAAAAAAGATTGGGGGAATGGGCCTATCTCTTCACAAGAGATGAACTAATTAGAGCTTTTGATGCGTAAGATGCTGTATTCCATTTGATTAGTTGGTTTATCAGAATCAGCCTTTATTTGTTTTTCGTTGAGCAAACACGATTTTGCAAAACAATGAACGGAAAACAAATGCATTTTTTTTCGTTGTTACTTAGCACTTTATTGACTTTTTTTGTATATCTTTGCGACGTGGTTCATCTCTTGTGAAGAGATAGACCACATGAACAGCATGCAAGTGCCGAGGGAAAACGGAATGACAAACATACGGTTGAAAAACGTAATGGATTGCGATTCAAAATCCCATATATTTTGGAAACATCCACATAACAACTTGTCTAACAAGAAAATGCAAAGACAAGTTGGAGTAATAAAAGTACCCCTTTGAGAAAGATGGACGAAACGCCTCAATGGTATGTCTTGCGCGACCTAAGCCGTCCCAACTCCAAGCTATCGGCTTTTGATAAATTGACGGGAAAAGGAATAAAATGTTTCACACCGTTAGTCAGAAAAGTTGTGACGCAGGGTGGAAAACAAGAATGGAAAGATGTGCCCTACATGCGTGACTTGCTTTTCGCCCACAGCACACACGACGTGCTCGACCCGTTCATGGCACCCGGCCTCAGATTGCAATACCGTTACGTGCATGGTGGCTTCAAGGAACCCATGACCGTACGCGAAGCCGACATGGACTGTTTCATCCGTGCCGTGTCCTCCTCCATCTCTTCCAAATACTACCGTCCCGAAGAAATCACCCCGGCCATGCGCAACCGCAGAATACGCATCATCGGCGGTCCGCTCCACGGCTACGAAGGCAGCCTCGTCACAGTACGTGGCACTACCGTGAAACGCCTGTTAGTGGAACTGCCTATGTTGTTGGCAGCCGCCGTGGAGGTAGAACCGGAATTCATACAGCTTCTGTAAGCGAAGATTTCCGCAATAATGTTTTTACGCCACACTTCATTTTTGTACCTTTGCTATTGCACATCCGAACGTTTCGCCTTGTGCGGCCTGTCCGTGGTGAAAATCGGAATCAACTTTGACATGGAACGGCATACGCTGAAAGATTGGGTGATTGGATAAACCGCCGATGACACGTGCTTTCCGAATGGGGAGCAAAAGATTTCACCTTAACCTATTGAATGATAGATTATAGTAACATTTTCGTAAGCTTCAAAAGTGAAAGGATTGTGAAGGATTTTTTATGACAGAATTCACCTTAATATGCTGATATACAAAAAGTATGAAGGATGCGAACCCTTTTCCCGACAAAACTCCTTGTAGAGGAAGAAAGAGGCATGTTTGTCCGGAATCCAAAGAATAAGTGAAACATTGTAGCCTTACTTTGCTCGTTCGCAAAGTAAGGTAATAAATCTATACTCATCAAATGAAAAAGGATATGAAAATAGCCGTAGCC
>NZ_GL883890.1 GCF_000205165.1 Paraprevotella xylaniphila YIT 11841 | reverse complement strand
TTCCACCTCGATGGCGTTTTTCATGCGGGTTTGCATGGCTTCAGTGCGTATCTTGCCTTCTAATGCATAGTCATACGGGTGTATGGTGTGGGTCATGCCTTGCCAAGTGTTGTGTCCGTTCATACCCGTTTGGTCGTCTACGGTAAAATAGCCGTCACCTCCGCCGCCCCATCCGAAGTTAAAATGGAACAGGTTGTTTGTAGCATCATAGCCATCTACGACCACTGCATGCCCACCTTGCGTGGGATGTACTCCACTATAAACGATGGGCCAACCTTTTGCCAAGTCGTCGTAAATCATGTCTTCCCATTCCGACTGGCTGATGCCGGATTTATATGTGCATCGGCTGTTCAGATGGAATTGTCCGGAGAAGGTGTTGACCAAATCACTGATTTGTCCCGAGGTGGACGAGCCGTAGGTGAGCCATGTAGAGGTTCCCGTGACGGACATCAGGGTAGCTACCGCCGTATTCATATCCTCGGGCGTGGAGCCGTCATAGCTGTCTTGCATCAGTTCCCATTGTAATGGAGTACCGGCAGGGATGGATTCCGTGACGGGCGCATCGCCATAACCGTAAGTGGGAGTGTCATATTGTGTGCGATCGGGCAGTTCCTTGCGCCAATAGTATATGACTTGTGCCGCCGCCGTGGCCACGCATCCAGTTACGGCGCGACCTCCTCCGTTGTTAAGGAAAGGGCACAGGTTGTTGTAAGGTGCGCCTTGCGCCCAATGCGCACTCACCAACGGCCTTATGCTCTCTTTGTCGGAAACAGCTCGTTTTAGTACCCGTGGTTTCGCGCCTTGGGCTTGTGCGTCCTGTATGATTCGGCTGTACCCTTCTATCCATTCAAGCAGGGTGGGCGGAAGGGTCTGTGCGTTGAAATCTCCTTGTTCGGTGTACCCCAAAACGGAAGGCAGGCAATCGTCTCCAGACACGATGACGAAACCTTTTCCCACGCCCCTGTTGAAAATGTAAAGAGGAGAGTGCCCACTTCTCGTGCCGCGTTTGGACACAGGGGTTTCCACGACCTCGGGAATGTGGTTGCCTTCCATGTAAGCTTGGGCAATTTCACGTGCCTTTGTCAGGTCGATCGGGTCGGCCCATGCGCATACTGACGTTGTGAGGAACGTCCAATATAGCCAAAAATGTTTCTTCATAGGTTTCTATTTTTATTGGTATATCGAATTTACGTTAATAGATGTCTTCCCCGATACCGCCTGGACCGCAGATACTTATGGGGACGAGTTCCATATAGTCTAAAGAGAAGCCTCCGCTGGTGGCACTGGACAGCACGGAACGTAAGCGTATCGTATGGTGCCGGTTGGGTTGTACCTGCACTTGGCAGATTTTCCGCCGCAACAAATCATTCTGATTGTAAAAGATGACGCATTTAGACGGGTCATAAGCCGGAGTCGTAGTAGTGCCGCTTCCTCCGAAGTAATAGTAGACTCCTTTGGGTCCGCTGTAATAACCATTGTTTTTCATTGTCCGGGCGTTTTCCTGCAGTTCTTCTTCCGTATAAATTCCAGCAGCACCGTCTTTTTCGCTTCTTACGCCGTTCCATCCGTTGTAAAGTCCCCCAATATTAGGTGCATCAGCTTTATCGCGCATGTCTATCGGGAGCCCCTGTGGTACTCCGTCTACATAAACCTGTCCGATGCCACGGCTTCCCAACGCGCAGTATCCGAGACGAAGTTCGTATTCTCCGGGCGGTACGCATGGCAGTCTGAACGTCACGTCATAGCTCGTGCCCAATACGGCGATGTCGTCTCCTTGGTAATTGGACCAATAGATTATCGGGCGTTTCACGATGAACATGGTGTTCTCGCTGAATGACATGTTTTTCAAGTAGCCGGGAGGAAGGTAATAGTTGAAGCCTCCACCTTCCGTCCCGTCTTCGCTGTTGTCACCGCTGTTGTACTCCTTAAGAGGATTGCCGCACAACCGCATGTTGTTGTTCGTCAGTTCCGGCCATAAGAGTTCAAAATCTATGCGCATCCGGGTATTCATGACGGTGTTGCGCATGACAGGGTCGTAAGCTACCACGTCGTCGATGTAATAGTAAGCCACGTTCAAAGAGTAGTTCTCTTGTTCCGGAACGGTCAGATGGGCACCCCGGATCCGTTCGTAATTGTTGTATTGGGAAGCATGGCAATGATTGACATAAAATTCGGAGGGATATTCGACAGCCGGGTCTACCGGACGGTACACCTTTTCCAATTTGATGGTGGAGAAGTCGAGCAGCGTGCTGACCCAGTCCGTCGGGTCGGCGTATGCGGTGTGGATGCCGATGGTGTTTACCAGTTTGGCCGTACTGCTGAACAGGCGGTCGATGATGTGGTAGGAGAGGAACATGTTCAGAGGGTTGTACTTGTGGGTCAATGAACCTTTGTTCCAGTACAGTTCCTTATATGTCTTGCCGGAACCCGGAACGGTCTGGTTCAGGCCGAAGATGGCTTCCGCATCTGCCCCGCTGTATTTCTCCGCAGCCAATTCGTATAGGGCATCGATCTTTTCGTCCATGGTCATGCTTTCGTTGAAGCGGTCGGGGTATTTCCCGTACAGGTCTTTGTCCGGCACGATGAGAAGGGTGAAGCCGCTGTACCGGTGGTCCGGAAGTTTGGCCACGTAGTCTTCATTTCCGATGCGCATGCTTTGGGTAAAAGGGGCATACTTCCCTTTTTCCTGTTCGTATTCTTCGTCCCGGTAACGGTATAAGGAATCTATCAGTCCCGTCCGTCTGAGGGCTTCGTAATAAATCTGGAAATCCTCGTGATGTTCGTCCAACAGAGTGGAACCTAAACTGGTGCTGGGTACCAGGACACGGTCAACCGGATGTACCACGCCGTTTTCCACGGAGTCGTTTTTCAATTCGTTGATGATGGCGGCCCGGCGGTTGACGATGGTCAAGGCCATTTGGTTGGCATCCAACGTATCTCCCTTGCTTTCGAAGATGAGTGGTAAGTCCAGTTCGTTGTTTTCCTGTTGCGTTTCGGGCAAGTCGTAAGTGTACATGATTCTTTCTATGATGCACGCCCTCAACAGCGTATCGCAGAATGAAGCGGGAATGTCTTCCACAGATGCATATCCTTTCTCTTTCAGGAAAGCTTCCACGCCCGCATTGGTCGCGGGAAAGAAGGTGCGTGAGCCACGGCTTCCTAAAAAGTCCATTTTCCCGGCTCGTTCCGCAATGCGTTTGAAAAGACTGAAGTCCTCATGTTCGATGAGAAAATCACTCATCATTTCTCCCGTGAAGGTGTAATAGCTTTCTGCCGGTATGTCATCGTTGCAACCGGTAAACAAGTTTGCCTGTCCTGCCAAAAGCAGGACAGTGCAAACGAATTTTGAGAGTCTTGACAGATGTTTCATGGTCTCAAAAAATGAAATCAGGTTAATAATATGGTTTTGTTTCTTTTCAGGCTTATTTTACATCGAGGCTGACGGAAGCCTTTTTCACTCCCTTGCCTTTTACGGTCAGGGTGAGGCGGCCTTTTTCCCGTCCGCTTTTCACGACGGCCATGGCACGGCCTTTCCAAGTCTTGCGTTCCGGAACGGTGTAAGCCGTGCTGTCTTTCAAATCGGCGCTGCATGTAGCCAACAGTGTGCCGGAACCTTGTAGCTCGAATGCCAACAGGTTGTCGGCATTAGGCACCACCCGTCCTTGCTTGTCCGTGATTTCAGCCACGACATAAACCAAAGACTCGCCATCGGCCGAGATTTCCGTGCGGTCGGTCGTCAACCGGATGCGTGCCGGTTTTCCGGCTGTTTCCAAAGTACGTGATTCTTTCTCCTGCCCGTTTTCTACGCCTGCGACGCGTAGGGTGCCCGGAGCGTAGGGCAAGGTGAAGATAGCCTTGAATTCTTCTTCCCGGGTCGTAGCCTTTTCACCGATGAGTTTGTCGTTCAAGTACAAACGTACGGATGGGTAATGGGAGTAAATCTCTACGTCGATATTCTTTCCCTCATGTCCGGGCCAGTTCCAATTCTCCCATGTGGGCCAAACGGACCATTGGGTTTCCTTGATTTCTCCGTAGTATCCGGAAGGTTCCTTTACGGAGAGGAACAGTTTGTTGCGTTCGGGGAAGAAGAGCATCTCGCGGTAGTAGGATATGGGTTTACGACATCCTGTAAGGTCGATGTCACCGCAATAGGCACCATGCCACGGGAATTGGTTACGTTGGTAGTGTTCGCCTTCGGTCTCTCCTTTATAGAAGAAGCGTCCGATACCCGATTCGCCGAGGTAGTCGATAGCCGTCCACACGAAATCTCCGATGATATAGGAATGGTCGTTGACCCGTGCCCAGTTGGAGAATGCGTCGCGTGGGTAAGATTCCGTCTGCATCATGATGCGCGAAGGGACGCGTTCGTGGTCCGACGGTCCTTTGTGCATCATGTAGTTGTAACCCACGATGTCATGTGCGGCAGCCAACGGGTCGTAGATTTCCCAGTCGCTGTCCCATGCCGCAAGGGCAGATGTCACCGGACGGCTCGGGTCGAGACTGCGTACATGGCCTGCCAAGGCGTATGCCGTAAGGACGGCTTCGGGCGTTTTGCGCTCGATGATTTCGTTTCCGATGCTCCAACAGAAGATAGACGGATGGTTGCGGTCGCGCAGTACCATGGACTCGATGTCCTTCGTCCACCATTGGTCGAACAGGACGGAGTAATCTTTAGGCGTTTTGGCTGACCGCCATCCGTCGAACGATTCGTCGATGACCAACAGTCCCAAGTGGTCGCAAGCATCGAGAAAGGCTTCTGATGGAGGGTTGTGCGAGGTGCGCACGGCGTTGAATCCGGCCTCTTTCATCAGCCGTGCCTTACGCCATTCTGCATCGCGGTAGGAGGCGGCACCGAGCGGACCGTTGTCATGATGGAGGCATCCGCCGTTCATTTCTATGGCCTTACCGTTCAGAACTAATCCTTTTTCGGCATTGTATTCCACGTGGCGCACTCCGAACGTAGTGGTGACCGTGTCGGCCGGTTCTCCGTTGGCCGGTACGAGGCAACATACCATCCGGTAGAGGTTCGGTGTTTCAGGACTCCAGAGCTTGGCGTTTTCAAAAGGAAATTGCAGTTTGATTTTGCTTGTCCGGTTCGCTTCAAGGGTGACAGTTTCTTTTTGTGTGAGAATGGTGTGATCGTCCAAGTCGGTAACCGTGCAAAGCAGTGTGGCCGGGAGGGCTTTATTGCGGTTGGCGAGCGTGGCTTTCACTTCCACCTGCGTCTTTTGGTTCACTTGTTCGGTGGTGATACCTATGCCCCACGGTTCAAAGTGTGCTTTAGGGGTACGGATAAGTTTCACGTTGCGGTAAATGCCGGAACCCGTGTACCAACGGCAGTTCTTCTGTCCCGAGTTGTCCACACGCACGGCAATGACATTCTTGCCCGTTTTGAGGTAAGGCGTGATGTCGTGGTAGAAAGACGAATAACCGTAGGGGCGTATGCCGAGATTATGTCCGTTGACGAATACTTCCGCGTTCATGTAAACCCCTTCGAAATAGAGGGTGGTTTCGGGATGTCGGCTATCCGGAGTAAAGTTGAATGTCTTGCGGTACCAACCGATGCCGGTGGGGTAATACCCTCCATCGTTACCGGCCGGATTGTCTGCTTCAGGACGGCCTTCGATGCTCCAGTCATGGGGCAGGTCCAACGTGCGCCAGTGCTTGTCGTCGAAGTCCGGACGCGAGGCTACGGCCGTATCGCCTAAAAAGAATTTCCAATTCCCGTTAAAGTTTACTTCCCGGTTTGAACGTGTATCGTTTGGAATGGCAAGCTCGTCTGCACGGGAGAAGTTGGCAGAAGCCGGGAGGGCGTTTCCGATTCCGAATGCGAAAAAGAGGGCGGCCACCCACTTCAGCCGGAGACTCTGGTGTGTACGTAAGTTCATATTCATTTGACTCAGTATTTTTATGTGTTTTGATTGATTTGTTTGCAAAACTATATGAAAAAGAAGGTTATAGAGGGGTAAAAAACTGCCAGAAAGGGGGTAAAATCCTATTTTGGCAGTTTTTTACCCCCTTCCCGACTGTTTTTTGCCTGTTACGGTTTTATTTTTCTTTCTCTTGGTATTCGCGGGGTGTCAGTCCGAACTCTTCTTTAAAGCACTTGGTGAAATATTTGGGCGAAGAGAAGCCCGTGGCATAAGCGATTTCACTGATGTTCCGGTCGCGGCGTGAAAGCATCTCGCAGGCGTACTTTAGTTTGATGTTCCGGATAAATTCCAAAGGCGTAAGTCCGGTCATGGCCTTCACTTTGCGGTGGAGGGTGGATTTGGATACATTCAAATGGCCGGACAGTTGTTCCAAATCGAATCCTTCTTCGGCCAAATGGGTGTGGATACAGTCTGCCATGTCCTGAAGGAACCGGGTGTCGTTGGAAGAATATTCCAGTTCGGCCAGACGGACGTGGTCTTCCATCCTGAAAGCCTGTTGGCGGTTCCGGTAGGTATGGAGCAGATTGTCTATCCGGGCGGCTAGCACTTTCAACTCGAAAGGTTTGGCCAAATAACCGTCCGCTCCGGCTTCATAACAATCTACCCGGTCATCCGCGCTCTGTTTGGCTGTCAGCATGATAACGGGAATGTGGCTAGTTTCGAGTTGTGATTTAAGTTTCCTGCACAAGGCGAATCCGTCCATGCCCGGCATCATGACATCCGATACGATGAGGTCTACGGCGCTTGCCTTGAGCTGTTCCAGAGCCTCCAACCCGTTTTCTGCCGTGAGTACCCGGTACTTCGTGGCCAATATCTTCTCCATCATTTCCAACAGTTGCGTGTTGTCGTCCACAAGGAGGATGGAGGGACGGTCGTTTCCGGCCTCTCCGGCTTCGGGTGATGGTCCCTGCGCTACTGGGGAGGAGGCTTCCGGGGCAGTGATGTCCGGTGCTGACATTTCGGCATCCACCGGCTGTGCTTCGGGGTGGTTCTGCACGAGGGCGGCTGACGGGGCTACCCACGGAAGGGTTACGGTGAAACGGCTGCCTTTGCCCGGTTCGCTTTCCAACGTGAGGCTACCATGGTGCAAGGCGGTCAACTCCCGGGCCAGTGCCAGTCCTATGCCGTTCGATTGTCCGCTACGTCCGTTGCTTCCGGTGTAGAAGCGGTCGAATATCCTTTGTTGTTCTTTGGCCGGTATGCCGACACCCTCGTCTTGCACCGTGAATACCACGTCTTTTTCTGTCCCGTTTTGCCGAATTTCCACGATGAAATCGACATTTTTTCCGTTTGGAGTGTATTTGACGGCATTGGAAAGCAAGTTGTAGAGTATCTTGTCTACTTTGTCGAAATCCAGTGTGCCCCGGCATTCGCCTTCCGGAATGCGGAGGTTCAGCCGTACGCCTTTTTGTTCAGCCAAAGGCAAGAAATGGTGGGTGCACAGTTGACGGGCGAAGGCGAAGATGTCGCCTTCTTCGGGGCGAAGTACCATGTTGCCGTTCTCGGTCTTACGGAAATCCAGGACTTGTTGCAACAGGCGTTTCAGCCGGTAGATGTTGTGGCGCAGCACCGTGGTCTGGCGTTCTTCGGCCGGATACTTCCGTTCCCAGTAGTCACCTACGCAGGATATCACGCTGAGCGGCGTAAGCAAGTCGTGGGAGATGTTGGTGAAATAATCCAGTTTGGCTTGTGTCAGTGCCTCTTGGAGTTGTAACCGGTTGCGGCTGCGTAATCGTTGCAAGTACAGTCTCAGGAGTACGAAAATAAGAAGAAAGGCTGCGGTTACGTAGGCCGCGTAAGCCCACATGGTTTCATACCAAGCCGGAAGTTGCGTAAGGCTGAGTAGCGTGACGGGAGCCTGCCATTGTCCGTTGCGGTCTGTGGCTTTTACGACCAACCGGTAGTTTCCCTTGGGCAGTTTCTGGTAGTAAGCCGTGTTTTCCCCTTCTTGCAGGTAGTTCCAATCGGTGTCGAGGCTTTCCAACCGGTAAGCATAGCGTACTTTTCCGCTTCGTGCATAATCTAAAGTGGAAAAGCTGACGGAAAGGTTGGCCGCTTCAGGTTGCAAGGAAAGCGTGTTCCGGTCGGGCTGTCCGGACACGTACCGTCCGGAGGGATTGAACAGCATACTGCGCGTACCGTTTTTGAAGTCGGTCAGCATCACCGTACGTGAAGGGGCTTTAGAGCCGGATGAAAGTGGGGGAGTGACTGATACGAAACCGCCACGTCCTCCGGCGTAGAGTGTACCGTCGGCCGAAAGGAATGCTGCTTGGTCGCGGAAGATGGGGGTGGACATATTGCCGTCCGAGGAAGTGTATTGTTGCAGGCTGTGGCTCCGTGTGTCGTAGTGGATGAAACGATTGTGGGAGACGAGCCAAAGGTGGTGGTTCCGCCATAGCAAATTCAGTATCGTCATGGCTTGCGTGTCGAAACGGTCGCTGAAATCTTGGAAAACCGAATCCTCCGGTTGACCGTGCAGGATGCGCCCCAGACTGGTGGCTACCCAAAAGCCGTCCAAGTCATCGGAGCAGAGAAAGTGCACCTCTTCGTCCTCGTGGTTCTGAAAGGCGAGTGTTTGTGGGATGCATGTCATGTGTTCCCCCTTTACCTTTATTATATATAGACATCGGGAAGTGGAGGCCCAGACAGATTCAGTGTCTCTGTGGGCAAAGGCCGTAAAGTACAGGCTGTCGGGTGTGGAGAGCAGGGAAGTGCCGTTGGCGGGCAGGCAAAGCATACGTCCTCCGCTGCGTAACCAAAGTTTTCCGTCCGATGTTTCTTCCATCTGGTTGGCCGGAGCATAATTGCCGGAAGCGTCGGACAACCGGATGCAGCGGTTTACCTTAAACGCTCCTTGGTCGTACGTCAACAGGTACACTTGG
Organism: Paraprevotella xylaniphila YIT 11841; assembly: GCF_000205165.1. Classification (GTDB taxonomy): domain Bacteria; phylum Bacteroidota; class Bacteroidia; order Bacteroidales; family Bacteroidaceae; genus Paraprevotella; species Paraprevotella xylaniphila. The sequence continues at coordinate 7,896 of NZ_GL883890.1, read as the reverse complement.
TTGCGGTGGGGAGCTGCTACCCATAAGCCACCGTTGGCAGGACTGGATGCCGTGACGCGGGCATCTACCGTCAGGTTCTGGATTTCGGGGGTAGCAAAAACGGTTTTTCCGTGTTGCGGCTCATGGAGGCAGAGGCCGAAGCGGTCTTGGACGAACCAGAAGCGCCCCTGGGTGTCGCGGTTCAAAGTGAGCAGATTGGGCATCCAGTCCAAGGTCTTGCGTAGGTCGTCCAACGGATAGTTCCGTATGGTTTCCGTATGAAACGTGAGCAACGTGCCCCGGTCGTAAGAACTGAGCCACAGGTTGCCATCGTGGTCTTTCAGGATTTTGGTGTACATTTTGCCGGTGTCTATGTGTCCGGGCAAAGCCACGGGGATCAACTTGCCGGTACGGTCGTCATACTGGAATGCGTACAGGTTGTTATAGGACAAGGCCCAAATGTAACCGAACGTGTCGTCTTGGCTTGTACTGAAGAATTTGCTGTCTGCCACTTTCCCTCGTGGTGGCTGTATGTCCTGACGGATATATTCCACATGTCTCAAGGTTTCATCGGTCAGGAGTTGCCACAGTCCTTCTCCCCATGTGGTGAGCCAGTACCGCCCGTCCCTGTCTTGGAAAAGCGTGAAAGGAGAGTTGGTTTGTCCCACAGGCGGCAGGTGGCGTAGTTCTTGTGTACTGTCCGTATAGACGAAAATCCCATTCGACGTGCATATCCATAGGCGTTCTTTTCCTTTTTCATAAAAGAAAGAGTTGATGTAAGACGGTTTGCCGTTTGGGGAAGGTAGTTTGATGGAGGTATATTCATGGTATGGGAAACGGGACTCCAATAGCCGGTCGTTTAAGGCTATCCATATACGGCTTTTCCCGTCGGAACAAAGAGAGCGAATGTAGGCGGTCTGTAACGGGGCTTCTCTCGGTGTGGTAATCCGGTAAGTCTGTTTGTCGACGAGGTTCAGTCCTTTTCTCGTTCCAACCCAAAGGTATGCACTGTCTTCCGCAATGCAGGTGATGTGGTTGTGGGTAAGCCGGCCCGGATGTCGGTAGTCTGTTTGGAACGTTTGCAGGCGGTAACCGTCGTAGCGCGACAAGCCGTTCGTTGTGCCAATCCAAACAAAACCGTCTTCATCCTGATAGAGTTCCGTCATTTCGTTGGATGGCAGTTCTCCGGCGAACGGGAAATCCGCCGACCAGATGGCTTGTGCCGGAACTCTCAGGGAAAGTCCTAACCAAAACAGTAACAGGTAGAAAGTATTTTTCATTCGCATCCCATCCGAAGTATGATGGACAAAGGTAGTGAAAAAATAGGCTTATTCGTCAGATTTTTATAAAATCCTCAACTTTTCCGTCTTTGGCTCTCATTTTTACCAGTAAAAAGTGTAATTTTGCAACTATAAGTATATTTGCCGATAATTATAAGCTAAGAAGATTTTATAATATACCTTCCTTAAAAAGTATAGAATGAATGATGTTTTTGACAGGTCTAAGCATGTGTATAAATCGAATGCTTTTGAAGAAATAATAAAAGATACCATACGTTTTTTCAATGGTACGCCTGTTCATGAATTGCCACCTCCGGAAAAATTCATAGGTACAGGGGTGTATGCTCTATATTATATAGGGAAGAATCCTTATTATAAGATACTTTATGATTTAAACAGGTTGGAGTTTAAGCAACCGATTTATGTAGGTAAGGCCGTGCCGCAAGGTTGGAGGCAGGCAAGGACAGTTGGGAAATCTCAAAGTTCGCATGAACTTTACAGAAGGTTATGTGAGCACGCAAATAGTATCAACCAGGTGCATAATTTGGATTTGAAAGATTTCCATTGTCGTTTCATGATATTGGAAAATGCCGCTTGTGATATGATAGGAACTATTGAAGCGGCATTAATCCGTTGTTATACTCCGGTATGGAATAGCTCGATAGATGGGTTTGGCAATCATGATCCCGGAAAAGGACGATATAATCAGTCCAAATCAGATTGGGACGTATTGCATCCAGGACGGAGTTGGGCTTATAAGTGCCAAGGTAAGGCTTTGCCTTTGGTTGATGTAGAAAGGAAAGTCTGTAAGTATTTATCGGGAGAGTAATATGATTAATAGTTTGGAAATATTTTCAGGTGCTGGAGGTTTAGCAAAGGGTATTGAAATGGCGGGTGCTCGTCATCAGGCTTTTGTTGAGTGGAATGGAGATGCTTGTAAAACTTTAAGATGGAATTACTCACCTGATATTGTTTTTGAGACAGATATACGGGATTTTCAATTTTCTCAGTTCAGTAATATAGATGTTATTGCGGGAGGTCCTCCATGCCAACCTTTTTCTTTGGGTGGAAAGGCTTTGGGATACAAGGATGATAGGGACATGTTTCCATATGCAATTTCCGCTATTCGACAGTTAACGCCTAAAGTTTTTATTTTTGAGAATGTAAAGGGCTTGCTGAGGCAGTCATTTGCTCGATATTTTAGTTACATCATCCTGCAACTTACTTATCCTCATGTGGAGTTGAAAAACTTGGACTGGGAGAGAAATCTTTCATTGCTTGAACGTATTCATACAGAAGGTTCTTATAAAGAATTAAAGTATAATGTAATATTTAGGTTGCTAAATGCGGCAGACTACGGTGTCCCACAAAGGCGTGAACGTGTGGTTATTGTCGGCATCCGGAATGATTTAAATGTGGCTTGGAATTTTCCAGAAGGAACGCATTCGCAGGAAGCATTACTTTGGGATAAGTATGTAACTGGAAGTTATTGGGAGAGGCATAATCTCATCCCTCCTTTTGGGGAACAAAGACAACAGGCCTTGCAAAAGGAACGTTTATTGTCTCAATATGGAATGTTTCCACCGGTAAAGGCTCCTTGGCAGACTGTACGTGATGCTTTGCAGGGCTTGCCTGTTCCGCTTGAAGCAAGTGAATCGTACAATGAACATCTGTTAAGAACCGGTGCAAAAGAATATGCCGGGCATACCGGCAGTGATATTGATCAGCCGTCCAAAACCATAAAGGCTGGAGGGCATGGGGTACCGGGAGGGGAGAATATGATAAAGTATCCTGATGGGAAAGTACGTTATTATACCGTGCTTGAAGCGAAACGGATACAGACATTTCCTGATGATTATTCCATATCTGGTTCTTGGACGGAAGCGATGCGACAGATAGGTAATGCCGTACCTGTGAGGTTGGCCAATGTGATAGCAGAATCATTGTTCAAAAGCGTATTTGAGTGTTGAAATGCGTTTTGCATTTTTTTTGTATGAAAACAAATTGGGATGAAGAAATTTTTCTGCGGATGGCTCTTATGTAGTCTCTTGGTGGTGCAGGCAGTTGCACAGTCTTCTTTTCGTGTGACGGGCAAAGTGATAGACCGGACGAGCCGCCAACCGGTGGTAGGGGCTTTTGTGTTTCCTACTTCGATGGACACCTTGCGTGCGGTGACTGATACGGCCGGTGTGTTCGTATTACCTCACGTGCCGCCCGGTATTTTTTCATTCCGGGTGACGGCGGCCGGATATGTGCCGCAGGATACACCGGATTATATCGTTTCGGCTGTCACGCCCGAAGTGAACGTTGAATTGGAGGAAGATGTCAAGTCGTTGCATACTTTGACTGTACGTCCTAAGTCGTATGGCAAGACAGCTGAGGCTCCGGTGAGCGTGCAGGTCATAGGGCTTCGCGAGATAGAGAAAAGCCCTGGAGCCAACCGGGACATTTCGCGTATCGTGCGCGGTTATCCGGGTGTGGCCTTCTCTCCGGTGGGATACCGTAACGATTTGATAGTGCGGGGCGGCGGTCCGTCGGAGAACCGTTTTTATATGGACGGCATAGAGATTCCGAACATCAACCATTTTGCCACGCAGGGAGCTACGGGAGGCCCGGTGAGCATCGTCAATGCCGATTTGGTGCGTGAGATTAAGTTTTATACGGGTTCGTTTCCGGCCGACCGTGCAGGAGCCTTGAGTTCCGTGCTCGATTTCCGTTTGCGCGAAGGCTCTTCGGAGCGTCAGACGTTCAAGGCTACTTTGGGAGCTTCCGAGGCCGCCTTGAGCGGGAGTGGCCATATCGGGGAAAAGACGACTTACCTGTTCTCCTTGCGCCAGTCTTATTTGCAATTACTTTTTAAAATGATAGGTTTGCCTTTCCTTCCGAACTATATCGACGGGCAGTTTAAGGTAAAGACCCGTTTGACGCCGTACGACGAACTGACGGTGATGGCATTGGCCGGAGTAGACCGGATGGAACTGAATACGGATTTGGCGGGAGAAGACGAAGGTTCGGATTATATTTTGAGCTATCTGCCCAAGATAGAGCAAGAGACTTTTACGGTAGGGGCTTCTTACCGACATTATGCCGGAAGGCATGTGCAGACGTACGTATTGAGCCACAATTACCTGAACGACAAGAATCTGAAATACCGGAATAATGACGAGAGTACTGAGGAGAATCTCACGCTTCGATTGCGTTCCACAGAGCAGAAGACCACGTTACGTGCAGAGAATATGACGACGTTGCCGGGTGGTTGGATGTTGAAAGAGGGTGCGGAATTGAATTACATGGATTATACCGACCGTGAACGCCGTCTTTTGTCGGTCGGGGACTGGTCTGCCTACCGTACCCATTTGGGACTTGTCGCATACGGAGCCTCGTTCTCTGCGGCTTATACGGCTCCGGAAGAACGATGGAGTGCGTCGGTCGGGGTGCGGGCAGACGGCAATAATTATTCGTCGCGCATGTCCCGTCCGTGGGAACAGCTATCTCCGCGCGCTTCTTTCCGTTATGTTTTCTCACCCCATTGGTCGACGGCAGCTTCGGCAGGCTGGTATCACCAATTGCCGCCTTACACGGCGTTGGGCTATAAAGACGCGACAAACCGGTTGGTCAACCGGGATTTACGTTATATGAATGTGGCGCAGGCAGCTTGGGGCGGCGAATGGAAAGCCAATGACCGTTGGGCTGTATCGGTAGAAGGGTTCTATAAGTCTTATCACCGTGTGCCGCTTTCGTTGGCCGACGGGGTTCCGTTGACTTGCAAGGGTACGGATTATGGTGTGGTAGGCAACGAGGCATTGGTGTCTACGGCGCAAGGCCGTGCCTACGGAGTGGAAGCCTTGATGCGTTGGACTTTGCCCGACCGTCTGAACCTGACCGGTTCTTTTACTTGGTACCGTAGCGAATACCGTGCCGACCGTCATGCCGCTTATGTCCCTTCGGCTTGGGACAATCGAGTGATTCTGAACATGAGCGGTACGTATGATTTCCCACACCGTTGGAGCGTAGGATTACGGTTGAGTTGCATCGGCGGCTCTCCTTATACGCCGTACGATGAGATAGCCTCGTCCTACGTGACGTATTGGGATGCGAATGGGAAGTCAGCCTACGATTACAGCCGTTACAATGCAGAGCGGCTACCAGGTTATGCCCAACTGGATGTGCGGGTGGACAAAGAATTCTTTTTCAAACGTTGGCGCCTGGGATTGTATCTTGACTTACAGAATGTGACCGTTAGCAAACTACGTCAGCCGGATGTGTTTATGAGTACCGGCGTTGTGTCGAATCCCGAAGTGCCTTTGAAGGAGCAGCGTTATGTGATGCGGCGTATAGAACAAATAAGCGGGACACTGTTGCCCACGTTAGGGGTGACGGTGGAGTTTTAGGTTAGCAATCGTAAACAGCGTTATTGCAGTTGCAGCCATCACCTTTTCAGTAGTTGGTATTTTACGGCCTTTGACAGGCATCATTCTTACAACAAATATTGAAACCGTTTAATTGGTTGATATTTAGAAGCTTTTTCCATATACCATACTGTACATGTCAAAGCCATCGGCCCAATAGTCCTTTTTGATTTCATGTAGGACAAATCCTTGTTTTTCGTAAAATTTATAAGCTGCTTGTGAGGTTCTCACCGTTATTCTTTGAATACCGGGAATGGTTTTCAGGATTTCAAGTCTATGGTTTAATAACTTTGTCCCTAATGACTTGCCTTGAAATTTCGGATGTATCATGTCCCAACTTATTTTCCCGACCGTTTTGTTTTCTGCAAAATTTATTCCACCACTTCCGATGACAGTTCCATCGACGAGTAGGACGTAATACAGTTCTATTTCTTTGTCCAAATATTTGTTTAAATCAGCCGCTTCTTTTTCTGCGAAATAATCGGGCGTGTTCAACTTGATTAGATTCATGACGGCTTCTTTGTCTGTCGGTAGATATTCTCTAATTATAACTTTTCTATTTCGTTGGCATTCAATCCTGTGCATTGTACAATGATATTTGTGGGAATACCGTTGGATTTCATTTGGAGGGCTATCACTTTGGCTTTGTGCTGTTCTCCTTGCTCAAATCCTTGTTCCAAACCTTGTTCCAAACCTTGTTTTAGTCCTTGTTCCAGTCCTTGTTCCAATCCGCGTCTCAGACCTCGTTCCAAGGCTTTGTGCTCGGCTGTGGCAATAGTGTTTTGCCAGTCCCGATACACTTTCAGGCTTTCCTCGTAGCGGTCATATTCTTCTTTGGTGAATTTGGCGATTTCGGCAGCTTTGAACAGTTTGGTGAAGACGCGTTCTTGAAGTGCCGCAGGCTTCTCCATGAGGCGCGTCAGGTTGCGTAACACGAAGAGCCATTTGTCGAACATGTTGCTTAGCTCATTTTCCTGTTTGTTGAATTTCGGCATTTCGAGATAGATGAAAGTCAACTTGTTGTAGAACACTTCCTGAGTCTTCCTGTCCGTCAGTTGTACCTCGTGGTGGTAGTATGTGTCATGCTTGTGGTCGAAGGTGAAATTGAGTATGCCAATGACATAGACGGCCTTGAGTTGGTAGTCCCAACTCCCTTTCTTTCCTTGTTCCTGTATGGGGAACGTGGAATAGTAGAGGCTTCTGTCCTTGAAGAACTGTTGTTCTCCACGTTGCATTTCCACTAAGATTTTTTCTTCCCTTTCGTTTTCGCAGTACACGTCGAATACGGCCCGCCGGTCTGCCTCACTGATTCCGAGATGTTCGGTGTTGAGGTAGGTGAGGGACTTTATTTTTTCTTTGCCATGCAGTAAACTGTTGATGAAACTGAGCAACAAGTCTTTGTTCATTTCTGTGCCGAACAATTTCTTGAACCCGAAGTCGGTGTAAGGGTTCACGTAACGGTCTTCATTGAATATCTTCTTTCCCATGGTTGTATTCCGTGCTAAAGGGTCGGTGTGACGTTGCAAAGGTAATCTTTTTTGCTATATGAAGCAATTCCAAAGAGGTATTTCTTTAGTACTGTTGGCAAGGTCAAATGCCGGAGGGCTTCTTTCCTTTTCTTTGGTGTTTGGGACTTCATTTAACTCTTTTTGTAGAGATACAGGTCTTGGAAATCGGAAGTCTCCAACGGCACGATCCTGTAACGGTTACCCTTTTCCGTATGCCGCCGTTCCACGCCTGCGGCCACGAGGGCGCGGCTGAACTCCTGCATCCCGATGCCCGTGAGCGTGCCCGGATGACGCTTGCGCAACAGGGCGATGAGCTCGGGAAGGGAAACGGACAGGGCCTCTTCACCCGGACGGGCGGCACGGAAGTGGCGGGCGAATGCTTCTTCCGCAGGGCAAGTGCGGTAGAAAGCCACGTTGGCACGTTGGATTTCCGCCTCTTCCCCCGCCGTGAACCAGTGACGCCCGCCGCCGAGAGGCATGTCCTTCAGTTGGGCGTAGGTTTGGGCATGGTCGATGCCCGTGCTGTCGATGGGGCGCTCCACCTCCACGCAGAGGAAGCGGCGGCTGCCAGAAGGGTCGGAAAGCAGTTCGTGGCTGTTGGACGTAGCGATGAAGGAGGCGATGCGCGGCAGGCGGTCGAAATAATCTCGGAAGGGATGGTGGTCGGGCAGGCGGTCGGAGGACACGAAGCGCGACACGTCGCGGTCCCAGCACGGGATG
>NZ_GL883889.1 GCF_000205165.1 Paraprevotella xylaniphila YIT 11841 | reverse complement strand
TCCAATAAATTACACTCTTTTCGTAACTTCGTCAAGCAAAGATACGAATTTTATAGTGATTCTAAAGTGATTATCCTTAAAAAAATAGGCACTTATTGCTTCCTTTACGGACTTTATGAAAATCCAGAATATAATCCATATCCATTTTCTAAAACAAAAATCATTATGGCCTCATTCAAATTGAGATTCCGTCCTTCTACCCTGCCAGAGCAAGAAGGGACCTTGTATTTCCAAGTGATTCATCGCAGAACGGTAAGAATGATTCATACCGGTTTCCACATACGGCAGGATGAATGGAACGACACCACATCCTCCATCCGGATTGCCGGCACACCGGAAAGGCAAAATTTCCTGCGGCTTACGGCTTCCAAAATAAAATGGTACACCAATCAGCTTACGGCCATCATCACGGCCATGGAAACGAAAAGGGTGGAGTACGGCACAGAAGACATCGTATCGGCTTACAAACAGTTGCCCACCTGCCCGACATGGTTCGGTTTCATCCTCGACATGGCCGACCGGAAGGCAAAGGTCGGCCGCCCTGGGACAGCCAAGACCTACCGTGACGCACTGAGCAGCTTCGCCCGTTTCCGCCAAGGCACAGACATAGCCCTTGACGAACTGAACGCGGAAATGATGACCTTATATGAAGCATGGATGAAGAGCCGTGGACTCAAACGCAATTCATCCTCATGTTACCTGCGTACCCTTCGTACCCTTTACCGCAAAGCCGTCGAGATGGGCCTGACTACGGACAAAGGTATCTTCCGGCATGTGTTCACCGGTTTTGCCAAAACGTCCAAACGGGCCATCCCGTTAGAAGCCATCCGGACCATCAGGCTTCTCCGCTTGCCTGCAGGCTCTCCGCTCATTTTTGCAAGGGACATGTTCATCCTGAGCATCTACCTGCAAGGAATATCGTTCGTAGACCTGGCCTACCTGAGAAAATCCGACATCCGGAACGGCGTACTGCAATACGACCGTAAAAAGACGCGACAGAGCCTGAACATCGGTTGGGAGCCTTCCATGCAAGCCATCGTCGAGACGTATGCTCATTTGACAACCGAAAGCCCGTACCTGCTGCCCATCATCACCCATGCCGACGGGACGGAACGCCGGCAATACGAAAAAGCAGAACATAACATCAACCGGAACTTGAAGAAAATAGGCAGGATAGCAGGCTTGCGCATCCCACTGACAACATACGTGGCGCGCCACACTTGGGCCACCACTATGCGGGACATGGGCTATGACCTTTCGATTGTCAGCACAGGATTGGGACACGACAACCTGAAAACCACACAAATCTACCTTTCATCAATCGACACTACTGTCGTGATGGAAGCCAACAAAAAGATGATTGACAAGATTTTGAAATAATCAAACCTGCGAGGAATGCTTAGCAACCATGGCAGTTGTATATTATACAACATTATGAAAACTGCCACTTAGAAAGGTTGAACAAACCATTTTAAACATGAATGATATGGAAAAGGATCTTATGAAGCGTGCAACGCTTCGTTCATCTCTTCCCATAAAAACGGTGGATATTCGTTGCTGAGGTTCTTCCAGGATACGACCGTTACGCCTGAAAAAGGCATTTCATAACTCTTATGCGTCCGGCATGAGGGGAAAATAAAGATTGCATGAAGCCACAGCATCATGACAAATTAAACAAGGTGGACTTCCGGTGGTTCGTCATCCGCACCCTTCCCCACCAAGAAAGGAAACTTACCGATTTACTTTCGGCCCATCTGCCGCAAGCCCCCAATATACTTGAAGCCTATTGCCCCACCCATACCACGGCAGACATAGGCAGCAAAGGCAGGGACGTGCAGCAGCCGTTATTTGCCGGTTACGTGTTCGTCCTTTCCACCCAGGAAGCCGTGGCAGACTTCATCGGCAAATACTACCCGGACGGCACCCTCTTGTATGAACGCAAAAAAGACGACAGGCACAAGGCCGGTTTCCTGACGATACCCGAAGAACAGATTCGCTTCTTCAAGGACTTCAATGAAAATTACGCAGAACACGTCATCGTATTGGAAAAGCCTTACAGTGACTACGCCTTCAACCCGAAAACCAATGAGCCGAACGAGATTGTCAAGGTTTTGGACGGCCCGTTGAAAGGGCGCGAAGGCTATCTGACCCGCTTCCACAGGGAACGGAGGTTGGTGTTCAACATGAAAGCCATAGACTCGGAAAGGCACTTTGCCGTATCCATACCCAACATCTGGAACTTCCATGTGGTTCGCTTGCATAACACCGAAGGCGACCGCCAAACCATCGGCACACAAAAAGCACGAGCCGTAGATTTGCTCGTCGGCATGTTGGAAAGTTGCGGTCATGAAAGGGAAACGCTTCCGATGCTCTACGAAACAGTCGATTCGTTGGTGATAAAACCGTCGCTCGCCGGACTTCGCAAAGACTTGGCCCGCAAAGGGTACGAGGCACTGAGCCAAAAGACATCCCGACTGAACACCCGAGAGGCAGAACTGCTCTTGGAGCTTGCCCGTTACGAGCGTGACAATCCCGGCTACGTAAGAACCCATTGGGACAAGCACGTCATCCGCCCGTTTCTCACCCCAACTTCGGGCGTGGATTTCGAAGACGGAAAAGACGAAGCGGAATTGCCCCACACGGACTTCACCGAAATCATCCGAAAGACGGACATTACGGAACGGGCCTACCGCCCCAGCAAAGGCGAAGAGGAATCCATAACCACCACTTACTACAGCCATATCGGCATCATGCCCGACACAGCCCAAGGCGGCTACATTCTTTTTACCAACTGGGACATGTTCTTGGACAAATATTTCCGAACCACAGGCAAGGCCAATGAACGCTTGGTAACAGGAACGGGCCTAAACGGAAAAGACGGCAAGACACAGGAAGAAAAGCTCGTCGAGTCGTTCCGGAACTTCGCCCCTACGCTCTACCGCGTACTGACAGACAAGGACTCTCCGGTAAAAGCCCTCCCCCGTCTCAAGATAGGGGTAGAAACCCTGAACGTGTTGGCCGTCACGTCTCCGGACATCGACGGTGCAAAAGAACGACTGGCCACAACTTGCATCAACATCTGCAAGGAAATCAATGCCACCACCCATTTGGCCGTATGGCGCAGGTACTTGCAGACGGTGTGGCTGCACCAATAGGACATAAAGAAAAGTTTTCCGGCAAAACATTTGCATGGCTTTTCATTTTCAGTAACTTTGCACTTATACAAATTCAAAAAGTGAGGGTTCGACTATGCAGTACACAAGGCGAAAATATCCGATAGGGATACAGACATTCTCAGAAATAAGAAATAAGGCATTCCTGTATATCGACAAAACGGAATATATCCACCGTTTGGTGCATGCCGATTCGAAATACATCTTTTTGAGCCGCCCGCGCCGTTTCGGCAAATCCCTATTGACCAGTACCTTGGAAGCTTATTTCCAAGGGCAAAAAGACTTGTTCAAAGGTTTAGCCATGGAGCAGTTGGAAACGAAATGGACGGAATACCCCGTATTGCGCTTCGACATGAGCCTCGGCAAACACATGGAAAAGGAACAACTGGAACGTTATTTGGCTTCACAGTTGGAACCGATGGAGTATAAATACGGTATCCTCACGGAAAGTCCGGATGCCAACATACGCCTCACGAACTTGATCCGCCGCGCATACGAACAGACGGGCCGCCAGGTGGTGGTGCTCATCGACGAATACGACGCGCCCCTGCTCGACGTGGTGCATGAAGAAAAAGACCTCCCTGTCCTGCGTAACGTCATGCGCAACTTCTACAGTCCGCTCAAAGCCTGCGACCCTTACCTGCGTTTCGTCTTCCTGACGGGCATCACCAAGTTCTCGCAACTGAGCATTTTCAGCGAGTTGAACAACATTAAGAATATCAGCATGCTGCCGGAATATGCCGCTATCTGCGGCATCACGGAAGAGGAGATGGCCACACAGATGGACGAGGATCTGGATATTTTAGCCGGACGGTTGAACGTGAATCGCAAAGAGGTCGTAAAGAAGCTAAAAGACCATTACGACGGTTACCATTTCACATGGCCCTCGCCCGACATCTACAACCCTTTCAGCCTGCTGAATGCTTTTGCCGACGGGCGGTTGGATTCTTATTGGTTCGGCAGCGGCACGCCCACATACCTCATCGAAATGCTGAACAAATTCGGTGTATTGCCCTCCCGGATAGGAGGTAACGAGGCTGTGGCGGCCGATTTCGACGCACCGACCGAACGAATGGAAAGCATCACGCCCTTGTTGTACCAAAGTGGCTATGTCACCATCAAGGGGTACGATGAAATGTTCCAAATTTATACGTTGGACATCCCGAATGCGGAAGTAAGGATAGGCCTGATGCGCAGCCTCATACCTTATTATGTGACACGCGACACGCAGACGACCAATACCACGGTGGTCAATTTGGCCCGTGCCTTGGTGCGCGGCGACATGGACGGGATGTTGCGTCTGCTGCAAACGTTCCTCTCCACCGTTCCCTATTGCGACCGCACGGACTACGAAGGGCATTACCAACAGATGCTCTACGTCATTTTCAGCCTCCTCGGCGCGTACGTGGACGTGGAAGTACGTACCTCGATGGGACGGGTGGATTTAGTGATGCGCACAGCCACTACGCTCTACGTCGTGGAACTGAAA
>NZ_GL883888.1 GCF_000205165.1 Paraprevotella xylaniphila YIT 11841 | reverse complement strand
AGGCCATTACCAACAGATGCTCTACATCATCTTCAGCCTACTCGGCGCGTATGTGGACGTGGAAGTACGTACCCCAATGGGACGGGTGGACTTAGTGATGCGCACGGCCACCACGCTCTACGTCGTAGAACTGAAACTGAACCAATCTGCCGAAGCCGCCATGCAGCAGATCGACCTGAAGAATTATCCTGAACGCTTCGCCCTGTGCGGCCTGCCCGTAGTGAAAGTCGGCATCAACTTCGACATGGAGCGGCATACCCTGAAAGATTGGATAATCACTAACTAAAATACACCCAAGGGAATTTCCAAAAACATCCTTCATCCTTCAGGATGTATGTTAAATATCTATCATACAGCACATTAGAAACTGAACGATAAAATCTCATCTTTCAGTTCCCTTTCATGGCCGAGAGCCGTCAAACGCTCTGCGCCAAACAATTTTTCAATCTAAGCCAAGCGATTTTTCATTCTCAGCCGATTGATTTTCCGTTCTCTTCCAAGGGAAATGAAACCTAGTTGAAAGATGCCTGAAACATCCTTCAGGTTATAACTTCAAAATAATGAACCCGTTAGCATGCATCCTGAAAGATGAAGGATATTTTTTGGAAAACTACTGTGTAGGGAAAGCGTACGGGGAATGATGGATTTCCGTTAGGAATATCTTATCCAAGCTGATTTTCTGTAGCACCTGAACCTGTCATGAAGTTAACCGTTACCAGATTGTGGAGGTGGGTCGAATGAAGCGTGTATTTTAGTTTTTACTATAATGGTCGTTGATAATAAAAAGATAGCTTCCAATACAATAGCTCTGTATATTAGGATGATTGTAGTAATGGCAATCAACTTCTATATGTCGAGGGTTGTATTGGATGTGTTGGGGGTAATAGATTATGGAATATATAATCTCGTAGCTACCATTGTTGTAGTTTTTTCATTTTTAAAATCGTCTTTTAGTGATGCGACCCAAAGGTTTATCAATTATACCATAGGGAATGGCGAACATACCCAACTTAGCAAGATATTCAGTACCTGCCTTAATTGTTATTTTATACTGATAATAACGGTTGTTGTTCTTGGAGAAATATTTTGGATGTTTTGGGGGGCTTCATTGAATATACCCCAAGGCAGATATGAAGCCGCATCGTTTACTTTCCAAATAGCATTGGTTTCTTTTTCTCTCAGTATATTGCAGGTTCCTTATAATGCGGCTATTGTGGCGCATGAAAGAATGGGCGTATTTGCTAAAATAAGTATAGTAGAGGTCCTGTTGAAATTATTTTTGACAATATTGATTACAAATATGGCATTCGATAAGTTGAAAATGTACTCTGTATTGATGATGTTTAATGCTGCGGTTATATTCACTATATATTTTATCTATTGCAGGACGCATTTTGATTATACTAAATATATTTCTTGTTTTGACAAATTCTTGTTCAAGCGTATTCTGTCTTTTACTGGATGGAACATGTTAGGCAGTTTGTCGGGGACGTTATCAGAATCTGGGGTAAACCTGATTTTTAACGTGTTTTGTGGGGTAATATTGAATGCCTCAATAGGCTTATCTAACCAAATAAACGGTGCGTTGTCCGGCTTTATTGCAGGATTTCAAACAGCCTTCAAGCCGCAAATCGTAAAAACGTATGCAGCCAAGCAAGGGCAGGATTTTCATCGGTTGGTATGCCGCTCTTCAAAGTTCTCGTTCTTCTTGTTCTTCTTGGTTTCTGTTCCGGTAATATGCAATATGGACTATATTTTGCATGTTTGGTTGGTGAAAGTGCCGCAGTACGCGTGTACCTTTAGCCGGATTATCTTGTTGGGTTCGCTCATTGATGCAATGTCTGGAGTTTTTTATTCGGCTATAGGAGCCACGGGGAAAATACGGAATTATCAGGTCGCCATCACAAGCGTTTTCGTATTGCACATAGTTGTGACTTGGGTTTTATTGGATTTGGGGATAGCGTATGAATATGTGTTTTTTTCAAGAATATTCACAAGGGGAATTCTGAACTTTCTTGTAGGACTATACTTCTTGCGGAAGATAGCAGATTTGCAATATTCTGAGTATCTTAGTAGGACTTTTGTCCCTATCGTGAAAGGTTCTTTGATTCCCTTTTTAATAGTCATATTGTTGGTATGTTTGTTTGACGGCGGTTCTGTGGGGATGGTGGCACTTAATACCCTAGTTTTTGAAATTGTTTCAATGGTGTTTATTGTTAGATATGGATTGTCTCCCAATGAGAGAGAGAGGATTTTGAATGTGATTAAAAATAAAATCAAAAAATGACAATGCTTGAAGTTTTGGTTGGAAACCTGTTGTTGTACTTGTTTATGGCACGGTGTTATGGTAATTCCTCTAAAATGTCGTTAGTCTATATATTGTCGATTTATTATGTTATTATATCCTTATTAGGGATTATCGTATTTGAAACCGGAATATATGAAAATGTTTTTGCTGTTAAAAACAATAAGTCTTTTTCTATAATACCTTATGCCTTTTGTTTTTATTGCCTTGCAGCTTTAATATATCCTTTAAGAACGGTGTCATTTAATAATATTTCTTTTAAGGAAATACCGTATAATAAGACCACATCACTTCTCATTAATTTGTGGATTGTGGACATGGTTTGTTATATGATGCTCAAATTGTCCCAAGCCGTTATGGCATCAAGCATTGGATATGGCGAGATGTATAATATATCAGCGGTGGAGGGCGATGCAATAGGCACGTTCTATGGGGATAACTGGCTTTTGCTGAAGTTCAATAATTTTAATGTGAACCTTTACCATTCATTTTCTCCATTTGTCATGTGTTACGCGTTGTATGGATTGATTTCCAGAAAAATACGACGGAGCAAAGCATTTATGCTCATAGGGCTGATTCTGTTCACCCAAATATTATCTGCCCTTGCATTAGGTTCGCGTGGTAATTTGTTTTTTGTGTTTTGGGGTATAGCTTTTTATTTCATCATTTTTTATCCCCATTTTGACAGGCGGTTGAAACATAAAAGCGAATTTGTGATATTGTGTTTGATAGGGATTATCATGGTTTATTCGATTGTTATCAGTTTTGCACGTCTTGAAGATACATCGACAGAAACGCCATTTTATAGTGTAATAAGATATTTTGGAGAAGCATTTCCTAATTTAGGGAATTTATTTTGGGGAGAGGTTGCAAGACATCCGTATGGCACGAGGTTGTTTCCATATCTTTTTGGGTTGACGTATGTAGAAGAGTCCGTACAAGACGGCTATGCTTTTTGGCAAATGTTTACCGGAGTTCCTGTATTGAATTTCAAAACGATATACGGCGATTTGTATATTGAGTTCGGTGAATTCTTGCCTTTGGTTATTGTCACATTTATCTCTTTGTTGTTTTCATTGTTCTTGGGAAAAAGAAAGATATCTTTTTGGAAGATGGCTTTGGTATATTGGTATTTCGATTTGATTCTTCAAGGAGTTTTTGGTTTTAACAAGGGTGGGCAAAGCAATCTTGTTATTTTTATGGCTGTATTGATCATTTCATTTATAGTAAAAATATATACGTCTAATAGGAGTAGAATATGAAAATTTTATTGATAGCACCGGTTTATTTAAACCTTTATAAAATCATTAAAGACGAATTGGTGGCTGAGGGGCATTTTGTTGCTTATTTCCCAGAAGGTATGTTACCGTGGAATCCCTATTATAGGTATCCGAATCCTATAAAAAGATGGGCGTTACGGTTTCTGTTTGAACAAAGAAACATGGGGAAAAAATATTGGGTTGATAAATTGAATGATTCCTTATTTAATCAGTATTATGATTTGCTGTTTGTAATTCAGGGCGTGACTTTTCACCCGTGTGTAACTGAATGCATGAGAAAATATAACCGTTTGTTAAAGACTGTGTTGTATATATGGGATTCAAATTATTTATATGATTTTTTTCGTAATGTCGGTTATTTTGATAAAGTCTATTCTTTTGATTTCAGGGATGTTCAATTATTCGGGCATGCAAAAGTCGGGTTTCTTCCTTTTTTTTGGTCTAAAGATTTATTGAAGTATGATAAAACTAAGAATAAGTATGATTTATGTTCTATAGGTACGAGTCATCATGGTCGGTTTGGTATTTTCAAAAAAGTCATAGCTGATGCCAAAATAAAAAATCGATCCTGTTATATTAAGTTGATAGCGAGGATTCCTCAAAAATTGACTTTAAAACAGCGATTTGATTTTTTCGTGGCACAAGTATTTCAAGATTCGGATAAAATAGAATATTATGATTTTATAAAAGGTAAACAAAAGTATGATTTTGTAGATGCTTTGCCTTATGAAATGGAGGACATTGCCCGAATTACAGCTGAGACAAAGGCTGTTTTGGATACAGACAATCCTTTTCAATGTGGAACTACCCCACGCTTGATATGGGCCTTGGCGCAAAACAAGCATGTGTATACGACGAATCAACAAATAAGCAAGTTGCCGTTTTATAATAAAGAATATATTCACATTATAGATCGTGAGAAGCCAATCATAGATTATTCATTGTTAGATAAGCAAATAAATTCAAGAGATTCAGTAATTTATTTAAGAATTGATAATTGGCTGAAGTTCTTTTTGGAATAGAGGTGATAAATTGCGTGTGTATTTGAAAAAACAAACTTTAAAGAAAATGGATGTTGTTATTTGCATGTCTTTGAAAGACTGTTGGTTCTTTAGAAAAAATTTATATTTCATCAAGAAGAACATCAATCCCAATCATATTTATGTTTTGACGGATAAGAGAAACTTTAATTATATTCCAAACGTTGGTTCTTTGATAACTTGTGTGGATGAAAATGAGGTTGTTGACAATCTGACGTTCTCTGTTTGCAAATCTATTGTAGAAAAGTATTTGACAACGCAAGCTTTTGGTTGGTACTACCAACAGTTGTTGAAACTGGGATTTGCTTTAAGCAGATATGCAAAAGATGAATATTTGGTCTGGGATTCTGATACGGTACCGTTAAGCGAATTGAACTTTAAAGATGAAGAAGGGCATGATTTGGTATTAGTGAAGAAAGAACGTCATGTCCCATATTTTGATACAATAGACGGATTGTTTCACGCTCCTAAGAAGGCTCCATACTCTTTTATTTCAGAACATATGCTTTTCAATGTATCCATTGTAAAAGAAATGCTTTCTTTGATAGAGGAAAAATCCCAATTCAAACTTCCTTGGTTTGAACAATGCATTGCGGCAAGAAAAGAAGATGTCATTCAGGTTTTCAGTGAGTTTGAAACATACGGAACATTTTGCTATAATTATCATCCAGGCAAGCTAAAAGTATGACCACTTAATACGTTCAGATTAGGTAGTAAAATATTTGGAGTGATGGCTTCCCGTAAAGAAATACAAAGCTTGAGTTTCGACTTAGATACTGTATCTTTTGAAATGAGAGATTATCCTGTCTCATGGCATCGCCGTTTTGTGCAGTGCTGTATTTATTGGACTATACGTACGGTCATAAAATGCCGGGTGAAGTTTGGAAAATTCCCATTTTGATATATGTTCTAATAGCATGAAGATTGTAGATTGTCCCAAGGTGACAGTAGTGATAGCCACGTTCAATGTTGGCAGAACCATTTCATCAGCCATAGAAAGTTTGATAAATCAAACATATCCTAATTGGGAGTGTTTGGTTATAGATGGAGGCTCGAAAGACAATACGATAGATATTCTAAAGTTGTATAAGCAAAAAGAGAGTCGGGTGGATTTTATTTCCGAACCGGATAACGGTATTTATGACGCTTTTAACAAGGGGTGGAAAAAAGCCAAAGGAGAATGGATATTGTATCTTGGAGCTGATGACTTTTTATTTCCAAGCGGAATCGCAGAGTTGATGAAACATAGTGACGAAGCGGATGTCATATACGGGGATTGTGAGTTGAGGTTTGGCCACTCAAGCAAGATAAGGGGAAATCTTCCAATCACTTGTATCAAGTATCGTTTGCCTGCATGCCATCAGTCGTTTGTTATGAAACGTTCTGTCATAGAACGTTTAGGAGGATTTCGCTTGCAATATAAGGTTTATGGAGATTTTGATTTGATACAGCGTGCGTACATTGCAGATTTCAACTTCAAAGAAACTAAATCTGTTATATCATCTTTCTTTGTTGGTGGGGTTAGTTCTGACAATATATCAGCAGAATTTGAACGCTGCCGTGTGATGAAAGCAAACAAAAGCATGACGTTGCCAGAATTATTGATAATAAAGAATATTTGCTTGAAGATGGCATTGAAACTTTGGCATATATTCAAATGACATGGGTGAAAGGTTGGGTTTCCAATCACGTGTTGTACAATATTTAGAACAAGAAGATATGAACATTGCATTAATCATTGCCGGAGGTTCCGGCAACCGTATGGGGCAAGACATCCCAAAACAGTTTATGCACGTGGACGATTGTCCTATCATCATTCACACCATGATGTGTTTTCAAAACCACCCTGACATACAGGGCATGGCTGTGGTGTGCCTGAATGGTTGGGAGACCGTACTTCAATCGTATGCAAACCAGTTCGGCATTACAAAATTGAAGTGGATATTCCCCGGTGGAAACACAGGCATGGAGTCCATACACAATGGTATTTATGGATTGAAAGAGGTTGGATGTGTGGGGGAGGACTTGGTGCTGATTCATGATTCAGTACGTCCGTTGTTGTCGCAAGATATTATATCAAGCAACATTGCCATTTGCAAGGCATCGGGCTATGCTGTCACGGGGATCAAGTGTCGTGAGGCGATATTGGAAAGTGAGGATGGCTTTACTTCGTGTACAAGCATTCCTCGTGACAAGCTGATACGTACCCAGACACCGCAGACATTTAGGTTGAAAAACATCATTGCTGCCCATGAGGAGGCTAAAGAAAAAGGTATAACAGATTCCGTGGCCTCATGCACATTGATGGCGGAGTTGGGTGGCAAGGAAATGCACTTGGTTCCTGGCTCGGAAAAGAACATAAAAATCACGACGGTAGAGGACTTGGAAATTTTCAGGGCCTTGAGGCATACGACTAAAGAATCTTGGTTGAAATGACTTGTTATCAGGAAGAGTTGGCAAACTTTGCCCGGCTTGATTTGCCTTGGGATAGCCTGAGTGGCTGCAATATTCTTGTGACAGGAGCTACGGGTCTGATAGGAGCCTGTCTTGTAAAGGCTCTCATGCTTAATGAACGAAAAGATTACAGTGTTTATGGAATGGGTAGAAATGCGACAAGGGCGGTTGGCTTGTTTCAGGATTTTGCCTCCGACGCATCGTTCCATTTCATCCAACATGATGTCACTTCCCCATTGGTATCAGATATAGATTTCCATTTCATCATTCATGCGGCTAGCAACGCCAGTCCTAATTTCTTTTCCCTACATCCGGTAGAAGTAATTAAGTCAAATATGAACGGAGTTGACAATCTCTTGTCGTATGGATTGCGGCATGGCATGAAAAGGTTTCTTTTTGTATCTTCTGGCGAGGTGTATGGTGAAAGTGATGGTAAAATCTTTACTGAGGATTACAGTGGATATGTTGATTGTATGTCTCCTCGTTCATGCTATCCATCTTCAAAACGTGCTGCGGAAACATTGTGCGTGTCATATATGTCCGAATATGGGGCAGGCGTGGTCATTGCCAGGCCTTGCCATACATACGGTCCGGATTTTTCTGAAAATGACAATCGGGTGTACGCCCAGTTCATACGCAATGCACTCCGGGGAGAAGACATCGTAATGAAAAGTACCGGAAGTCAACTCCGTTCTTGGAGTTATGTGGTAGATTGTGCTTCAGCCATATTGTATATCTTGCTGAAAGGCAAAAACGGAGAAGCGTATAACATAGCTGATGAGGCTTCGAATATTAGTATTCGGGAACTGGCTGAAATCACAGCAAGCATGGTTGGACGCAAAGTTGTCATGGAAGTGCCTGATGAAACTGAAAGGAAGGGATACAACCCAGTATCTAAATCGGTTTATTCCGTTGAAAAACTGAAAACGTTAGGATGGCAGTCTACCACTTCGATAAAGGACGGAATAAGAAAGACCATCAATTATCTGCAATCAAAGCCATAATCATGAAAAAGTATATTGGACACGTGGTGGACAGGCTTTTGGTGATGTTCGCTTCATCTTGTTTTACCCCCCCCCCCTATTTCGTAATGTTTTGTTAAACAATAGGATAGTAGAAGTTTCGAGAACTGCGGAAATCTGTAGTGGTACATATTTCACGGGCAAGCGGATTGTCATCGGTGAACGGGTTTTCATTAATAAGTTTTGCAAATTTTTCTCCCACACAAAGCCGGGTTCTGACATCATAATAGGAGATGATGTTGCTATTGCCATGGGTGTCACCCTATCCACCCATACGCATCAGATATCAAGCGGGAAACGAAGGGCAGAAAGGAAGACGGTGTTTAGGTCGATAGTTATCGGTGATGGTTGTTGGATTGGTGCCAACGTGACAATACTCCCGGGTGTCACCATTGGTAGGGGTACTGTGGTCGGTGCCGGGTCGGTGGTAGTGAAAGACTTGGATGCAAACTCCGTATACGTTGGTAATCCTGCAAGGAAGATAAGGAAGTTGGAAGGATAAGAAAGTTTTTTGAATGGTAATTTGAGACAACGATGAACAATGTTCGGAAAGTACAAATGACGCAAATGAAGATTCTCCGGGTCTTCATGGATATTTGCGAGAGACACGGATTGAGGTGGTATATGATTGGCGGCTCGCTAATAGGGGTGCTGCGCCACAAGGGATTCATCCCGTGGGATGATGACATAGACATAGGCATGCCGCGAAAGGACTACGACAAGTTTGTGGGCTTGCAATCGGAATACCCGGACGGATATGGGCTGACTTGTCACGAAAACACGCGGGAGTGGCAGTTCAACTTCTCGCAATTCGTTGACAAGGAGGCTGAGATAGAGGTGCTTATGAATGAACTGCCGCGCAAATGCCATGTGTGGATTGACATATTCCCCATAGACGGCCTGCCTGCAAACGGGTTGCGCAGGTGGTTTCATGTGAAGCATATCTTGATGTACAGGTATTTGGTGCAGATTCCCAACATAAGGACGCAGGTTGACACCCATAAGGTGGGGCGGCCTTGGCATGAGAATTTGGTCATCAGATTGCTTCATGTGATACCTGTTGGTAAACTCGTATCCGTAGATAAATGCCTGTCGGCCATGCAACGCGTGTTGAGGAAACATGATTTCGACAATTCCCGGTATGCGGGTAACATGCTTGGCAAATATAGGGAAAGGGAGGTGGTGATGAAAAAATGGTGGGGAGAACCACGTAAGATGCCTTTCGAGAATGTTATAGTGAATGTGCCATCGAACGCGGATGCTATTAACCGTCACATATATGGGGATTACATGAAGTGGCCTGTCGAAGAAAATCGCGTGAGCCACGACATAAAGATAATCAAGTTGAGGGGCACGGAATGAAAGGCTTGTTTTCTACATTTAGGAAACTTGGTGGATGGTCGTTGTTGGATCAATGGCTCAAAGCCGGGGTGCTGCCATACGCAGTGGCGCAGGTCTGCCTGACCGGTGCATCGCGCAAGTCATTGGAACTTGTACGTTTAGGAGTGCAGCAGAAAATACTGCATAAGTTGAGGAAACGGTATTTGCCCGTACTGGAAGCGTTTGACGAGGAATGGAAGTCTGGACTGTATGCGACGAAACGGGAGGTTTGCCCGAGGATTTGGATTTGTTGGATGCAAGGGATGGAAAATGCTCCTAAATTGGTGCAGGATTGTTATTTGTCTATCCAAGAACATGTTACAGGCCGTAAGATTGTGCTTATAACTGCAAAGAACAGGAAAGAATACATAGTTTTTCCCGACTATATCGAGCAGCAATATGAGGCAGGGATAATCACGCATACGCATTTCTCTGATTTGTTACGGGTGGCATTATTGGCCAAGTATGGCGGAACATGGATAGATGCGACGGTGTTCTGTACGGGAGGTGTTGTTCCAAGTTATATGTTGGATAGCGACTTCTTTGTTTTTCAAAACCTGAAGCCCGGAGCAGACGGCCATGTGTTGAACATTTCGAGTTGGTTCATGACCGCCTATGCGGAAAATAAAATGGTATTGGCTGTAAGGAAGTTACTTTATGAGTATTGGAAGGAGAATGACAGGTTGATAGATTATTTCCTCCTTCATCATTTCTTTTCGATGGTCATGGATTTCTATGCTGATGATTGGAAGAAAGTAATCCCCTTTAGTAATTCCGTGCCTCATATATTGCTGCTCAGGCTTTTTGAGCCTTATAATAAGGGATGTTACGAGGATTTGAAACGGATATGCCCTTTCCATAAGCTTGCGTACAAGCGTGCTCCTGAAGAGTTTGCTTTGAAGGGGACTTTTTATGATGTAATATTTAATAAGTAGTAGAAAACGGAATAAGTATGGATACAAATCGACAAATTACCCCCCCCCATGTTAATAAAGTTAAATATAACAATATCAATGGATTGCGTGCGCTTTCGGCTGTCGGGATTGCAATAATGCATTATCAGGCAAACATTTCTGTTAAACCAGAATTGGGTTGGTTTTCAGATAAGTTGATGCCATGGTTCACGTGGTTTGTAGTTTTGTTTTTTATGATTAGCGGCTTTGCTTTATGTTGCGGCTATTATGACCGTATGAAAAACGGCCAAGTATCATTAAATGATTTCTATTCTAAAAGATATAAGCGAATATTACCTTTCTTCTGTCTGCTTTGTGTCTTGGATTTGATAGTTGATTTTTCTAAGGAAAATTTGGCACAGGCTTTCATGAATTGCACTTTGGTGTTTAATCTGTTACCGAATCCTGATATAAAGGTGATTGGAGTAGGATGGTTCTTAGGGTTAATCTTTTTGTTTTATATGCTGTTTCCGTTCTTCGTGTTCTTGTTGGATAATAAGCGTAGGGCCTGGAGCGTATTCGGCATATCTTTGGTCGTGAATTTCTTATGTCAAGAATACTTTTTTACAGAGGCTTTCGTGGATTTTCATCCGGGCAGGCACAACATCTTGTATTCGGCCCCTTTCCTGTTGTCGGGTGGGCTATGTTTCCTTTATCGAGAGAGGCTGCACGAGTGGTCTGCGAAGTGGGGAAATGTCTTGTTGATAGTTTGCTTGATAGCGAATGCTTTATATTTTTTTGTTCCCCAATCCCAATGGACACTTCATCAGGTTGTACCTTTGATGGTCGTGTTCACGTTATGGCTGATATACGCCATGGGGCAGGAACATAAATGGTTGCACAA
This sequence comes from Paraprevotella xylaniphila YIT 11841, assembly GCF_000205165.1. GTDB lineage: Bacteria > Bacteroidota > Bacteroidia > Bacteroidales > Bacteroidaceae > Paraprevotella > Paraprevotella xylaniphila. Next base: position 12,059 of record NZ_GL883888.1, on the reverse strand, counting down.
TAGGGTAATGGATTTTATGAGTAACATTTCCATGGAGTTTTACTTATGTCATATGGTCGTGTTCCGCGTGGTGGAGAAGGTGCATTTGGAAAAAATGGTTCATAATGAGAATCTATTATTCTTTTTGACTTGTATGGCCGGAATGGGGTTGGCTGTGGCATTTTCTTATTGGGGTAAGAAGATGATTGCCCGTTGTTCTCGTTGTTGATGTTTGAATGTGGTTCTAAGCGTATATATTCATCGAATTTTAATCCATAAACATATTATATGAAAATAGCATTTATCAGCACCCGTGGCATACCGAACAACTACGGGGGCTTCGAGCAGTTTGCAGAATATATCTCCGTGGGATTGGTCCGGCGAGGGCATGAGGTCGTGGTGTACTCTCCGCATTTCCATCCTTACCGAGAGCCTGATTATAAGGGGGTACGCATAAAGCATATTTATAGCCCGGAGAAATGGATAGGGAGTTCCGTGGGGAGTTTCTTTTACGATTTCCTGTCTTTGCACGATGCCTTGAAGAAGGAGAAGTTTGACATTATTTACGAAGCGGGCTATACGAGCATCGTTCCGGCTTATATATGGTTCAATGTGAAGCGTATCAAGTATCCGCTTTTTACGACGAACATGGACGGGTTGGAATATAAACGTACGAAGTTTAACAGATGGGTGCAGAAGTTCGTATTCTGGGAAGAGCGTATGGCGGTGAAGCATAGCCATTTCCTGATTGCGGACAATATGGGTATCCATGATTATTATAAGGAGAAATATGGAAAAGAAAGCAAGTTCTTGGCATACGGGGCTGACATTCATGAGGATTACGATGAGGACATATTAAAGGAGTTCGGTTTGGAAGCGGATGGTTATTTCATCGTGGTGGCCCGTCTGGAACCGGAAAACAACCTTTTCATGGCCATAGAGGGGTATTTGGCTTCAGGCCAGTATGGCAAACGCCCGTTGGTGATTGTAGGCAAGACGAATACGCCTTATGGAAAACATTTGGTGGAACGCTACGGTGGTGACCGGAATATCCGCTTTGTGGGTGGTATATATGATTTTCGTAAATTAAACTCCATCCGTCATTATTCCTATGCTTATTTCCATGGGCATAGTGTGGGCGGAACGAACCCTTCTTTGTTGGAAGCCATGGCTTCCGGCTGCTTTATCCTGGCTCATGACAATATCTTCAACCGTGCGGTCTTGGGTGAAAACGCCTTATATTATGGTTCCACGGATGCTGCCATGGAGATGTTGGACGGAATAGACCAGGCGGTGTCTGCCTATAAAAAGGAATATACGGGACGTAACTTGGAAGTGATACGGCGTGATTATTCATGGGAGAAGTTGGTGGACGAGCATGAGGAATACTTCAAATGGATGTTGGCACAACCGAGGCATGGCTGACGTGCTGTTTATACCTGTGGGCACGGCATAGATAAGCAAATCCCCGTGAAGACCGGATAAAGGTCTTCACGGGGATTTGTTTTTGAGGTAAGGGAAATTTATAATTGTTTCACGCCTTCTGCCGTGGGAGGAATCGGCTTGATGCTGCCGTCGGCATTGTATTCCATGGGTTCGGCCACGATGGAGCGGCTGTAACTGGTGCCGGTGGGCAGGCCGCCATTGTGGCTGATGAAAATCCATTGTCCTTTGAAGTTCACGATGGCCGGATGGGTCGTGTTGCTGTTCCCGGCTATTTCAGAGATTATCCCTTTCGTTTCATACGGGCCTTCAATGTGGTCGGCTACGGCGTAGGCTATTTTTTCCGGCCATTCGCTGGCGTATGTGAGGTAATATTTGCCATTGTATTTGTGAATCCACGGAGCCTCAGTGAAAGGATGGCTTTCGTCGATATGGATGCGTTTCACCTCTCCCTCTGTTTCTATCATGTTGTCTTTCAGTTTTACGATATAGCATTCGCGGTTACCCCATGTCAGGTAGGCTTGGCCGTCATCGTCTATGAATACGGCAGGGTCGATACAAGCCCAACTGTGGCGAGAATCGAAACAGTCTTTGTTGGTGAGCAGCGGCTTGCCTAAGGCATCTTTGTAAGGGCCGGTGATTTTGTCGGATACGGCCACGCCGATACCGCACCAGTTGGTGCTGACATACCAATAGTATTTGCCGTTGCGTTCAACTGCGTGCCCGGCGTATGCCTGTTTGCTTTCTGCCCATTTGAATTCATCGATTTTCAGAGGGGAGGGGTGTTGCGTCCAATGCTTCATGTCGGTGGTGGAGAACAGCTGCCAGTCTTTCATCACGTAGCCGTTTTGGTTGCCGTTCAGGTCGTGTCCGGCGAAGAGCCATAGCGTGTCGCCCTTGACGAGCGCGGCAGGGTCGGCTGTGTGCATGTGGCGGATGATGGGGTTGCCGTGGCTTTCAAACTGGTAGGTCACCACGTAGCCCCATTTCTCCTGTAGGCGTTGCAGTTCGTCGCGGGTCAGCGAAATGACGGAGCCATGGCGCGGGAAGAAGTCTTTGGTGAACGCTTTGGGTTCGGAGAAATGGTAAAGGTCGGTACTGGTCTGGTACTCATACCGTCCGCTGGTGTACATGTCGTACATCAACACGTATTCGTCTTTCCCGTTCAGCTTGAAGATGCTCGACCCCTCCACGGGTGTCTTTCCTGCGTAAGCGTCTACATACCTGAAGTCTTCCTTCCATTTGCCTTTCAGGCTTTTCGAAGTGGCTTGTTGGATGCCGTTTTTCACTTCCTTGCCATTTTCGTCCTTGGTGTTGCCTTTATAGAAAAGGTGGTAAGTGCCATCCCGTTCTATGATGTCGTTGTCTATGCTGCCGTATTTGGCCGAAAAGAGCTGTTTGGGTTCGTTTTCAAAGCCTGTGAAGTCCTTGTTGGCATATGCATAATAGGTGATGAGGCTTTTGCGGTCGTTGCGTTGCAAGGTAAAATAAATCATATATTTTTTGGCCTTGCGGTCGTAAATGGTCTGAGGGGCCCATACCCAATAAGCATCACCGAAATGTTTCGGATAATCCTTGGATAGATTGATCTTGGCATGCTTCCAATGAAGCAGGTCGTCCGAACTCAGGAGTACGATGCCCGGGTTTTCGTTCCAACCGTTTTTGGCGGTATTCATGTCCGTGGCCACGATGTAGAAGCGTCCGTCTTCGCCGCGCAGGATGTGCGGGTCGCGGATACCCCCGCTTTCGCTGATGGTGTCGGAAGCGATGACCGGGCGGTTTCCGTTGAGTGCACGCCAGTTCACTCCGTCATCACTGAGGGCGAAACGCAAATGTTCCTGTTGTTTGGCATCTCCTCTGCCTTCGAAATAAGCGAAAAGATAGCCTTCATAATTAGCAGGTGTTTCGGTTCGATTCGGTGCCGCCTTTCCGTGGCTCATGGTCGTAGCTAATAAGAGAGCGGCAATGATGGTTTGTTTTTTCATGTGACTGTTGTTCTTTTAACTGTAATGTTTTTCTGTCATTTTCGGCGGCAAAACTATGAATAAAATGTTGTACGGGCAAGAAAACGGGCGAAAAAGGTGTTAAATATACACGCGTTATTCCTTTTAGACGTAATTTCGTGGGACGATGTCTTTATGGGGCCTTCCGCTTTTATTCGAAGGCGAAATGGTTCATAATGAAGTTCGGCATCCAAACGCAAAGCCCCAGTCCGATGAGCAAGGCTGCAAAGAGCACTAACGTAGTCTTGTCTTTCCACGACGGGAGAAGCGTGGCACGGCGCATGCGGAGGTAAGTCAACAGGTAGCCCAACAGGACGAGGAAAGCGGGGACACCGAATGTCCAACCGTATACCCATTGTTGTGCGGTATTATGGTAAACGAAATCCGGTCCGATAAAATAAAATACGGTGCAGAAATAGGTGAAATAATATATCAAGGACGTGAGCAGCACGAGGCTCAGCGTTTTTTGGAAAGGTTTCTTCTGCCAATAGGTACCGCCCAGAATGAACAAGGCTTGCAGGCTGTAGGCTTGGAGGATGGCTAAGGGCAGGTACACCTCACATTCGCTACTTGACCATGGGACAGGGAACGACAACGAGACTTCGGGATAGAGGAAATGGATGAAACCGATACGGGTGAAGTCTGCCAATACGGTGGCTAAACAAAAGACGGGGAAAGGTATGATTGCGATTCTGCCCCACCGTATGATAAACTTCTCTGCATTTGAAACCGGGAGTGTCAGGTCGGTGATGTAATCTTTCCGGTATTTTGATGTTTTGAAAAAGGTGCTGCCAACGTAGGCCATGAAGAAATAAAAACAGAAAATGGTCGTTAAGGTAATGAATGACCAACAGTCGTCTTTTCCCGACAACGCATTTTCCATGATTTGTTGGTAACTGTTGTTGTCGGTTTCCATGCCTTGCCGCACTTGTTCCAATGCCACGACCACAGAATGCGTTTTGGAAAAGTCCATCCAACTGAATAGCAGGGTCATGATGCCGTAAGGAATGATGAAATAATAGTATAACTGCATGTTGTTCTCACTCCAGTCCTTGCGGAAATATCGGAGGAGGCGTTGGGCGTTCAATGTATTCTTGTTCATGATGAGTGTTTTTAAAGGTTGTACATAGGGTCTGAGGTGTCTGATAAATATTGCCGGTAAAGGGTTTCGAGTTCTTCTGCCGTGATGCCGATGGAACGGGCTTGCCGGAAGAAATCGTAGAGTTCTTCATTCATGAAACTTTCCCTGCGAAACGAACGGATGCGTTCCGATGCGCTCGGTTCTACGAAATAACCTATGCCGCGTTGCATGCGGATGACAGAGCGGGATTGCAGGAAGTCGTAAGAGCGCATGGCCGTATTGGCGTTCACCTCCACCGTGGCGGCGTAATCGCGCACGGAAGGGATACGGTCGTTTTCAGCGTACCGTCCTTGCAGTATTTCATCGCAGATGCGGTCGGCGATTTGCAAGTAAATGGGTTTGCTTTCCTTGAAATTCATACGCTTTTCGGATTGAGGGCATATTGGTACTTGAGGTCGTTCTTTTTCATTCTGCGGTAGGCCGACAGCCAAAAGAGGGAGGTTACGACAAGCCAAAAGGCATGCCATACCACTTCGGCAGTCGCTGCTCCGGGCTGTTGGGGGTAAGTGTAAGGGTCGCCTTCGGCAATGAGCGAGACTCCGATCATCAAAAGGAGGGGCAACAACAGGATTGGGCATTTGCCGAGTGCGCGGCGCAGGGGTGTCCGTCCCGTTTCGCTTCTGGTGGAAATGGCTTGGCCCAACAGACTGGTCGTGAGGAGCATCCTGAGCACAAAGCCGGAGGAGGCCGTATGAAGTCCGGAAGTAAAGAGGAGGGGACGGGCGAAGCTGTAATCCGGGAAGACCATGTTGCAGATGATGACACGGGTGATGTCTGCCGCCAAAATAATAAGAACGCCTGCTAAAATCGAAAGAGGAACGGTATAGAGCCACCATCGGGCGAACTTCTCGAACGTGGAGGCCGGGAGTAACAAGTACCTGATGTGCTGTCCCTTGTTGTATATGGGCGCATTCCATAGCCACGGAGTGAATATAAGGAATAGGAAAAAGAATGCCGTAACGGTGACGAACGCAGCATTTTGGTTAGTGGCTGTGTCAGTGAGGTGGGCGAACTTTTCTTCTAACATGTCCGTTGGGAGGGTCTGTAGCAAGGTGGCGTTTTCCGAATATACTTTGAGGCAAGACACCGTGAGAATGACAGAGAGTAACAAGTAGCCTGCGGTGAGGATGACGAGGCTGCGTGTACATAGGATAGCCCAGTCTGCGTGAAGCAAGGCTGCGAAGCGTTTCCGGTTGAAAAACTGTGATTCCATATCCTTTTATTTTTCAGCATTAAACAAGGGGCAGATGGTTTCCGGGTGTGCCAGGGTACCGTTGAAAAGGAGTTCCAAGTTGATTTCCGAATCCTTGTCTTCCGGATTCGGGAGCATGACGCTGTGCCCGTTGTAAGAAGGGAGGGCGTAATAAGCCTCGGAGGTTTCCGATTCATTGTCGGTCTGCGTGAAATATAATTTATGGCAGATTTCAGTTACCGACGCGTCGAGCAGTACGCGGGCGTTATCTAAGATGACCACGTGGTCGAGAAGTTGTTCCACATCTTGCACCTGATGGGTGGAAATCACGATACCACGCGATTCGTTCATTTCGCGGATGAGGAGTTTGCGGAATTGGCTTTTGCCGGGGATGTCCAGTCCGTTGGTCGGTTCGTCCATGATGAGCCACGAGGTACGGGTGGCCAAGGCAAAGCAGATGAGTGCCTTTTTCTTTTGTCCCATCGAAAGTTCGCCGAGCTTGATGTCTTCCGGTAGTTCGAACATTTCCAGATTGCGGAGCAGGTTGTCATGGTCGAAATGCGGATAGAAAGGAGCGTTGAGGCGGACGTACTTTTTCAGGTTGTAGTCCGGAAGGTCGAATTCTTCGGGGATGAGAAAGAAGTCGCTCAATGTGTCCGGACGGCGCAAGCGTACATCTGTGCCGTTCAGGCAAGCATGTCCTTCTGTCGGTGTAAGGAGTCCGGTCATCAGGTAGAGCAAGGTGGACTTTCCGACCCCGTTTTTCCCTAAAAGCCCATAAATCTTGCCTTCCTCGAGATGGAGGGAGCAGTCGTTTAACACGCGGTTTTTCCGTTTGGAATATCCGAATGAAAGGTGTTCAATGGTCATCATAAGGCAATGTTTTATAAATTAATTAGTGTATTAGTATAATAGTACACTGCAAATATAGGACAACATTGCGGAACGTACAAATAAAAGGCGGAATATTTTTAGGTTTTTCTTTGCCAATGCGAAAATAGGATGCGGCTCGGCAGTCTTTCGTTCAAAAGCAAGCTTTTGGCTTGGAACTGCGCTCGTCTTTCACTATCTTTGCAAATTCAAGACGCAAAGGAATGAAACAAGAAAAAATAACAATCAGCGATGCGCGGTTGCGCGAGGCGGCTGCACAAGGAATGGATGAGTTTTTGCAGGTCTTCATTGACCGTTATCGGGAGGTTATCGGTGGAGAGTTGAGTGCCGGGAACATGGGGATGCTCAATGGGGAACAAATTTCATTGTTGGCCTATGCCCTGTTTCGTGAGGAGGTGATGGACGGAGGATTTATCCAATTGATACACAACGGCTACGGGCCGTTTATTTTCGACAATCCTTTTGCGAAAGCCATGCGGCTGATGGGGGCGCATGATTTCTCCAAACTGGTATATAAAGGAAAGAGGCTGTATGACAAATACAAGGAAGAACTGACGAAGGACTGTTCGGACGAAGACTTTATGGCTTTGTTTGAGGCGTATCCGCAGTTTGACGACTTGGATGACGGGTTTGTGGAAATGGAAGAAGAAGTCACGGCTGCATTGGCTTGTTATGTGGATGAGCATCTCGAGCTGTTTGCCGAGGTAGTGAAAGAGTAAGGAGGGAAAAAGATGGCAGAAAAGAAAAATAAGACCAAATCAATAAACATCAAGAATAAACGGGCTTCGTTTGATTTCTTGCTGTTGGACAAATATACGGCCGGCATCGTGCTGACCGGTACGGAAATCAAATCCATACGGGCGGGCAAGGCCAGTCTGGTGGATACTTTTTGTTTCATCCATAACGGAGAGGTGTGGGTGAAAAACATGTACGTGGCCGAGTATTCGTACGGTTCTTACAATAACCATGCGGCACGGCGTGACCGGAAGCTTTTGCTCAATCGCAAGGAAATCCGGAAATTGCAGCAGGAAATGAAAAGTCCCGGCTTCACGTTGGTGCCGACCTTGTTGTTTATCGACGAGAACGGACGTGCCAAAGTGGATGTGTATTTGTGCCGGGGTAAGAAAGAATACGACAAGCGGCAGACGTTGAAGGAAAAGGAAGACCGGCGCGAGATAGACCGGCAGGTAAAAAGGTATTAGAGTTTGAAATCATGAGGTTGGAAGAGATTGTTAAGGAGAGGATATTGATATTGGATGGTGCCATGGGCACCATGATTCAGCGGTATGGCCTGACGGAGGCTGATTTCCGGGGGGGGCGTTTCAGGGATGTTCCGGGACTGATGGCCGGTAACAACGATCTGTTGTCGCTGACGCGTCCCGATGTGATTCGGGATATCCACCGTAAATATCTCGCGGCCGGGGCGGACATTATCGAGACGAATACGTTCAGTTCGCAACGGGTGTCGATGGCGGATTATCACGTGGAGGATTATTGTCGTGAAATCAACTTGGCAGCTTGCCGGATAGCCCGTGAACTTGCGGATGAGTTCACGGCCCTCAATCCCGAAAAACCGCGTTTCGTGGCCGGTTCGGTGGGGCCGACCAACAAAACCTGCTCGATGAGTCCCGATGTGAACAATCCGGCATACCGCGCCCTGACTTTCGACGAATTGGTGGCTGCCTATCGGGAACAGATGGAAGCCTTGCTCGAAGGCGGTGTGGATGCCTTGCTCGTCGAAACTATTTTCGACACGCTGAATGCCAAAGCCGCTATTTATGCGGCAGAAGCGTCCATGCAAACCTCCGGACGCAAAGTGCCGCTCATGTTGTCGGTTACGGTGTCGGATAAGAGCGGACGTACGCTTTCCGGCCAGACGATGGAGGCCTTTCTGGCTTCGGTATCTCATGCCGATATTTTTTCCTTGGGGCTGAACTGTTCTTTTGGGGCACACGACTTGATTCCCTTCCTACAGGTTTTGGCTCACCGTTCACCTTATTATATATCCGTCTATCCGAATGCAGGGCTGCCCAACAGTATGGGGGAGTACGACCAGACCCCAACCCAGATGGCAGAGGAAATGAAATTCTTTGTGGACAAAGGTTGGGTGAATATCATCGGGGGGTGTTGCGGTACGACGGACGAGTATATCGCCCGTTTTCCGGCTTTGGCGGCGCAAGGGCGTCCGCATGTGCCGGCCGGAAGAGCCGAAACCTTGTGCCTGAGTGGTTTGGAGCAGTTTGAACTGACGCCTGAAGTGCGGTTCGTCAATGTGGGCGAACGTTGCAATGTGGCCGGTTCGCGCAAATTCCTGCGGTTGGTCAAAGAGAAAAACTACGAAGAGGCTTTGGAAATCGCCCGCAAGCAAGTGGAGGATGGAGCCTTGGTCATCGACATCAACATGGACGACGGGCTTCTCGATGCCCGGCAGGAGATGGTGACGTTCCTGAACCTGTTGGCCTCCGAGCCGGAGATTTCCCGCGTGCCCGTCATGATAGATTCTTCCAAATGGGACGTGATTACAGCCGGACTGAAATGCGTGCAGGGCAAGAGCATCGTCAATTCCATCTCGTTGAAAGAAGGAGAGGAAGTTTTCTTGGCCCATGCCCGGGAGGTGAAACGCCTTGGGGCGGCCGTCGTCGTGATGGCTTTTGATGAAAAGGGGCAGGCCGATACTTATGAACGCAAGATCGAAGTCTGCGCACGGGCTTACCGTTTGTTGGTGGACGAGGTCGGTTTCAATCCCCATGACATCATATTCGACCCTAACGTGTTGGCCATAGCCACGGGAATGGAGGAACATGACAACTATGCCGTGGACTTTATCCGTGCTACGGGATGGATTCGCCGTAACCTCCCCGGAGCACATGTAAGTGGCGGGGTGAGCAACCTTTCTTTCTCTTTCCGGGGCAACAACTATATCCGCGAGGCGATGCACGCCGTGTTCCTCTACCATGCCTGCCGTGAGGGGATGGACATGGGCATCGTCAATCCCGCCACGTCGGTGATGTATGGCGATATTCCGTCCGACATTCTGACGGTCATAGAAGACGTGGTGCTCAACCGTCGGCCTGACGCGGCGGAGCGGTTGATAGAGTTGGCCGATAAGCTGAAAGCTGAGGCAGAAGCGGCGAAGGCCGGGCTGTCTGGAGCGGGAGGCGGCGGGGTGCCTGTGACAGATGCCTGGCGTGGCGGCAGTGTGGAGGAACGTTTGCAGCATGCTTTGGTGAAAGGTATAGATTCCTATTTGCAGGAAGATTTGGAGGAGGCGGCACAGTCTTATCCGCACGCCGTAGACATCATCGAAGGGCCGCTCATGAAGGGGATGAATACCGTGGGCGAGCTGTTCGGGGCCGGTAAGATGTTCTTGCCGCAGGTCGTGAAGACTGCCCGTACGATGAAGAAAGCCGTGGGCATCCTGCAACCCCGTATCGAGGCCGGGAAAAAAGAGGGGGCAGCACGTGCTGGATTGGTCTTGGTGGCTACGGTGAAGGGAGATGTGCATGACATCGGGAAGAATATCGTATCGGTGGTCATGGCTTGCAACAACTATGAGATAGTGGATTTGGGGGTCATGACACCGGCAGAAGAGATTGTGGCGAAAGCCAAGGAACTGCACCCCGACATCATCGGCCTGAGCGGACTGATTACGCCGAGCCTGGAAGAGATGGTGCATGTGGTGGGCGAATTGAAGCGGGCCGGGCTGTCCATTCCGGTCATGATCGGCGGGGCCACGACGAGTCGTTTGCATACGGCATTGAAGATAGCTCCTGTGTACGACGGGCCGGTCATTTGGATGAAGGATGCCTCGCAGAACGCGCTGACGGCTGCCCGTTTCCTGAATCCCGACACGGAGGGAGAGGCTTTCCGCGAGTTGCGCGAAGAGCAGGAACGTTTGCGTGAAAGTGCCGGAACGCGGCGTGTAGAGACCGTCTCGATAGAGGAAGCCCGGCAAAAGAAACTGAATCTGTTTTAATACTGTTTTTCGTAAGATATGAAACGCTATACTACTTATATTTTTGATTTCGACTATACCTTGGTCGATTCTTCACGGGGCATTGTGACTTGTTTCCGGCATGTGCTCGGCAATCACGGGCACACCGGAGTGACGGATACGGAAATCAAGCGCACCATCGGGAAGACGTTGGAGGAATCTTTTTCCATCCTGACGGGAATTACCGAGGCCGGGACGTTGGCGGATTACAAGCGTGAATATGTAAAGGCCGCTGATGTCCACATGACTGCCAATACTTTCTTTTTCCCGGAGACGATAGAGGTCTTGGAAACTTTGAAAAGCCAAGGAGCCGTGTTGGGTATTGTGTCCACCAAATTCCGTTACCGCATCCTCGACTTGTTTGAAAAAACGGGACATGACGGTCTTGTGGATTTCATCGTGGGCGGAGAGGATGTGACAGCGGCCAAGCCGGACCCAGAAGGATTGTTGTTGGCCATCGGACGTGCTTCCGGTGGCGGGAAATCTGAGGTGCTGTATGTAGGGGATAGCGTAGTGGATGCCGCAACGGCACAGGCCGCCGGTACGGATTTTGCGGGTGTATTGCATGGCATGACCACGTGTGAGGAATTGAAAACTTATCCCCACGTGGCTATCGTGGACGACCTTCGGGGAATCCTGCCCATCCCGGTTTAATATTTTTTGCACAGTATAATGCCCCTTCACCTTAACAGTTTGTGTTTCAAGGATTATAAACATGCACATATTGCGTGACGTGAACGTTAGGTGAGGGCACTTGTCGAAGAGGTTTCACCGCAACAGATTGGTTTACAGTGTGTATGAAGGATGTGAACCCTTTTCCCATTTAAATACTTGTACGTAGGGGAGGGGAGTTTGTATGTTGTCGTTGTCTGCTTGAGAGGCTTCCGTCAACCGGAAAATCGTTTGCCACAGAACGGAAAATCATTCTCAGGAGAATGAAAAATCGTTCGGCTGAGAATGAAAAATCGTTTGGCGCAGAACTGAAACGGACGAAAAAACAGGGTAACTGTTCTCTGTTTTTATATTTTTTGTATCTTTGCCATAGTAGTAACCATGGAAGGAAAGTAACTATGGAAGAAAATACTGAAAAAGCAATGGAACCGACGAAGAAAAAAAGTAAGGTGGAAGAAATCTTGGAAGCGGACGGGAAAAATCCTCCGAAGAGAGTAAATAAGACGTGGGAGGCGGCTATGAGACTGAAAGGTAGTCTGATTGTGAACGACCCTACATTCTTGTTGTAAAGTATGAGGGTGCTTATCGACACCAACATTTTCGTATATATGGCTACAGACCCTGATTATTTGAGTCGGGATGTGTAGCCAAGGACTTGACTTGATTTTCAACAAGAAGTATCCTTTGTTTCATAATGGTGCTCGTAAATATGAACGGCGGCCGTAATCCTAAGAGATTACGGCC
>NZ_GL883887.1 GCF_000205165.1 Paraprevotella xylaniphila YIT 11841 | reverse complement strand
CCGAGCACTACTAATAGCCCGAAAGCTTTCATGCCTCAGGTTACGGGGGTATATTCTTTATGATGCGTGTGTTTTGTATCAGTAAACAAGTAAAGTCAATACAGTGTGATATGTCTGCCGTATTTTGGTGGCTATAGCAGCGGTGTTCCACCTCTTCCCATCCCGAACAGAGAAGTTAAGCCCGCTCACGCCGATGGTACTGCCCGCAAGGTGGGAGAGTAGGTAGTCGCCTTTTTAATTTGTATTCCCCCGCGCAAGGCGAAAACCTTGCGCGGGGGAATTTTTCATTTGTGTGAGGGTGTTTTTTCTTATTTTATTAATTTATAAAATAAGAGTTAAAATACGAGGGGCAATTGTTGACTTATTGAAATTATGTTGTATCTTTACATCTCATAAAAGTTTTTTAGACAGCTGTTTATAGCTGTTTGGCTTTATAGGATTGTATTAATAAATAAATATTAGAGATGAAAGGTTTGTTAAAAAAGTTGTTTTTTACTTTATTGTGTGGAAGTTTGTGTTATGCGCTTTCCTCTTGTGATGACGAAAATGAAAATCATGGTAGTCATGTCGGTTTTGGAGAGGAGAGATTGGATGTAGATCGTTTGGGCGGCTATTATAGACTAAACGTTCACGTGGAGGAAGGGCAGGCATGGACGCTTTCCGTTCCTGAAACTAATGAATGGATTACCGTGTTGACACCAACCGGTAAGGGGGATGCTTCCGTTGAGCTTTATATAGAAGACAATGGGACAAAAGAGAGCCGTACGGATAATTTGGTCTTGGTTACTGAAAATGGCACGAAAGTCCAGATACCGGTGAGTCAGACTAACTTGTTGAATGGTGAAAGCATGCCGGAAAATGACGATGTGGAATTTTATGATGTATTTAATAATAAGGGCATCGGTAAAGGGTATGACATCATAAACCGAAAAGTCAAGCAGTCTGTTGTGCAAATGACGGGCTTGAAAAAACTTATTAATGGGGAAGATGCCCCTTATGCGGATCTTGGCTTATATACGGAAGCCCCCATTGCAGCATCTGATGTGAAGATTATAAGTTATGATTCCATAGACAATAAGTTAGACTCAATCAATGTAAGTTTGAAGATTGGCGTATCTTTCGGTTTGTTTAAACTGGATATTTCCGGTGCTTATATCAGTGGGGAGAAAGTGGCCGATGCGAATGTGACTTACAGGATGGGATGCCGTTATCCGGTGTATGAAGCGTCTTTGGGATATGCGGATTTGTTAGGTTATGTTGCTGAAGAAGAGGATACAAAAATAAAGCGGCAAATGTTGAGTATCGGTTTCCTTAATTTGAGAGACAAAATTAATGAATTGGCGGAGAATCCGTCAGCCAATAAGGCACAATTGGATGCGGCTTTAGTTAAGTTGGATGCGACTTATGGACCTGTGGTAGTGACAGGAACTACTTTAGGAGGTGAAATGACAATGAAGTTGGACGCAGATAGTTTTGATGTAGCGGACAATATGGGAATAAAAGGTGATGCCAGCCTGTCCATACAAGCTGCCATTTCCATTACGGGAGAAGCACATGCGGATTATATCCGGAAAGGTGAGATGTTGTTGTCCCATTCCAATTTGGATCTGACCATGTTAGGCGGGCAGGTAGCTAAGGGGCAAGAGATGGCCAAATATTTGACGAGTACGATGGCTGTCAAACGTGCGGAAGTGAATCAATTGGCCACAGACTGGGCGAATAGCATTGTGATGGACGGAGCCAATAAAAAGAATAATACGGCCGAAGTCGTGGAAATGACTTTGACACCGATATGGAGCTTCTTTGACGACGAGGTTGCCGTAATCGTACAGGACTATATCGTAAAGAAATACAAGGATAATCCTAAGGCAATTGTGGATTTTAGTAATTACTAATTAGAATATTAAGTGAAGTGAGGAGCTTATCCATGATTTCCATGTTTGCCATGATTTTGGCAAACATGGTTTTGTTTTCTTGTTCAGAGCATGAAAATGCGTTGGTTTTACCCGATGTCCAAATAGAGGTCAGCGAGGCTGAGATAAGTTTGGGGCGCGTGGGGCGGTACTATGATGTGAGCATACGCTCGCCCAAAAAATGTGTGGTGGAATGTATGGCTGACTGGGTGGCTCTCACTTCTGATACTTTGGCAGAAGACGGTATTTTAGAGTTTTATGTCGAAACCAATGACGGTGATAATGGGCGCAGGGCTGAAATCAGGGTGAGTTATGCCGATTCGCCGGAACAGTTTGTGGGGATTTCCATATACCAGTGCGGGTGGTTGGACGTGGAGGATAATGCCTTGTCGGGAGGAGAATTGACACAAGACTTCCGTGTGGGATGGGGATACAATATATTGCAGGATTTTATGAGTGAGAATAGCTTGGTGGCTCCGATTCTGGATTATAACAAGCTGTTGAAGTATGAGGCAGAATTGGGAGACAATTTCATTCAAGAGGATAACCGGAGCTATGAGAAAATAGAAATATATTCGGGGTATTCGCTTGACGAGTTGTCCCAGACCTTTACGGAAGCCCAGGAAAGAGAGAAAAGCAACCTGTCAGGGTCGAAAAAGACCGTAGGCAAATTTGTGAAGACCAATAATTATTCGACTGTGGAAGAACGGTGCTATGGGTATTCCCGTTTGTCCAAGGTTGTGGCTTCACGTTATTTGGACGAGGCGGGGCTACTGTATTTGGCCAACGGGGGGAAGGACATTTATTCTGAGGCTTTTAACCGACTACGCGAGAAAATCATGAATGACCCCACCATTGAAAATGTAGACCGGTTGCTAAAGGGTTTCGGGACGCATCTTGTTATTTCTGCCGATTTAGGAGGGATGATAGAGTATATGGTAGACTTTCAGAAGAAAGAAGTGGCGGACGTGCAAACCTATACGGAAATGCGGACGAAATATGTGTATGGCAAGATACAGCCTTCGGCAGAGACTTCGCGGATAGATGCCAGTATTTCCACGGATTGCAGTGCTTCGAAGTCTTTTACCATCCGGGCAGGAGAAAATGAATGCGTGGAGAAAATACGGAAATCCATCGAGAATTTTAGCAATGAGAGCCAAATAGACCAACATTTGCTCTCTGATTGGATGAACAGTTTGGAGGGGGATTACCGTAATGATGCGGAGTTGCGTAAACGGTTGACCATTGTAGGATGTACGACTTTACCGATATGGGTGTTTTTTGAGCCGGAACTGGCTCGTCTTATCCGCGAACGGGTGGAAGAAATCTCCAAGCAGAGCAATTATGATTATGACAAGGATATCATGCAGGGCGATAACTGCATGATTGAGTTGAATGACGGGATGCTCCGTTTCGACACAGGGGATGATGCAACCTTGGTGAAGGTGGTGTATCACGGGAAAGTACCGGTGGCAGAGATTTGCCATGAATACGTGCCGGATATCCGGGCAGACCGTAGGGTTACGGTGATGTATCCTTTGGTGAAAGGGTCGCCGAACCTGAACCGTGGAATATTCCTTGGGGATGGAGAGGGTAATCCTCCTTCCTACATCGCTTTTGAAGGAGGGTTAGTTTATGTGAACCCCATAGACGGTATGGGGCTGACGGATAAAATCACGAAATTGTATTATGTTAATGGTAACCTCTATTTAAATGACATGAATGCGGGAGTGTCTTATGGGGGCATCACGGTGGAAGATGCCTATTGCGTGTTGATAGACAACGTGACGGACCGCTTGCCCTTCGTGAAGATCGGTGCGGGTTACTGGTTGCGTGCTAATTTGGAGCACAGCATTTATTTGGGGGAGCCGGACGACCCGGATGACGAATACAGCAATGTTACGGTGAATGAAATATTCGATGGGAATAGGTATTATACCAATACTTTCGGTGTAATAGATCCTACTTATAGGAACATGAACGAGGAATTTATTGGAGTAGACAAGTGGTATCTGCCCCAGACTGATGACATTATGAATTTGCGCAATTATGTGTATAAAAATCCAAAGGTACTGTTCAAAGGGCAATTGAGCGGTTTCGATGCGCAGTTTGACGGTTTTTATGGAGTGTATGACATCATGAACGATGACAAGTATTTGGGTTCTTTTGATTTTCATTATGTAAATGAATATAGTGTTATCGCATGCAAGGGCGAAGGACAGACCGGTGCGGCATTGGTGTTGACACCGGATTACCAGTTGCGCACGACAACCTTGAAGTCGGCAAATGATAATTTCTATCCGGTACGTTTGTTCCGTTCGTCCAACTTTAAATATACGGAAAAGAAATGATACGAAAAATATTGTTGTGCATATGTATGGGTGGGATGTTGGCAGCTTGTTCTGAGGACATCTTGCCAGAAGTTCCGATGTTTTCCGGAAGTGAAGACCATGTTCCCATGGCAGACTTTATCTTTGATGGAACGGAAGGTTACCGTGAGTTACAGGTGGATGTACGCGATGTCGTGGCAGGAGAAACGGAAGGAGGATTCCTGACTTTTGTCCCAAAGGAAGGAAAATCCTATTTGTATTTGGAGCAGAATGATGAGAAAACACACCGTTGCGGAAACCTTAAATTGAGGTTGGCAGACGGGCGGACGGAATGTTATACCGTGGTGCAGGAAAGCCGTGACCAAACTTCGCGTGATGCCATTGACAAAGGTTTAATCCGGAATTATGGCGTGGGTTATTCCTTTGAAGGGTATAATGGCGAGAAATGTTCTTTTAACAGCGTAATGAGCCAGGTAATCAACCTCCAGATGTTGAAAGAAGTGGAAGAAAAGGAGAATGACCGGTTGCTTAACTCTGATTATGAGCATGCCATCTACTATGTAACCTCGTCGGGGTATAGTTTGTCGGATTATGTGCACAGCGTGGAGCTTGAGGCAGAAGCGGGTGCCGATTTAATCCTTTACAAAGGGACCTTGAAAAAGACAATGGACGTATTTGAAGTGGTCAACAAGAAGAACTTTTATGTGAGCACGTCTTACATATCCCCTAAAGGCATACGTTCATTGGAAACGGAAAAGTTGAAATATTATGTGAAAGAATACCCGGAGCTTCTGACGCACAGTTTCCGTAAGGCCATCGAGGATTTGTCCCGCCATCCATCGGACATTATGGCGTTGGATTCTTTCCTCGTACGGTTCGGAACCCATGTCGTGCAGTCGGCTACCTTGGGAGGAAAGTTGGATTTACATGTGTCGGTCTCCCAACAAAGCTTCGACACCTACGAGGAAGAAGGGTTGTTTAGTGAAAACACGATAGCCCTGTTTTTCAAGAAAATGAAGTCGGAAGGCAGTAATTATAATTTCAAGGATGTCTTCAATGCGGCGGAGAGCCGTATGGATGTGTCAGGAGGCAGGATTTCCATTTTGAACGAGGCCGTAATCAATCCCGACTTCAACAATGCACGGGTGCAACCGGAATTGTTGGCACAATGGGAAAGCAGCATACAGTATGACGAAGATAACTATGCAGGCAACAATGTGGAGATGGTCGATATGGCAGTCTGCCCGATATGGGATTTGATACCCGACCCCGAAGTGGCGAAATCTGTGGAGACCCGTGCCGTGGGGACGGCTTCCCGTTTGAGCGAAGTGTTCGGGTTCAACCATTTTGCCAATGCGTTTTTTCCTACCTCATTCGATACCGTGCAGTGCAAGATGGGGGGAAAGGAAACGAGCGTGGAGACGCCATACGTGGTAAACATCATTTCGGCAGGCCGTTATGTGGCTACGGTGTGCCGGGAGTGGGTGCCGGAGATTAGCAAGGACGAAGCTGTGAGCGTGGCTTATCCGATATATGGCCGTACGATGGATTGGACGGGCGGGCTTTGTGTGTATCAGGGACGCGCCTACCGTGTGGCATGGCATCACGGTCGTTTTGTCGTGACACCGGTGCCGGATCTTCCTTCGGGGAAATTTTACCTCACCGCAGGTCGCTTGGAGGTGCAGTCCACCGAAAATACGGTATATCAGAAAGCCTATCCTGTATTGGGTTATGAATGGCCCGGAAGTATCGGCATTGACGGGACTTTGACTGGGAAATACTATTACCAGACGCGTAAGTTCTTGGGACATTTTTATTTGGCGACGGATAAGGAGTTTTCCGATTTGCCGAACTGGCGTTGGCAAACGTCTGTGCCGGAAGAGGTGGAGAACTACCGCGAAGAGATAAATGGTAGCGAAGAGGCATTCCGTCTTTCCGGGGTTGATTTGGGACGCGACGGTACGGATAATTTGAAGAGCCGTATGGTCATGGAAGACGATTATGAATTCTTTTGGAATACGAGCGAAGTTAATTATTAATATGGAGGAAATATGAGAATCTGGCATTATTTTGAGATAGTTTGTTATGTGGTAATCGGACTTGGACTGTTTGTTTCCTGTAATGAAGAGGAAGAAGTGGGGAAAGGGGATGAAACTTCACAGGAAGGTAAAGACCCATTGGTACCCACCCCCGAGGGGGAACGCTTTATGAAGGCGCAACAAATCATCAAAAACCTATGCGAGGTGGACAGCGTGAATGGGAGTGCCACTTATGATTTTAAGATAGGAGAGGTGCTTGATGTGACGAGGCCTACGGAATTCAGCGTGGGCATGGACGACTTGGAAGAAGCCACGGAGTTTTTCCGTTCTTCCATATTGGGGACTACGAATGAGCCTGTAGACCTCAACGGGGTGTTGGAAGTGGATTTACAAGAACAGGGAAGCCTTGTTTTTGCTCCAGGTGGCGATAATGGGGCGTTGGCTACATTAACCATCAATTTGGTGGATTTGCCTGTAATGACCAAGTTGTATTTCATACCTGCCACGCTGTGGCCCGACAATGCCAGTTCGCCTTATGCCAAAGGTAATATTTTGTATGACAAAATAGATAACCGTTATTATGTCTGTATTGCCAGTTATGACACCGGGAGGGACGGAGTCTTGTTTACCTTGGACGGAGGTTGGTCTTATGATAGTAATGATGATAAGGATGAAATGGCTACTGATGGTGGTAAGGTTGTTAATTATTACAATGTCCCTTCTGAGGCGGATTTTAATTCATTGTATGATTATTATACTACCAAGCATGATGATTTGTTGGCTCGCCTGCTGTTGGCTTTTCCTGACTATACGGAAGCAGGGTGTTTCCATAATAGGAAAAGCACAGAAAAAACTTCCACACGTCCACATAAAATGGATGAAGCTTACAAAGATGTGTTGTCCGGTTCGGATTGGCAGAGGGATGATTTTGACAACAAAATGCGCGAAAAAGGGTTTCATATGACCACGACAGTGAAGGAATATTGGGCGTGGTTTGAATATTGGCATGAGTATTGGTTCTATGGTTACAGGTTAAAGAATGTAGGAGGACAGTTTGGAGAAAAATACCAGTTGCAATATATAGATACACAAGAATACAACGTCCCAGGAGTATATTTGTTGTTGTGTTCCATGAGGCACTTTAGTTATGGGGCGTTTGACAATAACCGTTATGAGCTTAAACGCAGGTGATGTATGAGAAAGAATCTGCATAGGCTATTGTGGCTTGTTTGGGGCGGATGCTTTTTGGTGGCCTGTTCGGGAGATGAAACCTGGCGACCGGACGATGTTTCTTTAGGGTTGGAAAAGTGGAGGCTTACCTTGATTTGCAGTCCCAATGGATTGGGAGACAACGGATATAATGACAAGATATTCGAAGGCGTGTGCCGTTTCCTCGATGTATATGGCGATGAGGTGGAGTTCCATTTGAAGACCCCCTTGTCCATTGACGCGGCTTTGCAGGATTACGAGGACTGGTTGGCGGAGCCGGAGAAAGAGGGGAAGAACGACCTGTTGGTGTTGGCCGGAAGCGAATACCGTGATTTTCCCTCCCTGAAAGGAGGGCCGCTTGGCCATCGAAAAGTCTTGCTGTTCGAGACGAAAGGGGGGGACTATCCTGTAGGGGTATATACGTTCAATCTTTCCATGTATGGTGTAAGCTATTGGGCTGGAAGTGTGGTTGGACTGTCTTCCGGGGATTCCGAAC
The DNA here is from genome assembly GCF_000205165.1 of Paraprevotella xylaniphila YIT 11841. Lineage (GTDB taxonomy): Bacteria > Bacteroidota > Bacteroidia > Bacteroidales > Bacteroidaceae > Paraprevotella > Paraprevotella xylaniphila. Next base: position 165,106 of record NZ_GL883887.1, on the reverse strand, counting down.
TGTTGGATTCCACATTGGTGTTGGCCGCCATGCCTGATGAACCGGTGTTGGAAGAAGCCATCAGGGGCTATTCGGATGGATTTTATGCCCAAGGCGGTCGTTTTTGCCGTACTTGTTATTTGGCTGACGGTTATGAAGGTTTTGCCATGCCCGACAGTGCTTACCGTATGTTGGACCGGATAGGCGAGGGTTATTGGATGGTATATCCTTTGTTGGGCGGGTCGGCTGCCGGGGTGTACCGGTATTCCCGTGAGGTGCTTTGGACACCGACCATCGGGATGGATGTGGATTGCTCTTCCATCACTACGGCCGTGTTCTTTTCGGTCATCCGTAAGATGGACGGGGTGATGGAGATGTATTTGGGGGATTGGGTGGCAGGCAAAGAATGGCCTGTGAGCCAGACGTTAGGTCTGTCTTCCGGTTGGGTGGACATCGTGGTCAGTCCCAGATTGTCGGATAATAATATGGCCACGATGGTAGAGGCTTGCCGCACGGAGGCCGTTGAAAAAGATAAGGAATATGAAACTTCAAAGCATTAAATATGGCATCCTTGCACTGGCATGCGGGCTGTGCGGTGCTTGCGAGGACGAACCTGCCGTACAAGGCAGCGGGGCAGAGGTGAAAGAATACCGCGTGGCCGTGGTCATGCCCGGTGAGAACCAAAGCCGTTGGGAGAGAGTCGTATCTTGGGCCATGGAGGATTTGGAAAAGGCTCAAAGGGGATTGTCCCGGAAAGTGAAGCTCAAAGTGGAGTGGAAAGATGAAAATGCTCCTGATTTGGAGGACTATCTGAAGGCTGTGGCTGCCGATTCGGACGTGGCAGCCGTGATAGGACCTTATCATTCATCGTCAGCCCGTATGGCTTCCGCCTGTTGCGGGGCACGACGTAAGACTTTGATACTCCCAACAGCCTCGTCCGTGGAATTGCAACGTAGTTGTGCAGGAAAGGATTTCCTGTGGGCTTTGTCCGAATCGGACATAGGCCAGTGTGAGGTGATGCTGACCCAGGCGTTGATGGACGGGGCTGAAAATGTGTATCTCCTTTCCCGTGAAGATGACTATGGGCAAAGTTTTATAGATTGGTTTACTTTCCAGGCTGTAGAATTGGGATTGATGTCACAAGGTAATTATACCTATTCCACACCGGAGGACATGGTCGTGGCTTTGGATAAGATTAATGCGCGTTTCGAGGATTTAAGGCATGACGATGTATTCCAGACTTTGCTTTTCGCACCGTCCCGTACGGAAGATGCCGTGTGGTTGGACAGTTTGGTGCGGATTCATCCTGAATGGAAACTGAGGGGTATCAATTTGATTTGCTCAGACATGGTTTATGCTCCGACCTTGTCAGGACGTTTGACTTCGGGGCTGAATTGGGGAGGAATGGCTTTGGCGGCTGATCCTGTTTCCGGTTTTCCCACAGTTTATCAGGTGAAATATGGGGATGAACCCTTGAATGGCGAGTCCCATCTGTATGACGCACTGGTCTTCTTGGCTTATGGTCTGACGGCCCTGCAATGGGAGCCGGAGTCTGGCCTGAATGAGGCTCTGAAGCGTGTGGTAGACGGGCGTGCGGCCTATGATGGCGGTTGGATGGCAGATGACATGCGGCAGGCTTTTGCTTTGTTGCAATCAGGTGTTTATCCGAATCTGGTGGGCGTGACCGGCAGTTGGGATTTCGATGAGGAGAAATATACTTCCGTCCTTCATTCCACTTATGCACATTGGAGTTATACGCCGGAAGACGGTTTCCATACGTGGGATTATTTGTCTACGGACGGCAGCAGGCGGACTTCTTCCACACTGGCCGGATGGAACTGGGCGGCATCCCGGATGGAGAGTTTTGACGAAAACGCGATAGATCCCGCATATCCTTCCTTACGGCATAATTGGTGCGTTTTGGTGGCGGCTTCCGAAGGTTGGGCGAATTACCGTCATCAGGCGGATGTGTATGCCATGTACCAGTTGATGAAACGTCACGGTTATGATGACGACCATATCATTTTGGTGGCGGAGGATGACATTGCCTGGAATCCCAAGAATTTGTATCCGGGAGTAGTCCGCGTGCACCGGGATGGTGGGAATGTGTATGACGGGATACGCATTGATTACCGTTTGGATGATTTGAAACCGGAAGATTTGGAGGCTATCCTTGCGGGGGAGGCCGGAGGCCGTACGCCTTATGTGGTGACGGGAGACGAACATACCAATGTTTTCCTGTTTTGGAGCGGGCATGGTGTGTATAATGGGTTGAATTGGGGAGAAGGATATGAGATGTTGCGGGGACAGCAGTTGGGTAAGATGATACGGAAGGCTTATGAGCGTGGGAACTATCGGAAAATGTTCGTGGCTTTGGAGGCTTGTTACGGGGGGAGTATGGCCGAAGCTTGCAAAGGGATTCCCGGTGTCGTGTTCATGACAGCGGCCAATGCCGGTGAGACCTCGAAAGCCGACGTGCAGGATTATGAAATGAACATCTGGCTTTCCAATGGTTTTACCCGTGCTTTTCAGGAGACGATTGATGCCAATCCTTCGATTTCCTTGCGTGATTTGTATTACAAGTTGGCTCGCAACACTGTGGGTTCCCATGTGTCGGTCTACAATGAAGCCCTTTATGGGAACATATTCCGGAATACCATGTCTGAGTATCTGCGCGAATAATTGCAAGTTGTATTTTCTTAAAAAATAGTGGGAAATCTTATACTTATATAATAAGGAAAATGGATTCGTCTGAATTTGCGTAAATTGCGGTCGTTTTTATTATAAATACGGATAAACTTTAAAAAATATATGGTTATGAACAAATCGATTCTTATGTTTTCTTTCCTCTCGGGAACTTTGGTGTTTTCGAGTTGTGTGACGAAGAAACAGTATGCGCAGTTACAGACGGACTATAACAAATTGGACAAGTCCTTTCAGGATACGAAAATGAAACTGGTGGCTTGCGGTACGAAATCCAAGAGTTTAGAGGAGCGTTTGGCCGAGGCGCAGAAGGCGAACGACGAGCTGAAAGCTTCATACGCAGCCTTGCAAGGTTCGTTGGACAAGAGTATCCAACAGAATTCTCAAGGCAATGTGAATATCTCGAAGTTGGTAGACGAAATCAATGCTTCCAATAAGTTTATCAAACAGTTGGTGGAGGCAAAGGATAAGTCAGACTCTTTGAATATGGTGCTGACCAACAACTTGACACGTTCGCTGAGCCGTGAGGAAATGAAAGATGTGGATGTACAGGTGTTGAAAGGCGTAGTTTATATATCTTTGGCAGACAATATGCTGTATAAGTCGGGTAGTTATGAAATTAGCGAGCGCGCTGGTGAGACATTGAGCAAGATTGCCAAAATCATCATGGATTACAAGGAGTATGAGGTGCTGATTGAGGGTAATACGGATACCGATCCTATTTCGCGTCCTAATATCCGCAACAACTGGGACTTGAGTACATTGCGTGCATCCTCTGTGGTTCAGGCTTTGCAAAATACATACGGGGTGGATCCAAAGCGTTTGACGGCTGCAGGACGGGGGGAGTATAACCCTGTGGCTTCCAATGACACTCCGGAGGGCAAGATGCGTAACCGCCGGACGCAAATCATCATTACGCCAAAGTTGGATCAGTTCATGGAACTTATTGATCAGGCACCGGAGTCAACGGAACCTGTGGCTGAATAAGCTTTGTCGTAAACAAGCGTAAAAACAGCCAAGCCTGAACTTTTATATGGAAAGTTCGGGTTTGGTTGTTTTTTTGTGGAGGACTGTGCCAGATACAGATTTTATATGATTTTTTATGCTGGATTATGCTTGCCGATTATTTTTTATTGTATATTTGTTGTTGAGCAAATCTGATAGTTATGAGGAAGTTACTACTTGAATTCTGGTGCCTTGCGTGCTGTGGGCTGATGGCTTACGGACAGGAGGATTATTACAGGCCGGTGGAAGGGCTGAAGAAGTCGGAGTTGAAAACCGCGCTTCATGAGTTGATACAGCCGGAGAGCGTGTTGGACTATGGCGGGAAGGGCGAAGGTTATACCTGGTCGGGCTTTGTCGTGACCGACCGTATGCCGGACGGAACGGTGCGCGACCGCTACAGTGACGTCGTTCGCGGGTTCAACGGATTGAATGCCGTGGAAGGCATGAACATCGAGCATTCTTTTGCCAACAGTTGGTGGGGGCATACGGTGAACAACGCCTATTGCGATTTGTTTAACCTGTTTCCCAGTGACGGAACGGCCAACGGGAGGAAAAGCAACAACCCGATTGGAGTGGTCACGGAAACGCCCGCTTTCGACAACGGGGTGACCCGTGTCGGGAAATCCGCGTCTTATCGTGCGGATTCGTTGATTACGGTATGGGAACCGGCAGATGAGTGGAAAGGAGATTTTGCACGTACTTACTTCTATATGGCTACTTGTTATGAGGATTACGCTGATTTGTGGCAGACGACAGAAGGTTTGTTGATGGTTGAGAAAAACCGTTATCCGACTTTGCGGCCTTGGGTGAGCAACCTATTGTTAGCGTGGAGCGAAGCCGACCCTGTGGACGACGTGGAACGTGAGCGTAACGAAGCCGTGTCCGGTATTCAGGGAAACCGTAATCCCTTTGTGGATTATCCGCAGTTGGCCTCTTATATTTGGGGAGACAGTACGGATTATGCTTTTTATATCGACCGCACATCCACGAACCCCGAGTTGTTTGTGCCCGGAGAAGGGGAGACGGTGGATTTCGGTCTGCAAGCCTTGTCCAAGGGATTGGAGGGCCGTTTGACCATTCGGGGGCGTAACCTACCCGGAGGACTGGTTTTGGATTTCGGGCAGTCCGGTTTTGAGGCGGACAAGACACAGCTGACGGAAGACGAAATCGTCCGGGGTGTGACCTTGACGGTACGTTGCCGTACTGCCGAAGCCGGGGTGCACGAGGCTGTACTCCTGTTGAAAGGCGACGGTTTCGAGCACCGGAATCCCCTGAGGGTAGAGTATGTGGACGGTATTCCTGCCTATCCGGCCCGTGATGTGGTTTGTACGGTGAATGCCCAACGATTTACGGCTTCGTGGATGGACATGGGAGAGGGATTGGATTACACGTTGGCTGTCTATACGAAGGATGAGAGTGGACAACAGCAGATGCTTGAAGGCTATCCCAAAACATTGACAGGCGTTTCCGCCACAGTGGAAGGGCTACTTCCCGCTACGACTTATTATTATACGGTAAGCCTTCCGGACGGAGAGGGCGGAGAGGCGATGGTTTCCAACGAGGTGGAAGTCCGTATGCCGGAGGTCACGCCTGTGTTTACGGCCGATGCTTCTGAATTGCATTTCACGTCTGTGCCCGGACGGGTTTCTTTCCCGCAGACAGTGACGGTCACGGCTTTAGGCGTAGACCAATATGTGACCACAGCCACGGTAGAGGCTCCGTTTGAAGTGAGTGAAGACGGTAAGGAATGGAGTACAAAGGCATCTGTGGAAGGCACGGAACAACGTCTCATGGTGCGCATGGGGGCAATGCCTGAGGAAGGGATGACAGAAGGCGAAATGGTGCTGTCCACTCCAGGGGCGGAAGACATCATCGTGAGCCTTTCGGGAGAGGTGGATCAGAAAAAGGCATTTTTCGAGACCTTCGAGACCGGTTTTAAAAACAGTTATAAGGAAGGCCAGGTGACGTGTGTGGCCGCGCAGTGGCGGATGGCGCAGACCTTGATAGGAGGTTTGGCGGACGACAGGAAAAACGATGATTGGAGCGTGCGTATGCAGGCCAAATCTGGTGTCACGACAGAATTGGAGATGATGGAGGATAAGACGGAGGGTTGCGACTCTTTGTGGTTCTATGCCGGGCTGTATGGTGAGAAGGATACGGGCGTAAAGCTCAGTGTGGACTATTCTTTGGATGGGGGGATGACGTGGCTGCCTGTGGCAAAGGATATAGCTTTCAACAAAGGAGAGTGGAAGCGTTACGGTTACAAATTGGACGTAGACGGGCTTGTGCGGTTGAAGTTCAGCGTGACGGGAACCTCTTCGAAGCGAATCAACGTGGACGACATACAGATGAGCGATTACGGTACGGGCGACGGTGTGCGGCAAATCCGGGTGGAGAATCCCGACGAGTGGGTGGATGTGTACACTTTGGGCGGCATTTGGCTACGTAAGGCTAAGCGTAAAGATGCGTTGAAGGGTTTGAGGCCGGATTATTATATTGTGAAATAAACACATACCGGCATGATACATTGGAGCAATACGTAGCGAGTCAGCCAAAGTGGCGTTTCGTTACGTATTGTTCTTTTGGGTACAAAGCTCATGAGAAAGAGGAGAAATAAAACTGCCACTGTTTTTATTTCATTGAAAAGGAGTAAAAAGAGTCTCTTGTCGTTCTGCATAAACTGCATTTTTCGTACTTTTGCAGAAATACAGTTGAACGAAAATACGACTATATGAATAAGGAAGTCCTATATGTCCTTTTGCCCGATTATGCGGCACATGAGATGGTATATCTTTCAGAAGCCATTGCTTCCGACGAGTTTGCCTTGAAAGAGAACCCGAAATATGTTAATAAAGTTGTGGCTCCGACTTTAGAGCCGGTAAAGTCGATAGGCGGATTCCGAGTCATACCGGATTATTCATTTGACACGATGCCTGAAGACTATGCGGCGTTGGTGCTGATTGGCGGTTTCGGATGGACTACACCGGTTGCAGAGAAAGTCGCACCGATTGTCGGTAAGGCCATTGAGGCAGGCAAGGTGGTAGGGGCGATATGTAATGCCGCATCGTTCATGGCTAAATGTGGTTTCCTTAATCATGTCCGGCACACCGGGAATGGTTTGGAGCAACTTAAGCTTTGGGGAGGAGACCATTATACCCATTTCGAAGGTTACGTCCATACGCCGGCAGTCAGTGATAATAGGATTGTAACAGCCAACGGTTCTGCAACGCTTGAATTTGCCAAAGAACTTCTTCTGTTGCTTGAAAACGATACGCCGGAACGTATCGAAATGTACTATCAATTTAACAAGCAAGGGTTTTGTGACTTGTTCCCGCAATAACCTTGGCTTTGTGAAAGTGTTCAGACGGATGCAAAGATATTTTCTATATTTGGCTTATGACGGCACGAGTTACCACGGTTGGCAGATTCAGCCCAACGGTATCAGTGTGCAAGAGGTGTTGCAGAAAGCTTTGGCCACCCTCTTGCGGCAGCCCGTGTCCATCACAGGAGCGGGACGGACGGATACCGGAGTACACGCCCGGATGATGGTGGCTCATTTCGATTTCGAGTATGCCGATGACCCTGTGCGACGGATTGACGGAAGGTGGCTGACGGACAAGCTCAACCGCCTGTTGCCGCCGGATATCTCCATTTACAAGACGGTGCCTGTGGCAGCCGATGCACATGCCCGTTTCGATGCCTTGTCGCGCACCTACCATTATTACCTGCATTTCGGCAAGTCCCCGTTCTTGCGGGCTTATTCCTGCCGTCTGTACCAGATGCTCGATTTTGGGAAGATGAACGAAGCTGCTGCTGCATTGTTCGATTATACCGATTTCACCAGTTTCAGCAAAGTGAATACCGATACGAAGACCAACAACTGCCGTATCATGCAAGCCCGTTGGACGGAGCTTGCGCCAGGCGAATGGCGTTTTGAAATCCAGGCGGATCGTTTTTTGCGCAACATGGTGCGTGCCATCGTCGGTACGCTCGTCGAAGTGGGGCGGGGCAAGCTTACGCCGGAAGGCTTTCGGGCGGTGATAGAAGGAAAAGACCGTTGCCGTGCGGGAGAGTCCATGCCGGGGAACGCCCTCTTCTTGGTGGATGTGGCCTATCCGGACAAATGTTTCATGGTATAGAGTAGAAACGGAAAAGAAAGAGATATATGTGGTTGATTCTGGCGTTTACTTCCGCCGCCCTGTTGGGCTTTTACGATGTGTTCAAGAAAAAGTCGTTGAGAGGCAATGCTGTGATTCCCGTCTTGTTTCTCAATACATTGTTTTGCAGCCTTATCTTCCTGCCGTTCATTCTCGGTTCGGCATGGGGAATGACGGACACCGGCAGCTTGTTTTATATCCCCCCGACCGACTGGGGGGCGCAGAAGTACATCCTGTTGAAGTCCTGCATCGTGCTTTCTTCATGGATATTCGGTTATTTCGGCATGAAGCATTTGCCGTTGACGATAGTGGGGCCCATCAATGCCACACGCCCCGTCATGGTGCTCGTCGGTGCGCTGTTGGTCTTCGGCGAGCGGTTGAACCTTTATCAGTGGGCGGGTGTGGCCTTGGCTGTGCTGTCGTTCTTCATGTTGAGCCGGAGCGGCAAGAAAGAAGGTATCGACTTCCGGCATGACAAGTGGATTTATTTCATCGTCTTGGCCAGTGTGCTCGGAGCCGTGAGCGGCTTGTACGACAAATATCTGATGGCCTCGCCGGAGAATGGGGGAGTGGGGTTGGATCGCATGGTGGTGCAGAGTTATTATAATCTCTACCAGTTGGCGATGATGGGCGTCATGATGCTTCTGTTATGGTGGCCGCGCAGGAAGCAGACCACGCCTTTCCGGTGGGATTGGTGCATCCTTCCGATTTCGCTCTTCCTGTCGGCGGCAGACTTCGTTTACTTTTATGCACTCAGCCTGGACGGTGCCATGATTTCCATTGTCTCCATGGTACGCCGCGGCAGTGTAATCGTTTCGTTCCTTTTCGGAGCCATGGTTTTCCGCGAGAAGAACTTGCAGAGCAAGGCCGTGGACTTGGTGTTGGTCTTGCTCGGGATGGTGTTCCTTTATTTGGGTTCCCGTTAACGTGAAGAGATGTTATTAATAAGGTGTGAGGTGCGGAATGTCGATAAAAATGACTAAGTTTGTGCCCGTAAAATAAAATGGATGTATGAAACGTTTTTTACCTCTTGTCATAACGTTGGCATTGGGACAGGCTCTTCAGGCGCAGAAGATGCGCGACGTGTTTGCCGCCATGCCCGACAGCGTGTTGGGCATCATGACGAAAAATAACCGTTTGGATTGTATCGACTTCATCGAGAACACCATGGCCGCCAAAGTGCACAACCGGTTCGATGGCGACACGGAACTGAAAGCTCTCACGGTGGACTATCTCGAATTGCAGCTGACAAAGAATTGCCGGGTGGAGATGAAGCTTTTGCCGTCGGCGGACACGTTGTATTATATTTGTGTGGCACGTACTTATTCCGGACCGATGGCAGAGACGAAGGTAGCCCTTTACACACCGGATTGGGAAACATTGCCTGAAGAGAAATGGATGTCCCGTCCGGTGTATGCCGATTTTTGGGAAACGAACGATTCGGTGGACAAGGAGGAAGTGGCACGTCTGCAGCATTTGCAGGACATGCGCTTTGTGACGGCTTCCCTGCAACCGGACGATATGCGGCTGACTTTTGTTTTGCAGCCCGGCGAGGTGGATAAGGATGAGGCGGAGCGTATGAAGAAAGTTTTACGTCCTGTCGTGTATGGGTGGCAAGGTAAGCGGTTTGTACGAGTTGAAGATTAAAATATTGTATTTTAGCTGATTATATCTTTTAGGAAAAATCTGCGCCAAACGGAAATTTGTTTGGCTGTGATTGATTTTTCGTTCTGCTGTGATTGATTTTTCATTTGGCGCAGAATGAAATCACGGTCTTTTGAAGCCTATTCCTCAGGGGTAGGAAATGGCGAAAAAATGCGACTTCATTCTGCGGTGTGTCTCCTTTCTGTGCAAAAGAAAACGGTGTGGAAACTGTTGTCACCACACCGTTTTTTATCTTTTCGATAAAATATGGAATCCCGATTTATTTGCGGCTCTTTCCGTAGCGGCTCATGAACTTGTCTACGCGACCTGCCGTGTCCACCAACTTGCTCTTGCCTGTGTAGAAAGGGTGAGAGCTACTGGAAATTTCAATTTTCACTACCGGATAGGTTTCGCCTTCAAATTCTATGGTCTCGCTCGTTTTGCAAGTAGAACGTGAAAGGAACATGTCGCCGTTGCTCATGTCCTTGAACACTACGGGACGATAATTCTCAGGATGGATATCTTTCTTCATTGTCTTATAATTTTTTGTCAGTTCAACTTATAGTTGGTAACTATATGTGTAATGGTCTGATTTACGAGGTGCAAAGTTAAGCCTTTTATTCAGAACCACCAAACTTTCTGCGGAATATTTTCGGCTATAATCCGTTCCAACTTTCTATATTATAAGTTTGTTCTACAGGTGTCTCTATCCGGTCGGGCAGGTTGCAGAAGAAGTCGATGCCCGTTTTCTCTTCCAGTTCGTCGATGCTTACGGCCCAACTACGCAGGTCGGGGTTACCGCCATACGACTTGTGTTCCACCCAAAATCCGATGGCCTTGTAAGTGTTTTGTCCACCTGCGTATTTCTTGCAAAGCAAGGCCATGAAATAATACTTCGGGACGGGCATTCCGCTTCGGGTGTATGCTTTAATCTGGCCGTCGAGAATCGTGCCGCCTTTCACGACGAAGAGCGTGTCACGAAAGGAACTGTTGCGCCCCCAGTTTTGTACCTGACCTTCCAAGTCCACCCAGTCGTCCTGGTTGAACCGTCCCATTTGCGGACTCATGTTGGACAGGTAAAAGGTTTGCCCGTTGGCATCTTTGGAGAACAGCCGGTCGGCCGAGGCGCAAAGGTGCCCCCGGTTGTAGCTGCTTCCCCGGTAGTCTTCCAGTTCCGTGCGCTCTCCGGCCGGAATATCCGGGTCGGCTTGGAAGGGATCCCCCTCCCATACGGTGCCGTTCCATTCTGTGCCTTTCCAGTTGTTGCGGTTCCAGGAAGTGCCCGCCGTTGTATTGGTAAAAATGAAAGCCACCCAACGTGAATGCTTTTTTTCTTTATGCCAATCTACGGTGTAGTTCAATACTCGCGTACCATTGTAGGTCACGTAATGGGAATAAATGTCGCCTGTCTGGTCGTCCAACCTCGGCATCTCGAGATTGGCTGCATTGGGGATGACCGAAGGGTTGGCGTTTTGGTTCGTGGTGTCGCCTGAGGCTCCATCGGAAGAGTCGTCGTTGCAGGCGGTAAAGATAAGGGCTGCGGTTAACAAACCGGATAAGATGGCTATTCTTTTCATTGTTCCTGTTTTAAGATGGACAGAGGATGTGTCTGAAAGGACACATCCTCTGTTTCTGATTGGATGATTATTTACTTTATTTGACGGCTACGTTTTTTATTTCCCACGTTAAAGTCTCGTCACCGTCGGCATTTTTGTATTTGAAGGCCAAATGAGCCTGTGCGCCAATGGCCGGTAGCGTGGCTTGCGCGTCGCTGAAAGCCCATCCGGATTCTGCCGGATAGTTGATGGTCACTTGTGTCCATGTGGCAGTTGTCACGTCACCGGAATAGTTATTGGATACCCATACGGTGTAAAGTTGGCTGGCGTTGTCCATACTCTTGTTATAAGGGCCGAAAGCTTGCTCGAAAGTCAGTGTTCTTGCTTTACCCAGATCGATAGCCGGTGAAATCAGCCAGTCTTCGTTTTTTACAGACGTTCCGTTGGCATAAGCCGACATTTTCATGCATTTGTATTGGGTGTCTGCGTTCCAGGCTTGTTCTCCGGTGATGTCGGCTGTGGTAAAGCTACCGATGCCGTTAGCAAAACTTTCGGAGAAAATGGCATCTCCCGGTTCTTCCGGTTGTTCCGGATTGCCTCCTTCGATGATTCCCCCGTCGTTAGTTTGCAAGGAGAAATCGTCTATGAGGACGCTTTGTCCAGGATTCTTGCCGACCATGACCACCAAGTTTACTGTGGTATTTGCCTCCAATGTGAATTCGTGGGTGGCTTCTACCCATGTATCTTTGGTAATGTCATTAACGTATGCTCCATATTTGTAACTATCTCCTCCGGCAATGCTTCCGTCAGCTTCGTTTACAGCGTATCCTAAACGTATGCTGGCGTTGGCATCTACGGCTTTGAAGTAGGCTTTGATAGCATACGTGCCGGCTTTCAAGGTTATTTCCGTGCTGCCCAGACGCTTGTTCGCATCGGTTGATCCTTCTATCATGGCTGAATAACTTCCTGCATGGGCGTCGGTAGATTGGGTAACGGTGGCATTTCCTGCACTGTTGCTTGACTTCCAACCTGTGGCCACACCGTTTTCCCAAGTTTCAAAGCCACCGTTTTTGAGGAGGTTTTCTCCTTCTATGGGAGGTTCGGGAGCTGTGTCTTCAATCTTTCCTTTAATTACTTCTATTTTCTTTACTTCCCATGTCGAAGATTGAGTATCGCTACAAGTATGTCTCAAAGCAATGCGGACTTTTCCACCCATTAATTCAGCAGGAATAGCTGTTTTCTTATTCTTGAATGTAAAGTCAGAATTGAGTCCTTCTGTATCATACGTTAATTGTGTCCACGTCGCATTGTTTGCATCTCCTGTGTAATTCTTACTGATAAGAATGGAATTGTTAGCATTGAGGTCACCACGTTCATAGTTGATGGCCATGTTAGTAGCGACATACGCTTCTTCAATATGTGACAGGTCTATTTCCGGACCGACAAGGAAGGTTACTCCGGCTTGATTTTCTTTCTCACCGTCTCCATTAAAGTCCTTATATCCCGTAATCATTGCACTGGAATAATCATTATACCATTCAAGAGTTCCAGATGTTGAAATAGAAGTGAAGTCGCCAAGCGATTGTGAAAAGTCTGCGCTGAAGATGGCTTCGCCTGATTCTTCTGGCATGTCACCTATCTCCTGTCCGTCAAGGATGGCGGCAGTAACGGTTTTCACCCCGGCGCTGCCGAAGTACTTCTCCATGGTGCCATAGAGCATGACTTCCTTGCCTAAGTTTTCCGGATGGGCTTGCAGGTTGAGTGCGTTACGTACGTCGCCGCTCGGGAGCTGTACGGCCATACAGTTGTTGATGTCCTTGCTGTCGCCCGAAGTGGCAATCACGATGTTGGTAGTGCCGGCTCCTTCTGTTCCGAATACGATGTCGGAAATCGTGGAAGAAGTATTGTCGCCAGTCGGGATGTAACCTACGATATAGGCTTTTACCCACGCGTAACCGCCGTTTTGGTTCAATGCAGCCCCCTTGATGGTGTAGGGAGATTCTTTGGAACCGGTTCCATATATGCTGTTGGCATCTCCCTTGCCCGGTATGTCGTAAGGAGCAGGGACGTCGTTACATGCCTGGAACAGGAACACGCCTAATGTCAGGCATAATAAGCTGATAAAACTTTTGGTTTTCATATTGTTTCGTTTTTGTTGGTGAATGCTTTTTATTGAATGTCTCTTGAAGTGCGTACGGTGAGTTGCCATTCGCCGTTATATTGGGTGAGTAATCCCGTGACGTCCACTTTTCCCATCTTCATGTAATTCGTGGCGAAGTTGGCGTAAGTGCTGGTGCGGAAAGGAATGTTGGTGTTTCCGACTTTGAGGGTACGGTTTACACCGTTTCCTCCGTCGCCTTCTGCTTCCGGAGCATATTGGGTCAGTCCGTCGGCTTCTACAAATTCCGCATCGTTGATCTTGACAAAGAATGCAGCGTCGGCTTTATTGGCCGAAGAAAGCCAGGCTTCGTCGATTTCCATAGGAACCAGTTCGGGGTAAGATAGGTCTGGTTGGCCGATGACTTTGACATGATCCTTCCATGTGTATTCCGGCATGCGGCCTATCTTGCCTTGGTACAAGGCACCCAACTGGGCCATGGAGCCGTAGCCGCCTACATAAAGCCCTTTGCAGTTGATGGCTATTTTTTGTCCTACGGGCAAGAACGCATACAGTCCGGTGGCGTTTATGCCCACTACTAAAGTACCGCTTCCGTCATTGACATACAGGTTCTTGTAGATGTTGCCGGATTCGTCATCGCCTACTATGACTCCGGAGATGACCAGGTCCTCTTGTACTTCTTCCGCTTTGTTGCTGCTGACGATGCCGGCATATTTTGTCTTTAAGTCGGCGATAGTCGTATTGGCTTCTCCCACGGCGGGATTTCCGTATGTATAATTAGTCGGGTCGTCATGGTGGTCCATACAGCCGGAGAAAACGGCTGCCAACATGGAGACGAGCAATAATTTAATATTTTTCATATTCAAGTTCGTTTTAATGAGGTTAGAAGCGGAATCCTACGTTGAGGAAACCGTTGAGTCCTTGTGCATAGTAATATTTAGAGTGGCGTGAGAACTGGTAAGGACGCTCGCGGCCGTCGTCGTATGCATCATCGCGGTTCTGTTCGTATCCTCCGGTTTTCATGTCCGTATTGTTGGTCACGTTGTTCAGCGTCAGGTTGATGCTCAGAGAGCGGCCCTTTTGCAGGCGGATGTATTTGCCTATGGAAAGGTCGAGCATGAAACCGCCATCGAACTCTTCCTGTCCGGGGATGTTTACGCTTACCTTGTTGCCGTCTTCACCTACGGTCCCGTTCTCACCGGCTGACACACCCAAAACCTTACCTAATCTGCGGTAAGTGGAGAAGTCGATGAATCCGCGGTGGTAGTAGTTACCGTTGATGCTGAAGAACCAGCCTTTCACATTGTAGTCCAGTCCGAGACTGTAGGCAGAGAGCGGAGTTCCGCTTTCTTTCATTCCGTCGATATACACGACATCTTGCGTAGTCTCGCTTTCGTTTTCGTAAGTCAGATTGGCGTTCGGGTTGTTCACATATTCGGCGTTGTTGAATGTGCCCAACGCTTTCAGGGTCAGGTTTGACGTGAGTTTTACGCTGGCAGCCAGTTCTACTCCCATATATTCTTTCTCGACTCCGGTCATCGACAGGTAAGTGTAGCGCGACTCCTGGTCGTTGTAGAACTGGTCGAGTTCGGTCACATTGTTGAAACGCGTGTAGTAGCCGCTGACTTTGAAAGCGAAGATGGGACCGTTGAACGCATAGCTGGCTTCGGCTGTCATTACTTCTTCGTTGGTGAGGTCCGTGGCGAAGTCGTTCTTCAAACGGGGGGCGATGAATGCATTGTAAGGCAACGGTGCATTTTCTTCATATCCAAGCCCGACGTTGAACACGTGTTTGCCTCCGATACGGAACGTTGCCCCGGCCTTGGCTCCGCTTTCCAAGAATTTGGCTGTGCCGCTCTTGCCTTTTGAGTTGTTGGCCGCACGGCCGTTGCGCATCAAACCTTCACGTTCCATGGTCGTTCCGCCCAAACGTCCGGCAAAGAACAAGCTGTAGAAACTCTTGTCGAATTGGTAGTTGGCCCAGACGTTGGCTTTGTTGACGAATATATTATAGTCGTAGCCGAACTTGTCGTCTTCACCAATCAGGCGGTTAGGATTGTCCAAATCGTTTTGAATCATGCTGGAGTTGTAGCCATAGTCGCGCACGGAGAATTTGTCTACGTCCGTGTATTTGTTGGCACCCAACAAATCTTTCATCGTTTTGTAGTGCATACCTTTGGTGGTACTGACATTTACGCCGGCTGTGATATTGCCGTACTTTTCCATGTCGCGTTTCAGGGTGGAACCGAAGTTGAAGGCCATTTGGTCGTTATGACGGTTTTCTACGTAGTATAAGGCTTCGCCCCCTAACGTGTTTTGCTGTGCGTTGGCAAAGTACATGGCGTCCCAGTCAAGTTGGCGGTGGGACTTTGCGCTCGTCCAGTAATTGTATGCGTTCTGCCAAGTTTCCACATCCTCGTCGCTCAACGGTTGGTTGAATACGTTGCCGCTGATTTGTCCGCTTGGTAACTTTTTATAGTAATCCGGACGCGGGTCGGCGGCATTTCCGCTCCATCCCAAAGCGCTGCTAGCGTACATGCTGTATTTTCCGGAGAACGATGTGGACAGCTTGGTTCGTTCGTTGATGTCGAAATCCCAAGTGACAATCGCCGTCGGTTCGAAAGAATTTACCACACGTGCATTACGCTTTTCACCGTTTTGGTAACCCCAGTTCGGGTTGTAGTAATGGTCGTTGGCCAACCAGTAAGCTTCTTCTGTGGAAGAACCCTGTTGGGCGCGTTCAGTGGGAGAACCCCAGGTCGTGAAACTCAAACTATGCCGGTCGTTGAAGCGTTTCTCGAACCCTAACAAGTAACTGAACGAATTGTAGAACGTGCCTTCTACGAATCCTTCATTGGCCCAACGGTAACCGATAGAACCCGTGAAGGCCCATCCGTTGCTCATCAGCCCCGAAGAGTAGGTGTACATGCCTCGTGCACGATAGTTCCGATTGGTTCCGGACAAAGATAATTTGTGGCCTGCGGCGTATTGTCCGGCCCGTACATTAATATTATCCGCTCCTCCCACCGACGTATAGCCGAATTGGTTCATTAGGAAAAACGGGGAGCCTTCACGATTACGGGTCGCGTCGTTCAGTCCTCCGATAGAACTGTAACTGAATACGCCTCGCTCGGCATCATTGAACTGGATGCCGTTGATGAACATGTCGTTGTTGGAGTTCTGATAGGCCCGCAGGCGGAAACGCATGGGGCTGAATAGATAGCCCACTTCAGACAAATACAGGTCGTTGCCGACCCCTGTGATGGCCGAGACGGTCTGGCCCGCATCGTCATCTTCATTGAGTTGCGATTCTGTGAACGAAAAGTCCGCATTCTCGTTCTGTGCCCGTTGTTGGAGCACGGCCAGAGTATCTGCCTGTTGTGCGTGGAGCAAGGCCGACACGAAGAATGCCGATAGAATCAAAGTTGTCTTTTTCCCCATATCTCGTAGATTTATTGTATTGTTGTTACAAAGAAACACATAATTTTCAAATTAAAGCCATCCCGGACTAACTTTTTGCCATTTTTTTTTGGCTCGGTTGCCGAAAAAAGCCATATTTGTAATAGAGAATTAACAAAACGTTAAAAAAACATCTTATGAAACGAATGTTTATGGTTATGGGCTTGTTCGTGTTGCTGTTTACGGCAGCTCGTGCCCAAGAGAAGAAATTCGGCATGTATGCGGTTGGGTTTTATAATCAGGAAAATCTTTTCGACACCATTCATGACGAGGGGAAAAATGATTTCGAGTATCTGCCGGACGGGGCTATGAAATGGAACGGAATGAAGTATTTCGCGAAATTGAAGAACATGGCCACGGTATTGTCGGAGATGGGAACGGACAAGTTGCCCAATGTCGGTGCATCTGTCATCGGAGTGTCTGAGGTTGAGAATAGCCGTGTGATGCAGGATTTGGTGGAACAACCGCCTTTGAAGGCACGTGGAATGAAGTTCGTCCATATCGAGGGACCGGACCGACGTGGCGTAGATTGTGCGCTGATATACAATCCCCGTTTCTTTACACCGGAAAAGTCGTTCCTGCAACCTTATATATATGAGGCAAAGGACAGTGCCTATCATACGCGTGGATTCCTGACCGTACAAGGAAAACTGGCGGGAGATGACGTGGCCTTTATCGTATGCCATTGGCCCAGCCGTGCTGCGGTTTCATATTATAGGGAGCGTGCCGGGAAACAGGTCCGTATGTTGAAAGACAGTATCAGCAAGGCAAACCCGGGAATGAAAATCATTGTGATGGGGGATATGAACGACGATCCTTTCAGTCCGAGTATGGCGAAAGCTTTGGGAGCCAAACGCGAAATGAAAGATGTGGGCGAGTCCGATTTGTATAATCCTTGGTGGAATGTGCTAACTAAAGAAGGACGGGGCACGTTGATGTACGATGGCAAGTGGAATCTTTTCGACCAAATCGTAATGACTCCCAATTTATTGAATTTGGACGGCAAGAAGGATTATTCGACCTTGAAGTTCTTTAAGCATGAGATATTCTCGCGTAATTACCTGTTCCAAACCGAAGGGCGATACAAAGGCAATACCAAGCGTACGCATGCCGGTGGAGTGTGGTTGAACGGTTATAGCGACCACCTTCCGGTTGTGGTATATTTGGTGAAAGAGATGAAATGACACTGCAAGCACTCCCTCGAAACGGTAAAATACGCTTCGGGGGATTTTTTTTGCTTAAAAGATACAGGCGGTAGGTATGGATTTGAAGAAAAATGTCTATCTTTGCCCTACCAAAAAGAGTGAAATGAATTGTTCTTTTTATAAATTATAAAGATATGGTTAATTACAAAGACTTAGGCTTGGTGAACACCAGAGAGATGTTCAAAAAAGCCATTAATGGCGGTTATGCCATTCCTGCTTTCAACTTCAACAACATGGAGCAGATGCAGGCTATCATTCAAGCAGCCGTAGAGACCAAGTCTCCGGTGATCCTTCAGGTTTCTAAGGGTGCCCGTCAGTATGCCAACGCTACATTGTTGCGCTATATGGCTCAGGGTGCTGTTGAATATGCAAAGGAATTGGGTTGCGCCAATCCCCAAATCGTGTTGCACCTTGACCACGGTGATTCTTTCGAGACTTGCAAGAGCTGTATCGATTCAGGTTTCTCTTCTGTGATGATCGACGGTTCTCACCTTCCGTATGACGAGAACGTGGCTTTGACGAAGAAAGTTGTTGAATATGCCCATCAGTTCGACGTAACTGTAGAAGGTGAGTTGGGCGTGTTGGCCGGAGTAGAAGACGACGTTGTGGCTGAACATCACACTTACACTCGTCCTGAAGAAGTGGTTGACTTCGTAACCAAGACCGGTTGCGATTCTTTGGCTATTTCTATCGGTACTTCTCACGGTGCATATAAGTTCAAACCCGAACAGTGCCACGTTGACCCCGCTACAGGCCGTTTGGTTCCTCCTCCTTTGGCATTCGATGTATTGGACGGTGTAATGAAGGAACTTCCGGGCTTCCCCATTGTTCTGCACGGTTCTTCATCTGTTCCTCAGGAAGAAGTAGATACCATCAACAAATACGGTGGCAAGTTGGAAGCAGCTATCGGTATCCCCGAAGACGAATTGCGTAAGGCTGCCAAGAGTGCGGTTTGCAAGATCAATATCGACTCAGACTCTCGTCTGGCTATGACGGCTGCCGTTCGCAAGGTATTTGCTGAGAAGCCGGCAGAGTTCGACCCGCGTAAATATTTGGGTCCGGCTCGCGACAACATGAAGAAATTGTACGAGCACAAGATTGTCAACGTTTTGGGTTCTGACAACAAATTGTAATCCGGTCGTACGGCGTATAAAAGTTAAAGGGCTGCTTTCGGGCAGCCCTTTTTCATGTTTATTGCATGTTTAGTAGGTTTTCAATTTTCCTCGCCGTTGTCCGTCAGTTGTTTGATAGCTCCGTTGCTGGGGTAGAAAGTGACTTGTGTGGTGGTCTTTTTGTCGAAGAGCACATTGCTCAGGATTTCTACATTGCCGAATTGGCCCATGGGGAACTCTCCTTTGCAGAACTCTCTGGAAGCATTGAATACGCTGACCGCCACTCGTTCAGGTACATTATAATATACTCCTTCTTCCATCTTACCTTTCTTTTTGGCAGCCTTTTCGTCCACGACGGGTTGGGGGAGGGTATTCATGTTTTTCAAAGAGAGGTAGACCGGTTCTCCGGATAAATCGTCATTGTCCACTACGCCCAGTTTTTCCGAGAAACGGAACAGCACCATACGGTCTGTGAATTCCGCAGGTGTGAGTTCTATGGTGAAAACCTCCGTACTGGTGTCCACTGTGCCTTTGAACAGTTGTGTAAGAGCGGTTTCCTGCATCGTCAATTGGTCGAGCATCAATTTGAGTTGGGCGCCGTCCTTCGGCATGTTGTCCGCTTCGCCCTTAATCAATGCCGTGCGGCTGTCCCGGATATCGTAGATTTCTTCGGCCGTCAGCTCGGCTATTTTGGCATTGCTTCCGGCTGAAAGGATTTCCTGGTTCATGTAATCTCTGGGATTGAGTCTTTTAGGGGCATCATTTCCTTTCGGTATGGCCGGCAACGGTTCCTCTTCCCCGTCGGTATTGATGGACAGGAGGATGCCTTCGGAAGTGAGGCCTACCAACGGGGCTACGGTTCTCTTTTTAAGCTGTATGCTGTAAACTTTTTGAGGATCGGGTACTCCGTAAGGTACCATATCTATACTTTTTATACTCCACTTCGTGTAAGGTTCCTGAATTATTTGGGATAAACGGAGATAGCGGTCAGCATATTTGCTGAATTCTCCGGGGGTATAGACTTGCTTTTCAGCCACGACGACCAAACGAAGGGCTGTACGGGGCAAGTAATAGGTTACGCCCTCCACCGTGGCACCGGGTACGTACGGGCTTACTTCGGTTTGTGCGACGGCACCGAGTGTGCAAAGCGCCAGTCCGCATAACAGGGTTCTTGCTTTCATAAACTTTATTTTTATCAGTGTTTATTCTTTTAATTTCTTAAAGGCTTCGGGGAGTGCGTCGATGATGTCGCTAGCAATCATGCTTTCTTCGCCTAACCTTTCGCGTGCGATGTCGCCGGCCATGCCGTGGAGATAGGTACCCAACTGGCAAGCTTCATTGGCCGTATATCCCCGTGCCAGTAAAGCCGTAAGGATACCGGTCAGCACATCACCGCTTCCGGCCGTGGCCATGCCTGCGTTGCCCGTGGGATTGATGATAACGCGTCCCGTCGGTGTACAAATCATGCTGTTGTGTCCTTTCACGATGACATATAACTGCATTTTGATGGATAGCTCGCGGGCTTTAGCCATACGGTCGTAACTGTCGGTACATGCTCCCACGAGGTTTTCCAATTCTTTTGGATGCGGAGTGAGAATCGTGTCTTGTGGGATTTCCGGAATCCATTCCGGATGGTTGCCTAAGATGTTGAGTGCGTCTGCGTCGAGTACCATTTCGCCCGGATGGTTACGGATGAAAGTACGCAGCGCTTCTGCCGTTTCTTCGTGTGTGCCCAGTCCGGGACCGATGGCCAGAGCGTTGTAGTCGTAGGTACTTATGGCTTTCGACACCCGGATGTCGGACAAATCATGGCTGAGTATGGCTTCGGGCACACTGCATTGCAAGATGTTGTTGTTCATGTCCGGCGTGTGGACGGTCAGTTTGCCCACTCCACTTCTCAGGCAAGCCTTTGCCGCGAGGATGGTTGCGCCTCCCATGCCGTACTGTCCGCTGACGAGCAGGGCATGCCCCATGCTGCCTTTGTGGGCGAAAGGGTTACGCGGTTTGAGTATCTTTTTCACCTCTCCCGGCTCTATTACCGTAATACTACAGTCCATAGCCGCCAATCCCTCGGCGGAAAGCCCGATGTCCACGGGCTTCACTTCACCGAGATATTTCTGGTTCTCGCCGAAAAAGAAGGCCAGTTTAGGAAGCTGGATGGTCAGGGTCAGGTCCGCACGGACGATGGCCGACGGATTATTGTATGTGTTGTCTTCGCTCATCAAGCCGGATGGGATGTCGATGCTCACCACTTTGGCCGGACTGGCGTTGATTCTTTTCACGAGACCGGCATAGCCCCCGTCCAAAGGCTTGTTCAATCCGGTACCGAACAGTCCGTCTATGATGACATCTTTTGCGTCCACTTCAGGGAAGGAGAATTGGGAAGATACTTCGGTGAACATCAGTCCGGCCAGGTTTTCCAGTCTTTTCTTGTTGTTCAGGCAATCGTCGCTGAGACGTCCCGTGATGTTGAACAGATACGTCTGTACCGTATACCCGGCGTTGCAGAGCAGGCGGGATACCGCCAAGGCATCACCGCCGTTGTTACCCGGACCGGCAAACACGATAAAGCGGGTAGCGGTGGTCCAACGGCTTTTCAGTTCGGCTGCAATCGCTTTTGCGGCACGTTCCATCAAATCGATGGATGAGACGGGTTCGTGCCCGATGGTGTATTTATCTAATTCTTTAAACTGGGTCGAGGTGAGTATCTTCATGACAAATAAAACTTCGTTTTCTTTCGTATTCTCTTGGTTTTGCACTATATTTGCACAAAATTAGCAAAAAGATATGGAAACACTTCAGATAAAGGATAAAAAATTTGCCGTATCGATACCTGAATCCGAGATATTGAAACAGGTGAAGCGGGTGGCAGGGGAAATCAACCGTGATCTTGCCGGGACAGAGCCTGTTTTTCTGGCCATATTGAACGGTTCTTTTATCTTTGCGGCCGATTTGATGAGGGAAATCAGGCTTGCTGCACAGATATCGTTTGTCAAGTTGGCTTCTTACGTGGGTACGTCTTCAACCGGTTCCGTCTGTGAGATGATAGGGTTGAATGCCGATATCGCCGGACGGGATGTCGTGGTTGTGGAGGATATAGTGGATTCCGGATTGACGATGAAATACGTGACAGAAATGTTGGCGAAGTACAATCCCCGTTCCATTTCCATTTGCACCTTGTTGCTCAAGCCCGGTAATTTGAAAGTGGATTTGGATATTCCGTACAAGTGTTTCTCCATTCCCAACGATTTCATTTTGGGATATGGGTTGGATTATGACGGTTACGGGAGGAACACCCGTGACATTTACACCGTCGTGGAATAAGTTGGCAGTATCTATTGCCGGGAAAGGAGGAGAAAGATTGTTTCAACCAAATACAAAATAAGAACGATGAAGAATATTATTATTTTCGGTGCCCCGGGATCAGGCAAGGGCACTTACAGTGACGAGATTGTGGCAAAATACGGCATGGGGCACATTTCTACCGGTGACGTGTTGCGCGGAGAAATCAAGAACGGTACGGAGCTGGGCAAGATTGCCAAGGGATATATTGACAACGGCCAGCTTATTCCGGATGAGCTGATGATTGACATCTTGGCTAAGACATACGATGCACAGACGAAAGGCCAAGGGGTGATATTCGACGGTTTCCCCCGTACCATCGCGCAGGCCGAGGCTTTGAAGAAGATGTTGGCCGACCGCAAGGACGACATGGGCATGATGATAGAGTTGGTGGTGGACGAAGAGACGTTGATGGCGCGTTTGCTGAACCGTGCCATCGAACAGGGACGCGCCGACGACAATGAAGAAACCATCAAGAAGCGTTTTGAAGTGTACCGTAACCAGACGGCTCCTTTGGCCGAATGGTTCGAAAAAGAAGGTTTGCGCCATACTTTCAACTGGAAAGGTTCAAAAGAACAGATGTTGGCGGAAATCTTTGAAGCGATAGACGCTGCAAACAAATAATTTATATGGCAGAATCCAATTTTGTAGACTATGTGAAGATATACTGCCGTTCGGGCAAGGGGGGGCGCGGTTCGGCTCACATGCGCCGGGCCAAGTACGTGCCCAATGGCGGACCGGACGGTGGAAACGGCGGCCGTGGGGGTAATGTTTACCTTCGCGGCAACCGCAACTATTGGACGTTGCTCCATCTGCGTTATGACCGGCATGTCTTTGCCGGCCATGGCGGGAATGGCTCCAAAGCCCGGTCGTCGGGCAAGGACGGCGAGGACAAGTATATAGACGTGCCGTGCGGAACGGTGGTCTATAATGCCGAGACGGGAGAATACCTTTGCGACGTGACGGAGGACGGACAGCTCGTGTTGTTGCTGAAAGGAGGCCGGGGCGGTTTGGGCAACTGGAATTTCCGTACGGCCACCAATCAGGCGCCGCGGTATGCCCAACCCGGGGAGCCGATGCAGGAGATGATGGTCATCATGGAATTGAAGCTGTTGGCCGATATCGGTTTGGTGGGGTTTCCCAACGCCGGGAAATCCACTTTGCTCAGTGCCGTGTCATCCGCCCGTCCCAAGATAGCCAATTATCCCTTTACGACACTCGAACCCAGCTTGGGCATCGTGTCCTACCGCGACAACCAGTCGTTCGTAATGGCCGATATTCCCGGCATCATCGAGGGAGCCAGCGAGGGAAAAGGGTTGGGGCTGCGTTTCCTGCGCCATATCGAGCGCAACTCTTTGTTGTTGTTCATGGTGCCCGGCGACACGGAGGACATCCGGAAAGAATATGAGATACTGTTGAACGAACTGGCCACGTTCAACCCCGAAATGCTCGACAAGCAGCGGGTGTTGGCCATTACGAAAAGCGATTTGCTGGACGATGAGCTCATACAGATGCTTTCCGAGAACCTGCCCGACGTGCCCCATGTGTTTATCTCTTCGGTCACGGGGACGGGCATAGCCGAGTTGAAAGACTTGTTATGGAAAGAGCTGAACAGCGAAAGCAATAAACTTCAGGCCATTACCGGCCAAAGCAAGATCGTGCATAAGAACAAGGATTTGAAATTCCTGCAGAATGAGCTGAAAGCCATGGGCGAGGATGAAGATATCCAGTTTGTGGACGAGGAGGAGATAGAAGACCTTGACGATTTCGAATACGAAGAGGATTGGGACGACGAACCTCAAAAATAGTTCCGGAAGATGGGTGGACCGGAATTGCTGACATACGATTTGGGACAGGGCGTCTGTGCTTTTAGTACGGAGCGTCGCGGAGGTTATAGCGAGGGAGCATACGCTTCTTTCAATGCCAATGCCTATTGCGGGGACGACGAACGCATGGTGCGGCTCAACCGTGATTTGTTGTGCGAGTCTTTAGGTTTGGAGACATCCCGTTTGATTATACCTCATCAGATACATGGCGCACGGGTGCGTCGTATCGATGAGGCTTTTTTTATGCAGGCCGATGCCGTCAAGGCGGTTACGCTTGAAGGAGTGGATGCCGTGATGACGGACGTGCCGAAGGTGTGCGTGTCGGTGTCTACCGCCGATTGCATACCTATATTAATATACGACCGGGTGCATCATGCCGTAGCCGCCGTGCACGCCGGTTGGCGGGGCACGGTGTTGCGCATTGTGGAAGCCGTCCTGCATGCGATGTCAGGCGCGTATGGTACCCGTCCGCAGGATGTGGAGGCGGCCATCGGTCCTGGCATATCCTTGGAAGCTTTCGAGGTGGGTGACGAGGTGTATGAAGCTTTCCGCACGGCCGGTTTCCCGATGGAGGAGATGGCGAGGCGATATCCTGTCGCCGGAGACGGGAGTGACAGGATGGAAAAATGGCACCTTGATTTGTGGCAAGCCAACCGGGGCTTGTTGGAGGATTGTGGTGTGCCCTCTGCACGGATTCATTTGGCCGGAGTGTGTACTTACGGCCATTCCGAACGTTTCTTCTCCGCACGTCGCTTGGGCATCCGTTCGGGGCGCATCCTGAACGGTATTTTTCTGACGGACTGATTAAAAAATATGGATATATGGTGAAGCGTGTTTCTATTTTGTGTCTCGCTTTGTTGTTGGCACTTTTGTATTCCTTTACGGGCAGCCGCAAGGAGCGGGTAGATTTCTCGCGCGTGGAACGGCGTATGCTTCATATCCCGACAGCCGGATTGTTCGACGGCACCGGTTATTTCACCGTGACTTCAGCCGATATGGAACGCGACGGTTGGAGTTTTCCGGTGGAGGGCGGAGTGTTGTTTACTCCCGATTTTCGTCATGACCCCATCGGTTGGTATATCATGTCACCTGAGGTAAAGCACGAAGTCAGGGCGGCCATGCAGGGCCTGGTACGCTTGGTGCGTAAAACGGATTTAGGAAAGACGGTCGTGGTGCTCCATCCCAACGGGATGGAAACGGTGTATGCCCATCACGCCAAGACGTTGGTGGAGTCCGGCGATTATGTTTCTGCCGGGCAGGCTATCGCATTAGCCGGTGCGGACCATGGCGTGGTCTATACCTATTTCGCCCTGATGGTGAACGGCGTGCCGATGAGCCCGTCCACGCTGGCTTGTCCCGATGGTAGTTTGAAGTTCGATGCCATGCAGTTTCGTCTGGATGAGTCCGGTTATGTCCGTGCTTCTTTCTACCGAACGGGCGAGATTGAAGAACGTCCTCCCCGTTTCGACTGGTTTCGGGTGTCGGAATTGGTGGACTTGGATCGTCCTTTTTCAGCCATGGAAAGGCAACATGTAGGTGTGGCTACACCTGGGTTGTTTGACGGGTTTTCTTCGTTCACGATAGACTTGTCCCGGATAGGGAAGTGGAGTTATCCGCTGCTTGGTGCCAAGGTGATCAGTCCCTACGGTGGGGCACGTAAGAACCATACAGGAACGGATCTGAAGACGAAACCGCACGACAAGATACGGGCGGTGTTCGATGGGATAGTCCGCTTCTCCGGAAAGTACTCTGCATACGGGAATATGGTGGTAGTGCGCCATGCCAACGGTCTGGAGACTTGTTACAGTCATAATGCCAAGAATTTGGTTCGTGTAGGTGATCGGGTGAAAGCCGGTGACGTGATAGCCACCGTGGGGCGCACCGGTAGGGCTACGACGGAGCATTGTCATTTTGAAGTCCGGGTGAATGGCGTGCCGTTTAATAGTGATTACATTTTCGATCACGGGCGGCATGCGTTGAGGAAAGACAAACTCACCTTTACCCGAAAAACGAACGGAACTATCTCTGTACGGAAAAATTAAGTACCTTTTTCCCTCCTTTTGGAAAGCAGAAAATCATCTTGCAGAAAGACGTAAATCGTTTAGCGTTCTCTAAGGGATGAAAAAAAGACCGTAGGGTGATGCCTGCGGTCTTCTCTTTTGTATGAGAAAATATATTACTTTTTATGCCGGTTGGCTCTGCGGCGGCGGATTTCAGCCTTCATTTTTGCCGACCCGGAACCATGCGCTCCCGTGATGTAAGCTTTCTTTTTGGCTTTGGTTTTCACTTTGTTTTTTGAGTTTCCGGAAGTCTTTTTAGCACCCCCTGAAAACACGATTCCTCCCGTGATTACCTTGTCGATGTCATCTCCTCCAAAGTTTGCCATAAGTGTGCCGTGGGATTAATGGTGGAACAGGCGGACGCCGGTGAAAGCCATCGTGATGCCATACTTGTCGCAAGTCTCGATTACATGGTCGTCGCGTACGCTACCGCCGGCTTGTGCCACGAACTGTACGCCGCTCTTGTGCGCCCGTTCGATGTTGTCGCCGAAGGGGAAGAACGCGTCCGACCCTAAGGCCACTCCAGTGTTTTGTGCAATCCAGGCTCGTTTTTCCTCGCGTGTGAGCGGTTCCGGCTTTTCGGAGAAGAATTTCTGCCATTCTCCGTCGGCCAACACGTCCATATAGTCGTCGCTGATATAAATGTCGATGGTATTATCTCGGTCTGCACGGCGGATTTTCTCCACGAACGGCAGGTTCATCACCTTCGGATGTTGGCGCAACCACCAGATGTCGGCCTTGTTGCCCGCCAGACGCGTACAGTGGATACGGCTTTGTTGTCCGGCTCCGATACCGATGGCCTGTCCGTCTTTCACGTAGCATACGGAGTTGCTTTGCGTGTACTTCAGGGTGATGAGGGCGATCATTAAGTCGCGTTTAGCCTCGTCGGTAAACGTCTTGCAGGCCGTGGGGATGTTCTCGAATAAAGCCGGGTCGTTCAATTTGATTTCATTGCGTCCTTGCTCGAATGTGATGCCGAACACCTGTTTATGTTCTATCGGTTCGGGAACATAGTCCGGGTCTATCTTGATGACGTTGTAAGTGCCTTTGCGTTTCTCGCGCAGGATTTGGAGTGCTTCTTCCGTGTAGTCCGGAGCAATCACTCCGTCGCTGACTTCGCGTTTGATGAGGGTGGCGGTAGCGGCATCGCAAGTGTCGCTCAGTGCGATGAAGTCACCGTAGCTTGACATACGGTCGGCACCGCGTGCACGGGCGTATGCGCAAGCGATTGGAGTGAGGGGAATTTGCACGTCATCCACAAAGTATATTCTTTTTAACGTGTCGCTCAACGGGAGGCCGATGGCTGCCCCGGCAGGAGACACGTGTTTGAAAGACGTGGCGGCAGGCATGCCGGTGGCTTCTTTCAGTTCCTTGACCAGTTGCCAACCGTTGAGGGCATCCAAGAAGTTGATATACCCCGGACGGCCGTTGAGTACTTCAATCGGCAGTTCGCCCTCGGTCATGTAAATGCGCGAGGGTTTCTGATTCGGATTGCATCCGTACTTTAAAGCTAATTCTTTCATATCGAGTGATTAATACAGAAGCAGCCCGACACGCATACTGCATGACGGGCTGCTTTCAAATTTGTGGAGCTGGAGGGAATCGAACCCTCGTCCAAACAGGGAAACCATACGCTTTCTACACGCTTATCCCGGCCTTCGGTTTTCGTGCGCAAACAAGACCCGAGCCACCCATTTACGCCTTATCCTTTAAGATTTCACCGTCCGTGCAAGGCCACGGACGACTATCTCCGATTTAGCTGCACCACTTTTCCGGAATGCTTCGGAGCCACAGCTTCCGAGTGATGTCTCGTTTCAGCACCTGGTGCCGAAATAAAGGTAATCTACTATACTTCGATCACGCAGCGAGAGCGTAGTTGTTTTCGCCAGATAAATTCTTGGTAACTGAGATTATAGAGGAAATCACCGACCCTCTGCGTGCTTACGTACCATTCCATCCTGCTGTCAAATCCATGTCAACCCCGGATGTTTGAATTGCAAAGATAAGATATTCTTTTGAATAAAGGCATAAACATGCTGTTATTTTTTCTCCGGTTCTTTATTTTTTCTACACGGTTAAGTCATTACTTGTGAGAGAAAAAAAAATATCGTTATTTTGCAATAATTTCACTCTTGTGGAGTTTTATACTTAGATAAATTAGATTTAATGAATTGGAAAATGAGTCAGATGTCTGTCAATATGGAGATTTGTGATGGGATGAATTGGGTGGAACGAGCCATTAAAAAAGGTCTTGATACCATATTTGCTTTGTTGGGTTTGATAGTGTTGTCTCCAGTTTTTTTATTAGTTTATTTTTTATTAAAAAGGCAAGGTGATGGACCTGTATTGTTTAGACAGGAACGAATAGGGTACAAGGGAAAACCTTTTTATATATTGAAATTCCGGACAATGAGAGTTGATTCAGAGAAGGACGGGAAACCTTGTTTGGCGAAGAAAGGGGATGATAGGTTAACTCCTGTAGGTAGATTTTTGCGTGAACATCATTTGGATGAATTACCTCAGTTGTGGAATGTTTTTCGGGGGGATATGGCGTTTGTGGGTCCTCGTCCTGAACGGCGTTACTTTATTGATTTGATTAGAAAGGAGAATCCTGATTATGATTATATTTATTTGATGCGTCCGGGATTGACTTCCATGGCTACTTTATATAATGGATATACGGATTCGATGCAAAAAATGCTGGTTCGTTTGCAAATGGATTTAGAATATTTGCAACAGCGTTCGTTGTTTTTAGATATAAAAATTATTTTGACCACTGTCGTTTTTATTTTAAAAGGAAAGAAATTTTGATGTATATGGCAAGGAGGATATTGCTAGCCTGTTTGGCGTTTTTTGGGTTTCAATTTATTTTTTCTCAATCCATGTCGGACGATCAGGTGGTACGTTATGTCATGGAACAGCAGGAGAAAGGGAAAGACCAACAATATATTGTTTCCCAATTGCTTCAAAAAGGTGTAACGGTAGATCAGTTGCGGCGTATTCGTAAAAAATATGAGGCAGAACAAAAGCAGCCCGGAGCTTTGGACTTGACCGGAACGACTCAACCCAAAAGTGGAACGTCCCGCTTGAGGACCAACAAAGAAAAGACACGGGATGAACGCCAGAAACAGAATGGTTATATGGTTCGTTCGCGACGTGAAATAAAGGATGGAGAGGATAAAACACTGAAGGGCCAACAACTCAACGAAGAGATAGGGTTTATGGATATAGACTCATTGATTTATTATCGTAATTATTTCAAGGAAGACGACCGTCAAGTCTTTGGCCGTAATATCTTCAATAATGAAATGCTGACTTTTGAGCCGAGCATGAATATACCGACTCCGGCAAACTATCGCCTGGGAGCCGGTGATGCTGTAATTATAGACGTATGGGGGGCTTCACAGACTACTTTCGAGGGGACGGTGTCGCCCGACGGAACTGTGACAATAGAGGGGGTTGGGCCTTTGGCATTAGCCGGAATGACTGTAAAAGAGGCTAACGAGTATGTTAAAAAGCAATTAGGTCGTTTTTATGCGAATTCCAACATAACCTTGACCGTTGGGGAGACACGATCTATACAAGTACAGGTGATGGGTGAGGTGATGGTACCGGGGACTTATACGTTGAGTGCCTTATCTTCTGCTTTCAATGCGTTGTATGCGGCCGGGGGAATCAGTGAAATCGGGACGTTACGCGATATAAAAGTATTCCGTCAGGGACGTGTGGTTTCAACCATCGATGTCTATGATTACATTCTGAACGGGAATACAAAGGGGGATATCCGTTTGGCGGATAACGATGTGATTGTGGTAGGGCCGTACGAATGCTTGGTGAATATACGGGGCAAGGTGAAGCGTCCTATGTTTTATGAAATGAAAGAAAACGAAAGCGTCTCCCGTATTTTGGATTATGCCGGAGGGTTTGCCGGGGACGCTTATACGGATAATGTGCGTCTGATACGTAAAAGCGGACGAGAGTATTCCGTGTATACGGTGGATGAGTTTGAAATGAACGGTTTTTTATTGAAAGACGGAGATTCTTTATATGTAGATTCGGTTATTCCTCGTTTTTCCAATATGGCAGAAATACGCGGAGCTGTGTTCCATCCCGGACAATATCAGATGGATGGGAGCATCAAGACTGTACGCCAGCTGATTAAAGCGGCCGATGGGTTGCGTGAAGATGCTTTTCTTAAACGGGCTGTAATGCACCGTCAAAAGGAAGACCTGACGATGGAAGCTTTATCCGTGGATGTGGAAGGTATTATGGACGGGACGGTAGCCGATATCCCTTTGCGTAAGAATGATATTTTGTTTATTCCAAGTTCGTTGGATATGAAAGGGGAGCGGACATTGACAATTGATGGTGAGGTTAATTTTCCAGGTATCTATCAGTATGCGGACAATACGACGATAGAAGACCTTGTACTTCAGGCCGGAGGGTTTACGGAGGCAGCCTCCATGGCGAAAGTCGATGTGTTCCGCCGTATCAAGAATCCGGATGCGGTGACCGATGATGAGAAACTGTCAGAGACTTATAGCTTTTCTCTCCGTGACGGTTTGGTGATGGGTGACGGTCAGGACTTTCATCTCCAACCGTACGATGAGGTTTTTGTGCGTAAAAGTCCGGCTTATTCGGAACAGCGCAATGTGAAAGTGAGTGGTGCCGTGAACTTTTCCGGAAGTTATGCCATGGATAATAAAGATTATCGTTTGAGTGATTTGGTAAAGGCGGCTGGAGGCTTGTCTTCTTTGGCTTATGCAAAAGGAGCCCGTCTGCAACGTTTGTTGACAGAAGAAGAAAAAAAGCAACGTGAAAGTGCTATGAAGGCTTCCCAAATACAAGTTTATGAAGAAAGCTTGCGTTCGGAAAAAGAATTTAATATGGCGCAAGCAGATTCAATTTTGAATTTGAAGTTGGATTTGGGGGATACTTATCCTGTTGCCATTAATTTAGAGAAGGCGATGAAGAATCCGGGAAGTTTGGACGATGTGCGTTTGCGTGAAGGGGATGAGTTGGTGGTACCTCAATTTTCGAATACGGTAAAGATCAGTGGGGAAGTGATGTATCCTATTTCCATTAATTATGAGAAAGGAAAACCGCTCAGCTACTATATTAAACGCGCTGGAGGTTATGCCGACCGTGCGCATAAGTCCCGTGTGTATACCATTTATATGAATGGTTCTGTAGAGCAGTTAGGACGTCGTTCAAGCAAATCCATCCAGCCTGGGTGTGAGATTGTGGTTCCGACTAAACCACAGCGTAATAAGATGACACCACAGGAGATGATGACGATAGGGACCTCTACGGCTTCAATTGCTACAATGATTGCAACGTTAGTGAATATACTTAAATAATGCATTATGGACCCAAAAAAGGAACCTCAGCCAATAGATTTGGTAGAAATTTTTCAAGTATTATTCAAACAAAGATTATGTATTGCTAAGATTTGTGGCATAGTCTCAGTTGTGGCTGTTATATATGTATGTAGTATACCACGTGGATATAACGCCACCGTGACTTTGGCACCGGAAATATCGTCGGGTGCATCCTTGTCTGGTAATATAGGCTCTTTAGCGAGTATGGTTGGACTGAATTTGGGTAGTAGTATGAATGGAGATGCTCTTTATCCCGAGATTTATCCAGACGTGTTGAATTCTACGGATTTCCTTGTGTCGCTGTTTGATGTGAAAGTTCAAACAGCGGACGGAGAGATAAAGACTACATTATATGATTATTTTGCTGTGCATCAGGAACGCCCGTGGTGGAGTGCCGGTTTTTCTTATATAAATTCTTTTATTAAGAGTATTTTCCCCAAAAAAGAAGAGCAAGTTAATTCAGAAGGAACAGATTCTTTTTGGTTGACGGAGGATGAATCTAATATCTGTAAAATGATTTCGGATAATATATCTTGTTCTGTAGACAAAAAAACAAGCGTAATCACAATAGGTTTTACGGCACAAGATGCCCTTGTGGCTGCGACGATGACAGATTCGGTCAAACAGAGATTACAAGATTTTATTATTGAGTATAAGACAAGCAAAGCACGTAATGATCTTGTTTATTTTGAAAAAATGCTTAATGAGAGCCAAAAGGATTACGAAGCAGCTCAACGTGTATATTCTGAATATTGTGATACGCATAAGGGTGCCGTATTACAGTCTTACATGTCTCAGCAAGATTTCTTGGAGAATCAATTGCAATTGTCGTATACTTCCTATAGCCAATGGGTCCAGCAAGTTCAAATCGCTAAAGCCAAACTGCAGGAAAAAACTCCATCTTTTACGGTCGTGAATTCTGTGACAGTGCCTTTGCGTCCTTCCTCTCCTAAACGTATGTTAATTGTTGTGGGTTGTGTATTCTTTGCTTTTTTATGTTCCTCTTTATATGTATATGGAAGAGAACAGATGTTAAAGAAAAAAGAATTGAAGATGCCGGAATAAAATGATTTTCATAATACTTTTCCTATTTTGTTTTATAATGTCAGTGGCTTTTATAGAAGAAAGACTCGATTCTTCTATTAAGTTGCTTTTATTGATTTTAATAGGAGGGGGAATGGCTCTTGTGGCAGGATTTCGGCCGAGTGATATAGACCATGATTATTCTAATTATGTGAATCTCTATAACAGTAGTTATGATATTACAACAGAAATATCGTTCGTCTTGTTGTCTTATCTGGTCTATTATGTGTTTGATAATGTCGTCTTTTTATTTCTGATTTATGCTATATTGGCGTTGTCACTTCAGATTCTATCCATAAGAAGATTGACCGATTTATATTTTCTGTCTCTTTTGGTTTACTTGAGTAATTATTATTTGCTCCATGGTATGAATCAGATAAGGGTAGGGGTTGCGTCTGGTTTCTTTTTATTTGCACTTCAATATTTGAGGACCGGAGACCGATTTAGGTATTTGTTATGCATTTTTTGTGCAACTTGTTTTCATTATACTGCCGGAATTCTTGTGTGTTTTGTTTTTTTTTCTAATGAGATTTTTAAAAAGTGGCAATATATATTTTATGCATCAATCATACCTTTTTGCTATCTGATATATTTTTTGAAGATGGATTTTTTATTGATGCTTCCTATTCCTTATATAGAAGAAAAAATGGAGATTTACCGTTCTTTACAGGAACAAGGATTATGGGATGAGATAAATGTTTTTAATTTAGTCTTTTTGGTAAAAATAGTTATCACTTATTTTTTGCTTTGGAAGTGTGAGTTGATTGCTCGTTTTAATCCGTTTGTGGTTATTCTTCTGAAAGTTGAGATTTTGTCTTTGGCTGCGTTTATACTTTTTTATAATCTGCCTGTTTTTGCATTTCGTTTGAGTGAGTTGTTGGGAGTGGTAGAAGTGATACTATTTCCTCTTTTATATTATACTATAAAACCGGATTATGCATCGAAAGCAATTGTCGGTGTAATTGCTTTAGTGTTTTTGTTTATCGGGGTTTTCTATAATCAAGTCATATACATTTAAATATAGTGCTTTTTGTCAGTGCGGTATGTTTCTAAAGGGTTGGAAATGGTTTTTCTTGAAATCAGATGTTGATAATCAATACTTTTTCGTAACTTTGCCAAAAAGGAGAAAAAAATGGAAGGTGGCAGAGGGTGCTAAGATGAAGGAAATATGTACTTGTGTGTAGCTTCCTTAATGATTATTTATGGATACTAATAAAGAGGCTCAGAATAGTAAACGCATCGCCAAAAACACATTGATGCTTTATATACGCACATTCTTTATCATGATTGTGAATTTATACACTTCCAGGGTAACATTGGATGCCCTTGGGGTAGACGATTTTGGAATCTATAATATAGTCGGTGGCGTAGTAATAATGTTTTCAATCATATCAGCTTCATTATCTAATGCTATTACAAGATATTTGACTTTTGAAATAGGCAATCATAATAAGGCAAAATTAGGGCTTGTTTTTTCTACAAGTGTCAATATACAATTTCTTCTCTCGTTTTTGGTCGTACTTTTGACAGAATTATTAGGAGGATGGTTCTTGTTTAATCGGATGCAGATACCTCCAGAACGTTTGAATGTGGCTTTTTGGGTATTGCAATTCTCATTGTTGACTTTTGTTGTTCAGTTGATAAGTTTACCTTATAACGCCATTATAATAGCTCACGAGAGAATGAATGTTTTTGCCTATGTGGGTATCATTGAGGCTCTACTCAGATTGTCTGCTGCATATGCTATTGTGATTTCATCGTTTGATAAGCTTTTTTTCTATGCCTTATTAGTTGCATTGTCTGCAATAATAGTGAGGTTTATATACGGCTGTTATTGTTCTAAGCATTTTACGGAATGCAAATACCGTTTTGGCATAGATAAAAAATTGCTGAAAGAAATGTTTGGTTTTGCCGGATGGAATTTTCTCGGTACAGGAGCATATATACTCAATACCCAGGGAGTTAATATTGTATCTAATATGTTTTTCGGGGTCGTTGTCAATGCTGCGAGGGGAATTGCAGGGCAGGCGGAGAATGGGGTCAAGCAGTTTATAGGAAATTTTACCACGGCTTTGAATCCTCAAATTATAAAGACCTATGCGGAGAATGATCTTGTAACGTGTTTTAAGATTGTGAGACAGGGGGCGAAGTATTCATATATTTTAATGTTATTCT
The DNA here is from genome assembly GCF_000205165.1 of Paraprevotella xylaniphila YIT 11841. Taxonomy (GTDB): domain Bacteria; phylum Bacteroidota; class Bacteroidia; order Bacteroidales; family Bacteroidaceae; genus Paraprevotella; species Paraprevotella xylaniphila. The sequence continues at coordinate 130,300 of NZ_GL883887.1, read as the reverse complement.
TTTTTATCCCATTTGTGCTTGAGGCTGATTTTGTGCTTGGAGTTTGGTTGAAGGAGGTACCGGAATATGCTGTGTTATTTTGGCAATTGGCTATGTTGGGGGTCTTGGTAGATTTGCCAGGGGCACCATTGACGACGCTTGCGCAGGCCACCGGAAATATAAAGAAATTCTATATTTATGTCGGTGGGTTAGGATGTGCTGTACTTCCCGCAAGTTATGGATTATTTGAACTCGGATTTCCGCCTGTTGCTGCATACATTACTTATGTTGTAGTTTATACCTATTTGGTTTATGTACGTCTTTTTTTATTGAAAAGACAGATTGGTTTTCCTATACGTCCATTTGTGGTACAGGTTGTAGGAAGAGGGGTTATAGTGACAATTGTTTCGTTTGTTTTGCCTCTTGTTTTGGCTAATACGCTTCAGGAGGGAGGAGAACGGTTTATATATGTTTTTGTCTCAAGTTGTATATCGGTTTGTGTTTCAACTTGGATTATTGGAATGGGCAATAGCGAACGAAAAAAGGTGATTTCATTCGTCAAAAATAAATGTGTTTTATGGATAAGAAAATAAAAATAGCATTAGTGACTTGGCTAGGAACAGGTAATTTTGGTACAAGTTTGCAATCTTATGCTCTACATAAAAAGTTGGAGGATTTGGGCTATGACGTATGTATCCTGCATCCATTTGTTTTTATGAATGGGACATCTTTCTCTTTTTTCCGTTGGTTACTGTATCAGATTAGGAGATATGGCTTGTCGTTGAAGAGAATATTCCGTGCTCGTACTGTCAAGCAGCAAAAATTGGATGTTTTTAATAAAGAGAATTATAATCATAGGATTGTTCATAATTTATCTGATTACCGCTGTTTGTTGTCAGAAGTAGATGTTTTTATGACGGGAAGTGATCAAATATGGAATTGTTGCCATCGTTTTGATTCTTTTATGTTTTTGGATTTTGTAGGGGGCGGGAAGCGGGTTGCTTATGCTTCAAGTATAGGGACAAATTGTGTTCCCAAAAAATATGAAGACCGGGTGAAAGAATTATTGTTCTCATTCCAACATATTGGAGTCAGGGAAGGGTATACGGCTCGATATCTTTCATCTTTATTGGGGAAGAATGTTTCACGGGTTTTGGATCCTACTTTTTTACTTTCATCTCAACAGTGGTTGGATTTTTCCCGGAAAGCTGATATTCCTTTTCGACTTCCATCAAAATATATTCTATGTTACTTTGTGGGGAATAGAAAAGAATACTTGTCTCAAGTCGTAAAAGTACAAAAAACATTGGGTGTACGAGACATTATTCTTTTACCGTCTTTGGAGAGTGGGAGTTTGGAATTGTACCATGCAATGGTGGATGAAAGTGCAGGACCTTATGAGTTTGTACGGTATGTGGCGGAAGCTGAGGTTGTATGTACAGATTCATTTCATGCTTGTGCCCTGTCTGTTAATTTATCAAAGGACTTTGTGGTGTTTAAAAGATTTAAGGATACAGAGCAAGGCTCTCAGAATGGTAGAATTCACGATTTTCTTGATTTGTTCGGGCTTACAGGACGGCTATATGATGATACGGGTATGGATTGGGCTAAGCCTGTAAATTATGGATTGGTACAAGATCTCTTGCAAAAGGAACGGAAAAAGTCTATGGATTATCTTATTCATTCAATAGAGAAATAATATGGTACGTTGGAAAAAATATCTCAAAAGGTTAGGGCGCTTTCTTATCGGTGGATTTCCTGTTCATCATGTGACCGTAGTTACCTTATCTCCAAATGAACTTCTTGAGGGACGTTGTGCTTTGATTACAGGAGGTGCAAGTGGTATTGGATTGGCTATAACAAAGGCTTTTCTGCAGGCTGGGGCATACGTGGTCATGACCGGTCGTGATGAAAGAAAGCTTAAAAAATGCTTTGAGGAATTGGATGGAAGATTTCCCAATAGGGTTTATTTTTATCGTATGGATAATTTGGATGTAAGCTCTTTTGAAGACAGTTTAAGGGAGATACTCACTTTGTTATCAGGAAAAAAGATAGATATACTGGTGAATAACGCCGGTGTGGAAAGCACGGCTATGCCCCATGTAACGGAAAGTGATTTTGATAAAGTTGTTGATACGAATTTGAAAGGAACATTTTTTCTATCCCAATTGTTCGGGAGATATATGGTTGATAATGAAATAGAAGGAAATATTCTGAATATCTCATCTTCTTCCAGTCTCAGACCGGCTAATTCTCCTTATATTTTGAGTAAATGGGGGATAAGGGCATTAACCATGGGGTTGGCTAAATCTTTGGCACCGCATGGAATTGTGGTGAACAGTATCGCGCCAGGGCCTACGCAAACATCTATGTCGAATTTAGATGACGATTCCGACATTACATTGGTTTCCAGTCCTATCGGACGTTATGCCAAACCTGAAGAAGTGGCACAGATGGCTGTAGTCTTAGTGAGTGGGATGGGACGAACGGTCGTCGGAGATACTGTTTTTATGACCGGGGGATTGGGGAATCTTACAGTAGATGATTATAGTCGACGTTATTCTTTTGAATAATGTGGAATGAAAAAAAGTATAAGAAATATGGAAACTTATTATTCTAGTGAAAAGGGTATACAGATACTTGTCAAGCTGTTAAAAGCTCATCATATAAAGAAGGTGGTGACCTCTCCTGGAGGGACTAATATGATGTTGAATGCTTCATTGATGTATGATGGAGGATTTGAAATGTATTCATCGGTGGACGAAAGATCGGCTGCTTATATGGCTTGCGGAATGGCAGAGGAGAGTGGTGAACCTGTTGTACTTACATGTACCGGTGCCACGGCGGCTCGTAATTATATGCCGGGATTAACAGAAGCCTTTTATAGGAAGTTGCCCGTGTTGGTAATCACCGGTACACAAGACTTGAGACGGTTAGGAAATTTGTACGACCAGGTTACGGATCGTAGTGTACATGCCAAGGATATTCTGACTTTTAGTACTTATATCCCGTCAGTACGTGATACGAAGGATGCGGAAAATGCGGCATTGCGCATTAATCAGGCGATTTCGGCTTTGACACTTCATGGCGGAGGACCGGCTCATGTGAATTTGGAAACTACATATAGCCGGGATTTGTCGGTTAAGCAATTGCCGTATGTTAAAGTTGTCAGACGAATTGATTATGATGGGGATTTCCCTCCTTTGCCCCAGGGTAAGATAGCTATATTTATTGGGGCACATCGTCCATTCACAGCAAGAGAGACGGGTTTGATTGATGCTTTTTGTGAAAATAACAATGCTGTGTGTTTTTGTGACCATACAAGTGGTTATAAGGGGAATTTTAGGCAGGTGGATGCTTTGTTGACAGTACAAAATGCACCATGTTTACAGGATATTCGTTTGATGATACATCTGGGGGAAGTTTCTGGTGATCATTTTAATATGGGGGGGAAGGCGCAAGAAGTGTGGCGCGTGAATAGGGATGGACAATTGCGTGACAGATATGGTAAGCTTACTTATTTGTTCGACATGGACGAATCCCATTTCTTTGAGAAGTATGGCCAAAAGCGAAATGTAGGCAAGGGTACACTTTCTTTTTTGAAATCATGTAGAAATGATTATGTCAGATGTTATGAGAAAATTCCGGATTTGCCATTTTCAAATATATGGATGGCTAAACAGTTGTCTTGCAGACTTCCAGAGGGGTGTGCCATACATTTCGGTATTCTAACTTCTTTAAGATCGTGGGATTTTTTTGAGATTCCAAAATCCGTGAATTCTGCATGCAATGTGGGAGGTTTCGGTACGGATGGGACTCTTTCCTCTCTTTTGGGGGCAGCTTTGGTTCATCCTGATAAGTTGTATTTTGGAGTTTTGGGAGACTTGGCCTTTTTTTATGATATGAATGCTTTAGGTAACCGGCATTGGGGGAAAAATATCAGAGTTTTATTGGTAAATAACGGTAAAGGTTGTGAGTTTACTCATTATCTGAATCCTGGTCATATATTTAAAGAAGGTGTGAATCCATATATTGCGGCTGCTGGACATTATGGCAATCAGTCGCGTACATTAGTAAGGGATTATGCCAAAAATCTTGGTATAAATTATTTATCTGCTTCTTCTAAAGAGGATTTTTTAGAAAACATGGGTACTTTTCTATCTACTGAAATTAATAAGTCATACCTTTTTGAGGTGTTTACGCGTGATACAGACGAAAATGAGGCTTTACGTTTGATTACAAGTACCGGATTGGTTGGAGACGTCAAGCAAGTTTTGAAAGAAAAAGTAGGGAATGTAATTGGAGAAAAAGGGATGGAGTTTGTAAAACGTATACTGAAATGATTTGTAATGTCTGAAGAAAATAGTGTGGATATTGTTGTTTGGATGACGGTAATAGAGCCAATTAAAAAGGGGAAATGAAAAAGGTATTGGTTTTAATGTCTACTTATAATGGACAAATGTATTTGAAGGAGCAATTGGTTTCTATTTATGCTCAAAAAGGAGTAGATTGTACTTTGTTGGTACGCGATGACGGGTCTTCGGATTGCACAAAACAGATCTTGGCTGAAGAGGAAAAGAACGGTAACTTACGATGGTATGAAGGGCGAAATGTAGGGCCGGCACGGAGTTTTTGGGATTTGTTGTTAAATGCTCCCAAATGTGAATGGTATGCCTTTTCGGATCAAGATGATGTATGGCATGAAGATAAATTGAAGGCCGCATTAGAACAATTTGGAAATTGTGTGGACAGACCTGCTTTGTATTTTGGACAAACTCAGTTGGTTGATGAAAATTTGTGTCCAATGGATAGTGTAAAGATTCATCCTTTGTTGACTTATGGTGAAGCACTCATGTATCAGTTCGTAGGAGGGTGTACGATGGTATTTAACGATAAACTTAGAAATGAGTTACTGAAGTATACTCCTCGCTATATGAGAATGCACGATGTATGGATTTATGATGTTGCAATGGCATTGGGTGCATGGGTTTGTTTTGATGATAAGCCTTATATCCTATATCGCCAACATTCTCGAAATGCGGTTGGACAAGTGAACTCTTCATTATTCCGGTGGAGAGAAAGAATTGGAAGGTTACGGAAAAATGAAAGGATACGTTCTTCTATTGCCAGAGAATTATGGAATGGTTATGCTGAATTGATGGTGGAAGAACACAAGGAGTTAACGTTTAAGGTGATAAACTATAAAAAATGTTTCAACAAAGTTTCTTTGATTTGCGGACATGAACTTGATTGTGCAAACCATTTTGTGTCCATTTTTGGGAGATTGTCTATTCTTTTTAATTTATTTTGAAAATTTAAATTATGAAATATCCTGTGATTTCTGTCGTTACTATATGTTATAATAGTGTGAATACTTTGGAGGAAACGATAAAGAGTGTGGTGGAGCAGAAGTACCCATATATAGATTATGTAATTATAGATGGAGGGTCAACAGATGGGACTTTGGATATTATAGAACAGTACAAAGAACATTTGGGGTATTTCTGTTCCGAGCCAGACAAAGGCATAAGTGATGCGTTCAATAAAGGTATCTTTCATGCTAAAGGAGATTTGATTGTAATCATTAATAGTGATGATATTTTGCTGCCTAATGCATTGGAGGTGGTTGCAAAGTTTTATGAACCGGATGTGGATGTTTACAGGGGAAACGTGATTATCCGCAACAAAGATACGGGATTTACCGGGCGTGACATCCCCTCTATGAAGTTCCCGTTAATGCCGTTTTTTGTGAATGTAGACCATCAGGGTACTTTTGTAACGGCTGCAGCTTATCGCCGTTGGGGAGGATACGATTTGAAATTCCGTTATATGATGGATCATGATTTTTTAACACGGGCTTATCAGGGAGGGGCACGTTTTAAATACATTCCGGCTGATTTGGCAGAATTTAGATTGGGAGGAGTCTCAGTGGCTCCTATATCTGCAAAGAGATATGATATTGAGCACATTGTGTTGAATAATGGGGGAGGAAGGTGGTTAGCCAAGTTCTGTTATTTTTATTTTTGGGCTTTTGATTGCGTAAAAAGATTAATTATTTGTATCTTTGGCATAGATATGCTGAAACGCATGCATTACGCCAAAACAAATAAGGGGTAAGTGTGTATTTATGAATGATTAAGTATGAAAGTTTATTTTATAAACCCGCCTTTTAAGGCAGAATATGGTAAATTCTCAAGGGAATCTAGAAGTCCGGCAATAACAAAAAGTGGTGCTTTATATTATCCGTTATGGCTGATATACGCTGCTGCTTATGTAGAGAAGAATGGGCATGAAGTATATTTTTTGGATGCACCGGCAAAACCTTTAAATGAGGAAGTAACGTTGACTTTGCTTGCGAATAAGGCGGATGATAATACTTTGTTTGTCTTAGATACCAGTACACCTTCCATAAAAAGTGACGTGAGTTTTGCAGGACGTATCAAGCAAATGTATCCACATTCCTTTCTTGTTCTGGTTGGAACCCATCCTTCTGCATGTGCGGAGGAAACATTAGGATATTCCAAGGCGGTAGATGCGGTGGCGATAGGAGAGTATGATGAAACTATAAAAGAATTGGCTGACGCCATTGAGAACCGGGAAGAGCTTCTGCAAGTAAGGGGATTGTGCTTGAGGCAAGGGGAGACTTTTATACGTACGGGGATTATGCCTTCCATAAAGAATTTGGATGAAATCCCGTTTGCTTCCACTTTTATTAAAAACAACCTGAACGAAAGGGATTATTTCTTTGCGGCGGCTACTTATCCTTCTATCCAGATTTTTACGGGAAGGGGATGTCCGTTCCATTGTAATTTTTGTGTGTATCCGCAAACCATGCATGGACATATATTCAGGGCACGTTCTGCAGAGAATGTAGTGAATGAGTTTGAGTATATTGCGGAGAATTTTCCGGATGTCAAAGAAGTCGTGATAGAGGATGATACTTTCACGGTTAATAAAAAACGGGTTCTGGAAATCTGTAATTTATTGATAAACAAAGGGCTTAATAAACGTTTGAAGTGGCTTTGCAATGCACGGGTAAATTTGGACTATGAAACCATGTGTGCGATGAAAAAGGCGGGTTGTCGGTTGATTATTCCCGGAATCGAATCCGGGAGTCAGCAAATATTAGACAATATAAAGAAGGGAACGAAAGTGGAGCAATTCTATCGCTATGTTTCTGATGCAAAAAAGGCAGGTCTGCTTATTCATGCTTGTTACATGGTGGGTAATTGCGGAGAAACGAGAGAAACGATGAACGAGACTTTGAATTTGGCTTTGAAATTGAATACGGATACGGCACAGTTTTTTCCTTTAATACCTTATCCGGGAACAGAGGCATATACATGGGCTAAATCAAATGGTTATATAGAGTTGGACTATGCAAAATATTGTTTAGCAGATGGAACCCATAATACAGTGCTTTCTTTGCCGGGACTTTCGGCACAAGACATGGTGGATTTCTGTAACAAGGCTCGTAAGAAATATTATTTGCGCTTTAGCTATATCCTTCATAGGTTGAGGGTCGGGTTGGCGTATCCTTCTGATTTGAAGAGGTCTATAAAAGCATTTGGTAAGTTAAAACATTACTTGTTTTCTAAGTAACGTGTCTATGGCGATGGATATGGTATCTGTAATCATGCCGGTTTATAATTCCGGGCGTTTTATAGAAGATTCTATACTTTCTGTGATTTCACAGACTTATTCGTGTTGGGAATTGATTGTCGTGGATGATGGTTCAACAGATAATTCCAAAGATATTGTAGAACAATATGTGAAAAAGGACTCCCGTATACATCTGTTGCAGAACTATAAGCCTTTAGGCATTCCTGCTATTCCAAGGAATATAGGAATACAGCAGGCTAAGGGACGCTTCATCGCTTTTTTGGATAGTGATGATATTTGGTTCCCTACTAAATTGGAGCAACAGGTTCGGTTGTTTAATCATAAAAAAACGGCCATTGTTTTTTCTAATTATGAAAAGATGAATGAAGAGGGGTTTCGGGCAGGTCGAATTATAAAGGCTCCGGATACGGCTTCTTATGAATGTTTGCTTAAAGGTAATGTGATTGGAAACCTGACAGGTATTTATGATGTTGCGAAAGTGGGGAAGGTGCTGTTCAGGCCGATTCATCATGAAGACTACGCTTTATGGTTATCTATTTTAAAGAAAGGCTTTATAGCTCGTAATACGAATACGGTAACCGCTTTATACCGTGTGCGGAAAGCTTCCGTGTCTTCACGGAAGTTAGCCGTGCTCTCTTGGCAATGGAATATTTATATGAATGTGGAAAAAATAGGGATTATAAAGTCTGCATATTATTATATTAATTATGCATGTAGGGCTTTGCATAAGAAATTAATTTGATTTCTTATGCAAAGCTTGTTGGTTGGGAAATAGGATTTTCCGCAAATCGGTAAGGTAGGGAAAATATTGTTGGATAATCAAGTTTATCCCTGTTGCAGCCAGTAGGGCAATGGAAGTTACGGTTAAAGTAAGGGCGTATGAGGCATTGGGAGCGAATAGCGAAATGATGCTGCCGAATAAAGCTGGCATTACTCCGGAGAAGAAGTAAAATATAATGGAGTTCTTTCCAATGTATTCCAACCATTTTACCTGAGGGAGCAGGTGTGAGAGGGTAATGATACAAATAATACTGCATAGGATGGTCAGATATTCCCATAAATGCATGTAGATGTCCGGTATTGTTTTTTGAAGCTGTGCGGGATTTGTAATCATGATACTGTAAAGGTATACGAAAGCTGCTACTCCGAAAACGTAGGGTTTTGATATTATTTTGTTAATTCGGGATTCGTATCTCAAATATATACCGCCCAAGCTCATCAATAAGGTAGAAGCCATTCCTGTTTGATAGTACCAAGGAAAAGAGGAGGGGAAGATACCTCGGAGGTGTATTCCCAAAAGGGACAAAAGAGTGCATGCGACTACATAGAACGCCATATGACTGCGTTGGCTCAGTAACAAAACTGCCAATAAGATTTGTGCGACGGATAAAGCGGAAGTAAACCAATAACTGGTTCCTCCCCATACATCATGAAGGTATTGCCCGAAAGATAGGGGATTCCCGTGGAATATCATTTTGGGGATGTAGATTAAGGTCGAAAAGACGAGGGTGGGGATGACTAACCTGAAAATCACGTTGGCTATCAGCTTATGATATTCCTTTTTTGGAAAACAGATTGTTTCGGGAACTTTCATATATTTTTTGAAAAGCAGGTAGCCGCTAATAAAAAAGAATGTGTTGACATAGAACGGTGTCAGAGCATAACCGTATGAAAAACCTGCATCTCCATAGTAGAATTCACTATGGAGCAAGTAAACGGAAATCATGCAGAGTGCGCGGGCTGTATTGATCCATTTGATATTTTTGCTTTGCATCCTTTTAAATTCATGCCTGTTTGATAAGTTTCTTTATTCTCATCTTCGCTTCCCAAGGTAGGGCTTGTACAATGAATTGTACGGAATTATAAAAAGTATATTTTAACGAAGATTTCAAAGTATAGCTTATTTTTAATTTACCGGCCACTTCCATGAGTGCGTGGCATATTTGCATGCGGTCATGACCTGAAAGATATTCTTCCGATGGTATTTCGGATAGTTTTTTTATTATGGCTATTATATGTCCGTTTTCGTGGCGGGTTACGGTTATGTCTGCGTGTGCACCAAGTAAACCTTGAATGATAGACCTTTCCGTTTTGTTCCAGATGATGAGTTTTCCATTCTCTTCGTCAATGTTATACTGGTGAAAAACTTTATATTGTTCCGTTTCAGCTTCGTTAGGATGATGGTTGAGATATAATATGCCCCCGGTCTTCAGTGTGGAGAAGGCTTCCTGTATGCCTTTTATGGGCATGGCAGAGTGGTCGAGTGCATTTTGGATGATAATCAGGTCTGCGTCGTGGCGGGGAAAGAAGTCCGACAAGTATTCCACCATGCCGAATTCTATGTCCGGCAGGTTACGGTGGTACCTTTTCTTAATGTCATTGAACACATCCGCCAATGGGTCTACGTAATGGAGGTCAAGTGCCGTTTTAGTACCATTAATCTCTATATAGTTACCGGTTGCATAGCTTAATCCGCATCCCACGTCCAAAACTTTAGGTTTGCAGGAAGTGCAGGATGAGAGGAAACGGTTTGCGTCAAAACATTCCAAATCGATGATTCCGCCATAGTTTGACCATTGCATCATTCCGTTGAATGTCTGTTTCCAACGATACACATTGTTCCAAAAAGCCTTTTCATAAGGGATTCCGTCAATCCATTGGCTTATGGCCTTTATATATTTTTCCATGTCCGGCTTTGAATAAATATGCCTTTCCCCTCGTGGTGAAAGGAAAGGCATCATGTTCATGAAATATTCTCTTATTTCGCATAACTTACCGAGCGGGTTTCTCGGATAACCGTGATCTTTACCTGTCCCGGATAGGTCATTTCATCTTGGATTTTCTTGGCAATCTCTCCGCTCAGGCTTTCCGTTTGCTTGTCGTCAATCTTGTCCGCACCCACTATGACGCGCAACTCGCGCCCGGCTTGGATAGCGTAGGTTTTCGTGACACCCGGATAACTCATGGCGATGTTTTCAAGGTCGTTCAGCCGCTTGATGTAGGCTTCCACGATTTCGCGGCGTGCTCCCGGGCGTGCTCCACTGATGGCATCGCACACTTGCACGATGGGAGCGAGCAATGAAGTCATTTCCATTTCGTCGTGGTGGGCACCGATGGCGTTGCAGATATCTGGTTTCTCTTTATATTTCTCGGCCAACTTGGCACCGTAGATGGCGTGCGGCAATTCCGGTTCCTCGTCGGGCACCTTGCCGATGTCGTGCAACAGGCCGGCGCGTTTGGCCTTTTTCGGATTCAGACCCAGTTCCGAAGCCATTACGGCACAGAGATTGGCTGTTTCACGGGCATGCTGCAACAGGTTCTGTCCGTAGCTGCTGCGGTATTTCATCTTACCCACGATACGTACCAGTTCCGGATGCAGGCCGTGGATACCCAAGTCGATGGCCGTACGTTTTCCCGTTTCGATGATTTCTTCTTCCACTTGCTTGGTCACTTTGGCTACCACTTCTTCGATACGTGCCGGATGGATACGTCCGTCGGCTACGAGCTGATGCAGGGCCAGGCGGCAAATTTCCCGGCGTACGGGGTCGAATGCAGAAATGACAATGGCTTCGGGAGTGTCATCCACGACAATCTCCACGCCTGTGGCAGCCTCCAATGCACGGATGTTGCGTCCTTCACGGCCGATGATACGTCCTTTCACTTCGTCGTTGTCAATGTGGAATACGGTCACGCTGTTTTCGATGGCCGTTTCCGTCGCTACGCGCTGTATGCTTTGTATGACGATGCGTTTGGCTTCCTTGTTGGCTGTCAACTTGGCTTCGTCCATGATTTCATTGATGTAGCTTGCCGCGTTGGTCTTGGCCTCGTCTTTCAGGGATTCCACTAATCGTTCACGGGCTTCATCGGCACTCAGGCCGCTGATGGCTTCCAGTTTCTCGCGCTCTTTAGCTTCCAGTTCTTTCAATTCTTCTTCGCGGCGGGCCAGTCCTTGCTGTTGGTTTTCCAACCGTTTGCGGTCAGTTTCTATTTCGCCTTTTTTGCGGTTCAGGTCGTCCTGGCGTTGGTTCAGGCTCAGTTCACGTTGTTTCAGGCGGTTTTCGTGCTGCTGTATTTGTTGGTTGCGTTGCTGCACTTCCTTTTCCAGTTCCGACTTCTTGTTCAGGAACTTTTCTTTCACTTCGAGCAGTTTTTTCTCTTTGATGACTTCGGCTTCTTTGCTCGCTTCTTCGATGATTTGCCGATATTTACCCGTTGCCACATAGCGGAACAAAGCGAATCCTGCTATACATCCGACGATGAGGCAAGCTACGGAGATTATAAATACCATATCTTTTTTTGTTTATAATGAATAATATAAAAATCACGCACCGCTCACCCCGTCCGCATGGTGCGGAGAAAGGGAAACAGTGCGTGTGGTTTTTCCTGTAGAATGAATGTTTTTATTGTGCTTTCGTCCCTAAGGTTTCATCCAAAGTGTCCAACATGCGTTTCATGCTGTCGACGAATGGCTGTGTATCGTTACGGAATTCGTTTTTTTTCAACGAGAGCGCAATGCTCAACGCTGCCATGCACAAATAAATTTCATTGCCCTGATCCGGATACTGGGCTGCGTAGCTGTTGTATCGTTGGTTAATCAGCTTTTCGGCTGCCCGGTAGGCTTCCTCGTCTTTCCGCCGTATGGTGATGGACAAAGGTTGCTGTCCTAATCTCAGGGTTATGGTAAAGTCCTCGCTTACTTCCATGATGTTTTACACATTTAAAAGTGCGATACACTTGTCTACTTCACGCACTAACTTTGATAATCTCGACTTAGCGTTTTTCATGTCTTCGCTACTGATGTCGATCATCTTGGCCGTTTTCAAGTTGGCATAATCTGTTTGCAGGCGGTCGACTTGCGAATGTAGCGCGGCTATGGTGGCGTTTTTTTCTTCCATGATGCGCGACAACGCGGCATAACGATCTTTCAAGGCTTTGTATTCCAACGCCATTTGAGTGACGCGAGCCTCTAATGTCCGTAATAATGCATCTTCTTCTGCTGTCATTTCTGCCTTCTCGTTACAAAATTAAGAAAAAACGTTTAACGTCCCAAGCGTTTTTTATTTTTTCTCGTCCATGTCTTTGGGTTTAGGCTCTTTCTTGGCCAAAAGGACGATGCGGTGGACATATTCGGTCATCCATGCTTCGCTGTACCCTAAACGCATTTGGTATTGGCGGATGTTGACGCAAGTGCGTCGTATGTTGTCATCGCGCCAGTCGTTCTTGGTCATAATCTGATGTACGGTTTTGGCTGTCATGCCTCGCAGTGCCTTGTGGAACATCGAAGGCATGCGGAATTTCCATTGCATCAGGTTGCCCATGAGCATCATCAGGTCTTGGCTGAATCCCTGGAACATAAGCAGATAGTTCTTGATGTCGTTCACATTGCGGCAGTTACGCTTGATGCTGGCATCTATCTCCTTGAAAAAGTTTTCTTCCATGCCGTAGACATCCATCAGCATGGTGCGGCAACGTTTCCTCTCGCCGATGCCTAGCTTGTTGTTTACCGTGGGGACGTGCAGCGTTTGTTTAAAGATGCGCAGGTCCGGTAGTACGGCCAGATTGCTGATTCCCATTTGCATGGCCATTACGGCTTGGTAATATACACGGATGAGGGTCATGAAGTCCTCCATTCCTCCCACTCGCGCGGTTTCTTCTTGGGGAGCTTTGCCCAATAATTTTGCTATTATACCCATTGTATTTTTTATTCGGTTAAATTCAGGGTACAAATATACAAAAAGGTAGGTGCAGAGGCAAGCGAAAACTCAGTTTTCTGTCATCAGTTTATTCTTGCTCGAAAACCTCCTCGCTCAGTCGCATAAGGTATTGTCCGTATTGGTTCTTCAGCATGGGCTGTGCCACTTCACGCAATTTCTCCGCGCTGATCCAACCCTGACGGTAGGCGATACCTTCCAGGCAGGCCACTTTCAGCCCTTGCCGCTTCTCGATGACTTCGATGAAAGTAGAGGCTTCGGAGAGGCTGTCGTGTGTGCCGGTGTCCAACCAGGCGAATCCCCTTCCGAGGGTTTTTACTTTCAGTTTCCTTTCATTCAGGTAGACTTGGTTCACCGTGGTGATTTCCAGTTCGCCCCGGGCCGATGGTTTGATATGTGCCGCTACGTCCACCACACTGTTGGGGTAGAAATACAAGCCCACCACGGCATAGTTGCTCTTCGGCAAATCCGGTTTTTCCTCTATGCTCAGACAGTTGCCGGCCTTGTCGAATTCGGCCACGCCGTAGCGTTCCGGGTCGTTTACCCAATAACCGAATACGGTGGCTTTTCCTTCGCGTTCGGCATTGGCCACGGCTTCACGCAGCATACCGGTGAATCCCGCTCCATGGAAAATATTGTCACCCAATACCAGGCAGACACTGTCGCTTCCGATGAACTCGCGGCCGATGAGGAAAGCCTGAGCCAGTCCGTCGGGAGAGGGCTGTTCTGCATACTCGAAGCGTACGCCAAAGTCGCTGCCGTCTCCCAACAGCCGACGGAATCCCGGCAGGTCGTGAGGTGTGGATATGATCAATATGTCGCGGATGCCGGCCAACATCAAGACCGATACGGGATAATAAATCATCGGTTTGTCGAAAATGGGAAGCATTTGTTTGCTTACGCCTTTTGTGATGGGGTAGAGGCGTGTGCCCGACCCGCCGGCTAATACGATACCTTTCATAATATTATATGTATATGTGATTAATAAGCATTTTCCTCATTGTGCTTCAACATGTTCACGAGCGTGCGCCACATGATGCGCAGGTCGAGGCCGAAACTCCAGTTTTCCACGTACCAGATGTCAGCTTTCACCCGGTTCTCCATCTGGTCCAATGTCTTCGTTTCGCCACGGAAACCTTGCACTTGCGCCCATCCCGTGATGCCGGGTTTCACTAAATGGCGCACCATGTAACGTCGGATCAGGCGCGAGTACTCCTGCGTGTGGAGCAGCATGTGCGGGCGCGGTCCTACGAGGCTCATGTCGCCTTTGAACACATTGATGAATTGCGGCAACTCGTCGATGTTGGTTTTGCGCATCAGGTTACCGAATTTGAATTTGCGTGGGTCGTCCTTGGTGGCTTGTAGGCGGTCGCTGTCTTTGTTGACGTGCATGCTTCTGAACTTCAGGCAATAGAACTCCTTTCCGTCCAGTCCGTTCCGTTTTTGTTTGAAGAAAATAGGCCCCGGGCTTTGTATTTTGATGATGATACCCGCAATGAGGTACACAATAGGGAAGACGGTAAATAGGAATACCCCGGACGTCAAAATATCAAAAAGCCGTTTCACTCCACGGTTCACCGGGTCTTGCAGCGGCTCGTTTCGCACGCTCAGTAGCATGGTGCTGCCTAAGTGCGACAATTCCATACGTTTGGTCAGGAACTCCATGAATACGGGCAGGGCGTAGAAACGAATCATGTGGTCTTCGCAGTAACGGAATATCTCGTCCGTTTCTGCCGTATAGTCGGTGTCGGGCACCATGTATAAGTCTGTCACTTCTTGGTGTTGGCGCAAGTAACTCATTACCATCCGCCGGTCTCCCAAATTTTTCAGGTGCATGTCTTCCGGAAGTTCTTTACGGGTGAAGATACCTAAAATCTTGAATCCAAGACTATGGTCGTTCAGTGTATGGTAAATGTCCTCTAAGTTCCACGGATGTCCCACCAATACGACGTAGCGTAAGTTATGCCCTTTCGAACGGCTGTGTTTCAGGATATTGTGCACGATAGTCCGCTCTGCATACAGCAGGCAGAAGAAAAAAGAAGCCCCTATGAGGAGTTCTTCGCCGGCCACGTTCATCCGCCGTATCAGACTGATAGCCGCTATCATGAACAGCGTTTGCAGGCATACGGTGTAAACTGAACGTCCCAAGATGTCATTGCCGTACACCATGTGTTTCAGGAATACGGGTGGGGCTATGTAAAAAGTAGGGAAAATGGTCAGTGCGCCGATGAGCAGTTCCGTTTTCAGGGCGTATGGAAAGCTGAAAGCCAGTGCGAAGCTGTGGGTCAGCGCAAAGGCTAACCAATAACTGGCCATCAGCAATATGATATCGTTGCAGATGATGGCGGATTTAACAATGCCGGATTCTTCCAGATTCTTAATTTTCATATTTTATCTTTTCGAAAGGTTGGTTACGTGACTGCGAATGTATATATTTTTATGGAATCCTACAATAATATATTGTTTTAAATTGATTGAAAATTAAAAAAGCTCGAAATAAAGAACTATTTCGTCTATTTATTTGGAATGTATGTCAAAGATTTCTAATTTTGTGGCTTGAATGGAAATAATCAGAGAATAATTAAGAATAATATGCCCCAAAAAACTTTTCAAACCAACGACGTTGTTGAGGAACAGGATTCCGGTTTTAACTATCGTGAAATATTGGATGCGGTCATCTTGCATTGGCATTGGTTTGCCATATCCATTATCGGTTGCCTTTTCGTTGCCTTTTTATATCTTAGGTGTAAATCTCCGGTTTATTCCACGTGGGCCGAAGTCCTGATAAAGGAGGATGACCCCTATAAAAGAAGAATGTCGGGGGGGGGATTGGCCGACTTTACGCAATTGGGCGTTTTGACGAACAGCAACGGTTTTGACAATGAGGTGGAAATCTTGGGCAGCAAGACTTTGGCGCGGCGTGCCGTGACCAATCTTAAGTTGTATGTCCGTTATTCATTCGACGGAATGTTGCGTGATGAGGAACTCTACCGTACGTCGCCGATTGTAGCCGACATGTCACCTGTGGACTTGGATACTTTGTCCATGCCGGTGTCTTTGGTAATCACGCCTTTGCAAGAAGGAGGCTATCATATAGAGGGGGAGGCGTTGCGGGAACGTTTCGAGTCCAATGTCAAGGGTTTCCCGGTAAGGGTAAAGACCTTGTCCGGTTGGGTGACATTGCGCCCGAATCCCAATTTTGCCGGTGCATCCGATGGACGGACTTTGAGGATAGGCATTTTCCGTCCTGCAATCATGGCCGAAGCTTTTTTGGGTGCCACTTCCATTGAGCCTATTAGCAAGATGACAACGATAGCCCGTATTACCATGAGTGATACGCAGCGCCAACGTGCGGAAGATTATATGAACGAGTTGATTCGCGTGTATAATGAGGATGCCAACGAGGTGAAAAACGAGGTGGCTCTCAAGACGGAAGCCTTTGTCAACAAACGTATCAAAATCATTGACGCGGAATTAGGCACGACAGAGTCGGACTTGGAGTTATATAAGAAAAGAAATCAGTTGGTGGACTTGATGTCAGACGCAGAAGCGGCATATAAGGGTTTGGAGAATTACCAGACGCAACAGATAGAGTTGCAGACCCAGATGCTTTTGGTGAAATCCTTGAAGGAATATGTGGACAATCCGGCCAACTACATGGAAATCATTCCTGCCAATCTCGGGTTGACGGACGAAAGTTTGAATTCCATGATTGCAGGTTACAATGCAAAAGTGGTGGAGCGTAAACGCTTGTTGAAGACGGCTCCCGAGTCTTCCCCCGTGGTGGTGTCGATTACCAATGCCATTTCTTCCCTTTATCCGGGCATCCGTCATTCGCTTTCTACGGTATATGATAATATGCGCGTGCAGAAGCGGCATGTGGACGAGCAATACGACCTCTTCATCGGACGTCTTTCCGATGCACCAACGCAGGAACGTGTCCTCACCGACATAGGACGTCAGCAGTCTGTAAAGGCGGCACTATATCAAATTTTGTTGCAGAAGCGCGAGGAAAATGCCATTTCTTTGGCTTCTACAGTAGACAAGGCTCAGGTCATCGATGCTCCCGAAAGCACAATCCGTCCCATTTCACCGAAGAAAAAAATGGTGGCGCTTATCGCTTTGGTCTTGGGAGTAGCCATTCCGGCCGGACTGATATACTTGCTGAACTTGTTGCGTTATCGCATCGAAGGACGTAATGATATTGAAAAATTGACCGATTTGGCCGTCTTGAGCGATATTTTCGTGGCCGGGGATTTGAAGGACGGCAAAAGGGCGATTGTCGTCCGGGAGAATTCTAATGATATAATGGAGGAAACGTTCCGTAGCCTGCGTACCAATTTAGGCTTTGTCATGAAGAAGAGCGAAAAGGTGCTCTTGTGCACGTCGGTGATACCCAGTGAAGGAAAGACTTTCGTGTCAACCAATCTGGCCATGAGTATGGCTTTGATGGGGCGCAAAGTCTTGGTGGTCGGATTAGATGTCCGTAAGCCGCGATTGGCCAAGTTGTTCGGTCTGGTCACGGGGCATCATGGGCTGACGACTTATTTGGCCGGGGAAGACAGTTCGGACGGATTTTTGCGTGAGCAGATATTCAATTCCGGCATGCATGCCAATCTGGACGTATTGCCTGCGGGTTTGATTCCGCCTAATCCCGGTGAACTGATTACTTCGGAACGTTTGGATGGTGCTTTTGCACGTTTCCGCGAATGGTATGACATGGTGATTGTCGATACTCCGCCTGTCGGTCTGGTGAGCGATACCTTATTGTTAGGGCGTTTGGCTGATGCAACTCTTATTGTGTGCCGGTGTGATTATTCTCTCAAACGTAATTTCAATATCGTGAATACGATTCATCAGGAAGGAAAATTGCCGAAGATGAACTTGGTGCTTAACGGGGTAGACTTGCAACAGCGCAAGTATGGTTATTACTACGGTTACGGTAATTATGGCCGTTACGGCCGTTACGGTTCTTATGGCAGCTATGGCGGTTATGGTAATTATGGGGGCTATGGTAAAGAGGCGCGCTCCGGTAAATCAAAATCTCCGCGCGAAGGCGGTAGTTATCTCCATGAGGAAGATTTTGAAGATAAGGATTGATACCTTTATATATAGGATACGGAAAGGAAAAGGGATGGGGGGTTAAAACCACCATCTCTTTTTTTTCTTTTGTGCCACGGGTTGGTCTTCTTCCCATTCTTCCTGTAACAGTTGTGCCATGCTTTTCTTTTCTTTAATCATCCGGTAGATGGTACCCCAGTCCGGAAGTCCGCCCAAGTTGCGGTCGTCGATGAACAAGTCTGCTTTCAGCTTGCGGCTGTAATGTCGGTTTTTGTCGGTGTCCTCTTCCGGAAAGTCCTTGTTTACGGCATAAAACTCTACTCCTCTTTGGCGGCACCATTCTACGGCCTCGTCCAACAAACGCCCTTCCCGTACGCTCCATAAGATGAGTTGGTGGCGGTCTTCGATGAGCTTTTTCAATGTTTCTACTGCAAAGGGAATCTCACGTCCGATTTCAGGGTAACGGTGTTCTACGATGGTTCCGTCGAAGTCTACGGCTATGATCATATTCGTCAAATTAGTTTTTGTTTATCATACAAAGATACAAAATCACCTTTCTTTTATTCCTTTTTTGGGGAAAAACATTTTTTTTTGAGTTAAAACGAAAAAAAGTTTCTTCCCTTTGTGCTTTTTCGCGCCTTTGTTCGTAAACCGTGTAAAGAGTCAAAGGAAGACTATACATTAATCTTTAAAAACGTAGAGAAATGAAGAACAGAATCCTTGCAGCCATGGCATTGTGCTGCGCTACTTCTTCAACGATGCCTCTGTGGGCCGCCGAGTATGGCGACCCCACGATTGTGACAGTGGAACCCAATCTTGCAACCGACGGGACGGGAGGGGGAAAGTATTACATCTATCATGTGGCTACCCGGAAGTTTATTGCAGCCGGTAATGCTTCCGGTACGCAGCTGAGCGTGGATTCCATCGGGCAGGAAATAACCATGGCTTACGGGGAAGAACGTCCTCCGTTATTGGTACAGGAACCGAAGGTGCCGGGCAAAGGTTGGATTTTTAACATGCTGGACGGGCCGTCCAATGGCAACCGTTTTCATGAGATTTATGTGACCGGTACTGCAAGTGCATACGTGGATTGCGGGTCGGACGGCCATACCTTGTGGCAAATCCGAAAGCAGGAAAATGGTTATTATGCGATAAAGATTGTGGACCAGGATCCCGATTTCGGGACGGTTTCCGGCAATGCGGTGACGATGAACGGCGTGTGGGGCGTGAATTCCGGCAGCACGGTGGTGTATCCTTTTGCCGATAAGGAACAGGGCGGTTTTGATAAGGTAGAGACCGATTGGGCGTTTGTTACGCCCGAAGCTTATTTTGTTTATCAGGCTAAAAAGGCTTTGCAGGCCCAATTGGAGTTTGCCGGCGAGAACGGTTATACGGATGTGGCAGGATATGTGGCGCTTTACGAAAAGACAGATGCCACGGCTGAAGAGTTGGAAAGTGCGGCGGATGAACTGCAACAGGCCGTGACCGACCGGTTGGGGGCCGGGGCTTCCGAAGAGAATCCCAAGTTTACGGATTTGCTGGCCAATCCTTCGTTTGATGCGGGCAATGGAGGTTGGATTGAGGATGGTGGTTCTCCGGCATTAGGGCATCAGAAGAATGACAAATACCAGGACCCGGATGATGAATCTGTGGTAATGGATCAGTTCTGCGAGAAGTGGACCAAACCGGGAGGAACCAGTGCCATACATCTTTATCAGAAGTTTGGGAACATGCCTTCCGGCCGTTACCGTTTGTCGGCCGTGACTTTGGGTTACAATCAAAGTAATTTGAACGATATCCCCCGGGGGCTGTATCTCTTTGCTGATGCGTCGAAATATGACGAGAAGTTCAGGGCCGAGGCGCATACGGTGAAATTTTATGGTATAAAGAATGGTACGCCGGGCGGTGCCGACGTGCCTGCACCGCGTAAGGTCGTATTGGAGTTTTATTCCCGGGGCGGCGATTTGACGCTTGGCTTTATGACCGAAAACACTAATTGTAACTGGTTTGGTATAGACAATGTGAAGCTCGAATATATGGGTAACGAAGGCGGTTTGGCGGCCGAATTGAACCGTACGGTAAAAAATGCCGAAACTTATTTGCAAGGGCAGATAGAAGCAAATGCGCACTTCTCGGCATCGGGCAAGGCGAAGTATGAAGAAGTCTTGGCCTGCGCCAAGGAAGCTGCAGGCAATGCAGGACTGACGGATGACGATTGGGCTGCCGCAATCCGGATGGTGAATGCCCGGAAGGATTCGTTGGCTGCAGATATTGCCACTTATAAGAAATTGAACGACGTGGTGATTCCGGCGTTGGAAAACAAACTTGTCGACAGTCCTTACAGTGAGGTCGGCTTGCCTTCTTATGAGGGTTACTTGGACAAACTCTATCGGGCTTATGATGACGGTTCGATGACACCGGCAGAGATAAACGGGGCAGAGGCATACGCCGAAGAACTGTTTAGGCAGGACGTGGCCGACATGATGGAGAGCGGGGCTACTGACAATGTGACAGGTCTGTTGGTCAACCCGAGCTTTGCAAAGAGCAATGACGGATGGATTAAGACCGGGAACGGCGACTTTAAGAACGAAGGTACGGAAATTACCGAAGTTTGGAATGGCCGGGATTGGGAAGTTTATCAGGACGTGGCCGGTTTGCCCGAAGGTTTCTATAAAATCACCGTGCAAGGATTCTATAGCCCGAGTTCTCCGACCACGTCCGTATGGCATGAGACCTGGGGACTTGAAGGAGACGAAGTGAACAAGGTGATGGCCTCCGTGTTTGGAAACGAAGCCTCTGCCCCGGTCCATCATATCGCCGACTTCCCGCGTAACGACAAAATGACAGAAGGAGGTTGGGAGCAGGTTTCCGGTACGGCGGACGAAAACCTGAACGGGAAATGGCTTCCCACAGACAAGGCGTCATCGCAGGAAGTGTTTAAATCCGATCCGGGGAATTATCTCAACACCGTGACTTGTTACGTGGGCGAGGACGGAAAGCTCCGTGTCGGCATGAAGCTTGCCGGAGTGACACGCAATGAGTCGTGGGTGGCTTTCGATAACTTCCAGGTCATTTATCAGGGGTTGGACAATCAGGAAGGCGCAGTGGCAGCCTTGCAGGCGAAAATCAATGAAGCCAAGCAGGTGGGGGCTGACGGGAGCCTGATACCGTTGGATGTTCGGGAACTTCTGCAGGTTACTGTTTTGGAAGCGGAAGAAGTGGTTAAGGGTGAAGTTTCAGCCCGGTTGTTCAAGGAAACCATGGCTGCGTTGTCAGCCGCCATAGAACAAGGCCGCACATCCATTGAATTGCTGAAGGAAATAGACCATCAAGTGGTCCGGCATGATCAGGCATATAATGAAGGTTCTTATGATTCGTATGGCCAGGATGATGTAGACGCGCTTTTGAATGTTGTTTATGAAGTCATGGACGTCATCGACGGCGGTTCATTCGAGAGCGTGGGGGTGGTTGAGCAATACATTGCAGATATGAACAATGCTTACGGCAAGATGAAACAGAGTGCCATCGACTTTTCTGCCGCTTCCAAGGACGAACCGTTGGATGTCACCGTACTGTTGGAGAACCCATCTTTCCAACAGGAAGATGAAGAAGGGAACGTGGTGTTCAATTACGACGGTTGGGACGTGGAGTCGGATGCAGAGGTTACTACAGCTGCCGACTCGGTCTTTGAATTCTTCAATTCCACGAAAGCCGATATCCATCAGGGCTTGTATAATATGAAGCAGGGCTATTACCGCATTCGTCTCAAAGGGTGTTATCGTTACGGGGATAATATTCAGGCCGCGACGGCTCATAGGGACGGAACGGAGAATTTACTGGCTTATGTTTATGTCCAAACGGAAAGTGCGGATTTTAAAGGCGTTCTTCCAAGTTTCATGGAGTGCGTGCATGACGGTTTGCTTTCTCCCAATGATGCAGTGCTGCCTGATTCTTTGTTCCCCGGTTCCGAACGTACATACCATTGTGTGGCCAATGACCGATTGGGTATGCGTGCTGCCATGACATGGGGATATTACGATGCGGATAAGCCTTTCTATGTGAAAGAGGGAGAATCAGTGAACATCGGTGTGCGCAAGGATGAAGGGGTAGCGGCAGACTGGGTTTGCATCGACGACTTTTCCCTTGAATATCTGGGTGACGGTGATGGCAATAGACCGGACGATTTCGTGGATAATATTGGTGAGGTACTTGTTGGTGGAACGGCTACGGTGGTTGCTTCCGCATGGTACACCGTCAACGGGGTGCGTGTAGCCGAACCGAAGCAGCGCGGCATTTATATCCGTCGGGACAAGATGAGCGACGGAACAGTAAAGGCCGTGAAGGTCATGATGAAGTGATTTGAATCAATAGGATGCTTTATTTGTGTCCCCGCACATTTTTGGGCTGTGTGGGGACACAAAACTGTTAAAAAATGGAGCTTTTCTGCTTTTTTCTTCCTGAATTATTTTTTTAATTAAATACTTCTTGTAATTTTGCTGTCGTAATAAGTATAGCAAAACATTATAATTAACTTAATTTTCGAGAAGCATGAAAAACAAATTACTTGCTTTGATGCGTGATATTATTTGTGCTTTTACCCCTTTTAAAAATTAGTATTATGAATACTCTTAAGTCTTATTTTATTTTATGTGGTTTTTTGTGCCTCTTCATTTCTTGTAATCAAAATGAAGATGTAGAAATGGATGAATTTGTCACTCCGAGTACAATTTGTACAAAAAACGTTGAGCCAAATGATAATGATTGGCATATAAAGATAGATATAACGGAGGCACTTGACACATCTTTAGTCTCTATCATGAATTTGATGGCTAAAAAACAGATTGTTGCTCTAACAGTTTATGGTGAGGAAGTAGATATGAACCGTCGTGTTAGTGATGGCCAAATGGGGTTGGTAATAGGTGACGATGGTCTTACTTGTGGGTTTAATTTATATATAACAGGTTCAAGTGAAGATCGTGTTTGTTTGGTTTCTCGTGCTTGTGAGAGTTATTTGTCGTGTTACTTTGATTTGAGTATTTTATTTGGTATTGGTTCTGGTTTAACTTATGGCTCTTTGTATTTTGATAGAGATGCTGGAAAATATTCAATACGAAGTATTCCACCTTATTTTTCGGACAAGAAAAATTGTTTATATGTAGAGATTGCGTCGAATTATATACCTGCCGGTTATGGCTATTATAAAAGGTTTTACCCTCGTCGAGTCGATTTGATGAATTTGGACTGGGGAATAATACTTCACAGTCAATATAAAAGTTTAGATTTACATCCTTGTACAATATATTAATTTGAATTGTAAAAATGAAGACAAGATTACTTGCTTTGATGGCACTTTGCAGTGCTACGTCGTCTACCATGCCCTTGTGGGCTGCATGGGATGATCCTGAATTGGATTTTGTGAACCCCAATTTGACCGAAAATGTCGAAGGTGGTGGAGTGTATTATGTGTACCATGTGGCTACGCAGAAATTTATGAACAATGGTGTTTTCCATCATACTGATTGGGGAGGCACAGAATTAATTGTGGCAGACCAAGGGAAGAAAATCACTTTGAGTTGGGGGCAAGATTATGAGCTTAGCCGTCGGCCTCAAACTGATGCAGAATATAATGCGGCTTTCGGGTGGCGTTTGTCCATGAAAGAAGGCAAAACGAATAGTGGTTTGCATGAAATATACATACCGGCAGGGCTTCAATTGTGTGTGGACCACGACAAGCAGGGGCATATGTTGTGGAAAATCGTGAAACAATCCGACAAAACTTATCGGATTAAGATTTCCGATTCGGATCCGATATATGGTGCAACATCAGAGTATGCCAACGATTACATTGGGGTGATTGAAGGCGAGTCTGGCGTGACGCCTTTGATTCGTGACGGTGCGGCAGGCGTTGATAATCCCGGGTATGACTGGAAATTTGTGGCACCGGACGTTTACGACGTGTATCAAGCTAAAAAGAAGCTGAAGGTGCAGTTGGAAGCGGCGGATGCTGCCGGTTATAAGGATTACGCCGCGTATGCGGATTTGTATAACGATGCTAATGCCAAGGTGGAAGCTTTGGAAGAGGCGACCGTCAACTTGAAATCGGAAATATTGGATTTCAAGTACAATTCGGCCACTGAGTTACAGCCGATGGACGTGACGGATTTGATTTCACAACCCTCATTTAAGGAAAGTACGGACGGTTGGGTGACCAAGCGCGAGGGGACTACCGGGAATTTTGTCCGTAAAACAGGCGACAAGATGGTGGCCAGTGACGGAACGGAATGCGAGGCCTTCTTTGAATATTGGATTCCTTCAAGTTCCGGAAACCAACCCAATTGGTCCATCCTTCAGGATTTGAAGGATTTGCCGGACGGCAAGTATCGGTTGGGCGCGTATATCATGACGAATAATGTGAACGAAGCTCCGAAAGGTCGTTTCCTTTATGCCAAGACTTTGGTGGGCGAAGCACGTACAGAAGCCAATGTGCAAGCGGTGGAAAATCCGGACAAGGCCAATGGGTATTTTGCTCCTTATACGGTAGAGTTTTCCGTGATAGGCGGTACAGCCACAATCGGTATGGTGGTGGAGAATGCAAATTCCAATTGGACTGCGGTGGACAACTTCACATTGAACTATTTGGGCAAGTCCGGTGCGGTGACTTATCGTACCTTGTTGGAAAACAACATCAAGTCTGCCGAAGAAAAATATAAAGAATATGTAGATGCCAATGAAACCTTCAGCAATATGGGCCAACAGAAGTACGAAGAGACCATCCGGGTGGCCAAAGAAGCTGCGGCTAACGAAAGCGTGGGTGATGAAGAGTTGAAGGGGCTTATTACGACCGTGCAGCTCCGTATGGATTCCTTGGCCATGGATATCGCTGCATATAAGAAACTGGGGGTTAAAATCGAAGAGTTGAACAATGCATATGCGGAGTCTTATGAGGAGGTAGGTTTGATTGATTATGAAAAATTCTTGGACGACCTCGACGCAGCTAAGCAAGGCAAGACATTCGATCCGTCCGAAATCGACAGCATCGACGTTTATTCTGAACGTGCGCTCCGTGCGGCTGTGGTCAAGTCTTTGAGCGAGGAAGGTGGCACGCGTGAGGTGACAGGGTTGTTTGTAAACCCGAACTTCGACAATGTCTTGACGGGCTGGACGAAAGGCGGAGCCGATACCGGTGACTTCAAGCATGCCCATGCGTCCGCTGAATTGTGGAATGCCAAAGGTGGAGAAGTCGTGATTTACCAGGATTTGGAAGGGCTGCCCAAAGGCTCCTACAAGGTTACCATGCAAGGATATTATTGCCCGAGTTCGCAGAACAAGAACAGTTGGAAAGAGAATTGGGGGCAGGATGGCGACACTTCCAACAACATCCATGGTTACCTCGTGGCCAACGATGCCACAGTGAAGCTTCACCATCCGATGGACAGGCCTATTTCGGAAGCAGAGAAAGAGGGGCTTGCCGGTAACTTCGAGGCCATCACTTGGGACGATAGCATGGCCGGTATGTATTGGACCCGCAGCCTGGAGGCGGCAAGCAGCATGATGAGTGCCGATCCGACTTTCCAATTGAACGAAACCACCTGCTATGTGGGCGAAGACGGTAAACTCCGCATAGGAATCAAGTTGGATGGCAAGAATATTGATTGGGATGCTTCTTGGGTGGTCATGGATAATTTCCAGGTGACTTACTTGGGTGCGGATGACATGAGCGGTGCCGAATCGGCATTGAACGCATTGATTGCGGAGGCTGTCGGCATGCGCGACCGTGAAGCACTGACTACGGCCGAGTCCAAGGAGACTTTGAACAAGGCGATAACGGGTGCCAATGAAGCCGTTTCCGATGGCTTGACGTTGGAAGAATACGTCGCTCAGGTTGAAGTGTTGAATGAGGCAATAACGGCTGCCGGAAAGGCAGAGGAGGCTGCCTCTAAATTTGAGGCTTTGGTGGTTTACCACGATAACAAGTTCAGGGCTACGGACGAGAACAGCTATACGGAACTATATGGTGATACTGAGGAGTTCGATGCCTTCGAAGGAGTGATTGTCGAGATGTTGGACAAGGTGGAAGTGCTTGAAAGCATGGCTCAAATAGAGCAATATACGGCACAAATCACTGAGGCGTATTCCAAGATGGTGGCTGCTGTCTTGGATGTGTCCAAGGCTTCACTGCAAACTCCGGCAGATGTGACATCCATGATCCAGACCCCGAACTTCTCGGAATGGGATGCAGAAGGCGCGAAAGATGTGGCTTCCATTCAAGGTTGGGTGGTGACCAATGGCATTTCCAATGCCACAAGTGGGTTGAATTATGAGTTTTACGAAAAGGAAAATGCTGACATACACCAAACGATTTATGGATTGCCGAAAGGATATTACCGCTTGTCCTTCAATGGCTTCTACCGTGCCGGGAATAGTCTGACGGCTGCCCTTGCGCATCGCGACGGTACGGAGGAAATCAATGGTTCCGTTTACGTGAAAGCAGGTGAAGGACAGTGGGAGGAGACGTTGCATTCCATTTTCGACGACATGGCCGAGTTCAAGTATGACGCGAAAGACGTGGTGCTGGCAGACAGCCTTTTCCCCGGCAGCAATGCCTTGTACAATATCATTGTGAATAATGTGGCGGGTACGAAGCTTGCTTTTGAAGACGGTAAGTACGAAAGCGATTTTTCGTTCTATGTGTCCGAATCCGGGCAGCCTGTCGTGTTGGGTGCACATAAGGAGAAAATGATTCCGGCGGACTGGATGATTTTCGACAATTTCAAGTTGTTGTACTATGGTGATGGCGACGCCAACAAGCCGGACGATTTCGTATCTTCTGTAGAAGAGACCGTGGCCGACGGCAAGGCAACCGTGGTAAGTTCCGCATGGTACACCATCAACGGTGTGCGTGTGGCTGAGCCGAAGCAGCGCGGCATCTACATCCGTCAGGACAAGATGAGCGACGGCACGACTAGGTCCTTGAAAGTAATGGTGCGTTAAACCACCGTTATGATATATCAATAAAAATAGGTTCATAGATTAGATTGGAAGGGAGGACGAAGTGATTTCGTCTTCCCTTTTTGGTCATTCAGGCTGTACGTTACATCGCCGACCCGCCGATGGCGCCAAGGATGGCACTGGCCACGGCAATGATTACATTAAGCAAGGTGTTCCAAACTGTTTTGTTCATAGGCATTGATGTTTTAGAAGTTAAACTATTGCGGTCAGTCCGTGCCCATATAGAGCGACCAACCTTCTTTTATCTGGCTCATGGAGGGCTTCACCCCGCATTCCACCCGGCTCATGGCCGCCACCAACGGTGCCATGTGCGAAGGGTCGTACGGATTGAGGCATTTGTCCGGAGGGAAGCCGGTCAGCGCACATACCTTACGGGCGTAGTTTTCTGTGTCGTTACCGTCTTCGGGCGGTGCCCATCGGGCAATGATGTCGCGTACCGTGCGCAGGCCGTATTTGTGGCAATAGGTGCGCAGCACGATGAAGGCCGCGCGGTATCCCCACGGCATGCTCCTGAACGTGAAGAACTCCGGGTCGGGTTGCCGTTCGGCCAGGCCTTGCCACAGGTCTGCCGTGCGTCGGATATTGAGAGGGTTGCAGTTGCGCAACCCTCTTTGCTTGTTCAGCTTTTCCATTCCTTTACGGATTTAGATTCCGCCTTCTTCCTCGTCGCTGTCCTCTTCGGTCGCGAAGTCCACCCGTTCGAGCGTGAAAGCCTTGTTGTCGAGCGACATGGCTTTTTTGAGCTTGGCGTTAGGCGTGAAGCAGACGCGGAGCTTGGTAATATAGGCCGAGTCGTACTTTTCAGCTGTGTCGCTACCCAAACCGTTGGCCACGGTACGGAAGCTGCCGATGTCGCCCAAATGGACACGCTTGCCTTCTTGCAAGGCATAGATGATTTGTTCCTGCAAGGCCGACAGTACGGCCAGGCAATCGTGCCGCGTGACGGTACAGGAGCTGCTGATGCGTGTGGCAATCTCCTCGATTCCGATTTTGGAGAGGTTGACGATGAAACCGTAATACTTGCCCGGTGCTTCCGGGTTGCGCGGGTCTTTGCGTTCGATGACCTTGTAATTCATAATGTTTTTGTTTTTAAAAGTTTGTTTTTTGATTTTGTAACTCTCTTGTCATCCGGATGACAATGCAAAGGTAGGTATCTCCGAAAACAGGGGTGTGCATTATTGCACGTTCGTGCACGTTTCCGTCGGTTTCCGCTTGAAAATGTGCATTTTCTCCTGTTTTCCAAGGTGCTTCCTGCCTATGGATGGCCGGCCTATTCGTGCGGCCACTCGCGGAAGTCGTCGTCCGTCTCCTCCGGTTTGCCGAGGATGTCGATGACCATTTCGTATTGGCGGGGTGTAAAGCTCCGTTGCCAGACACCGAAGTGCAGTGCCGTGAGGCGTGCCCACAGGTCGCGTTCGGCCCGTAATACTTTGAACAACCTCCGTCTCGCGTTCCGTTCGGTGGAGTCGGGAAAATACAAAGTTGCCAGTCTCGTCACGTCGTACAAATTCTTTTTCATGATACATTTGTATTTGTTAGTTAATAAAATGGTTGTAAAATCCGGCTTGGGAGGCCGGATGTATTTCATGTTTCCGGTTAATGTGTCACTTGCCAGTACGCAAGGCTGAATTTTAAATATTCCTTTTTATTTGCTCGTGTTGTGTGAATTTCGTAATTTTGGACGATTTTTTACAGTTAAGGCATGGAAAATAAATTGTTCCGTTTTACGGATATATTCAAGGAAACCTTGTGGGGAGGGCATCGCATACTCCCGTTCAAGGGCTTGGAGGCCGATGGACGGCTGATAGGAGAGAGTTGGGAACTGTCCGGCATTCCGGGGAACGAGTCGGTGGTGGCAGGAGGTGCGTACGGCGGGTTGACCCTTACGCAGTTGGCCGAAAGAGGCGGGAGCGCTTTGTTGGGCGAGGAGAACTTCAAGCGTTTCGGCACACGTTTTCCCTTGCTCGTCAAATTTATAGATGCGGCCCAACCCCTTTCCGTGCAGGTGCATCCGGATGACGAGTTGGCGCAGCGTCGCCACGGCTGTCCGGGTAAGACGGAGATGTGGTATGTGGTGGACGGGGCACCGGGAGCTTACCTGTTGGATGGGTTCAGCCGGCAGGTGACAGCAGACGAATACGCCGCGAGGGTGGCCGACCAGACCTTGCCCGAAGTGCTCCGGCGCTATGACGTGCGTCCGGGAGACGTGTATTATCTGCCGGCCGGGCGGGTACACAGTATCGGTACGGGCTGTTTTATCTGCGAGATACAGCAAAGCAGCGACGTGACTTACCGGATTTATGATTTCGGACGTGTGGACAGCGAAGGACGGCCGCGCCAACTTCATGTGGAAGAAGCCAAAGAAGCGATAGACTATGTCGTGACGGAGCCTGAGGCGCGCCGCGAAATAGAAGCCAATGTGCCGGCCGAACTGGTAAGAAGCCCGTTTTTCACGACCGGTGCTTACCGGTTGACCGAACCGATGACGTGCGATTACGCCGACTTGGACAGTTTTGTCATCTTGATTTGTACGGAGGGAGCCTGCCGTGTGGCCTGCGGTGAAGAAGAAGTGAAACTCGCGGCCGGGCATACGCTTTTGGTGTCGGCCGAAGCGGAGAGTGTGACGCTTGAGCCTGAAGGCGAGGCTACGATATTGGAATCATACGTGTAATTCAAAACCATTTCTATCTTATATGAATAAAATCAGCATGAAAATTTTCACGGTGTGGGCCGTG
Organism: Paraprevotella xylaniphila YIT 11841; assembly: GCF_000205165.1. Taxonomy (GTDB): domain Bacteria; phylum Bacteroidota; class Bacteroidia; order Bacteroidales; family Bacteroidaceae; genus Paraprevotella; species Paraprevotella xylaniphila. The sequence goes on along the minus strand of NZ_GL883887.1, from coordinate 100,182 downwards.
GCGGTGGTATGGCTTGCCACATCTTGTACTTCTTATAAGACCGTGCCTTACATGATCAACAGTGCGGAGGCCGACCTCGATTCGAGTGCCGTGCTTTATGAGGCGCGTGTCATGCCTAAGGACGAACTGACTATCACGGTGAATTGTCCGGAAGACGCTGAAGCGGTCATTCCTTTTAACCTGACGGCTACGCCGGCTGTGGGACAGGGACGCGGGACGTTGACTTCCCAACCGACTTTGCAGACTTTCTTGGTGACTAATGACGGTACTATCAACTATCCTATCCTCGGTACCCTGAAAGTTGGGGGTATGACGGTGAACCAGGTGGAAGACCTGATTGCTTCCAAAATCGAGGGTACTTATCTGAAGACCCGGCCGGTGGTGACGGTGCGGTTGAGCAATTACAAGATTTCGGTATTGGGTGAAGTGACCAGTCCGGGTACTTACACCGTGCCTTCCGAGAAGGTTTCGATTTACGGAGCTTTGGCCTTGGCCAAGGACATGACCGTTTACGGACGCCGCGACAATGTGAAACTCATCCGCGAGGATGCCACGGGCAAGAAGACCATCCATGAGTTGGATTTGAACGATGCCAATATCATCAAGTCACCGTACTTCTATTTGCAGCAGAACGACGTTTTGTATGTGACGCCCAATAAGACGAAAGCCAAGAACTCCGATATTGGTTCGAGCACGAGCTATTGGGTAAGCTCCATCAGTATCTTGGTGTCTATCGCCTCGTTGGTGACCAATATTTTGCGATAGCCTTATGTTAGGATAAAATTCGGACACTCTAAAGTCCGTTTTTTAATCTGTGCAGAACTGTGAATCAATCTGCGCCAAACGAAAAATCAATCTCAGGCGAACGATTTTTCGTTTGGCGCAGATTGATTTTTCATTTTGAGGGGATTGTTTAACTGTTTGTTATCAGGCATTTCCATTCTTGTTTTTTTTGATTTTTCGTATGTTGGTACTTGATTTTTTTATAACTTTGCAACATTCACACTAAACACTATAACATTATTTGAATTATCATGAGAAAAGTAGCATTGATTACCGGTATCACGGGGCAGGACGGCTCCTATTTGGCCGAGTTTCTGATTGAAAAGGGATATGAAGTGCATGGCATCATGCGCCGTTCTTCTTCCTTTAACACCGCACGTATCGAACATCTGTATCTGGACGAATGGGTGCGCGACATGAAGAAGAGCCGTCTGGTGAACCTGCATTGGGGCGACATGACGGACAGCAGTTCGCTGATTCGGATTATCAGCGACATCCATCCGACGGAGATTTACAACCTGGCCGCGCAGAGCCACGTGAAGGTGTCGTTCGACGTGCCGGAATACACGGCCGAGGCTGATGCCGTGGGCACGCTCCGCCTCTTGGAGGCCGTGCGCATCTGCGGGTTAGAGAAGACTTGCCGTATCTATCAGGCTTCTACTTCGGAACTCTTCGGTAAGGTGCAGGAAGTGCCGCAACGGGAAACCACGCCTTTCTATCCGCGTTCTCCCTATGGCGTGGCCAAGCAATACGGTTTCTGGATTACGAAAAACTACCGCGAGAGCTACGGCATGTTTGCCGTGAACGGTATCTTGTTCAACCATGAGAGCGAACGTCGGGGCGAGACTTTCGTAACGCGCAAGATTACGTTGGCTGCTGCCCGTATCGTACAGGGTTTCCAGGACAAACTGTATTTGGGTAATCTGGATGCGCGCCGCGACTGGGGATATGCCAAAGATTATGTGGAGTGCATGTGGCTGATTCTGCAACATGAGACACCGGAAGATTTCGTCATCGCCACAGGCGAGATGCACACCGTGCGCGAGTTCTGTACGTTGGCGTTCCAGAACTTGGGTGTGGAACTGAAATGGGAAGGCAGCGGCGTGGACGAAAAAGGTATCGATGCAGCTACGGGCAAGGTGCTCGTGGAAGTCGACCCGAAATATTTCCGTCCGTGCGAGGTGGAACAGCTCCTCGGCGACCCGACGAAGGCCAAGACCCTTTTGGGTTGGAATCCCACGAAGACGACATTCCCCGAACTGGTACGCATCATGGTGGAGCACGACATGAAGTTCGTGAAGAAACTGCACTTGAAAGCTCAGTTGGATAAAGAATAAGACGGCTATGTTGGACAAGAATGCTAAGATATATGTGGCGGGACATCACGGATTGGTGGGTTCCGCCATTTGGAATAACCTGAAGCAGAGAGGCTACACCAATCTGGTGGGCCGTTCGCACCGGGAATTGGATTTGTTGGACGGAGCGGCTGTGAAGGCTTTTTTCGACGAAGAACAGCCGGACGCCGTGGTGTTGGCAGCCGCCCACGTGGGAGGCATCATGGCCAATTTGCAATATCGTGCGGATTTCATCTACCAGAACTTGCAGATACAGCAGAACGTCATCGGCGAGAGTTTCCGCCACGGGGTGAAGAAGTTGCTCTTTTTGGGCAGCACGTGCATTTATCCGCGTGAGGCTCCGCAGCCGATGAAAGAAGAGGTGTTGCTCACGTCGCCGTTGGAATATACCAATGAGCCGTATGCCATCGCCAAGATAGCGGGGCTGAAGATGTGTGAGAGTTTCAACCTGCAATACGGGACGAACTACATCGCCGTGATGCCGACAAACCTTTACGGGCCGAACGACAATTTCCATTTGGAGAACAGCCATGTGTTGCCGGCCATGATCCGTAAGGTCCATTTGGCCAAGTGCCTGAACGAAGGGGACTGGGAGGCTGTGCGCAAGGACATCGGCCTGCGTCCCGTGAGCGTGGTGCGCGACGGTGTGAAGCGAGTGGTGGATGCCGCTTCCACAGAAGCGGATATCCTCGACGTGTTGGCGCATTATGGCATCACGCCGGAGGCCGTGACGTTGTGGGGCACCGGCAAACCGTTGCGCGAATTCCTTTGGAGCGAAGAGATGGCGGATGCTAGCGTGCACGTGCTGTTGAATGTGGATTTCAAGGACACGTATGCGCCGGGCGAACGGGACATCCGCAACTGCCACATCAACGTGGGGACGGGCAAGGAACTGACCATCCGCGAAGTGGCAGAGAAGATTATGGCCGAAATCGGTTTCAAGGGTGAGTTGCGTTGGGATGCCTCCAAGCCGGACGGCACGATGCGCAAGCTGACGGACGTGACGAAGCTCCACCGCCTCGGTTGGCACCACACGGTGGAGATAGACGAAGGGGTGCACCGTTTGTATGAATGGTACCTGAAAGGAATCTGTATCAATCATCAGGGACACTAATATATATAATAAGGTATAGGATATGAAAAAGTTGTTGTCGCTTCCGCCGAATCTGGTGGAGTGTTTCCACGAGGTAGAGCGAGCCGACCGGAAAGAGTGGTTTTGTACGTCCGACCCCATCGGGCATAAGTTAGGTTCGGGGGGAGGAACGGCGTGGCTGTTGCAGGCCTGCAAGGCGTCCGAGACGGATGAAGGAGAAACATTTGCTGCATGGCTGTCGCGTGAGAAACGCATCCTGCTGCATGCCGGAGGGCAGAGCCGGCGTTTGCCGGCTTACGCGCCTTCGGGGAAAATACTGACTCCGGTACCGGTGTTCCGGTGGAAGCGGGGACAGTGTCTGGATCAAAACCTTTTGTCGCTTCAGTTGCCCCTTTACGAGCAGGTTATGGAGCGTGCGCCGCAGTCGTTGCACACGTTGGTGGCCAGTGGCGACGTGTATATCCGTACCGACCGGCCTTTGCAGGACATCCCCGAGGCCGACGTGGTGTGCTACGGGCTGTGGGTAGACCCGAGCCTGGCTCAAAACCATGGGGTGTTCGTATCGGACCGCCGGTCGCCGGAGAGGTTGGCTTTCATGTTGCAGAAACCCAGTGTGGCCGAGTTGGGCGCACTGATGAGCAAGCATTTATTCCTGATGGACATCGGGATTTGGTTGCTGAGCGACCGGGCGGTGGAACTGATGGTGAAGCGTTCTTACCGTGACGGGCAGTTGTCGTTTTACGACATGTACTCCGAGTTCGGTCTGGCACTGGGAGACCGTCCTACGTTGGACGACCCGGAGTTGAACAGCCTGACGGTGGCCATCTTGCCTTTGGAAGGGGGGAACTTCTACCATTACGGGACGAGCCGCGAGATGATTTCTTCCACGTTGGCCGTGCAGAACATCGTGACGGACCAACGGGAAATCATGCACCGCAAGGCTAAGCCCCATCCGGCCATGTTCGTGCAGAATGCCGAAGTGGAAGTGGCGTTGGAGGCCGCGAACTCTGAACTTTGGATAGAGAACAGCTTCGTGGGGCGCGACTGGACATTGGCGTGCCGCAACATCATTACAGGGGTGCCTGAAAACCGTTGGCCGCTGAAGTTGGCCGCCGGTTTGTGCATCGACGTGGTGCCGGTGGGCGAGGAGGCTTTTGCCGCCCGTCCTTACGGTTTCAACGATGCCTTCAAGGGCTGCCTGTCGGACAGGGCGGTCCTGTATCAGGGCATGCCTGTGACGGAGTGGTTGGCCGAGCGCGGCCTGAAACCGGAAGACATAGAGGAGAACCATGATTTGCAGGCGGCCCGTTTGTTTCCTTTGTGCGGCAATGTGGAGGACTTGGGATTGGCTATGCGTTGGATGACGACCGAGCCTGAATTGGAGGATGGACGTAAGGTATGGTTCTCGGCCCGCAAAATGTCGGCCGATGAATTGTCGGCATACGCCAACCTGCACCGCCTGACGTGCCAACGTGAGGCGTTCCGGACGAAGAACCTGCCTTTATTGGCAGCCCATTACGAACGTAGCGTGTTCTACCAGTTGAACTTGGATGACGTGGCCCATGAATATGCGGAGGAGGATTTGCCTTTACCGGACGCATTGCCGGAGATGGCGGATGGGTTGACACGTATCAGCGATGCGATGTTCCGTGCCCGTGTGGCCGGCCTGAAAGGTGAAGACGGACGGAAATATGAAGAACAGGCTTTCGGACTGATGCGTAAGATGCTGACCGGCACGGCCTGTGCGGTCCGGAAGTCGCCTCGCTTGTCGGTTTATGCAGACCAGATCGTGTGGGGGCGCAGTCCGGTGCGTATCGACTTGGCCGGAGGATGGACGGACACGCCGCCCTACAGCCTGATGGAGGGAGGGAATGTGGTGAACCTCTCCATCGAACTGAACGGGCAGCCCCCGTTGCAGGTGTACGTGAAGCCTTGCCGGGAACGTCATATCGTGATGCGTTCCATTGACTTGGGCGCGATGGAGGTGGTGCGGACATACGACGAACTTGCGGCCTTCAATAAGGTCGGCTCTCCTTTTTCCATTCCGAAGGCGGCGTTGGTACTGGCCGGTTTCCACCCTGACTTCAGTGCGGAAGCCCATGCGTCGTTAGAGGCGCAGTTGGAGGCTTTCGGTGCGGGTATCGAAATCACATTGCTGTCTGCCATTCCGGCCGGTTCCGGACTCGGGACAAGTTCTATTCTGGCTTCTACCGTGTTGGGAGCCGTCAATGACTTCTGCGGGTTGGGATGGGACCGTTATGAGGTGGGCAACCGTACGCTCGTGTTGGAGCAGTTGCTGACCACGGGCGGAGGATGGCAAGACCAATACGGCGGCATCCTGCAAGGCGTGAAATTGCTCCAGACCCAACCGGGGGCTTGTCAACAGCCTTTGGTACGTTGGCTGCCCGACCACGTGTTTACCGCACCTGAGTACCGGGAATGCCATTTGTTGTATTATACCGGCATTACGCGTACGGCCAAGAGCATCTTGGCGGAAATCGTGAAAGGGATGTTCCTGAACGAGACCGGCCGTTTGGAGTTATTGGGGCGGATGAAGGCACATGCCTTGGACATGTACGATGCCATACAGCGGAACAGTTTTGAGGAGACCGGCCGTTTGGTCAGGAGGTCATGGATGCAGAATTGCCGTTTGGACGAGGGGACGAATCCGACGGCTGTCCGTGTGATTATCGGGAAAATAGATGACTTGTGTTTAGGGTATAAGTTGCCCGGTGCGGGTGGCGGTGGCTTCCTTTACATGATGGCCAAGGACGAAGAGGCGGCAGCCCGTATCCGGAAAATCTTGGTACAGGAGGCTGTGAACGACCGTGCCCGTTTTGTAGAGATGAGTTTGTCGGAAAAGGGGTTGGAAGTGAGCCGCAGCTAAGCTTTATCCTTTCTTTCTTGCCGATAGAAAAACGTGCGCCCCCGGAAACAACAAAGGTTTCCGGGGGCGTGTGTCTTCGTGGACAGGATGGCGGATTACCGGTCCTTGTACATGTTTTCGTAATATTTCTGGTAGTCTCCGCTTGTCACGTTGTCCATCCATTCCTGGTTGTCGAGATACCAACGGACGGTTTTCTCGATGCCTTCTTCAAATTGCAGGCTAGGTTCCCATCCCAATTCGTTTTTCAATTTGGTAGAGTCGATGGCATAACGCAAGTCATGTCCCTTGCGGTCGGTCACGTAAGTAATCAGGTCGAGCGAATAGCCTTCCGGGTTGCCGAGCAACCGGTCTACCGTACGGATGACGACTTTGATGATGTCAATGTTCTTCCATTCGTTGAAGCCGCCGATGTTGTACGTCTCTGCCGCCTTTCCCTTGTGGAATATTACGTCGATGGCACGGGCGTGGTCGATGACGTAAAGCCAGTCGCGCACGTTTTCCCCTTTGCCGTAGACCGGGAGGGGCTTGCGGTGGCGGATATTGTTGATGAACAGCGGAATCAACTTTTCCGGGAACTGGTAAGGCCCGTAGTTGTTGGAACAGTTGGTTACGATGGTCGGCATGCCGTAGGTGTCGTGGAAAGCACGGACGAAGTGGTCGCTACTGGCTTTGGAAGCGGAGTAGGGGCTGTGCGGATTGTATTTCGTGGTTTCCAGGAAGAAAGCCTCACCGTATGCCAGGTGATGTTCCGAAGATGAGGCCGTGGTGGTGAAAGGAGGTTCGATGCCTTCGGGGTGAGTCAGCTCCAATGCCCCGTACACTTCGTCGGTCGAAATATGGTAGAAACGTTTGCCCTCGTAGCCTTCCGGCAGGGATTCCCAATACTCTTTGGCTGCTTGGAGCAGGCTGAGCGTTCCCATGACATTGGTGCGTGCGAAAGTGAACGGGTCTTTGATACTGCGGTCCACGTGGCTTTCGGCAGCCAGATGGATAATGCCGTCCACATGGTATTGCCGGAAGAGTTCGCTCATCTTGTCGAAATCGCAAATGTCCGCTTTGACGAAAGTGTAATTCGGTTGGTTTTCGATGTCTTTCAGGTTGGCCAAGTTTCCGGCGTAGGTCAGCTTGTCCAGATTGATAATGTGGTAGTCCGGATATTGGTTGACGAAGAGGCGTACGACGTGGCTGCCGATGAAACCGGCTCCTCCGGTAATGATGATATTTCTTTTAAAATCCATGATGTGCTGTATTATTGGTATAAATCTTCTGAGTAATCAAACAACCATTCGGCATCTTTCAGGCGAGGATGACGCTTGTCCTTTTCCGATAGGAGGATTTTGTCAGAAGGAATGTGCCAGTTGATGCCGAGGTCCGGGTCGTCCCATGCCAATGCCCCCTCGCTTTGCGGTGCATAAAAGTTGTCGCATTTATACTGGAATATAACTTCCGGCGTGAGCACGCTGAAGCCGTGGGCAAAACCGCGGGGGATGAAGAATTGACGATGGTTTTCTTCTGTCAGCTCTACAGCTACATGTTGACCGAAAGTAGGCGACCCTTTCCGGATATCCACGGCCACGTCTAATACGGCGCCTTTGATGACGCGTACTAACTTGCTTTGTGCGTATGGCGGTTTTTGAAAATGAAGACCGCGCAGTACGCCGTAACTGCTCTTGCTTTCATTGTCTTGCACGAAATGTACGGTGCGGACCAACCGGTCGAAATCCCGTTGTGAGAAAGATTCGAAAAAATAGCCTCTTGCATCGTTGAACAACCGAGGTTCGATAATCACTACGCCTTCGATGGCGGTTTGAATGACTTCCATAATAAATAGTAAACTTTATTATGTGCAAAGATAGTTTTTTTTATCGAAAGGTAGCGGGCTTTAGGATAAAATCGTATATTTGCAAGGATGAAAAATATTTAAATGATTGCATCATGGAGACTTGTCATTGGATTTTGGCCGGTTGGTTGGTTTTTGACTTGCTGGTGTTTGTATGGGCGTGGTGGGATGATTTATATTATTCCCATGATATGAAAAATAAGTTCAAACGTCTGAAAGAGACGTTGACAGAAGAATAGAATGATATGCGGTCTGGATATAAATTTCTCGTGAAGATGCTGTTCGGGTTGTATCTGGTCGGAGGATTTGCAACCTGCCAAAAAGTGGATTTACCTTCGGAAGAAGGGGAAGACACGGAACAGCCCGGGCAAACGGGCGATAAGCCGGAAGGCGGAGGCCATGGGGCGGGAGGGACTGGCGGAACGGAAGAAGAGGTGCCTTTGCCGCCTGAATATGAGGGTGCTTGGACTGTAACCGGGATATTGTCGGAGTATGAAGGGGTAGACTTGGATGAGGATTATGAGGAAATGGTCGTGGGGTATATAGTGGGGGCGTGTGACAGGACGATGAAAAATGCCCTGTTCACGGCTGATGAGATACGGGCTGCTGGCGTAAGCACGAACCTTCTGATAGCGGATTCAAAAGATGAAAGGGATGCTTCGCGTTGCATGCCAGTAGAGCTTAAAAAGGGTACGGATGTGAGGGATGAAGCCAATCTTGTGGATCATCCGGAGGTACTGGGATGCCGGATTGGCTTGTTGGGATTGGTGAAGACTTATTTTAACGTGGTCGGATTGAAAAACGTGGCGTATCATGAGTGGCTGACGAATGGCGGGGATGTGGAAGAGCCGGAGCCGGAAGAACCTGAAGAGCCCGAAGAACCCGAAGAGCCGGAAAATCCAGGGAAGCCGGAGGAACCGGAAGATCCTGAACCGGGACCGGTTCAAAAAGATACGATAATAATAGACTTGAAGCCGGGACATATTGAAGGTGGCCGGTCGATTAGAACTAAATGAAAATACCATGGATGCCAGATGTTTTTTATATAGTTGTATTCTCCTGTTGGGTTTATGGGGAGAAGTAGTTTCAGCACAAACTTTCAGGCGTGTAAGGAATGTCCGTGAACTGGAGGACGGTATGCATTGTGTATTGGCCGGGTATTGTGCGGCACATCCAGACTCGTTGTACGTGATGGCATCGCAGGATAAAACCGGTACGGGGAAGAAAAACCGTGCTGCCCGCAAGCTTCCCTTGGATAAAAACGGGAGAATACATATACATGACGGCGGAACGGCTATTTTTGAATTGCAGGTGGAAGGGAAGGCTTATGCGTTTCGTGACATGGCTTTGGATGCGTGGTTGGCGTATTCTAACGGGCGTGTACAAGAGTATACTTCTTTATTGACTTTGACAGACGAGGAATTGGCCAGTTCTGTAAATCCTAAAAACAAGTATAGTAATAAGTTTGAAATCATATCGTTAGCCTCAGCTCGCTTGTCAAAGACATCTTTGTATACGAAAGAGGATGTTTTTACGTCTGTTTCTTCTAAAAAACAATTTGGTCTGATGCCGGTCGGGGGTATTTCTTTTAAGTTATGCGAACAGGATGTAGGCGATTCCTTATTTATATATAAGGAAGTGCAACCGCCTGTATTGGCAGGAAGAGAAGACGGCGACTGGATCTTCAAAGGGGACTGGTTGGCAGACTCTTTGTTTGCACTGGATTATGCTCAAGCCCGGCGGATTGATTTTACCGAAATATCCCTGCCACAAGGAAAAGGTATGGCGGGTGGCGGGAAGATGCCCAAAGGATATGTCTGGACATACGTGCGTAAGGGAGAGTCCGGGCGTTTGCCGGAAGGATGGCCCAATGTGGTTGAAATAGACCGGAAGGATGAGGATGTACAAGGAAGGGCCGTGACTCGGATGGTGGGTTGTGACAGCTGTACTTTAGGGCCTAAGTACTCGTTTACGGTACCGTCGGGAACTGGAATTGTGTGGTACCGGAAAACTGAGGATGACGAAGGATGGTTGACTGTAGGTTTGCCGTATGCCGTGGAGAAAGTTACTTGGGAAAGTCCAGATGGAGAAACCGTAGCATCGGAACGTCTTTGTTTTGAAAAAATAACCGGCGAGGGTGTGGTATTCCACCGAATGGAAACCGATGAGGCTTGGAAAGCCTGTGTTCCCTATTTGTGGAAAGCGACAGAATCCCGTGAATCCGTAGTCTGCTTTTATGGAGACGGGACGGTCGTGCAGGCCCAGGAAAATAGCTTAAAGGAAACAGATGGATTTTATACAATATTCAGCCGGTATGATATTGAAAATGAGAAGGAAAATGTTTTTCTTCTGGATGATAGCGGCACACGGTTTGTGCGTGCTGCGGCGGGAAGTTGGATGGCACCCGGTAGGGGGTATTTGGTGTACACTGGAACCGGTTCTCATACCTTGCGTTTGATTGAAAAAGACTCACCGGACGAGGTGGACTGGATAAAGTTTAGGACGGACGGGCATCCTTTGCCTGTTTATGGGCCGGACGGTGTAAAGAGAGGAGAAATATTGCCCGGTGAAGGTATTCCGGAAGAATGGCCTAAAGGGTTGTATATCATTCCATACGGAAAGATGATGAAAAAGTAGAAAAAGGAAAATCCACTTATTATTTGCTGAACAACTCAAAGGTGAACTTATACCCAAAGCCGATTTGCTTGAAGTTTTCCAAAGAAAGGAACAGTCCCATGTCGAACACGAAGGTCCCTATGCCGTAACCCAATTCGAAATAAGGTCCTAAATGGTCCATGGTGAGCATATTGAGGTATAGGCGTTCGTTCTGTATATGGTTGGTGTATTTGATAAGGTGGCGTAGCACAAGAAACGGGGCTTCGTAAGAGATATGTCCTCTGACGTAGTAGGGAGATGCGTTATACCATCGGCCATTTAAAGCCTGAAACACTCCTCCGATTTCGTCGTTCCATCCTTCGGGGAGGTTGCTTTTGCGGAAGTTGACGAAGTCTACGAAATAAGTTTCTTCCTGATTGGTGAACAGTCCCATTCCGATGCGGTAATACAGGTCGGAGAGTAGACCCGTACGGATGTGGTGCTGCATGTCGAACTCAATACGTTCATAAACGCCTGTACTTTTGAATATGTTCCTGAGACCGCGCTCGTAGTCCACGATGAAAGTCGGGAAACGGGACTTCAGGTTGATTTTCTGTCGGCCGTTCATGTAATAGTATTGGCCGGGAGTCCATTCTACCCGGATGCGCGGAGCGAAACTGTTATACTGCGGGCGTATGTTGGCCTTCAATCCTTCGGTTACGTTTTCCGGAAGTTCCACTTGCCGGAAACTTTCTTCAGGATGTTCGGCCGGTGTACGGCGGTGGAACATGAATCCCAGTCCTACGGACAGGCCGTTGGTGATTTCGAGGTGGTTGCTGATTTCGAAATTCAAGTCTTTGAAAAGGTCCAGGTTCAGTTTGTCGAAGTCGATGATGCTGTCTGATGGAATCTTTTTGAGTTCATCAATAATGCGGCTGTTCCCGATGCGGTTGCCGTTCCCGACGTTGACTCTTACCGTTCCCATGTGTTCCGGCCAATATTGGTATTCGGCCCCTGCATTCCAATAGAATTCGTTATGGGTGAAGTTATATCCCAAGCGTGTCCCGACGTGAAGGGACTGGCTGTTTCGGAATGTGGTGTTGAAATTCAAATCTTGCCGGTAGGCGATACCGGTCGTTTTGCTGTAACTGAACATCAGCGGATTGATGAAGGGAGAGTTTTGCAACGTGGCATTGTTGCTTAGTTTCCAGTCGCTATCGGTCAGAAAAAAGTCGCCCACCGAGCCCCAGATGTTTTTCTTGAAAGGCTTGGTCGTTTCCTTTTGTATATAATTCATGGAATCCGTCCGTGCCTTATACCTTTTATATATATACAGTTCGGAGTTGTCCAAAGGAGTAGGCCGCAGGGAGTCGAAACGGGCAAAGTCCTTTGTATAGGCCTGCCGGTCGCATTGCAGGGAAAAAGATGCGGTAAGGTTGTAGTTCGGTTTGGAAATGCTGTCTTCCGGTGTATTACGACGGTGATGTATTTCCTTATAAGTCAGGCTAGATTCGTAATATCCTTCCATGATATTGAAAGCAAAGGCAAACGATGCGTTGATGTCGTTTTTCACCGGCAGGTATTCCGTGTCGGTGCCGATGTCTCCCATGATGATGCGGCAATCGAAAAGCAACAAATCGGCTTGCCCTTTGAATGAAATCTCGCGCACGCTCCATGCCCCTTCCGTAATCGTCATTTTTCCGTCCAATAACTGGAAGCTTTTGTTGCGAGGGATAAATCGGATGTGGTATTCGATACGTTGTTGCCGGTCGCACGACACGGAGTCGATAGTATAGCGGTAGTATTTGTTGCTGTTGGGAGCCAAAGGGGAGAGCAGGCGTTGCCCCATCAGGTAAGGGGCATAGATGTTGACATTGAAATAATCCGTAATGCCCGGTATTTCACGGGCTTCGCCCAACGTTCCGGTATAAGCCTTGATTTTCTGGTCGTATATGTTGGGAGCGGTGTAGTGTAGGTCGCTGTATGTCTCTACGATAAAGCGGTTGGCGTCTTTTGGGGTTCTGAACAATCCCGGAATGAAACGGAATCCCCGGTTTTTCTTGATGATATCCAGTTGGGCTTTGATGTATAGCTCTGCGCGGTATTCGTGGATGAAGTCCATATATTGTGAAGCGGCATGGTGCATCCGGCTGATGATAGAGTCGGCGGCTTCCAAGCGCGCTTGCATCACCAGTGGAAAGGACAACATGCATCCCCACAATATATATCGTATGAAACTCACGTTTATCGGTTTTAAATGAATCGCCCCGGCTCGGTATGGCCCGAGCAAGCTCGGCTCTGCTCTTGCTTAATCGCGATTTTCAGAGTGACGCAGGCAAAGATAATAATAAAAATGGATATAGTGTATCGTTGTTTTTTCTTAATTTTGTGCCCAAATTCACATACACGATATTTATGGGAGGTTTTTTCGGCGTCATCTCAAAGACGCAGTGCGTGGCCGATTTGTTTTACGGCACAGATTATAATTCTCATTTAGGTACACGGCGTGGCGGGTTGGCCACTTATAGTAAAGAGCATGGTTTTATCCGCTCGATACATAATTTGGAGAGTACTTATTTCCGGACGAAGTTTGAGGACGAGTTGGGGCAGTTTAAAGGGAATGCCGGTGTCGGTATCATCAGTGATACGGATGCACAGCCTTTGTTGATGAATTCGCATTTGGGACGTTTTGCGATCGTGACGGTAGCGAAAATCAATAATGCGGAAGACTTGGCCGCAAAGCTTCTGGAGCAGGGCATGCATTTCTCAGAGTTCAGCTCAGGTAAGATAAACCCTACCGAACTGATAGCTTTGCTTATTAACCAAGGACAGACTTTTGTGGAAGGTATCGAACACATGTATAAGGAAATCAAAGGGTCTTGTTCCTTGTTGTTGCTGACGGAAGATGGCATTATAGCTGCAAGAGACAGTTGGGGACGTACACCAGTCGTAGTAGGTAAGAAAGAAGGAGCGTATGCCGTAACCGGGGAGTCTACGGCATTTCCCAATCTGGATTACGAGACCGTGTATTACCTCGGTCCCGGTGAGATTGTCCGGTTGCAGGCCGAGGGGATGGAGTGTTTGCGCCGTCCGCATAAGCGCATGCAAGTCTGTTCCTTCCTTTGGGTGTATTACGGTTTCCCTACTTCCTGCTATGAGGGTAAGAACGTGGAAGAGTTCCGCTTTGCTTGCGGCAAGAAGATGGGGGAGAGGGACCAGGCCGAAGTGGATTGTGCCTGTGGCATACCGGATTCCGGTATCGGCATGGCTTTGGGGTATGCGGCAGGAAAGGGAGTGCCCTACCAACGTGCCATTTCCAAGTACACTCCTACATGGCCCCGGAGCTTCACTCCGAGCAATCAGGAGATGCGTTCCTTGGTGGCCAAGATGAAGCTGATAGCCAACCGCGACATGCTGAAAGATAAGCGTGTACTTTTCTGCGATGATTCCATCGTGAGGGGAACGCAACTGCGCGACAATACGAAAATCTTATTCGACTATGGGGCCAAAGAGGTGCACATGCGTATTGCTTGCCCTCCGTTGATTTACGGTTGCCCGTTTATCAATTTCACGTCATCGAAAAGCGATATGGAGTTGATTACGCGTCGGCTGATTAAGGAGTTCGAGGGGGATGAGAACAAGAACTTGGAGAAATACGCGCAGACGGGGTCGCCGGAATACCAACGTATGGTGGATACGATAGCCGAACGCCTGAACCTCTCCTCCTTGAAGTTCAACACGCTGGAAGACCTTATAGAAGCCATAGGCTTGCCTAAATGTCAGGTATGTACGCATTGTTTCGACGGGAGCAGCCGTTTTACCTTGGAAGAGGATAATACGGATGAATAGCACTTGCCCTCCGGGACCGACGGATGAACCTGGCACCGTAAGCAGAAGAGCCGTATGAGTGCATTTTATATCATACTGACAACGGTTCTTTATTTCCTTCTGCTGTTTGCCGTCTCCCGTAAGGCCGGTGGGACGGGGGACAACGATACGTTTTTCCGGGGAGGCAGACGGTCGCCATGGTGGGCGGTGGCGTTCGGCATGATAGGGGCTTCCTTGTCTGGAGTGAGTTTCGTGTCGGTGCCGGGGATGGTAAGGGACGCGGATATGACCTACATGCAGATGTGTGTAGGTTTCTTTTTTGGGTATCTCGTAGTGGCTTTTGTATTGTTGCCTTTGTATTATAAGCTGAACCTGACCTCCATTTATGCTTATTTGGATGTCCGGTTCGGCAAGGCGGCCTATCGGACCGGAGCTTCTTTTTTCTTGTTATCTAAAATGTTGGGGGCAGCCGCGCGGTTGTATTTAGTGTGCCTGATTTTGCAGAATTACGTGTTCGGAAGCTTGGGGGTTCCGTTCGAGGTCACGGCGTCCGGAACGGTTTTCCTGATTTGGCTATACACCTTCAGGGGAGGCATAAAATCGTTGGTGTGGACCGACGCTTTGCAAACTTTATGTCTGGTAACGGCACTGGTGTTGATTTTGTACCAACTGTGCCGTTTGAACGATTTTACGGTGGTTGAGGCAGTGCGGCATGTGGTGGAAAGTCCTTACGGTCGTTGGATAGAATGGGACGATTGGACTTCACGGCAACATTTCGTGAAGCAGTTCCTGAGCGGCATTTTTATTGTGATTGTCATGACGGGGTTGGATCAGGATATGATGCAGAAGAATCTTACGTGCAAGAACCTGCATGATGCGCAGAAAGACATGTGCTCGTACGGCTTTTCGTTCATACCCTTGAATATGCTGTTTCTGGGAGTGGGCGTCCTGCTGTTGGCTTTGGCATCGCGCGAGGGTATAGACTTGCCCGTGAAGGGAGATGACATTTTGCCCTTGTTTTGTGCGGAAGGCCATTTAGGGAATGGAGTGTTGGTACTGTTTACTATCGGTATTATCGCTGCGGCGTTCAGCAGTGCGGATTCCGCACTGACGGCCTTGACCACCAGTTTTTGTGTGGACATTCTGGACGTGGAGCGGAGGTTTACCCGTCCGGAAGCAGTAAGAAAGAAGGTACACGGAGTAATAGCTTTGCTCTTTGTCGGTTTTATCTTGTGTTTTGAGGCCGTAAACGATTCCAGTGTCATCGATGCCATTTATGTGGTGGCTTCTTACACTTACGGGCCGTTGTTGGGCTTGTTTGCTTTCGGCATGTTTACCCGGCGCAAACTCTGGCTTGCGGCTGTCCCGTGGATTTGTGTCGCGGCACCCATGGGGTGCTACTTGTTAGACGCCTGGACCGTTTCGGCCTATGGTTATCGTTTCGGATACGAATTGCTGATGTTGAACGGATTGTTCACGTTCGTGGGGTTGTATGCGTTTTCCAAGGCTTATTCTCCGGATATGGATAAACGGTAGTAAAAATCCCCTTTCCGATGCAGCATACCGAACAACCTGAATGTGAAAGAGTTGCGTTTTAAACGGTAGAAAAGCCTTTTCTCGCTTGTTTTTCAGGCCAAAAACCGTCCGTTTTGCCGCACCTTTCACTTGAATCAGAACCAACGGAAAAATTCCCTTTTCCCGTCCGAAGTCCACCTGTTTTCTATCCGTTGCGAAGGTACGAAAATAAGTGGGATTTTCACCAACTGATGTCAACTAAAAGCAAGATGCAGTCACGAAGATTTTGCAGCCAAAAGAAAAAACAGGCTGTATCATTGGTAGACTTCGGCAAATCGGCTGGTCTGTTTGGCGGAGCCATCTCTTTTCTTCCCTCTGTTTTGACTTTACTTTAATTGGCGTATATATGAATACGGGGATAAAGTAAAGGTGCTGATTTCATGGAAAAGTGTAGATTTTAAGCCTCAATTTTGATGGAAAAGTGTAGACCCGCTTAAATACCATATCTTCTATTCTTGCGGTTTTTCACCTATAATACATCATTAAATAGATAAAAAGTAGTATATTTGCATATTATATGATATATTGAATATGGCAAAGAATACAATGGGCACCAAGTTGCCAAGAAAACTGGAGCAGAAGATGCAGATAGTGGGTGAGCAGATCAAACTGGCTAGACTGCGCAGGAATCTCAGCATGGCCCAGGTTGCCGAACGCGCAACCTGCTCACCGCTTACGGTTGGCCGGATTGAAAAGGGTGTACCGACAGTCGCTATCGGTATTTATCTCAGAGTTCTCTATGCGCTTCAACTGGATGATGATATACTTCTGCTTGCCAAAGAAGACGCGATGGGAAAGGCTTTACAGGATTTGAGTTTGAAAAAGCGAGAGAGAGCATCCAAAAAAGAATAAGCTATGAAACGACTATATGTGTTTGCTGACTTTGATTGGCTTAAAGAACCAAGGCTGATCGGAGAACTGAGCTATGAATCACTTCGTGGCTCAGACAGTTATGGATTTTGCTATAGTGATGACTGGCTAAGGGACTATGGCAACTTGTTTCTTAGTGATGACTTGAACAACTATCCAGGGCAGCAATATACAGCTCCTGGCAAGGATATTTTCGGATGTTTTTCTGATGCCCTTCCAGACAGATGGGGACGCACATTGATAAATCGCAGGGAACAGATTCTGGCGAAAGAGGAGAAGCGTCCTGTTCGCCGTCTTTCATCCTTTGACTATCTTGTCGGAATCGAAGACTACTCCCGCATGGGTGGGCTCCGTTTTAAGGACTCCTTGGACGGAGAATATATCAATGCAAGTGAAGTTCTAAGGATACCACCGCTAACCGATATCCGTGAACTGATTGCTGCCAGTTCTGAGATCGAAAAAAGTGAAGAGGAGAACCAACTGCCTGAAAGACGCTGGATCGAGCAGCTTGTACAACCGGGTTCATCCCTTGGCGGGGCGCGTCCAAAGGCAAGCGTAATTGACGAGAACAAAATCCTGCATATAGCAAAGTTCCCGTCACGCAAAGATGATTATGATACTGGGCTTTGGGAACATTTCTCACACCTATTGGCAAAGAAGGCCGGCATACACGCAGCAGAGACAAGAGTAATCTTCACAAACGACAAATACCATACATTGCTTTCCCGACGATTTGACAGAAAGGAAGACGGTAAACGCATACACTTTGCTTCAGCCATGACTCTTTTGGGCTTAAATGATGGTGATAATGCCAATACCGGCCATGGCTATCTGGATATTGTCGATTTCATACTTCAGAACTGTACCAACGTGGAGGATAATCTGCAAGAACTGTATCGCAGAGTTGCATTCAATATCTGCATTGGTAATACGGATGACCATTTTCGTAATCATGGTTTCCTTCTGACATCCCAGGGATGGACTTTGGCTCCGGCTTACGATATGAATCCAACGCTGAATGAGTATCAGAGTCTGTTAATCAACAGCTATACCAATAAATCTGATTTGAATGAATTGTTAAATTCGTGTGAGGAATATATGCTACAGAAGCATATTGCTCAGCAAATCATTGGTGAAGTACTGAATGCCGTCAAGGAATGGAGAGCATTAGCCACAAAATTGGGAATTGCGAAAAGCGATCAGGAACGTTTTTCTTCTGTCTTTAATAGGCAAAACTTGTCGATATAAATCACAAGAAAATATAAGCACTGCAAAAATAGTATGTGTCATTCCCTGAAAAAAGTTGACTCGCAAAATCAAAAAACAAATACGAATCAAACATTCACTCAAACGGGAGCTTTATCATGAGAAAGCGATGGATCTATACTTCAAGGAAGGTATATGCGGAACCCATATCTGCAAGATTCTGCCCATATCTCGCGCCACTAAAAATCATGGTTGCAATATAGTAATATTTTAAGTAGAAAAATATATTGAATATACTTTGATATTAAAATAATAGCTATCTTTGTGCTATGAACAATCCATTGCGACAATTAGGAAATATCCCTGTTACAGCTTCCGTATTGGAGTCCCTGTTTCCTCATATCAGGGGTGGAAGCCAGAAGCTTAGGTTGCTTGAGCGTGACAAACAGATAATACGTCTCAAGAAGGGACTTTATGTGTGTAGTCCGGAAATAACGGGGAAAACCCTTTCGACAGAATTGATAGCCAATCATCTGTATGCCCCTTCGTATGTTTCCATGTCATCGGCTCTGCGCTATTATGGGCTGATACCGGAAGAGGTTTACATCAAGCAGTCCATGACTTTGAAGTATGCCAAGAACTTTGACACGCCATTTGGACGGTTTGAATATACGCATATCTCGAAGGCCGCATTCTCTGTTGGGCTGACAAGCATCAAGAAAGATGGCTACGCGTTTGTGATGGCTACGCCGGAAAAGGCTCTGTGTGATCTGATTGCCAATTCTTCAAAAGTAAATTTGCGTTATCTGAAAGATGCCGAAATTTATCTGGAAGAGGATATCCGGATGGAATGGGAGGATTTTATGCAGATGGATGCCCGGTTGTTTGAGGAATATATCAAGGTTGGCAAAAAGGCAGATTCAATCCGTACTTTACTTAAATTGCTGAAAAAATGAAGAATGAGATTTATGACAATATGCTCTCTGCATATGGTGCAACAACGGAACAAGAAAGGCGTAATGCCATATTTGAAGTGAATCAGCAGGTGATACTTGCCGGGCTCTATAATGGCGGTTTCTTCGATGTGGCCGCTTTCTATGGCGGTACCTGCCTCAGAATTTTTCATGGTCTTCAACGCTTCAGCGAGGATATGGATTTTTCCCTCTTGGTTCCCGATGACAAGTTCGATTTTACGAAATACTTCCAGCCGATAATAGATGAATTTGCCATTGTCGGTCGTGAAGTGGAGATTAAAAAGAAAGACAAAAAGAGTTTTGGTAAGGTGGAATCCGCTTTCCTGAAAGACAATACGGATGTATATGATGTGTCTTTCCAGACCGATAAATCCATAAAAATCAAAATTGAAGTTGATACCCAGCCACCGTTGAATTTCAGGACTGAGCAAAAGCTGCTTCTACAGCCTCACTCCTTCATGACACGCTGTTTCACTTTGCCTGATTTGTTTGCCGGGAAGATGCACGCATTGGTGTACAGGGGTTGGAAAAACAGGGTGAAAGGTCGTGACTGGTATGATTTTGAATGGTATGTCCGGCACAATGTTCCTCTTGATTTTGCCCATCTCGCAGAGCGTATCCGCCAGTTTAACAATGAAGAAATCGGGCAGGAGACATTCATGGCTCAGTTGAAAGACAGATTAGCTTCGGCTAATATCAACCAGGTAAAGAACGATGTCCTTCCGTTTGTCAGGAACCCCAAGGAACTCGATATCTGGTCAAACGATTATTTTGTCCAGTTGGCGGATATGATGAAGTTTGAATAAGTTACTATTAATTTTTACTGATTATGGCGAAACAGATTTTGATTGGCATTAAGGAGCAGGAATTAACTGAGATTACGCACTATCTTATGATATATTTCCCATATAACGAGGAAATGTGCAGCTATACGAACGCTTGGATGGGAGAACTATACGAGAACAAATATCCGTTAGTTTCTAAAGGTATGTGGTCGGGAATAATCAATTTGAAAACACATAAACTGCTGAATTGGAAGCCTGAATATGGGGATCTGTACCTGCAGGCCAAGATATGCGACAGCGGAACATATTTCCTGCTCGATAAAGATAAAAAAGTGATATGCAAGATAGCCGGTTATGTGCCAAACGGTCTGATTCCGAATTCAGATGACTGCGGTGACTATATCCGTTTAAAGATCAATAGTGACGGTACGATAGAAAATTGGCCTGAGAATCCGGACTATTCCGATTTCATTGAAGGTTCAGAGTCTGTAGAAAGGATTGACACGGACATTGAAGAGGAACCAATACTGGATACCAAGGTTGGGTTTACTTATAGCCAACTTATGGCAAAGCTGCTTCAGTTGCCTAAATTCTTGCAGTTGGAAATAGGAAAGGCGTTAGTGGCAAATGCCTCGGAAGAATTTGAGGAGACAGAATGAGTAATTAAAAAATTAACATGAATGATGTTTGTCACATATAGTTGATATTGAGGCAAAATATAGCTTTTACATAGTTTTGTGCAATAGTAGCAATTCCCTTATAAATGATGTTTTGTTGCTTGTGTACTTGGCTATATTAGAAATTAGGTGTATTTTTGTTTGCAATTTAATGAGTATAGTTTAAATGCCTATGTCGAATAATCAACAAATCGTGGTGAATAGAATAAAGGCGGTACTTGCGGAAAAGCGAAGAACCAATAGGTGGTTGGCAGAGCAAATGTGCAAATCTGAGAATACAATTTCAAGATGGTGTTCAAATAAATCGCAACCATCTATTGTGCAATTACAAGAGATTGCAAACTTGTTAGATGTTGATGTTCGTGTATTATTAAAATCACAGAAAGAGTAATTTGTAATGTTAAAACGTATTGATTATATAATAGATGATATCAAGGAACAGTATCTTGAAAATGATAATAATATACCTTGGATTATCGGATTTAGTGGAGGGAAGGATAGCACTGTTGTCCTAACTTTAGTTTGGAAGGCCCTATTATCTATTCGAAAGGAGTTTGGGGATGCAGCACTGGCTAGACAGATATATGTGGTTAATAACGATACGCTTGTCGAAAATCCAATTATTACAGATTATATTGTGGAAGTACTAGATTGTATTCGTACAGCCGCCTCTGAACAGAAGCTTCCCATTACGGTACAAACTACAGTGCCTAAGTTGGAGGATAGTTTCTGGATCAGCTTTCTTGGCAAAGGGTATCCTGTTCCCAACAATACATTCCGCTGGTGCACTGATCGTCTAAAGATTAAACCTACGACCCAATTTATTTTGGATAAAGTCGATACAATGGGAGAGGCTATTGTGCTTATTGGTACGCGCCTGACGGAAAGTGCAACTCGAGCAAAATCCATTCGGCGTCACGAGATAAAGGGGAAGCGACTAACCAAGCACCCATTGAATCCCAATACATACACTTACTCTCCGATTAAAGATTTGTATCTGGAGGAAGTGTGGTATATCTTAAGAGAGATTCCCTCTCCGTGGGGATACGACAATCAAAAAATTACACAGATTTATGTCAATGCTAATGCAGACGACTATGAATGCCCTACTGTAATAACAGATAAAACTCAACCCTCTTGTGGGCAAAGTCGCTTCGGGTGTTGGGTATGTACAGTTGTTAAGGAGGATAAATCCATGAAAGCTCTAATTAATAACGGCAATGAGTGGATGAGTCCTTTACTTAAATTTCGGGATGAAATGGTTGAAGGTCGCAATATCTCGGAGAACCGCTATGCTACGCGCAGAAATGGGCAATTAGCCGTAGATGCAGATGGTCATAATTTGGGTAATTATACTTTTGAGTATCGCTGTATAATGTTGCGTAAATTATTGGAATTACAGCGTAACATGCAGCGGGTAAAACCGCATATGGAACTGATATCCAACCAGGAACTAGTTGCTATACAAATAAATTGGTATAGAGACGGCTGCTTTTCTCCAAAAGTTACTGATATTTATAATGAGGTCTATCAACGGAATATGCCTTTAGAAAATATGCAATATCAAGAACGTTTAATTCTTGAGAGAGTGTGTGCAGAACATCCGGAAGACTATCAGCTGATCAATGATTTGGTTTCATTGCAGCGAAGTAAGACTATTTTGATGAATAACAATGGTCTGCAAGGCGATATTGAGAAGCGATTGGATAACTATCTTAACCCGCGTCAGTAATGTTTATAAAATCTATCATATTACACAATTATAGAGCCTATAGGGGTCATAACAAAGTCTCGTTTCAGCCAGACTCGAAAAACATCTTTTTAATTGCTGGAAATAACGGTTTTGGCAAGACGACTTTTCTCACCTCTCTTGTTTGGTGTCTTTATGGCAAGTTGATGGCTGATGTTGATGAGAAATTTAGACGAGATATTAATGATGCCCAAGGCTATAAGAATTATGCACGTCAAAGCCTGCATAAGACATTAGTCCATGCCGTGGATTTATATGAAATTACACCAGAAGAGCGTAAACAGATTGCTAGGCATGGATATTCTGTAGAAAATGAGTATATCAAAGAAGATGCTCAATATTATGTGGAAATAGTACTCTCCGATGTATTTATACCCTCCATACCTTGTAGTATAATAACGATTAGGAGAACGTATGACTATTTTCTGGATGTTGAATCGGTTGATGTCTTGATTGATGGTCAAGTCAATGAATTGGCGAAGGAGGTTGGATATGATATATTCATCAATGATTTTATTTTATCCAAAGACATTGCAAAGTTCTTCTTTTTCGATGCAGAGAAGATTGTCAATATAGCCGAAGTGAAATCGATGGATGAGAAACGTAGGCTAAGCACTGCGTACAGCGAGGTTTTGGGCATTAAAAAGTATGAGGATGTCAAGAGGAATCTTGAGAATCTGCGACTTAAATTCAGAAAGAATGCCGGGTCCACTGTAAGCAAATCCAAGCTGGATAAGTTGGCAAATAGCGTTTCGGATATTGAATCGAAGATTAAGCATGCAGAAGAAGAACGAAGTCAGATAGATGCTCAGATTCAGCAATACAGAGTTGAATCCACTCAGCTTCAGGAACGATTGATTCGAGAGGGTAATGCCATCAGCATTGAAGAGCTAAACAAGCAGAAGGAACTGTTGGCTGTATTGAAAGACAAGGACTCGAAGCTAAAGAGTCAGTTGCGTGATATGCTTGATATTGCTCCATTTGCAATCTCAGGTAGGCTGTTTGCTCTCTTGAAGAATCAGGTTGATGCCGAAAAGAATATTCGGGTTACAGAAGCCAATTGTACAGCTATTAACGAGGCATTGTCATCCGTACATATGCAGATAAAGCAGCGCTTCAGTGATCTTTGTTTGTCAGATTCTCAACGTAAAATGCTAGAGCATGTAATATCTGATGCTTTCGCATCCAATGTTGTTGAGTCGCAAGGGGATTTGCCTGTAAACTTTAAAGTATTGTTAGATTATACCGATAATGAGGTGAATGAGTTTCAGGCGTTATATGACAACATCAGATACTCGTATAGCACAATCTTTAAGCAGCTAGTTAAAGAAATTAAGAATAATGCCATATTCTTGGCTAAAACTCAAAAGAAGATTGCTGCTGCTGAGTATGATGATGGAAATGCGGATATCAAGGCCATTAGAACACATAAGGCCGAGATTGATGATATGCTAAATAGGCTGGAAGCGAAGTCGCGTCAGCTGTCGGAACAGATAGGTACACACAATAAAGACCTTGCAGTTTTAAAGAAACAGCTATCAGAGGTTACAAAATATATTCGAGTTGATAAGTCTGATAAAGAGAAGGATGTTATCGCCGAGCGTCTGATATCAGAGCTTACCACGTTCTTACTTGAATTAAAGACGAAGCGTCGATTCTCGTTGGAACAAAAGATTATTGCAAGCATTGATATGCTGATGCATAAGGCGGACTTTATTCATAGTGTTCGGATTGATCTGCAAGATGATATTATTGAAATCGAATTGCTTGATAAAGCAGGCGAGATTATCAATAAGGAGAAGTTGTCAAAAGGGGAGCAGCAACTTTATGCTACGGCAATCCTTAAGGCTCTTGTCGAAGAATCCGGGATAGACTTTCCTGTATTCATTGATAGTCCACTTCAAAAGTTTGATAGCATACATTCCCATAATATCATTACTAAGTTCTACCCGTCGGTGTCAAAACAGGTTGTTATTTTCCCATTATTAGGAAAAGAGCTGTCGGAGACTGAGTATTCCGCATTACTTCCAAGTGTGAATAAAGTATATGTTATTGAGAACGCAGATGGATGTTCATCGTTCAAAAAGGTTATACCCAATAAATTGTTTAAAACGCTTGCATAGATATGTTCAATAGTATAAAAACATCGAAGGAGAATAAAATTGTTGTGACCGAATTGAGCCGTAAATTCAATTTGGGTGCAGAAAATATCATAGCTCGTATCGCTTTAGCATATTCACTGTCTCAAGATCGGCTGTTGTCGCTGACTGATATTGCTGATTCTCAGGGTAAGGAGTATAGTAAGAATGTCTTGTTTGGCAACAATTCATCCTACTATATAGGTCTTATATGTGTAAAATATGGGATCTATAAAACCGATAAGGATATCCCTAAATATGTCAAGATGCATATTGATGATGGATTACAACTTATGAACAAAGAGTTGCGCAGCAATCCCAATCTGAATGGTTACGATTATCTGATTGATAAAATCACGCATGGATTGGAGGATATAATATGTTAAGTGATGTTCAGTTCAAGCATAGTTATTCTTCTGGTTTAGATGAGCCAAAGGAGTTTTTTACAGAAGCTCTGATTGAAAGTACTACTTTTGATTTAGGGCTTGGATTCTTTTCCTCAAGTGGAATAAGAAGTCTTGCTTTTGGATTCGCACTGTTTATTGCAAATGGAGGGAAAATGCGGGTTGTTATCAACCATATTTTGAGCAAAGAGGATAAAGATGCTATCGAAAATGGACAAAAACATTTAGTCAAAGAATTTGAGTGTCGGATATTGTCAGATATTAAGACTCTGACAAATACTCTTTCAAGGGAAGATGAACATTTCTTTCATTGCCTATCCTACTTAATCTCTATCAATCGGATCGAATTTGTTGCAACTATTTCGACGAAAGGGGGACTGGGGCATGACAAATACGGTATATTTACTGATGAAGATGGAAATAGGGTTGCTTTTATTGGATCTGCCAACTTCTCACAATCGGCTTTAGAGCTTAATGGGGAGACTATCACAGTATTCACCTCACCGGATGATGACAAAAGAATCACTGAGTATCAGAATTTATTCGACCAATCATGGCGAAATGATACTCCTCATTTAATTCATATTCCTATAAACGAGGTGAAGACCTTTTTAAGTGAGGCATATCCTAAAATGACTGTACCCGAACTGCTTGATGCAAGCATAAGTTTGAGAAACAGTTTTGATCCTGAAAGAGAGAACCCTCCATCGTTGTCGCAACGGCTCCTTGATAAATTGGAATTGAAAGAGCAGGAACCTCGATTCCCATTCCCCGAAGAGCGTAAGATTCAGATTGATGCTTATAATGCTTGGATTGAAAATGGCAAGAAGGGAATCTTTGCCATGGCCACAGGTTCCGGTAAGACAGTAACCGCACTGAACTGTTTGCGCAAGCAATATAAAGAAAATGGGTTTTATAAAGCGATCATTGTTGTTCCTACGCAAGCGTTAGCCATACAATGGAGGCGAGAGGTGGAGGCTTTCAGCTTTCATAACATAGTTTCTACATATACTGATAAAGACTGGAAAGAAATATTAAATAGATATATAACTAGAAGCCTGCTGGATCAAACTAAGAATATTGTAATTATTACTACCTACGCAACATTCAATAGAAAAGAGTTTCAATCATTCCTTAAAAAGGTAAAAGGCATTGACACTTTCCTTTATATCGCAGATGAAGCTCATAATATTGGTTCAACAAGTTCTCTGAGGCATTTGCCGGAGATGATTCATTGGCGTATAGGCCTATCTGCTACTCCCGAAAGAATTTATGATGATCATGGATCAGAGCAGCTGTATAACTTTTTTAATTCAAGACCACCCGAGTATACATATCGATACACGATGAGGCAGGCTATTGAAGAAGGAATATTATGCCACTATGATTATTATCCGATCTTTATAGAGTTAACGGAGACAGAGATGGTAGAATATGAACGAATTTCGGTCCAGCTAAGGAAATATATTGACTCGGATACTGGTAAGTATAAGCCTGATGCCGAGAAGTTGTTGCTCAAACGCAAAAGAATTATCCATAAAGCAGAAAATAAAAAGGCTGCAATAGCCCAATTATTGGCGAATTTAAAACAAAATCGTAACTTAGACTATACTTTTGTTTTTGTACCAGAAGGATATGAGCCTGACTACTCCGTTAATGAGTCTTATGATATAGAACAAGAAGACATACATATAATAGATGAGTATGCCCAAATGTTTAAGGAGCATGGGTATCGTTATCATAAGTATATTAGCGGATTGGACGATGCTGCTGGTGTATTGAAAAGTTTTGCAGATGGGGATATACAAATACTCTTGTCCATGAAATGCTTGGATGAAGGTGTTGATATCCCTCGTGCAGAACATGCAATATTCTGTTCAAGTACAGGCAATCCTCGTCAATTTATTCAACGGAGAGGTCGTGTTCTCCGAAAAAGCAGAGGGAAAGAAAAAGCAACAATATGGGATTTGATAGTTACACCTCCCAATATAATGGATGAATCTACTGGAGTTGAGCGAAATATGTTTATTGGGGAGGTTCGACGAATAGTGAACTTTGCAGCTCTTGCAGATAATCAAATTGATATCCTATATGGAGAGTTGCAAACCTATTGTGAGGCTTTACGAATCGATGTATTTGCAATGATTGAAATGGAAAATAATAATTATAATTAAGATACTATGGCTATTCAAGACGAAATGTTCAAAGCAATAGAAAAAGAGATTGATCAAACATTAGAGGCAGGGACTGAAAAAGTGTCTGTAAATCTGGAGAAAGCAAAAGCTGTTGCGCAAATGCTTACCGATCTCTCTACCCATTCTGGAGATGCTGATTCTTTAACCAATCAGTATATTGCCAACATTAAAAATATATGTAACGATTAATTAAGGTAAGGCTATGAGAATAAGAAAAATAAAGATTGAAAACTTCCAGTCTTACTATGAGATTCAGACATTGGAGTTCTCCGATGGATTGAATCTCATTATTGGCAATGGTGGAAAGGGAAAGTCAAAACTCTTTAACGCCTTTTATTGGGTGTTATTCGGGAGAATATATGTCACAGGTGTTGGGTGGTGCACAACAGACAGCCTGCCACAATCGGCAAAGTTCTCGATGCAACGCTATGAGTTTATTAATAAGCGAGCGTTGTACAATGCTAGTGTTAATGACGAGGTAACATCTTCCGTGCAGATTGAATTGGAAGATGATAAAGGCGTAAATTATATTATTGACCGTTCTGTCAGTGCATTGAGGCTAGATTCAGAAGAGTGGGACTCCAAAGATGCTTGGCAAGTTCGTCCTAATATCTTAAAAGTGTCTTTTGACTCTCCGACAGGAACCCGTGTCCTCAATGATATAATGGCTGAAGACAAGATCAATGAGCTATTTCCTGATGGTATCAGAAACTATATCTGGTTTCAAGGCGAGTCGTTGGAGAGCTTGATTAATTTTAGGGATAGAGAGACATTAAAAGATGCCGTAAAGCATATTTCCTATTTCCCTTATTATGAAAAACTTTCAGAGATAATCAGCAAATCAAAAGTAAAGATTACCGGAATAGAGAGTCGTAAATTAAAAGAGGTAAATAAGCATAATGCTAATGTAAAGGGATTGATTTCGATTATTGATACCTTAAATTATAAGATTAACAAAGAGGAAGATAATAAGAAGAAGCTAGAGGCTGATATCGAGACTGTTAAGATTGCACTTGCTGATAGCGAGACTAAAATAACCGGTCTTGCAAGCTATACTACGCTTGTCAAGAAATACAAAGACTGTGAGGCTGAAATTGAAAGGCTGTTGGATAAAACAACAAACATAGATAATTTTCAACGAACTCAACTTCCTTCATTATGGATATTACGTGGAATTGACTCTCTGATTGAGCAGTGCAAAGAAATCATCGAAAAACATAAAGCCGAGGAGTATACAGTTCCGGAAAGAAAGTATCTGGATAATCCTAGCCGTGCAAAGTTGGAAGAGATCCTTCGAGAAAAAAAATGTTTTGTGTGTGGAACTGAGTTCTCGGAGGAGGATGTTCAGTATCAGTATATTGTTGAACGCTTGAGACTGCAAGAAGAGTATCTAAAGGAGATGGAGGAGTTTACGAATAACATGCAATTCTCGAAGCAGTTTAATATGTTCGTAGGTAAGATTCAAGACTATCCTGATTCATTGCTTGTTTCGCTATCCGGAATAGATAAACAATGGAAAGATAGCGAAGATGAATTGGAAAAATATATGGCATTGCGGCGTAAAAAGTTAGAGGAAAAGCGAAAACTTGATGAACAGATTGAAGATATCAAGAAGAAGCATGGCGTTAATCCTGTAACTCAAGCTGAGACAGCCGGCGTAATTGATTCTAAGATACGAGCCAGTCGAAGTAATTTGGAAAGATTACAACGTAATCTGGATATATCAAAGCAAACGCTTGGCAATTATAAAAGTGAACTACGAGCAACGGAGAAGGAGCTTGAAAAATTGGGGGCAAAAGATACCACAATTGCCAAGGTTCCGGAAACGGAGTGGAAACATATCTCAACATTCCTTGAGGATATTTGTAAAAGAGTTCAAGAGTCTGCAAGAAAAGAGCTGCTTCGCAAGATTGAAGAGCGTGCGAATATTTTCTATGCCAAATTTACAGAGCACGATAATGGATATAAGGGCGATGTGAAAATTGGGGATGATTACTCGATTGAATTTGACGCAGGACTCAATACGAGCCATGAAGACCGAAAGAAGATGAGTATTATTAACGCTTTGTTGTCTCTAAATCAGGAAGCCATGGGTATTTATTATCCATTCATTAGTGATGCTCCGACATCGAGCTTTGACCTTGAAACGACACATAAATACCTGCTCGGCATTAAGGACATTTTCGCCCAGTCTATTATCTTAACAAAAGATGTGGACTTGAATAGTGAGCAGTATGCCGACCTCTATAACCAAAGTAATGTCTCTCGCATATTCAATCTGGAGAGTGAAATATACAGTGGGGATGCAAACCGAGGACAGCACGAAGTATCGACAAGAGTAACGATATTAAAATAAGGCTGATATGGATAATATATTCGAAATAAAGTTTTCATTTGAGCAATATGTTAAGGATAATGTTATTCTTAAGTTCTCAAACAAACAGGGTGGAGCATACAATGTCTTCTCATATCATTGGCAGTGTTTCGTATGGGCCGCTGTAGTCGGATTCTTACATAATGAGCGGAGACCTTTGCAATCACCAATTGCAGATCGTCCGTTTAATTTGAATACGATGTATCATAGTGGTGGGGAGAAAGATGCAGAAGCCTTATTGTGTATGTGTATAGCAAAGGCTGGCTCTCTTGATATAATGAAGGAACCATCGAAAGCTATTGATCTAATCAATGAATATGCAAATGGTGGATTCTATTATATCCTGAGAATGATGGAGGATAAGAATATCACGAATGATTTAGAGTGGGTTAAACAAGAAATATTTATGAGATAATTATGCGAAATTTCTTTAACCATAATAGAATGAAGTTATTACAACTTCTAATAATTATTGTTTTAGGCACATCCTCAATCTGGCTATCTGCAATGTTTGGTATTCTAGATTGGAAAGCAACGTCGTTGGGATTAATTACGATTGTTATATCTTCATTAGCACCTACATGTGCAGAGAGGATACTATCGTTGATGGGTAGTAATAAGAAATTTGAGGTGTTCGTTAACTATGTTATTCCAACCGTCTCTTGTGTGCTTTGTTTCATTGTTATCGCTCAAATTAATACAGGTAATAGATTATGTGCACTAATTATTTCAGGTGTTGCATATGTATGTTATCCGTTTGTATGGTGGTATCAGAATCGTGATAATAAAGTTTTAGAAGAGAGTACTAATGCTCTTGGTGGCGGTTTAGGGCAATTTAATGATTAATTAGTGTTATGGAAATAAAAGCAATAAAAGTTGTTCAGCCATTAGGTGAATTCTATATAGCAAAAATTAAGGCAGGTGATTTGTTGAGAATATCAACCTCATCCGTGGCAAGATATGACAAAAACGGCAATCTAACTGGTAATCAACGCCCATTAGATTCAAAGCGATTAAAAGCTATTGCCAAGTTTATTATGTCTGATGAGATGAGTTTTCCGACTTCAATCTTAGTTGCTGCAAATATTAACGATAAAGGTGTAATCATTGAAGATGAGGAAAAGCGATGGCATGTTGAGAAAACAAATCTGCCAGATGTTTATGATTTGATTGTGCCGGACAATATTTCATCATTGATAATTGACGGACAACATCGTTTGAACGCATTTAATTATGCGGATTCAGATTGCAAAGAAATAGAGTTGGTCTGTTCCATTTTTATTGATCTTCCTAACCCTTATCAAGCATATTTGTTTGCAACAATTAACGGAAATCAAAAGCGTGTAGATAAGAGTCTGGCATTGGAATTATTTGGATATGATGTTGAGAATGAGCCTCAGGATACGTGGTCTCCAGAGAAGTTAGCCGTATACCTGACGAGAAAGTTTAATTTTAGCAAGAGCTCTCCATTATATCAGAAAATTAAATTGGCTCCCTTGTATTCTGAGCTGGAAGACTTAGTAGATAAGAATCAATGGTTGCTTTCTACCGCTGCCATGGTTGAAGGTATTATGTGTTTAATCTCTAGTAATCCGCAGAAAGACCGTGATATGCTAGCAATGAAGAAAAATAGCATATGGAGTGATAAAACACGTAAAGGGCTTACCGATAAAGGGAAACCGGTACTTCGACACTTATATATAGAATCAAAAGATGATGAACTGTATTCAATATTAGAAAAATATTTTTATTCAGTCAAAACAATCTTGTGGAATAATGCAACCAAAGACAGCGTAATCCTAAAGACTATTGGAATATCCGTTTTATTTGACATCTTGAGAAATATTCTTGAACAGGATGGTGTCCAAGAATCATATGATTCCTATATCAATAAAATTAGTAATGTTAATTTTTCCAGTAGCTATTTTGCTTTGTCAGGAGGCGGTAAAACGAAGTTAAAGAGAATCCTAAAATATAAATTAGGCTTTATGAAGGAGTCAGATTTACCAAAAGAGGATCGTGATTTTTTGAATGGCATTATTAAGTAATAGATTTTGCTGGAGAGTACAAACTACTAAAGTAACGACTTATAAGTTGGCCAACTTATGAGTCGTTGCTAGTTCACACTTTTTTTGATAATGAAATTACCAGATTTAATCTGATATTTTCATCTGCCCCTAATATGCTGCCAGTTTATTCAGATTGTTAGGACAAGTTTCTGGAATCGTTAATTTGGACATATTGTGCAGATGCATCAACCAATTCTGCCAGATGCCGTCTTAGTGTTTGCCGGATTCTCAAAGTGCATTTATTGCAAGATTATCTAGTTTGCGAAATCTAATTTGCCAGACTCAATGATAGAAGTCTGCCATAACATGAGCCAATCTTAGTAGGAGTGGATGTGGTATGCGCATTGGATTTTCACAACTTGATTCCGATAGAGAATTTGACGATAGACATGGCAAACCAGATTTAAAAATAGGGGAGACAAAATCAATATCATATCCAACAGTCAGGGAGTTGAACTGTACAATGTTCTGCCGAATCGTTCCATATGCTTTGGTGATGATTTTCCACTTAGGTTGCGATGGCGTATTTTTGATGCGCTTTTGCTCCTAAAGCAACAGTTTCTCAAAACCACAACTTGGTCCTAACCGGTTTTCTGTGGGAACTGTGTGCGTAGAGCCGAAACATAGTTGGCAATACGAGAGATAGAATCTTTCGTACTCTGTTCAATTTCGGCACCGGTTTTCTCGTGCCCAGCTTGCTGTTTTAAGTGGCACTCATCCCGCCACCGAAAGGCGAGTGGGGTATTAGGCTCTTATATCTAATACTAATTGTATTTCATTTATAATCAATAATATAAATGTATTCTA
This sequence comes from Paraprevotella xylaniphila YIT 11841, assembly GCF_000205165.1. Classification (GTDB taxonomy): domain Bacteria; phylum Bacteroidota; class Bacteroidia; order Bacteroidales; family Bacteroidaceae; genus Paraprevotella; species Paraprevotella xylaniphila. The sequence goes on along the minus strand of NZ_GL883887.1, from coordinate 67,977 downwards.
CAAAGCGTTAAGTAACAAAATAGTACTAAATATTTTACTATCCAATTAGCGCGTGGAAGCGGATAGCTTAAAAAGGTACTCCGCAATAGGTATTAGACAGGATAAGGGAAAACGAAAAGGCAAGGATTCAGCCGGTGGGCTGCTTCCTGCCTTTTCTTTTCCTCTTCAAGATAAATATATATTAATCTATTAATGATGGTGATTTGTTAGAACTAAAAAGAATGAATTTAGTTATTCAATTTACCAATATAAGACAATGGAGTTGTATTTATTCATAGATATTAGCTATGCATTTATATAAATTCTTGTTTAATCGGAAAGAAAATCATTCAAAGGCAAGAGTTTATCATAGAATTTAGCTACTTTTGTAACTGGATTGAGGCAACTCTTTCCAAGACATACGAGAAAAAGAAGAAGCGTTTGCTTATCTTGTGATTTGGAAACGTAGGAAACTTTCAAATTTAGCACAAGGAAGGCATAGTGGTTCTCACGCTATAGCGTGGGCTGCTATTACCATATCCGTGCTAAAGGTTTTTCCTACGACCTCCAAATCAGAATGTGGTAGCATTGCAGTTCCACGCTTCTGCGCATAATAACAAGAGGTCTTCGAGGGGCTGGAGGACGTTGAAAATGGTATGGCAAAGATTCAATTCCCAGTCGTAGAACTTGACAATAACAAGTTTCAAGTAATTGTAGATTTAGCTCTGTATTCCAAAGATGTAATAACGGCGGCAATCTATAAGTTCTCACATTTGTTTTACATACATCAACAGACGGATAAATCTAATCCTAATTTGGTGTTTGTCATTTTTGAATCAAAAGATGACAATGCCATTACTGTTGATATTCCCAAGCAATTTTGCAATGAATTGATAGACCAACAACTGCGGCATGACGTTAATGCCCAATTTGGGCACATTCGTGATATGATAGTTGAAGAAGCGTTCAAACCTGTAAATTCAAAATAAGAATATGGATTATCAGTTATTGCCATTCCGTTTTGAACGGTTCAATGATACAGAATATCTCCTCACAAACGAAGTCGGGGAATATATCTTTTTGCAGAACGAAGACTTCCATCGTTTTGTAAATGGAGAAATGGATATACACAGTGATTTGTTTTATGACATCGAATCAAAACAAATTGCCACGACAGATAAGGTCGAAGATGTGGTTTCAATGCTTGCAACAAAATTCCGCACAAAGAAAAGCATACTTCGTGACTTCACTTCTTTACATATGGTTGTTCCGACCTTGCGTTGTAACTCCAGTTGCATATATTGTCAAGTAGCACGCAAAAACCGGGATGACCACTCTGCCGACATGACAAAACAGACGGCTAAGAATATTGTCAAAACAATCTTCCAATCACCTTCACCGTGCATCAAGATAGAATTTCAGGGTGGCGACCCCTCGACTGATTTTGAGATGGTGAAATACATCATAGAGGAAGCAGAGTGGCAAAACCTTTTCAAGAAGAAAGAATTGGATTTCGTTATTTGTACCAATCTGACCTTGCTAAATGAAAAGATAGTGAAATACCTGAAGGAACATAACTGCATGATTTCTACATCGTTGGACGGTCCTAAAGATTTACACGACACAAACCGTCCGCTGCAAGACAAGGAATTAGACCATCATGCGATTTTTGAGAAGCACCTCTCCATGATACGGGAAATATGGGGAAACAATGATTGTGCGTCCGCTCTTATGACAACCTCAAAATATAGTTTGGGGCGCTTCAAAGATATAATCGACGAATATATACGCTTGGGATTCAACAGCATATTTTTACGGTCTCTTAATCCATACGGTTTTGCAAAACAGTACAAAGAAAAGATAGCTTATCCCATAGAAGATTTCATTGAGAATTACAAAGAAGGACTTGATTATATCATAGAACTAAATAAGAAAGGGACATTCTTTGTAGAGGGATTTGCTGCGCTCCTTTTAAGAAGAATGCTTACGCCGTTTGCTACGGGCTTTGTTGATTTGCAATCTCCAGCAGGCGTTGGCATTGCAGGAGTTATCTATGATTATGACGGTAGCGTATATGTATCGGATGAAGCTCGAATGATGGCACGCTTCAAGAACTATTATTTCAGGTTGGGCAATGTGAATGAGAATAGTTATCAGGAAATGTTCAATGGTGAACTTCTACACCATATCATTTCCTCTGCTTGTACAGAGTGTCTGCCTGTATGTTCCGAATGTGTGTTCCAGCCCTATTGCGGTGCAGACCCTGTGCGCAATATGTCCGAACAAGGAGATATGATAGGTTTCAGACCGACAAATGAAATGTGTAAAAAGACAAAGTCAATCATACATTACTTGTTCGAGTTATTGCACAGGCATGACCCTGAGATAAATAGAATTTTTTGGTCTTGGTTAAATTGAACGATTATGAAACAGCTTCAAGGTAAGTCATTCAATATAGAAGAAGATGTCGTTGGGCGGATAACTTTTAGAAAGAAAATGTTTCACCGTTCCAATGAAATATGGGTAAATAAAGACGCATCAAGTCCTGCGTTTGGATATGCTGCAACAATTACGACAAAGGACACTATTACAGATAGAGGGAAACCTTATTGCGTAGTTGACAATGTGGATGAATTTCATGAAGGCGATGTTGTAGTTATCAATAAGCAAGGAGAAATAATTTTTGTGTACGAAATTAAATCTAATCATAATGCAATTATGGCAACGGAACGATGCAACCATCGCTGCATTATGTGCCCGCAACCTCCGATTCTGCAAGAAAAAGATAAAACTGCGTTCAATTTGAAATTGATTTCTCTGTTTGACAAAAGCACCCAAGAAATCGGTATAACCGGAGGTGAACCTACACTTATCGGGGATAATTTGTTTGTCTTGATAAATCACATCAAGAAAGAGCTTCCTAAAACCGCAATCAGTATTCTTTCAAATGGAGTAAAGTTTGCAGACAAGGAGTATGCAATGAAACTGGCAAGATGCAGGCATCATGATTTACAGATAGACATTCCGCTTTTTTCAGACATTGCAAAAGAACACAACCGTATTGTAGGTGCAAAGACTTTTTATAAGACCGTACAAGGCTTATACAATCTTGCATTGTTCCATCAACGGATAGGGATTAGAATTGTAGTCCATAAGCAAACCTATAGGCGATTACCACAATTTGCAGATTATATTTACCACAATTTTCCTTTTGTTGCACAAGTCGCTTTTATGCAAATGGAAACGACTGGATTAGCAAAAGAAAATTTAGACCAACTTTGGATAGACCCCTATGACTATAACACAGAATTAAGGGAGGCAGTCTTATTGCTTGCGGACAGAGGAATGAAACCTTATATCTACAATGCACAGTTATGTATATTGCCTGAAGACATAAGATGTTATGCCCAACAGTCTATTTCAGATTGGAAAGACATATACATTCATGAATGTGATGGATGTGTGTTGAGAGGTCAATGTGCAGGATTCTTTGAATCCAATAGGAACACCCATAGTTCTCATATAAAGAAAGTGGAACATATATCATCTGATATATCGTGTTAATTAACTGATTGTCTAACATTAAAAGAAGGAGGTATCAATGAAGAAACTCTTGTTCTTTGCGGTCTCTGCAATTCTTGCAGGAGCGAGCTACTGTACTTCTGTTGGAGAGAAGATTGTCGCTAAAGTGACAAACAGCGACACTCAAATCGAACAGCAGCAAGAACAGACGTTGGTGCTGGAACAGTCCTCTGCCGAGTTCAATCTACTCGCAAGCCACAGTTCCCATAGCTCACATAGCTCTCACAGTTCGCATCGTTCGCATAGTTCTCATTATTCGAGCAGATGAGTTGTAGAGCTAAATGATTTTCCGGTGCGCCTGATTTTATCGGGCGCACTTTTTAAACTTAAAGACATCTGCATTGAAATATGAAAATTGTTGTAGTTCTGCCTGCTTATAATTGTGCGAAATCTCTAAAAAAGACAATATCTGAAATACCTCAAGATGTTGTCAATGAAATTGTGCTGGTAGATGATTTTAGTTCTGATGATACCATAGAAGTTGCCAAAGAATGTTGCATCAGGCATATTATTAAACACGATAGAAATCTTGGATATGGTGCTAATCAAAAAACATGTTATGATACAGCGTTAATATTGGACGCTGATATAATAGTAATGCTTCATCCTGATTACCAATATGACCCTAAATTGATAACGGCTATTATAGAAAAGATTCTCCAAGGGGCAGATATTGTTCTTGCCTCACGTATGATGAAAGGATTAGAAGCGGTAAAAAATGGTATGCCGCTATACAAGTATTTATGTAATAGGGTACTTACAAAATTCCAAAATTTCTGCTTCAAGAAACATTTATCAGAATATCATACAGGGTATAGGGCTTATAGAAAGGATGTGCTTAAGTCTATAATGTATCATGATTTTTCAAATGATTTCATATTTGACAATCAGATTATTATTGCAGCGTTCTCAAAAGGGTATGAAATACAAGAAATATATTGCCCTGCGAGATACGACAATCTTTCATCATCTATAAGGTTATTACGTTCAGTGAAATATGGATGCCAAGTAATATATTATACAATAAAGCAAATTTTGAAAGGGTAGTGAAAAATGGGGCAATATTATCTGTGTGTAGTTCTAATCATATTTTTATTCATTCTGCTTATTCATGAACTTATATATGATTATAAGTCCATACGAAGACCATATAAGCGCATATTGCTTTGTCTGGTTCTAACTCTTTTGTTCAAATACAATTATGGTACTCATTTTTATGGATTGGAGTATGAGGATGCTTATGTTTTTAGTTTTTGTGCTAGGCAATTCTTGTATGACATATTTCCAACTTCTTTTTTAATTGATGCCGTTTCTGTTGGAAGTCTTACGGAACCGATGCTTACTTCTACTTATGGTGGGCATTTTATCATGTATCCTACCTTTCTGTCTCTTTTTACGAACATTTTTGGATGGTCTCCAACCATTTTGAGCATAGCAAATACAAGCATAGCTTTTTTTATTCTACTCATACTGTCAATCCTTCCAAAGAATCAAGAGAATTGGTTTATCCTTCCTGTTCTCTATTGTTGTGCACCTATAATAAACTTGTTTACAACCTGTTTCTTATCAGAAATATTTTCAAGTTTCATTTGTTTGGTATTCGTATATACTTATTTTAGAAGAAAGAGTATATATAACTATGTCCTATGTCTTATTTCTTTTCTTGTGGCGATTATGTGTAAAAGAGAAAATTTGGCATTGCTTACTTTACCTACAATTGAAATTATTTATTTGGTTTTGTGGAAATATAGATGTGAGATAAAAAAATACACTGGAGAAATATTGAAATATACATCCCTTTTACTTATCGTCTGTATCTATTTTCTATCCGTTCAAAATGTTTTTGACATAGAAAAAATAGAATCCCAAGATATAGAAAATTCAACTTTCTCAATTCGCTATTTGTCGATACTATTCCCAGCTTTTATTAAAGCGATGTTCAGTTTTAAAGCATTTTCCTTAGTGCTTACAGCTACTATTGCATGGCTTATTTACTTCTTTTTCCATAATAAGAAAATGTCATTAGACATTGTATTTCCTCTTACCTTATTTTTTGCATATCTTCTGCTATATACATCCCATTATAGGGGCTATTTCTTTATTAAAGAAGGACATGTTTCCTCATTTGAAACTTACAGATACATCAACAACTTCTTTTACTTACTTCCGATTATGTTCCTACCTTTAAGAAGTAAACTCGTTAAACCTATTAAATTCATAGTGTGTATAGCATTGGCTTTTTCATTATATAATACGTATTCGCTCAGATTTAAGATGTCAGAAACCGAATATCAAGAGCGTTTTAAGGTGGCCAAAACAGTTAGTACATATATACAAGCAAATTCCTCTAACAGTGTACTTATCTGCGAGAATATTCTTTTATACCAGAATATATGCGGTGATAACTTTAATGTATGCGATATTCGCCTTTATGATAAGTTGGATAAAAATAATCAAACTGATTATTATCTATTGTTGTCGGATTTGAACTACTTAAAAGAGCGATATTCACTAAATATTGATTTGCATGATGTTTCTCCCGTTATGTATTTAGAAGATGGTAGATATCTGTACAAGTACAAATGATAGAAGAGAATAACAAACCTCCTTTAGTCCTTAAGGAATGCCCATAAGAATACGACTATATAGCAAAATAAGAACACGACTATCATAAATATGAACCAACGACTGGAAAGCCAAATGCCTTCGTTATTCTGAAGGTGTTTGGCTAACTTTTTACTATGTTCCTCCAAGAGTTTCTTCTCTGTCTTGATGTGATTGGCAGAACATTGGTTCACCTTAGTAAGTTCACTGTTATCAACCTTAGCACGGATGACGGTGTTCCGTTCCGCTTTGACAATGGCGTTGCTGATACCGTCCACAATGTTGTCGGCACTCTCCTTGGCCGCTTCCAGAGCCTTGAAAGCCGCCCGTTCTCGTTGGACGGTGTGCTTCAGGCTGCCGTGTATGCCGTGCAGTTCTTCTTTCAGGGCTTGGATTTCATTCAGCAGATTGCGAAGTCCAACCATTTGGCAATTGACTTCCTGCAACAGTCCGTCAAGCTCCTGCACATCCTGTTTCAACTCTTCTTCGGGCGTGTAATTGGCAAGCCGCTCACGCAGGACGGCTGTATCGGGTTGTTTCATTATCGTAGCTGTTTTAATTCGTTATTATTTGCGTTTCATTCCTGATTTTTTCTGTGTGCCGAGCCTGTGCGAAGCCTCACGCGCACAACGGCGGGCAAACTCTATCTCGTCCTCCTCCGGGTCGCGTCCCCATTTGAGATCGGACTGAGAACCGCCTCCACCGCCGCTTGATGTCACCTCGTAGGGTGACGCTATAAGGGTGAAATAGGCCATCGCCAAGTTCTGCAAATCCTGCCAGTTGGCAAGTTCTTGGTAGTCGAACTCATCATTGAAGAAGTCAATCACCTTGTCGGGCAGATAGCGTTTGTAGGTCATTCCGTCATGCTCAAATTCCGTGGGCTGGCAGTTTGGCTTATAGTCCGTGTACTCCTCGTAAACCAAGTTACTCCGCTGTACAAATGGCTGTGGCTTTTGTCGGGCTTCATTAGGAACAGACGACTTCGGTGTCGGTGTGGTAGTCGGTTTAGCTGTTGCGCCTGCTTGTTTGACTTTCTGTTTGTCCTGTTCGGGATGCAGTTTCTCCCATGTCTGCCTGATGCGTGATGCCGTCAGGTTACGTCCCTTTCCGAGTTCCGAAGCCTTGAACCTTGTGTTGCCCTTGATAAGCACATAGCCGCGTATCACGTCCTTCTTGTCCTTGCGCAGATACAGTTCGTAGCCTTTGGCGGCAAGCCGTTCCCTGTAACCGCCCCATGACCATTCGGCCATTTCCCGCAAGGCTTCCATGCAGTCATCGCTGACCTGTGGGATGTTGTTTTCGTGTATGTGCATGGCGGTAGTCCAGCCCCTTTGCTTTGCGACCTTTTCAGCTGCACGTTGTGCGCGGAGGTGGATGGCGTGGTCGTTGTTGATGTTCCCGTCCTCGTCCACACGGCAGACGATGGTATGGAGGTGCGGTATGCCGCTCTTGGATTCCTCGTGCAACCATACGGAGGACTTGCTGCCCGATACGTTGGTGCGTGGGGAAACAACATTGCCGTCCTTGTCCCGGATTTCCTGCTCGTCGAAAGCCGCCGCGAAGTCGTACCACAGTTGCCGCCAGTCATCCAAGGTGAAGTCTTCGGTATGTTCCATCGCCGGGCTTATCTCCATGCGGATGACATTGTTCTTGATGTTGGGGTGGTTCATGGAGGCGAACTTCATTTCCGTCCATATTCCCGTAGCGTCCATGTCCTGCGGCATGAAGTTGTCGCAGATGCGCATTATCTTTTCGGGATGTTTCTTGTTCCTCGATTCGCCCGACACATAGAGCATCGCCCTTATGCCGTGGGCTACCGCTTTTGCATTGGCTATCATGCGCCGTCCTCCTTTATTTCTTCATTCGTTGTCCCTGCCGGATAGCTGTTCACCGTCTGCGCGGACTGCAAGAAGTCGGCGACACGATTCGTGACATGGGCCACTTTCTCGTACCATTCGAGCATGGTCTCTTCGTGCCGGAACAGGCGTATCTTCTCGTTGTCGCTCAGTCCGTGTAGGGCGTTGGCGAAGTTCACCATGTCCGTGCGGCAGGCCGCAAGCTGACGCAAACCGTCCAGTTCCCTGTCGGAAAGCCTTTGCCGTGGCTTGTAGCCGAGTGCCCTTGCCCGGATGAAGTCGCTGCGTGTCATGCCGCACTGGTCGGCGGTGCTTTTGATTTGCGAAAGCTCCTGTTCCGTGACCTTGGTGACAACCACCTTGTCGCGCCTTATAATTGGCTTCTTTTGCCCTAATTCCTGATTGGAGTTATCTTCTTCGTGCATCATAAACGAGAGGTCTTAAAATGGTCGTAAACGTTTACTACAAGAGGGAAGCTGCGAGCCTGCGAGCGGCACGGACAACAGTCTGCCGGACTGTTGCGAGGGCGTCGGGGTGTTACTGTCCGAAGGCGGTAATACCTCGGCATACCTCGCAACTGAACGCTACCGCTCCATGTCAATCCATCCGTCCGTTTGCCACATCCAAAACAGACTGGTGCCAGTGGAGTGTCGGATAATGGAACAACGGAAAATGTTTTTTTGCGTCCTGTTTCTGTCGGTTCTTATTCTTCCCTCTATTTCCTGAATGAAGGGTTGTCGAATACAATCTTGTCCACCATCTCGTTCAGCCTGTCAGCAATCCTGTCGCCGTATAACTTGCGTATCTGTTGTGGTACGAGGTTGGTGGTTATGAACGAGAAGCCACGGTTTTCGTATCTTCTTGCAAGCAGGTCGGTCAGCGGCCTGTGCATGTTGCCGAACTCCTGCACCTCCACAGGCTCTATGCCCATGTCATCGATGCCGAGCATCTCCATATTACACAGCCGCAGGAACTCGGTATAGCTGTTCCGACATAAATGGGCAATATGAACCGCATTGACGATGGGCATACCGTACACATTCCTATGGTAGCTGTCCGGTATCCTGACCACATTGAGCAGGTTCTGGAACGCCCTCATCACGGTGGTTTTGCCGTTGCCGCACAAGCCGCACAGCATCACCCCGCACCGTCTGCCGGAGGTAAGGCTCGCAGCAAGGCTCCTGACTTGTGAGTCTACTGCGTCAGGATAAAGAAATGTGCCTCCGAAACGGCTCACTTCGCCTGCGATGGCACATTTAAGCAGTTTCGCAGCCGTATCTTCATCGAAAGGCAGTCTAAAACGCTCCTTCGTAGTCCTCGGCTGACACAGCCGTGACATCAGAGTCTCTATAAGTTGGGGATTTCCGTTTTGTTCCATATCGGGTTGTATTCAGATGTTTGATAATCCAATGGTAAAAATGGCTTCGGCAATCGCTCTCGTCCCGCTGCGCGTTTCCACCGATTCTTTGCTCGTCAAAGAAGTCACGGATATGCCCGTGTAGCCTGCCTCTGTCAATAATCCAGTTTTCTCTTTTCGCCAGCACTTCGATAATCTTGTCCTGCCAAGCCGTATCGGCAAGCAGGAGTGACTCAAGCTCATCCAGCAGTTTATGTCCGTCTTCCCGCGCATGTTGGGAGTTGATAATATCTTCGTCTTTATCTTTTATATTAGAATGGGGCAACTGTACGGTCAACTCATGGGTCAACTGTCGGGTAACCTGATGCGGCAACTGCCGGAACGGCTGTATGGTCAAGGAATATAGCGCAGGGGTGTGGATTCCTGTACCAACCTGACAATCTATCAGCCCACGCTCTTTGAGATGCTGCCGTGCCTTGCTGATATTCTGTTTGGTGGTCGAGAGCCGCACGCAGAGGATGGCTGTATGGCAGGCAAACGGCATGTTCCAGCGCAGGCGGTTTGCCTCATACAGGAGGTAATGATAAAGTGCTACCTCCGTAGGATTGAAAGGGCTGCGCTCCGCTTCTGCCCAAAACCGGTTAATGTAGTCGTATATGCCCGCCATGACTTACCGCTTCGAACGGTTGATGATGTACTTCTGTGCCTGTTGGTCGAGTTCCGCCTGCGATGCCACGCGTACATTCTTCATCCATGCCTCCAGTTCGGCTTTGTCAAAGAAGCACAATTTGCCGTTTGGTTTGTAGTAAGGGATGACGCGTCGCATCATCAGTTTGTGAAGATAGCTCACTTTGATTCCGAGAAATTTCGCGGCCTCGGCCGTCGAGATCAGTTGGTTCGTCTGTTCCATATTTCTGTCGTTTTTGATGTGATTTCTTAGGCTGTGAAAGCCGTCGTTCCGATAAGGAAGACGGTGCAAAATAAGCCATCGGAAATCACACGACAAAGAATCTTAACCGACTGTAAAACAGATGGAAAGCTAAGTGGAAAACTTTTAAAAGCACGGCTGTAAAACAACAGCAAACAGACGAAAACAGGGAATAGAAAAAACAGATGTTAAGCGAGATGGGTTGCCTGAAACGATAAGGCGGTTAAATTTTGATGTTTCTCTCCCAACTGCGATATGCATCGGTGTTGCGGATATTATCGTCGGCTTCCGCCACTTTCTTAAAAATGGAAATTATAACATCCTCTTTGTCGGCTTTGGAACCCCTGCGGTTCTTTACATCCAACAACTGGCGCATATTGTTCAGATGCCAATAGTCGCCAAAAATCTTCCACTGGCGACTGATGTTGCATATTGCTGCTATGCTGTCCGCGATGAAAGCCATCTGTGTGGCATTGCATCCATCATGCGGCCGATATTCCGTATCAAGAAAGCCTTCATGACGCAAGGCTTCCATAAATATCATAGTTCTGTCTCCTTTCAGGGCATCCGGGAAATCCGGTGGAAAGGAAAACCGACATGCTGTCTCTGGTTCTGTGGCCGATTGAGACTTGCCAGAGGAACCGCTGCCGGACGGTGAAGAAGCCTTTTTAGATTTGCGCTCCGACAATTGCTCGATTTTCTTGCGATACTCCATATAGACAGCCATCGGAACAATGAAGATAACGAGCGAGATTACCACGAACATGACAACGGTAATAGCATCCGTCTCAAGCCGTGCGACCGCTACCCGTCCGGCAAGGACAGATATGAGTAGCCACACTGCTCCCGGCAGCAGGATGTTCACATTGAAATCATCTGGCAATCTTCTCATACTCTATATTATTATATTCGTTCAGGTATTGGCAAACTCCATGTCGATAAGGCTGATGGCATCTTCCTTTTTCTTGTTGATGATTTTGGCGTATATCTGGGTGGTCTTCACATCCGAATGGCCGAGTAGCTTGCATACAGTATAAAGGTCAGCACCGAGTGTCAGCAACATTGTGGCAAAGGTGTGGCGGCTGACATGATAGGTTACATGCTTGGTTATGCCCGCCGCCTTGACCCACGGTTTGAGCTGCACATTGCAGGTGTCCTCACATGGCAATGTGGGAAATACAAGGTCTTCATCTCCGGCTCCGTTCCGTTCCGGCATCCATTTCCTTGCATTCATGGAAAGGGGAAGATAAAGAGGCTGTCTGGTCTTCTGCATGATGATATTGATGCGCCACTGCTCAGCGGAACTATCCACATTTTTCCATTTCAGGACCAGTACATCGCTGATTCGCAAGCCGCAGTAGCAGGAGAACAGAAACGCTCCTTTGACATCCTCCCGTCTGCAAGGAGTGTCTATGAGAATCTTGACCTCGTCTATGGTCAGGAACTCCCGCTTGCTCTCCGGCATCTTGATTTTCTCGTCCGTATTAAGCCGGTTTACCGGATTTTCGGCAATGATTTCCTCTCGAACTGCCGCATTCAACGCTCCCCGAAAGCATCCGAAGTAGGAAACGCAGGTGAACTGCGACAGCTTCTTACCGCTCGGGCTTACATAGATGTTACGCAGGAAGTTTATAAAGGCAAGGCAGAAGTCCCGGGTTATGTCCCGCATGGTCGCCTTTGCATTGAAGGCACGCAGCACATTCATCGTGTTGGATATCAGTTTGCCACTTCCTCGCACTCCTTTTTTCTCCTGACTTTCCTTGTATGCCTGCATCCAGTCGAGAAGCAGCATCTTCGACCGCAGGGAGGTGTTCTTCAGCCCTGCCACTCCATTGGTCAGCTCGATGATGCGCTGCGACTTTATGGTGTTAACCGCAGCAAGCGTGGCCTTATTCTGCGCCTTGGCTGCCGCATTCGTCTCCGGGATGAGATACAGTTTCAGGAACTCATACTGCCTTTTTCCGTCACGGTAGATGTCGAGATAGACGGACTGGCTCCCGTCACTGAGTGTCTTATAACGGACTCTGACAGGTTCCTTGGGCTGTTTGGGTGTCTTTATTGCTTTTGCCATAGTGGTGTCATTTATAAAAGATTTGTTCTTAATCAAACACTTTGTCTATGAGATTGACTGCCTCGTCTTTCCTTCGGTTGATGATTTCAGCATAAATCTGCGTGTTCTTTATCTGGGAATGGCCCAAAAGTTTGGAAACGGTATAAAGGTCTGCACCGAGCGTGAGCAGCATCGTGGCGAAGGTGTGTCGGGCTGTGTGATAGGTCACCGATTTGGCTATTCCAGCATCGGCAGCCCATATTTTTAGGATGTCATTGATGTGGGAGTCTCCGGGCAGATGCTCGAAGACAAGGCTGCCAGTATCGTGTTTCCCGCTGTCTTCACATCCGGGTATCCATCTTCTTGCCTGCACGCCGAGCGGTATATGTATTGGCTTTCCGCTCTTGTTCATGATGACGGAAAGTATCCATCTGTCGTTGTCCTGCGTTATGTCACCCCATTTCAATTTACGGACATCGCCGAGCCGCAAACCACAGTTGCAGGCAAAGAGATATGCGTTCTTAATCATATTGTTTTTACAAGGTGTCGCAATCAGTCGCTTCACTTCGTCTATGGTCAGATAGTCTCTTTTCCCTTTGCTCGCTTTTGCCCTTTCATGATGTGAGAGTAGGTTCATGGGATTGGTGGGGATGATTCCTTCCCGCATGGCAACATTAAGAGCTGTCACGAATGTGCACTGACGGTTAAATGCAGTCTTTGGCTTAAGGTTTTCTCCTTTGGCTGTTTTATATCCGGTCTTCAGATATTCTACAAAGGCAATGCAAAAGTCCTTGCCGATTTCATTTACCTTTGTGTCACCGCAGTTCATTTCGGACAGGATGGCGCACAACCGGTCTATAGCATGGATATCATGTACACCACGGCTACGCTGTATCTCCTTAAAACGGGAAAGCCACTCCAATATGGATATGCCTTTATTAGAGATACAGTCTTGCGTATCCATAAGCCGTCTGTTCTCGGCCGGTAACTTTTTCAATTCCCGCAATTTCTTCCTGCATGCGGTCTCGGCTTTCCGCATCGCGGCTTCATTCAGGCGCAATGATTTGTCATCGGTCTCTGGCACAAGATACAGTTTGAGGTATTCATAGCTGCGATGGCCGTTACGGTAGCAGTCCAGATAAATGGATCTGCGACCGTCTTTCATCGCCTTGAACCTTATCTTGACTGGCGATTTTTTGCTATCTTTGTTACTCCTGTCCGTCATAAGTGCGTTCGCATCTTGAAATCACACTGCAAATATAGTCTCTTTAGTCGAAAAAGAAACAAAAATGAGTAACAAAAATCCGTCTGAAATGAGATTTTTTCGGAATTGAAGAGAATCGTGATAGAAAATGCAAACAACTGCAAATAAGGATAATAAGTGAAAATATCTTCTCTTTAATTCTCATGGTTTATAGACATCGGAAATTAGGCTCCCCCATATGGTTTACTACTGGCAGACGGGCAAGCCCGGTATGGATGATAGCTTCACTTCAAATAATGCAGATGCTGTCCGGTTTCCAGTGTACATGCAAAAGGAAGTATGGCAGATTGTACCTGTATGATGAAACCTGCCATAGCTTTGCTTTATTCTTATATCTACACCCCGGCATTAAAGTAAAGCCGGGAAATGTCACAGAAAAATGTCACACTGGGATTTAATGGCATAATGGCTCAATAATGGAAATCTCGGTTGAATTTGTATTCTTTCCCTTCTTTTACGACCATCCGTTTGTTGCATAGGAACTTTGCCAATTCCACCGTCTTGTTGTACCCCAGTTTTATCCCCAGCCGTCCGTAGCCCTCTTTCAGCCGTTCAAGGTAGCTGTTATAGCCGCTGATGTTCCCGTCCTCAAAAGCGGCGTTCAAAGCGGAGCGGTGCGAATCCTCAGGTATTTCCTTGTACGGGTCGAACGGTTCCTTGGTCGGGCGTCCTGGCTGCCTTTTCTGGGGCTGATATGACTCCACCAGTTCGGGCAGGGAATCATCGTTTACCCGGAAGGCAAACGGTTCAAACTCACGGTCACGGCTGTGTATGACTTCCACCACACTTATGGACTTGTCATCTTTGTCTGGCTCTATCTGCATGACTGTTTCCGCCTTGTTGTTCAGTTCCGTGCCGACATGACCGCGTGCGTGTTCGTCATTCTTGTTCTGATGCAAGACGGTATGGATATGTATCTGCCGGTCATCGGTCCATTGCATGAATTTGGATATCACATCGGTGGATTCACCGGGTGAATTGATATCATGGATGAAGTCCCGGATGCCATCTATGATGACCAAACCTAAATCAGGTATCATGCCGATTGCCTCTTCCGTTATAGCCAGTCGTACTTCGGGCGAATATTTCCGGAGTGCCAGCATCGTCAGATTGTCTGCATCACAATCTTTCGGCAAACCTGCCAGTCTCAGGATTCTATTTAGAACAATTTGGCAATGATTCTTGCCCTGTTCCGTGTCAACGTAGAGAATCTTCCTTTTTCCCTCTGGGAAGCAGGCACGGTAATGCAGCACTGTGGCATTCTTCAGGGCAGCTGCAGCGATGGCGGAGACATTGAATGTCTTCTTGCTTTTGGCCTTTCCAATGGATGCACTGAAGTTTCCCAAAGTCCCGATTGTGGAATCATCCACCATAAGCACGGAAGCGGACTGCTCGTATGTCCCGGTCACACTTATGACCGATTCATTTATGTAGTTTCTCAATTCCTCCGGAGTAGGAATATTGCAGCTCGTCTTTTCCATATTCCTACAGTTCTCTTGGTTTGGCCTTATGTCTTGTCGCAGCAAGCATCTGCTCGTGTTCCTCCTCGAAGCTCAGCGGCACCTGGCTCTTTCTTCCGGTCTCCAGCCATTTGTCCAGTTCGTCGCGATATACGAACAGATGCTTCCCCTGCTTGATGACAGGTATCCCTCCGTGTTTGGCCTTGTAATAGAAGGATGACTTGGATATTCCAAGGTAGCTGCATACTTCCTCGACGGTCATAGGGACATGCAGGTTTTCTTTGACAGGAACCTGTTTGGCAAAATTGTCCTTCAACGCATTTTCGAGACTCTCGATTCTTTCGCAAAGTTTGCCTACTACTTCCGGCAGGTCATTGAATGTCAGTTTCTCGTTTGGCATGTTTTTAATATTTAAATGTTAAACATGCTGCAAACCAACATAATGATATTATGCAGATTATAATCAGCAGAAACTAATTATCGCTGTCTGCTGAAGTTTGCATACAACTGAAATGATAGTCCCCGTTCTCCGGGACATCTATGGCAATTATGGCGGGAACTGAGTCACGAAGATTTTTACAAAGGTATTCGATTGTCGCATTTTCCAGTTCATGCGGGAATATTGTTTTTATGAACTTTGCCCTGTCGATTAAAGGGATATCAAGTCTCTCACCGATATTCCATGCATAATGTCTCAGCGAAGGGGACTTGATTTGATTATCGGGCTTTGAACGAACCGGTTTATATAGTTCCGCTTGTCCGTATGCCAGAGATTCTATGTTTTCATGGAGAGTTTCAAGATCGTCTATGGATAAGAACTGTGACATTTCGTGTGTGGTGTATTCATGTATCGCATGCACAATAGCAGTCTTCTTCTCCATTTCATTGCGCCGCAATTCTTCTATGCGGGCTTCATATTCCTTAAGATATGGACTCTCGACCTGTTTTTCACTGGTTGCATTATCTGTTTGGGGCAATTCTACCAGGGTATCATGATTTGTCTCGGAAGGGACAGCTCCTCTTGAGGATAACTCCTTGCAGCCCAAAGAAAGATAGCTTTTGGAGAGTAGAGAACAGAACAGGCGTTGCAGGGCAGCGCATGACATGATGGTTGCTACGGTTCCTAATATGACCGGAGTGGAATAGTCAATCAGGTCAATCTGGTAATTGTTGTACAATATTGTTGCTACTGTCGTATAGGCGACACACGTAATCGCAAGGACCCGGCTTGTCTTTTTGATGGATATTCGGTTGTTATCTGCCATAAACTGTTATTGTTTGAAATTATGATAGGACAAAAATAGATGTCCGGTTTCAGACTGTTGTAAATAATGACGGAAAATCAGCCGGGAATTAAGAAAAAATATGGTTAGAGTATGATTTTCTGCGAAAAATCATACTCTAACCGATAAAACAGGCACGAATCAGTCAGGTCAGCCCTTTCTTGTCAATGTGATTTTGGTGGTCGCCTCACGCTTGTTGCTGTCGACTACTTTCATGTAGCGTTGGGTGGTAGTGATGCTCTTGTGCGCCATGTTGCTTTGGATAGTACGGATATCAGTACCCGCTGCAGCCTGAAGGGTCGCATATGTCCTGCGGTATGAGTGGAAAGTTATGTTTTTGGTAATTCCTGCGGAACGGATCCATTCCTTCATCGGCTGCTGCGTCCAGCTTCGCTTCAGGCCTTTGAACACAAGACCTTTTTTCTCGGGACTGTACCCGATCAGTTCCAAGGCTTCATCGCTTATCGGGATGATGTCTTCCGTCTTGGTCTTCTGGGTGATGGTATGGACACATTTTCCTCCGGCTGCAAAGTCAACGATTTCCTCCCAGCAGAGGGAAAGTATATCGCTGAGCCGCAAACTGGTCAGGCACGAAAAGAGGGAAGCAGTCTTTAGAACAGGTATCTTGCACGGAGTTTCAGCCAGGCAATACAGCTCTTCCACACTCAGGTATTCCTTGGCAACATCTTCCGGTTCGATTTTTTCCAGAAAGTCATTGACATTGGTCTTTATCATCCTGTTGCGGTACAGAATCTTCAGGAATCCCCGGAAAGTGGACCAGTAGCCGGAAGCGGAGTTCCTTGATATCTGTCCGTCACGCCGGAGTTGCTTTGCGTTAAGCAGGTATTCCCGGAACTTGTTGCACAGGTCCACATCTATTTCTTCAAATGTGCATTTGCCATGAACGAAGTTGTAGAAGTGCTGATAGACAAATCCCCATTTCTGGTCATGCTTGCGGAGCTGCTTCCGGTAATACTCCAGAAAGTCCGCTTTGTACTTGCGTTTGTCGAAGAAATCATACCGCTCATTTACGATGGCTTCAAACCTCCGGCACCGGATTGCTTCGGCCTTTTCCGACATGGCAGCGTTGAAGTCGCGTTCACGCTGATTCTTGGGATTGGCATAGATGTAAATGTTCAATCCTTCATGGCGGATGGTCTTCATTGTTTCCTGATCCCGGTAGCCCGGATAATAATCAAGATAGAACGACAGCATACCTTTCTTCAAAGGGCGCGTCCTCAATGTAACTGTTTTGCATTCTGACATAATGTTGAATATTAAATGGTTGTAACTGATTTTTGCTGCGAAAATCCTTAATGCTTTTATACAGACCATAATCAGCAGGAAATAATTTCCCGATAATTACAGTCGGTCGCATTTAGCCACTAACGGGCTTCCATGATGTGGTCGAATTCCACCTTTAGAAAGCGCACGAACCTGCCTTTCTTCTCCCGTTTTATTTCGTGGAATTGCAGGATGCCGTAAACTGAATCCCGGGTGAGATTGTATTTTTTCATGGCTTCCTGTACGGTGTAGTATTCAGACGAGTTATCTTCGGCGGTCTGTTTTGACAGGTCGAAATGAAGTTTTGAGTAGAATATCTGGCCGTGCTCTTTCTTTGAGGGGATGTTGTTGCGATAGACATGCGAGCGGATGGCTACACGGGTCATTCCGTACTTTTTCTCGATTTCTTCGGGAGTGTACCATTCGGTCAAGGCGTCATCCGTCTTGTATTTGGCAAATGCCGCATCAATGTGCTTCTTGCTGTAATAGTTGAATTGGCGAATACGGATTTTGGGGATATGGTTCTCTCTTGTATATGCCCAAATCCATTTTTGCGAGACTTTGTACTTTTCGGCAATTTGCTCGGCAGTGTAGTACTCAGTTATGTCAAGATCATCTTTTACTCTTCTTCGTTCATAGGGGCGTGTTTTGAGCATCAGTTCAATATCGGCTCTGCGAATGATTGACATCCTAGCACTGATTCTTGAAGCTCTCAACTTTTCCTCTTTGACAAGCTTGTAAATGTATTGGCGAGAAACGCCCATCAATTGTGCGGCTTGTGCAAAAGTAAAGTAGTCTTGATGGTCAAGTTTACTTTTGACTTCTATCAAATCCTGTAATTCACGAAGTTCGAGTCTTCGTTCTCTCATACGGTGTTTGTAACCTTGACTGGCACATTGATGGCTGCAATAATTGGTGGTAGTTTTCTTTGCAATGAATGGCTTACCACACCATTGGCAAATTCTTTTTACTTCCATGTTGTTTTCTCCATATTTTTAGTGAAACCATATAGTTTTAATTTCGCTTTTTGTCTACCTATGTAAACCATTGTCAACACATGTTGTTGACTACTTCAGTGTGACATCGGGGCAAATCCCGAAAATGTTCCGCGGTAGAAATACGGTAGAAAAATATGGCGGACAACTATATCCGACTGCACATAGCCGGATTTTGGACAAATAAAAAAGCCACTGAAAATCAGCGGCTTCATTGTAGTTGGTTCTAATTCGTTGCAGTTAATTGCGATATATCATTTCCCGATGCAGAAATTCTTAAAAATATTCCCCAATACTTCATCTGTAGTAATTTCACCGCCTACAATTTCGGCCAGATGGAAAAGGCATCCACGTAAATCCTGACTGATGAAATCACCGGAAAGGTGAGTTTGAAGTCCGTTTTGTACGCGGTGGATATCTTCGAGAGCCAGAGATAATGCCTCGTAGTGTCTCACATTCGTGACGATGAGGTCGGAAGAAGTCAGTTCAGGGACAGAGGCTACCTTTACAAGGAGATTTTGCAGTTCTTGGATACCTGTTTTTTCTTTGGCAGAAATAGATAGCGTGACAGTGTTTTCTGGCAAGCCGGATAGCTTTGTCGGGATAGGCGATGCTTGGTCTGATTTGTTCAACAAGATGATGAGTTGTTTGTTGGAACAGAGAGGGAGGATACGGGGCGAAAGTTGTCGGATTTGGGCTTCCGCACAAGTATTGTCTACGACCCATAGGACAATTTCCGCTTGTTCCATCTTGTGGAAACTGCGTGCAATCCCCATGTTTTCTATTGTGTCGTGGGTGTCGCGTATACCGGCGGTGTCGATAAATCTGAACGTGATGCCGCTGAGGTTTACCGTGTCTTCAATCACATCGCGCGTTGTGCCGTGTATGTCGCTCACAATAGCCTTTTCTTCGTTGAGCAGCGTGTTCAGGAGTGTGGACTTTCCTGCATTGGTTTCACCGACAATCGCTACGGGTATTCCATTTTTGAGGACGTTTCCCACGCTGAATGAGTGGACCAATCCACTGATGACTTTTTCTATATCTCCGGCAATGGTTTCCAATTCGCTACGGTCGGCAAACTCCAGTTCCTCATGGTCACTGAAATCCAATTCCAGTTCCATCAGGGAGGTGAGGTGGAGCAAGCGTTCGCGCAAGGCAGACAGTTCGCGGCTGAAACCGCCCCTCATCTGGTTCATGGCCATCCGGTGGGTGGCAGCGGACGAAGAGGCTATCAGGTCTGCCACGGCCTCTGCCTGGCTCAAATCCATCTTTCCGTTCAGGAAGGCACGTTGTGTGAACTCACCCGGACCGGCCGCCCTGCATCCTTTCCGGATGAGCAGTTGCATGACTTGTTGCAAGATGAAAGACGAACCGTGGCATGAGATTTCCACGCAATCTTCGCCCGTGTAAGAATGAGGTGACTTGAACAAACCGATCAATACTTCATCAATGATCTCCCCATCGTCTTGCCGGATATGTCCGAATGCCATGGTGTAAGCCTTGCGTTCGGAAAGGGGGAGGGGGTGTTTACCTGCGGGAGTAAAAATACGGTCGGTTATGGCGATGGCATCTTTTCCTGAGATGCGGATTACGCCAATGGCACCTCCTTGTGCAGTGGCAATGGCACAAATTGTATCTTGCGTGTTCATGAGAGCTGTTTGCTATTTCAGAAACTCCCCGTCGCGTCTGTAGTGCAGACGGACGGAGAGGGATATGAATGTTTAATAGGTCATCGGTACAGTGTGGCAGCCATCAGGTTGACCATTTCTTCCAACCCCTTACGGTCGGTTTCGTCGAAACTGTCCGCTTTGTCACTATCTATGTCCAATACTCCTTTTATTACCTTATTATATATGATTGGAATCACGATTTCAGAACGGGATTCGCTGCTGCATGCGATATGTCCGGGAAAAAGATCCACATCGGGCACTATCAGAGGGCATGCCTTCTCCCATGCCGTACCGCAGACACCACGTCCTTTCCGGATACGGTAGCAGGCAATGCTCCCTTGGAACGGCCCGAGTGTGAGTTCTTGTTCGGATTTCACCAGATAAAATCCTACCCAGAAGAACCCGAACGCTTCTTTCAGTGCAGCCACCGTGTTGGCCATTACGCTTATCTCGTCCCGTTCCCCTTCGATAAGCGCGGCGTAATGTTTGAGAAATTGGCGGTAGCGTTCGCTTTTGTCTGAATCCTCAGAGGGGTTGAAATCGATATTCATGCTTGTATAATCGTTTAAATCCGGTCGATGACCAACTGAATCAGATCGTCGATTTTGTTTTTGTAACTTGGATCGGCTTCTCCGGCCACCCGGTTGGCTATCACCATGCAACATGTCGTGGCCTTGTGTCCCATCAGACGGGCCAATCCGGCCAGTGCGGAACTCTCCATTTCGAAATTGGTGATTTGAAGTCCGTTGTAAGAAAAGCTTTCAATCTTCTCATTCTGACGGGGGTCCGCCAAAGGAATGCGGAGCTGACGGCCTTGCGGGCCGAAGAATCCACCGCAGGCTACGGTGATGCCCCGTACCATATCGTCGGCAGCTATGCGTTCTATCAGTTCCGGATGTGCGTCGATGACGTAAGGAGCAGGGGCGCACAGGTTTCCGCTCCATCCCAAATGATTAAGCAACGCGCGTTCTAACGGCAGGTCGCATACGGCATTGCGCCCTTCATAGAAGTTCAGCAAACCGTCGAAACCGATTGATTTTACGGAACAAATGAATGTGCCGACCGGCGTATAAGGCTGAAGCCCGCCGCATGTACCGATGCGCACCAGTTCCAAGCTGCGGAGCTTTGCTTTTTCCCTGCGGCTGTTGAAGTCGATGTTGGCCAAGGCGTCCAGTTCGTTCATGACGATGTCGATGTTGTCGCAGCCTATGCCGGTGGATACGACCGTGATACGTTTTCCTTTATGCGTACCCGTGATTGTTCTGAATTCGCGGCTAGAGATGTCGCATTCCTGGGTGTCGAAATGGGCTGCCACTACGGGGGCACGCCCCGGGTCGCCCACGAGGATGACCTTGTCTGCCAGTTGTTCCGGTTTTACGTGAAGATGGAATATGCTCCCGTCTTCGTTGATGATAAGCTCTGATGGTGCAAAATACTTGTTCATAAGCGTTATGGTTTTAAAAGATAAACATGATCATTTTTTGTGTGATTGTATTTCTATATTGCGGATGGTTTTGGCTTCCGCACGCAGTGCCGTTTCAGCCTTTTCGCATTGTGCTTCAAGCTGAAGGATTTGTTGGCTCAACGTTTGACGTTGCGCGTCGTTGCCGTTGGCATACCGGTCGCGCAGGGTTTGCAGTTGTTGGCGGTCTTTGTCCAGTTGCATACGGTTCTTCTGCCATGCAGCCATTTTTTTGCGTGCTTCCGGAGATTTGAAGTCGTCCAACAAGGTGTAAGTGTTGCGGTTGTCTATGACAAACTCGAAGTCCTTCTGCTTCTTGACCACCTTGGGTGCACTCAGTGCGGCTTGCAGCCTTTGCCGTGCCTGTGCCACGGCTTCCTTGTCCCCCCATGTCTCCGCAATACTGTGGATAAGGGCCAGACGGCATAGTTCATCCTCCTCGTATATATTGGCATCATACACCTTGCGGACATCGTTCGGGATGAAGATGTAGATACACACCTTGTCCTCCGGTTGGTTCCGGTCGGACACGAACCATCCCAGTTGGTTGAACTCGTCAATGGCCAACATGTAGTCATTGGCAGGCGAGTTGAAAGGCATGCCAAGGTTTTCCGGATAGAGGAATTTCTTCTCATCCATGTCATAGCGTGTCACGAAGATGTCATATCCTCCGATGCTTTCCTCTCCTTGGGCGGCATAGTAAAGCGTGATGCCATCGGATAGCATGAACGGATAGTTCTGCGCGTCATCTCCGTCCAACTCATCCAATTTATGGGGATTGGTCCATTGGCCTCCCACAAGGTCGCTGGTAAACAACCGGAGGTATTTGTTCTCGTCCGGTTGTGCGAAATATATCTTATTGCCCAATTCGGACAGGTAGACTGTGCAATTGTTTTCGTCCGGACGGTTGAAGAATGTGCCGTACGGACTGATTTCCCCGCTTTCCGGACTGAGTTTGATGTGGTTCAGGAACGTATTCTTGTCCACGACCAGGCTGTCTATGACCGTCACCCGTTCCGTAGCTCTCATCATGGAGCGCAACCGGGCTATTTTCTGCAATTTTCCTTCTTCCACGTCGGTCGGTTGCCGTTTGCGTTTCAGCTTCTTGATGTCCTGATTAAGGAGTTCTTCCGCCTCGTCAAACTGGTAATGATTCATATAATATTCAGCCGTTGGGGGGGGTATGGCCTGCCCGTTCTTCTGCGCTTGCGAAGGCAAGGAAAGCAAAAGGGAACAAAATACCGGCAATATATATTTCTTCATGTTCAAACTGATGGTTATACCTTATTTATTCAAAGGTAGGGATTTATTCTTTATCCTGTATCCTTTTCTAATAATATTTAACGTGGAAAGGACGCTCCACGCGGTCTTTTAGGTCGGTGTAAAGGAATCCTCTTTCTTCCTAAAGCGTTACATTTTTCCTGTCGCTGAAAGGCTCGTTTCATTTGCCGCAGAACGGAAAATCAATCTAAGCCAAACGATTTTTCATTCTGCGCCAAATGATTTTTCGTTCTGCGGAGATTGATTTTTCTATTGTATGTTATTGATTCTCAGTGTGCAATAAAACGGTGCGGCGGTGGTAAAAAACCTGTATACAAGCATTCGTCCTGTGCGTTTCAAGTTTGGGGCGCACGCAGGCCGTTGCGCGGCAGGCAGAGGGTGAACAGGCTGCCTTTCCCCACAGCGGAATGCAGGGTGATGTAGCCGTGGTGTTGGTTGACGATTTGCTTGCATAGGGCCAGACCGATGCCCGAACCGTTCGGTTTGGTGGTGTAGAACGGGACGAAGATGCGCTCCTGCGCCTCCACGGGGATGCCTTGCCCGTAGTCCTGCACGCTGATTTGCACTTCGTCCTCGGCCGTGTTCCGGCGCAAATGGATTTTTATTTCGCTTTCGGGGCTTGGGGACGCGTCGCGTGCGTTGGTAATCAGGTTAATCAAGACCTGTTCGATTTGGGAGCGGTCGGCCTGGAACGTGAAACCGGGATAAGGTTGGTCGAAGGTGAGGTGCGTGCCCTCGAACAGCTTTTTCAAGTCGTCGAAAAGCTCGTCCACACGGATGGCTGCGTATTGCGGAGGGGGCACACGGGTCAGTTTGCGGTAGTTCTCCGTGAAGTGGAGCAGGCCCTTGCTGCGGCGGTAGATGGCCTGCAAGGCTTGCTGCATCTGGCCGTACTGTTGGGCGGAAGGTTCTGCCGTGGGGGCTTGCCGGGTGAGCGTCTCGCTCAGTGACAGGATGGGGGTGAGGGAGTTCATGATTTCGTGGGTCAGTACCCGGGTGAGCGTCTTCCACGATTCCAGTTGCTGTTCTTCCAACACGTGGTGTATGTCTTTGAGCGTGAGGAGTATCCGTGGGTGGTTGTCCAAAGTGAAGCGTGTGGACGAGAGCAAGAGTTCTTTCGTTTGCCCGTGGCGTTCCACCGGCACTACGCGCGCCTCCGGTCCGGACCGCCGCAACCATTCCTCCGGCACGCACCGGCATGTGCCGACTTGTGCCGTGGCCGCCCGGTTCATCCATTCCACCTGCCCTTCGCCGTCGCACGAGACGATGCCGGTGTCCACGTGGTCGAGCAGGAGTTGGTAATATTTCTGCCGTGTGGCCTCGTCGAACAGCTGTTGCCGGTATGCGGCGAGCGTGTGTTCGATTTCCCGTTCCAGGCCGAGGGCGTGGCCGGATTCCTCCGGGGCGAAACGGGGAATCTCTTTCAACCCGCTGTGGCGGATGCCCCGTATGAAAGAGCGCAACAGCCTGATTTGGCGTGTCTGCCGGTGGTGGAGGGAAGCATACAGGCCGATGAAGGCCGCGACGCACACGGCAGCGGTGAGCCACAGTTGCTCCGCAGCGCAGAAACAGGCGGCTGAGGCCGTCAGGAACAACCCTGCGCCGCAGGCGGCTGCCTGCCAATGAGGGGGTATTTTCATAAGCCTAATTTTTCGAGTTTGCGATAGAGCGAGTAGCGCGTGATGCCCAACATCTGGGCGGCGCGGCTCATGTTGCCTTCGCACAGGCGGACGGCTTTCTCCACGGCGTTGCGTTCCAGTGCTTCCAAGTTGAGTGTCCCGCCGTCGGCCACGTGCGATGCCGGGGCGTGCAGCAGGAAGTCGTCGGCATGGAGGGTGTCGGCGTTGCAGAGCACGACGGCGCGTTCGATGGCATGTTGCAGTTCGCGCACGTTGCCCGGCCAGGCATACCGTTGCAGCTTGCCCCTCGCCTCGCGTGCGATTTGCCGGATGTCTTTCTTGTATTTCCGTGCGTACGTCCGCAGGAAATGGTCGGCTAGCAGTTGGATGTCCTCGCCGCGTTCGCGCAGGGGCGGGATGTGGATTTCCACCGTGTTGATGCGGTAGAACAGGTCTTGCCGGAACGTGCCCTCCGTCACCTGCGCGTGCAAGTCGGCGTTGGTGGCGCATATCAGGCGCACGTCTATCGGAATCTCGTGCGTGCCGCCGAGACGCACGATGCGCCTTTTCTCCAAGGCCGTGAGCAGCTTGCTTTGGGCGGCGGGGGAGAGGTTGCCCACCTCGTCGAGGAAGAGCGTGCCCCCGTGGGCCAGTTCCAGCCGTCCTTTCTTTTCTTTGCGGGCATCGGTGAAGGCGCCTTTCTCGTATCCGAACAGTTCGCTCTCGAACAAGGTTTCCGGCACGGCACCCACGTCGATGGTCACGAACGGTTCTGCCGCACGCGACGAATGGGCGAGTAGGTAGCGGGCCACTACGTCCTTCCCTGTGCCGTTCTCGCCCAACAAGAGCACGTTCACGTCGGCCTCGCGCAAGCGTCCGATGGTGGAGACGATGTTCCTCATGCCCTCCGATTCGCCGATGAGCAGGGGCTGCGGCGTTTCCCGTTCGGCACTGAGGGCTTCCACGCGCTCTTCCAACCGTCCCACCTCCGTCTGCGAGCGGCGCAACTTCATGGCGGCGTGGAGCGTGGCCAGCAGCTTATCGTTTTCCCAAGGTTTCGACACGAAATCCGTAGCCCCGGCCTTGATGGCCTGCACGGCTTTGTCCGTGTCGGCATAGGCCGTCATCATGACCACCACGGCATGGCGGTCCAGTTTCAGGATTTCCTGCAGGCAGTCCATGCCCTCTTGTCCGCTCACGGTGTCGCGGGTGAAGTTCATGTCCAGCAGCACGATGTCCGGCCGGAAGTCGGTGATGAAATGCACGATGCGGTCGGGCGAGCGCATGACCTTGACTTTCTCCGCGTAGGGTTCAAGCAGGAGATGGAGGGCGAAGAGCACGTCTTCGTTGTCGTCTATGATGAGTATTTTTCCTAATGCAGGCATAGAATATGGTATTTGGTACGGGGCAAAGTTACGCAAAAATGTGTGCGGATGTGCATTTCCGCACATAAAAAGTGCAAATCCGCACAAGTCGTTTTCAGGTGTGGATGGGGTACACGTCTAGAATACAGTTGTTTGTGTTTTTGGCACGCAATTTGGATGTGATTAGTTGTAACCGAATGATAAAAAGACTTATGGACATCAGAATGCGGATAGGATGCGCGGCATGCGCGGTGTGTTGGGGGATGGGGACGGCGGCACAGCCTCTTCTGCCTGCGGGCGGCTGGGGATTGGACGATGTGGTGCTCCGGGCCTGCCAGTCTTCGCCCGACGCGTTGGCCGCACGCCATACATTCCGCTCGGCCTATTGGGACTACCGTTCGTTCCGGGCTGACTATTTGCCTTCGCTTACGTTGACTTCCGGCCCGAACCTCGACCGTTCCATCAACCAAATCACGATGGAAGACGGGTCGGTGCGTTTCGTCGAGCAAAACCTGTTGAACACCGACCTGTCCCTGCGCGTGCAGCAGAATGTCAGTTGGACGGGCGGCACGTTGTCCTTGGAATCCTCCCTTTTGCGTACGGATTTGCTGAGCGACCGCACTTTTTCTTGGAAGAGCGTGCCGGTCAACATCGGCTACAGCCAGTCGCTTTTCGGGTACAACAGCCTGAAGTGGAGGCGGCGCATCGAACCGGTGCGCTACGAGGAGGCGCAGCGGTCTTATCTGGAGACGATGGAGTTGGTAGCCGCACGGGCCGTGGACAAGTTCTTCGCGCTGGCCATGGCACAGAGCAACTATGCCACGGCGTGCCAGAATTTCGCCCATGCCGACACGCTCTACCGTTTCGCGCAGGGGCGTTACCAGATTGGCACGACCACCGAGAATGAGATGCTCCAACTCGAAATCAACCGCCTGAACGAGGAAACCAACCGGCTGAATGCCCGTATCGAGATGGACGAATGCGCCCTGGACTTGCGTTCCTATCTGGGCTTGCATGAAGGCGACACCTTGCCCGCGATACGGATGGTCACGGAAGTGCCCGACGTGATGGTGGAGGAGGGGGCGGCCTTGCAGTGGGCGCATCTCCACAGTCCCGACATCCTCTACATGAAGCGGCGCAAGTTGGAAGCGGAAAGCAACGTGGCGCAGGCCAAGGCCAACGCCGGCCTGAAAGCCGACCTCTATCTCCGTTTCGGCCTGACGCAGACGGCAGAGAAATTCTCTTCCACCTACCGCCATCCGCTCGACCAACAGGCGGTGAGCATCGGCATCACCTTGCCCATCCTGGACTGGGGAAAGGGGCGCGGACAAGTGCGCGTGGCCCGTTCGCAGCGGGACTTGGTGGAGACGCAAGTGGAGCAGAGCCGCACGGACTTCGACCAAAACATCCGCAAGTTGGTGGGGCAGTTCAACCTGCAGGGGCTACGTGTGCGCGTGGCGGCCCGCACGGACAGCACGGCCTTGCGCCGCAGCGAGGTGGCGCGCCGCCTGTACGTGTTGGGAAAATCCAGTGTGCTCGACCTCAACGCCTCTATCGAGGAGAAAGATGCCGCACGCCGGAATTACCTGAACGCCCTGCACACTTACTGGAGCCTCTACTACACCCTGCGCAGCCTGACGCTCTACGACTTCTTCGAAGGCCGCCCGTTGCAGGTGGATTACGGGCAACTGGTGAAAGACTGAACCTGAATGTGTAACGTTTATACCTTATTATATATATGGACATACAACTCAAGAAAAAACCGTGGTTCGTGCGCCACAAATATTATGTGTCGGGAGGCATCGTGTTCCTCTCCTTGGCTGCCTATACGGTGGTCTTGCTGTTCTCGCCCGAGAAACAACGCGTGTCGGCCGATACGTTGGGACTTGCCGAAGCCGTAGAGGCCGACTTTTTGGAATACGTGGAGCAGGAGGGGGTGGTGCAACCCATGCTGTCCTTGCGCGTGAACAGCCGGATAAGCGGCTACGTGGAGCGCATCGTGGCCGAAGAGGGCGCACGGGTGCGGCAGGGCGACACGTTGTTGGTGCTGTCCAATCCCGAGTTGTTGGACGAGATGGAGGTGCAGGAGAATGCCCTGCACAAGCAACTCATGTCCTACCGTGAGCAGGAAATCGAGATGGAACAGAAGACTTTGCTCTTGCGCAAACAGGTGTTGCAGAACCGTTATGAGCTGCAACGCATTTCGGACAGCTATGCCCTGAGCCAAGAGGAGTTCCGCATGGGCATCAAGAGCAAGGCGGAACTGGAGGTGGCGCGGCAGGAGTACGAGTACAAGACCCGTGCGGCGGAACTGGAACAGGAGAGCCTGCAGCACGATTCGGCGGCCACCATCATGCGCCGCTCGCTCATCCGCAACGACAGGGAGCAGGAAATCCGGAAATTCGAGCGGGTGAAGGCCAAGCAGGAGTGGCTCGTGGTGCGTGCGCCCCTCACGGGGCAGTTGAGCAACCTCACGGTCGTGCCCGGCCAACAGGTGCAGGCCGGAGGGGAAATCGGAGAAGTCAAGGTGCTCGACCGCTATAAGGTGCGGGTCACTCCCGGGGAGTATTACATCGACCGTATCGTAAGCGGGCTTCCAGCCAAGGGCACTTACAAGGGCAAGCGATATGCCATGTCGGTGCGGCGCGTCGTACCGGAGGTCAAGGACCGCATGTTTACCGTGGACTTGGCTTTTACGGGCGAGGTGCCTCCGTCCTTGCGCCTCGGGCAGGCTCTGCGCGTGCAGATAGAATTGGGTAACCCGGAACGGGTGCTGACCATCCCTCGTGGCGATTTCTATTCCGTGACGGGCGGACAGTGGATTTATAAGGTGGTGCCGGGCGAGAGCCGTGCCGTGCGCACGTTCATCCGTTTGGGGAGGCAAAACCCCAAGCAATATGAAGTGTTGGAAGGCCTGCAACCCGGCGACCGTGTCATTACGTCCGGCTACAGCCGTTATGGCGACGTGGAGGAATTGGCATGGGACGAATGAAACCAAGGAAATAGTTTGAAGCTATGGGAACAATAAGTTTGTGGGTGCAGAACCTGAAACAGGCCTTGCGTAATCTGCGCAGCCACGGTTGGCAGGCTGGGATTTCTGCCATGGGATTGGCCGTGGGCATCGTGTGCCTGACGTTCAGCCTGAACTGGCTGTGGACGGAAACGAACTACGATTACTTCCGTCCGGGTTACAAGGACTTGTATCTGGTGCAGTATAATGATTCTACCCGTTGGACAGTCAGTGTCGTTTACAATGTGGCTGTGCAGATGGACAGTTTGTTGGAGGGAAAAGCTGAAGTAGGAGTGGTAGGGATGACATCGGGTATCCAAGTGTATCCTTCCGGTCGGAAAGAGGACTATTTTCGAGCCAGTAGCTTGGCTGCTTCTTCTGGGATGGTGCGTGCTTTGGGGCTTACGGTACTGTCCGGCGACCCTGAAAAGGCATTGGCCATGCCCGGGCATGTGGTTCTGACAGAAAGTCTGGCCCGGAAGATTTTCGGAAGGACGGATGCCGTGGGGCAAACCTTTGAGACCTCCGGTTATGGTGTGGATGGGACGCAGGCCGTGGGGGCGGTAGTAGCCGATAACGAAGGTAGGACGTTTAGGGAGTACGATATGTTGTCGCCGCTGAATGTGCAGGAAAGTGAACGGGAGTGGAATGCTTTCGGTCTTTACATGGTCTATGTCCGGACCGAAGAACCCAGGGTTGTGGAGGAAGCGTTCAGCCGGATTTACTTGCCGCAGGAGAAGAGTTACTGGAAGTTCCGGCTTATCCCTTTGCGCACGGCTCATAAGGTGGGTTACGGCGAATCTTTCCTGCACGCTTATTTTTACCCTTTGGCGTTCACGCTGATTTCCGTCTTGTTGTTGTGTAGTGCCGTAGTCAACCTCTTGGCGGTGTACACTTCCGTTTTTTTAGGACGGGTGCGCGAATACGCCTTGCGCCGCAGTTTGGGAGCGTCGGCATGGCAGAATGCCGTTTGGATGCTGACGGAGGTCATGCCCGTTGCCTTGTCGGGCATTTTGTTGGGCTGCGTGGCCTTGGAGTGGTTGGCGCACGAAGGCCAAGTGCCCGGCAATCTTTCGCATGTGTATGTCTGTTTCGCACAAGTCGTGGGGGCAGTGCTCGTGTTGGTGGTGGCCGGGACGGGTTATCCCGTACACAAGGTGCGCCGGGCTTATCGGTTTACGTTGGGCGGAGGGGTTTCCGCAGGCCGTTCCCACGCTTGGCTGTTGGTGGTGCAATGTTTCGCGTCGGCTTTCTTGCTGTTCATCTCTTTAGGCATGCAACGCCAGTTGTCGGGGATGATGAACCAAGACCTTGGCTTTGAACGTGAGGACATATTGCGTTTGCACACCGGGCGGAAATACTGGCCCGGCGAAGAAGAACCTTTTGATTTCAAATCCATATTTTACGACTTGCCTCAGGAGTTCCGGAAGGAGGCGGCAGCCGGTATCACGGATGCCATAGCCTTGCCTGCGGATATTTTCAACCGTTTTTCGCGGAGGCGCATCAATTTGTTGACCGAAGAAGAATGGAACGGGAAGAAGGATGACAGGTTGACACCCGAAAACGAAATAGATTATATGGAGGTTCCTTATGCGGCTTTCGACTTTTTCCACCTGCACATTCTGAGAGGTGCGCGGTTGGAAGGACAGCCGGAACAGGACGGTGTGGAGCCGGTCATGTTCAACGAGGCGGCTTGCAGGAAGTTCCGGGCGGGAGACTTCAGGAAGGTGAACCTTTATGTCGGCTCCGATGATACCGGGCATAATATAATGATGTATACTACGTGGACTAACCATATTGCCGGAAAGTTGGAAGTGAAAGGCATCATGGACGTGCGCTTGAGCGATTTCCACGAAGAAGAACGGCCATTGATGTGGGTCGGTATCCCCGACCGTCACGAATGCCGTTTCGTGGAACACGATGCGGTGTATGTCAAACATGCGCCGGGACGACGCGAGGACGCAGAGGCTGCCATACGCCGCGTGTTGCGGAGGTTCGACGTCCCCGAGGATAAGATTCACTTGATGCCGTTAGAGCAATATATGGCAGACAGCTACAAGGAAGAGACTTATTACGCCGGTTTGCTTTCGGCGTTGACGGTGTTCAGCGTGTTGATAACGTTTTCCGGCGTGTTCTCCATGCAGCTCTACTCCTTGCGCTTGCGGCGGAGGAGCATGGCCATCCGCCGGGTGATGGGCGCGGGTTTCCGGGATGTTTTCCGACCTCAGCTCAGGTCTTATTTGCTTTATGTCGTGGCGGGCAGCGTGTTGGCCTACTTCCCGGCGGCATTGCTCATGCACAAATGGATGGAATATTTCCACTACGGTGAGACACCGGGCGTGGGACTGATGGCGGCCATCGTGTGCGGCATGTGTGTGGTGGTATCGCTCATCGTTTACGGACAGGTGCGCCGATGCATGAACGACAAGCCGGTGGAAGTGCTCCGGCCGGAAGCTTAAACATAAATATTAATTGATAAATGAGAATAATGTATGGAAACGATGATTCAAGTGAATGAATTGACAAAAGTGTTCAAGACAGACGAAGTGGAAACTTGGGCTTTGGACAAAGTGAATATCGAGATAGGTCTGGGTGAGTTTGTGGCCGTCATGGGGCCTTCGGGCTGTGGCAAGTCCACGTTGCTTCACATTCTCGGCCTGTTGGACAGCCCGTCTTCGGGGCAATATCTGCTCGACGGGAAAGACGTGTCCTCTTGTAGCGAGTCGAAACGGAACGAATTGCGCAAAGGCATGTTGGGGTTCGTGTTCCAGAGTTTCAACCTCATCGACGAGCTGACGGTGCAGGAGAACATCGCCTTGCCATTACTTTACATGGGTGTGCCGAAGCAGGAACGCCAGCGCAGGGTGGAGGAGGCCATGGCCCGCATGGACATTATGCACCGTTCACGCCATTATCCCCGTCAGATTTCCGGAGGACAGCAGCAGCGCACAGCCATCGCCCGTGCCATCGTGACCCGTCCGAAGTTGATTCTGGCCGACGAGCCGACGGGAAACTTGGATTCCAAGAACGGCAAGGAGGTGATGGGCTTGCTCAGCGAACTGCACCGCGAAGGGACGACCATCGTCATGGTGACCCATTCGCAGCATGATGCGGGCTATGCCGACCGCATCATCCATCTGTTTGACGGGCATGTGCTGGGTGAGGAAGAAGCCGGATTGCAGAACCTTTAGAAGCGGAGGTCGCCATGGGTTTATGGATTCAGAATTTCAAGCAGGCTCTTCGCGGTCTGCGCCACCAAGGGTGGCAGGCCGTGGCCTCTGTGTCCGGTTTGGCGGTAAGCATCGTGTGCCTGACGTTCAGCGTGAACTGGCTGTGGACGGAGACGCACTATGACAGTTTCCGGCCGGGGTATAAGGATTTGTATGTGGTGGAACGGGAAGATTCTTTGGAGCATACCGAATCCCTGTTGTATCGTTGGGGTGACAGGGTAAGCAGTGTGTTGGGGAAGGAAGCTATGATTGGCATGTACCGTTACCAAGGAGGGCGGGAACGTGTTTACCTGCCGGATCGTCCCGAAACGTTTTTTTATGCGCAAGAGCTGTCTGCATCTACGGAGATGGTAGCCTTGTTGGGATGCCGTGTTCTTTCCGGTTCGCTTGAAGAAGTGGCGGCTGCGGATAACCGGATTGTTTTGACCGAAACTATGGCCCGCAAGTTGTTCGGGCGCATAGATGTGTGTGGCGAGAGTGTATGTCACATACAGAAGTGGCGGCAGTTGCTTTATACAGTGGGAGCCGTGGTGGAGGACTGCCGGGGAAAGAGCAATTTGCATTATGACTTTATCAGCCCGTTGTGGGTGGAGGATTATGAGAGGAATAGTGCGGTTCATGAAAATTTCAGGATTCTGGTCCGCACATCCCGTCCGGAGCGGACGGAAAGCGAACTTTCACGCGTGGATATAAAAGATAGTTATCCCACGGGAAAACTGGTGCTGACCCCTTTACGTATGTTTCACAAGATGGGAGACGGCTCCGGTTTTGTCCGGGCTTACTTTTACCAACTGGCGTTTGTGGCAGTGTCTTTGCTATTGGTGTTGAGTGCCGTAGTGAATCTGTTGGCGGTTTACACGTCTATATTTTTAGGACGAATCCGTGAGTATGCTTTGCGGCGGAGCTTGGGTGCCTCGGATGTGCAGAATGCCAAATGGATGCTTACTGAGATGTTGCCGGTGGTGTTCCTCGGGCTGTTGTTGGCAGCGATGGGCGAAGAGTGGTTGAGGTATGAGGGTTATGTGTTGGGCGATGCCGGGCAGATAGGCCGTTGCCTTGCGGTGGTGTCGGGATTCGTGGTGTTGCTTTGCCTCTTGGGGATGGGGTATCCGGTGTGGAAGATGCAGAATACTTATCGCTTGTCTTTCTGCGGTCAGTCTCAGGGACAGCGGACGCACGCGTGGATGCTTGTGGTGCAATGTTTCGCGAGTGCGTTGCTGCTTTTCCTTTCGTTGGGGATGCAACGCCAGATTTCCGGGATGATTCATTCCGATTTGGGCTTCGAGCGCAACAACATCTTGCGGTTGTACACTGGGTGGCTGACTTTGCGGGGACAGGATGAGGTGTACAACTATATGTCTATTTTTAAAAATTTGCCCCAAGAGTTCCGTAAAGAATCCGGTTCGGGTATTACGGATGCAATAGCCATGCCCGGTGATATTTTCAATCCGGTGTCGTTGCACTATATTTCGGTAGGGACGGAAGAAGAACTGGCCGGTAGAAAAGAAAGTTATGAAAGTGGGGATAAGGGTGTGAGATATGCGGAGATTCCTTTCCGTGCCATGGAGTTTTTCGGAATCAAGTCCAAGAATGGTGCCACGTTCTCCTCCAAGGCCGAGCAGGCCGATAAACTGCAAGTCCTGTTCAATGGCTCTGCCATGCAGGCGTTCAACGTGAAGGATGTGCGCAAGGCACGGTTGTACACCGGTAAAATGACGGGTAATGAGCAGTGCATCCTGTTAAAAACAGACTATAATACGCATTACGAGCATCAGGCATTGAATATTGTGGGCGAAGTGGATATTCGTTTGTCGGATTTCCATAAAGGAGAAGAAGAGATGATGTTGGTAGGTGTTTCGGAGAATCATCAATGTGATTTCTTTGAGCATGATGCCGTATATATCAAGCATGAAGAGGGTAAGCGTGAAGATGCCGAGGCTGCCGTCCGCCGCGTGTTGCAGCGTTTTGACGTGCCGGAAGAGAAAATCATCTTGTCGTCTTTGGACGAATACATATCGGGAAATTACAAAGAGGAAACGTATTACGCTAATCTTCTGAGTGCTTTGACGGTGTTCAGCGTACTGATAACGTTCTCCGGTGTGTTCTCCATGCTGCTCTATTCCTTACGCCTGCGGCGAAGGAGCATGGCCATCCGCTGGGTGATGGGTGCAGGTTTCCGTGATGTTTTCCGGCCGCAGCTCCGGTCTTATTTGCTTTATGTCGTGGCGGGTGGCGTGTTGGCCTACTTCCCGGCAGCATTGCTCATGCGCAAATGGATGGAGTATTTCCACTACGGTGAGACGCCGGGCGTGGGATTGATGGCGGCCATCGTGTGCGGCCTATGCGTGGTAGTGTCGCTCATCGTTTACGGACAGGTGCGCCGATGCATGAACGACAAGCCGGTGGAAGTGCTCCGGCCGGAATCGTGATAAGATATAACTGTTTTTCATTTTCCGGGACTGTCCCTGTACGGATGCTTTCTGTGCAGGGACGGTCTTTTTGGTACAGTAGCCGGAGCGGCCGTCACAGGATTTTTAGGGCAATCCGGGCGCATGCTTCTGCGTCGGCCAAGGCATGATGGTGCTGCGTCAGGTCGTATCCGCAGCGGAGGGCTACTGTTTGCAGTTGATGGTTGGGCAAGTCCCGGCCGAATGCAAGACGGGAAGCGCGGAGGGTGCAATGGAACGGGTAACCGGGGTATTCCATGCCATAGGCTTGGAAGGCGGCTTTCAGGCATCCTTCGTCAAACGGGCGGTTGTGGGCCACCAAGGGCAAACCTTCAATCAAGGGTATGATTTCGCGCCATACCTCCGGGAAAGGGGCGGCGTGGGCCGTATCCTGAAAGGAAAGCCCGTGAACCTGTGTGTTCCAATAGTTATAGTAATTGGGATAGGGGCGTACCAGACGGTAGTGTCGGATGGTAATTTCCCGGTTGCGGACCACCACGAGCCCCACGCTGCAAATGCTGGAACGTTGCCCGTTGGCGGTCTCGAAATCTATGGCGGCAAAGTCGTTCATGTCGTAGTGCGCGGAAGTGTACGTTTGATTGCAAAAATAGCAATAATGCGTCAATTTACGGCAAGGGATGCCATAATTTGCAGCGGAAACTTGTCAGGGCAGTCTTGTTTCGATAAATTTGTTTTGAAAAATCCCTAACGGGCATCCTTGCTTGGGATAAGAGCAGGATAAGATTTTTGTTTTAACAACCTAACAAACCACATTTATGAAAAAATGCGTTTATGCAGTATGCGCTTTGCTGTGGGCGGGCTGTACCGCCTCCCGTCCCGCATCGGACGGCAGCAAAGACCGCGAACAAAAGGAGACTGTGCAGATCGACAGCCTCGCTCCCAATCCGTTTATCCGTCACATGTATACGGCCGATCCTTCTGCCCATGTCTGGGCCGACGGACGTTTGTATGTGTATGCCTCCCATGACATCAATCCGCCGCGCGGTTGCGACCTGATGGACCAGTATCATGTGTTTTCCACCGACGACATGGTGCACTGGACTGACCACGGCGAGATTCTCCGCGCCTCGCAAGTGCCTTGGGGACGCAAGGAGGGCGGCTTCATGTGGGCACCGGACTGTGCCTACAAGGACGGCACGTATTATTTCTATTTTCCCCATCCCAGCGGGACGTATACCAATGACAGTTGGAAAATAGGGGTGGCTACGAGTAAGGAACCGGCTGCCAATTTCACCGTGCGGGGCTATATCGAGGGCTTGGACCCGATTATCGACCCCTGCGTGTTTGTGGACGACGACGGACAGGCTTACTTATACCAAGGCGGGGGCGGTACGTGCAAGGGCGGCCGGCTGAAGGACAACATGATGGAGATAGACGGCACGATGCAGGCCATGGAGGGACTGGTGGATTTCCATGAGGCTACATGGGTGCATAAATACAACGGAAAGTATTATCTTTCGTATTCCGACAATCACAATCCTGGACAAGAAGGCGAGGAGGGATATAACCGCATGCGCTATGCCGTGAGCGACCATCCGCTCGGGCCGTGGAAGTACATGGGCATTTACATGGGCGGTTCAGACTGTTTCACCAACCATGGTTCCATCGTGGAATACAAGGGCGAATGGTTTGCTTTTTACCATTCCATAGCCTTGTCCGGCAATCCCGCGCTGCGTTCCGTCTGCGTGGACCGTTTGTATTACAATCCCGACGGCACCATCCGTATGGTAGAGCGGCGCAAGTGAGACGGACACTTGTGGAGTCCGGTGGCTTTTTGGGAAATAAAGTTTTACTGTAAACAAAGATGAATGTATGAAAAAGAGTATATGGAGCGTATGTGCCCTTTTGTTGACGGCGTGCGTGGCGCAACGCCACTCCACCGTCACAAGTGAAGCCGGGAAAGGAAAAGAGAAGATAGACAACCTGGCACCGAATCCGTTTATCCGCCATATCTATACGGCTGATCCTTCAGCCCACGTCTGGGCCGATGGACGCTTGTATGTGTATGCCTCCCATGACATCGCACCGGCTCGCGGTTGCGACCTGATGGACCAGTATCATGTGTTTTCCACCGACGACATGGTGCATTGGACCGACCACGGAGAAATTCTCCGTGCCTCGCAGGTGCCTTGGGGGCGTAAGGAGGGCGGCTTCATGTGGGCTCCGGATTGTGCTTACAAAGACGGCACGTATTATTTCTATTTTCCCCATCCGAGTGAGACGGACTGGCATTGGAGTTGGAAAATAGGGGTGGCCACGAGCAAAGAACCGGCTGCCAACTTCACCGTGCAGGGGTACATTGAGGGGATGGATCCTCTCATCGACCCTTGCGTGTTTGTGGACGACGACGGACAGGCTTACATCTATAACGGTGGAGGCGGCACGTGCAAGGGCGGACGGCTGAAGGATAACATGATGGAACTGGACGGCGCGATGCGGACCATGGAAGGGCTTGTGGATTTTCACGAGGCTGCGTGGATTCACAAATACAATGGCAAGTATTACCTTTCCTATTCCGACAACCATGAACCGGGTCAGGAGGGCGTGCCCGGATATAACCGCATGCGTTACGCCATCAGTGACCATCCGCTCGGGCCGTGGAAACATATTGGCATTTACATGCAGCCCACCCGTCCGGAAACGGGGGTTACCAACCATGGTTCCATCGTGCAGTACAAAGGCCAGTGGTTTGCCTTTTACCACAATAGTGCGCTATCCGGAGACCCATGGTTGCGTTCCGTTTGTGTGGACCGGCTCTACCACAATGCGGACGGTACCATCCGTATGGTGGAACAGCGTTGACGTGGAGGATTTGTCCTGTTTTTCGATGATGGCTTTTGCGGAAAACGCAGGGTGGGATGAGGTGGAAAACGGGATGGAAAATCGTTCGCCTTAGATTTGAAAATCGTTTGGCGCAGAACGGAAAATCAATCTCAGGAGATTGAAAAATCATTTGGCGCAGAATGAAACAGCCATCTCCGGTTAGTCGGGGATGGCTGTTTATCATATTGTATGTCAGTGATTTATTCCATGAGCTTGCCTTCTTGCTCCATAGCGTTCCACATTGAGTAACGGGCCTCCGGGTTCAGTTGTTCTATTTGTCCGAATATTTGTTTGATGTCAGAGCGGTGTGAATCGGTCTCGTAGGGGCAGAGCTTCTTTTGCTTGCGGTAGCCTTGCAGTTCCGCCCATGCTGCGAGGTCTTTTTCCTGCACCATGCACAGCGGGCGGATGATGGTCATGGGGAACTTGCGCATTTGCAACCGTACGGGCATCGTGCCGAACTGGCCTTGGAAAGAAAGGTTGAGCAGCAGCGTGTGCAGTATGTCATCCTGATGGTGGCCCAACGCAATCTTGTGGCAACTCAGTTCCTGCGCCACGGTGAAGAGCATCTTCCGGCGGTTCCAAGAGCAAAGGAAGCAGGGGCTTTTGCGCGTGTCGGTGCTTGGGTCGAACGAGGTCTCGCGCACGATAAGGCGTACGCCGCGTGCGGCAGCGAAGTCCTCCAGGTAGGCCGTGTCGCTTTCGTAGGCAATGTTCGTCATGCGTACGTGTAGGGCTGTGAGGGTGAGTTTCGGCCGGTGGATGCGGGCGCGGCGTGCCATGAAGTCGAGCAGGGCGAGCGAGTCTTTGCCACCGGACAAACCGAGCAGGATGTGGTCGTCGTCGTCTAGTAAATGGTATTGGGTCAGTCCTTTGCTGAAATGCCGCCAGATACGGCGTTCCAAGAGTTGTGCTTCCGTGAGTTGCATGCTTTTACGGGGGCTTGTGGTTAAAGGAATACGAAATATACGGCCAACACGAGGCAGAAGAAGGCGGCCAGATGGTTCCAGTGCAGAGCTTGCCCTTGGAACATCACGGTGGCGATGACCGTGAAGACGATGAGCGAGATGACTTCCTGAATCACTTTAAGTTGCATCAGGTTGAAAGGGCCACCGTTACCTTCAAAGCCAAGTCGGTTGGCCGGTACTTGGCAACAGTATTCCGCGAAGGCAATCATCCACGAGAAAAGGATGACACCGATAAGCGGCCAATGGGACGATACGCCCGTTTGCTGCAACTTCAGATGGCCGTACCAGGCCAACGTCATGAAAATGTTGCTGCTGATGAGCAGCAAGATGGTGTAGACTGCGTTCATTTTACGTTTCTTTTTTCCGGGCGCAAAGTTACGAAAATATAGGGCTGCTTGTGCCGCGTGGGCGGAAAAAAGGAGGTTGAAGCTGCCGGTTGTGCAATTTGTAATAAGGTTGTTAGTAATAAAGTTGTTACTAAACGGGAAAATCATTATCTTCGCGATGGGTTAAACAGAGGATGATTATGGAAAATAAGCCATTTGTTTTTGGTGTGGCCACTTCGGGTGACAATTTTACCGACCGCAAGAAGGAAACAGTTCGTTTGTTGTCCAACTTCCGGCATGGTGTGAATACGGTGTTGATTTCTCCGCGCCGTTGGGGGAAGACATCTTTGGTCCGTAAAGTGTGCCGTTTGGCTCAGTCTGATACGTTGAAAGTAGTCTATTTGGATATTTTTTCTTGTCGTAGCGAACGGGAATTTTACGATGCTTTCGCGTCGGCTGTGCTCAAACAGACTTCTTCCAAACTGGAGGAGTGGATGGAAAATGCCCGGTTGTTCCTTTCGCGGATCAGCCCTAAGATTTCGTTGGGCACGGAGCCTATGACGGATTTTTCCATCTCGTTGGAACTCAATCCCAAGGCAGACGATGTGGACGATATCCTGCAACTTCCGGAAAAAATTGCGCACAAAAAAGGTATCGATGTAGTCGTGTGCATCGACGAGTTCCAACAGATAGCCGAGTTTAAAGATTCAAAGGCTTTTCAGAAACGCTTGCGTTCGGTTTGGCAATTACAGAAATCGGTGTCGTATTGCCTGTTCGGCAGTAAGAAACATCTTATGAATGAACTTTTTGAGAAAAAGAGCCTTCCTTTTTACAAGTTCGGCGATACGGTATATTTGCCCAAAATCGGGACGGAGGATTGGGTCGATTATATTTGCGGACGCTTTGAGGCTACGGGCAAACATATTTCCGCCGAGTTGGCCGGGAAGATATGCCGGGCCGTAGACAACCATTCTTCGTATGTGCAGCAGTTGGCGTGGTTGGTGTGGATTCATACAGACGAGACGGCCACGGAACAGGATTTCGAGGGGGCATATCAGGATATCATCGACCAGAATACGCCGCTGTTCGAAAAGCAGACAGAGAGCCTCACTGCATATCAGATGAATTTTTTGCGGGCCGTACTGGAGGGTGTGCACAGGGAATTCACTACGCGTGCCGTTTTGCAGAAGTACAAATTGGGCTCGTCGGCCAATGTGAGCATCGTAAAACGGGCATTATTGAAGAAAGAACTTATCGAGATGGAAAAACGTCAGGTTGTCATTCCGGATCCGGTGATGGAGGAATGGTTGAGGCGGGAACTGGGTTTGTAATGCCAAAATGGGGAAGGATGGCGTTGTGCACGGTGCGCTAACGAATCAGCCCGTATGAACCACACGGTCCATACGGGCTGATGTATGTGATGTGATGCAGGTTATTTCTGCAAATACTCATGCATGCTGCTGGCTGCATGACGACCGTCGCCCATGGCGAGGATGACGGTGGCACCGCCGCGCACGATATCCCCTCCGGCAAAGATGCAGGGAATGTTGGTCTGCATGCCCTCGTTCACCACGATGGTATTCTTGCGCCCCAACTCCAAACCTTGGATGGAAGTGGGGACAATCGGGTTGGGGGATACGCCCACGGCTACGATGGCCATGTCGATGTCCAACGTTTCCGTGGCGCCCGGTATCGGTTCCGGACTGCGACGTCCGCTAGCATCCGGTTCGCCCAGTTGCATCTTTTGCAAGACCACCTGCTTCACCGCGCCCTTTTCGTCGGCTATGTATTCCAACGGGTTGTGCAGGGTGAGGAACTCGATACCCTCTTCTTTGGCGTGCTTCACTTCTTCGAGGCGGGCCGGTATCTCGGCTTCCGAACGGCGGTAGACAATCATCACCCGTTCCGCACCCAGGCGTTTGGCCGTACGGCAAGAGTCCATGGCTGTGTTGCCACCGCCCACTACCATGACGTTCTTGGCCAAATGGATGGGAGTGTCCGTATCCGGGTTGGAGGCGTCCATAAGGTTGACGCGCGTCAGGTATTCGTTGCTCGACATGATGTTGATGCTGTTCTCGCCCGGAATGCCCATGAAGTTAGGCAGTCCTGCGCCGGAACCTACGAAGATGCCTTTGAAGCCCTCGTTTTCCAATTCCTGTACGCTGATGGTTTTGCCTACGAGACAGTCCTTTTCGAACTTCACACCGATTTTTTCCAGATTCTGAATCTCCACGTCCACAATCTTGTTGGGCAAGCGGAACTCAGGAATACCGTATTTCAGTACGCCGCCGATTTCATGCAAGGCTTCGAACACCGTCACGTCATACCCGTATTTGGCCATGTCGCCGGCGAATGAAAGTCCGGCGGGGCCCGAACCGATGACGGCCACCTTGATACCGTTGGCCGGAGCACATTCGGGGACGGACATCATGCCGCTCTCACGCTCGAAGTCGGCAGCGAAGCGTTCCAGATAACCGATGGCCACGGCCGGTTCGTTCATCTTCAGGTGGATGCACTGGCTTTCGCATTGTTTTTCTTGCGGACAAACCCGTCCGCAGACAGCCGGGAGCGCGGAAGTACTCTTCAACACGCGGGCGGCGTTGAGGAATTCGCCCCGTTCGATGTTCTTGATGAACGACGGGATGTTGATGCTTACCGGGCATCCTTGCATACATGTCGGGTTGGCGCAGTCCAGACAGCGTCGGGCTTCGGTCATGGCCTGCTCGGCGCTGAGTCCGATATTCACTTCTTCCGTGCGCGTGGTAGCGCGGTACACGGGATCGAGTTCCGGCATGACGACACGCGAGATGGCCGTGCGTTCTTTCGGCTTCATGGCCTTCCGGATTTCTTGCCGCCACGGTGCATTACGGTCGGTCAGCTCGCTGAGCGAAGTCGTGGTATCCATTTGGGAAGCATCGGCCGCACAGGCTTTTTCTGCTTGGCAGTCCGTACTTTCGGGCGTGCTTCCGGATGCTTGTGAAAACCGTTGCATCTCTTCCGTCTCTTCCTTTTTAAAGGCACCCATACGCTTGAGCATCTCGTCGAAATCGACCTGATGGCCGTCGAATTCGGGGCCGTCCACGCAGACAAAGCGTGTCTTTCCACCCACGGAGATGCGGCAGGCGCCGCACATGCCCGTGCCGTCTACCATGATGGTATTCAGTGACACGTCAGTCGGGATACCGTATTTCTTAGTGAGCAGGCAGCAGAATTTCATCATGACCGCCGGGCCGATGGCGAAACATTTGTCCACCTTTTCACGTTGGATGACACTTTCTATGCCTTCGGTCACCAATCCTTTGCGGCCATAGCTGCCGTCATCGGTCATGATGATGACCTCGTCAGAGCTCTTGCGTACTTCGTCTTCTAGGATAATCAGTTCTTTGCTTCGTCCGGCCAACACGGAAATCACGCGGTTGCCTGCTGCCTTCAGGGCTTCGATGATGGGAAGCATGGGGGCTACGCCTACTCCTCCTCCTGCACATACCACCGTGCCGAATTTCTCGATATGAGTGGCTTTGCCCAACGGACCGACCACGTCGGTGATATAGTCCCCCTCATTCAGGTGGCACAGACGGGTGGAGGAAAGTCCTACTTCTTGTACCACCAAGGTAATGGTACCTTTGGCCGGATCGGCACCGGCTATGGTCAGCGGCATGCGTTCCCCTTTTTCGCCCACGCGGACGATGACGAAATGGCCGGCTTTCCGGGCTTTGGCAATCAGCGGGGCTTCTATCTCGAACTTGAAGACTTTTTCGGAGAAGCGGGTTTTGGATATGATTCTGTTCATAACTCTATTCGTTTGGATTTATAATAATAGGTATGGCTCAGCACGGTTGCTCGTCCAACATTTCAAAGCCGCAGTAGGGCACGAGGCATTTCGGCACGCGGATGCCTTCGGGTGTCTGGTTGTTCTCCATGATGGCGGCCACGATGCGCGGCAAGGCCAACGCCGATCCGTTGAGTGTGTGGCATAATTCCGTTTTTTTGTCTTCCGCACGACGATAACGGCATTTCAGCCGGTTGGCTTGGTAAGTGTCGAAGTTGGACACGGAGCTGACCTCCAACCAACGTTTTTGGGCTTCGGAATAGACTTCGAAATCGTAACAGATGGAAGACGTGAAGCTCATGTCGCCTCCGCAAAGGCGCAGGATGCGGTAGGGGAGTTCCAGTTTTTGCAACAGGCCTTCCACATGGGCCAACATTTCCTGATGTGACTGTTCCGAGTGCTCAGGCTTGTCGATGCGCACGATTTCCACTTTCGAGAATTCATGCAGGCGGTTCAGGCCGCGCACATCCTTACCGTAGGAACCGGCTTCGCGGCGGAAGCATTGCGTGTAGGCGCAATTCTTGACGGGCAGGTCCTTTTCGTCGAGGATGACATCGCGGTAGATGTTCGTCACGGGTACTTCGGCGGTGGGGATGAGATAGAAGTTGTCGAGGTTGCAGTGGTACATCTGCCCTTCCTTGTCGGGCAACTGTCCGGTGCCGTAACCGGAAGCCTCGTTGACCACTGTGGGAGGCATGATTTCCTCATAGCCCGATTTACGCGCCTCGTCGAGAAAGAAGTTGATGAGGGCACGTTGGAGCCGTGCGCCTTTGCCGCGATATACGGGGAAGCCCGCCCCGGTGATTTTCACGCCGAGGTCGAAATCAATCAGGTTATACTTCTTGGCCAGTTCCCAATGTGGGAGCGCGTCTTTGGGCAGTTCCGTTTCCATTCCGCCCATTTTCACCACCACGTTGTCTTCCGCGCCGCTACCTTCGGGCACGATATCGTACGGGATGTTGGGAATGGCGCAGAGTTGCGCCGTGAGCTCTTCCTGTGCCTGCTCCATGGCTTCCTGCAATGCCTTGTTGGTATCTTTGAGCCGTGCCACTTCTGTCTTGATGGATTCAGCCTCTTCTTTCTTGCCTTGTTTCATCAACGCGCCGATTTGTGCGGCCAGTTTCTTGCTTTCCGACAAATTGATATCCAACTGGGTTTGTGCCTCCCGGCGTTTCTTGTCGGTGGCCAACACGTTGTCAATAGCTTCTTTGGCTCCGGGGAAATGTTTTTTCTCCAGACCTTTGATGACCCATTCGGTCCGTTCGTTGATGAGTTTTAATGTAAGCATACTGTTATTTGTTTTATAATCCTATTTTCCTGAACTTGCAAAATTAATTAAAAAAAAGGTAGGGAGCGCAAGAAAAGCCTGAAAAACTCCTTATTTCTTTGTCAAAAGGCGAAAAGAACCGTCGTAGGACGAGAAAAGTGATACGGTAAGAAACGCCTAGTAGCTCCGTTTGCTAACATATTGTAACTGTTTTGACATAAAAGACAAACGAATGAACGGGATTTCTTGATATAGGTCAATATTATTTCTCCGTGCGTGTTAAAAGAGGTCTTTTTGCTTGCATTCGGGAGGAAACCTCCGTACCTTTGTATTGTTTTTAGGAGAGGCCATGGAGGCCAAGTATATATTAAAGGTAAAAAGATTGAAATTATGAAGAAGTTAATGACAATGGTTAGCGCCATGATGATGGTGGCAGCCGTAAATGCAAGTGAAGTGGTGACAGTGGCGTTCAACGAGGCTCGTGTCAGCGTTCCGGCTCGTGTACGTTTCGTGAAGGGGGAAAACTATGGCT
Organism: Paraprevotella xylaniphila YIT 11841; assembly: GCF_000205165.1. Lineage (GTDB taxonomy): Bacteria > Bacteroidota > Bacteroidia > Bacteroidales > Bacteroidaceae > Paraprevotella > Paraprevotella xylaniphila. The sequence continues at coordinate 23,486 of NZ_GL883887.1, read as the reverse complement.
TCAGTGTGGAGGCTAAGGATTCCGTGATAGCAAGAGCCGTGCGTTGCAGCGTGAAGGACGGCGTGTTGAGACTCAGTTTCGGTAATGCGTTGCAGCCGGGCGAATCCAAATTCGATGCCAAGAAGGGCGTGTACTATTATGGTGTTAATCCGACCAACCAGGTCTTTGCCGATGAGAATGGAGAAGATGACATGGTGATTACGGTCGTAGCTCCGGACATGCCTAAGTTCAAGACATCTTCCGACTACGTAGCGGTGACTGTGAAGGCCGTGGAAGAGGTTGGTAATAGCCGGGCAGCACTGACGATGAATGAGTAATGGATGAAAGTCGCTTTCGGGCGGCATCATATAATAATAAAGTCCTCTGAAAGTTTTTAATGAAACTTTTGGAGGACTTTCGTTTTTATCCCTATCTTTGCAAAGCGCATTCATGATTATAATTCTATGTGGACAGAACTATTGAATTCTTCTTATTTTGCCTTGTTTCTTATTGTGGCCTTGGGCTTTATGTTGGGGCGTGTTAAAATTCGCGGAGTTTCCCTTGATGTTTCGGCTGTTATTTTCATTGCTTTGCTCTTCGGGCATTTCGGGGTTTCTATTCCTAAGGAATTAGGCAACTTCGGATTGGTGTTGTTCATCTTTACCATAGGTATTCAGGCGGGCCCGGGGTTCTTTGATTCTTTTCGCACGAAGGGCAAGACGTTGATTCTGATTACTATGTTGATAGTGGCTTCGGCTTCGTTGACCGCCGTAGGATTGAAATATGCTTTGGGTATCGATACTCCCAGTGTGGTAGGGTTGATAGCCGGTGCGTTGACCAGTACGCCGGGGCTTGCTGTGGCCATCGACAGTACGAACTCTCCTTTGGCTTCTATTGCATACGGTATTGCCTATCCGTTCGGAGTCATCGGGGTGATACTTTTTGTCAAACTGTTGCCGAAGATGTTGCGTGTGGACCTTGAGCAGGAGGCCCGTAGGTTGGAAGCAGAACGGCGGAGCAAGTATCCGGAGTTGCAGACTTGTATTTTCAAGGTGACTAATCCTCAGGTGTTCGGACATACCTTGGCGCAGCTGAATGTAGGGCGCATGACGGGTGCCGTGGTGTCGCGTGTCAAATCAGGTGGAGAAATTCTAATCCCGATGGGGCATACGCCTTTGCATGCCGAAGATTGGGTGCAGGCCGTGGGGAGCGAAGATGCCCTTTCTCAATTAGGTGTATTATTGGGCGAACGTAAGGAAGGCGAATTGCCGTTGGTAGAGAGTCAGGATATCCAGTCTTTGCTGTTGACCAACAAGAATATGATTAACAAGCAACTGGGGGACTTGAATTTGCACCAGAACTTCGGCTGTACTGTGACGCGGGTAAGGCGGAGCGGTATAGACCTTTCCCCTTCACCCGATTTGGCCCTGAAGTTCGGAGACAAACTGATGGTGGTGGGCGAAAAAGACGGATTGAGTGGTTTGGCTTGCATGTTGGGCAATAATGCCAAATTGTTGTCCGATACCGATTTTTTCCCCATTGCCATGGGAATCGTATTGGGCGTATTGTTCGGTAAGCTGAATATATCGTTCGGTGACGGAATGTCTTTTTCTCCCGGGTTGACAGGAGGAGTGCTTATCGTGGCTTTGGTGTTGAGTGCGATAGGAAAGACTGGCCCCATATTATGGTCCATGTCAGGACCTTCCAATCATTTGCTCCGGCAGTTAGGGCTACTTCTGTTTTTGGCGGAAGTGGGAACCTCGGCCGGGAAGACTTTGGTGGCGACATTTCAGAGCAGCGGTTGGGTGCTGTTCGGAGTGGGAGCGGCTATTACGATAGTACCCATGCTGATATCGGTTTTGGTGGGGCGTTTGATTTTTAAGGTTTCGGTGTTAGATCTCTTAGGAACGATTACCGGAGGGATGACGAGTACACCGGGACTGGCTGCAGCAGATTCTATGGTGGACAGTAACATTCCCGGTGTGGCATATGCTACGGTCTATCCCATTGCAATGGTTTTTCTTATCTTGTTTATTCAAGTGATAGCCATGACATTCTAAGAATGCCGAATTCCATTTTTATGGGACTGTTGAAAGAAATAAATAATTATAGATTATAGACGGAAAAAGTAGGATGAGTGAGATTTTAATTATTATCGGATTGATTTTGTTGAACGGAGTATTTTCGATGTCGGAAGTGGCCATGATTTCAGCACGGAAGTCTCGTCTGTCCACGGATGCGAAGAAGGGGAGCAAGGCGGCAAAGAAAGCTTTGGACCTGTCTGGCAATCCCGACAGATTTTTGTCTACCGTACAGATTGGCATTACGCTGATTGGCATTTTGACCGGTATTTATTCCGGTAATAAGATAGCTACGGACTTGACGGATTTTATGCTTTCATGTGGTGTCTCTTCTGCCTATGCTGCCGTATTGGCGCAAGGTACGATTGTGGTGGTGGTGACTTACCTCACGATTATTTTCGGTGAGTTGGTCCCGAAGCGTATCGGCTTGAGCGTGGCGGAAGCCGTGGCCAAGTTGATGGCACGACCTATGAATGTGTTGGCGATGATAGCCTCTCCTTTCGTTTGGTTGCTTTCCAAGAGTACGGAACTCATCTTTAATCTGTTGGGAATAAAGGGAGATGACGGAAAAGTGACCGAGGAAGAAATCAAATCTATCATTAAGGAAGGGGCGGAAGAAGGGGCTGTAGAACCCGTGGAACAGAACATCATGCAACGCGTTTTCATGTTGGGAGATTTGAAGATTGGTTCTATCATGACGCATAAAAGCGACGTGGTATGGTTGGATACAGCAATGTCGGCCCGGGAGATACAGGAGGTGCTGAAACGGGATTTATATGAATCTTATCCGGTGGCAGACGGTGATTTGGATCATGTGAAGGGAATGATTTGGCTGAAGGATTTGGTGATGAAGTTAAGTGAAGAAGACTTCAAAGTCGGTGATTTGGCACGGGAGGCAGTATATTTCCATGAGGGAATGAGCATCTATAAAGTTCTGGAGCAAATGAAGCTGAAAAAAATCAGCCGCGCATTGATTTGCGATGAGTTCGGTGACTTTGTGGGAATGGTTACTTTGAAGGATATATTTGAAGGACTTGTGGGAAGTATGGATAATGAAGAAGATGAACCGGAAATCATCAAACGTGCAGACAACGGAGGTTGGCTGGTAGATGGCCAATGTTCTTTATACGACCTGTTGTGTTATTTCGACTGCGGTGATTTATATGAAGCTTCCGGATATCATACGTTGGCCGGTCTGATACTCGACCGTTTGCAGCGTATTCCGCGTAGTGGTGAGAAACTGGAATGGAATAGTTTCGTATTTGAAATCATGGACATGGACGGGGCACGTATAGACAAAGTACTGGTGACGAGGTCGGTCGGTTGAGACTGACTTTTGTGCAAAGGGTAAAATAAAAGCCATTCTGAAAAGAATGGCTTTTATTTATGCTGTTTGCAATAAACTCGTTATTAAGCTTCAGCTTGAGCTACGACAGAAACAACGCTTCTGTCCTGACGGCCCCGGTAAGCACCTTTCTTGAAAGTGACCACACCGTCTACCAATGCGTAAAGCGTATGATCTTTACCCATACCTACGTTCGTGCCGGGATAGTGGACTGTGCCACGTTGACGAACGATGATATTACCGGCTACACATTTTTGTCCGCCGAAAATCTTTACGCCTAATCTTTTTGATTCCGATTCACGGCCGTTCTTAGAACTACCCACACCTTTTTTATGTGCCATTTTCTTCTAACTTTTAAGGATTAAGCAATAACTTGTTTGATGGTCAATTCCGTGAACTGTTGGCGATGGCCATTCAATTTACGGTAACCTTTTCTTCTCTTCTTGTGGAACACTAAAACCTTGTCGCCCTTTACTAGCGGAGATACAACTTCGCAAACCACCTTTGCACCTTCTACGGTGGGAGCGCCTACGGTTACGTTACCATTGTTGTCTACCAACAACACTTTCTCAAATTCAACAGTCTGGTTGGTCTCGGCGTTCTGGATGTGGTGAACAAACAGCTTTTTGCCTTCTTCTGCCTTGAACTGCTGACCGTTAATTTCTACAATTACGTACATTTTAATGGATTAAACGGGTTTTTCCATGAGGCGGATGCCATTGTGGCCTCGCTTTTTTGAGCCTCTTTGGACTAAATCGGCTGCAAAGTTACGAATAACAGTGCATTCTGCCAAACTTTTCAACGTTTTTCTCCGTATAAAAATGGAAGAATGCACTGTTTTTACTTATATGCACTGCCTTTTATAACTTGTGTTCTGCCAGATAGCGTTCGGCCTCAATGGCCGCTTTGCAGCCGCTTCCGGCTGCCGTGATGGCTTGCCGGTAATGTGGGTCGGCTACGTCTCCGGCTGCAAAAACACCGGGTACACCGGTGCGTGGGGAGTCGCCCTCCGTAAGGATATAGCCGGTTTCGTCGGTTTTCACCCATGGTTTGAAGATGTCCGAGTTGGGCTTGTGTCCGATGGCCAAGAAAAATCCGTCTATAGCAATGTCGTAATGTTGCTCGTCGGCTTCTCCTTTGCGTTTTACCACGTGTGCGCCTTCCACTCCGTTTTCGCCGAACAAGCCTTCTGCGTTGTGTTCGAATAGTACCTCTATTTTAGGATTTTCCAGTACGCGTTCCTGCATGATTTTGGAAGCGCGGAGGAAAGGTTTGCGCACGAGCAGGTAAACCTTGGCTGCCAACCCGGCCAAATAAGTGGCTTCTTCGCAAGCCGTATCTCCACCGCCCACTACGGCTACAGTTTTTTTACGGTAAAAGAAGCCGTCGCAGGTGGCACAGGCACTGACCCCCATACCGGCATATTTCTTTTCATCTTCCAGTCCCAAGTATTTAGCTGTGGCTCCGGTGGCAATGATGAGGGCATCGGCTTCTACGGTACTGTCATTGTCGAATGTGATTTTATAGGGTCGTTCGTTTAGGTCCGCTTTAATGGCAATGGCATTACGGATGTCCGTTCCGAAGCGTTCGGCCTGTTTGCGTAAGTCTTCCATCAGGTCCGGACCGGCTATGCCTTCGGGATAACCCGGGAAATTTTCAACTTCTGTCGTGGTGGTCAACTGGCCGCCGGGCTGTATGCCCTCGTACAATACGGGGTTAAGGTTGGCACGGCCTGCATAGATGGCCGCTGTATATCCGGCAGGGCCGGAACCGATAATCAAGCAACGAATATGTTCCATAATTTTTTGGGGTTTGTATGTATATATAATTAATGTATAAGCAGACTTATCTCAGGTCTATGATTTCAGCCTGCGGGTAATCTTTCGGGTTGAATTCGAAGTCTGTTGCTGCGAACGATTGTCCGGTATGCAACTGTTGGATGGAGATACGTGTCCACTGTCCTTTTTTACGTTGTTGCATACGGATGCACATCAGATTATGGTTGTCCTTGTTGATATCCAGGATAATCGTGTGCGGGATTTTTTGCTTGTTGCTGGCGGTCAGCGTGATTTCATAACAGCTTTTTCCGCGCAGGGTCGTTTCCTTGAGTTGATAATGATATCCTTCTTTGTACAAGTTGACGAACGTGTAGGGATTCATGCTTTGCTGTTCTTCCGGAGTCGGTACACTTACATTGACTTCATCGTTGGCTTTCATGTAACTCCATTGCGTTTCGCCGTTGTACCAGGTGACCATATCCGGTGTGGTCATTTGGAATTTGTTGCCTTGAATGCACATCGTGCCCGAGACGCTTCCTTGTAGGTTGCCTTCGGTGAAATTGTCAGCTTTAAAAGTAGCTTTGACACCGCCTTTACCCGTAAACAGGGAGGCTGTTTCGTCCAGTATCTTTCGTGCATCGGGCGTTTGCTGCGCCTTTGCCGGGATAAGGGCAAAGCACAAAGCCACAGTCCACAATATCTTTCTCATCTTTTCAGTTTCTTTATCAGGTTATCTTAAATTGTTCAGTCTCATCTCCAAGTCGGTATCGTCTATGCACAGCACTTCCCGGGGCTTGCTGCCTTGTGCCGCTCCTACGATACCTGCTTTTTCCAGTTGGTCCATCAGACGTCCCGCACGGTTGTATCCGATGGCGAATTTACGTTGTATCATGGAGGTGGAACCTTGTTGGGTGGCCACGATAAGGCGTGCGGCCTCTTCGAATAGTGGGTCAAGATGGGTCATGTCTACAGCACCTGCGTTACTTTCTTCCCCTTCCATTTCCACTTTGGGTAGTTCGAACGGGCCGAGGTAACTTTGTTGTTTGGCAATGTAGTTCGTGATTCGTTCCACTTCCGGTGTGTCGACGAAAGCGCATTGTACCCGCACCGGCTCGCTGCCGCTCAGGAAAAGCATGTCGCCTCGTCCGATAAGTTGGTTGGCTCCCGGGCGGTCCAGAATCGTACGGGAGTCGATCATGGCACTTACTTTAAAGGCCATTCGTGCCGGGAAGTTTGCCTTGATGGTACCCGTAATGATGTTGGTGGTCGGGCGTTGGGTAGCGATGATCATGTGGATTCCCACGGCCCGGGCCAATTGTGCGATGCGGGCGATAGGCAGTTCTATTTCTTTTCCGGCCGTCATAATCAGATCTCCGAACTCGTCGATGACGACTACGATGTAAGGCATGAAACGATGCCCGTTTTCAGGGTTGAGTTGGCGGTTCTTGAATTTGGCGTTATACTCTTTGATGTTACGGGCACGGGCTTTTTTCAGCAAGTCGTAGCGCGTGTCCATTTCACAGCATAGGCTTTTCAGCGTGGCCACTACCTTTTGTACGTCCGTAATGATAGGCTCGTCGTCTCCGTCGGCAATCTTCGCCAGGAAGTGGTTCTCGATGGGTGAGTAGATGCTGAACTCCACCTTTTTCGGGTCTACCATGACGAATTTCAGTTCCGCCGGATGCTTCTTATATAATAAGGAGGTAATGATGGCATTCAGTCCGACAGATTTACCCTGTCCGGTGGCACCGGCTACCAAAAGGTGAGGCATTTTGGCCAAATCCACCATGAAAACCTCGTTCGTGATGGTCTTGCCTAATGCGATGGGCAGTTCGTAGTCCGACTCACGGAACTTCCGGCTGTTCAGAATACTTTCCATCGACACCATGCGGGGGCGTGCATTCGGCACTTCTATACCGATAGTCCCTTTGCCCGGTATGGGAGCGATGATACGGATGCCCAGTGCGCTCAGGCTCAATGCGATGTCGTCCTCCAGATTTTTGATACGTGAGATGCGTACGCCTTTTGCCGGAGTGATTTCGTACAACGTGATGGTCGGTCCCACCGTAGCCTTTATGGAAGATATGCCTACGCCGAAATTCTGGAGCACTTCAATGATTTGGTCTTTGTTCTTGTTTTGTTCTTCCATGTCGATGGGCGCATCTTCATCGTTGCGTTTGTCCAACAGTTCGAGCGTAGGGTAATGGTAATTTTCCAAATCCAGTTTCGGGTCGTAAGGTTCCAAGGCTCCTTTGCCGCTTGCGTCGGCAAGTTCTTCTTTTTCTGTTTCCACGATGTCCAGTTCGGGAGTTGCTTTTGGGGAATCAGACCGTTTGTCCGGAGCATCCGTTTCTTCTTCCTCGTCCGTATATTCCTCTTTCTCTTCCTTAAGCGGGGCATCCATGTCGAAATTTATGGTGGTTTGAACGGGACACTCTTCCTCCTCTTTTATGATGTCGGCAGTATCGTCGGTAGTTTCCGGGTCGGCAGAATCTTCAGCCGGTTCGGTTTCCCCGTCTGCTGCTTTTGCCGGGAGTTTCGACTTGATGTAGTCCACCGGATTCAAGATTCGCCGAACCAATCGTATCGTTTCGCTGCTCAGGTAAGCCAGGTAGGCGACAGCGGTCAGGAGCAGCACCATAAACGTGCCCACCTTGCCGATACGTTGGTTGAGCCAGTTGCTGATAAATAAGCCGTGGTCACCGCCCGGGTTGATGAAGTTCCAACCACTCAGACCTTCAAACGTTTGTTGAAAGAAATAAGAACAGGTGACGGAGAACCAGATGATGAGTATGGAACAGTTCAGAAACCACTTCCACAGCCTGACCTTATAGGCGCGGGTAAGTTTCATGGCTGCAATAATCAGAAATACGGGAAGTATGAAGGCCGAGAATCCGAAACAGCGGTTTATCCAATAATTGGCACAGTAGGCTCCCACGGCTCCGGCATAATTCAGGAATCCCTCCATCGCTCCTTGTTCTATCAGGCATTGGTCTTCCGCGCCCGTAAACAGGTGGGAGGTGAAAGACAACAGCATGAAAAGAGCCAGGATTAAGAGTACCAGTCCGAAAAAAAAGCGCAGGGTTTCCTTATGTCCCACCGGTTCTTCTCCGGCATTCAGCACATTTCCTTCCGTATCTGTCTTTCTTTCGGGCTTTTTTCCTTTTCCTCTCTGTACTTTGTTTCCTAATTTGGTAGTTTGTATCGTCGGATTTTTTTTACTCATCTTGGCTTGTCGGTATGAAAACAACTACAAAAGTAAATGAAAATCATCAATTTTGCTATTTTTTCGCTCAAATTTTTGTAGCTTTGCGGTTTTTAGAAAATGATGAGAGAGCACCATGAATGTGAATGATAAGAAAACGATAGTATATTCTCGGAATACTGTGGAATTTGTAACCGTGGCAGCCGAATTTTGTGCCTATTTGGAACAATCGGAAGGGAGGAAGTGCCGGGATTTCACGGATACCGTATTAAAACTCTTGCCTTTACTCTATTTGAAGGCTGCCTTGTTGGAGGATATTGAGGGTGCGGAGGACTTTCTTCCCGAAGCTTTCGTTTCGGAGCAGGATTATGAATTTGTCCGTCTGACGCTTTCTTCCTTATTGGACGGGAAGGACGATTACCTGGATTTTTGCAACGAGGGAGTGAAATTCAGCGACGAGCCGGCCGTAAAAACAATTTCAGAGGATTTGGCGGATATTTATCAGGCGCTGAAGAATTTTGTGGAGACCTACCGTATCGGATTGGAGGAAAACATGTACGAGACTGTGGCCGAAGTGCGGAATGCGTTCGTGCTGTATTGGGGGCAGACGCTGACGAATGCCATGCGTGCCCTTCATCGTGTCAGGTACAGCCCGGAAGACGATGAAGATGAGGAATTAGATGTAGATTAACCTTTCCAAAATAAGATGAAAACACTGTATAGTAAGTTTGACAAGAAACTTATAGCGGCTTTGCCGCGTGCCCTGTTCGAGGGGCGTATTTTTGTGATTCAGACGGAGGCGGAAGCGTCTCGGGCGGTAGATTATTTGTTGGCTTCGGCCGTTTTGGGGGTGGATACCGAAACACGCCCTTCCTTCCGTAAGGGATGTGTGAACAAAGTGGCTTTGTTACAGGTTTCTACCGATGATACATGTTTCCTGTTTCGACTGAATTATATCGGAGTGACCGATAGTGTGAAACGTTTGTTACAGGACGAAAATGTCTTGAAAGTAGGTTTGTCGTTGCGCGACGACTTTGCCTCGCTCCACAAGCGTGGCGAGTTCGAGCCTCGGGCCTTCCTGGATTTGCAGGATTATGTCCGTGCTTTTGGTATCGAGGACATGAGCCTGCAGAAGCTGTATGCCAATATCTTCGGGCAGAAGATCAGTAAAGGGCAGCGTCTCACCAACTGGGAGGCGGACGTGCTGACCGAGGGGCAGAAACTGTATGCGGCTACCGATGCTTGGGCATGTATACGGTTGTACCGGGAACTGGAAGCCTTAAGGGAAAACAAAGACTATAAACTTGCCGTGGTGCAGGAATCATAAATAAATGAGGATAAAGACTATGTATAAGAACTTATATTTGAAAAAAGGGAAAGAAGAAAGTCTGGAGCGTTTCCATCCCTGGATTTTTTCCGGAGCCATCCATCATATAAAGGGAGAACCTGAAGAAGGGGAGGTGGTACGCGTGTTGACATCCGAGGGCGATTTTATAGCCGTGGGGCATTGGCAAATCGGTTCCATTGCCGTCAGGGTGCTGGATTTCGAGGACAAGGCGGTGGACGGTGCTTATTGGGAAGACCGCCTGCGGGTGGCTTACGGCCTGCGGTGCGCCATCGGAGTGGCCGGACATGAAAACGGAAATGACACCTACCGGTTGGTGCATGGCGAAGGGGATTGCCTGCCCGGCTTGGTGGTGGATGTGTATGGAAAGACAGCCGTCATGCAGGCCCATAGTGTGGGCATGCACGTGGCGCGTCACGAAATAGCGCGGGCACTTGTGGCCGTGACGGGAGGAACAGTGGAAAACGTGTATTATAAGAGCGAAACCACCCTGCCTTTCAAGGCGGAACTGGGGCAGGAAAACGGTTTTATCGTGGGCGGAAGCACGGAAAACGTAGCGGTGGAGAATGGCTTGAAGTTTCATATAGATTGGTTGAAAGGCCAGAAAACGGGATTTTTCGTGGACCAACGCGACAATCGTTCGCTGTTGGAGCATTATGCCCGCGGGCGTGCCGTGCTGAACATGTTCTGTTATACCGGGGGATTCAGCGTGTACGCCATGCGCGGCGGGGCCACGTTGGTGCATTCCGTGGACAGTTCGGCCAAGGCGATAGACCTGACCCGCGCCAACGTGGAACTGAACTTTCCGGGCGATGCCCGCCATGAGGCGTATGCCGAAGACGCTTTCAAGTATTTGGATGCGATGGGAGACCAGTATGATTTGATTATTCTCGACCCTCCGGCTTTTGCCAAACATAAGGATGCGCTTCGGCAGGCTCTGAAGGGTTATGCGCGTTTGAACGCCAAGGCTTTCAGTAAAATCAAGCCGGGCGGCATCCTGTTCACGTTCAGTTGTTCGCAGGTGGTAAGCAAGGACCATTTCCGCACCGCTGTTTTTACCGCTGCCGCGCAGAGCGGACGCCGCGTGCGTATTCTCCACCAGTTGCATCAACCGGCCGACCATCCCGTCAATATCTACCATCCTGAAGGGGAATATTTGAAGGGTTTGGTGCTCTATGTAGAGTGATGAAAACGCCATAATTTGTGAAATAAGGTTAAATACAAGAGGTTTTTTAGCAAAACACTTGCAACATATGTGGGAAACCCATACCTTTGTACTGTGTTTTTCATGGTATTAGATTTAAGGTTAATGAAAGATTGGTTGTCGAGATGACAACCTTCTTTTTTTTAAGGGGGTGCATCCGTGGGGATGTGCCCCCTTTTCAATGAGAGGCAGGCTGTCGGCACGGTGCAAAAGAAAGTAGTCCGATTCTTTGCTTGCAGCCGGGATTTTCCGTAAGTTTGTCCCGTTAAATATTGGATATCATGAGAAAGACTTGTATGTTGGCGCTTTTGTCGGCTTTGTTTTACGGGTGCAAGGAAACGAACCCTAACTTCCGGCTTACACCGGATTCGGTGGCCGATGTCGAGGTGTCTGTAGTGGACGTGGATACCTTGTGGTTGGACACGGTGCCCACTTCTTATATGATTGAGTCGGGCGTATGCGACGATTACCTCTACGTGGTGGACAAGAAACTTTGTGTGGTGTACCGTTACGAGTCCACGGGACGGTTGCGTGACAAGAAGTTGGGGAAAGGGCATGCCCGTAATGAGACGGAAGCGGGAGATGTCTATGGATGCTGCATGCTCGACGGTGGAGGAATCCTGCTCAATAATTCGAGCGGATGGTATTATGTCTATGACAAGGATTTCCTTTTCAAAGATCGGTTCTTTATTTCCTACAACGGACGCAAGGACAAGGATAAGGTGGACGAGACGGCCTTTTCCGACCCCGTGTATTACGTCCACGGGTCGGACATGCACTTCCGTTCCCTTGGTGATAAGATATATAGCACGGTGCATGAATTATGGGGGTATAATTATTTGGAAGACACGGAGCTTTATCTTGATAAAGCGGCTCACATACGGGAAGTGGACTTGGGCAAACATGGTTTCGGTCGGTTGTTGGCATTCGGGTATCCTGAGAGTTATTATGACAAGCCCCTCACCAAAACGCTTTTTTCCCAACTGGCTTTCGATATTGCGGACAATGGGGATTTTTACGTGTCCTTCGAGGCCGATTCTTTAGTGTACCGTTACGACCATGATTATAACCAGTTGGCCTGTTTCGGCTTTGCCGGACGGGACATGGATTTGAACTACCTTCGTTGGGACAGTTATGACCAACCCTGGAAGGAAAGGTGGGCCGAACGTATGTCGAGGGGCTTTTATAATGCTGTGGAATATGTGGACGAGACGGGGTTGTTGTTTCGTTCTTACCGGAAAGGCGGCGGTTCGGTTACAGACGGGTTGCAGGTTTACCGCGATGGGGTATTGGTAGGTGATGTAGACGTACCCTTGGGATTCCGGATGGCCGGTTATGTGGAGCCTTATTATTATTCCTATGTGGTGCCCGACGAGGAGGGGGAGCGGCTGTATATGTTCCGTTTCAAATGGCCTTCCGCACCGGAAGAATAAGTTCCGTGCCCTTGCCCGGTGCTTTTCGCTCTTCTTTTTTTACATGAATCATTCTGCTGAGAATGGAAAATCAATCTCAGCAGAATGAAAAATCGTTTGGCTGAGAACGGAAAATCGTTTGGCGCAGATTGATTTTATGGGTTGTGGAGGATGCCGGAGAGCATTCTTTTATTGTTTGTTTACGATTCATTTTGAATAAGTTGCCGGTAAAATTCATCTAAAATCCTTGTGCATTTCTTGGGTTTTATTTATATTTACATCCAATGGTATGCAATGTGCCGTCTGTGACGGAAGACGGCAACCACGTGGTGCTGCGTTGCAGGTTGGAGTAATCTGCGGTTTGGGATTTTTTAATGGATATTTGTGTCGCTTTTTTGTCCGTACCGGCATGGAAACGGATTTTTTTGTGTAAGTTTGCATATCATAATAGACTGTGGAATACATAAAACGTGAGAGCTATGAGATTAAAGATGCGCTTGACGGTGATGAACTTCCTGGAATACGCCGTGTGGGGGGCTTATCTGACCTCTATGGGAAGTTATTTGGTGAAAATCGGTATGGCCGAGAACATCGGTTGGTTTTATTCGGTCCAGGGCATCGTGTCTTTGTTCATGCCCGCGCTGATAGGTATTATTGCAGACCGTTGGATGCAGGGGCAAAAGGTGTTGAGCCTCTGCCATTTTCTGGCGGGCGTTTTCATGTTGGGGGCTTCGCTTTATGGGTTTGAAGCCGGTGCGGAAGCCTCGTTTTCCACCTTGTTCACCCTTTATTCGCTGAGCGTGGCTTTCTTCATGCCCACCATAGCATTGGCCAATTCCGTGGCTTATTCCGCCTTGGAGGGGGCCGGTCTGGACACGGTGAAAGATTTCCCTCCGATACGTGTGTTCGGTACGGTCGGTTTCATTTGTTCCATGTGGGCGGTCGATTTGGGCGGCATGCAGGAGAATGCGGGACAGTTCGCCTTTTCCGGTGTCCTGAGCATGTTGTTGGCCGCTTACGCTTTGACGCTTCCGGCATGCCCGGTAAGCCATGCGGCGGAACGCAAGAGCGTGGTGGAAGCCTTAGGGCTTCGTGCCTTCACGCTGTTCCGTCAAAAGCGTATGGCTTTGTTTTTCATCTTTTCCATGTGTCTGGGCATCTGTTTGCAGATCACCAATGGTTTTGCCAGTCCTTTCATCTTCTCTTTCGGGGGCATTCCCGAATATGCGGACACGTTCGGGGTACAGCATGCCAATATCCTGATTTCCATATCGCAAATCAGTGAGACGTTTTGCATTTTGTTGATACCGTTCTTTTTGGGCCGTTTCGGCATCAAGCGGGTGATGCTCATAGCGATGTTGGCGTGGGTGTTCCGTTTCGGATTCTTTGCGTTGGGCAATCCTGGGCCGGGCGTGTGGTTGTTCGTCCTGTCCATGTTGGTTTACGGGGTGGCTTTCGACTTTTTCAATGTGTCGGGTTCCTTGTTTGTCGACAAGGAGACGGACATCAGCATACGCAGCAGTGCGCAGGGGTTGTTCATGATGATGACCAACGGTTTGGGCGCTACCATAGGGACGTTGTCGGCTCAGGCCGTCATCAACCGTTTTGTGTACGCTTTGCCGGAAACGGCCTCCGGACAAGAGGTCATAGCCGGGTGGAACACCTGTTGGTATATATTTGCAGCCTACGCTTTGGTTGTGGCTGTCTTGTTTGCCATATTTTTTAAGTATAAACATGTAGTTAAAGATTGATGAGTAAGATGAACGAGGCGGTAAAAGAACTGAAAGTGCTGACCGTGTCCAAATGTACGGAAGACGGTGCCGCATACATGGCCGTTCTGAAAGAAAAGGACGGTGAACGTATTTTGCCGGTCCTGATAGAGAGGAGCGAGGCTTTCCTCTTGTTGATGAAGATGAAGGGGAATAAAAAGAATACTTTGCCCTCTTCCATGGCCGACATTATGCGGACAGCTTTCACGCAATGCAATATGGACATAGAAGAAGTGCGCATTGCCGCCGTGGAGGGAGGCGTAACCTACTGTCACGTCCTTTACCGCGAAGGGAGCGTTTTTCACATGATTCGTTATTGCAAGGCATCCGATTGCCTGATTCTGGCCTATACATTCGATTGCCCGATAACCATTGGCGAAGCGTTATTGGAGCACCAGTACATGCGCGAAATAGGAGAGGGGATGTATTCCATTCCGGTAAATTCGGTGAGCGTGGAGGCATTGAAGGAGGCATTGAAAAGGGCTGTGGAAGACGAAAACTATGAATTGGCCTCGCAGTTGCGTGACGAAATAGAACGAAGGAAATGAAGGAAATCCGTTTTTTTTATGCGCCGGACGTCGCGGTGGATGACGAATTGCCGGCAGATGAGGCTGCACATTGCTTGCGGGTCTTGCGCTTGCAGGCGGGAGATGAGATTCGCCTGACCGACGGGAAAGGAATGTTTTATAAAGCCGAGATTACAACGGCCACCGGAAAACGATGCCTCTTTAAGGTCTTGGAAGCCGTTCCGCATCCCAAGGAGTGGAGCGGGCACCTGCATCTGGCCTTGGCTCCTACCAAGAATATGGACCGGATAGAGTGGTTGGCGGAGAAGGCCACCGAAATCGGCTTCGACGAGCTGACGTTCTTGGATTGCCGTTACTCGGAGCGCAAGGTGGTCAAGACGGAGCGCATAGACAAGATTTTGGTGTCGGCCATGAAGCAGAGCCATAAGGCTCGTAAGCCGCTGTTGAACGGGATGGAGGATTTCAAGCGTTTTGTGGATCGTCCGTTCGCCGGGCAGAAGTTCATCGCGCATTGTTATGACGAAGCCGATGTGGCCGGTGTGGCCAAGGCATCCGAAGACAAGGCCATGGACGGCGGAAAGCCTTTTCTGTTGGACGAATTGGATACCGGACAAGACGCTTTGGTGTTGGTAGGGCCTGAAGGGGATTTCAGCATCAACGAAGTGCGGTTGGCGCAGGCCCACGGTTTCCGTTCCGTAAGTTTGGGCCGGAGCCGCCTGCGTACGGAGACGGCGGGGTTGGTGGCCGTCCATCTGATGCACATCCGTCACGCCTGCGTATAAAAGGTTGCAAGATTAACACAATACAGAGATAGGATGAAAAAGAAATGGATATGGGGCGTGGCCGTGGTGTTGGCTTTGGCCCTTTCAATAGGGCTTTACAAGTTTCTTACGGCAGACGATTACCGCCGTACCTTGCCATCGCGTCCCTTGGCTTTGGCAGCCGTAGACTGGGTGCGCTTGTCGGAAGAAAACGACATGGGCATGCAGGATTGGAAGAAACTGTTGCCGGAAGGGTTGGAACCCGGACAGACCGGAATCGACTGGTCGAAGAAAATGTATGCCTTTGTTTCTTCCAAAGAATACGTTGGCTTGTTGGCTGCTGTCAGAGACGAGGCGGACTTACGGTGTTTGTTGGACGAGGCCGCAAAGAAAGGCCGGTGCACGCCTGTGGAAGACTACCGGGGCTACTCTTGGACGGTATGGGACGGCAGTTGGATGGTGGGTTTCGGTGGCGGTGCGTTGCTTATGATGGGGCCGGGCCTGAAAGCCGACATGGATGCGTTGCGCTATGACATGTTGGCTTGTTTCAGGCAGAAAGAGGCGGAAAGCGGGATGTCTTCGCCCCTCTTTGCTGAGTTGGACCGTAAGGACGCTTCTTTCCGCGTCGTGTCGCGGTTGGACGTGTTGCCCAACTTCCGTGGTGTGGGATTTTTGGAGGGCTTGCCCGAGCATGCGAACCTGGGCGATGTGTATCTCTGTGCCGGTTTGAATCTCTCTTCGCACGGGGTGACCGTGGAAGCAGAAATCAGTTCGAGGAACAGCGACATCAACAAGTATTATGAGCGTTTGGCTTTCTTGGGCAAACCGTTGGACGGCGAATTTGCCGGACGGGTGCCGGAGGATGCTTTGGCGTGGGCTTGCGTGAATGTGGACGGTGGTTCTTTGTTGGAGATGCTGCGGCAGAATCCCGTGGCGCGCACCTTCCTGATTGGATTGAACTTGGGCGTGGATGCAGACTTGATGATCCGCAGCATCAAGGGGGACGTGGCTGTTACCGTTCCGGCTTCCGCCTTGCAGAATCCCGGTAATGTCCTCGTGACGGCCCATCTGGCGGAGAAAGACTTTTTGAAAGAAGCCGCATATTGGAAGGAAAGTGCTGCGCGGAGCGGCGCATGGACTTTCCGGGATTTCGGGAACGACCGTTTTTATTGGGCTGCCAATGGCGTACAGGCCTATTTCGGGGTAGAAGGGGAGACGCTCTACGTCACGCCCGAAGAGGAAATGACAGGTTGGGTAAGCGGCCCGGAAACAAAGACCCTTTCGGAATGGAACAGCCGGATAAAGGACAGCCGTTTCTTCTTGTGGGTGAATTTGGAACAGGTCAAACGTGCCCCGATGGTGGATGCGTTGTGGCAGGAAAGCGGCGTGGACGGAGGCCGGAAAATGTTGGATTTGTTCGATGCGATAGTGTTGCGCTCATCCGATGCCTGCCGTCTGACATTGGAGCTGCATACGCGTGGGAATCGGAATCTATTGAAGGATTTATTGAAATAATGGACAAGATAGAATTGAAGAATGCATTGCCGGAGGTGTTTGCCTTACGGGATGACATCCGGAGCGAGATTTGGCATCAAGAAGTGACGTTCGAGCGGGGGCATTTGTATTTGGTCGAGGCAGGTTCCGGCACCGGCAAATCATCCCTTTGCAGTTATATCATCGGTTATCGTAACGACTATCGGGGTATCATCAGCTTTGACGGGAAGAACATCCGTAATTATAAGGTGAAGGATTGGGTGGAGCTACGGAAACGTTCGTTGAGTCATTTGTTTCAGGAACTCCGTTTGTTTCCCGAGTTGACAGCTTACGAGAACGTGGCGATTAAAAACAACTTGACGGGATTCAAGAAGAAAAAACAGATAGAAGCTTGGTTCGACGCGTTGGGCATCGGTGACAAGTTGCATGTCCCGATAAGCCGCATGAGTTTCGGTCAACAGCAGCGTGTAGCCATGATCCGGGCTTTGGTGCAGCCGTTCGACTTCTTGTTGGCCGACGAACCGATAAGCCATCTGGACGAGGAGAACGGCAGGACGATGGGAGAAATCATGATGGAGGAAGCCCGCTCGCAGGGAGCGGGTGTCATCGTGACCAGTATCGGTAAGCATATCGCATTAGACTACGAAAAGACATTCAGGTTATGAGTTTGGTTTGGAAATTATTGCGTCGGCACGTCAGCGTGCCTCAGTTTGCCGGGTTCTTCTTTGCCAATTTGTTGGGTATGCTCATTGTCTTGTTGAGTGTACAATTTTATTATGACGTCCTGCCTGTTTTCACGCAGGGCGACAGTTTCATCAAGAAAGATTATCTGATTGTCTCCAAGCGGATCAGCATGGTCAGTTCCTTCAGTGGCCGGAGTAATGCGTTTTCTGCGGCGGACATCGATGAAATCAAGGCACAGAAGTTTTGCAAGAGCGTGGGGGCTTTCACTTCAAGCCGATATAAGGTGAGTGCGAGCATGGGCGTGGAAGGCATGGCATATATGAGCACGGAGATGTTCTTTGAATCCGTGCCCGACCGTTTCGTGGACGCAGACCTGAAAGACTGGCACTTCGCGGAGGGCGATCCCGTGGTGCCCATCATTTTGCCGCGTAGTTACCTGACGATTTACAATTTCGGCTTTGCCCAAAGCCGTTCGCTGCCCAAGCTTTCGGAAGGAGTGGTCAGCATGTTGGACTTGAACGTGCGTTTGCGGGGCAATGGCCGGGAGGACATGATGAAAGGACGGGTCATTGGTTTCAGTAACCGGCTGAACACTATCTTGGTACCCGAGAGTTTCATGAAGTGGAGCAACAGGCTATATGCCCCGGACGGGGATGCCGGACCCACACGGCTTATCGTCGAAGTGTACAACCCGGCAGACGATGCCATCGCGCGTTTCTTGCAGCAAAAGGGATATGATACGGAAGAAGACAAGTTGGATGCCGGAAAGACCACTTATTTCCTGAAAATCGTGTCGGGTGTGGTGATGAGCGTAGGGCTGCTCATCAGCGTCTTGTCATTCTACATCCTGATGCTGAGCATTTATCTGTTGGTGCAGAAGAATACGACGAAGTTGGAGAACCTGCTGCTCATAGGTTACAGCCCTTGGCGGGTCGGTCTGCCTTATCAGAGCCTGACGGTAGGAATGAACGTGCTGGTATTGTTGTTGGCCATCGGCCTGCTGACGTGGCTTCGCGGTTATTATCTGGATATGATCCTATTGTTGTTCCCCCAGATGGAGGAGGCAAGCCTTTGGCCCGCGTGCGCCTTGGGTGTGGTGCTCTGCGTGGCGGTCAGCGTGTTGAACGTATGCGCCATACAGCGTAAGGTGATGGCCATTTGGAAACATAAAGACTGAGAGACATGGAAGAGTTGTTGCGATTATACGAAGACTGGCGGGGCTGTGCGCCGCAAAGTGTGGAACAGTTGCCCGGAGCCGGAAGCAACCGTACGTATTACCGGTTCTGGGATGCCGAAGGGGATTCCCTGATAGGCGTGGTGGGCACGTCACGGGAGGAGAACGAGGCTTTCATTTATTTGGCCGGGCATTTCGGGCAGAAACGGTTGCCTATACCCCGGGTTGTGGCCGTTTCGACGAGCCGTTTGTGCTATTTGCAGGCCGATTTGGGGCATCGTAGCCTGTTCGACGCGCTGTCGGACGGCCGCGAAAAAGGCGGACGTTATGCTCCTGAAGAGAAGGAACTGTTGCGGCGGACGATAGCGGAACTGCCACGCATCCAGTTTGTCGGGGCAGAAGGCTTGGATTTCGGACGGTGTTACCCGATGGCTTCCATGGACAGGACGGCTGTTTTCTTCGATTTGAACTATTTTAAATATTGCTTCCTGAAGACTACGGGACTGGACTTTAACGAGGTGAAGTTGGAAGAGGCGTTTTCGGAGATGGCCAAGGATTTGGTGGGAGACCCGGATAAGCACGCGTTCCAATACCGTGATTTCCAGGCGCGTAACGTCATGTTGGACAGGGACGGGCAGCTCCGTTTCATCGACTTCCAAGGCGGGCGGCGCGGGCCGGTGGAGTATGACGTGGCCAGTTTCCTGTGGCAGGCTTCGGCGCATTACGCCCCGGAGCTGCGCCACGAGCTGATGGCGACGTACCTCGATGCGGCACGGCTGTACACGGACGTGGACGAAGGACGGTTCCGTGAACGCATGCGGTTGTTCGTCCTGTTCCGCACGTTGCAGGTGTTGGGGGCATACGGTTTCCGGGGGTATTTCGAGAGGAAGAAGCATTTCTTGGACAGCATAGCCCCGGCCATACGGAACTTGCGAGAGTGGCTTTCGGAGGGTAAGTGTCCTTATCCTTATTTATATGACGTGTTGAGCCGGATGGTGGAATTGCCCGCTTTCCAGACAGAAGTTCCCGCACAGCCGGACGAACCGTGCGGAAAGGACGCAGGAATGGAGCGTGTAGCCGATAGGCTCCGTGCGGACATCGGGCCGGCTTCGGTTTCCCGGTACGATGGTCGGGGGCCGTTGGTCGTGCGCGTGTTCAGTTTCTCCTATAAGAAGGGGATTCCCGAAGACACCAGCGGGAACGGAGGCGGTTATGTGTTCGATTGCCGCAGTACGCACAATCCCGGAAGGTATGAACCGTACAAAGCCCTGACGGGCTTGGACGAACCCGTTATCCGTTTTTTGGAAGAGGACGGAGAGATTCTGACGTTCTTGGACAGCGTCTACAAATTGGCGGATGCCCATGTGGCGCGTTACCTCCGGCGCGGTTTTACCGACCTGATGTTTGCTTTCGGATGTACGGGCGGCCGTCACCGCAGCGTCTATTCCGCCCAACATCTGGCCGAGCATCTGCATGCGAAGTTCGGCATAGAAGTACGGATATGTCATCGCGAGCAAAATATCACACAAGCGCTGCCTGCCGTCAAGGGGTAAGTCGGGCGTAGGGTTTTATATTTCGTAGGTATAGATAAAATTAGACAGAAGGACAGGCCTTCAAGCCAAGCCTGTCGGACGGTCATCCTCCTTTTTCTCTTCTCTTCGGAAGTCGGAGATGCTTTTCCTGTTCATTTTCTTGAAAAAACGGCTGAACGTGGCCAAATCTTCAAATCCAAGTATCTCACTGATTTCCTTGGCGCTCTTCGAGGTATAGAGCAACAGCCGGCGTGCCTCGGCATCGATGCGTTCGTGGATGATGTGCAACGGTGAATCTAGCCCGTAGAGCGAGAAGAGGTTGGAAAGGGTCTTGGGAGAGCGGTAGAGCATTTCCGCATAGTCCTGCACCTGTTTCTTTTCTTTGAAATGGTTATCCACGAGCACGTAAAACTGACGGATGATGTCGAAGCCGTTTTCCCTGCCTTTGCCGGTTTCCAACCGTAGGCGTGCCATACGGGTGCATACGATGATGAGCCGTTTGAGCAGCAGGCGGAGCATTTCCTCTTGCAGGTTGTCGGCCACGGCGCATTCTTCGGCCAACGTGTCGGTGATATGGGACAGGCGTTCCGTCTCCGTAGCGTCCAATGAGAGGTGCAGGATGTTTGATGAACCGTGGAACAGGAAGCCGTGGCAGGAGGATTCGCCCCCGTGACCGTAAATGCAGTAGAAATTGCTGTTGAAAAGCACTGAAAGATAGTGCCCTTCTGCGCGGAGCATGTCCACATGGTGCAGGGGAGAGAGGGTGACAAGCTCGCCTTTTCGCAGGTGCATGACCACGTGGTCCACTTCGATGTCCAGTTTTCCGTCCCTCACCCAAATGAACTTATAGAACCCCTTTCCGCCTTGCAACGCCCTGTCCTCGTGCAGGCGCGTCGTCAGGGCGAAAAAACCGTCCATGCGTGTGTTGAATTTGAAGTCCATGTTTTCGGTTTTGCGTTAGATGGGTAAATATAGTCCAAATTGCCGGAATAGGAAAGGGATGGGAGTAATTTCTTTTCCCATCCCTTTGTTTCCATGCCGTTCGTTTATAGTCGGACGGATGTGTGCGCGTGGCATTAGGGTTTCGCTTTGAGAAGCGTCTCTTCTATCATCCTCTTCAGTTCCGTTTTGGGCATGGCGCCTTGTGTGACGATCGGCTTGCTGTCTTTCGGAATCCACAACAGGGTGGGGATGCTGCGTATGCCGAATGTGGCAGCTAGTTCCTCTTCCTTGTCCACGTCTACTTTGTAGATGTAGATTTTGCCGTCGTATTCCTTAGCCAACTCTTCCAACACCGGTGCAAGGGCCTTGCACGGGCCGCACCACGTGGCGTAGAAATCCACAAGGCACGGTTTGTCACCTTCATATTTCCAATCGTTAGGGTTGGTCTCATAGTTATATACCTTGTTTAAGAACTCTGTTTTGGTTAAATGAACGATTTCCATATTTGCTCCTTTCTTGTTTTGTTTTTTACTTTCTTTGTTGTTGGCGCATGCGTTGAGACCTAAGGCCAGGCACAGCGCGGCGATAATGGGCTTTATCAGTTTCATAATTCTACGTTTTGTGAATACTTTTATTGAACATTGCAAATATCCGATAAAAATCCGGATAATCGCATGGCAATTCTGCCGGAAAAGTTGGCAAAATATCCCGTTTGGGATTTTTGGCTTATTTTTCCGCTTTTGTATATTCTTTTGCTACATCTTGCCCGTCAATATCTCCTTGCGCAAGAATCCGTAAACGTAAACGGGACTTTGGAAATAAAGACCGGACCTTGTGTCCTTTAGTTTGGCGTAGGTTTCGGATTGGTATAGAGCGTCTAACGTTCCGTGCAGTGACATTTTCTGTTCGTCCACTAACATGACGACTAAGTCACGTGCCATACATTCTTTCATATATTCAATCTCGCTCATATTTTTTCTAAAAGGTCTATGGCACGTTGCATGCCGAAAAAGTATAGGAAAGTGATGCCTTTCATGAAAGCCAATTTTTTGAGAAAGGTGCCGAAATCTATGTTGTTCCGTGATACAAAATCATACTAAAGCCCCTCCGTGGCGTTGGCAAAGGGTGGTCAGACCTTCGATGATGTCATCGAAGCTTTGTGTGTGTGTGCCACGTCGTACTGGCTTTCCAAGAAGTCGATGGCTTTATAATGATTCAGGAGCGGTAGGCTTGCTCTTCTTCCAACTGATGTCGCTTGGCAAATTCGTGGATGGCGATAACGATATATTCGGCTATGTCTTTCAACTTTGCATCCATAGTGTATCGTTTTTACAAAAATACGGATTATTCCGTGGAACGCCAATGTTTTTATTCTTTTTTTGTTCGGAAGGATAAAACGTGTGAAATGTGATGTCTTGAATGAGATTATATCAGTATATTTGCAAATATGAAAGCCATGATTTTTGCAGCGGGGTTGGGAACCCGCCTGAAGCCTTTGACGGACACGATGCCGAAAGCACTTGTCCCGGTGGGAGGAAAACCTTTGTTGGAGATATTGATTCGTAAACTGGTGGCTTCCGGATTTACGGAGATTGTGATTAATGTGCACCATTTTGCCGACCAGATTATCCGGTTTGTGGAGGAACATGACGCTTTCGGTGCGGATGTCCGTTTCAGCGACGAGAGAGGGGAACTTCTGGAAACAGGAGGAGGTATAAAGAAGGCCATACCTCTTTTATTGGAGGACGGTGTTGCGGAACGCCCGTTTCTGGTACACAACGTGGATATATTGAGCAATGTGGATTTGCAGGATTTTTATCGGCACGGGGCAGGAGCGGCGGCTTTATTGCTGGTGAGCGAACGGCAGACGCAACGTTATCTGTTGTTCGATGAGGAAAACCGTCTGGCGGGGTGGACGAACGTCAAAACCGGAGAGGTGAAGTCGCCTTACAAGGGGCTGGACGTGGAGGCTTGCCGGAAGTATGCTTTTGCCGGTGTGCATCTGTTTTCTCCGCGGTTGTTCCCTTATTTCGATGCGTGGCCGGACAAGTTTTCCGTGATTGACTTTTATCTTTCGGTGTGCGACCGGGAGCCGATTTATGCTTATCCTTCTCCCGGGCTTAAAATACTGGACGTGGGGAAACAAGATGCTCTGGAGAAGGCGGAGGATTTCTTAACGGGAGAGTGTTGTCAGTCTCGATAATTTGTTGTACTTTTGCGGGGTGAAGTTACGAAAAGAGTGTAATTTATTGGA
>NZ_GL883886.1:118490-205467 GCF_000205165.1 Paraprevotella xylaniphila YIT 11841 | reverse complement strand
GGGTAACGATTACCTCTACCATGGGCAAAACCGTTTCATCGGCGTACATGCCGATGACGAGCTGCAAATCACGACCAAGCAAGAAGATGCCCTCTTACCCAAATACCCGAGAGAAATCTTCCCGGAATACTACATCATCCGCGTGAACGAGTTCAACAAAGTAGCAAAAACACCGTTGGAGGAATGGGTAAACTACCTGAAGACAGGCGAGATAGAACCTGAAACGAAAGCACCTGGATTGAGCGAAGCACGGGAAAAACTGAAATACTACAGCATGACGCCCGGTGAACGCCATGCCTACGACGAGCATCTCAATGCCATCATGATACAAAACGACGTGCTAAGTACCGCCAAAATGGAAGGCTTGGCCGAAGGAAGAGCCGAAGGAAGGGCTGAAGGAAGGGCTGAGGGAAGGGCTGAGGGATTGGAAGAAGGATGGGCGAAAGGAAAAGCCGAGGGCCTCTTATCCACCGCACGCAAGCTCAAATCCATGGGCATGCCGCCTGAAGACATATCACTGGCCACAGGACTTACGATAGAAGAAATCCAAGAATTATGAGTTCCCGGCATCGTCCCAATAGGGGGGATCGCACAAATGCATGCCACATGCCGGGATAGCGCACGCATTCAACGTTGCGTCACCATGGTATCCAACTTTCCACTGATGTTCTCCATAAGCATGCGAAGCACCGGTTTGGGAAGGTGCAAGGTATAGTTGGTACCATGATCGTCCACTAATACCGCCACCTGTTTCACCGCGTTGACATGAAAGACCCGCCGGGTGTTGACGATATATTTACGCCCCAAGCGCAGGAACGCGTCACCGGCCTTCCACTTGTCCGAGAGAGCGGCTTCCACTTTGGCAAGGCCGAAAGGAATCATGAAATGTGTCCCCGAAGAGTAATAGACATGAGTGTAATGGTCGTCGGCCTCAAAATACAACATCCTGTCGAGATCCACGACATAGAGTTCACCATACACACTGAAGCATAGTTTGTTTTCCATCTGCGCAACCTCGCCGCACTGTCATCCTGCGGCTTCGTGCCCGTGTCTTCCTCTCAGGCACCGGTTAATTTTTTAAACGACATAATTCCGGGCACATACGAAAAAGCGTGGAAAACCCGCCCGTTGCTGTTCCACGCATTGAGGCTCTCGCATTGCCCATATCAGTAGAACAACAACGCACAGTCCCACGCCGATATGAACAACACCCACCTTTATGGCATCGTATGTGGTGTGCCACTAAAACGTGGCACACGCACCAACGGCAATAAAGGTATGCGCTCCTGTACACACCCCATGGGCATCTGCCGCTGCCATGTCCTGACTGATATTACGAATTTGCGAGATTCCAACGCGTCAAGAACAAAGCGTCTAAGCAAACGCCTTCTCAATATATGCACACCCCCACCGCTGTTTTACGGCTAAATTGCCTTACAACTTTTTTCCGTGTCTCCACATGAAAAACCCCTCTCGGCGTGGAATGTAAATGCAAAGATAGGAATAAATATAATAAAACCCGAAACATCCGGAAACAAACCGATGTTTCAGGACCTAAAAAACAAAATCGTTCAAAAACGACGTGCCCGTAAACGCGAACAGGACACAAGGCTTCCGCAAAGCGTGAAACCGCCAGCCAACAACATGGCAGCATGGGGCGCACGGTCCCCGTTGATATAAAAGAGCAAGGCTACCAAGGCTGCCCCCATGGTCTGCCCCACCAAACGTGCCGTGGCTTGCATCCCGCTTGCCCCACCGGTCCGATATGACGGTGCGGAACTCAGCAACAGGTGGTTGTTGGGAGATTGGAACAGTCCAAAACCGAAACCGCAGAGCATCAAACGTGCCACCAACCCGCCATAACCCGCCGACGGCGACACATCTGCCAACAAGAAGCAGCCGACACTCATCACCAGTAACCCGAAACCTCCCAACAGCCCCGGATGGATTTTCGTGGCCAACGTGCCGGCCAAAGGACCGGCCACCACAATCACCAAAGGCCATGCGGTCATCAGCAGCCCCGTCTCTGCCGCGCTCATCCCGAACGTGAGATGGAACATAAAAGGCAAGGCCACCATGCCTAACATTTGCGAAGTGAAAGAAAGGATACTGGTCAGCACGGACAAAGAAAACACGGGTATGCGAAGCAAATCGAAAGGCAGCATCGGATAGGGTTGGCGCAACTGACGACGCACGAAAACGGCTCCTATCCCGACCAAAAGGACAACTCCGACCACAATCCAACGAAAGGAGAGCCCGTGGGAAAAGGCTTCCACACAACCGATGAACAGACCGAACGTAAGAGCGTTCAGCACTGCCGAAGGGAAATCGAACCGTCGCCCCTCGACGCAAGTCGGATTCCCCGGCAAGTATCTACGGGCCAAAAAGAATGTCAGTACGCCGAACGGCAAATTCACGGCAAACAGCCATGGCCAGGAAGACACGGACAAAATAGCACCGGACAATGTAGGTCCGGCCACGGAAGCCAAAGCCACGACCGTGGCATTCAGCCCGAAACCTTTGGCCAGATGGCGTTTCGGATAAATCAGACGCACCAAAGAGCCGTTCACACTCATCACCATGGCCGCCCCCACGCCTTGCAACATGCGTGAAAGAACCAACAGGGCAAACGAACCGGACAAGGCACAACACAACGAACCGACGGTAAAGAAGACCATTCCCCACAGATAGGTACGTTTGAACCCGAACAGCTCGCCCAACGCGGAACAAGGCAACAGGGTCATGACGACCACCAGTTGGAAAGCATTGACTATCCAGATGGAATCGGAGGAAGAGATTTGCAACTGACGCGCAATCGTGGGCAAGGCCACGTTGCATATCGTGCCATCGATGACCGAAAGGAACAACCCCGAAAAAATAGCCACCATGGCATAATAGATTTGCGGACGGTGAAGCCCGTCCCAATCCATATTCCCCACCACGTGCACCGTGGAAGTTTTCCGCTCGTTTTGTACCATCGCTCTTTTCAAGTTAAAAAAGCCGTCCTGCCCACGGCAAAACGGCTTATACATTATAATATATACAATTACTTCTTTACCTCTACGATATGCGTCGGTGCCTGTTCCGCATTCCTCCGGTCGGTCTCTTCCACCACACGGCGGGCAAAGGCCATGAACGCTTGTCCCGTCTGGCTCCCGTCGTTCAATACTTCGGGCGTACCGTTGTCACCATTCTCGCAAATGCTCTGCACGATGGGAATCTGTCCCAACAAAGGCACGTGCATCTCTTCGGCAAGGCGTTTCACCCCTTCTTTCCCGAACAGGTAGTATCTGTTTTGCGGCAACTCGGCCGGAGTGAACCATGCCATGTTTTCCACCAACCCAAGGATGGGGACATTCACTTTCTCGTTCTGGTACATGTTGATGCCTTTGCGCGCATCGGCCAACGCCACTTTCTGCGGCGTGCTGACAATGACAGCACCGGTAATAGGTAAGGTCTGCACCAACGTGAGATGGATATCGCTCGTACCCGGAGGCGTGTCGAGGATGAAGTAATCCAAGTCGCCCCAGTTTGCATCGCCTATCAACTGCTTCAACGCATTGCAGGCCATCGCCCCACGCCACAAAGTGGCCTGGTCGGGATTGACAAAGAATCCGATGGAAAGCATCTTGATGCCGTAACTCTCCACCGGCACAATCAAATCACGCCCATTCACCGGTTCGGCATAAGGATGCGCATCTTCCACATGGAACATCTTGGGCATGCTCGGCCCGAAGATGTCTGTATCAAGCAGTCCAACCTTATAACCCATCTTGGCCAAAGCCACAGCCAAGTTGGCCGCTACCGTAGATTTCCCCACACCGCCTTTGCCGGACGACACGGCGATAATGTTCTTCACGCCGGGCAACAGTTGCCCCACCTCCGGGCGGGGAGCCTGCAAGGTTTTGGTGTGTATCTCCACCTCCACCTCCTTGCCCACGTAGGCATGGATGGCAGCCTCGGAAGCTTTCACGAGCGACTTGAGGAAAGGATTCGTCGGCTTGTCGAAAATCAACGAAAAACTGACATGCAGCCCGCTGATACGCAAATCGTCTTCCACCATCCCGGCCTCTACGATGTTCTTTCCCGTACCGGGATAACGCACGGTAGCCAGTGCGTCCATAATCAATTTGGGATATATTTCCATAAGTTCGGTATTTTAATTCGTTCTTTCATTTAGCCGTCGACAATCCGCTGCGCTTGCTGCGGTTGTAACTCCGGTATTCATCCAATTCTATCTCCACTTCCGGCTCCGACAGTTCTCCGGCTTGCGGCAAGAGGAAACGCATGTATTTGATATCCAGTCCGCGGTCGAGCCATTGCTGCTCGTAATACGTCCGGATGTTCAGGATACGGGCTTCTTCGGTATCCGGATGCTCGGCCAACGTACTGTGATACAAGTCGCGGGTGGAAAATTCCAAGGGCAAACCGTTCTTTTCCACCATATATTCCGTATAAGTGAAAAGGAAATTGGAATCGGTTTTCAAGTGAATCCGTCCACGGTCTTGCAGGAAACGGCGGTAACGCGCCATGAAGTAAGTAGACGTGAGACGTTTGGTCACTTTCTTCATCTGCGGGTCGCTGAACGTCAGCCAAATCTCGGCCACTTCGCCTTCGGCAAAGAAACGGTCGATAACCTCTATGTTCGTACGCAGGAACGCCACGTTGGGCAAGCCTTCGCGCAACGCCTCCGTGGCTCCCGTCCACATACGGGCGCCCTTGATGTCCACCCCGATAAAGTTTTTGTCGGGATACAAACGGGCCAACCCCACGGTATATTCACCCCGCCCGCACCCGAGTTCCAACACGATAGGATGGTCGTTCCGGAAAAAATCTTCATGCCAACGCCCTTTCATATCGAAAGGCACTTCATCCACGACCGAATAAGGGTATTCAAACACATGAGGATAACTGGCCATGTCGGCAAACTTTGCTAATTTCCCTTTTCCCATTCTATTTTTATATCAATCTGTTTATCTATCACAAAGGTAGGCAATATCAGAAAAATAAAAAAGCCGCCGACAAACTTTTCCTCTTGTCGGCAGCTCAAAATCATGAATTCGAGAACTCTTTATTCCCCTTGCGCCTGAGCCGCTTCGTACTCGGCTTTCACATCCTCATAGAAGTGCGCCGAAGCTGATTGCATGTAAGGAACCAACCACAAGAGGCCGATGCCCAACGTCAAGATGCAAAGTAACCCCCAACCAATGAAGGTCAAGTACAAATAAAACAGGTCGAACTTATGCCCCTCCATCATCTTCATGCTTTTTTCAATGGCACCATTAAATTTCAATTCGGGATTATCCCGCAAGACAAAAGCCGTCATGGCATAAGAAAAAGACTTGATGATGCCCGGCACGATAAGCAACAAGGTCCAAAGAAACGTATAGATACCGGTGAGTATCATCGTCCCGGCCACACGGGTGTAATCGCGAAAACCCTCGAATAACTGCCCGACCTTATACTCGTCTCCACTACGCAAATTGTCGAGGAACAGCACAGATATGCTCCAACCAAGAGGTATCAGCACCAACTGTATAATGGAACCTACTCCATCATAAACTTTTAAGTCGATACTAGCCGGTAACACTCCCATAACCGCCAGATAAACCAACGTAACCATAACCGCGCCACCCCATTTTCCAGAAAGCGACGCCCGGGCTGCAGCCCGCATTTCACTTGCACTTCTAATCATAATAATAGATTTTTTAATGAATAAATCAGTCCATCACCACCGTAGTCCATCCGTGCACATCGGGTTCGATGCCGTACTGGATATTACGCAGGTGGTGATATAACTGTGTACAAACCGGTCCCGGCTTGCCGTCTTTGCTGATAATATAGCTCTTCTTGTTCTCCAAATCGTCGATACGCTCGATGGGACTGATAACCGCAGCCGTACCGCATGCCCCGGCCTCTTCGAAAGTGGCCAGTTCTTCTTCCGGAATCTGGCGGCGTTCCACCGTCATGCCCATGTCTTCAGCCAACTGCATCAGGCTCTTGTTGGTGATGGAAGGCAAGATGGACGTGGACTTCGGTGTGACATACGTATTGTTCTTGATGCCGAAGAAATTGGCAGCCCCGCATTCGTCGATGTATTTCTTTTCTTTCGCATCGAGGTAAAACTCGCAGGAGTACCCCAAATCGTGTGCCATCTTGTTCGCTTTCAAGCTCGCCGCATAGTTCCCACCTACTTTATAAATGCCCGTTCCCAACGGTGCGGAACGGTCGAACTCGCGGATAATCACGTATGGATTGGTGGCGAAGCCTCCCTTGAAGTATGGTCCTACCGGCGTGACGAAAATCACGAAGAGGTATTCGTTAGCCGGATGCACGCCCACTTGGGCACCCGTGCCGATAAGCAGCGGACGGATGTACAACGTGGCACCGCTCTCGTATGGCGGAATGAAACGCTCGTTGAGCCGCACCACCTTCTTGACCATTTCCTCGAAACGTTCCGTAGTCAGTTCGGGCATCAGTATGCCACGGCACGTGCTCTGCAAACGCTTGGCATTCTCGTCCATGCGGAACACGCGCACCTTGCCGTCCGGACAACGGTAAGCTTTCAGCCCCTCGAAAGCTTCCTGCCCGTAGTGCAGGCAAGTAGCCGCCATGTGGATATTGAGGGTCTCCTCCGAACAAACTTCAATCTCTCCCCACTTCCCGTCGCGATAATAGCAACGTACGTTATAGTCTGTCTTCATATAGCCGAAAGACAGGTTCGCCCAATCGATTTCTTTCATCTTTTCCGTTTTTTAAATTTCATTCTGAAAGACAAAATTACAGAATTTTATTATTTTAAAGGCATTTTCCGCAAAGAATTTATCATTTAACAAGAAAAACGCCATACACCGGACGAAACCGGAACCGCCTCAGGCTTCTTTCTCGCCCGTTTCCAGTATTTTTTTGATTTCTTCGTCCGTCACGTAAAGCTTCTCGCGGCAGAACGCTACCAAGCGTTGAGCTTCCTTCAATTCCCCGGCCAACTGGTCGATGCCGGTCTCGTTTGACTCAATCCGGCGCACCAATTCTTCCAGACGCGCCATAGCCTCCTCGTATGACAAGTTTTCTTTCTTCATATACCTTATATTATTGTACGACCGAGCGTATCTCGCCTTCCGCCAAACGGGTCGTGATTTCTTCTCCTCCTTTCAGTTCCGAAGCCTTCCGCACCAACTTTCCACCGCAAAACGTCATGCTGTAGCCCCTCTTGAGCAACAGGACGGGGTCGGCCGCCTCGCATTTCTGCTGCAGGAGCTGCAAGCGGAACCGCTCACGCTCCATGCGCACGGGGATGCCGCGCCCCAACCGCCCGGCATACAGGTCGAGGCGATGGTGTTCGTCGGAAAGGCGTTGCCGGCCGGCATGGAACAGACATGCGGCCATCTGCTCCAACCTGCGCTCCCCACGGGTACGCACCTGCAGGGCTGCCGCCGACAACCGGGCGGACAAACGCTCCACGCGCAAACGCTCACCTTCCATGCGCCCCTTGGCCTGCTGTTGGATTTCGCGTGCCACAGCCTCCAGACGCGATGCCGCCTCCAACTGGTGATGGATGAGGAACGCGGCGGCAGCCGTGGGAGTCTTTACCCGCGTGTGCGCCACGAAGTCTATCACCGTGTCGTCGCGCTCATGCCCGATGCCGGTTATCACCGGCAAAGGGAACTGTGCACAAGCCGCTGCCAACAAATAGGTGTCGAAGCCGGACAAGTCACTGGTCGCCCCTCCACCACGGATAATCACCACGGCATCCCACTCGTCTTGCCGAGCCATGACGGCATCCAATGCCGCCAACACCGATGATTCCACATGTTCGCCCTGCATCACGGCAGGGAAAAGCCGGACGGTGAAACGCAGGCGATAGTCATTGCGGAGCAACTGGTTGCAGAAATCACCGTAACCGGCGGCTGTGGCCGACGAAATGACGGCTATACGGTTGGCCGACATCGGCAAAGGCAGTTCCTTATTGTCGTTCAGGATGCCGTCTGCCTCCAAGCGTGCCAGAATCTCCCGGCGTAGACGCGCCATGTCACCCAACGTATAGGCCGGATCGATGTCTGCCACGGTCAACGAATAACCATAAAGTTCATGAAAGGTGACCCCGACCTTGACCAAAACCTTCAGTCCCGGCGATAAAGCCCGCCCTGTCTCCCGCTCGAACATGGGTTTCAGCAGACGGTACGTCCCGGCCCAAACCACACCGCGAGCTTTGGCCACCAAGTCACGGCCGTTCACGGACTTCTGTACGAACTCCAGATAACAATGGCCGTTGTAAGCCTCGCGTACCTCGCTCAGTTCGGCCTGCAACCAATATTCGGCCTGCAACGTACGTTCCAACGTGCCGCGCACCAACCCATTCAGTTCATATAGTGTCAATGCCTCCATCTCAGTCTTCCAAATAAGCTTGCAGCCCCCGTTGCGAACCGATGTAGGCACCGCCCACCATCTTGTCGCCGACGTAGAACACGGCAGACTGGCCGGGTGTCACAGCCGAAGCCTTCTCCTTGAAACGCACCAGTCCCAATTCCTCGCTGCCTCCTTCTTCCGGAAAGAGGTTCTTCACCCGTCGCACGGTGCACGGTATCGGGCGGCTTCGGTAACGGATGCGCACCGACAAGCTGCCGTCGTCCCAAGTCCCGTCCTCCGGCATGCGCATGCCGGACACCAACATGTGGCTCGCGTCCAAATCGTCCGCATCACCCAGCATCACCGTGTTCTTCCGGGCATTCAACCTCAACACGTAGGCCGGCTTGCCCAAGGCAATGCCCAACCCCTTACGTTGCCCCACCGTGAAATACGGGAAACCGCAATGCGTACCGATGACGCGCCCCTGTACGTCGACAAACTTGCCTTCGCCCACGCACCGGTCCAAGTCCGGCACCTGCTCACGCAGGAAATCCCGATAGTCCTTGTCTATGAAACAAATTTCCATCGATTCTCCGCTGCGGGCTTTCATCTCAAATCCCTTCCGTGCCAGATAGCCCCGCACGTCTTCCTTTCTCATCGCGCCCAATGGGAAAATACAGCGCGACAGCACGTCTTGCCCCAACCGCCAAAGGAAATAGGACTGGTCTTTTTTCCCGTCCACACCGCAATATAATGCGTAGTGCCCGTCCTCTTCTTTCACTCTCACATAATGCCCCGTGGCAATATAATCGCAACCCAACTTGTCCGCCCACTCCACCAACACGCGGAACTTGAACGCGGGATTGCACATCACACAGGGATTCGGCGTACGCCCGGCAAGATATTCATCCACGAAATCACGGACTACGATATCTTTAAAGGCCGTCCGCTCGTCGGCCACATAATGGACGATGCCCAAACGAGCGGCCAAGGCCCGGGCATCTTGTATGAAATCGGGATATTCTTGCCCCGCATCGGTAAACTGGCGCGCCAAGTCCCACACGCGCATCGTCACGCCCACCACCTCGTAACCTTCGTCCTGCAACATCAGGCACACCGCCGAACTGTCGATGCCTCCCGACATGCCGACCAATACCTTCTTTCTTTCATGTTCCATATCCGTTAGCGTGAAAGTCCTTTTACACAAAAGTACGAAGAAAAAAATAAAGTAAGGGGAAAACCAAGAATTATTTCTGCGTCTTCCGACACGTCTATAAATATTTCTTACGCCTCCGGAGGAAGCCGAATCATTCTGCGGAGAACGGAAAATCAATCTCAGCCAAACGAAAAATCAATCTCCTGAGATTGATTTTCAAATCTACTGAGATTAAAATTCGATTCTGCATCAAAATTTATTATACTGTATAACAACTACTTACTAAAACATCTATTCGGGATTCCATACCGACATGGTGTCAAGATTGTTCTATTTCAAAGAAAAGGCCGCTTTCCCTTGGAGGAAAACGGCCTTTAGTATCGTCTGACGGCTCGTGCCCAAGTTAGCTCAAGAAGCCCAACAACACACCGGCAGCCACAGCCGAGCCTATCACACCGGCCACATTCGGCCCCATGGCATGCATCAACAGGTAGTTCTTGGAATCGTATTCCAACCCCAGATTCTGCGAGATACGGGCAGCCATCGGCACGGCGGACACGCCCGCATTACCGATAAGCGGATTGATTTTCTTGTGTTTCGGCAAGAACAGGTTGAAGAACTTGACGAACAACACGCCCGAAGCTGTAGCGATGATAAAAGCCAAGGCCCCCAAAGCAAAAATCTTTATCGTGTCCATCGTCAAGAACTCGCTAGCCTGCGTGGAGCATCCCACCGTAAGGCCGAGCAACATGACGATGACATCGTTCAACGCACTACCGGCCGTCTTGGCCAAGCGAGTCGTCTTCGTACTTTCTTTCAACAGGTTACCGAAAAACAACATACCCAAAAGCGGGAGGCCGGAAGGCACGATGAAAGTCGTCATCAACAATCCCACGATAGGAAATATGATCTTCTCGGTCTGCGAAACCTGACGTGCGGGCTTCATGCGTATCACACGCTCCTTCTTCGTGGTGAGCAAGCGCATCAAAGGCGGTTGGATGACCGGCACCAAAGCCATGTAGGAATAGGCGCACACGGCTATGGCCCCCATCAGGTTCGGCGAGAGCTTGGAAGACAGGAAGATGGCCGTCGGCCCGTCGGCTCCGCCGATGATGGCGATGCCCGCCGCCTGGTTAGGCTCGAAACCCAAGGCCAAGGCTATCATGTAGGCCCCGAAGATACCGAATTGGGCGGCAGCACCGACCAACAAAAGCTTCGGGTTGGCTATCAACGCCGAGAAATCCGTCATGGCACCGATACCGAGGAATACCAAAGGCGGATACCATCCGGTCTTCACCCCCTGATAAAAAATGTTCAACACGGAATTATCCTCATACAGCCCGACTTCAAGCCCGACGGCTTTAAAAGGAATATTTCCCAAGATAATACCCAAACCGATAGGAATCAAAAGCAAAGGCTCGAAATCCTTCTTGATGGCCAACCACAAGAAGAACGCACCCACCAGTATCATGATCCAATTCCCCAACTCGGCATTTGCAAAGCCCGTATAGGTGAGGAAGTCGGATAATTTTGTTCCGATGAAATCAAATACTTCCATAGCCCTAACCGATTGTTACCAGAATTGCACCTTCACGCACCGAGTCGCCCTTGTTTACATGCACGGCCATTACCGTACCGTCGCACTCGGCATTGATATTGTTTTCCATCTTCATGGCTTCGAGCACCACCACGGTCTGTCCTTTCTTCACGGCTTGTCCCACGTTGACAGCCACGGCATTCACCGTGCCGGGCAGCGGGGCACGGACGGCCGTACCGTTCCCGACCGGGACTTCGGGCTGCGCTGCCGGTGCGGCAGCCGGAGTGACAGGGCCATGATGCACATGGGCTACCGGACGGATGACCGGCTTGTGGGTCAAATGCATCGGACGTTCCATCTCCACTTCGAAAGGAATCCCGTTGACTTCCACTTGAGCCATGTTCCCCTCCACATCGTTAATCTTCACCGTATATTCGGCACCCTTTACCTTATATTTATATTCTTTCATGATGATTCTTTTTTTGATTAGACTTTAACGTTTGATTTTATTCCGGCCACTCACGCATGGTGTAGCCCTTCGCATTCCATTCGGAGTGCTCTTCGGTATGGTAAGTCAGGACGTTGCTCTCCACGTCATGCACGTCTTCCTCATAATCGCGGAGTGCCATGGCAATGACAGCCATATAGACTTTCATGTCCACCCCTTTGGTCTCCATACCCTGTTTGGCCATGACGGCAGCTTTGTCAGCTTGGTCGCGCACCGCACGGATAGCCCGCACACGGGCCATCTTCGATACCAGTGTCACGGCATAGCCGAACAGGCGGAAAAAGACATAAAGGGCCAACAGGCACCCGAACACGACCCCCATCGCCATGATGGACATGGCAATGCCATACGGGTCTTTCTCTTTGAATTCCGCAACTTTGTCCTGCACTTTGCCCTGTCCGGCATTCGGTGCCCCGGGAGTCACCTCTTCCGCATCAAGCACCATCCAGACGTAAGCCTCACTATCAGAATCATACACCCGGGCGTATGACTGGTTTTCGGCCAAGGGCGGTACAGTGATGGAATCGAGCAACGTCTTGCCGTTTCCGTCAAACAAGGCGATGAAGTTTTCCTCGCCTTCCTTTAACGTAAAGTTGGTGTGCAAAGTACCGAGATTCGTATGCCCGTCGGCAAAAAACACGATGCGCTGTTGGGCGGTCAAGTTCGTGCGTTCATCCCCTTTCGGTACGAGCGACATCAACTTGACACGTTCCGGCACGGAAAGGTCTTTGTTCAAAGCCTCACGATTCGTAGTCAGATAACAACTACGGATGTTGTTGGTTCCCCACGAAGTGTTGGCAATCTCAATCCAACCCGAACGCTCCCCGTATTCGTCAATGAGACCGTGCGTGTTGGTTACAACCACTTCATTGATTTTGAAGCTGAAGGCCCCCTGCCCGAAAGCAGCGGCCACAACCGTCAAACCAACAAGGATTCCTAAAAATCTTTTGTGTAACATCATCTTTATATTGGATTACAATGGAATATTCCCATGCTTCTTCACAGGGTTCAATAATTTCTTGGTCTGCAACTGGGCCAACGCACGAATGACACGGAAGCGCGTGTTGCGCGGCTCTATCACATCGTCGATGTAACCGTACTTGGCAGCCTGGTAAGGATTGGTAAAGAGTTTGTTATACTCGGCTTCCTTCTCTTCCAGGAAGGCTTTCGGGTCTTCGGCTTCCTTGGCATCCTTGGCGTACAATACGGCCACGGCCCCGGAAGCGCCCATCACCGCAATTTCCGCCGACGGCCAAGCATAATTGATGTCTCCACGCAGCTGCTTACAGCTCATCACGATATGGGATCCGCCATAGCTCTTGCGCAAGGTCACCGTCACCTTAGGCACGGTGGCTTCCCCGTAGGCATACAGCAACTTCGCCCCGTGCAATATCACGGCGTTGTACTCTTGCCCCGTACCCGGCAGGAAGCCCGGCACATCCACCAAGGTCACCAACGGAATGTTGAACGCATCGCAAAAACGCACGAAACGCGCCCCCTTGCGGCTGGCATTGCAGTCGAGCACGCCTGCATAGCACTTCGGTTGGTTGGCCACCACGCCCACGCTCTGCCCGTTGAAGCGGGCGAAGCCCACAATGATATTCTTGGCATAATCGGGCTGCACTTCAAAAAACTCACCATTGTCCACTATCGCTCCGATAACTTCGTACATGTCATACGCCTGATTCGGATTGTCCGGAATGATTTCATTGAGGAAATCCTCCAAACGGTCAATCGGGTCGGTACATTCCACCCGTGGTGCTTCCTCCATGTTGTTTTGAGGAATATAACTGATAAGGGTACGAATCATCTGCATGGCCTCTTCTTCCGTTTCGGCCGTGAAGTGCGTCACACCAGACTTCGTGGCATGCACGCTCGCGCCTCCCAAGTCTTCTTGCGACACATCCTCGCCAGTCACCGTCTTCACGACTTTCGGACCGGTCAGGAACATATAAGAGGTGTTCTCCATCATCAAAATAAAATCCGTCAGGGCCGGAGAATATACGGCACCGCCCGCACAAGGCCCGAAAATACCGGAAATCTGGGGAATCACACCGGATGCCTCAATGTTACGCTGGAAGATATTGGCATAACCACCCAAGGCGTTGATACCTTCTTGGATACGTGCTCCGCCCGAATCATTGATACCGATACAAGGTGCCCCCATTTTCATGGCCTGGTCCATCACCTTACAGATTTTCTCGGCCATGGTCTCAGACAAAGAGCCTCCGTTCACCGTGAAGTCCTGTGCAAACACATAAACCAAACGCCCGTCGATAGTACCGCTTCCGGTCACGACCCCGTCCCCCAAATATTGTTTCTTCTCCATGCCGAAGTTGGTGCAACGATGGAGCTTGAACATGTCCATTTCCTCGAAACTGCCTTCATCCAGCAACATGTCAATGCGTTCGCGAGCCGTATATTTCCCTCTCGCATGTTGTTTTTCTATGGCCTTCTCGCCTCCTCCCATGCGCGCTTTGGCACGGAGTTCCACTAATTCCTTGATTCTCTCTAACTGATTACTCATGATACTTAATATGATTTAAGAAACACTATCTGCTACCTGTCCGCCTCACTCTGGCGGTTGAGTATTGCCATGCTGCAACAAAGGTACTAAAAAAGAATTTCCATCAAGCCTTTTATGCGGAAAAAATTAGTCGAAAAAAGAAAACCGGCCTTACGGGCTTTTTTCGTACCTTTGCCTTACTTAAATTAACTTAATATGTCGAATCACGCTTCACCATTAGATTTAGGAACTCTTCCCGTCAGCAAGCTACTTAAACAATATGCTTTCCCGGCCATCGTCGCCATGACGGCTTCTTCACTCTATAACATGGTGGACAGTATCTTCATCGGTCACGGCGTGGGGCCTTTGGCTATCTCCGGGTTGGCACTCACGTTCCCTTTCATGAACCTGTCCGCAGCGTTCGGAGCCATGGTCGGAATCGGAGCGTCGACCTTGATATCCGTGAGATTGGGACAACAAGACTACAAAGCCGCCCAAGATATTTTCGGCAACGTCGTCACACTGACCCTGATTCTGGGTGTCTTGTTCAGCATCGTGTCATTGGTGTTCCTCGACCCGATTCTGAACTTTTTCGGTGCCAGCCCCGCCACATTACCTTATGCCAGAGAGTACATGGAAATTATATTGTTGGGTAACGTCATCACGCACAGTTTCTTCACTTTCAACGCCATCCTACGTTCTACGGGCCATCCTCAACTGGCCATGAACGCTACCATCATGGCTGTGGTGGGAAACACCATCCTCAATCCTATTTTCATTTACGGGATGAACATGGGCATACGCGGCGCTGCCACGGCCACGATTCTGGCACAAATCGTCTCGTTGCTGTGGCAGGTGAGCGTCTTCCGCCGCCCCAAGGAGCTTATCCAGTTCAAACGTGGCATTTACCGCCTGAAAAAGAAAATCGTCAAGGATACTTTCGCCATCGGCATGTCTCCCTTCCTGATGAACAGTTGCGCTTGCCTCGTCGTAATCCTCATCAACCGCGGACTTGGACAATACGGGGGTGACTTGGCTATCGGTGCGTATGGTATCGTCAACCGCGTCTTGTTCATCTTCATCATGATTGTCATAGGATTAAACCAAGGCATGCAGCCCATCGCCGGATACAATTACGGTTCTCAGGACTACCATCGCGTACTCAAGGTATTGCGTTACACCCTGCTTTGGGGAACGTTGATTACCACAACCGGTTTCCTCATCGGGGAGTTGCTTCCGGAATTGTGTGTCCGTGCCTTTACAACAGACGAAGAACTGACCGACATAGCCGTGAAGGGTATGCGTATCGTAGTCATATTCTATCCTTTAATCGGCATGCAAATGGTCACGACCAACTTCTTCCAAAGCATCGGGCAGGCGAGCAAAAGTATTTTCCTGTCCCTGACACGGCAACTTTTGTTCCTCATCCCGCTGCTTCTGACATTGCCTCAGTTCTGGGGCGTAAAAGGAGTATGGTCGGCCATGCCCATATCCGATGCCATCGCATGTATAGTAGCCGGAATCATGTTAATCACAGCATATAGAAAATTTAAAAAATTAGCCGTATAACGTCATGAGAAAACATATCATTATCAATGTAGGACGCCAGTTAGGCAGCGGCGGACGCATCATCGGGAACCGCATTGCGGAAGATTTCAACATCAAGTTTTATGACAAGGAACTTTTGGACCTGGCTGCAAAAGAAAGCGGCTTCAATAAAAAGTTCTTCGAGCGCAATGATGAGCATAAAGGTTTCCTCAAAATACTTTTCAGCTCTTTTGCCCCCATCTTCGGTAGTAGCGACCCATACGCCAACCAACTCAGTGACGAATCGCTTTTCAAATTTCAAAGCGACGCCATCCGCAAGGCGGCCGAACAGGATTCTTGCGTGTTCGTAGGAAGATGTGCCGACTATATCCTGCGCGACTATCCCAACACCGTGAATGTCTTTATCACGGCCGACATGCCCGACCGAATCAAACGAGTCTGCGAGATGCTCCACATCACGGAAAAAGAGGCAGAAAAGAAATGTATAGAAGGAGACGAGAAACGTTCCGAATACTATAACTACTACAGTGCCAAGACTTGGGGAAGCGCAGCGTCCTATGACCTTTGCATCAATTCGTCTGCCTTAGGCATAGAAGCTACTGTCGACATAGTCGAAGACTTCATAGCCCAGAAGCTGAAACTATGAAGCGCATCGGATTGCTTTCGGACACCCACCGTTATTGGGACCGTAAATATCTGGAGTATTTTGAAGAATGCGATGAGATTTGGCATGCTGGAGACATCGGCTCCATGGAAGTGGTACAAAAATTGTCTGCATTCCGCCCTTTCAGGGCTGTATATGGAAACTGCGACGGTGAGGACATCCGTAAAATGTTCGGCGAGAAGCTCCGGTGGCGTTGCGAAGATGCCGAGGTGCTGATGACGCACATCGGAGGATACCCCGGCAAATATGCTCCCGACATACGAACGCAACTGTACAGTCATCCGCCTCATTTGTTCATCTGTGGGCATTCCCATATCCTAAAGGTTCAGTTCGACCCTAAATTAGGTTTGCTGCATATCAACCCGGGAGCTGCGGGCATCATGGGTTGGCACAAAGTACGTACGCTCGTACGTTTCACCGTAGAGGGGCAGACCTTCAAAGACTTGGAGGTGATAGAAATACCACGAACGGAAAGTTCATCCTGCATATTATAAAATCCGCATTATACGTATGGCGCCCGGTTTATTGGATAAACCGGGCGCCATACGTACAAATCTACCTGCACGGCATCAGAATGCCCCGCAAAGCAACAGTACAATCAACTGTGCCGTCAGAATGCGCAAGAACATCGTCAACGGGTAAACAGTAGAATAGCCCACAGCAGGAGCATCCGTACTGGATGCCTGATTGGCAAAAGCCAAGGCCGGGGGGTCGGTCGTGCTACCGGCTATCAATCCCATGATAGTGAAGTAGTTCAACTTGAAACGCATCCGGGCAATTATACCTATTATTAATATAGGTATCACAGTTATCAGGAAACCGGTCCACACATACGTCAGACCGTCACCGGCAACAACAGTCTCCACAAAATGCTCCCCGGCTTTTATCCCCACACTGGCCAGGAATAAAGCTAATCCGAACTCGCGCAACATGAAATTGGCACTTGTAGACACATACGTGACCAAACGGAACTTATAACCGAAACGGCCTATCAAAATGGCCACAATCAGCGGCCCTCCGGCCAAACCGAGCTTCACAGGCGTGGGCACGCCCGGGAAAGCAAACGGAATGCTTCCGAATATGATGCCGACCAGAATACCGACAAAAATCGTCACTAAGTTGGGATGATCCAAACGCTTCACGGAGTTACCCATCAGGCTCGCCACACGGTCGACTGCATCTTCCGGCCCAACCACGACAATCTTGTCGCCCACCTGCATACGCAAGTTACGGTCGGCGAAAAGGTTCATTCCGGAACGGGAAATACGCGTCACATTCACCCCATAGACAGAACTGAAATGCAACTGGCCGAAAGTCTTGCCGTTCATTTTCGGTTGAGTTACCACAATGCTCTTCGACACCATCGGCATGTCCTGCATGTCCCAGTCGATATATTCTTCCGGTCCGATAAAGGCACGGACAGCTTCCGCATCGTCTTCGGCACAAGTAATGAACAAGTGGTCGCCCAAATAAAACTTCGTATCCTTGGTCGGTATACTTACATGGCCGTCATGCAAGGCACGCGAACAAACATAATTGCGTCCCAAGAAATCGCGCACCTGCAGCAACGTCTTTTCATGCAGGGCCGTGTTCGTGACCTTCAAAGTCATCTTGTGAGGCTTGGCGTGCGGGTTTTCTGCCTGTTGCGCCAATATACGGTCTTCCTCGTCTTTCAACACGATACCGCAAATATAACGAATGGAAATAGTAGCAGCGATAATACCCACCACCCCGAGGGGATAGGCACAAGCATAACCTGAAGCTATCTGCGGAATGGCCTGCCCGTTCGCAAAGACCTGGGTCAACGCCTCCGTGGCCGCCCCCAATCCCGGCGTGTTTGTCACCGCACCGCAAAGTACCCCCACCATCATCGGCAAGTTACGCGGGTCGTTCGTATCAAACACACAAAAATACAAAACCAACATCACCAGGATGTTCAACGCCACGATGCCACAAGCCAACAGATTCAATGTCACACCACCTTTCTTGAAAGACTCGAAGAACCCCGGTCCCACCTGCAAGCCGATACAATACACAAACAGTATCAAACCGAAATCCTGCAAGAAATTCAACGTGGAGACAGGACCGGTAAATCCGAAATGTCCGGCCAAAATACCTGCAAACAACACGAACGTCACTCCTAATGAGATGCCGAAAAATTTAATTTTTCCCAAATAGACTCCCAAAGAAATTACCGCCGTGTACAACAAGACGATATGGGCAATGGAATTTGAATCAAACAGCAATTGCTCTAACCAATTCATCGCTTTACTTTAATTTTATATATAAATGATTTTTTAATTCTTCCTATTCGTCGGCAAAAGTACTCAAAAAAAGGACACCAACTGAGTTTTTCCATCTGATTTTTTGTACTTCTACAAAAGTTTTGTTACTTTTGTTCGATTGATAAAATTCTTTTTAACAGTATAGCTATGGCAGATAGTAAAGAAAAGCTTTTCTCTGACTTCATTGCACCTACGCGACAAGAATGGCTCGACAAAATCAACGTCGACCTCAAAGGTGCGGATTATCAGAAAAAAATGGTCTGGAGAACCAATGAAGGGTTCAGCGCAGAACCATTTTACCGAAAAGAAGATTTGGAAGGTATGGCGCAAACCCATGCACTTCCCGGCGAATTCCCCTATGTTAGAGGGAACAAGAAGGACAACAACCGTTGGTATGTCCGCCAAAACATCCGAGTGACCGCCCCAAAAGAAGCGAATGAAAAAGCACTCGACCTCCTGAATAAAGGAGTCACATCATTAGGGTTTAAAGTCCCGGCCAAAGAGTTGAACGCCACGTTCATCTCCACTTTATTGGAAGGAATCAAGGCCGATGCGGTGGAACTGAATTTCAGTACTTGTCAAGGTCATACCGTAGAATTAGCCCGTCTCCTGACGGCATACTACGATGAAAAAGGATATGACCGCGCCGCATTAGTGGGCAGCATCGACTTCGACCCGATGCAGAAGATACTGACCAAGGGCAAGGATACGACCGCCCTGTTGAACAGACTGGCGGAACTGGTCAATATCCTCGCACCGTTCCCGAAAATGCGTTGCGTTTGTATCAATGCCGACACGCTCTGCAACGCCGGTGCTTATATCTATCAGGAACTGGGCTATGCCCTGGCATGGGGGAACGAATACCTCAACCTGATGGTAGAGGCCGGTATCCCGGCAGCCCTTGCCGCCAAGAAAATCAAATTCAACTTCGGCATCAGCGGTGTCTATTTCATGGAAATCGCCAAGTTCCGTGCTGCACGCATGATGTGGGCCAACATCGTAAAACAATATAACCCGGTTTGTCCGCGCGAAGACTGCACCAACACGGGTGAGGATAAGTTCTGCAACTGTGCCTGCAAAATGTATGTCAACGCCACCACTTCCACTTACAACATGACGGTGTTCGACAGCTACGTGAACATGCTGCGCACGCAGACTGAGGCGATGAGTGCCGCATTGGCCAACGTAGACGCCATCGTAGTGACTCCGTTCGACACTCCATACGAGACTCCGACTGATTTTGCTGAACGTATCGCCCGCAACCAACAGCTGTTGTTGCAGGAAGAAAGCCACTTCGACAAAATCGTAGACGTGGCCGGTGGGTCATATTTCATCGAAACGCTCACCCGTTCGTTGGCAGAAGAAGCTTGGAAACTGTTCCTTACCGTAGAAGAAGAGGGCGGATTCCTTGCAGCCGCCAAGGCAGGCAGCATCCAAAAGGCCGTGAACGACACCAACGCCAAGCGTCATGCCAACGCAGGCAAGCGCAAGGAGTTCCTGCTCGGAACGAACCAATTCCCCAACTTCAACGAAAAGAGCGAAGGAAAAGCCCCATTGGCTGCCACATGCTGCTGCCACAGCCACGGTGACAGTTGCGAAAAACCGTTCGCCAAACTGGAAACAAGCCGTCTGGCTGCCGATTTCGAAACATTGCGCCTACAGACAGAACAAGCCGAAAAGCAGCCGGTGGCTTTCATGCTCACCATAGGCAACCTGGCCATGCGTCAGGCACGCGCCCAGTTCAGTTGCAACTTCCTGGCTTGCGCCGGCTACAAGGTGATAGACAATTTAGGTTTCCCAACCGTGGAAGAAGGCGTGGAAGCCGCCATGAAGGCAGGTGCCGACATCGTGGTGCTTTGCTCCAGCGATGACGAATACGCCGAATATGCCATCCCGGCTTTCAAAGCCGTAGACGGCCGTGCCATGTTTGTCGTGGCCGGTGCTCCGGCCTGCATGGAGGACTTGAAAGCCGCAGGTATCGAGTATTTCATCCACGTCCGTGTAGACCAACTCCAGACACTGAAAGAGTATAACGCAAAATTGGGAATCAAATGAGACAGAATTTTAAAGACATAAACATATTCTCCGGTTTCGGCCAAAAGAACGGCCAGGACTGGCAAAAAGAAAACGGTATCACCGCCAACTGGAAAACGCCCGAACAGATCGACATCCAGCCGGTGTACACCCAAGAGGATTTGGAAGGAATGGAGCATTTGGACTTTGCAGCCGG
This sequence comes from Paraprevotella xylaniphila YIT 11841, assembly GCF_000205165.1. Lineage (GTDB taxonomy): Bacteria > Bacteroidota > Bacteroidia > Bacteroidales > Bacteroidaceae > Paraprevotella > Paraprevotella xylaniphila. The sequence goes on along the minus strand of NZ_GL883886.1, from coordinate 184,687 downwards.
TATACCTCCGTTCCTGCGCGGCCCGTACAGCATGATGTACCCGTTCCGCCCGTGGACCATCCGCCAGTACGCCGGATTCTCCACCGCCGAGGAAAGTAACGCATTCTACCGCCGCAACTTGGCCAGCGGACAGAAAGGTTTGTCCGTGGCTTTCGACCTCCCGACACATCGTGGCTACGACCCAGACAACGAACGTGTGGTAGGCGACGTGGGCAAGGCCGGCGTGTCAATCTGTTCATTGGAGAACATGAAAGTGCTTTTCGAGGGAATCCCCTTGAACAAGATGTCCGTCTCCATGACGATGAACGGTGCCGTGCTCCCCATCCTGGCCTTTTACATCAACGCCGGACTGGAACAAGGCGCACAGTTGGAAGAAATGGCCGGAACCATCCAGAACGACATCCTGAAAGAATTCATGGTGCGCAACACCTATATTTATCCGCCCGCCTTCTCGATGAAGATTATTGCCGACATCTTTGAGTACACTTCACAGAAGATGCCTAAGTTCAACTCCATTTCCATCTCCGGTTACCACATGCAGGAAGCCGGTGCCACGGCGGACATCGAGCTGGCCTACACATTGGCCGACGGTATGGACTACCTGCGCGCCGGAGTGAACGCCGGAATCGACATCGACGCATTCGCGCCTCGTTTGTCTTTCTTTTGGGCCATTGGCATGAACCATTTCATGGAGATTGCCAAGATGCGTGCGGCACGTTTGCTGTGGGCAAAAATCGTGAAAAGCTTTGGTGCGAAAAACCCGAAATCCATGGCGTTGCGTACCCACTCGCAGACTTCCGGTTGGTCGCTTACGGAACAGGACCCGTTCAACAACGTGGGACGTACGTGTATCGAGGCCATGGCAGCCGTTTTGGGGCACACCCAGTCGTTGCATACCAACTCGTTGGACGAAGCCATCGCCCTGCCGACGGATTTCTCAGCCCGTATCGCACGTAACACGCAGATATACATCCAGAACGAAACCCAAGTGTGCAAGCACATTGACCCGTGGGCCGGTTCTTACTATGTGGAAACCCTGACGAACGAACTCGTCCACAAGGCTTGGGAACACATTCAGGAAATCGAGAAACTGGGCGGTATGGCCAAAGCCATCGAAACCGGTCTGCCCAAGATGCGTATCGAAGAGGCCGCAGCCCGTACGCAGGCCCGTATCGACTCCGGCGCACAGACCATCGTGGGTGTGAACAAATACCGTTTGGACCACGAAGATCCTATCGACATCCTCGAAGTGGACAACACTGCCGTCCGCCTGCAACAGGAAGAAAACCTGAAGAAACTGAAAGCCGGACGGAACGAGGAAGAGGTGAAAAAGGCATTGGACGCCATCACCGAATGCGTACGCGAGTTCAACGAAGGTAAGAAAAGCGAACACAACCTTCTTGACTTGGCCGTAAAGGCAGCTAGTGTACGTGCCACGTTAGGAGAGATTTCAGACGCTTGCGAGGCTATCGTAGGCCGATATAAAGCCGTAATCAGAACTATTTCACAAGTGTATTCATCAGAAAGCAAAGCAGACGCCGACTTCGCCGAAGCATGCGAGTTGACGGAAGAGTTCGCCCGGCAGGAAGGCCGCCGGCCGCGTATCATGATTGCCAAAATGGGGCAGGACGGGCACGACCGTGGAGCCAAGGTTTGTGCCACGGGTTATGCCGACTGCGGTTTCGATGTCGACATGGGACCGTTGTTCCAGACACCGGCCGAAGCTGCACGCCAAGCCGTAGAGAACGACGTGAACATCATGGGCGTAAGTTCGCTGGCAGCCGGACACAAGACCCTCATCCCGCAAGTCATCGAAGAGTTGAAGCGGTTGGGACGCGAGGACATCATGGTCATCGCAGGCGGTGTCATCCCGGCGCAGGACTACGACTTCCTGTACAAAGCAGGCGTAGCGGCTATCTTCGGTCCCGGAACCTCCGTAGCCAAAGCAGCCTGTGAAATGATGAAAATCCTTTTGGACAAAGAATAAATACCACTTAATTTTTTCTTCATGGCGGTCATTCCGGCTTAGGTCGGGGTGACCGTTTTCCATATCTGGAGCATGGGGTAGAAAAGAAGAAAGCATATAGTCGGACTCCTCGCTGAAAATCATGAATAGCCAAACACGAAACAGCCAACCACCCGATACAAGACCAAAAAACGTCCGGCAGAAATGGAAAACCATCCGGCACAAAAAGAACAAAAAGCCTCAAAGGAAAATATAGATAACTTATAAACAATCATTTATACATTATGAATCATCAATAACAACCGGTCGCCCAACATCAGTTCCAGCGAACCGTTCGGCACAATATAACGGTCGCCCCGCTTAATCATAATAACCAGCGTTCCTTCCGGGAGCGACAGTTCGCGAATATGACGTCCCCGTTGCAGAAGCTCTTCCGTACAAAGCACTTCGCGTAACGTGCTCCCGACATCCTCGGTCAGTTCGATACCGAAGTTGTCCTCTTTTTCCGGCAAGGGTTCCGTAAGGCCCAACTTACGTGCCACCCATGACAAGGACATACCCTGAAAAAGCAAAGATATCAACGTGACGAAAAACACGATATTGAAAATCTGACTGGCACCGTCCACTTGCGCCATCACCGGATAGGTAGCGAAAATAATGGGAGCAGCCCCACGGATACCGACCCAGGAAATAAAAAGCTTGGATTTATTCGTGATTTTCCGTCCAAAAGGCAGAAGGCTTAACCATACGCTAAGCGGACGGGCCACAAAGGTCATAAAGACGCTGACCAGGACAGCCGTCAGCATGACGGGAAGCATCTCGTGGGGATTGACCAGCAGTCCCAACATGAGGAACATCACAATCTGGAGCAGCCATGTCATGCCATCGAGAAAAGTTCCTATTTCCTTCTTCTTGAACAGGCGGCTGTTGCCGATGACCATACCGGCAATATAAACCGCCAGATACCCATTGCCTTTCAGCAAATAGACCGAGCAATAAATGATGAAAATGAAACAAAGCACCATGATGGAATAAAGCTCGGCATTCTTCAGGCTCACACGGTTGATGAGCCATACGGACAAACGTCCCAACAGATACCCCCCGGCTATGCCGACTACAAACTGCAGCAGAAAAGACCACAGGATTTCCCAACCTGAAACTCCTCCGGCCTGCAGGCATTGTATCAGGATGATGGTCAACAGATAGGCCATCGGGTCATTGCTCCCGCTTTCGAGTTCCAACATCGGTTTAAGATTATGTTTCAGGTTGATTTGCTGCGAACGAAGGATGTTGAAGACGGAGGCGGAGTCGGTGGACGACATCGTGGCGGCCAATAACAAGGAACCGATGAGGGTGAAACCGACGCCCGTATGCAGTTGCCAACCGGAAACCCAATAGACGAACAATCCGCAAAAAAGCGTAGTCAGAAACACGCCGGAGGTAGCCAACATGACCCCCGGCGACAATACCGGACGGATGTCCTCCATCTTCGTGTCCATTCCTCCCGTGAAAAGAATGATACACAATGCCACCATACCGATATGTTGGGCCACCGACACATCGTCGAACTGTATGCCCAGACCGTCTGTGCCGAACAGCATGCCGGCCAACAAGAACATCAACAGGGTAGGGATACCGAAACGGTAACCGGTCTTGCTCATCAGGATACTACAGAAAATCAGAAAGGCGGATACAAGCAATCCTATTTCAATGGAAACATTCATAGTTACGGCTCTTGGAATTTAATTGTACAAAGATGAAAAAAATAACATTCTTCGTCAACCGTCCGTGCCGTAAAAAAACAAAAAAGATATTTCCGAGTGTAACCGTACAAGGCTTGTCCCCACAAAAAAAGGAGCCCGAAAGCTCCTTTTATCCTCATATCACTTCCTTTACAGACCGGGTTGACGGTCCAAGTAACTGCGAATGTCGGGCGAAGAAGGACGCAACATATTGGCATTCACAATCTTCCCCTCGGGATCGAGCAGGATGAAATGGGGAATACCGTCGGCCTTGTATGCCGTCTGGAAACGGCTGCCGGTACCTAAATGCAACTGTATTCCCGTCATCGGCTGACTTTTCACCATCTTCAGCCAATCGGCCTTACGTGCATCCGTAGAAAGGCTCAGGAAGGTGATATTGCGCCCTTTGTATTCTTCCTCCAACTGCTTGAGAAAAGGCATCTCACGGCGGCACGGACCGCACCACGTCGCCCAAAGATCGATATACACATATTTCCCCTTGAAATCGGCTACGGTATAAGCTTTCCCGTCCACGTCCCATGCCCGGAAATCGGGAGAAGGGTTACCCGGACGAGCCAAATCCCAAGCATCATATTTTTCTTTGAAGGCAGTCTGCAGTACGGGATCGGTCACGTAAGTGCCGTGCAGATTCAGCAATTCATCTATATTGCTGATGCCATACTGTTCTACTTGCTCGATAGCCAACACGTTCAGCAGCGTCTGTTTCACTTTGTCGTCCTCGATATGGTCGGCAATGTAGTTCATCATGCAAATAGTACGGTCGTATGGTGTCTTTGCTTCTTCTTTCTTGCAGCCGAACATTCGGGCTATCTCCTTCATATACTCACGATACTCTTTCAGTTCTACCAGGTTTTCGTCTGCCACAGCATACTTTTTAAGCGTATCGTAATAGGCTTCGTCCGGGCGGTAAGTGGTATCCTGAGCCACAAAAGGATGCCCCACAGCGTACATCATCAGCGAAGAAGCATAGGCATAACGGATGCGGCCGGTTTCGACGGCAACGAAACGCGGACTGACTTCGTCCAACTTCCATGCCTTCAATATACGCATCATGGACTCTTCTTTCTTGTCCACCAACGCGGCGTACTCATCAAATGGCAGGGCCATCTTCTCTTGCGGGACATCCAACAGGGTCACCTGATTCAGATACTTAAAGATTTTCTCTTTGCCTCCATCCGCTTCAAATTTTACGGTTCCCTTGAAATCAGCCCCGTCGAAGGAGATATGGATACGATCTCCGTCTTCCAAAAAAATATTTTTGCTGTCCATTCCATAAAACAGACTGGCATGTACGGCACCTATATGCTGAAAGGTATGACTACCGTGCCCGTTGTCGTCTAACGGAATCTCTACGATCGTAGTCTGATACACCACAACAACTGTCGAAGCCGTCTTATTTGCCACATCGACTGTCAACTGAATATCGGCCCGACTCTGTACGAACCCCAAAACACAAAAGACAAACGTTAAAAAGGCTGTCTTAAACCACATATTATTTTTCATCATCTCATTCATTATTAATTATTGTTGATAAATTACTTTCTCGCGGTAAATCACGTCCACAATATCTGCAAAACCGGAGTATCGTTCCACCGGAACGGCATTCTGGAAATTGCCTTCATTCGTGAATCCGTCATAAATACGCAATGTACCCTCGCCCGTATCATTTTTCTTGCTGCCTACAATCAGGTCGTAAGAACGGTTGTCTGTGTCTTCTTGTTCCCACAGATAGAATTTCAAACAGGTGATTTCTTCTCCTTCTGGCAATTCGAACTGTAATTCTGCCGCCGGAGCCGCATTGGAAAAATTCACGCGATAGACCTTTCTACCCACGGCATAATACATAAATGTCTTCAGGGAACTGAACGCAAAGTGTGTGGCCCCGGCAATGTCGGTACAAGCAGACAAATCCACATAATAAGCTTTCTCATAGGCATAACCGTATTTGGCTTCGGCAAAAGAGTAAAGTTCATTGAGAATGATGCCATACAAGAAACGTTGGTTGTCTTTACCCAAAACGGCATATGTCATCCCGTTACCGTCCTGATTACGGTCGTAGCGGGTATTCTCCATACAGATAAAGTCCATTCGGTCTGCTCTTTTCGGCCATGCGAAAAGCTCTTCATTCACTGTAGGGAAACCGTCGGCGGCCAATTCATCCATCGGCACGTCTCTCACATTATCCAATCCGATAGACGCGAACTCCGAAGCACAGACCACAAAACGGCGGTTATTCTTGTCCCACATCATAAAAGCCGGAATAAAAGGAGTCCCTTTGGCATTATAACCGACTGCCGGCTCTACATAAAAACCATTGGCTCGGACGGAACCGAACAACCCGTCGCCGGACAAAGTATTACAATAATACACACGTCCCGCAATATCGACAAACAACTTGCCTGGCCTGTGAGAAGCCAAGCAACGTACCGTACCGGTATACATTCCGTTACCGAACTCATAACCTATCATATAGGAGTCGTTCCACTGAAAATCGTTATTGCTCAAACGCGTAGTCCCACTACCGGCCACCAAATAGAAAGGCTCTTGCATCCCGGGGTCGCAAACCAGCTGGTAAGGTTGTAGCCAATCCTCCAACTCCGTCCCTTTCAACAAATCATAATTCACATTATCCGTTTCCTTGATGTGCGACACCATGTCCAGACGCACACGCCCGTTGTCGGAGCACAATACCAACCACCCCAACGAAAGCGGCGTATCCACGTTCAACGTGGCCGACTTTTGATAATACAGCCCCGACGCCTTCTCCCTAATGGTCAGTACCAACTGATAGTTGCCCTGTGCAAGAGTCAATTCCACATCCAGATTCAAAGCCGTACCCAACACAACCGGTTCCTGGCTCCCGGCCTGGTCGTACGCCTTCCATTCATAAGTATAAGCATCCGGTACGAACTCTTTTGCTGCCACCTCCGGCTTTATGACGAAAGGTTCACGGGAAATGGCAGAATAAGCGTCATCGAACGAAATGTTCAAATCGTTCAAATCCCTGTAATCGTAATTCCCCTTATCTTCCGCACAGCTTTGCCATAAGAACGGCAACACCAACCATAGCAAACGGATATATTTCATTCTTTCCATATCATTCCATTTTAGTTATCAGAGGTTATGGGAGTAAAATCCAACAGTTGGCGATCATCCCCTTCGGCTGCCGGGTCCACCAATGCGTCTACATCCACCGTTCCTTGTTCATATCCCAACAATATATATAATTGCTTCGTCATATAAGTATCTATTTCCCTTTGCATGTACACCCATTTATTGAAAGGAATAGCCCCCTTCACATTATAGTCGGCACGATCCACCACATCATCGAACAGCTTCCACATCAGACGTAACTTACGTTCTGAAAACTCGCCGACATACTCGGGAAGCCATCCGACCGGAGGAGTAGAATAGAAGTCGGAAAAATCTATCCGGAACTTCAACATCTCGGTGTAAGGACGTTCCTCGCTTCCCGTAGAATCCCTCTCCAGAAACGTAGTGAAATACTCGTTAGCCGACAGTTCCAGATAAATGGACTTCAATCCCGTTTTAATGGCTTCCGTACGTTTCAAACGAACCACATAGGAAAACATGGAAGCATGAGCCGGTACCACCGCCGGTGTCAGCAACTCATAATCCACTCCTTCCTCGGCATTGTCCGACCAAACCTTGAGATTGACCGGACGATCGATATCAGCCTGCCTTCCAATGGTCTGTATGACTACCGGTACGTCGAGATACATCGTTTCGTCCGGCTCATAAACGAAAGTCAAAGTCGTCGTATCTACCAACACACTCCCCGAAGTCCGGTTATTAAAGTAAATTCCGTCGGGAGCACTATACAAATCCGGCGTACGTTCATCGCATGCACTCCACAAGCAAAGCGCAAGGCACATCGGAAACCATATTTTTAAATTCTTCATCATAACCTGTTTATTGTCTGTTGTCTGATTCCGTATCCGGTAAAGGAACTACAAAAAATTTCTCCGAAGCCGGGATGAATTCCGTAATAGGATCAAAAGTAATCAATACCGGTGAATAGTTCCGCTTATGATAGAAAAAGATTTGTCCCTCCCCATACAGCTCTCTCACGACCTCGTATCCCAAGAAACGCGGAGCATATTTAGATTCATCCATTTTCTCTACTCCACGGTGTTCCCGTAACTTATTCACCCAACTGCCCATAAGAGGGCGTTCGCTCACCTCGTCGTAAAGGTCTGCAATAATCAGATACATTTCTCCCAACCGTATCATCGGAACGATGGTGTTCTCTATCTTCCCCACGTCGGTAATGTCCGCATACTTATAGAAATAGTAATCATTTCCGCTCTTTTTCCAGTTGGCAATGTAACGATAGTCGTCAGTAGACCCGCCGTAGTCCGCTCCGCCGCCGAAATAAGGCATCTCCAGAAGAGCCGGATCCATCCTGAGCACCGGCTTCGGGCTTCGATCCGGATCGTTGTTGTTCTTGAACATCAGATTACGGTTCACATTCGTCAGACCGAAAATCACTTCCGTAGCAAAAATGCGATCCACATTCTCCGGTGTCCCTAACACGTCCGCTTTATTCACAAACGGGAAATGCTGCGGGGCAATATTAATAATCCCTTCGGCATAGCTTTTAGCCTTGGCTTTATAGTCCTCCTGATGCTCATCCTTGTAACTGGATATATAGTGATATGCCCGCGCCAACAACGCCTGTACGGCATAATAATTAAGCCTCAACGTACGGTACTCCAAGAAATTGCTTCCCCCCGTCGTCGCATGATTGACCAAATGGTCCGTCGTCGTGATAATCGGGTCATCGGCCAACAGTTTTTCCGCTTCAGACAAATCCTCTATGACATGGCGCATCACTTCATTCCCCGGTAACAGTTCCTGCACCTGCAAGGTAGTGGATGTCTCATAGGGAATACTGGTCTTCGTCGGGTTCAGCTTATACACGGGACCGAACAGACGGAACATGTCGAAATGCAGCAAAGCCCTTAACGCCAACGCTTCTCCCCGAATCAAATTATAATTGTTGCCTGTAAAGACCGGCTTACGACTCTCCATCTGTTCCAATATCGTATTGCAATTACGAATCAATGCATACGCCTTGTCCCACGTATTGTCGAGTCTCGTACGCCAATACTCGGTAGTGAAGTTCCGGTTGTTCAAATCAATATAATCGCCCCAAGTCAATGGATCGGTACCAATCAGATAAGACCCTCCCATAATCTCCACCATTTCCACGGTAAGCGTCTGGCCGTACAGCTCGTCCTTGTTCAAATCAATATACACTCCGTTAAGCAATTTCTTGAAACCTTCTTCGGTACTTAACAAATCACCTTCGGCCATGGTGTCGTAGGGCTTCACTTCAAGCCAGTCACTACATCCGGCCGTGAAAAACAAGCCGGAAAAAGACAATATGATATATTTTAATATTTTCATAATTTCTATAGCTTTAGAATACGGCTGAAACAGAAAATGACACAGTTCGCGCAAAAGGATAATCAATACCCCGTTCCGCTTTTACGGTAGACACCCGGAAGATGTCGTTCATGTTAGCCTGAAGGGTCAACGACGACAGACCGACCTTTTTAATGAAAGGTTGCGTGAATTCATATCCTACATTGAAGGACTCTCCGGCAAACGTATTCTCATCCATTACGAAACGGGAAGACTTGTCCGTTTTCTGCACTAAGGAGATACCCTTAAACTGCGCTTCCTGACCTGGAACGGACCAACGGTCATACAGCGCACGTCGGTCCTGATTGTAGTTTATGTCACTCAAATCGATATTCTCCACCTTATTATATAAATCTGAATTGAATATCTGCCCCCCGAGTTGGTAACGGAAATAAGCTCCGAACGAAAAGCCCTTGTAATAAAAGGTCGTTCCCAAGACCCCTTCCAATTTAGGCTGCGTGTCACCGACGACCACTTCGTCATTCACATCATAATCGAACGAATAACTACCGTCTTTCTTAATAAAAAGCTCTTTACCCGTAGCCGGGTCAATACCTGCCGAACGGACAGCCCAAATAGCCGTCGGGCTTCCTCCATCGTAATAACGCGTCGTCCCCGTCACCGAAGCCTGTCCGGCTTTGTTCAAAGCACTCAAAGAATTGCCTATATGAGCGTACTCCGATTTGTACGTCCGCGCATTCAAGCTGACGGTCCATTGTATCCCCTTTTCCACGTTATGAATAGGAGACACACGCAACGTAGCCTCCAGTCCGTTCGTATTTTGCTGGCCGGCATTCATCGCTACGCTCTTTACGCCTACCGAACCCGGTGTCGTAATGACAGCCAACAGCGGGTCTGTAATTTTGCGGAAAACATCCACAGTTACATTCAAACGATTGTCGAACATGGCTATATCCGTCCCTACCGTATAATTCAAAGTGTTCTGCCACTGAAGGTCGGGATTTCCCAAAGCCGATATCAAAACACCCGCACCGAACACATTGGTCATCCATCCATTGAATTGATAAGTCGTGAAAGCCTGATAAGCGGAAAAGTTCTGATTACCGGGATTGCCGACAGACGCACGCAACTTGAGCAGTTGGAACAGGTCCGTGCCGCTCATAAACTTTTCCTTGTGAATGTTCCAACCTATACCCACCGACCACGTATCGCGGAAACGGTGGCTCGACCCGAACATGGAAGCCCCGTCGCGCCGATAGTTAACGTCGAGCAAATAACGGTTGTCATACGCGTATCCACCATTCAAATAGAAACTGGCCGCACGCGTGGTGCTTTCTGAATATGAAGGTTTTCCACCATCCGGATAGCCATTGGCAAAAGAAGGTGCACCGAACTGGTCTTCGGTGAAGCCTATTGCCTTATAACCGTTACGGGTAGACTCCGTGTTGGAAAAATTAAACCCGCCGACAAGATTGAGCATGTGGACTTCCCGGAACAGCTTGCCGTAAGTCACGGACAGGTCCCCTTCATACTTCGTGACAGCAGTAGTGGAATGTTCGTATGAGCCCTTCTCCGTATCGCTCATACTGTCGAAATCCGTATGCAACGGAGACAAACGCGTTTCGGCTGTGGCCGTAGTTTTCGTCACTCCGAATTTGGCACGGGCACGCAAATCCGTCGTGGCAAACCATTCCGCAATGAAGTTATTCGTAAAGCCAAATTCATCCCCACGGTCATAATTGTTCAGACGGGCATTCCAAAGCGGATTCGGAACAGGAGCCTCGTCGTCATTCTCCGGAACATACAAATACTTGTCTACTCCGCCATCGGCATTGTACTTGCGGTAATAGGGATTAGCCAAAGCATATTCGGAGAACGAGACCACAGGGTCGGACGTTTCCAGATAATCAATCGTCAGTTTATTACTGAACTGAAACTTCCCGGTACGATAAATCAAATCCAGATTACCGGATAGGGTCTGGCGGCTCGACTCCTTCATCACGCCTTCCGTATTCCCGTAAGTCAGCCCTAAGCCATACCTGATTTTCTCTTCTCCACCCTCGGCATAAACGTTATGTTTTTGCACGAAACCGGTACGCAATGGCTCACTCAACCAATAAGTATCCACTCCACGTGCCACTTCTTTCAAGCGTTCGTTCCTCAGGTTGTCCAACCTCAGTTGGTTTAACGGGTCGTTCGTCAAATCAGTATATAACCCGGCCAATTCTTCGAACTTTATCTTTTCGCTGGCATTCATCAGGTTATAATCCGTCAAATCGGCCATTGTCAGGGAGAAGTCGCCTTTATAACTCAAGCGCAACCGTCCCTTCTCCGGCTTCACCGTCTCGATGACCACAACACCATTGGCCGCTTTCGAACCATAAATAGCCGTAGAGGCCGCATCCTTCAATATCGTAACGGAAGCCACTCGGTTCATGTTCAAATCCGAGACCGTCTGCAAATCGGTTTCAAATCCGTCCAGTATGAACAAGGGCAGATTCGGATCCGTACCATATTCCTCTTTCAACCCCATGATGCTGCTCTTGCCGCGGATTTCGATGTCCGGCATGCGGTTGGGATCTGAACCAAATTGGATGTTGTCCGCGATTTTGAAAGATGGATCGAGGGTTTTCAAACTCTGCAATACATTCTGCACCCCGATTTTTTTCAATTCCGGTCCCTCGAAAGTAGCAGCCGACCCCGTAAAGCTTTCCTTCTTACGTTGGTATATTCCCGTCACCACCACTTCATTCATGGTTTTCGATGCCGGGGCCATCACTACCTTCTTAAAACTTTCCGTATGGGACGCGTCCAATTCCCGCTCTAACTTTTCGTAGCCGATATAAGTGAAAACCACTTTATAACGTCCTTTGGGCAAAGTTAATGAATAAGCACCGTCTATATCCGTCACCGTAATCACGTCCGTACCCAACACACGAATGGAAACTCCAATCATGGTCTCTCCAGTCTCCTTGTCCACCACAACTCCTTTTACCGTCATTTTCTCCGGACTTCCGACTGTTTCAGCACGAACCGCCCCTCCGACACCTGTACCGTTCTGTGCATAAAGCGCAGAGACTGATGAAAGCACCATAACAAAAACGAAAAGGGCAAACCCGGCACCGCAAGCCTTTAAATGGAAAAATACGATTCTCAAGTTTATTTTCATACTTCTTTCGTTATATATAAAAAGCAGGACATTATTACTCCTGCCAACCATTTTATATTCCCTTTCTCCAACACTTTGGAAAAAGAAAAATAAAACGAAGAGAAAGAAGTCCCACAAGACCCGGTTCCCTCGTTTTACATATATATCTTCAGGTTATTTCACTACAACTTTCGCTGTCTGACTGCCGACTTTTACCAAATACAGCCCAGACTTCAGACTGCCGAATGCAGCCGTAGCTCCGTGCACAGACGACACCAACATACCCTGTGCGTCAAACACACTGATTTCGGCACTTTCCAACCCTTCTACGCGAATCGAGCCGTCTGAACCATAAATTTTGACATCCTTGATACAACGGCTGCTAATGCCACTTCCTGTCTTCACGGCCTCACCGCCTATGACTGCCATTTGCAATGGCATTTCCATCACCTCGTCGAATCCGTTGTCTAAGACCAAATAACCCGGTGTCACCAACTTGTCTTTTTCCACAAAAAAGAACGAAGCTTCGTTGGGATTATAACCGCCTTCCTCTTCCGGTTGCGCCCCGAAGCACATGCCATTGGCCAATTTCACATCATGCGGCAATACCAATATGCCACCATCGGCATAGAACTCTGCGGCCACTTCCGTATTTTCCATCCCGAACCAATTCCCTACGCTCACACCGGAAGGAACCGTTTCTGAGGTATTTCCCGTAATTTTCAGCTTAAAATTTTCAGACGCATCAGCCAACAAATTATTATCTACCCTCGTCGACGCGAAATCATACTCCCCAATCACATCACTAAGATTATAGGATATGTCTTCCTTGGTCATGGTATATGCAGAAGCGTAAGAAAGCATCCCCATAATACCGTCCTCCATATCCATAATGGTGACATTTTCCAATGCATTCTGCGCCGTAATCTCTATTTTGCCATCCTTCTCCGTCACCTGATAGTTAAAAACGACAGTTCCTCCTGTGGATGCTGCATCTGCTACAAGCATCAAATTCATTCCCATCATAAACACGGCCGTTGGCGTTTCTCCCTTCAATGTACCATCTTCCTGATTGTAGGTCAGCGTCACACCACCGCCATAACCGAAGAAACCGAGCACCTTCAATTCATTCTCTGACTCGCCCGGCAACACGGCCATATTATAACCCGTTGTCGCAGGAACCGGAGCCTCGCCCGCCGCTCCAGAAACCATGTCAACATAAGAGCATTCTCCACTAAATTTATAGCGGCCATACAATTCCTTAACCGAAGGGAAACCGGCTGCCGAAACCATTTCTATACCCAATGAAACAACAAACAAGGCAATCAAAACAGCCTTAAAATTAATAGAAGTAGATTTTCTCATAGACACACTTTTTTTTGCATTAAAACAATGCAAAAATAATAAAAAAGAAAGAAAAGAAGAGACTTTGGGCGTTTTTTAACTATAAAACAACCGAAAAAATACAATCCTCCCATGGCATCCTTGCATCCACTTGCAAATCGAAAGGCTTTCCCTGCATTTTTCCGGCAAAAAGCACTATCTTTGTCCCGCTATAATGAAGAAGAGAAACGCATGATTGTATGTATCGCCGAGAAACCCAGTGTGGGTAAAGACATTGCCAAAGTACTGGGCGCCACGCAAGACCACCGTAATTATTGGGAAGGCAACGGCTACCAGGTCACTTGGACTTTCGGTCATCTTTGCGAACTGAAGGAACCGCACGAATATACTCCGCTCTGGAAAGCGTGGAGCCTTTCTTCATTACCCATGATTCCGCCCCGCTTCGGCATCAAGCTGAAAAATGACAAGGGCATCGAAGAACAATTCCGGGTGATTGAACGGCTGATGCAGGCTGCTGACATGATCATCAACTGCGGTGATGCCGGACAGGAGGGAGAGTTGATACAACGTTGGGTCATGCAGAAGGCCGGTGCCCGATGCCCGGTGAAACGCCTCTGGATTTCGTCACTCACGGAAGAAGCCATCCGTGAGGGATTCAGCAACCTGAAAGACCAGAGCGAATACCAGTCGCTCTACGAAGCCGGACTGAGCCGCGCCATCGGCGACTGGACTTTGGGCATGAACGCCACGCGGCTCTATACATTGAAGTACGCACAGGGCCGCCAGGTGCTGAGCATCGGACGGGTTCAAACCCCCACACTGGCTCTCATCGTCAACCGTCAACAGGAAATCGAGAACTTCAAGCCGGAACCTTATTGGGTACTGACCACCAACTACCGTGATACAGTCTTTACCGCTGTGTTGGAACAAGACGAAGAGGAAACCGCGACGGTTTCTCAGGAAAAAGGTGCGAACGGCAACGGAAGCGGCAAGGCAAACGATGTGGCACGCCGGGGATTCACCTCGGAAGAAGAAGGACGGAAAGCCCTTGAACAAATCAAAGACGCACCGTTCACGATTACGTCCGTCACCAAGAAAAACGGAACGGAAGCCCCTCCCCGTTTGTACGACCTGACCTCGCTACAGGTGGAATGCAACCGCAAGTTTTCTTTCTCGTCCGACCTGACCCTGCAACTCATCCAGTCGCTCTACGAGAAGAAAGTCACGACTTATCCACGTGTGGACACCACTTTCCTGAGCGACGACATTTATCCGAAATGCAACGCCATCCTCAACGGTATAGCCGGCGAATATGCCGCCTTGCTCCAACCCTTACGTGGCGCGGCGTTGAAAAAGAGTAAAAAGGTGTTCGACTCTTCCAAAGTCACCGACCACCATGCCATTATCCCCACAGGAGTAGCACCGCACGGCTTGACACCGGACGAACAACGGGTATTCGACCTCGTGGCGCGGCGTTTCATTGCAGCGTTCTACCCCGACTGCAAATTCGCCACCACCACCATCCTCGGCGAAACGGCCAACATCCCGTTCAAAGCCACCGGCAAACAGATTCTCTTGCCGGGTTGGCGAGAGGTGTATGCACAGGAGGCCAAGACGGTGGAAACCTTGGGAAAAAACGCCGAGGAAGAACGTACGCTCCCTGTTTTCACGAAAGGTGAAAGCGGCCCCCACGTTCCGGACTTGGCCGAAAAATGGACACAGCCACCCAAACCTTACACAGAAGCTACGCTCTTGCGCGCCATGGAGACTGCGGGTCGCCTGGTGGACGACGACGAATTGCGTGATGCCTTGAAAGAGAACGGTATCGGCCGTCCGTCCACCCGGGCCGCCATCATCCAGACCCTCTTCAAGCGGCATTATATTCGGTTGGAACGAAAGAACCTTATAGCCACTCCCACGGGAGTGGAACTCATCAGCCTCATCCATGAGGAACTGCTCAAAAGTGCCGAGTTGACCGGCATTTGGGAACGCCGCCTTCGGTTGATTGAAAAGAAAACCTACGATGCCAAAACTTTTTTGGAAGAACTCAAGCAAATGGTAGCCGAAATCGTGCATACCGTCCTGGCAGACAACACCAACCGTCGCGTCGCGGAAACACAGGAAGATAAACCTGTACCAAAAGGGAAAAAGGGAAACGTAAAAGAAAAGTCAGCTAAAGCACCAAAAACGGCACGCAAAATCGCGAGCAAGCGAGAGCAGAACCAAGCCCGCCTGACTATGCCGGGCGAGAGCGATTTATCTAAAAAGTCGGCCGCTCCCCAAACAGCCGTAATCCCGGCCACGCCTCCTGCCCCCAAAGAGGGTAACCTCTGCCCGCTCTGCGGAAAGGGGCACATCATCAAAGGCAAGACCGCTTTCGGCTGTTCGGAATGGAAAAACGGATGTACTTTCCGCGCACCGTTGGAAATCTCTTCGTAAGCCGCGTCCTTGCATGCCATACCGCCTCCTACACAAGTTTTTCGTGAAAACATCCTTCATCTTTCAGGATGCACTTTAACATCCTCATAACATTGATGTTATAAGCTGAAGGATATTTCAGGCATCTTTCAGCCATGCTTCATTTCGTTCGGCTGAGACAGGAAAATCGCTTGGCGCAGAACGAAAAATCGTTCGGCTGAGATTGAAAAATCATTTGGCGCAGAACTTTTCATTGCTTTCTGCCATGAAGGGGAACTGAAAGATGACTGAAACATCCTTCATCCTACAATTCATTCTATAACAACCGATTATCGAACAATCTGAAAGATGAAGGATGTTTTTGCAAAAAACCTTGGGGAAACATACAGAAAATGATGGACTCCGGCAAAATACCTTTTCTATCCCAACAATCTCCAACTATCCTAAGTTCTTTGAAGAAATAAAGAAAATCATTAGAAAATAAGAGATTATCGTAAAAATCCACTATCTTTGTATTCGGATTGAGGCAACTCTTTTCAATACACGTGAAATAAAAAAGGAGCGTTATGCTTTCATCTTTTGTTTTAGGACTAAGTATCGCTACTATAATAGGTATCGTCATAGTAACGATACGGTTATTGCTAAAAAAGAGATTAAATGAACTGTCGGAACGAATTACAACCATAACTCCTTATAAGGATATACAAAAAAGCAGAGAAAAGGAACTAAAGCAAAGTAATGAAAGTTTTTTCATTGATATTGAAACCGATTTAAGGAATAGTTTTAATGAACACATAATATCCTCTTCGGAAGAGAAACAATTCACAAAATATTATACTGAGTTCTTCCATAAAGTCAATTCTTTGCAGAGAAGTCTTGAAGCATTCCATATAAAACCGTCCGAGACAATCTCAAAATTTACACATGATTTCGGAAACATCCACTCAATTGTCAAAAGACATAATGAGCAGGTTATCCAAGACACTCTTGACACCCACAAAGTTTTTTTCGACCATTGTCTTAAATACCCGTTAGACACACAGCAAAGGCGTTCAATCGTGTCTGAGGAAGATAATTGTTTGGTGGTTAGTAGTGCAGGAAGTGGAAAAACATCGTCCATTGTAGGAAAGGGAAGGTTCCTGGTAGACATCAAGCACATCAATCCTCAAAAGATTCTTCTTATCAGCTATACAAACAAAGCTGCTGCCGAGTTGACGGAAAGGATGGATATAGAAGGACTAAGGGGATACACCTTTCATAAACTTGCTATTGACATCATCGGGAAAGCGACAGGACAAAAGCCCTCCATCTGCGATAACACAGACGCATTGTTTGTGAAAATATATCATAAACTATTAGAAGATAAGTGGTTCAAAAAAGGTATTATAGAATACTTTGTTGACTATCAAGTGCAAGAAGAGGATTGGGAGCATCACAAAAATGAGCGTAGACAAAAACTCTCCGAATTAAAAGAAGCACGCTTGAAAGCGCAATTCCCTGACATGGACGGGAAAACTATTTATGTTCGTAGTGAGCAGGAGCAGAAAATCTGTTTTGTATTATCTTCTTTGGGTGTGAAATTCAGGTATGAAGAGCCTTACGAACATCCATTGGCTGATGAAATGCATTCACAATACAGACCCGATTTTTCCATTTACTTTGAGCAAGATGGCAATACAAAACGTATTTATTTAGAGCATTTTGGCGTGAACGAGCATGGACTTGTTCCCACATGGTTTGCAAAAGACAAAGGCATTACTTATGAAGAAGCAAACCAAAAATACAATGACGGAATAACATGGAAAAAAGCAGCCCATGAGAAGTTTGGGACTATATTATTGACAACTTCAAGTGCTGATTTCCATTATTCAGATATTCGGCATACATTAAAAGCTTCATTGGAAAAGATAGGCGTTCCTGTTCAAGAAAAAACAGATGCCGAATTATACGATATGGTTCTTCCTCCAAACAGCAAGCAAGAAAAGGCTTTCATTCGGCTTGTTGTAACTTTTGCGACATTAATTAAGTCCAGTTGCAAGTCTATAAAAGAGGTTTTGAAACAGGCTAAAAGTGTTGGGGACGAACGCAGCACATTTATTATCAAGAGAATATTTCAGCCTGTTTATGAACTGTATATTGAAGAATTGAAAAGCAGTAATCAGATAGACTTTACCGATGCTATTCTGCAAGCCACGGAAATATGCCGTTCCTCCCATCCTGTAAAGTATGAATATATCATCGTTGACGAGTTCCAGGATATATCAGTTGACCGCTACAATTTCCTTAAAGTACTCCGAGAAGGCAATCCTCCTGCAAAATTGTATTGCGTGGGCGATGATTGGCAATCCATATACCGTTTTTCAGGAAGTGACATGGCTCTTTTCAATCAATTCTCTGATTATTTCGGCTCCACAGAAATCAATAGAATCGAAACGACATACCGTTTTGGAGAGCCTTTGGTAAGCCTGTCATCGCAATTCATCCAACGGAATAAGACACAGCTAAAAAAGGATATACACCCATTCAATCCGCAAATCAAAACCGAATTACAATTCTGCGCTTATGAACGACGTGACTATTGTAACGCTATCGGACTATTGGTTGCGTCTATCCCTGCGGATAAATCCATCTTTTTGTTAGGGCGGTATTCCTTTGATGACTACTATTTGTCGTTTCTGTACAAATCGGTAAAAGAGGGCAATCGCTTTTACTACTTCATTGGAAACAGAAAGATTGAATTCCTTACAGTCCATAAATCCAAAGGACTTGAAGCAGATTATGTAATAATACTTCAATGCAACAAAGATACCTATGGATTCCCTTCAATGGTAAGTGATGACCCTGTTCTTGATTATGTTCTGACTAAAAGCGACCAATATCCGTATGGGGAAGAACGTAGGTTGTTTTATGTGGCTATCACCAGAGCCAAAATAAAGACATACGTACTTTACGACAGACACTTCCCATCCGTTTTTGTTGACGAGTTCTTACACCCCGGTAAAGTCACGGAAGAAAGTTACACCAAACACCCCAATGCCAACAAGAAATGGACACGCAGTGCTGACAAATTCCTACTTACCCTTTACCATGAAGGAAAAAGCATAAAGTACATCGCAGAGAAAATGGGAAGAAGTCAAACCTCTATCGTTATGCGAATAGGAAAACTAGAAGGCAAGCAATAATAAAAACGCTCATAATGCTTTTCATTAGACAAATTGCACTACTTTTGCATAATAAGAGTTGTTTGACAGAAAGAAAAGCAACGCATTTCACGAAATTTGAGACTGTTGCCAAGTCATTACCCCGTTATTTGAAAAAGGACTCACAAGCAGTTTATTTCTAATCTATTTTATTTCGCTATCGTTTTTTTAGAAAACAGCGGTAAATGATTATCCATTGGACGACATGTCCAACCCCATCCTGGTTATCGCAGAAGAACAATAAATAATAGTTAAACTGTATTAAAAACACAGGCATTTGCGTGTAAACAGCACACTCTTCACTCCCTATTTATATAACTTTGGAGAGAAATTCAACCCAATAACTTTTAATCACTTAAACCATGAACAGTACTCGTATCAGCAAACTGATTCTTAGTTTACTATTTTTATGCCTGGCAACCACAGGCCGTGCACAAACCTTCCCTCGCCTGCTTTTGAGTGGGGATTATCCCGACCCGTCCATCATCAGGGAAGGAAAAGACTTCTACATGACAAACTCATCTTTCAATTACGCACCGGGACTGCTCATTTGGCACTCTACCGATTTGGTGAACTGGACCCCCATAGCCCGTGCACTCCATGCACTCGACGGTTCGGTCTACGCTCCAGACTTGGTGAAGTACAAAGGACGTTACTATATCTACTATCCTGCTGCCGGAGCCAACTATGTGGTCTATGCCGATGATATCCGAGGCCCGTGGAGCCAACCGGTGAAACTCGACCTGACGGGCATCGACCCTGGACATGTAGTGGGCGAAGACGGCAAACGGTATTTATATGTGGACAAAGGTGCCATAGCCCCGCTAAGCGACGACGGGCTGAAAGTGACGGGACCGAAAAAGACCGTCTACGAAGGTTGGCGGTTCCCCAAGGATTGGAAAACCGAAGGCAATGGCGACATGTTCCTCGAAGGCCCGAAACTGCTGCACAAGGACGGTTATTATTATATGGTATCGGCAGAAGGCGGCACCGCCGGACCGGCCACGAGTCACATGGTAGTCGTGGCACGTTCCAAAAGCGTGTTCGGCCCGTGGGAGAACTCCCCCTACAACCCTTTGGTGCATACCTACAATGCAAGCGACCCTTGGTGGTCGAAAGGACACGGTACGCTCATCGACGATGCCGAAGGGAACTGGTGGGTGGTGTACCATGCTTACGCACAAGGTTACCACACGTTGGGTCGCCAGACGCTGATAGACCCGGTGGAATGGACAGCCGACGGATGGGTCAAGCTGCGGCATGATGCCCGTCCGCTCCCGGCACAAGACCCTGAAAAACACGGACTGGAACTCTCCGATGACTTCACGGGCAAGCAACTCGGCCTGCAATGGACCTTTTGGAAGGAATACGCCCCCGAAAGCCTCTCATTCGGCAAGGACGGCATGAGCGTCAAAGCCAAAGGCAAGACTCCTACGGATGGACGTTTGCTTTTGACCACAGCCACAGACAAGAACTATGAGCTCACGACGGAAATCACCCTCGGAAAAGGGAACACGGGCGGTTTGCTCCTTTTCTATGACGAGAAGGCATACGCCGGTGTCGCTTCGGACGGAAAGACGCTCACGATATACCGCAACGGGGAAAAAGCCGAAACCATGCCGTCCGATTACCACAAGCATTTCTACCTCCGCCTGCTCAACCGTGCCAACCGCGTGACCCTCTCTGCCAGCAAGGACGGAAAGTCATGGAAGGAACTGGCCACGGATATCGACGTGTCGGGACTTCATCACAACAACTACGGTGGGTTCTATGCCCTCCGTCCTGCACTCCTGTCCGCAGGAAAAGGACGTACGACTTTCCGCAACTTCACCTACCGTGACGCCACACCGCAAGAAAAAGACATGGCGGCCTACCTTATGGTATTCCATCAGGACGAAGACCACTGCCTGCATGCAGCCATCAGCCGCGACGGTTATACGTTTACCGCCCTGAACGATGGCAAGCCCATTATTGCAGGCGATACAATCGCCGACCAGAAAGGTATCCGCGACCCGCATATCTACCGTGGCCCGGACGGCGGCTTCTACTTGGCCATGACCGACTTGCATATTTATGCACAACGCGAGGGTTACCGCGATACGGAATGGGAGCGCGACGGGAAAGCTTATGGTTGGGGAAACAACCGTGGCTTGGTGCTGATGAAATCGTTCGACCTCATCCATTGGACACGCACCAACATACGTTTCGACCAGATGTCCAAGGAATTTGCACAGATAGGTTGTGCTTGGGCACCGGAAACAGTCTATGACCCCGCCACAGGACGGATGATGATTTATTTCACCATGCGGTTCGGCAACGAGCAAAACAGGCTTTATTATGTCTACGTAAACCAAGATTTCAACCGTATCGAGAGTATTCCGCAAATCTTGTTTGAATACCCCTCTGGAGCGTCTGCCATCGACGGCGACATCACCCCGATATGGAACGAGGAGCGGCAAAAAATGGAATATCACCTGTTCTACGTGGCGCATGAATCCGGTTCGGGCATCAAACAGGCGGTTTCCGACCGTATCGACGGAAGCTACCGGTTCGACCCGCGTTGGATAGACTTTGAACCGGTGGCCTGTGAGGCACCTAACGTTTGGAAACGCATCGGTGAAAACAAATGGGTACTCATGTACGACATCTTCGGCATCAACCCGCACAACTTCGGCTTTGTGGAAACCTGTGACTTCGTACACTTCAAGAACTTGGGACGCTTCAACGAAGGCATAATGAAAACCACCAACTTCCGGTCGCCCAAGCACGGTGCCGTCATCCACCTGACAAAAGAAGAGGCGGACCGGCTCGAAGATTACTGGAATAATCAGAAACACTGAAAAAATCCTCCTCCCTGCACAGGCTCTATCTCCATAGGTAAAACCATAACGGAACCGCCTGCGCAACCCAAGCCATGGAATACGGTTTTTCTCATTCGTCCGTATTCGTGGCTTTTTATTGTCTTAACCATCTTTAATATTAAAAAAATAAGTAATTCGCCGTCCTTATTCGTATATACATAAAGAGATTTATTATCATTACTTAATTTACACTTATGAACAATGACATGAAAAGCAAAAGGAAAAAACTCTGCATGCTGTTAGCTTCTTGCTTCGTGGCATGTACCGGCACCGGACTTTATGCACAGGAAGACGGATTGCGGCTGCACTTCGACTTCGAACAAGTAAACGGTACTTCCGTCACGGACGCTTCTACGTCCGGCATCATAGCTTCGTTGAAAAACGGTGCCAAGGTGGAAGAAATGGGAAAATACCATGTGCTCAATTTGGGCAACCAGTCTGGTTATCTTGATTTGACCGAAAAAACGGGCGCCCTATTCAAAGAAATGGACTCCTATACAGTCTCCATGTACTACCGGGTAGACGAAAACGCCTCGCTTTCCGGCGCGGGATTCTTCCTTTGGTCCTTCTCCACATCCATGGCTTGCACCGCTTCTGAGGGGAAATATTCGGCCTACCGCTTGAACGCACAACGGTTTGCCAACTCCACAGGTGGTTATCAACACGAAACGGGTATTGAAATCGGAGGAGAATCGGAAAAAGGCCGGTGGATGCACGTCCTTTATACACAAAACGGAAAGAACGGCACGCTTTATCTTAACGGTGTACGCAAAGGGTCAAACAGTTCGATGCCTGCCAACTCGGAAAACTTCAATGCCTCCATTCCTTACGTATGGATTGGACGTGCTCCTTTTTCCGCAGACAATTACTTGAAACAAACCCTCGTGAGCGACATCAGACTTTACGGCAAAGTATTGGGCACGGCGGAAATCAACGCCCTCTCACAAATCACCGAAGATTTGGAGCATGAATTCCGCTATGGTACCCCCGGCGATTTCACAGCCCTGCGAACCGCCATCCGGGAAGCAGAAGATTTCTTGGCCGGGCATGCTGCAATTTATCCGGAAGCTGCCGTGGCGATTTACCTGGATGAAATCAACATGGCCAAAACCCTCGCTGAGGAAGGAAAAGTGAACCAAAACGTCATTGACAAACAAATCAAAGCCTTGGCCGCAGCACAGAACACGTTGAAAGCCACTGACGGATTTGAATTCGATGACGAGGATGTCGTGGAAGGCTATGATACGGACAAAGGATTCCGACATCCCGGTGCGCTCCACACCGATGAGGACTTTGAACGCATACGGCAACAGTTGAAGGACGGCAACGCAAAAGTCATAGCCGCATACAATGTACTGAAAAACGCGGCTTATTCACAATCCAATGCCGCCACCTATCCCGTTGAAACCATTGTCCGTGGCGGAGGAGTAGGGGAAAACTATATCAACGCCGCACGCGGTGCCACCATCGCTTACCAGAATGCGCTTCGTTGGAAAATAGACAGGTCGGAAGAACACGCCCGCCACGCCGTAGACGTCCTTATGGCTTGGGCACGCACGACGAAAGCCATCGGCGGAGACTCCAATTATGCGTTGGCAGCCGGACTATACGGTTATGCTTTTGCCAACGCAGCCGAACTGGTACGCGACTACGAGGGTTGGAATGCAGAAGACTTTGCAGAGTTCAAACGATGGATGCTCAATGTGTGGTATCCTTCTTGTATAGGATTCCTACATGGCCGAAACGGCACGTGGGAAAACTCCGGAGGATGGGGGAAGTGCCCTGGGCATTATTGGTCGAACTGGGGATTGTGCAACGTATTGGCCGTAATGAGCATCGGCATCCTTTGTGATGACGTGTTCCTTTATAACCAAGGCCTTTCTTTCTACAAATACGACCAAGTAGGTACTTTCGTAGACCCACGTACAGCCAACCCGATTTTGAATGACGGACTGACAGAATTCATAGGCAATCTGGTGGTCACGACACAAAATTCGGAGTTGGAAACAGGTGCGTACGGAAAATTGGGACAGATGCAGGAAAGCGGTCGCGACATCGGTCACGCTGCCATGGCTGCAGGATTGGCTGTGGATGTGGCACACATCGGATGGAACCAAGGAGACGACCTGTTTTCCTACATGGACAACCGTCTGGCCGCCGGCATCGAATATTTGGCGGCACAGACGCAAAGCGTGCCTAACCTGCCTTGGACCGACTATCATTATGCCGACCGGGGATTAGCTTGGTGGGACAACCGGTCGTGGCTACAAAAATCACCGGCACTGGGAGAACAAATTCGTCCGTACTGGGGCACCGTCATCGGACATTACGAGGGCATCAAAGGCGTGAAAATGCCTTTCTCTGAAATGGCTTACGAAAAAATGGGTATTGACGGAGGCGGACAGGGCAGTGTCAGCGGAGGATACGACCACATGGGCTATTCCGTGCTGATGAACACCCGAGACTTCGCACAACCTGACCAAGTGCCCACACCACTCACCCCTGTCATGGAATATAATGGAACAACAGTACCCCGCAACGAACTTGGCGGGCTTACCAACACCTATGCCATAGCACCGACCAACGCCCTCCCGGTTGGCACTATCGTCACGCTGAAGCCCCAACTTCCGGTTGGCACGGCAGACACCGGGAAATGGAAATGGAACAACGGAGAGACATCCAAGGACATTACGATTGTGGCGAACAAGAGCGGTGTATGGCGCGTGACTTACACCAATGAAAAAGGCGTGGAAAGCGAACAGGCGTTCACCATTGCCGTAGCAGGAGATTGCGAAGAAAGCGACATTATACCTTTTATTACTGCCAATGGAAACAAATTGCAAACCCGCACGGTCAACATCCTATACGGCAACCCCGTAACCCTCGAAGTCCAAGCAAAGATGGGTTGGGGATATTACACATGGGAAAACGGAGCCACCGGTCCGTCCATCACTTTGCCGAACGTGACAACTAGCCGGAACGTATCCGTATTATTCATCGGACAAGGTGGACGGAAACAAAAGGTGACATTCCATATCAACGTGCAAATTGCCCGTCCGGACATCACTGTCAACGGAGGACGCTACACGGACTCCTCCATGGCCATAGTGGAACAAGGGGACAACGTGACCCTTTCTGTCACCCCATCCGACTTCATGGTGAACGGAAGTTACCTATGGAACGACGATTCGACAGGAGACGAACTTGTAATCAACGACATACAGACTTCCGGGACGTATAGCCTTTCTTATACGGCAGGAAACCACTCCACCACCCTCAACTATCAAATTTATGTAAAAGACAACAATTACCGAACTATCCCGGTCGGCTATTATTATATCCGACACAGAGGATATGACACTTACCTGACCAACCATGGGAACGGCACGGTTCCATCCTTTGAACCGAAAGGAAGAGAAGAGAACAAAGCCCAACAATGGTATGTGGACAACAGACCGCCTTCCACAGCATGCGGTTTCATGTCTTTATTGGACCAAGCCTATCTGAAAGATGACGGGACATGGAAAACAACATCCACAAGGATGTTCCGCCTCAGCGGAGCCAAAGGCATAACACCTCTGGCCATACAGAAATCCGCACGATCGGGTAAAATATTCTGGAATGTGGACGAAAACGGGAACATAAATTTCGCTGCAACAGAAGAACCTAACGATTATCCTTTTGAATTTATTCCCATAGAAGGCAGCAGCATACCTGAGACCCAAACGGGAAACCATACCGTCATACGTAAACTCTACTATACATTAGACGGCATACGAACTACCAATTTGCAGAAAGGCATTTATATCCGACAGACACTGTTCAACGACGGCACCATGAAACAAGAAAAGGTTGTCATTCGTTAGCGTTCCGTCTATCTAACAAGACACCCTCAAAAAGATACTCCTGAATCCATTTCGGTTCAAAAAAATCCGTTAGTTCCAACGGTAAATGAAATAAAAAAATTATATTTGCATACCGAATGGAATATGAAAAAATGGATTTCTCTTTTTGGGGGTATTTTTGTGACGTTATGGCTCGCAAGCTGTAGCGCGGAAAGCAATGTGAAAAAGGGAGATAAATTCTATGCCATAGGAGAATACTTCGAAGCGGCAGCCGAATACCGTAAAGCCTATATGCGCACCAAACCCAAGGAACGCGCCAAGAGGGGCGAACGGGCCTACAAAGCTGCGGACTGCTACCGGCGCATCAATTATACTTCACGGGCCATCGGATCATACCAAAATGCAGCACGATACAACTACCCGGACAGCATCGTTTATTTTTATTTGGCTGAAATGCAACGCAAAAACGGCGATTATAAAAAGGCGTTGCAGAATTATGAGATTTACCTTCAGTACAAACCAAACGACGTATTGGCACGTCACGGACTACAGGGCTGTACCATGGCACCCATCTGGAAACAGAAACCGACACTGTATTCGATAAGGAAAGAACCGCTACTCAATGCCCGACGCTCGGACTATTGCCCGATGTTGGCAGGTGATGACATGGACATGCTGTATCTGACTTCCACACGCCCACAGGCAACAGGCAACGAACTGAGCGGCATTACGGGTATCAAGTCCGGTGATATCTTTATCTCCAGAAAAGACGATAAAGGGAAATGGCAGGCACCGGAACTGGTAGAATCCGAAGTAAACAGCGAATACGATGAAGGAGCCTGCGCCTTTTCGCCGGACGGCAAAACAATGTATTTCACCCGTTGCACGCATGACCCCGAATATCCACGATATGCACAAATTTATACCTCGGAACGCACGGATGCCAGTTGGAGTGCACCCAAATTATTGGAAATCACAAAAGACACTTTATCCTCCTTTGCCCATCCTACCGTATCGCCGGATGGCAGATGGCTGTATTTCGTATCCGACATGCCGGGAGGATTAGGAGGCTTGGACATCTGGCGAATAGAAATAGGAGAACATGGATTAGGCGGAGTGGATAATCTCGGCGAACCCATCAATACTCCGGGGAATGAAATGTTCCCTTCATTCCGTCCGAACGGAGATTTGTATTTTTCCTCCGACGGACACGTTGGCATGGGCGGATTAGACTTATTCAAGGCCGAACAGGACAGTGCGGGTACATGGACCGTAGAAAACCTGAAATATCCGATGAATTCGCAAGGAGATGATTTTGCCATGACTTTTGACGGACTGCACAACCGGGGATTTTTCAGCACCAACCGGGGAGATGCCCGAGGGTGGGACCACATCATGAGTTTCGAATGCCCGGAAGTATTGCTTACGGTCAAAGGATGGGTCTACGAAAAAGACGGCTATGAACTGCCGGAAGGCCTGGTTTACATGGTGGGCAACGACGGGACAAACTTGAAACTGAGCGTGAAAGGAGACGGTTCTTTTACCCAAGAAATCCAACCCAATGTAGACTATGTATTCTTAGGTACGTGCAAGGGATTCCTGAACCATAAAGAACAACTGCGAGTGGACACTAGCAGCATAAGCAAAGAATACGTACTTCAGTTCGAACTGGCTTCCATCACAGCTCCCGTACTGGTAGACAATGTATTTTACGCCTTCGACAGTGCGGAACTCACGGACTCTTCTACTCTTGCACTGGACTCCCTCGTCACGCTCATGGAAGACAACCCGAACATCACGATTGAACTCAGCTCGCATTGCGACTACCGGGGAAGGGATGAATACAATATCCGCCTCTCCCAACGCCGGGCAGAATCAGTGGTGAAGTACCTGATAGCACACGGCGTCGCTACCGACCGCCTGACTCCCATCGGATATGGCGAGACACGCCCGAAAGTCATCCGCAAACGATTGACGGAACGGTACCCGTTCCTGCATGAGAACGACACATTGACGGAGGCTTTCATCAAAAAACTGCCAGAAGAACAGCAGGAAATCTGCAACGCCCTGAACCGCCGGACGGAATTCCGCGTCCTCCGTACCACTTACGGTTTGTTCGATACTCCGGAAACCCCGAAAAACAACACGGAGGCAAAAGAGCAGTAATCTTTTTCCTCATGCCTATTTCAACCCGAACTTTACCGGTAAAGAAAACAACACCCTGATTTGGCAGATTTCCCCATCTTTTTCCACCACAAATTGCATATATACTCTTCCACTCGCTTCTTCAGATACACAAACTGGCGGATACTTTATATTTTTCGATAAGAAGGCCATACATGCCTTGTTTCCACACCGTCCCGTTGGCATAATACCACACCTTTTTTCGCTTTCCCCAAAACGCCTCCAACCCTCAAACTTTCAGAATCCACTCCTACAGACCGTTCTTTCACAATAACCCAATTTTGCGATTGCACACTTTGCAACCCCGCCATAAGCATCACAAGGAGACTCACAATAGTTTTCACCAAACACATATTCCTTCATTTCTAATCATAAAGCATACCCGACATGGAATGTCCCTGCCCGATATGCTTTATCGTTTAAGCCGGCATCAATGTGGAGATTTCCGTTTTCTCGCTTAAATGCTCCTTCAAAAAAGCCTTTATGCGAGCTATCAGATTCATACAACCATTACTCATCTCTTCATCCTGCGTCTGATAATCGAGATCGCCACACACGGAACCTACCAGATGTTCCTTCTCAGATGTACAATAATCCAAGAATAAGTGAATTTTATTCCAACTACTGTAATCCATAAAACGTGTCAGAAAGTTGCGCTGCCGTCCTTCCATAACCACGATAAAATCGGCCTGATTCAGTAAGTTGCCTACTTTATCAGGACCACTGCTTTCCGGAACCACACTTTCATGAGAAGTGACTCCCCACATGGCCATATCGGCGGACTCTACTTCAATATCCGGCACCTCTGCCTCTTGTATTTTCTTCTTAAAAAGATATTCTACAAAAGGTAACCTACAGGCGCACCCTGAACCGATAAATAAAATTTTCATAGCGCTGTATAGATTAAGTTAGACAATTAGACATCTACGGTGTGAGTAGAACTCTCATCGCTTCAATCCATTCACACTCTCAGGCTTTAAATATAGCATTTACAGAATAAGAAAGCAAGTAACAAGAGAGAAATATATTATTTTTTAGCATTTTTCACTTTATTCTATTGATTTACGCCATAAATCTCCTTTTAAACTATAAGTCGAAAGATAGCTTGTCCGTATTTTCCACTCCTGTGGATAAAGGTTATTGGCCCGTCCGCCTATATTTTTCACGAAACCGATCGGAGTGTCCTGAAACGTCAGCAACACGTAACCTTTAGGAGTGTCGGGAGGCAAGACAAGCACTTCTTTACGTAAATAGGGCACCGCCATGTCGTAGGAAACGGGGACAACCGGGAAAGCCGCACGATTCAAGTCGACGGACATCGCTAAAGCGTGAAGCGGAATATAGTCCTTCCCCTTTACCGTAGCCAACGGAACACCAACCTGCCATACTTTAACCGATTC
Organism: Paraprevotella xylaniphila YIT 11841; assembly: GCF_000205165.1. GTDB lineage: Bacteria > Bacteroidota > Bacteroidia > Bacteroidales > Bacteroidaceae > Paraprevotella > Paraprevotella xylaniphila. The sequence continues at coordinate 155,146 of NZ_GL883886.1, read as the reverse complement.
TCTCAACAAGCCTATCTGACGGGAGAATGAAGCACGTATAGCCGTCCACACCGGTCCGTCGGAAACGAAATCAAAGGTATCGGCATGAAGCAACCATGACCGGCAGGAAGCAGGCAAAGCCGGAACGGAAGCTTGTACAGTACGTTTCTTTTTAGACTTCACACGCTCACTTTTATACCAGTCAGAGGACATCCCACAATCTGAAGCCCCTTCCTCACCATTTTTTCGTAAAACGGCCAAAAAGAAGCCTTCTCCACGAGTAAAACCGGGAATGAAATGGGCGACGGGAAAAAGCCTTTCCGCCTTCACCGTATCTTTTACAGAGGAGAGCGGAAGCAGGTTCCCCACGACTCCCCAACCCGGTTCCACATCAAGAGGAAGTATTTCCGCACCGAGTTCTTCGGCTATCCAAGCCACATTTTCCTCATCCTCTAAAGCATTCAGCGTACAAGTACTGTACACCAACAACCCACCAGGCTTCAACGAAGGCCATACGTCACGCAAAATCTCACGCTGACGGTCACGGCACATCCGGACAGCCTCCATACTCCAACCTGTCACGGCATCTTCTTCTTTTCGGAACATCCCCTCGCCGGAGCACGGCACATCGGTCACCAACAAGTCGAAAAAGGCTGGCAAACGGGCAAAATCCCTTGGATAACTGTTGGTCACTACCACGTCAGGATGTCCCCACTTCGTCAGATTCTCCAGTAAAACCTGAGCACGTGCCTTTACGGGTTCGTTGGCCACCAACAGACTACCCTCCGGCAGACACGAACGAATATGGGTAGACTTGCCGCCGGGTGCAGCACAAAGGTCGAGCGCTATCACCGGACGGGTTACATAACGGCATAAGACCTGCCCGAGAAACATGGAAGCAGCCTCTTGTACATAATAGGCACCGGCATGGAATAATGGGTCGAATGTGAACGGAGGACGTTCGCTTAGGTAACCTCCTTCACCGGAAGCCCAAGGCACCGGGCCATCTCCCCCATTCAAATATTCCGTCGAAAGACCGGCCCATAAGGACTTGAACGGATTCAGCCTCACACTCACGGAAGGTTCTTCATCCAAAGCTTGGGCAAAACGTGCATAACGCTCCGTACCAAGCAAACGTAGGGCGTAGTCTTTAAACTCCTGAGATATATCCGGTCGTGTCATGTCGTATCATTTTATGAGGATAAAAGTACGCAAAAAAAACGTGGCGAACAACAAAATCGGACGGATTTTAATTTGCTTCTGCGCTCGCCTTTCGCTATCTTTGTTCCCACGAAGATAGGATGCGGCTTGGCATAGCCAAACCAGAAAACTTTGTTTTCATTTGTCTCTGCACTCGCCTTTCGCTATCTTTGTACATTAAATCAAACCGCTTACCACATGAAACGCCCTATATTTCCCGTCATATGGCTTTGCCTTTTATGGGCTTGTCTCGCACAAAATATTGTCTTGGCACAAAATGGCATCACTGTCTACTCCGATACGGTGTCGGCTTTGGAAGACGTGGCCGACGATAGCACGTGGAGTTCTCCCCCATCGGTTTACTCCCACACATTTTCTCTCATGGACGATTTGGGAAACGAAGGAGTTTTGGACTTTTTATCCGGACTTCTCGGAATTGGCGGTGTGCTCTTTACAATACTTACCGTAATCCTGTTCCTCATTCCTGCCCTCCTCGTGCTTTTGGCCGTCTACCTGATATACCGTTCCCACCGCGAGAAGAACAGGAGGATAGAAAGAGCCGCGTATGACCCTGAAAGACGGACGATAGACGAAGATACGAGAAACCAAATGCTCAAACAATCTGCCATAAAGAACGCCTGTTGGGGGGTAGGGCTTATCGTCGTTGAATGGATCATCGACTTCACAGACTTGTTGTTCGTCGTGGGCGTAGTCATGCTCTGCATAGCCGCCAACGATTGGCTGACCACCCTTATCAATAAGAAAAAAAAATAAAACAATATTAAGAATGAAACAATATCTCGACCTGTTACATAGGATAATGGAAGAAGGCGTGGAGAAGAGCGACCGTACAGGTACGGGCACCCTCAGCGTATTCGGCCATCAGATGCGGTTCAACCTCGAAGAAGGATTTCCGCTGCTTACCACAAAGAAGTTACACCTGAAGTCCATCATCCATGAACTGCTCTGGTTCCTGCAAGGCGATACCAACGTGAAATATTTGCAGGAACACGGCGTAAGGATATGGAATGAATGGGCAGATGAAAACGGCGATCTGGGACATATTTACGGGTATCAGTGGCGTTCGTGGCCGGACTATAAAGGTGGATTCATAGACCAGATACAAGAGGCTGTGGATACCATCAGACACAATCCCGATTCACGCCGTATCATCGTCAGTGCATGGAACGTCGGCGACCTCGGGAACATGAACCTGCCTCCCTGCCATGCTTTTTTTCAGTTTTACGTAGCTAAAGGGAAATTGAGCCTTCAGCTTTACCAACGTAGTGCGGATACGTTTCTCGGTGTTCCCTTCAATATCGCATCATACGCCCTGTTGTTGATGATGATGGCACAGGTGACGGGACTGAAAGCAGGCGACTTCGTACACACGTTAGGAGACACACATATCTATAAGAACCATCTGGAACAAGTGAAACTGCAACTCACCCGGGAACCTCGTCCCCTGCCTCGCATGAGACTCAATCCGGACGTGAAAAGCATCTTCGACTTCAAGTTTGAAGACTTCACATTGGAAAACTATAACCCTTGGCCGCACATTGCCGGTGCGGTTTCCGTATAACCCTCTAACCATCCCGACATGATATCCATTATCGTAGCTATTGCACGCAACCGTGCCATCGGTTTTGAAAACCACTTGCTGTACCGGCTTCCCGACGACCTGAAGCGATTCAAGGCACTCACCACCGGACATACCATCATCATGGGGCGCAAGACGTTTGAATCCTTTCCCAAAGGAGCGTTGCCCAACCGGCGTAATATCGTGCTGAGCAGAAACAAAGCTGCCGTCTTCCCCGGTGCGGAAACATTCAGTAGCTTACAAGAGGCCCTGTCACATTGTAAGGAAGAAGAAGAGATATTCATCATCGGCGGTGAAAGCGTGTATCAAGAGGCCCTGCCACTCGCCCAGAAAATATATCTCACGGAAATAGAAGACACGCCCCAAGAAGCGGATGCTTTCTTCCCCCCTTTCGACATCCGGCCATGGGAACTCATACAAAGTTCTCGACATAATAGGGACGAGAAACATCAATATCCTTTCTCCTTCAAAGATTATCAGAGAAAGAGCCGCCATTGATACCCAGAAGAAATTCCGTCTCAAACGAAGAACCGTATAGAATACAAGACTTAAAAAGAAAAAAAGAGGTTGTCCGCCTTCCTGACGAGACCACCTCTTTTTCTTTTCTCCCAATTATTCTTCTTCCTCTACTTCCACATCCATATTCTCCGTGCCGCCCTTCTTGTGCTTTATTTCAGGAATCGGCATCTGCCGGTTAATTGCCTCATGAAAAGAAATAATGGTTTCAGAACGTTGCAAGCCTAAAGGCTGTAACTTATCATGGATGATACTCAACATGTGATGGTTGTTCCGGGCATAGATTTTGATAAACATGTCATAATCGCCTGTCGTATAATGGCATTCAACCACTTCCGGAATATTCCACAATTCCGCAACCACCCGGTCGAAATCCGAAGGATCTTTCAGAAAAAGCCCCACATAGGCACAAGTCTCGTAACCGATCCTTTCCGGATCCAACACGTATTGTGAACCTTTCAAGACTCCTAAGCGAGTCAACTTCTGTATGCGCTGATGAATCGCTGCACCAGACACGTGACAAGCACGGGCCACTTCCAAAAAAGGAATACGTGCGTTGTCAGCAATTAACTTTAGAATCTGCTCGTCAAGAGCATCCAAATTAGCAATCCCCATAATCTATTCGTTTATTTATTGCAAAAATAAAGAAAAAACAAAGACCTTGGTATAAATCCATAAAAAAAACGGTATTTTCATAATGAAAATACCGTTTTTTAATAATATCCTTCTATCAATTTCGCTTTGCTGCAGAATAATTGATTTTTAAGGCCCACGATTTTCTCAGCACCTGCTTGATGTCTGTTATAATACCCATCTGTGTACGCTGATCCACTTTCATGGAGACCACTTGGGCTGCTTGGTCTGTCATTCTTGTACGTTCCTCCGCAATAAAATCCATGACTTCTGCAGGTTCTGCAAAACGATCATTCAATTGGATACGCGTACCTGAACCCATAGCTGCGCGCAACTGGTCGGTTGGTGGTCCTACATAAATAAAGGACACAGCAGACTTCTTTTCCAATTTCTCCAGTTCCGTACCAGTAGGCACCGTAAACTTCACTTTCAAAGTCACTTCGCGCATGGTGGTAACAATCATGAAGAAGAACAAGATTGTAAAAATCAAGTCTGGAAGCGATGAAGTATTCAATTCTGGCATCTCACGGCTTCCACCTCTGCTAAATCTTCCCATCAGTCATTTCCTCCATAATTTTTAGGTTCTGCCTCAGAAATCTTCTGCGGATAATACTCACGAATTGCAGCTTGATGCTCATCATCCAAAGCACTGTAAACTCTTCCGAACTTAGCTTTGCTCAACTCATCACGCAACTCATTATAAGCTCGTACCAATTCATTCTGCACTTGGAAATACACATTATAGCTCGTACCACGGTCTGTCTGCACTGAAATCACATGCTTGTCTGTCACAGCGCATACCCCCAACAAAGGAATATTCTTGGCGTGCTTCTCTGGCATCGTCGCACTGTTGTTTTCATTCTTGACGAATTCTTTCACTTTATCACACAGCTGTGTAATCTCAATGAAATCACCCCCGCACATTAACTGCCCGGCAGCATTGACCTTGACCATCAACACATTTCTCTCTTTCACGTCTATCTGCGCCTCGTCTTGTTCATCTTCAGGAGGGGGCGGCAAACGTCTTGCCAATCCCGAATCCGTATCCATTGAAGTCGTTACGAGGAAGAAGATCAGCAATATGAAAGAAATATCCGCTGTTGAACTGGCGTTCAGTCCGGGTACTTTTCTTTTTTTTCTTGCCATTCCTTATCGTTTTAGACGTTTTTCTTATTTCTTTCTCTTCATTATACCGGACATGTTGAAAACCACAGCTACAGTAGTCAATAACAACATGATATAAATGGAAACCATAAACATATCGGTTACTGTTACCATTGTCGCTGAAGTCACGGTTCCATCAGCCGCTGTAAATTCAGTTTCGCCCATTCCGAGCACCCAACCGATAACCAAAGAAAGTACCAAAATCGCAAAAGACACAGCACTGATTTTAGCACCCGGCACACCGCTAATATCTCCACCCTTAGAGCCCATGGAAATTTTAACACCGCGGATGACACTCCAAAGAGCTAACAAACACGTCACAGCGAACATGCCGTACATCAACCACATCAATCCTTCCGTACAAACAGGAGCGTTATAATCTCCTACGGGATTATCATATCCATATCCGAAGAATGCCGCAAAAAACAATACGATGATTGCAAAGCAAGCATACAGGACATAATATGACGTCATATATTTCTTTGCTGCCATATTGCTAATTATTTTTTCAAGTTATACTTCATGCACATGTCAAGCAAAGAAATAGTAGCTTCTTCCATGTTAGAAGTGATTTCCTCAATTTTGGAAAGGATATAGTTATAGAATACCTGCAATACCAATGCAACAATAATACCGAAGATAGTTGTGATCAAGGCCACTTTCATACCACCTGCAACGACTGTCGGGGAAATATCACCTGCAGCCTGAATCTGGTCGAAGGCCATCACCATACCAATCACAGTACCCAAGAACCCGAGTGACGGTGCCATTGCAATAAACAAGGTAATCCAAGAACATCCTTTTTCCAAATAACCGGCCTGCACGGCACCGTATGCCGTAATAGAACGCTCTACATCCTCCACACCGTCATCGAAACGCATTAAGCCCTGGTAGCAGATAGAAGCAATAGGACCGCGAGTGTTACGGCAAATCGTCTTTGCACCTTCAACATCACCTGCATTCAGTCTTTCCTCAATCTGAGCCATCAATTTCTTAGAATCGATTTCAGCCAAGCTCAAGTAAATAATACGTTCGATGCAGAAAGCCAAACCGAACACCAAGGCTATAGCAACCAATGACATGAAGCCAGCATCACCTTCGATAAACTTCGTCTTCAATTCCTTGTGGAAGCTTTCTTCTTCTACCGGTGCAACGGTTTCTTCCGTAGCATCCATTGCCTCAACAGCCGCCGTATCTACAGCAGCCGAGTCTACAGCCGCACTGTCTACCATAGTGGCAGCCGAATCCGATTCCGCAGCAGCGGCCTCGTCAGTCTGTGCCATCATGGCCTGAGTCGCACCGAATGCAAAAACTCCAAACATCGCAATAATTGCAAATAACTTTTTCATTGTGTGTCTAATTTTTTAAGATTAATATTAATTATTATTATTTCCTCGTTTATGTTTAGCGGAGAGAGGGGGATTCGAACCCCCGATACGCTTTAGGCGTATACACGCTTTCCAGGCGTGCCTCTTCAGCCACTCGAGCATCTCTCCTTCTCAAAACGGGCGCAAGTTACAAAAAAAAACGATATGCCTCCGTTTTCGAGTACAAAAATATTCTTTTTTTTCCGGACTACCACCATACTCAGCCCAAAAAGTTCGTCTCATCCTACAAAAAGTTTAATTTTAACCTTTCGACGGCTTCATTTACGGGCGCCTGAATAAATTTTCAACGCATTTTCGTACGTTTGTCCGGCAACCGTTTCCACCGGCAAACCGTAAACTTCCGCCACTTTCACCAACGTGTGCCGGATATATGCGCTTTCGTTCCTTTTGCCCCGGCGAGGAACCGGCGACAGATAAGGAGCATCGGTTTCCAACACCACCCGTTCTATTGGTATCTGCCGCAACACTTCCGGCAAGGCGGATTTTTTAAAAGTCAGCACACCATTGATACCTATCATGAATCCTTCGAATGAAAGCAACTCCCGCGCCTCTTCCGCCGTGCCGCCAAAGCTATGGAAAACTCCCCCAACCCCTCTCGTACGAAAAGGAGCGAGCACGTCCACCAGTTCTTTTTGTGCCGAACGGGAATGAATCATCAAAGGTAGCCCGTAGGCTAACGACCACTCCACTTGACAACGGAATGCTTCTTGTTGTTCCTTATAATAAGTACTATCCCAATAATAGTCCAATCCCACTTCGCCGATACCTATAAAAGGATGGCCGGCTTGCAGCAGTGCCTCCATACGCCCGAGCACCTCGCGATAATCTGCCCTCACTTCCGTGGGGTGAAGCCCCAACATCGGATAAAAAAAGCCCGGATGCCCCGTGCACAAGTCCAACATGGCAGGAATCGTCGACTCGTCTATGTTGGGGAGAAACACCTTTTCCACATCGTTCTGCAAGGCACGGGAAACCACCTCCTCCAAATCTCCGGCAAAAACCTCGTCAAACAAATGGGCATGCGTATCAATTATTCTCATCACCGACTTCCCCGCTCCTTCAAGACTTCCGATTCAACAAACTTTGCGCCATCTCCCACAAAGGTTCCTTCCGCTCCTCGGGTAAATTTACCTTGTCCAGAATTTCACGGGCCCGTTCATAATAAAAACGGATTTTCTCGTCACACAAGGCACGGATACCCATCTTGTTATACAATGCTGTCACTGCGGCTATCTTTTCTTCCGGGACATAAGTTCCTTCCTCTTTCTTCAGCCACTGTTCCAACCGTTCCCGGTCGGCAGGCAAAGCACGTCCCAACGCGTTAATCAGCATATAGGTCTTCTTGTTACACAGGATATCCCCTCCTATTTTCTTACCGAAAACCGCCGGGTCACCATATACGTCCAAATAATCGTCCTGCAACTGGAAAGCCAGGCCGAGGTTCTCGCCGAAACGATAAAGGAGTTCCGCATCCTGCCGGGGAGCGCCCCCCAACCATGCACCGATTTTCAGCGCACAAGCCAACAACACGGACGTTTTCAAGCGAATCATTTCTATATATTCCTCTTCGCTGACATCCGCACGAGCCTCAAATTCCATATCGTATTGCTGCCCTTCTCCGATTTCGAGGGCAGTTTCCGTAAACAAACTCATAACGTCTCCCAGATGTTCAGCCGGACACCCCTGCTGCATGTAGCGGTAAGCCATGACCAACATGGAGTCCCCGCTCAATATCGCGGCATTGTCATCCCATTTCTTATGCACGGTAGCCATGCCCCGCCGCATATCGGCCCTATCCATCAAATCATCGTGCAGCAACGTATAATTATGATAAATTTCGATGGCCACGGCTTGGAAACCGATTTCCTCAACCTTTTCCTTATACAGGTTATAAGCCATCAGCATCAATACCGGCCGGATGCGTTTTCCTCCCATCGAAAGGACGTAACGAATCGGTTCGTAGAGTTCTGCAGGCTGACGCTCGAAAGACATTCCGGCTATCTCGCCGTTAATGTAGTCTAAAACTTCTTTCCAATTATACATAGGCTATGTTTCTCACAAAAGGAGGCTGCCGTGAGCAGCCTCCTTAATATTATACATCTTATATTATTGCAATCTGAACATCACCGGCAATGAGAATTTCACACGCACCGGTTTACCTCTCTGCTTACCAGGACTCCACTTCGGCATCATCTTCAACACGCGTTCTGCTTCCTTTGACAGATAAGGATCCGGACTGCGCACAATCTTGATATCCACAATGGAACCGTCCTTGTTCACCACGAACTGAGCGTATACACGTCCCTGAATACCTTGCTCCACACAAATAGGGGGATACTTGATGTTGTCGGACAACCACTTCATACAAGCTTCTTCACCACCGGGGAAACGAGGATTCTCCTCCACGATGTCATAAATCTGGTTTTCGTCCACTTCTTCCACCACAGGGCCTACCGGTCCCGTAGCCACGGCCGTTGTACCCGTACCCGGAGTCGTCACAATGGCTTGGTTCACTTCCTCGGAAGTTTCCACTTCCTCCTCCACCAATTCCGTTTCGTTGTCCACGATATTGATGATTTCAGCAATTTTCGGGGCCGCAGCCGGGGGGGGCGCCACCACTTCGGGCTGCTGCGTGATGGGAATCATGTCCTCCTCAATCGCCGCCGTGAATACAGGTTCCGTTTCAATAACCTTCTTGTCATGCTGTGTCCACTCGAATGCGACAAACATGGCCGAAAGAGCCAAGACAAAGCCCATCAGTAATCCGGTGCCTTTCTTGCCTTCGAGATCCGCGCTCAATGATTTTTTAATTTCCATATTATATTTAGCTTTTTACGTATTCTTCATGCAAGGGCAAAAGTAGCACATTTTTTTTATATACTCATGCGCTTCACCCCATTTTTTTTCCAATCTCACATTTTTTTTCGTTCTACACCCTAAATCGGACTTTTCCACGTTATATCTGCATAACGGTATCCCCATACGGAATTATTGCGCAAATATAATCAGATATTTCAGAAAATCCGTATCTTTGGCCACAAAATTCATTCCAGATGACGAAAAAGCTTATTTTAGCATTATATATCCTGCTTGCCGCCGCGTCACATGCCCAAGAAAGCAACTCCGTGTTCAACTTTTTGGAAATGCCCGTGTCCGCACATTCCACGGCTTTGGGCGGGCGCAACATCTCCCTGATAGAGGATGACGCGTCGCTCGTCTTCAGCAACCCCGCACTGCTCAGTTCCGTGAGCGACAAGACGCTGAATCTCAACTTCATGACTTACCTGCAAGGGTGTAACGTGGGGAGCGCGGCGTTTGTCAAGATATTGGGAGAACGTTCCACAATGGGCGTCACGGCACAATATGCCCACTACGGCACCATGGACGAAATCACGGCCGACAACGTCACCGTGGGCTCTTTCTCGGCCATGGACATGGCTTTGAGCGGAATGTATGCCTACAACCTGAACGACCGGTGGGCCGGTGGTGCCACGGGCAAGTTCATCTATTCGAAATACGGCGACTACTCATCCGTGGCACTGGCCGTAGACTTGGGCGTAAATTACTACAACGAGAATACGGATTTCTCGTTGTCGGCCGTAGCGCGCAACCTGGGCGGACAGGTAAAAGCATTCGGTGAAATCCACGAAAAACTGCCCTTTTCCATGCAAATCGGTTTTACGAAAGGATTCGACCACGCCCCATTCCGCGTGTCCGTCACCCTCGTAGACCTGACACGATGGGACAAGGATTACTATTTCGCATCGGGCGAAGAGTTGTCTACAGGCAAGATGCTTATGAACCATCTGGCAGCGGGCGTGGATTTCCTGCCTACCGACTACATGTACCTGTCCTTAGGTTACAACTTCCGGAAAGCCAATGAAATGAAGGCGGCAGGCTCTTCCCACGCCGCCGGTCTTTGTGCCGGTGCGGGCATCCTGCTTTCCCGTTTCGGTTTCGGACTGGCATACGCCCAGTACCACCTGTCCGCCCCGTCTTTCGTCTTCAACGCGTCCTACCGCCTGTAAGGACAGCCAAGTCCCCATTTCAGCTTATACATTATTATAATATACAGAACGACATGAAAAAAATCACGATTGCCATAGACGGTTTTTCCTCTTGCGGGAAAAGCACGATGGCCAAAGATTTAGCTCGCGAAATAGGCTATATTTACATTGACAGCGGTGCCATGTACCGTGCCGTCACGCTCTACTGCCTCCGGCATGGGCTATTCCACGGAGACGAGGTAGACACCGACCACCTGAAAACCGCCCTTCCGCACCTGAACATCTCTTTTAAGCTCAATCCCGAGACAGGAAGGCCGCAAACCTATCTAGACGGGGCGTTGGTGGAAGACGACATCCGTACGCTGGCCGTATCGTCCAAAGTCAGCATCGTGGCTGCACTCGATTTCGTGCGCGAGGCCATGGTCAGCCTCCAACAACAGATGGGACGGGAAAAAGGTATCGTCATGGACGGACGGGACATCGGCACGACGGTGTTCCCCGATGCCGAACTCAAAATATTCGTGACCGCCTCTCCCGAAATCCGTGCCCGACGCCGCTATGACGAATTACAGGCCAAAGGGGAAGAAGGCAGTTACGAGGAAATCCTGGAAAACGTGAAAGAACGCGACCGGATAGACACAAGCCGCACCGTAAGTCCGCTCCGTAAGGCCGACGACGCCATAGAACTGGACAACAGCCACATGACGATTTCCGAACAAAAGGAATGGCTTGCAGCCCAGTTCCGAAAAGCTACCGAAGCGGAATAAAGAGTATTCTATAAAAATATGCAAACCGTTGCATACCAACAAGATAAATCTGGCTAAAAAATCTACTGAGAATGAAAAATCAATCTCCTGAGATTGAAAAATCATTCTGCTTCGATTGATTTTCCATTCGGAGCAGAACGAAACGATAACTTCAGCAAAACGGGAAAAGGGACTGTACGGTACAGTGCTTAAAGCTTAAAGGATTTTTACAAATGAAGATAGAGATAGACCAAGGGTCGGGTTTCTGCTTCGGCGTGACCCGCGCCATCAACAAGGCGGAAGAAGAGTTGGCACGGGGAGCCACGCTCTACTGTCTGGGCGACATCGTGCACAACGGCAAGGAATGCGACCGCCTGAAAAAACTCGGCCTCATCACCATCGACCACGCCACGTTCTCGACCTTGCACCACGCCAAAGTGCTCTTGCGTGCCCACGGCGAGCCTCCGGCCACGTACGGGCAAGCCGAAACCAACGGGATTGAAATCATAGATGCGACCTGCCCTGTGGTACTTCACTTACAGGAACGCATCAAAAAGGAATACCAGGCGGGGGGCACGGAAAGCAAACAAATCGTCATCTACGGAAAGAACGGCCATGCCGAAGTGCTCGGTCTCGTGGGACAGACCGATGGCAAGGCCATCGTCATCGAATCGCCGGAAGAAGTGGACAAACTGGATTTCAACCGGGACATTTGCCTGTATTCGCAAACCACCAAACCGTTGGAGGGTTTCCGGAAAATCGTGGAATACATCGGCGCGCACATCTCTCCCACAGCCACCTTCCGTTACTACGACACCATCTGCCGCCAAGTGGCCAACCGCATGCCGCACATCCGCGATTTCGCCACACGCCACGATGTGATTCTCTTCGTGTGCGGCAAAAAGAGTTCCAACGGGAAGGTCTTGTATGACGAATGCCGGAGCGTGAACCCGCGCTCGTATTTGGTAGATGCCGCGTCGGAGATTGATTTCGTCTGGTTGGAGGACTGCCGTTCGGTAGGCATTTGCGGGGCCACGTCCACTCCGAAGTGGCTGATGGAGGAATGCGCCGAAGCCATCCGGAAGCGGATGCAACCGTAAACACACAGGACGGGGCTTCCTGTCCATAATAAAAACAGCCGGGACGGATGCCACACATCTGTCCCGGCTGTTTTCTACGCGCCATCTCCGCTCACCGGAGCGAGGCGAAATATTCATCGAGCAACTGTTTGGCTGCCACGAAAGAGGTTTGCCGTCCCGACAACACCATGGCTTCGGCTTCGGCCAGACGGGATACAATTTGTCCGTTCTGGAAAAAACTGTTGCGCAACTGCTCGTTGATGGTCTCATACATCCAGTATTTGGACTGCTCGTTGCGCCGGTGTTCAAAATATCCGTTCCCTTTCACAAAATCCATATAGCGGTACACCATGTCCCAAATCTCCTTCACGCCCAAATTGTAAAAGCCGGAATAGGTCAGCACTTGTGGTGTCCACCCGCTTTCAGGAGCCGGGAACAGGTGCAACGCATTGCGGAACTGCGTAGCGGCCAACTGGCACTTGTCCACGTTGTTCCCGTCGCATTTGTTGATGACGATGCCGTCGGCCATCTCCATGATCCCGCGTTTGATGCCTTGCAACTCATCTCCCGTACCGGCCAACTGGATGAGCAGGAAGAAGTCTACCATGGAATGACAGGCCGTTTCGCTCTGTCCCACGCCCACCGTCTCCACGAAAATCTTGTCGAAACCGGCGGCCTCGCACAGGATGATCGTCTCACGCGTCTTGCGGGCCACGCCACCTAACGAACCGGCCGAGGGACTGGGACGGATAAAAGAGTCAGGATGCACGGCCAGTTTCTCCATACGGGTCTTGTCGCCCAAAATGCTCCCTTTGCTTCGCTCGCTGCTCGGATCGATGGCCAACACGGCCAATTTGCCTCCGTACTCCTGCAACACATGGATACCGAAAGCGTCGATACTCGTACTTTTCCCGGCACCGGGCACCCCGCTGATGCCCACGCGAATGGAATGCCCGGCATGGGGCAGGCACTTTTCTATCACTTCCTGCGCCACGGCCTGATGGGCGGGGTTCGTACTTTCTACCAACGTCACGGCCCGGCCGAGCACCGTCACGTCCCCTTTCAGGATGCCTTCCACATAATCCCCTGCCGACATCTGCTGATGCCGGTACCGGCCACGCTTCAGGTAGGGGTTCACAATCGAAGGTTGGGCTACGCCGCTGTTCACGGTCAGCCCCTTATATTCCGCACTGTTCTCAGGATGTTCCATAGCCGTCATCTTTATTGCTTCACGTTTACGGTAATAATCTCTTTCGAGCGGGCCGGGTCGTTCGTAATCAACAACACGCGCGGGCTGCTCTTCACTTTATTCAGATATTTAGCCAACACCGTGACTTTCAGCTTCGCCGTCTCGCCCGGCTCGATATTCCGGTCGCTCAACCCCACAGCCAAAGCCTTATTGAAGACTTGCAAAGTCCGGATTTCGAGCGTACGCTTGCCCTTATTGCTCACAAGGACTGTCATAGACTTCTTGCGCTTCCGTCCCAGTTCGCCCATGTCCAATGTGTCGGCGGAAAGCTCCATGTGAGGTGCCTGTTCCCTGTCTTTCGCCGACAAGGACGAAAAGTCGGGCAACAACACGGAAGAAACCGTAATCTCATTGTCTTCCGACACCTTGTCACCCACCTTACGGGCCAAGTAGATGGAAGTCTGCGTCAACCCCATCTGATGCAACTTCTCACTGTCCAACGTAAGCATAATCTTGCCGATACGCCCGCCGCTCAACGTCTCCGGGAAATACTGCGCCGAGAGATAAGACGGCAAGTGCATCAGATAAGGCTTGTAGCTCTTGCGGCCTAAATTGACGATTTGCAGTTCCACCATCGGATGGTCTCCTCGGTTCACGTTGTCAAATTCTATATTATTGATATTCAATCGCACATTACCCAAATCGATGGGAAAAGAGCCTGAATAGTCGGACAGTTTAGACACCACGCGCCCTTGTATATGCAGATAAACCGGCTCGTCCGAAGCATTGGTGTACACCTCAAGGTCTTTCTGGAAAACGCCTAGCATCTTGGCGTCATATACCGCCGTAATCGTACCTTCCGCTCCGGGAGCTATCAGCTCGCGCGTCCAGTCCACGGCCGTACAGCCGCATGAAGGGATGACTTCCGTGATACTCAACGGGTCAGTCCCCGTGTTGCGCAACGTAAAGTTTACTTTAGAAGGCAGTTGAAACATAATCTCACCCATGTTGGCCACATCGCGGTCTATGGCAAGCCGGGGTTGTGCCCACACGGCTCCCGCCAGTATCATTCCCCAAACGCTCAGGAAGGTTCTTTTCACAGACATATTCGTACTTTCATTTTGAGACAAAGATAAGAAAAACGGCCCCATCCCACAAGGAAGGAACCGTTTTTTTCAAGGTTTCACCGGAGCTAACGTACGCAAGGCGGCTTCCATACGGCGCACCAGGTCGCGTTTGTTCGTATCGGGCGAATAAATAAACCCTTCCGTCACCAACAAACGCCCCTGCGCAGAGTCGGGATATGCCAACGACACGAAAGGACCGCCGAGCGCCCCTTTGCGCATCTCCCACAGACCGCGCATCTCATATACCTGACGCCCGTCGGCCAACTGAACAGACCGTTGTACCACCAACGGTTCGCCGTTTTCACGTGTGGTGGTCATCCAGTTCTCGGGTGTCGAACCGGGAATATTCCGTTTCATGACCGAATCACGCAGATCTACCCACCGTTTGGTCAACAACATGCTGCTGTCTGCCAACGGAAGACTGTAGCACACATAGTTCATGTCTTGTGTCTGACGGTCTGACGAAGCCCAGATAAACTGTTCCCCTTTTTTGACCTTGGCGATATCTGCCGGCACCTTCACCGTATAGCCGAAAAGTTCCCGCGACGCGTCATCCACAACCTTGCTGTACTTTTTCTTCAAACGCGCTACTTCCCACTGCATTTCCGAAGCAAGGAACAAATCGGTTATCTGCTCCCGATGGGTCATCAGAAAACGGTTGAGCGAAGCCGCATCCCGCGCCTTGATGTTCACATAAGTCTGCGGTACGGCTTTCACATTATACGCCACTCCCATTTCCACCCCATCGGCTTGAGGGTCCTCACGCACCTCGATGATATTACGCATCGTGGAGTATTGCCCCGAATAATTTTCCGGGAATATCCGCATCATCCGGAACATGGGTTCGTACTGCGACAAGCCGGGCACACTGCCTTTCAGCACATCTTCCAACGAATCACGGGCACTCGTTTTCCAAAGCGAAGCATCTACAATCAGCAACAACTCCCCGGGCAGTCCCTTGGATGGCCCCAACGGGGCTTTCTTTTCTCCACCGCCACAGGCGAAACACATACACGCCACGCAAAGTGCTAAAATCCCTTGCCTCCAAAAACTTTTCTTCTTCATATTCATTTTACTTTAGGCGAGACACAGACGCGAATCCAATCCCGCAAATGACACAATCTGTTTCCATAACCACCCTGCGAATCGCTCACGAGCAGCCACGTACGCCGTCCGTCGGCCAGACGGCTTCCTTCGCACAGACCTTCGTAATTGGCCAATTTCGGCCTGACCAAGCGCATGCGGGTGGAAAAAGCCGCAACCGGTTCCTTTTTCAAAGCGTAACCGGATAACCGTTCCGACGGGGGCTTTTCCGGAAGTGCCGTTCCTGAACCGGGTACGACCTCATAAATCTTCATCAGGGTACGGGCTTTCAACCGCCTCTCCGGTACATTGAATTCCCGCTCCATCACCCATAAGCGTCCGCCTTCCTGCGGCCAGATCGCGACCACCCCGAAAGCATATTGTTCTCCTTTGGCCTCCGACACGGGCATGTCCAACGGATAAGCATACGATGCACGCGGCAGCCCGTCACGCCCGAAACTCTGCAAACGAAGGTAAACGCCATGCCCCGCACCGGGTTCAGCCACCCTGCCATCGACCTTCAAGGCATTCTCGGTCACGGCCCAGAAAGTTTCGGACTCACGGTCGTAACCCAAAGCTTCGAAACCATAATTCGGCGTAATGGCCGACCGCCCCAATGCCGGAGGGACAGCCAATTCCCGATGTGCCGGTGCGCCGTCCGTCCGATAGGCCACAATACGTTGGTCGGCTTCTCCGCTTACCCACACCAAAGAATCTTCCGGCACGAAAGCCACACCCTCCGCATCCCTTCCACCTTTCAAAGCGGAATCCGTTCCACGGAATCCTTCATTCACCACCTCGGTCACTTGTCCCGTCCGTTCATCCTGTACGATACGGAACACAAAGAACCCGTCCCGTGTCTCCTTGTCGCTCACCACGGCATAGTGCCCGTCTCCTATCGGCGTAATCCCGCTGTAATTCCCCGGCCGAATGTTCCACTGTCCCAAATCTTTCGGTTTCAAGAGTTCCACTTGCTGAGCCACCGCATATCCTGCGGAGAGCCACAGCATCACCATACCGAATATGACATTCAATACATATTTCATTCGCTTACCTCCAATACCGTTCCTGCCCCGTATGCACTGAACTCGGGTGCATACACCCCGTTCAGCTTCACCGCACCGAGGGCATAACGTCCGGCACGCTCCACGTAGCATTCCGCCTCTATCACGTAAGTCCCCTTGGGCAAACGCTCGAAGAAATAGTTCGTCGAAGCGTCCTTCACCTCCTTATAATATCCCAAACCATTGCGGTATTCATAGCCCGAACGGGAGTCCACAGGTTCCAGACAAGCCGCGCGGCCCGCTTTCAGGCGGACGTACTCATAGTCGCGGTCGGACGTGAGCACGTAACGGAGCGTCACGCGGTCGCCCACCCGGGGACGGTCATTGTCCACTTCCTGGCGGATGCGAAGACCCGAAGCGGAACTGCCGACCTCGGACAACGGCAAACGGTATTGCGCATACACCGCACCCCAAGCGGACGGACGGTCTCCCGCCTTTTCCACTTTCAACAAACCGGCACCTTTCGACAGTTCACGGCCTTCCACCGTAGCCGTCACCGTACCCAAACCGGCCAACTTGCTTTCCGAAGATTTCAATACGGCCAGCTCTTCACCCTTCGGGCTTTCCAACCGGACCACATCATTCGAGCGCAAGACCAAATCCCGTTTTTGCCCTTGCATCAAGGCATACACGGCGTCCATGCTGCTCGTAGTAGTCCCCCAGGCCTGCAAACGCTTCTGCGATAACAACCAGCGGCACATTCCCTCTTGTTCCTTTTCATCCGCGTCTCCCGGCGCTGATAATGCTTCCATCAACAATGTATGCACCGCAATCTTCCGGTCGGAACCCACAAAGCCGTTGGAAGGGTATTCAAGGTGCAACCCTTCTGCCCCGTCCACCAAATGTTCACGCAAAGAACGTACCAGTCCGGCGGCGGCATCAGCCTTGCCCATATAGCGCAATACGATGACGGCCTGGGCGGTTTCGGTAAGAGAAAGCCTGTCACTATCCCCCGCCATCCGTCGTTTTCCGTCAGCCTCTCTTTGTTCCACACAATCCAGTATACGGCTTTGCATATATCCCAAATCTTTACGGACAGATGCATCAAACCAAGTCACGTCGCTCAGGCTTGCCAAATAGAGGTAATCCAACCAATAGGAACCTCCGTACGCATGGATTTTATGCTCGCGCAGGCTTTCCTTGTCCCTGATAATTTCTTCGTGTGCCTTGCCCATCAAATAAACCATCATCTTCTTCACGTCCACATACTGCGCCAAGAGGCTGTCTGTCTTTACGCCCGCCCCGCTCCGGAGCAACAGACAAGCCACACGCTCTGTCAGCCATGCGTTGCCGGACATCCCCTTGAACCAACCGAACGAACCATCACCGCGCTGCAACTTGCCCAAAGCCTCGGCAAACCGGCGACGCAGGTCAGCCTGACGGTTGGCATCAAACAACTGTTGCAAAGCCGGCAACCGCTGCGTCTCCATCTCGGCATCAGCCACCCAAGGTGTTTCTTCCAACACGATGCCGGTCAGGTCTTCCCCGCCAGACAAAGGACTTTTGAGCTCTTCACCCGCCTCGCGTTGCCAAAGTTCCACCGCCGTTTTCACTTGTGGATACCGTGCGGCCAATGTAGAGGAAAGCGTGGAAGCATAATAGGCCGCACCCAATGAGAGCACATCATCCGTCCGTGGCTCCAACACGGAAGGCAGGGCCTGCACGGCATACCACAAGGGATTGGCCGTATATTCCACCGTCAGACAGCGGTGCTCCGCCTCAGGATGGTTGCCTTGGAACAAACCGCCGAGCCGTATCACCGTATCCCCCTCGTGCGACACCACGAAAGGCAGGGTCTGCGTCAGCCATTCCTTGTCCTCCAAAATAGGAAGATAACGCTGTTCCCCGTCTGCATGCTCCCCGGCTTCGAAGATTATGCGACAAGCCGGCAAGGACACACTGCCTGAAGGCGTGTAGGCAAAAGACACCACCGTATCCGATTCCGCCTCCATCTCCACCTTCACCGTCTCTTTCCAAAGGCCCTCTCCCGTAGCCGGGTCGAACACTTCCATCGTGGCCTTGCCTTCCAACGTTTTCCCGGTCAAGTTGAACAACGTGGCCGAAAGCGTGGCACGATCGCCCATCCGCACGAAGCGCGGCAAGCTGAGTTGGGCCATCACCTCTTTGGCGGCTACCACCTCGTCCGTCAACAAGCCCGCCATCATGTCTTTCGTATGGGCCAAAGCCATGAATTTCCACGTCGTCAGGCTTTCGGGCAAAGTGAAGCGCAAGGTCACCACGCCGCTCGTGTCTGTCATCAAACGGGGATAGAAAAAGGCTGTTTCATTCAGGTTCTCACGAATTACCACGTCTTGCGACACTCCGTCTGCCGCAACACCGTCCGCTGTTTTTTTCATGGCTGACATCGCCACGGGTGCGTGCAGCACAGGAGGTTCCGCAAGTGCAACTTCTGCCTCGGCTGCCTGCGCCCCGTACGCCATATCCAACCCGGCAATCCTACCGCTACCCGGAGACATGCCCACCACTACAGTATTATCCGTAATATTGAGCACTTCTTCAACCGTACGGAGACCGCCCCACGCCAACATCGCCGGATTAAAATAGTCGAACCGCAAAGGTTTAGAAACCGTGTAAGGGACACGTGCAGCATACGCAATATAATTGCTGCCGAACCAATTCGTCATACCCATCCTGACAGAAGGCAACGAGGGAAAGAAATGTTGGTAAAAATTCCAGCCATGCGGCTTGATGGCATCCAAGGAGGTATCATACAGTGTAGCCATCAGCTGTGCCGGAGCAGGCCGCCCATCGGGCAATGTGACCCGGAGCCGCCATGTTTCTTCCGTACCCGGCTGCAGACGGTCGCGGAACGATGTCCACGCAAGACGCAACTTCCGTTCAGGACACGGACGGACAAGCCGCACTTCCCTTGTCGAACAACGTCCGTCCCGCACCAAATAAAACACAGCCTGCATCCCGTCTGCCCCATCTGGCACGGACGGATAAGTGAAGTCCATGATGGTATCGGACACAGAATAAACCTTTTCCTCCAAAATACGGTCTTCACAGAACAACATGTAATATAGCGTGACACTGTCGGCCGCCGTACCCACCATCAGACGGGCAGGTTTATCCGGACGGACGGTGTCGTTCACGCAATAGAACCAAAGGTTATCATCGTTGCCCGGACGACGGTCCGACAGGCTGAAAAGTTTGAACGTGTAGGAGGTTTCCACCGTGTCACCTTCTGCCACGGCCCGTACCACCCATCCGTAATCCGCAGAAGGAAGAGCTGACAACTCCGCAATCCGCACCTCGCGGTTGGCAGGCAGACAGATACCCGACAACACTTTCTTCGTCAGTCGGTGTTTCTCCGACAAGAAGAGGTCGGCGGTCACTTCCACTGGTCCCGTATAAAGGGCACCCGCAGCCGTACGCACCCTTGCCGTAAAAGCAGGCAGGCTGTCTTTCACGCACGGTAATGCCCCCTCCAACGCAAGTTCCAATCCCTCCTTGGTCAAAGGGAATCCAATTTTGGCCGACTGCGTCTCGCCAGATGCAGACGTGACCGACACTTCCACCATCTGGCGCAGCCCCCAACTACCCCATGACTCTTCAGTCTCACGCACCGGAACACGCAACATGAACTGCCCGTCTTCACCGGTATAAACCGTATCGAGCGGAAGCTCCTTTTCCCCGTCGACCACCCGATAGAGGGCACGAACGACGAAAGATGTGGCCGACACCCGTGCATGCCGCAAGGGAACCCCATTGTAGTTCATGGCCATACCCATCAGGCTTACCGTGTCGCCCGGGACGAAGTGTTCGCCCACCTCGTCCAAATGCACCTCAAAGGTGGGACGCTTGTATTCCTCTACCCTGAAATCCGTATGTCCCCATTCTGTACGTATGAAATAACGCCCGGAAAGTCCGGTCGTTGGCAAAGTGAAAGTGCCCGAAAACGTACCGAAAGCATCGCTCTCCACTTTTTGTTCCGCCACGGCCTTCCCATTCGGGTCGTGCAATTCCAACACCACCTTACGCCCTTGCACGGTATGGCTTTCAGCCTGTCGCTCATTGTAACACAGTCCACCCACATACACCGTCTGTCCGGGGCGGTACACCGCCCTGTCTGTGTACAAACGCTCCCGCACCTGTTCCCGTTCTTCTTTGTGGAAAGGCATCCGGAAACGCTCCTGCCAAGGTTGGGCATAACGGTCATCCCCTTTACGAGCCTTTATCGTCAGGCCGTAATGCCCTATATGGTTCCGGATATAAGCGGCATCGCGCCAACGGGCTTTTCCCTCGGCATCCGTCAAAGCGGTATGCAACAGCGTGTCACGATAGTACCATTCCACCGTGGCCGATGGCACGGGCCGCCCCGTACATCCCTCCACTACCGTGCAAAGGCTAGTGCTGTCCGGCAAGAAACCGCCCACCAATAACAAACGTGATGACTTCACCCCGTGGATTTGGGAGGGTTGCAATGTTTCTTGTCCATCCGCTTTTGCGACTATCATATAGTAGCCCACACCGGGAACACGCAAATCGAAAGTATCTGTCACGGCCTCGTATGGAGCATACGCCTTCCATGCCAGGCGTTCTGTCTTCCGCAATCGTCCATACCGTTTCAAGTAAGCCAAGCGGTCGCTCCTATACTTCTTTTCCACCTTATCCCAATCAGGTTCTCCCTCTGGCAACAGGTACCAACTTAACTCCACTCCGGACACATTGCGGTGTTCCACTCGTGCTTCGTAACCCATGTCGGGGTTCACGCTTTCAGACATCCGGAAACGCATTTCCGGTGCTTCCAGTCTTTTCCGGTGATTCAGTAGTTCCTTCGAACGTGGATAAGCCTTATATCTTTCATAGCCTTCTTCTATCCATTGCACTTTCAGGCGCGGACTGACCTCCAAATCGAGCATGCACAGATAAATTTCTGCCGCCAACGGCAAATCACCGAAATGGGCGAGCATCCGCTCGTACGCCTTATACGTTCCGGTTTGCAGCACTTCCCGTTCGCGCCTTGCCACACCGTCAGGGTCATGCTCCGCCACACCTCCATTCGACACACGTGCCACATGTCCGATAGAGTCTAACATCACCAACAATTCCGCCTCACGGTTTCCATTCTTACGATAGACAGCGAGCATTTGTCCATACACGTCCTTGTCCACATCTTCTATCGCAACGGTCCTGTACCGTTTCATAGCCACTGCCCGCCTCCCGATGACATTCAGCAAATCCCCGCCGAAGTAACCGGCATCCTTCCCTTTCTCCACAAAAGGCATGTAGTCGGCGGCTTTGGCCGCTGCCAACAAGTCCGGACGAGCCATGGACAGTTGGTAATTCTCCGATGCAACCTTCATAAACTGCTCCCGCGACCACTCGCGGATGCTGTCGGGATGGGCATCCGTACGGTCGCTGTAATTCCGGTTACGGCCTGCATTGTCTTCATACAAATCTCCCAACACGGAAGCCAGCACCGCCCGTTGAACCTCGTCGGTGGTCTGCCGTTTGAGCCGCTCCAGTTTCATGATGTCGGAATAAAAGCTATCGGGCACGATGTCCTGACGGAGCTTGCAACCGTAGAGCAAAGCTGCCATCTGCTGACCTTTTTGCCTCTCTTTGTCTGCCTTGGCGGCTATCTGTTCCACAACCTTATAAGCAGATTTCGGCAAATCTTGTCTTTCATATTTTTCCACTTGTTTCCATAAATCATCGAAACCCGCAGCCGGGCACCCCGTTCCGAAACAAAGGAACATCACGCATATACTCCATAAGATTTTTTGCTTCATAGTTATTTCTTTTGGTTTTTAGTTCTGATTCATGCAAATAACGGCATTCTTCTTGAAAAATGAAACTATTCAACGTTATAATATTCTAAAAACCATACATCACAGACCAACTGGTTCTCCAATTCACCCATACCCAAAGCCCAAAAACCTGAAAATCCACGACAAAACGAGAAGTGAGGAAGTGGTAAAATCGTTCTGCGCCAAACGAAAAATCAGTCTCCTTTGATTGATTTTTCGTTTGGCGCAGATTGATTATCGAATCTAAGGAGAACTTTTTAATGCATTCAACCAACTAAAAAACAGCTGTTTACAGATACACGTAAGAATAACAAGAAATCCGGACAAAGCGATGCAGACATCCGCTCCGCAACATGCCCCCGTAATCTCCAAAGCCCATCATGGCCGCATGGAAAAAGGGAACATGCCCGCACGACACATCCCCTTTCCCTATGCAAAATTCCGCTTATTTACGCCTTCTCCGGTATCCGGCGGAGCAACTCCTTCAGGAAATCCCAGAACTTGGCCACCGACGGGATGTGGCAACGCTCATCCGGCGTATGCGGCGAACGGAGCGTAGGACCGAAACTTACCAAGTCCATATCGGGATATACTTCCCCGATAAGACTGCACTCCAAACCGGCATGCACGACCTGTACCAACGCCTCTTCGCCAAACATCTCCTTATAGATTTCCACCATCTGCGCCGTAATCTGCGAATCGAAGTTAGGCTGCCATGCCCCGTAACGACCGCTGAATTCCACCTTCATGCCCGCCATGTTGAAGCAGCTTTCCAACATGGTCCCGACATAGTCCATCATGCTCTCGCTCGAACTGCGTGCCAAAATCAGCACTTCCGCACGTTCCGGTGTCACGTTGACAATCGCCAGGTTGGACGAAGTCTCCACGATGTGCGGGATGGACGGGATGTAACGGAGCACACCGTCGTGACAGGCCACAATGGCATCCAGCACATTGTCCTGAATCTCTTCCGGCACCTGAACCGCAGGCATATCCACGCGCTCCATCGTCATCACGATGTGCTCTTCCACGCCACGGTATTCTTCGGCAAACATGTCCGCACAATAATCCACCAGTCCTTGCAACTCATCCACATCATCCGCCGGTACCGTCACTACAGCTTCGCTCTCACGAGGTATGGCGTTACGCATGTTGCCGCCTTTCCACGAAGCCAACCGTGCTTCGTTCTCGCGGATGGCCATGTTCAGGAACCTCGCCATCAGTTTGTTGGCATTGGCACGGTTCTCGCAAATCTCCAAGCCGGAATGTCCGCCGCGCAACCCTTTGACCGTCACCTTGACCGCCACGTCTGCCGGGTCTGCCTCCACGGCTTTATAAGCAATCGATGCCGTCACGTTCACTCCTCCGGCACTTCCTACCACAAATTCGCCCATCGTCTCATTGTCGAAGTTCAGCAGGATGTCGCCCGTCAACGTGTCGGACGCAAGATGGTTGACCCCGTACATGCAAGTTTCCTCGTCGGCTGTAATCAATGCCTCCAACGGGCCGTGCTCCAGGCTCTCGTCTTCCATCACGGCCATGATGGCCGCCACGCCCATTCCGTCGTCCGAGCCCAAGGTCGTCCCCTTGGCTTTCACCCACTCGCCGTCGATATAGGTTTCAATGGGGTCGGTCTCAAAATTATGCCGGCTCTCTGCCGTTTTCTGCGGCACCATGTCCATGTGGGCCTGCATGACGGCTTTCTTACGGTTCTCCATGCCCGGTGTGGCAGGTTTGCGCATGACGATGTTTTCGCCACCGTCTTTGAAAGCCTCGATACCATGGGCTGCCGCCCAATCCAACAGGAATTGCTGTACTTTTTCCAAATGTCCTGACGGACGCGGAACCTGTGTCAATGCATGGAAATTCTTCCATACCACCTGCGGTTCCAAGTTCTTAATCTCGTTCATAACAACCTATTATTATGGTTTGACAATCTGATTTAATTTCTTCCACCCCCTGCTTCCTCCTGGCCTATCCGACGGGTAAAAGCCAATGCCCCGGCAGCATAGAAGCCCAACAACATGACAAGCAAGGTCTGCAACGTATGCACGATGAGCACGAACACGACAGCATCCGGCTCACATACGCCGTAGAGCACCAAAATGGTCTTCACCGCAAAATGCCACGGCCCGGCACCATTCGGCGTGGGTACCAAGACGGCAAACGTGCCGACCACGAAAGCAATCAAGGCGGCCATAGCCCCCAACCCCGAAGTATAGGAAAAACAATAAAAAGTCAAATAGAAATGCAGGAAATAGGCAAGCCATATCCCCAAGGAATACATTATATATATAGGTATATGGCGGACATTGCGCAAAGAAAACACTCCGTCCACAATATTGCGAAGCAAATTGCGGGTATGGTTGAACCACGCCAACCGCCTGGCCAAAACGGCAAGAAACACCAACACGACCAACAAACAAGCTGCCGTGACCCAATAACCGGCTGCAGAAAAGCGTCCGGCCAGTTCTTCAAAACTTACTCCCGTCTCGGCAAAGAACACCATGAACACCTTGACCTGCAGCAAGACTGCCAAAGCAGCCAATAACAAAATCAACAGGGAATCCACCATGCGCTCCGTCACCACCGTCCCCAAGGATTTCGTAAAAGAAGTGCCGTCGTACTTCTTCAATACACCGCAACGCAAGACCTCCCCCACCCGGGGCACCACAAGACTGGAAGCGTATGAAAGAAACACGGCATGCACGCACGAAGACAAACGCGGACGTTCTCCCAACGGAGCCAATGCCTGCCTCCAACGCACGGCACGCAACACCTGCGCCAACACACCGAAAGGCATGGAAAGCCACATCCACGTCCAATCCATCCCGTCGTTCAAAGCCTCCCACAGCCCGTTCCAGTCGAAATCACGGTACATCCACCACAAAATCAAGCCTCCCAACGCCAAGGGGAAGGCTATTTTTAACGCATGACGAATGATCTTAGAAGTTTCCAATGCCGTCTCTGTCTATTTTTGATTACCTTTGTATCCACAAAAATAAAACAAAAAAACAACAATGAAGACAGTCAAGCCCAAAAAGTTTCTCGGACAGCATTTTTTAAAAGACCTGAAAATCGCACAGGACATCGCCGATACAGTAGATGCCTGCCCCGGAATCCCGGTGCTCGAGGTAGGGCCGGGCATGGGTGTCATGACCCAGTTCCTCGTCGGCAAGGGCCGCCCCGTCAAAGTGGTCGAGATTGATTTCGAATCCGTGGCCTACCTACGTGCCAATTACCCCCAGTTGGAAGAAAACATCATAGAAGACGATTTCCTGAAAATGCACCTGGAACGGACGTTCGGCGGGCAACCGTTCGTGCTTACGGGCAACTACCCTTATAACATTTCTAGCCAGATATTCTTCAAGATGCTCGACTACAAAGACCTCATCCCTTGCTGTACGGGCATGATACAGAAAGAGGTGGCGGAACGCATTGCCGCCGGTCCGGGCAGCAAGACCTACGGTATCCTGAGCGTACTCATCCAGGCATGGTACAGCGTGGAATACTTGTTCACGGTGCATGAACACGTATTCAATCCTCCCCCCAAGGTGAAGAGCGCGGTCATCCGTATGACACGCAACTCCACGACGGACTTAGGTTGCAACGAGCGGCTCTTCAAACAGGTAGTGAAAACCACATTCAACCAACGGCGCAAAGTGCTTCGCAACTCCATCCGCCCCGTGCTGGCCGATGCCGACCACAAGGCACGGCAGGAAGGGCGGCTGCCTAAAGACCACGCCGAATTCCTCTCCGCCGAGATATTCGGCCGCCGCCCGGAACAATTATCCGTGGCCGATTTCATCAATCTGACCAATGCCATAACGCGGGAAACTTCCGAAACGGCATACTCCGGAGAAAAGATATAAAAAAACGGCCTCAAAGCCGTTTTTTTATTTGTAACTTCAAGCGGTTTATCGTATCTTTGCACCGCAATTTATCAGAGTATTTATTTAAAATGGACGATTATCACGCGGAAAATATGAACTAAGTAGGACAGAGGTTTGCAAGGAGCTGCCTCCGTTCCGTTATAATTATGGAGGATTTTTATTCATGCGAACATACTGGAATACAAACCGCGGCCTGCGCACGCTCGAAAAGTGGGAACCCAACTGTTGGGTGCAAGTTACTTGTCCGACTCAGGACGATATAGATTATCTGGAGAATACGCTCCACATCCCCGATTACTTTTTAATGGACATCGCCGATACCGACGAGCG
Organism: Paraprevotella xylaniphila YIT 11841; assembly: GCF_000205165.1. Taxonomy (GTDB): domain Bacteria; phylum Bacteroidota; class Bacteroidia; order Bacteroidales; family Bacteroidaceae; genus Paraprevotella; species Paraprevotella xylaniphila. The sequence goes on along the minus strand of NZ_GL883886.1, from coordinate 128,371 downwards.
TGCCCGCTATGAGTTCGACGACGGTTGGATACTCATCATCCTGCGTATCCCTTACGTGAAAGAAGTACGCTCGCGCACGCCTTATACGACCATACCCCTCGGTATCATCCTGAACAAAGAGGTGTGCATCACCGTGTGCAATTTCGAGACGAACATGATGATTGACTTCGTGAGCTACCAGCAAAAACGCGGATTGGGATTCACCGACTCCGTAGACATGGTGTTCCGCCTGTTCCTTTCGTCTGCCGTGTGGTACCTGAAACGGCTGAAGCAAATCAACCTGCTCATCGAGAAAGCCAAGCAACACTTGGATCGTAACGTGGACAACGTGGACCTCATCAACTTGTCGCGCCTGCAAGACAGCCTGACTTATTTCATCACTTCCATCCGAGGCAATGAGACGTTGCTCTCCAAGCTGAAGTTCAAACTTCCGGTGGACGAACTGGATGCCGACCTTATCGAGGATGTCAATATCGAGATGAGCCAGGCACGCGAGACGACATCCATCTATGCCAACATCCTCGACTCGACGATGGACACTTACGCCAACATCATCAACAATAACACGAGCGGCGTGATGAAAATGCTGACGTCCATTTCCATCATCCTCATGTTTCCCACGCTCATCGCCAGTTTACTCGGCATGAACCTGGTCAACGGCATGGAGAATTGGGCATGGGGATTCCCGGTGGCTTTGATGCTTACCGTGGGCATTACAGTGGCATTCGTATGGTATTTCAAGCGAAAAACATGGATTTAAAGCCGGGCAAAGTAAAAAAACAGGAGATTTTTTAGGTTTCCACCGTTTTTTATACTTAATTTGTGCCGATTAAATGAATAGTAAAACCGAATCAGATACTAAAACAAGTAACATGATGGACTCTCAAGAAACTCTCCAGACGGAAGAGAACGTAACAGAAAACGTAACACCAGAAGTGAACGAAACGGAAAATCAAACGATAGAAGTGCCGCAAACACAGGAAGAAGTCGTTGCACGAGTGAAGGAACTGGCCGAAGCCGACGCTCCGGCCGAGAAACAGGAATTGGATGCCCTGAAGCAGGCCTTCTACAAAATACATAAGGCAAACGTGGCAGCAGCCCGTGCGCAATTCATCGAAAACGGAGGCGAGCCAGAAGCTTTCCTTCCGGCACCGAATGTGCTCGAGGACGAATTCAAGGCGGCCATGAACGTCATCAAGCAAAAAAGAGCTGAATTGCAGGCCGAACTGGACCGGCAGAAAGAAGAGAACCTGCAGAAAAAGCAGGAAATCTTGGAACGCATCAAGACCCTGAGCGCCACACCGGAGGAAGCCAACCAAGCCTACAAGGAGTTTAAGGAACTCCAGAACCAATGGAAGGAACTGACACTCGTCCCGGCAGAAAAAGCCAACGAGCTGTGGAAAACCTACCAGTTGTACGTAGAGCAATATTACGACCAGCTGAAACTCAACAACGAATTCCGTGAATACGATTTCAAGAAGAACTTGGAAATCAAAACACGCCTTTGCGAAGCTGCGGAAAAGCTGAACGAAGAAGCCGATGTCATATCAGCTTTCCAACAGTTGCAAGCCTTGCATCAGGAATTCAAGGAAACGGGACCCGTGGCGAAAGAATTGCGCGAAGAAATCTGGGCACGCTTCAAAGCCGCTTCCACCGCCGTGAACAAACGCCACCAACAATATTTCGAGGAGCTGAAGCAGAAAGAAGAAGAAAACCTGGCACACAAGACCGCACTCTGCGAGAAAATAGAAGCCATCGACCTGACCGCCATCAAGACGGCGGCTGCATGGGAGTCACAGACGCAGCAAATCATCGAGATGCAAAAGGAATGGCGTACCATTGGTTTCGCCCCTCAAAAGATGAACGTGAAGATTTTCGAGCGTTTCCGTGGCGCATGCGACCGTTTCTTCACGGAAAAGGCTTCATTCTTCAAACGCCTGAAAGAGGAACAGGCTCAAAACTTGGCCAAGAAAACGGAACTCTGCGAAAAGGCCGAGGCACTGAAAGACAGCACGGACTGGAAAGCCACGGCCAACAAGCTCATGCAGATACAGAAGGAATGGAAGACCATCGGTGCCGTTCCTAAAAGGCATTCCGAATCTCTTTGGCAACGTTTCATCGGTGCCTGCGACTATTTTTTCGAACAGAAGGGCAAGAACACGGCATCCCAACGCGGGGAGGAAAAAGAGAACTTGCAAAAGAAGGAACAGGTCATCGATAAGCTGAAAGCCTTGTTGGAGTCCAACGAGGAAGAAAACAAACAGGATGCCGTAAGAGAGCTGATGAAGGAATGGAACGAAATCGGTTTCGTGCCTTTCAAGGAGAAAGACAAAATCTATAAGGCTTACCACGAAACGGTAGACCAACTGTTCAAGGCCCTGAACATGTCAGCCGCACGCCGCCGTCTGGACAACTTCAAGAACAACTTGAAGAACGATGCCAAAGAAGGCGGACAAGGCTTGTCCCGCGAACGGGAACGCCTGGTACGGGCTTACGAGAGCAAACGCAGCGAAATCAAGACGTACGAGAACAACCTGGGCTTCCTGACTTGCAGTTCGAAGAAGGGCAGCAGCCTCCTCAACGAAATGAACAAGAAGATGGAGAAGTTGAAAGACGAATTGAACCTGATTAGCGAAAAGATTGCCGCCATCGACAAGGAAATCAAAGCAGCCCAGGCTGAATAAAAGGACAAACCATTTAAAAACAATTTGCCGCATCCGGAATTTTACTTCGGACGCGGCTTTTTTTATGCAAGTTTTTGAATTCATGCTCCGCCACAGCCTAATGTTGCGGAGCGCAGGACGGACGCGCGGCGCAGAGACTTGCCTCACCGCCCTGAACAGCTTCAAGCGTTTCCGGAATCATGCCGATTTGGGTTACGACGAGGTTACCTCCGACCTCGTGCAACGTTATGAAAGCCATCTGAAGGAACAAGGTCTCTGCCGCAACACGTCATCATTCTACGTCCGGCAGTTCCGCACCTGTTACAATCTGGCTGTGGAACAAGGGCTGACCACCGACCGGCATCCGTTCCGGCACGTCTACACCGGAGTGGACAAGACCGTGAAACGGGCACTCCGGCAAGAGGACATATCACGAATCTACCGCATGGATTTGTCCGGCTTGCCGCAGGCAGCTTTCGCCCGCGACATCTTCATGTTCAGTTTCTTCACCCGTGAGATGCCGTTCGTGGACATGGCCTACCTGAAAAAGTCGGACGTAGCGGATTTGAAGAAAATCGGGCAACAGCTCGGCCTGTCCATACCGCTGACCACGCATTGCGCAAGACATTCAAATTCTCATTTCTTATTGAAAAACAAATAGTTAAATCGTTTATTATTCCTGTTTTACATATTGTATAGATATATCCGGCACTTGTTTGTTACATAAATACAAGCATGATCCAATTGGAAGTGATAATCAGCTTTTATTCTATACTTGAAATAGTAACATCATCAAATTCATCCATATAATCGATAAGTCGTTCATTGTGATTACCGCGTTTAACCTTCATCTCAATGTTGGCCTCGAAGATTTCACCTTGTGAGGTACGACGGTCACGCAGTTCATAAGAATAAAGTTCAATGCAGTCATCCTTTATCTGGTTGACCACACGTTTCACGCTCTCTTTCTTAGTAGCTGTAAAGGTAAGTTGCACCGTAGTAGTTCCGACAGTCGGAATAAAGGAATTCATAACTTCCAGTCCGAAAAGCACCATGGCTGTAGCTATGCCGGCTGCTATATACATGCCAGTTCCACAGGCCAACCCGATAGCTGCCGTTACCCATAATCCGGTGGCTGTAGTCAGACCGCGCACTGCATTCTTTTGAAAAATAATTGTTCCCGCTCCAAGGAAACCAATACCGGAAACCACTTGTGCCGCTACTCTCGATGAGTCTTTTAAACCAAAGCCAAAACCATATTGTGATACAATACAAAAAAGAGCACTACCCAATGCCACCAAGAAATGCGTACGGAATCCGGCTTCTTTTGAACGATATTCACGCTCTATTCCTATGACTCCGCCTAAAAGAAGAGCTACAAATAATCTAAGTGTTATTTCTAAAATCATATCCATCGTTTATATATTTTCGTTTCCTTGTCTTTGGGTATCCAACTGTCCACCAAAGCTCTGTTTTGTTTTATCCATTCCCTTACAGCCTCGCGTTCCGTTCCCCTTGTCTGCTCAATGGCACTCATCAGTGAACTGATTTGCCGGTCCGTAAGATGAATATTCCCCAACAGTTCTGCGGCGAATGGATGTTCCTTGCTGAATCCGGTACGGGCAATCGCCCGGATATATTCCGAGGCTCCATAGATATTTTTCGGGTCGTCCAATACTTTAAGTTCGTAACGGTCGAACATCCAATGGGGGGGCCATCCGGTTACTACAATCCATTCTTTCTTTTTAATCGCCTTGTCAAGAAGCGCAGTCATGGCCGGACCGCTTGAAATCATCAGTTTGTAATCCAGTCCGTAAGTTGGTATGGCCGTTTCCGTACATTTCATGATACCCGTGCCTGCATCAATGCCTACTATTTCCCCATTGAAACGTTCTGTGAACTCCGGCAGCTCCTCTATGCTGTTAATGGGGACATAAGCCGGTACCACAAGACCGATACGGGCACTGTCGAACACCTGCCCCAATATTTCAAATTTTCCCTGATATTTTTCAAAATAGGGTTTATGCGTAACGGGAAGCCAACTGTCAAGAAACACATCCGTCTTTCCACGTGCAAGCGAGGTGAATATCGGGGCGATATCCGCATTGAGCAGTTCTACTTGAAAACCTTGTTCCACAAGAATTTCACGGGCTAAATGGGTCACTGCGATACCTTCCGCCCAGTTAGGATAAGCGATGCTTATTTTATTGGGGTTGATGACACACGATGTCATCAAGGTACTGCTGATAATGGTTGTGATAAATCTGAATATTCTCATAAATTCATTGTGCTAAATATGATGATTATTTCTTTTGGGCGATACCTTGGGTAATACGGTCTAAAATAATAGCCAGTATCACAACGGCAATGCCGCCTTCAAAGCCGAGTCCGATTTTCATTTGTGTGATGCCTTTCAGTACCACTTCTCCCAAGCCTCCGGCTGAAATCATGGCAGACACCACTACCATGGAAAGTGCCATCATGATGGTCTGGTTGATGCCGGTTTGTATGGTGGGTAAAGCCAAGGGCAACTGTACCTTGAAAAGTAATTGGCGGGGAGTGGCTCCGAACGATCGGGCAGCTTCTATTACGTTTTTAGGTACTTGCCGTATGCCCAATCCCGTAAGCCGCACCACCGGAGGCATGGCAAAGATGATGGTGGCGAAAGCACCGGGAACCGTACCCAATCCGAAAAACAATACCGCAGGAATCAGATAGACGAAAGCGGGCATGGTCTGCATACAGTCCAGAACGGGACGGAGCATCCGGTTACAGCGTTCACTTTTTCCCGCCCAAATGCCGAGTGGGATTCCTATCAGCAAAGCCATGCAAGTGGAGGAAAGCACTAAGGCGAGCGTTTGCATGGTTTCCTCCCAAAATCCCATACCCCATATCAACAACAGTCCCAGAAGAGTAAAAACCCCCATGCCTTTACCTACTTTCCACCAAGCCAGTGAAACGGTCAGTGGAATAAAAACATAAAACGGGATAGCGTACAATGCCAGTTGGAAACTATCAATAAAACTTTCTACGCCTACATTCAACGCATCAAAAAAAAACGCGCCTTCCTCGGCCAGCCATTCGATGGCTGCTTCTATATAACATCCTATATCTATCATTGTATATATCGTTTTTTGTATTATAAATCAATTGCTTGTTGGATAATGTCGTTTATCTCTTCCTTATCCTTGCCGGTCACTTCCACAATGAGCGATGAAAGTGGAACCACTCCTTCAAATTCGCGTTCTTCATTCACCACCCAGATCGGCGAATTGGTCTTGGTCATCAGCGGAAGGATGTCTTCCACCACCGTGTCTGCGGTAATGGAATGAACCTCGCTTTTTATGACCGAAGCGATGTCTTTCACCTTCGCTTCACGCAATTTCACAAGATCTCCCAACCGAACCTCGCCTTGCAAAATACCGCCCGCATCCACTACGGGAAGTACGGTAAGTTTACGCTCCTTCATTTTGCGTATGAGCACTTCCGGTCCTTCCTTACCCAAACGTGCCACCAGAGGCTTGTCCACCATAATCGAAGCGGCTGTGACGATACGGCTGCGATCCACATTCTCCACAAAACTCTGTACATAGCCATTGGCGGGTTCCGTGAGGATTTCCTCCGAGGTGCCAATCTGTTGAATCTCACCGTCGCGCATGATAGCGATACGGTCACCCAACTTGATGGCTTCTTCCAAGTCGTGGGTAATGAACACGATGGTCTTTTTCATTTTTGATTGTAAGGCCAGCAGCTCGTCCTGCATCTGCACCCGGATCAACGGGTCCAGGGCCGAGAAAGCCTCGTCCATCAACAACACCTCAGGGTCATTCGCCAAAGCACGTGCCAATCCGACACGTTGTTGCATACCGCCTGAAAGCTCGTTTATCATCTGATTTTCATAGCCGTCAAGCCCTACAAGTTTCATGCATTCCAGTGCTTTTTGTTCGCGCCCTTCCTTACCTATGCCTTGCAGCTCAAGTCCAAAAGCAATATTCTGCAACACGGTACGGTGAGGCAACAGGCCGAAATGCTGAAATACCATAGCCAGTTCCTTGCGTCGGACGGCACGCAGTTCCTCATCGGACATGGTGACGATGTTCTTGCCATCGACCGCAATTGCCCCAAAGGTGGGTTTATTAAGCCGGTTGATACAACGTAACAAACTGGATTTTCCGCTTCCACTTAACCCCATAATGACGAATATCTCACCTTCGTTGATGGTAAAGTTGGCTCCATTTACAGCGACAGTGCATCCTGTTTCTTTTTTGATTTCCTGTTTACTCTTTCCTTTCATCAGCATTTTGAACGCTTTGTTCCGTTCACGACCGAAAATAAGGTAGAGTTTCATCACTTCTATTTTCTTTTTTTCATTCATAAACAAACCTTTCTTTCATTCGTTAATCTTTTCTTCGGCTTAAACACAAAACAAGTTGAATGTCTATTTGATAAGCAAATAGACACACTGGAATTCGATTGTCATTCCATACGGAATAACAATCATTTCTTTTTTATTGTTTCAGAAAACAACTACAATAGGGGCGATACTAATAAGTCTGAATCATGTGAGATAAACGGACCTGTTTTCAACTAAGAATTGTCCCGATGATTCTGCCCTCTAAAGGCTTTTGTTGCACGATGTATTTGCAAAGATACTAAAAACATACGGTTAAACAAACGTTATTGGCTAGCATCCGGGACTTTTACAGCCCCATACGTAGTATGGATAAATTCTTAATATTTTTCAACAAATGGCAAAAGATGGCAAATAACCCGTATTTGTCGTTTTTTCCTTGCTTGTCAAACTTTTAAAGGCTAATTTTGCATTTTTGTTAATTCGCTCTGTTTGTTTCATCATCTGAAAGAGCACAAAAAACTATTTCACAAATGAATATCCGACTGGAACCCAAAGAGATTACAGATGCTTATAGTACGCCCATTGTTCAGCAAACTTCCTTTTGGTCGAAAGTAAAAGAACAGCTTGGCATGAGTTCCTGCGCTTTCGATTACAGCGTGCGCAACAGTGACCTTTACACCCACGTGGGAGGTTATGCGTACACTCAAGCCGATTTCATTATGTTCTTTCAACATCTCAACCGTGAGGATTATATCGCTTATCTGCCCTATGGCCCCGAGATAGAACCATCAGAAGAAAATCAAGGTACTTTTCTGGAAGAACTTTCCGAATCACTTCGCTCTTTCCTGCCCAAGCATTGCATAGCCCTGCGTTATGACCTCAATTGGAAAAGCCATTGGTGCAAAGCTGATGATTTTGACGAAGCAGGCCGATGGGTAGGACTTCCCCAAAAAGAGTTTCAAGAAATAAAACTCAACTATGGCACTTGCTGCCATAACCTGCGTAAAGCCAACACCAACATTCTGCCGGCCAATACCATTGTACTTGATTTATCCACCGATGAAGAGAAAATACTTGCACGGATGAAACCCAAGACACGTTATAACATCCGCTTGGCACTGAAACACGGAGTAGAGGTGCGTTCGGCAGGAATCGAAGGATTACAGATTTGGCATAGCCTCTATCAAGAAACTGCTTTCCGTAACGGGCTTCACCTGAACGATATTCAGTATTTCCATTCCATATTTGCTTCAAAGATGGAATGTGACGACCCCAAAGTGAATGTAAAGTTACTCATAGCCTATCATGACAACACTCCGTTGGCTGCGATGTTCTTGGTGTTCTCATCCCATCGGGCTACTTACCTCTATGGAGCCTCTTCGTCATCTCACCGCAACCTAATGCCCACTTATGCCTTGCAATGGAGAGCAATACAGTTGGCGCGTGAGCACAACTGCTTGGAGTATGATATGTTCGGTATCGCTCCGTATGCCGATGCCTCACATCCCATGTACGGGCTTTATAAGTTCAAACATGGTTTTGGTGGAGAAATCTATCATCAATTGGGATGTTGGGACTATCCTCTAGAAGAGGATAAGTATCAATATTTTACGGCAAAGGAAATGAGCATGCAGGGATATTACCAACCTTAAAAGTATTCATTATAATCGGTAAAGAAGTCACGGTTTATGTTTTACAGTTCATCCTCATTTAATTATTCGTTAATATGTTGTTCTTTGTATGGTATAAGATCAGCGATGGATACCAGAATTTTAGCATTGCTGAAATATCACCCTTATAAAAAGATGGAAAAATACGGTTTGCGATAGATTGAAAAACGAATAAAGTTCATTTTCTTTTTCAGCAGCAGAAAGGTAACTTTCTCCATTGATGACTGTATTCTTCCCCACCCGTACATAAGGATTTAATGTCATACAAGGCACCAACGGGAAAACACGGAAAGTGTGAATTCCATAACAAAGAAAAGGATTCACCCTACTCCACATATTAGATGCCGAGGCCGACTAAGCGTCTTCTTACAGATTGGCCGGCAGGGGAAGCCCCGTCTTAAACTAATATTTACTCCGTATGCCACATGAGAATAAAGGCCAAAAGGATAAAGATTGAAATCGGGCAGAAAGCCTGGTGCCCATTGATTACAATCCTCAAAGCCATCACCGAAGCCTTCTGATTTCAAAGCCTGCCGCCTCCACGCGTCAGGCTTCTTTTTCCCAAACAGCTTCCTTCAGGCATATTCCGTCAGCCCGAAACATGAAACGGCGTTTCTACCTAACAAGTGTTAAAAGAACATAGCCACACCATAAAATCCTATCCCCCCCCACACCTTGACGTGCCCCCTGTATCCCCCTCTCCCAAGAGTTTTCAGAAAAATGGCTTCATCTTTCAGCCCGAACGATAACACACTGTGTTCCAACACGTACAATAACTGAAGGATAGAACATCCATCTTTCAGCCTTCCTTCAGGATGAAAACAGGAAACCGGTCGGCTGAAAGCGGAAAATCATTTGGCGCAGAACGAAAAATCGCTTGGCTGAGATTGAAAAATCGTTTGGCGCAGAAAAAAAGCCCTTTTAAGGAAGAGCCTTTCCCGTCTTCCGTAAGGTATGCAGACACCTTCGGCTGAAAGATGGCCGGTACATCCTTCAGGGCACAACAAACTTGTTTTTAAGAGACTTACGATAAGACCTGAAAGATGAAGGAGCTTTTTTGAAAAATCCCTGTGAGGGAAAAGAATACCATTTTCACATCGCCCCGGAACCAACCACCGCGCACAAAAAAGGCTTTCCCCGAAATGAGGAAAGCCTCGTGTTGGACTACCAGGATTCGAACCTGGAAAAACAGGA
>NZ_GL883886.1:17941-118458 GCF_000205165.1 Paraprevotella xylaniphila YIT 11841 | reverse complement strand
TCCAATCTTCCACAAAAAACAGATGCCACCGACACTGTTGCAGTTGGGCTACCAGGATTCGAACCTGGAAAAACAGGACCAGAATCTGTTGTGTTACCATTACACCATAGCCCACTGTCCTTTTTGCGAGTGCAAATTTAGCGACTTATTTTTGAACCCACAAATTTTTATACCCTTTTTTCATGCGGGAACTGCCGTATCCACATAAATCCCAATCCACAGCAGCCGCCCTATGTTTCCGGGCGTACCGCCACGCACAAACCGGATTATATTATCTAAAAAAGATAAAAAGCAAAGGGTTTTGAGCCTAAAAATTGGAATGATAACATATTATATACTATCTTTGCCCGACAATTTATGTATGGATTAACGCATGAACGAAACGCAACAATTAGTAAATGCCATCACGGAAGGCATACAGGAAAAGAAAGGAAAGAACATCGTCGTAGCCGACTTGACGAACATAGGCGACACCATCTGCCAATATTTCATCATCTGCCAAGGGAACTCTCCCTCACAAGTGCGGGCGATAGCGGAATCCATAGAGGAATCCGCGCGGCTCAAAGCGCACGCCAAACCTGTAGCCGTGGACGGATTGAGGAACGCCGAATGGGTGGCAATGGATTATACGGACATCATCGTACATGTCTTCCTGCCGCAAACACGAGAGTTTTACGACATCGAACACCTATGGGAAGACGCGCAACTGACCGCGCTTCCCGACATTGACTAAACTCATCCTAAAACATCATGAACGAAAAAGAGAACAAGAATAAGATGCCCCGGTTCAACATGAATTGGATATACGGCATAATCATCGTGATATTGGTATACCTCTTCTTCACGGGGACGGGAGGAAGTTCCACCAAAACGGTGGACTACACGACTTTCGAGACTTACGTAAAAAAGGGTTACGCCACCGGAATCATCGCCCAAAAAGACAAGGGCGTGTTGCAAATGGGAGTCAAAAAAGAGCACCGCGCTGACGTGTTCGGCACAAACGATGTCAAAGGCATCGGAGGCCTGCCCGTCATCAGCGTGGAATATGCCGATAACAAAGCATTACTCGATTTGGTACATGAAGCACAAAACACCGGTGCGTTCAAGGGCACGTTGAAATACGAGCAGAGCAGCGACTTCATGAGCAATATCTTCTGGAACTTTTTCCCCTTGCTCGTCATCATCGCCATTTGGGTATTCATCATGAGACGGATGAGCGGCGGAAGCCCGACGGGGAGCAGCGTATTCAGCGTAGGGAAAAGTAAAGCCAAGCTCATAGAGAAAGGCGAAGCCACGAGAGTGACTTTCAAGGACGTGGCCGGACAGGCCGGTGCCAAAATGGAAGTGGCGGAAATCGTGGAGTTCCTCAAGAACCCAAAGAAATTCACCGATTTGGGAGGCAAGATACCCAAAGGAGCTCTGTTGGTAGGCCCTCCGGGAACGGGTAAGACATTATTAGCCAAGGCCGTGGCCGGAGAAGCCAACGTACCGTTCTTTTCCCTCTCGGGTTCCGACTTCGTGGAAATGTTCGTTGGCGTAGGAGCCAGCCGCGTACGTGACTTGTTCCGTCAGGCCAAAGAAAAATCCCCGTGCATCATCTTCATCGACGAAATCGACGCCGTGGGACGGGCACGTGGAAAGAATCCTGCCATGGGAGGAAACGACGAACGGGAAAACACATTGAACCAGTTGTTGACCGAAATGGATGGTTTCGGCACCAATAGCGGCGTCATCATCCTGGCTGCCACCAACCGGGTGGACATTCTGGACAAAGCCTTGCTGCGTGCCGGACGTTTTGACCGTCAGATACACGTGGACCTGCCGGACCTGAATGAACGGAAAGCCGTATTCAAAGTCCATCTCCGTCCGGTGAAAACGGACAGCACGGTGGACATTGACTTGTTGGCCCGCCAAACACCGGGTTTCTCCGGTGCCGACATCGCCAACGTATGTAACGAAGCCGCCCTGATTGCAGCCCGGCATGGGAAAAAGGCCGTGAGCAAAGATGACTTCTTGAGTGCCGTGGACCGTATTATCGGAGGATTGGAAAAACAGACCAAAGTCATGACGGTGGAAGAAAAACAGACCATTGCCTTGCACGAAGCGGGACATGCCACCATTTCCTGGTTCCTGCAATACGCCAATCCGCTGATTAAAGTGACCATCGTGCCGCGCGGACGTGCACTTGGCGCAGCCTGGTATTTGCCAGAGGAACGACAGATTACGACCAAAGAGCAGATGCTCGACGAAATGTGCGCCACATTGGGCGGCCGGGCTGCCGAAGAATTATTCACGGGTCACATCTCTTCCGGTGCGTTGAACGACCTAGAGCGCGTGACCAAACAGGCTTACAGCATGATTGCTTATCTGGGTATGAGTGAGCGACTGCCGAACCTCTGTTATTACAACAACGACGAATACAACTTTACGAAGCCTTATTCCGACCAGACCGCACAACTGATTGACGAGGAAGTGAAGCAGATGATTGCCGAACAATACGAACGTGCCAAGTCCTTGTTGCGCGAACATCAAGAGGGACATGCGGAACTGGCAAAAATACTGGTGGAGCGCGAAGTGATTTTCGCCGAAGACGTGGAGAAGATTTTCGGCAAACGTCCGTGGACTAGCCGCACGGAAGAATTGCTTAGCATGAACGAAGAACTCCCGGGAGACGAGATGGCTCAGGATGCTGACGAGCAAAAAGAGGAACAGCCTGCGACTGCCTCGGAGGAGCAACCGACGGATATGCTATCCGAACATCCTACGGAAACCACGGCACAAGCAGACGATCACGAGGCTGAAAAACCGCAAGACGCACAAGCCCCTAAAGAAAAATGACCGATAAAATAAAGAATTTATGCCTCCGCACAGCCACCGGCATCGCTTTCGTAGCGGTACTGGTGGGCGGTATTTTATGGAGCAACGTCACGTTCACCCTGCTCTTTGCCGTGGTAACGGGCCTGAGCGTACGGGAGTTTTGCCAAGTGGTGAACCGGCGGGCCGACGTACAAACCAATGCAGTGATTTGTACGGTGGCCGGAATCTACCTCTTTTTGGCCGTTTCGGGCTTTTGCAGCAACCTTACCCCTTCCGGGGTATTCATCCCGTATCTGCTATCAGTGGTGTACCTGTTGGTCAGTGAACTTTACCTGAAAAGCGAACATGCACTGAACAATTGGGCCTATACCATGATGAGCCAGATGTACGTGGCCTTGCCGTTTGCATCGCTCAATATATTGGCTTACCAACCCGAAGCGTCTTACAGCATCGGTGTGGCCTATGCGGGCATGCTGCCGTTTTCCGTATTCGTATTCCTTTGGGCCAGTGACTCCGGAGCTTACTGTTTCGGTTCGCTTTTCGGTCGTCACAAACTGTTTCCGCGTATCTCTCCGAACAAATCGTGGGAAGGTTCCGTAGGCGGGGGATTGGTAGCCGTAGCCGCATCACAGATTTTTGCCTGCTTCGAACCGTCGCTCGGCAGATGGGAATGGTTGGGACTGTCACTTACAGTGGTAATATTCGGCACATGGGGCGACCTTGTGGAAAGCCTTTTGAAACGGCAGTTACGAATCAAGGACAGCGGCAATATCCTGCCAGGACACGGAGGGATGCTTGATCGTTTCGACAGCTCATTACTGGCCATTCCGGCTTCTGTCATCTACCTCTACACCCTTACTTTATTATAATTAAGGAGAAAAAGGCAACCCGGCCATGATGGCCATACCTGATACAAGAAGCGGGAACCATTTGCTCGAAGCAACGGTTCCCGCCCTTTCATTATCCGTACAGGCCTGCCTTAACGGCAGCTATCAGAAGAGGCTATCCGTTCCACGCCACGCCCCAACAGACGGAGCATGAGACTTGCCGCCTTCGCGGGCGCACCGGTATCCCCTAACTTGACAGCCATCTCTTCATAGCCCTGCAACATGGCTGTGCGTCCGTTTCCGCCAGGCAGAATCCGAGAAAGTTCCTCCCGTATATTCCCCACGCTCATCCCGTCGGCCACCAACTCCTTGACCACCTCTCGCCCGGCTACCAGATTGACCAACGAAATATAACGGACTTTCAAAATATGCCGACGCAAGAAAGAGACCAGTTTTCCGCAAGCTGTATAATAACATACCACTTGGGGCACCCGGAAAAGTGCAGTCTCCAACGTAGCCGTCCCAGACGTGACCAAAGCAGCGCAGGCATGGTGCAATATACGATAGGTCTGTCCGTACAGGATTTTCACACGGCTGCCCCGTAACACTTTTCCATAAAATTCAGGGTCTATATTAGGAGCCGCCGCCAACACCAACTCATACTGTCCGGCATAAACGGAAGCAGCCTCTACCATCATGGGCAAGTTGTCTTTGATTTCCTGTTTACGGCTTCCGGCCAACAAAGCTAAGACAGGCTTGCCCTCCAATCCGTTATCTTCCGCAAAACGTTCAAAATCCCTTTCGTTTTCCTTTTTGTAAGCCTCCACTTCGTCCAACGTAGGATTACCCACATAATGAATAGGATAATGATGCTTACCCTCAAAGAAGTCCACCTCGAACGGAAGGATGGAAAAAAGCTCATCCACATCTCGTTTGATATTCTTGATACGATATTCCTTCCATGCCCATATCTTGGGAGAGATATAGTAATATACCGGTATGGGACTATGCGCATGCACGAATTCCGCTACAGACAAATTGAAACCGGGATAATCCACCAGAATCAACACATCGGGGTTCCACACCAAAACGTCCCGTTTGCATGCCTTCATGTTGTGCAGTATCGTACGTAGATGGAGCAACACGGGAATAAACCCCATGTAGGCCAATTCTTTATAATGACGTACCAAAGTCCCGCCCTGCGCCTTCATCAGGTCTCCTCCCAAAAAGCGGAAATCCGCTTCGGCATCCCGGGCTTTCAGTTCTTTCATCAGATGAGACGCATGCAAGTCCCCACTGGCCTCACCGACAATCAGATAATATTTCATAAAACCTCCAAGTCTTTGAGTCCGTCCATGGCCTGATAAGCCGTTACGTCCACCGTGACTGGAGTCACCGCCACATAGCCGTGTGCCAAAGCCCAAGCATCCGTATCCGTACGCTCCGGCTCCTTGTTGGTATACTCACCGGTAAGCCAAAAATACTTTCCGCCCCGAGGATGATCGGCCGCATACAACTCGTTGGACCACATCCCACGGGCCATCCTGCATACCTTCGTTCCACGGTACCTCTGTCCCGACGGTTGGGGAAAGTTTACATTCAGGCATACCCCTGCGGGCAATCCCGTTTTCAACACACGCGCCACAATGCCTCGCACGTATGGGACGGTAGGAGAAAAATCAGCGTCCGCATCGAAATCACACAAGGAAAAACCGACAGACGGGATGCCTTTCATACACCCCTCTAACACCACACCCATCGTCCCCGAATAATGCACGTTGACAGAAGAATTGTCCCCATGGTTGATACCACTGACCACCACGTCCGGTTTACGACCGGTTTCCATTTCAAGTGCCAGTTTCACACAGTCTACCGGAGTCCCGCTACACGCACAGATTTTTATGCCCGGACGTACAGCCATGACGCGATAACGTAAAGGGTCGTGCGCCGTAATGGCACAGGCAGAACCGGAACGCGCCCCGTCCGGTGCCATAACAAGAATGTCTCCCAAAGGCGACAACATATCTATCAATTCGTTCAATCCCTTTGCCTGTACTCCATCATCATTCGAGAGTAGGATAAGCGGCCTCATGTCGTTCATTTTCACCTATATTTGTTTCTACAAAAGTACGAAAAAAGGTTTAAAAGCTCAGTGCTTTCACTGAAAAACATTATCTTTGTGGCATGATGTTCCATATAGTTATTAACAATACAGTCGAGTTTTCAACAATTTAACGTTTCTATCTGCATTCTCTAAAGCGCAGTAGTCAGGAATACGTTACTTTTGTGCAAACCAAATATTAGGATATGGGAAAGATTATTGCTTTAGCAAATCAGAAAGGAGGGGTCGGAAAGACCACGACTTCGATGAATCTGGCCGCCTCTTTAGCGACATTGGAAAAAAAGGTCTTGCTTGTCGATGCGGATCCTCAGGCCAATGCATCTTCCGGTTTGGGAGTAGACGTATCAGAAATAGACTGCTCTATCTATGAATGTATCATCGACCATGCAGATCCGCGCGATGCCATCTATACTACGGATATCGAGGGATTGGACATCATTCCTTCCCACATTGATTTGGTCGGTGCGGAAATAGAAATGCTGAACCTTCCCAACCGGGAAAAAGTGCTGACGGGCATCCTTTCCCCCATGAAGGGCGAATACGATTACATTTTGATAGATTGTTCCCCTTCATTAGGTCTCATCACCGTAAACGCATTGACGGCAGCCGATGCCGTAATCATCCCGGTCCAGTGTGAATATTTCGCATTGGAAGGTATCAGCAAACTTCTCAATACGATCAAGATTATCAAATCCAAGCTCAACCCGTCTTTGGAAATCGAAGGTTTCTTGCTGACCATGTATGACAGCCGTCTGCGTTTGGCCAACCAGATTTATGATGAAGTGAAAAAACATTTCCAGGAACTGGTCTTCAAAACCGTCATCCAACGGAACGTCAAACTCAGCGAAGCCCCGAGCCACGGTCTCCCGGTCATCCTTTACGATACGGATTCCACAGGTTCCAAGAACCATTTGGCCTTGGCGAAAGAAATTATTGAAAAAGACAAATAACAGAAAAAAGAATGGCTGTACACAAGAAATACCCTGCTTTAGGACGAGGATTGGACGCTCTGATTTCCACCAAGGAAGTCCACACGGACGGTTCCTCTACCATTAATGAAATCGAACTGGACAAGATATCTCCGAATCCCAACCAACCGAGAAGGGATTTTGACCCTGAAAGTCTGCGCGAACTGGCCGCCTCCATTGCGGAAATAGGTATCGTACAACCTATCACACTCCGCAAAATGGAGGATGACACGTTTCAGATCATCGCCGGAGAACGGCGTTGGAGAGCTTCCAAACAAGCCGGCTTGCACACCATCCCGGCATACATACGTACGGCAGATGACGAAAATGTCATGGAAATGGCCTTGATAGAGAACATCCAACGCGAAGACCTGAATTCGGTGGAGATAGCACTGGCCTACCAACATCTTATCGAACAGTACAGCTTGACACAAGAAAAATTGAGTGAACGCATCGGCAAAAACCGCTCTACCATCACGAATTATTTGCGTCTGCTCCGTTTGCCCGCCCCTATTCAGATGGCTTTGCAAAACAAAGACATCGACATGGGACACGCACGCGCTTTACTCGCCTTGGACAACCCTACGCTGCAAATTAAATTATTCCAACAAATCATCCAGGAGAACCTTTCCGTCCGGAAGGTGGAAGAAATGGTCAAGGCACTCACGGAAGGCGAAAGCGTAAAAAGCGGAGGCAAAAAGATCATACCGAAAGGAGCACGCTTGCCAGAGGAATACAACGTATTGAAACAAAGTCTATCTAAATTCTTTCAAGCCAAAGTACAACTTACTTGTTCGGATAAAGGTAAGGGGAAGATTAGCATTCCGTTTGCGAACGAAGAGGAATTGGAACGTATTATCGAACTGTTTGACCGTTTAAAAAGTTGAAGTGTATTAGACTCTTATATCATCATTCACTCATCCTGCTCGGCATCTTGTTCATGCACGGTGGGGTGTCTTCAGTTTGGGGGCAAGCACCTCTGACAGCAGACAGCAGGCCTGCCGTACACGACTCTGCGTCCACCGCAGTTTCCCTGCTCACCGACACGTTGGCCGTTACGGCCAAAGACAGCATCCCACCCGTTATCACCGAAACGTCCCCCACGCCCGGTGACAGTTTGCCGTCCGCAGGAACGTTGACGGACACCACCGCAACCGCATTGGATTCCACTGCCGTCGGCCTGAAAAGCGATTCATTGCTCCGCCACACGCCCCCTTTTATGGAAAAGCGTTTCATTCCCAATCCACAGCGTGCACTGTGGTTATCCCTGATTATTCCGGGAGCCGGCCAGATTTACAACCGCAAACTGTGGAAGATTCCTATTGTCTATGGAGGCTTTTTAGGATGTCTTTATGCCCTGACATGGAACAACCAGATGTATGGCGACTATTCACAAGCCTATCTGGATATCATGGATGATGACCCCAACACGAAGAGCTACGAGAACATGCTCCCGTTGAATTACAGCATTGCAGGCCGGGAAGAGCAATACAAAGAAATATTCAAGAACAAAAAGAACTATTACCGCAAGTACCGGGACATGAGCATCTTCGCCATGATAGCCGTGTACCTGTTGTCGGTAGTAGACGCATACGTGGACGCGGAACTCTCGTCTTTCGACATTTCCAAAGATTTGGGTTTACGCATCGAACCGGCCGTCTTTAATTTTGGCGGACGAGGACGAGAGGCTTCAGTCGGCGTCCAATGTAATTTAAACTTTTAAACCATGATGAAAAAAATCGGATTATTCTGTATAGCAGCTTTATTGGCTACGGGGATGAAAGCACAAAACGACATCACCGTACACGACGACCAAACGGGAAAAGACGAAGTAATCGGCCTCCCGGAAGGTATGACCTACGAAATAGACAGCTTGTTGCAAGAATGGAACACCAAGAACTACCTGGGATTGGATGAGAAATGCGAAAGTTCGGACGAGAATCCGCAATACAGCAAGGAGGAATACATCTCGCGCCTCAACCGCCTGCCCAATGTCATAGAAATGCCCTACAACGAAGTGGTACGGAAATTCATCGACCAATATTGTACACGGCTGAGACGCTCCGTATCCTACATGTTGGC
Organism: Paraprevotella xylaniphila YIT 11841; assembly: GCF_000205165.1. Lineage (GTDB taxonomy): Bacteria > Bacteroidota > Bacteroidia > Bacteroidales > Bacteroidaceae > Paraprevotella > Paraprevotella xylaniphila. Next base: position 109,642 of record NZ_GL883886.1, on the reverse strand, counting down.
AGCCAATAACTTTTACGTACCTATATTCGAGGAGGCATTGGAAAGTTACCAGTTACCCCTCGAACTGAAATACCTGCCGGTCATCGAATCCGCCCTCAACCCCGGAGCCACCTCACGGGTCGGTGCAGCCGGATTGTGGCAATTCATGATTTCTACCGGTAAAGTATATGGCCTCGATGTCAATAGTCTGATAGACGAACGTCGTGACCCCATCAAGTCCTCGTATGCCGCCGCACATTACCTGCAAGACCTCTATCAGATTTTCGGCGACTGGACTTTGGTCATTGCGGCTTACAACTGCGGGCCGGCCAATGTGAACAAAGCCATCCGACGCGCAGGAGGAAGCAGGGATTATTGGCAAATCTATCCTTATCTTCCGCAGGAAACAAGAGGTTACGTTCCGGCTTTCATTGCCGCCAATTACGTCATGAACTATTATTGCGAACATAATATATGCCCGATGACCACCACGTTACCGCCTAGCACGGACACCATCATCGTTGACCGTGACGTGCATTTCGACCAAATCGTAGCCGTATGCAACGTCAAGGCGGAAGAAGTCAAAGCCCTTAATCCGCAATATCGTACGGGCCTTATTCCGGGTGCCAAGAAAAGTTGCATTCTCCGCCTGCCCACTCACGGTATCAGCGCGTTCATTGCGGCCGGAGATTCCGTTTACACTTATAAGTCGGATGAACTGTTTACCAACCGTAGCGAGGTGGAAGTAAGCCAATCTGCAAAAAAATCATCCGCTACACGTTCACGCAGCGGCAAGAACAGCCGCAGCAAATCGAGAACCCACACCATACGCTCGGGAGAGACTCTCTCGACGATTGCGAAACGTTACGGAACGACCGTATCCAAACTCAAACGCCTCAACGGCATAAAAGGTACAAGCATACGGGCCGGGAAAACACTGAGGGTCAGATAAAACAGCTGCAAAAGAGAAAAGGAGGTAATTATGGATGACTTAGCCAAAAAGCAATTTGAGGAGGATAAAATGGTAAACGATGCCTTTCAGCATCTGATAGACACTTATTTGGCATCGCGCCACCGCAAAAAGGTGGAAATCATTACCAAGGCTTTTAATTTTGCCAAACAAGCCCATAAAGGAGTGCGCCGCCTTTCCGGCGAACCTTACATCATGCATCCGTTGGCCGTAGCCCAAATCGTATGCGGCGAAATCGGCTTGGGTTCTACCTCCATCTGCGCCGCCTTGCTCCACGACGTAGTAGAAGACACAGACTACACCGTGGAAGATCTCTCCAACATCTTCGGTCCTAAAATCGCCCAAATCGTAGACGGGCTTACAAAAATATCGGGAGGCATCTTCGGCGACAAGGCATCTGCCCAAGCCGAGTCTTTCAAGAAACTGTTGCTGACCATGAGCGACGACATCCGGGTAATCCTCATCAAGATTTCCGACCGGTTGCATAACATGCGTACGTTAGGCTCACAGCCTCCCAACAAACAATATAAGATAGCCGGGGAAACCCTTTATATCTATGCGCCGCTAGCCAACCGCCTCGGACTGAACAAAATCAAGGAAGAACTGGAAGACCTGAGTTTCCGGTACGAACACCCTGAGGAATACCAACAGATTATCGACAAACTCGCACAGACCCGCGCCCATCGTGAAACCCTCTTTGAAGATTTCACGCGCCCCATCCGCGAGGCATTGGACAAGATGGGACTTACCTATACCATCAAGGCACGCATCAAGACACCTTATTCCATCTGGTGCAAAATGCAAAACAAGCATATCGAGTTTGAAGAAGTCTACGACATTCTGGCCGTAAGAATCATCTTCGAACCCCAAAGGGCTGAGGACGAAATCAGCGAATGCTTCCGCATCTACGTGTGTGCCAGCCGTATATACAAGCCGCACCCCGAACGGTTGCGCGATTGGTTGACTCATCCGAAAGCCAATGGCTACCAAGCTCTGCATGTCACGCTCATGAGCAAGACGGGCCAATGGATAGAAGTGCAAATCCGCTCCACAAGAATGGACGAGATGGCAGAGCAAGGATTTGCCGCCCATTGGAAATATAAAGAAGGCAGCAAAACGACAGCAGACAGCGAAGACGAACTGGAAAAATGGCTCCACACCATCAAAGAAATCCTGGACGACCCACAGCCGAACGCCTTGGACTTCCTCGATGCCATCAAGTTGAACCTCTACGCCTCGGAAATCTTCGTAGTTACGCCCAAAGGGGAGTTCAAGACGATGCCGGCCGACTGCACGGCACTCGATTTCGCATTCAGTATCCACACGTTTCTCGGCAGCCATTGTATCGGTGCGAAGGTGAACCATAAATTAGTACCGCTCAGCCATAAATTACAAAGTGGCGACCAAGTGGAAATCCTGACCTCGAAAACCCAACGGGTACAGAAGGAATGGATTAATTTTGCCACCACGGCCAAGGCCAAAGGCAAAATCCAGGCCATCTTGCGCCGCGAAGAACGCGAACAGCAGAAGCAAGGAGAAGAAATGCTCAACGAATTTTTCGAAAAAGCAGAGATTGAACCCAACAGCATGAACGTGGACAAACTATGTGACTTGCACCACATCAAGTTCCGCGAAGAACTCTTTCAGGCCATAGGCACCAGAAATATCGTGTTGGGCACGGCCGACCTGAACGTACTTCATGAGAAATCAGGGAACAAGGGCAACAGTTGGACACATTTCATCCCTTTCCTGAAGAAGAAGTCTCCTTCTTCAAAAACAAAAGAGAAACCAGCCCCGGAACAACCGGTCTCAATAGACCGGAAGAAAACAGTGATCCTGAACGAAGAAAACATCCAGAATTTCACCATTGCGGAATGCTGCCACCCCATCCCGGGAGATGACGTGTTGGGATATATCGACAGCGACAAGCACATTTACATCCACAAACGCCAATGCCCCGTGGCCGCCAAACTCAAAACCAGCGACGGCAACCATATTCTTGCGGCCACATGGGACGTACATAAAACGCTGTTCTTCCCCGCCACCATCAAAGTCAGCGGCATCGACAATATCGGTATCCTGCATGAAATGACCGGTGTTCTGTCCAACCAACTTAACATCAATATCTACAAATTGACCGTCACGACAAAGGATGGCATATTCGATTGCGAAATACAATTAGGGGTACACGACGTGGAAGATGTCAAAACCATCTGCAACAAACTGAAAAACATGACCGGTGTTGAAGAAGCGACAAGAATAGACTGAGGCATCCCCTCCATATACCATAGAAAGGAATCAGACCAAACCGTCTAATTCCTTTTTTATTTGCATCAACTCTTCCCGGATGCTCCGCAAGCGGGCGACAATCTCCGCATCGCGTTCCGCACCATCCTTATTATTCTTCAACGCCTTGCGAGCCGCAGCCAACTTCATGCCCTTGTCCTTGACCAAATGGCGGACAAGCCTCAGCTGATCAATGTCTTCCTGGGAATATTGACGTACGTTACGCCCTGCCTTTTTGGGAGTTATCGAGGGAAATTCTTTCTCCCAATAGCGTAGCAAAGTCTCGGACAAGCCCAACATTTCCGCCACTTCCCCTATGGAATAATAAAGTTTCAACTCCTTATTCGGATTCAGTGCCATAATTCAATTCTTTTTCCATTCGTTTCCAGTCATTTCCTTGCAAAAGTAGGCAAAACGGCCTATCTTTGCAAAACTTTTTGGAAAATAGTAACGCATAAAATAAAAATCAAATGACTGCAAACGAAATCCGCGACTCGTTCGTCAAGTTCTTCGAGTCTAAGGGGCATCTTATTGTCCCGTCTGCGCCGATGGTCATCAAAGACGACCCGACGCTGATGTTTACCAATGCGGGCATGAACCAGTTCAAAGACATCATCCTGGGCAACCGTCCCGCCACAAGCAAACGTTGCACCGATTCGCAGAAATGCCTCCGTGTCAGCGGCAAACACAATGATTTGGAAGAAGTAGGCCATGACACTTACCACCATACCATGTTCGAAATGCTCGGCAACTGGAGCTTCGGCGACTACTTCAAGAAAGAAGCCATCGAATGGGCATGGGAATATCTGGTAGACGTGTTGAAAATTGACAAGTCCAACTTGTATGCCACCGTCTTTGAAGGTTCACCTGAAGAAGGACTGGAACGCGACAACGAAGCGGCCTCTTATTGGGAGAAGTTCCTTCCGGCCGACCACATCATCAACGGCAACAAGCACGACAACTTTTGGGAAATGGGTGCCACGGGTCCCTGCGGTCCCTGTTCCGAAATCCATATCGACCTGCGTCCGGAGGAAGAAAAAGCGAAAGTTCCCGGTCGCGAACTGGTGAACAAGGACAACCCGTTGGTCATCGAAATATGGAACCTTGTGTTCATGCAATACAACCGTAAGGCCGACCAAAGCCTAGAGCCCCTTCCGGCCAAAGTCATCGACACGGGTATGGGGTTCGAACGTTTGTGCGCCGTGATGCAAGGCAAACGTTCCAATTACGACACAGACGTGTTCCAACCCATTATCCGGGTAATCGGTGATTTATCGGATTGCCGGTACGGTGAAGACCCGAAGAAGGACGTGGCCATGCGCGTAGTGGCCGACCACTTGCGCACCATAGCTTTCTCCATTGCCGATGGCCAGTTGCCGGGCAATGCCAAAGCCGGCTACGTCATCCGCCGTATCCTGCGCCGCGCCGTACGCTATGCCTACACGTTCTTAGGGCAAAAAGAAGCTTTCATGTACAAGCTCCTGCCCGTGCTCGTGCAGGAAATGGGAAAATCCTACCCGGAATTGGAAGCCCAAAAGGTGCTCATCTCCAAAGTGATGAAAGAGGAAGAAGACTCCTTCTTGCGCACTTTGGAAACCGGTATCCGCCTGCTCGACCGTGTGATGGCCGAAACGCGCGCATCAGGGAAGACCGTCATAGACGGCGTGGAAGCATTCACGCTGTTCGACACCTACGGTTTCCCACTCGACCTGACGGAACTCATCTGCCGTGAGAACGGCATGACCGTGGACGAAGAAACGTTCCATGCGGAAATGCAGAAGCAGAAAGAACGCGCACGCAACGCCGCCGCCGTGGAAACGGGAGACTGGGTCGTAGTGAGGGAAGGAGAAACCGAGTTCAAAGGTTGGGACTACACGGAACACGAATGCCACATCCTCCGCTACCGCAAGGTGACACAAAAGAAACAGACGTTCTATCAAATCGTACTCGACTATACACCGTTCTATGCCGAAATGGGCGGACAGGTGGGCGACCGTGGTGTACTTTGTTCGGAACACGAAACCATAGAAATCGTTGACACCAAACGGGAAAACAACCTCCCGGTACATATTGCCAAGACTTTGCCCGAACACCCCGAAGCCGACTTCATGGCCTGCGTAGATACTGATTTGCGCGCTGCGAGCGAAGCCAACCACACTTGTACGCACTTGCTCGACCAGGCCCTGCGCACGGTGTTGGGCGAACATGTGGAACAGAAAGGTTCATTGGTCACCCCGGAATACTTGCGCTTCGACTTCTCCCACTTCCAGAAAGTGACCGACGAACAACTGCGCGAAGTGGAACGCATCGTCAATGCCAAAATCCGCGAAGACCTGCCCCTGCAAGACCATCGCGACATGCCGATAGAAAAGGCCAAGGAACTGGGCGCCATCGCGCTCTTCGGTGAGAAATACGGCGACCGGGTGCGCGTCGTGCAATTCGGCGACAGCGTGGAATTCTGTGGCGGTTGCCATGCCAAATCCACCGGCCGCATCGGCATGGTGAAAATCCTGAGCGAGAGTTCGGTAGCTGCCGGCATCCGCCGCATCGAGGCCATCACAGGCGAAAAAGTGGAAAACATGCTTTATACCCTGCAAGACCTGACTAACGAATTGAGAACCTTGTTCAACAATGCCCCGGACGTGAAAGCAGCCATCCTCAAATCCATTGAGGAAAACGCAATCCTGAAGAAGCAGATTGAAGAAAGCATGAAAGAAAAGGCCGCACAGGCCAAGGCACGTATCGTCTCGCAGGCCGCCATCGTAAACGGTGTTACGCTATACCGCAGCATTCTCCCCATGCCTGCCGATCTCGTGAAAGACATGGCCTTCCAACTTCGGAACGGTGCGGAAGACGCATTGGTCATCATCGGCAGCCTGCACGAAGGCAAGCCCATGCTGACGGCTGCGGCTTCAGACAATATGGTAAAGGCACACGGCATGAACGTGGGCAAAATCGTCCGCGAAGCAGCCAAGCTCATTCAGGGCGGTGGCGGTGGACAGCCCCACTTCGCCACAGCCGGCGGCAAGAATGCCGACGGGCTGAGCGCGGCCGTAGACAAGTTCGTCGAACTGGCGGCATTATAAACCGCACCACACCCCGGCATCGAATAGCAAGTGGGGAGGAGCATGGCTCTTCCCCACTTTTTTACTCTTGTATCCCGACTTATGAAGAAGCTATGAATATTCAAGACATTCCATTCTTTCTCGCCTTCCCGAAAGGATTTTCATAAAATCCTATCATACAACGCAATACAAATCTCTTCATATCCTTGTATCAATCTGCGGAGAATAAAAAACCAACATGAGGAGAACGAAAAATCAATCTCAGCCAACTGATTTTCCGTTCTCCTCATGTTGAAAAACGCCACGGATATCCCCATCAGGAATCCGTACAAAAGTATTTTATCCTTTCTCGCTTTCCATTTGATCCGGCGGCCAGTTCACCAAATACAAAGTTTCCGTGGCCCGGGTAAAGGCCGTGTATAGCCAACGGACATAATCGGGCGTAAGCATGTCTTCCGTCACGTAACCCTGATCCACGAAGACCCGTTGCCACTGTCCGCCCTGTGCCTTATGGCAAGTCACGGTATAGGCATATTTCACTTGCAAGGCATTGAAATACGGGTCGGTTTTCAACTTCTTCAACCGTTCACGCCTCACCGTAATGTCCATATAATCCGCTTCTACGGCAAAGAATAAGGCATCGGACTGGTTTTTCGTCAAGGCCGGTGCTTCGCTCTGTAACGTATCCAACAATACCGTCGCCTCCAGCTCCACATCGTCATAATCGGGAAAGCGCAGCCACACATCGGCAAAGCGAAACCCGTACATTTCACGCGTACGCCGCACTTTCCGCACGACCGCCACGTCACCGTTGGCCAAAAAATCAAAGGGACAGTCCTTCTGTCCCGCAGTCCAGAAATAATTGTTCTTGGCCACTAATAATTGGTCGCCTCCCGTAAGCTCTTCTTCCCGCCCCAGGATACGCCCCCTTATGCCGTTATTATAAATGTTGGCCCGTTTGTTCGACCGGGTCACCACGATGGTCTGGTCCAGTCCGCACCGACTGTAGGCTTCTTCCAAAGCTTCTATCAATTCATCTCCGGGTACGCGACGGATGTCGGGAAAACCTTGGATACGAACTTGGGGCAGGCCGGTGTACCCATCCGTTGTAATCCAATGCCTCAGGCGCGTGGCATTCCACAATATGCCGCTCTCGTCGTGCTGCCGGACCACTTGCGTCAGTTCGCCTTCCCATACATGCAAGCCATATCCTTCCAATGCGCGTCGCGAGAGAGCCGGACTGAGTTCCTCCCCCACGGGAGGCAACTGTGCCGTGTCGCCCACCAACATCAAACGGCATCCCTCGCCCGAATACACGAACTGTATCAAGTCGTCCAACAAGCAACCGGAACCGAAATGCCCTACTCCGCCAGTACTCCCCGAAATCATGGAAGCCTCGTCCACAATAAATAAGGTATGTTTCTGCAGGTTGACATTCTGTAAGAAATTGTCCGTCTCATTGGAAAAAGTCTTCTGACGGTATATGCGCTTATGAATGGTAAAGGCCGGATGCCCCGCATGCAGGGCGAAGACTTTGGCCGCCCGCCCCGTAGGTGCCATCAGGACGGTTTTCTGCTTCAAATCGTCCAAGGCCCTGACCAACGCGCTCAATACGGAAGTCTTGCCCGTACCGGCATATCCGCGCCACAAACAAAGCCCGTCCTTGTCCCCCGACAAAAGGAAATCTGCCGTCATGGCTATCATCTCCCGTTGCCCGTTTGTAACTTCAAAGGGACATTTTCCCTCTATAAACCGCTCTAAATCCTTATTTATCATAAAACCGAGATAAAAAGTTCGCCGAAAAGTCGAATATTAAATTTATTTATCTTACTTTTGCGATGCGAATGTAACAAATAAAAATTATAAATGTATCATGAAAAAAGCAATTAATGTCATCCTGGGCTTATGCGCAGTGGTTTTGCTTTATCTCTGCTACGAGAGCATCATGCAACCCATCCAGTTCAACAAGGAGAAGGACATACGGGAAGCAGCAGTTAAGGCACGTTTGATTCAAATCAAAGATGCGGAAGAACAGTACCGCCAACAACATCAAGGTGAGTTCTGCGACACGCTCGACGTGCTGATCAACTTCATTAAAACGGCACAAATCCCCCACGTGACCAAGGTGGGAGAACTGAGTGACAAACAAATGGAAAGCGGGCTGACCGAATCCAAGGCTGCAGCCATTGTAAACAGCGGAGACGCTGCCGCCATCGCAGCCAATGGGTTGCAGAATTTCCGTCGCGACACGACATGGACTCCCATGGCCGAAGCCATTGTGGGTACAAACGGTAACGCAGATTCACTCAAATTCATCCCGTATAGTGACGGACAGACTTTTGAATTGGAGAAAACCATCCACGTAGGCCGCTCCGGTGTGACTCAAAATGTGATGGAATGCCGTGCTCCTTATTCTGCTTACCTGAAAGGCCTGAGCGAACGCGAGATTTACAACCTGACAGATGCGGCTGAGAAACAAGGCCGTTATGCCGGACTGAAAATTGGTGACCTCATGACCCCGAACAACAATGCAGGAAACTGGGAATAATCAAAGTCAAACTTATAATCTGTCCATCCGCCTGCACGCGGATGGATTTTCTTTTTATAGCTACAACCCGGCAACGACGGAACCGGTAGCTATAGAAGACTATATTTATCATGAAGAAGAAAGCGTCGCGGAAACCCTGAAAAAGGCCATCGGGCAATCTGCCATAGTCCAAAAAAGGAATAACTCCGTGGTTTATGGCTTAGTGACAGGACTCTCCATGCAAGTGCCTTTAGAATGTTTCCGGAAAGAGGAAGCCCATGCGCTCTATCGCCTGACATATGCTCAGGAAAAAACGGGCAAAACCTATTATAATATCCTGCCCCATCTGGAAATAGCCCAGATATTTACAGTAGACCTTGAAGTGGAACGCATACTCAGCCAATATTTTCCGAGCATACGTTTTTATCACAGCCATACCATGATATTGGAAAAGCTGTGGCTTTTGTCCCAACAGGACAAACGGCAATTATACGCTTATTTCGACGAAAAAGAAGTTTTCGTATTCGGCTATCGGGAACAACGGTTATGCTATGCCAATGCCTTTCCGGCCGACATGGCAGACAATGCGGTCTATTTTATCCTTTCCGTATGGAAAGACCTGAAAATGGATGTACGTCAGGAGGAATGCATACTATTGGGCAACGGCAATATAAAGAATGACACGGCACGGATCCTTACCCGATACTTGCAGAACGTCAGAAACACGGATACGGCCGATATTTACCGCCGTTCCACGTTGGCACGGAATCAGCAGCTCCCGTTCGACCTGTTGGCCTTATGGGTTCATGTGATATAATATAAATCATCGTTATGAGAGTCATCACCGGTATATACAAGGGCAGGCATTTCGATGTCCCCCGCAGTTTCAAGGCACGTCCCACGACGGATTTTGCCAAGGAAAACTTGTTCAACGTACTCAACGGCTATCTGGATTTCGAAGAAGAGCCGGAGGCGTTGGACCTTTTTGCCGGCACCGGCAGCATTACCATAGAACTGCTTTCAAGAGGGTGTGGAAAGGTGGTTTCCGTGGAGCGTGATGCCCAACATTTCCGCTTCATCAGCCAGATTATCGACACGCTGAAAGCCCCCAACTGCCACCTTTTGCGTGCCGACGTATTCCGTTATTTAGACCGGTGCAATGAACAGTTCGACTTTATCTTTGCCGACCCTCCCTATGCCCTGAAGGAATTGGAAGAACTTCCCGACCTCGTGTTCCGGCACAACCTGTTGAAACCCGACGGCCTGTTCGTGTTGGAACATGGCAAGACCAATGACTTCAGCACACATCCTTCTTTCAAAGAACACCGTGCATACGGGAGCGTGAACTTTTCCTTCTTCAAAGCAAAGGAGACAGCAAGCGAATAGAGGATTCGGCTACACGGCACCAAATGGAACGTGTCTCCCACGTCTCCAAGTTCAACATCCTGCAATGGCTCTGGTCTTCCTGAAACACTTTTTTCATGTGCAATGCCGCCTCTTTGTCGTACACGAAAGCGTTTACCTCGAAATTGCGCTCAAAACTTCTGAAATCTATGTTGGTAGAGCCACAGGACATCAACGTATCGTCACACACCAACGTCTTGGAGTGCAGGAAACCTTTCTGATAAAGGTACACCCTCACTCCGGCACGCATCACGTCGTGAAGAAACGAACGCGAAGCCCACGTCAGGAACCGCTTGTCCGTGCGCTCCGGTATCATCAAACGCACGTCCACTCCCGCCAAGGCAGCCGTTTGCAACGCAAACAACATACGTTCCGTAGGCATGAAATAAGGACTTTGCAAGTAACAATACTGACGTGCACGCAGGAGCGCCAGAATCATTCCCTGCATGATATCCGGCCACGGTGCCGTAGGTATGGAGGTCACAATCTGTATCAAGGCATTCCGGCTCACGTAGGGTTCACGGTCGCAGGCCATGATCTTACGGCACTCCTCTTCCCGAGGATAATAGACTTGGTCTGTAATCGTCTGCCCGGCCGCCACATACCAGTCTGAAAGGAAGGCACGTTGCAAACCGCCTACGGCATTCCCCATGATGCGCACATGCGTATCGCGCCATACAGGTTGGCTTCTATCCACCTGATAAAAATAACGCTCAGCCAGATTCATGCCGCCCACATAACCGATAATGCCGTCGATGACCACAATCTTCCGATGATTCCGGAAGTCCACCTTACTGGTGAATTTCGGGAAACGTACCGGAAGGAAAGGCGCCACCTGTATGCCATCCGTTTCCATCTGCTTGAAAAAGCGGTTCTTCACATTCCAACATCCCACGTCGTCGTACACCAAACGCACGCTCACTCCTTCGCGGGCCTTGGCTGCCAAAGCCTCGCGCACCAGTTGTCCCACCTTGTCATCTTCTATGATATAAAACTCCACATGAATGTGATGCCGCGCCGCAGCTATGTCACGTAACAAGTTATCAAGCATTTCCTCTCCCGAGATAAAGAAACGCATTTTATTGTCAGGATAGGGAAACGAACCGCTTTGCCGACGGAACAGCTTAATCAAAGGCTTATGCTCTGCCGGAAGTTCCGGAAAACCTCCCTGATAGAAACGCACGGCCGAACGACGTGCAAGCTGGCTAGCACACGCCCGGCTTACAAAATGTTCCCGCTTACGATTCCTACCGAAAAAAAAATAAATAACTAATCCGATGACAGGTAAGGAAAACAACACCATCAGCCATGCCACAGTCTTCACCGGCTGACGGTTTTCCAAAATCACCACCAGCATCTGGCTCAAAACTATAAACAAGTAAAAAGCACCAAGTACACTATAAATTACCACATCGAACACGTCTCAATCCGGTTTCTTTATAACAAACATACAAAAAAGTATTGAAATCCGGCCAAGAAGCGGAAGAAAAAGCAACACAACTCCACCAAAACATAAAAATAGTGGTCCAAAGTCCCGGAAAACGGAACTTTGGACCACCGTAATCAATGAATTTGGACACCCGCTTAAAAACGTGGACCTCCGAAGCCGCCACGCCCCCTCCGGGGACCTCCTCCATGGCCTTTTCCTTCAGGCTCTTCACCTATAACATTACGCCCTCCCAACAAATTGAGCTTATAAATGAAATGGACCATGACGTAACTGTTAATGGAATTGTTCCAAGAGTCCGTACGCTGCGTAGCGGAGACCGAACGCCAAATGTTACTCCGTTCGCGCAAAATATCATACCACTTCACTGCGACCGTGGCAGCATTCCCTTTCAAGAAACTCTGCGAAAGTTCCGCATTCCAAATCAATTCATTAGTATTCATCGTCGCATCATCATATCCTCGACGACTGCTTTGGTCTATGTTGGACGAGAAACTCATGTTCCACGGCATATTCACCTGCACGTTTCCCCCATAAGAAAAGTTATACGTATCCAGATTCGCATTCTCCTGCAAATCGTTCCGGGCATGCTGGTAGTTGATGTTGCCATTCACTCCTATCTCAAGTAGGTCATTACGGAAATTAAACCTGACCCGTTCCCCAATATTGGAATTCTTCGTGGTACTCTTTTGACTGAGGTTTACGATTTGGTCGGATGTAACATCTTGACTTACATCCGAGTCTGAACTTATATAACCTACATCATTCGCATAATAGAAAGAGGTAAAAGTGAAAAAGTTGAAATACTTCTTTTCCCCGATTGCCGTATTGAACATCAGCCCCGTCCAAGTATTCCAATTACCGTCGATATTCATAGGCATGGTGGTACGCCGTCCCGAAGCCTCATCATAAAGCACGGCCGTGCTGATGCTGTTTTTCGTCATGTTCATGTTCATATGCACCATCCACCCGCGTTGCAAATCGGGGATGTAATTGTTGTAAAACAGTTCCATGCGGTTATTCCACGAAGGTTTCAACCCAGGATTACCTTTCGACACGTTCAACGGGTCTGAATCGTCAGTCACATCCAACAAGTTCGTCATTGAAGGTTGCGAGGAACGCCCGTTATAACGGAAACGCAACTGTCCGGTTTCAGAGAACTTATAACGGAAATCTATACGCGGCGCCCAATTGTGCACATTGCGCACCACAGAAGTATCAAGACTCCCCTTGGTATAATCCATATAAGTTTTCTGCGGCTGCACAGACACACCCGCACTGAAACGTATCTTGTCTTTCCCATAACGGAACATCACCGTAGCCTCCTGGTTATGCTCCTTGTAAGTGGCATACTGGCTGTTTTGGTAATTGCGAGCCAATTCCAACCAATCCACACCCGGAATATACTCCAAAGGGAATGCCTCGAGCTGTTCCTGTGTAATGACACCTTTGGACACCAAGCTATCCAAAGAATACATCGAACGGTCGGAATCCGAATAACGGTACTGGTAGCGGTAGCTGAACTGCAAATGCGCGCCCTCAAACAACGGTTCGCTATAGCTCAAATCCGCACTCCCGTTATAACTTTTCGAAGGGTTCGCATTATATTGGTGCATGTAAGATTTTTCGTTGTTCCCATCAGGCTTGCGCCGGAGGAAATAATTCACTTCCGATATGCTGAACGACTTGTTTTCCGAATCGGAAAGCCCTCCCCTCATACGCAAAGTAAGGTTGCGTCCTTTGCTGTTCAGGCGACGGTTCACCATTAGCATTCCGTCCACGGAATAGCTTTTCCCGTCACTGTGGTTCCAACGCCTGTTATCATTCACCACGATACTGTCTGCCACATAATCACGGTATTGCGAAAGCGGATCGGACATGCCCCATGCGTACGGGTCATCATTGAACGTCACGCTACTGCTCTGCCCGTTGCTGTAATTTTCCGAATAAGAGAAATTGGGACGGAACATGATGCGCGTCATCGTATCCGGCGACCATTCAAGCCGGAAGTTAGAATTCACGTTCGTGTTACCCGACCGTGTCCGGCCAGAATTATTGGAAAAAGAACTGTTCGCCCCTGCGGAAAGGAATGTTTCGGAATTGGTAATGGAAAGTTGGTCCGTGTTACGATGGTAATAACGTGCATTCCCCCCCACCCTCAGGCGGCCTGCCTCATTTTCTTTCTTTCCGTTCTCCCATACGAAGTCGATTCCCGCCTCTTTCATGGCCTCCCGTCCGTTTTGGTTCAAGTTGTTGGCTCCCCCGAGCCCAGTCACGCGGAGCTTGTCTGTGAAATGGTTCACCATGAAACGTCCTGTATATCGCTTTTCCGTACCATATCCCCCGTCCACATTAGAAATCCATCCTTTTTTCATTTCCGGTTTCACGGAAAGGTCGATAACCGTCTCTTCCTCCCCGTCCTCGATACCAGTCATCCGCGTATAGTCGCTCTTGCGGTCGTAAGACTTTATCTTTTCAATCATATTGGTCGGCAAGTTTTTCATCGCCACCCGGGTGTCGTTGTCAAAAAATTCCTTGCCGTCAATCATGATTTTCTTCACCTCCTTACCGTTGATGGTAATCGTCCCGTCTTCCGCGACCTCAGCACCGGGCAATTTCTTCACCAACTCTTCCAAAGCCGAGCCTTCGGGCACTCGATAAGCACCGGCATTGTAAACGAAAGTATCCGCCTTCATTTCCACCTGTGCCTGACGAGCTGTCACTTCGATCGCATCCAGTACAGCCGCATTAGTCTCCAAAAGGATGGTGCCCATTGCCATCGAAGGTTTTGAAGCCGCCACCTGTACATCTTTATAATAAGGCTTAAACCCCACCGAAGTAATTCTGAATATGTATTTCCCTGGTTTCACGCTTTTGATGGAAAACTTACCGTCCAATCCGGAACTGGCCCCCGCAACCAATGTACTATCTACAGGTTTAAGCAACACCACTGATGCTGAAAAAGCCGGCTCATTAGTGTCTTCCTCTATCACAGTTCCACTCACCGTCACACTCTTACCGGCAGTTTTCTTTTGTTCTCCAACCGCCGCATCCTGCGCCCATAAGCACAAGCTCCACATACATAGCACAAAAGCTAGCACGTTTCTTTTTTTCATGTTTATCCAGATCTTAAAATTAATTTTTAAACGCCATTCGGTAGTATGACGAACAACCCACCTATCGGTTTAATCCAACGGGTGCTTTTTAACAAAAAAAATGTATTTATCACCTAACCACCTGCAAAATTAAATAATCCACAAGAAATAAAAGGCAAAATGGAACATTATCTTCCAAAAAACCTATCTTTGCAATCGAATTATCATGAACATGCGCTATGCAAAAGCAGAAAATCATTATTTCACAAAATCTGAGGGAGAGTTTGGAACAGGCCATAACCCACCAACCTCATGACAAGTTATTTGTCCTGACGGATGAAACCACATATAAAAAGTGTTGGCCGGTTATCTCCGGTTTCCCGTCCATGCAACAGTCTGAACACATCGTCATCAGTGCCACAGACGAACACAAAAGCATAGAGACCCTCATTTCAGTATGGACCGAATTAAGTCAAAAAGGCGGCACACGCCATTCCCTGTTGGTCAATTTAGGCGGGGGAATGGTAACCGACCTTGGAGGGTTTGCAGCCTCCACTTTTAAAAGAGGTATCCCGTACATCAACATCCCTACGACTTTGCTAGCCATGGTGGATGCAGCTGTAGGCGGAAAAACAGGCATTAACTTCAACGGTTTGAAAAACGAAATAGGAGCTTTCGCACCCGCCGCAAGCGTATTGTTGGATACAGAGTTCCTGAAAACACTGGACTACAAGAACATCTGTTCCGGATATGCGGAAATGCTGAAACACGGCCTTATCAGCACAGAAAAGCATTGGGCAGAATTGGTCTCATTCGACTTGGACGACATCGACTATCTCCAACTGCAAGAGATGGTGGCCCAAAGCGTAGCCATCAAGGAAAATGTCGTGGCACAGGATCCGTATGAACAGGGTATCCGCAAGGCCCTGAACTTAGGGCATACAGCCGGGCATGCACTCGAAAGCTTGGCCTTGGCAGAAGAGCGTACCGTACTGCACGGTTACGCAGTGGCCTGGGGATTGGTATGCGAACTTTACCTGAGTTGCCTGCGAGAGGATTTTCCAAAAGACAAGCTACGCCAGACTACAGAGTTCATCAAAAGGTACTACGGTGTGTTCCCTTTCGACTGCAAGGCGTACGAAACGCTATACCAATTCATGACCCACGACAAAAAAAACACGTCGGGAGAGGTCAACTTCACACTATTGGGCGGCATAGGAGATATCCGTATCAACCGTACAGCCGGAAAGGACGAAATCTTCAACATGTTGGACTTCTACCGTGAAACCATGGGTTGCTGACACATTTTTAATTTTAATATAAACATGATGAAAAAAACATTAACCATTCTCGCCATGGCCGGTTTGCTGGGCATCCCGGCACATCTTTCGGCTCAAAGAGCCAAGACAGGAAATCCCGTACTCCCGGAATTTCATGCCGATCCTGAAATCCTGTATGCGAAACAAACCAACAAGTACTACATCTATTCCACTACCGACGGAACTCCGGGATGGGGCGGATACTATTTCACGGTCTTCAGTTCCAAAGATTTGACCGACTGGCGCCACGAGGGTATCATGCTCGACTTGGGTACCGACCAAGTGAAGTGGTCCGACGGTAATGCGTGGGCACCGTGCATCATCGAAAAGAAAATGGACGGGAAATACAAATATTTCTTCTATTTCAGCGGCAACACGCCCAACGGGAAAGCCATCGGAGTAGCTACCGCAGACCATCCTTGCGGACCGTTCACCGATGCCGGGCATCCTATCATAGACCGTCGGCCTGAAGGTCAGAAACACGGGCAGCAGATAGACGTGGATGTGTTTGAAGACCCCGTAAGCGGAAAAAGCTATCTTTACTGGGGCAACGGCTACATGGCCGGTGCGGAACTGAACGAGGACATGATGAGCATCAAACCGGAAACGGAAACACTCATGACCCCACAAGGCGGTACGCTGCAAGATTATGCCTTCCGAGAAGCTCCTTACGTGTTCTACCGCAAAGGCACTTACTATTTCTTGTGGAGCGTGGACGACACAGGTTCTCCCAACTATCACGTAGCCTATGGTACAGCCAAATCTCCGCTCGGACCGATTGAAGTAGCCAAAAATCCAGTTATCCTCATCCAACGTCCCGAACAGGAAATCTATGGCCCGGCACATAACGCCGTCCTACAGATTCCCGGTAAAGACGAATGGTACATCGTATATCACCGCATCAATAAGAATTATATCAAACATCAGCCGGGCGTACACCGCGAAGTATGTATCGACAAAATGGAATTCAACGAAGACGGCACCATCAAACCGGTCATTCCTACACACGAAGGAATCAAACGGGTGAAATGACCTGAATATCGGTAAACAATTCCGCATGAAGCGCGGATTGCCACACATAAGCAGCCGGATAACGGTTGCGCACTTCAGGGCAGGATAAAGACTGTATAACGTCGGCTTTATCCTGCCCTGTGACATAAAACCATGTATGACGGGCACGAACCATGACTTCACCGGTCATAGCAATGCGACGTTGGCCGGTGACGGGATGAGTGCTAAGTACATAAGGCGCCAAAGTATGAAGCAACTTTTCCTGTCCGGGAAAGACAGAGGAGGTATGCCCATCTGCTCCAATACCTAATAACACAAAATCAAACACAGGTATGCGCCCGTCCAATGGTAATTGCGACAACACCATCGAAGAATAGCGCAAAGCTTCTCTTTCCGCATCCTCTTGCCCTCCGCGTATCCGGAAAACCTGTTCCGAAGTTAATGGAACCTTATCCAACAAATGTATCTTAGCCAACCGGTAATTGCTGTCTTTGTTCCCAGAAGAAACACAACGTTCATCCACCCAATACACTCGGAAACGATTCCAAGGCGTCAATTCAGCGAACTCCTCTACCCACACATCAAACAAGACAGCCGGTGTACTGCCTCCTGAGAAGGCAACATTGACCATGTCGCCTTCACCCCCTGCCCCGGAAGGTTGCCTAATGGCAGCTAGCATATTCCGAAGCAACATTCTTGCCGCTTCACGGGCATTATCCGCTACATGTATGTTCATAGCTCACAATATAAATGAGTATTCGTCAAATTCTTACACGGATTGGTCCACGACGCTCCATGACGAGCCATCAGGCTATCTGCCTCCAACGGCCCCCACGAGCCTGCCGGATAACCGTAAAGCGGGCATTCCGGCACATCCTGCCAATATTTCAGTATCGGATCGAAAAAACGCCATCCGCTTTCTACGGCATCGCTACGGATAAACAACGTAGGGTCGCCCGCAATACAATCCTCTATTAAGCGTGCATAAGCATCCTCCGTAGGCAGGCGACCTAATTCGGCATAACTGAAGTCCATATCCATCGGGAGTACTTCGAAGCCTTCACCCGGCTTTTTCATACCGATACGCAATACAATCCCTTCATTAGGTTGTATACGTATCACCAAACGATTGGGTACCGGACAAGTACCTCCTTCGCAACGGAACAAGGAATAAGGTGCCGGCTTGAAGTGTATCACAATCTCACTCACTTTTGTAGGCATCTGTTTACCCGTGCGGATATAAAAAGGTACGCCGCCCCACCGCCAGTTGTTCAACTCCAACCGCATAGCCAAATAAGTTTCCGTCCGAGACAAAGTTGGCACTTGCTCTTCCTCTCTATATCCCTTACGGCCTTCAGAAGCCATATATTGCCCACGCACCACCGAATGACGGATGTCTTCTCCAGTCAATGGCGTCAAGGACTGGTAGACTTTCACCACCTCATTCCGGAATCCCGAAGCATCAAAGGCAGCAGGAGGCTCCATGGCTGTCACAGCCAACAACTGTGCCAAATGGTTCTGCACCATGTCGCGTAAGGTCCCTACTCCGTCATAGAAACCTCCCCGCGTCCCGATTCCCATATTCTCCACGGCCGTAATCTCTACGTAATCTATATAATTCCGGTTCCATAAAGGCTCGAAGACACTGTTGGCAAAACGGAGAGCCAGTATATTCTGCACCGTCTCTTTCCCCAAAAAATGATCGATGCGATAGATCTGCTCTTCCCGAAAGGCATCCAAATAAATACGGTTCAGTTCCAACGCCGACGACAAGTCATAACCGAAAGGTTTCTCCACGACGATACGCCTGAAACCATCGCCATCCCGATTCAATCCCTCCGCCTTCAAATGGCGGGGAATCACGCCGTAAAGCAACGGCGGAGTAGCCAAGTAATACAAATAATTATGAGGATTATCTATTGTCCGATCTATCTCCTCCAAGCGTATCCTCAACTCCGCATAAGCTTCCGGCTTCGAAGGATCGGCTGAAAGATAATGCAAGCAGGACAAAAATGCATGGATTGCTTTTTCGTCCACCTCGTCCGGTCGTACGAAAGAAAGCAACCCCTCACGTATAGATGTACGGAAACGGTCATCATCATAAGACGTACGCGCCATCCCCAACACAGCAAAACGGCGGGGCAACCGTCCCGCTTTATATAAAAGGTAAAGTGCCGGCATCAGTTTACGCCTTGTCAGGTCTCCCGACGCGCCAAATATCACAAGAGTCAAAGCATCCGGTTTGTTCATATTTCCTCCTTATTTTATTGTAGTGAGACCCATTCTTCATGATAAAACTTTCCCCTTTCACCATCCGTCCGCTCAAAAGTATGCGCACCGAAATAATCACGTTGCGCCTGAATCAAATTGGCAGGTAAAAAGTCCGTAGTCAAAGAATGGAAATAATTGAGCGCAGAGGCAAATGCCGGTACAGCCACCCCTTCACATACAGCCGTAGCCACCACTCTACGCCATGCAGGCAAAGCCTCCCTGACTTGCGTGGAGAAGGTTGGGAACAACATCAGATTCCCTCGTCCTCCCCCTGCCTCGTAAGCCCGGGCAAGTTCGTCCAGAAAAGCCGACCGAATGATACAGCCTCCCCGCCACATTCGGGCTATCATGGCCAAATCCAGATTCCACCCAAACTGTTCAGAAGCTCTCGACAGCAAATCAAACCCTTGAGCATAAGCCACTAACTTGGAGGCAAACAAAGTCTGTTCTACTTCATCAGCCGAGAATGAAGCATACGGTTCTTCCTCCAACCGGGAAGCATATACACGTGCCGCCTCCACACGCAGTTCCTTCTGCGTAGAGATATTACGTTGGAAAACAGCTTCCGCTATCAATCCGAACGATTCTCCCAATTCGAGCGCGTTCTTCACCGACCATTGTCCCGTACCTTTCTGCCCCGCCACGTCCAGAATACGATCCACCAAATACCCTCCGTCAGCTTCTTTATAAGCCAAGATTTCGGATGTTATTTCCACTAAATAACTTTTTAAGCAGCCTTCGTTCCAACGACCGAACAAGCGACTCATCCGTTCATTGTCCATTCCACCGGCCCGTTTCAACAGGAAATAGGTTTCGGCAATCAGTTGCATGTCACCGTACTCTATGCCATTATGCACCATTTTAACAAAATGTCCGGCTCCGTCCGGCCCCACCCAGTCACAACAAGGGGTTCCGTCGGCTGCCTTTGCAGCCATATCTTGTAAAAGAGGGCGAATCAACGGCCAAGCCTCTTTCGCTCCGCCCGGCATGATGGAAGCCCCCCGAAGGGCTCCCTCTGCCCCGCCGGAAACTCCTGCCCCGACAAACAGCAATCCATGAGCGCGGCAAGCAGCTACCCGCCGTCCAGTATCCACATAATCCGAATTACCTCCGTCTATCAAAACGTCCCCCTCTGCCAGAAAAGGACTCACTTGGTCGATAAGTTCATCCACTGCATTACCTGCCCGCACCATCATCATAATAATTCTCGGTCGGTTCAAAGATGCCACAAACTCTGACAAGTCCGAAAAGCCCAGAATTTGCTTTCCGGCAGCACGTCCTTCCACAAAACGTTCCGCAACACCTTCTTCCACGCCGGGCACAGTCCGATTCCACACCGAGACCCTACGCCCGTTTCTTTCCATATTCAGCGCAAGGTTTTCTCCCATAACGCCCAGCCCAATCAAGCCTACATCCGACAACTGCTCCATAAGTTCTATCTTTTTATCGTTTATTCTTTTCCAAAGGTCAGAAAAGAAGCAGGTAAATCCAAATGTTTACGGAAATAATTCGTCTAACTTAACAACTTTATGGTTTTCATAAAATGCCAGTGCAAACTTTTTATTGTGTTTAAGAACAAAATACCATCCCGCAAGACTTTACTTAATTACATATCTATGTAAACATTCGTAACTCCAATACAAAAAAACGCACCCACAGCACCCACAAGGGTATAAATCGTGAAGCGCAGAAACAAGTCTTGGAGAAAAATCTTCCCGTTCATTAGATATTTTCAAATCAATTCGCTAATTTTGTAACAAATACCTTATATCATGAAGCACTGGGTGACATTTTTGTATTTCACGGTTTGGTTTGGAAGCATGCTATGGTGTACATCCTGTCATTTTATAGATGCGGAAATCACGCCAAAATGGCATTGTGCCATTTTTGGGACCACCCTTTTCTTTTTCATAAGTGCAGGTAGGGCATTCCACCAATCCCATCCCACGCTACCTTTCATCACCGTGTCGTGGGCAGTCATGCTGTGCGCTTCATCTCAAGCCCTATATGGACTTTTGCAAAAGTCCGGAATTTACTTCCCCGCCACAACCTTACCAATATGCGGCAGCTTTGACAACCCGGCGGGACTGTCTTCCGCACTTGCCTTTTCCTTGCCTTTCAGCCTCATCCTTACCCTTTCTGGCAACCTATGGCATCGTATTGCCGCTTGGACAAGCGTCGTTCTTATCACGGGTACCATCATGGTTTCCGAATCCCGGGCAGGAATGCTTAGTGCCTGCACCGTCTTCCTTGTCTTTTTCCCGATAAAACGGACAGGTATGCGTAAAGCCCTCTTTTGGGGCATGATGGCGGGCTTCGTCGCAGCCATCGTTTTCCTTTACCATTACAAAAAAGATTCTGCCGACGGACGGCTCCTGATATGGCAGTGCACTTGGGAACTCATCAAGGAGAGCCCCCTGACCGGACACGGCAATGGAGGTTTCGAGGCCAACTACATGCACCAACAAGCCGATTTCTTCCGCCTACACCCGGAAAGTCCGTACAGCCGGTTGGCCGATGACGTGAAATCCCCGTTCAATGAATACCTCGGATTGTGTGTATCTTATGGCCTCATCGGAGCGTTCTTTCTCTGTGCCATGATATGGACAATATACCTTGCATGGAGGAGACACCCGCACGGAAGCTCGTCAACTGCCATACTTTGCCTTTTGTCCATCGCGGTATTCTCCCTGTTTTCCTATCCATTCCGTTATCCCCATACATGGTTCTTCTGTGCCGTTTCTATTTCCCTCTTGTTGCACAATGCCTACCCCGTAGTGTGGCACAAGTCACGACGAGCCATACTGTCCGCATGTGTCCTAACTGCCACCCTCATTTCTTTACGGGATATTTCCCGAATACGTTCAGAAATACGTTGGTGCGACACAGCCAACCGCTCGCTTTGCGGCCTGACGGACAAAATGCTTCCCACCTACCGAGAACTTTACGAAGAATTAAACAAAAACCCGCTATTCCTTTACAATTATGCCGCTGAACTGAACGTAGCCGGACACCATGCTGAAAGCTACCGCATCGGACAGGAATGCGAATCCTTGATGGCCGACTACTATACCCAACTCTTACAGGCAGACAACAGCAAGCGGCTGAAACGCTATGAGGAGGCCAAGCGCTATCTAAGGCAAGCCGCTCTCATGTGCCCCAACCGTTTCACCCCACCTTATGAACTTTTCAAAATCCATCAGGAGGAAAGCGACACGGCAAGCATGGCGCAAACCGCCGAATGCATACTCCGGAAGCCCATAAAAATAGACTCTCCCGAAGTGCGCCGCATATTATCCGAAATCAAGAAGTTCAAGACAGACATACGACATTAAAAACGAAAAGCCTTATGAAACGAATGACTACTGCACTTATCCTTGCCACCTGTTGCACCGCCCTCATGGGATGCATGCCGGAAACAGCCACCGGCATGCAACATCAGGCACTCCCGTCTACCGCGCCTTACCTTTCGCTCATCGTCCCGAAGTGCGCCAAAGATAAGACGAAGAATCTCGAAATCTTGAAAGAAGCCGAGAAACGAATCGAGCCGTACATCAAAGCCGCGGGACAACATTTGACGCTGTCTATAGAATCCGGCAAAGAAATCAACATATCGGAAGACCTATACCTCTATTTTGCCCGTAAAATCAAGACCCACAACCGTCGTTCGTCCCCCAACAAATTCCCACGTGTGAGGAAAAACATATCCGAAACCGCCTCGGACTATTAACCTAAACCCATCACCGGAATGAAAAAGCCAACCCGACAAACCGTCCGATACCTTTCGGCCTACACCGCTTGTACGGTCGCCGCATACCTACTCCTGAACCTTCCGTTCCTACACGAACCGGAACAGGGCGGCAACGTATGGCTTTTCCTGTCCATGTTCATTATCGGGATTGCCGCATCAAAAGGGGGAACCCGGACAAGAAACCTGACTCTCTTGTTCCAGATGCCCACACTCCTGCATGCCATCTTCATGGCCGCCTTTTTCTTCTGCCCGCATTTGGAATATGCCCACTTTGTCACCATTAGTGCCGCGCTCTATTGTGTGTTCTTCATCCTTTGGCATACCTTTTCTCCTCCAGACATCACCGTGTGGCATATTCTCGGGGTAACTTATCCGGGCATGCTCATCTTGCTCTTTGTCCCGGACGTGTGTTCCGGTACCGGTTGGGATGATTTCCTTCTCAACAGTGGCGGCACCCTTTCCACCTATGCCGTTTACGCCCTATGCCTGTTGCCCGCAGCCGTATTTTGCCAAGTTCAAGACAATATCCTAAAATGGGGAGTTGCATTCTTCGTTTTATGCTCCACCCTGTTTTTCGGGGGATTCTACTTGGACCCGCTCCTTTACCATAAATTCCAATATGGAACCTTCACTGGGACATTGGAAAAAACACTTCCGCCCGTCATACCTGATACAAAGGCAAAACAAGGCAATATGCCATCCCGCATCCAAGTATATTTAGTCTCACGCCACCCCGACGTTTGGACAAGCAAGAAATTTGAAGGCTTAGCCGCACAATTCCGTAGCTATCCTGTGGACTTTTCCATCCTCGGCATCACTGGTACACAGTCCGGCAAGGCCGTCTTCATTCGAAACTACGAAACCCTCCACCTGAAAATGCCACTGCATTTCATTGACGAGAACCAACTACAAGCGTCCTCCCTGAATGCCCGTACATACGACAATTACATCTGCATCCTTTGGAGAGGCAAACTTATCTACAAAGGGACTGCCGTACCGACACGGCATGCTGCCCGCTTCCTTTTAAAGACATTACAGCCATGAATATTTCCATCAAGACACTCCTCGCCCTTGCGGTCTTCCTCTTACCGGCCTGCAAGCGGAATCCATCCACCCCTTACGTGCAAAAAGTGTACGAAGAGGCTGTCCGCCTCCAACAAGCGGGCAACCTGAACGATGCCATTTTCCATTACCAACTGGCCGCCACGTCATGCCATACCATAGAAGATAGCCTGTCTTATTGGTGGAAAGCCATGTATGGGCAAGGGAAAATATGGAAACGCAAGAACTTTTTGGAAGATGCACGCCGTGACCTTGAAGCCGTCCTGCGCTTTGCCCGAAAGCACCGGCTCGACACGGCCGCCTACATGGCCTATCGTCCGCTTACCCTCATATACCTTGAAAACGGGATGTACGGGAAAGCATATACCCACGCCCTTCGGGCACAGGACATCGCATCCGGAAAAAATTTCCCGGATACTTTGACGCGAGGACAAAGCGAAGAAGCTGCAATAGCTTTTTCCGCTTATGCATGGCATACCCGACAAGAGATTCCCGACACGATTTACAGGCGATTGGCCGGAACAGCAGCATCTCCTGACATGGAGCGCCGCATTCTCGCGCTCGGCCTCCTGGCCTTATATAAAGAAAGGGACACGGCCACGAATCCCTACCTCACAACCTACATAGAAAACTGCAACCGTTATTGGAAAACACGCTTCAGGCATTTCACGGACGAAGCCGAACGCGAAAAAAAACAACTGATTGCCGAACGGGACGCATTCGCTGAAAGGGAAAGGAATGTCTTGTTCATATCCCTGACCCTATTTTCCTTACTGGTCTGCGGTGCAGTCTTCGTTGCGTCCACTTACCGTAACAAACATGCAATCGACCGTATCCGGCTCATTTTAAAACAAAAAGAAGAAACCATCCGGTACTTGGAGGCACAAAAAGGAAACGATGAATCATTACGCCTGCAAATAGAAGAAAAGGAAAAGGAATGGCACCAACAGGAACTACAGATCAGGAGCCTTCATCTGTACGACATGGAAGTCGGTCGGAAAATCCCTTCGGCAGACAACCCGCATGCCCCGCAACCCAAAGACTACACGAACCTGATGTCCGATGCGGGACAGCAAGTGAAATTCCTGAAAGAGATGGATTACTGTTTCAATAATTTTGCCACCGGGTTGCAACAACTCATTCCGGACCTTACCATTGAAGAAACGGCCTATTGCTGCCTCTTCCACCTGAACATCCGCACGTCGGACATTGCCGAAATGTTCAGCCGGAGCAAAAGTACCATTTCAAGCAGGCGGAAACGCCTTGAAGCCAAAATCAATGCTAAAAATTAGCCTTCAAACAGAAGCATCGAACAGGAATCGAACAAATTCTCATGTAATGATTTTACAAGTCGTAGAATATCAAAACCATAACACTTAAAAAGAGTGATAAAAATCGAACCATTTGCGAACTAAAATATTTGGATTTTACTCAAAAACATACTTAACTTTGCGATGTGAGAATTAAAATCATGTCGAATATTTAAAAACAAACGCCAATGGGTTAAACAGCAACAAGGAGACTACGACAATGGGAGGTTGTCGGCTTCAAATAAAGAGTAGTAACAAAACTTTCGTGTTAATCTATTAAATCAAATCATCATGAATAAAGTAAAAGTTTTCATGGCCATGATTGCCGTGGCATTGGGTGGACTTATCATTTGGAGTTGCACCCAAGACGAAATGGAAAACGGGAAAGCCACCTTCCGCTATTCGGCAGAAGAAATCGCCACGCTGCGTGCCATGGCAGAAAAGTACGGAGTGCCGAATATAAAATTCATCACGAGTTCCCAGTTCCCTTTACCTTCCATGAAAGAAATGGAACAAAATTTTATTGAATTTGCCGTAATCAAACAAGTTGTTGCTCAACCATTGGAGGTGGTAGATTCTACTGCTACTTCCAAGATTTATAAGACAAAGCAAATGCCAAGAACAAGAGTTCTCAAACGTGTTCCAGAAATGTCCACTGACGGCATTGACCTTAGTCAATTTGTGGCTGCTGTAGGTACCAGTTTTTGGCTCACACTAAAAGTAACGGTTACAAAAGACAAAAATGACCCAAATAAAGATCCAACCGTAAGTGTTTATGGTAGCTTAAAATTACCATACGATACCTACGATACCAGTTATGGAAAAAGTGGTGAAACCACAAGTACAAGGTGGATTAGCAAAGATAGAATCGGAGTTTCATATTCATGTAATGTTACTAAATATGAAATAAAAAGGACTCAATTTGGAGAAGAAATCAAAATAGAATTAGCGTCAGATAATGTCACAGTGGATACAAGTACAGCAATATAAGTATCATAGTCAGAATGAGACTATTTGTTCTTTTCTTAATCGAGAGAAGGGAACAAAGAGTCTTATTCTTAACTTTAGAGAAAATATAATGAACAATATTCTATACAAAATTTTATTTGTCTTTCTTTGCATATTTATATCAAGCAAAATAACAAAGGCCAACACCGATTCCCTTTACCGTAAAGTACAAGGGTTCGGCATCGGGTTGCCACAGGAAAAGGTGTACCTCCACCTCGATAATACCTGCTATTTCTTAGGAGACACAATTTGGTATAAAGGATATGTCACACGAAGCGATAAAGGAACACTCACGGATTTAAGCAAAATACTATATGTGGAATTGCTTACTCCTGATGGGTACTCCGTAGAACGACAACAACTCGAAATGACAAGCGGCACAGCATCCGGAATGTTCATTCTCAAAGATTCACTTTATGCAGGCTACTATGAACTACGTGCCTATACCCGATGGATGCTCAACTTCGGGCAATGTGAATACCCTCACATTTCACGTAAAAGCCATGGCTTTTATAGCCGTAAAATGAAAGATGACTATATAAGGGATTATGAAAAGCTGTATTCCCGGGTGTTCCCCGTTTATAACAAACCTAAAGAAGAAGGACGTTACACCAAAGAAATGACCCTAAGACCCATGAGAAGATATTACAAGGCACGGAAACTGAAACCGACCGCTGTCCTACGCTTTTATCCGGAGGGAGGACACCTTGTGCAAAATACAACCGGGCGGGTTGCCTTGGAACTGAATGACGAAGAAGGCAAACATTTGGAACACATTGACATCACCATCACAGACCAAGACGGGGAGAAAGTCAGCGAATGCCAAACCGACAAGAGAGGAAGGGCCTCATTCATCCTGAAAGACATATCTCCCGAAGGAAAATACAAGGCCACATTCACATTAAAGGGGGTGAAATTCTCCGAAAAGTTACCGGAAGTAGAAAAAAACGGCTGCGCCCTGTCTGTCACACAAACCGACTCCACAGTCGAAGCCTCCATACAAGCCGTAGGAATAGAACGGAATATTGCACTGCATGTCATGCATCAAGGAGTCTCCAAGTTCTACCTCCCATTAAAGAAAAACATAAAAGGAAAATACGATACCGTAAAAATCCCGCTCCGGACACTTTCCACCGGAGTAAACCAACTTATAATATTCAACAGCGAGGGAAGAATCTATGCGGACCGGCTATTCTTCGTAAACCTCCACGACTATGACAAGCCACAAATAACCATTTCCGGAACGGGAAAACAGTATGAGCCATTCGACTCCATCACCTTACGCCTGAAACTTACGGACACGAACAAACAAGGACGAAGCGTGTCGCTCTCCATACGTGACCGGGCTACGGAAGAACCCACATACGACAATGGCACCATGCTCACGGAAATGCTGCTCGCCAGTGAAATCAGGGGATTCGTGGAAAACCCTGGATTTTATTTCGAAAGCGACGACAGCATTCATCTCCAGGCACTCGACCTACTCATGATGGTACAGGGCTGGAGAAGATACGAATGGAGAAAGATGGCCGACATCGAACCATTCACCCCTAACTGGTTACCGGAAAAGTTCCAGACCGTCGCCGGATGTGTCAACCATGCCGAAAAATGGAATGTGGATTTCAAAAAAGCCAGCAACCTCAAAAGGGAAGTGAATGTATGGGCCATGTTTGTACAAAACGGAAAAACGATTGAACTCAAACAGCCTACAAGAAACGGAACTTTTTACATGCAAACGCCAAAAATCTACGGGGAATACATGCTCTTCCTCAGTGCCGCAAGACAGGACAAAGGAACTGACTACATCACCAGAAGTCGGCAAAAGGACTTTACCGACGAGGAAGCTTGGCCGGACTATTACGTGAAAATGGACCTTTTCTACCCGCACTTTGCCAAACCATACAATTATTATCAGGATGCCACCAGAAAAGACATGCCACATTTTGAAGGAGAAGACAGCATCGTACGCGCATCCTTCACCAACAGATATATGCCTGCCGTCACCGTACAGGCCAAAAGGGGCGGGCTACGCCATTACGACCCCACCAAACCGGCTGTCGTAATCGATGCATACGAGGCTTATAACCTGATGGCTGACTATGGAATGAGCGACCGGCCATTTTACTACATGGGGGATTCTGTGTACCATCTATTAGCAGCATTATACGTGGGAGACATGAATATGCACAGGCAATACTACCGTGAGAAAAGGTATGACGGGAATACTCAAAAAACAAAAAACTGGTACCGTTTAGTAAAAGCGCCTCTCGAACATGCCATCTCTCCCGTCAAAGTGGAACTTCCAAAGCCCAACATCGGAGGCTATCAGACGCTCAGGAAATACAGTTATCTGAGTTGGTTGGACAAATTCTATATCTATACCGATTACGTACCCCGAGAACAAGGCAGTTGGAAATACAAACAGGACAACCAACCGGAAGTCATCATCGACTACCGCCTCTACCCCGACGGCCAATACTTCCCGGCATGTCGCGACCGCCGATACCGCTTGCAAGGCTATGCTGTCTGTGAGGATTTCTACAGCCCCGATTACAGCCGGAAACCTCTGCCTGACACCAAGGACTACCGACGTACACTACTCTGGATACCGGAAGTCAAGTTCGACGAGAAAGGGGAAGCCACCGTACGGCTCTTCAACAACAGCAAACAGACCGTCATTTCCGTGGAGGCGGAAGGCATCACCGGGAAAGGAATACCTATCGTTTATAAAAAATAACAGAATAATTGTGGCTTAAAGGTAACTTAAACGTAATACTAAAAAACAAAGGTATGAAAAAGGGCATTTTTATCTTACTCGCCATAAGCTTGACCGTAAGCTTCTACGCATCGGCAAGCCCAGAAACCGATTCCCTTTACCGTAAGGTACAGGGTTTCGGCATCGGGTTGCCACAGGAAAAGGTATATCTCCACCTCGACAATACCTGCTACTTCGTGAGCGATACGATTTGGTACAAAGGATATGTCACACGCAGCGACAAAGGAACACTGACCGACTTGAGCAAAATCCTCTACGTGGAACTGCTCACACCGGATGGATTCCTCGTCGAAAGGCAGCAACTCGAAATGCCGAATGGAACAGCTAACGGTGCTTTCGTACTGACGGATTCACTCTATGCCGGATATTACGAACTACGGGCATACACACGGTGGATGCTCAACTTCGGGCAATACGAACATCCGCATGCCCAATGGAGCGAGGACGCTTTCTATAACAAGGAAATGGCCAAAGACTTCTTTCGGGATTATGAAAAACTCTATTCAAGGGTGTTCCCCGTCTACGACAAGCCAAAAGAAACGGGACATTACACCAAAGACATGACACTACGTCCTTTAAGGAGGTATTTCAAGGCACGGAAAGGGAAACCGGAACTCGAACTGAAATTCTATCCAGAAGGAGGAAACCTCATAACCGGAACGGACTGCAACGTTGCTCTGGAACTCAATACGGAAGAGGGGGAACATCTGGAAAACGTGGAATTTGACATACTCGACCCACAAGGAAAGAAGATAACCAAAACCCGAACCGGAAACAGGGGAAGGTGTACATTCATCCTGCACGATGTTGCGTCCGAAGAAGGGTACAAAGCCGTTTTCCAATACAAAGGATACGACTATGAAGTGAAACTCCCTGAAGTGGAGGAAGAAGGCATCGCCTTGCAGGTTAGACAGGACACCCTGCTAAGAATAGAACTGCAAAGAAGCGAAGGATTGACGGACTTCCCGGAAGGACTGGCCCTGCAGGTTATGGCACAAGGAGTACCCCAAACCTTACAGCACATCGACTTCGGAGACAAACGAAAGACAAACGTAACCATCCCGTTGAACGAACTGTGCACGGGGGTGAACCAAATCACAGTATTCGACGGGAAAGGGCAAATCTATGCCGACAGGCTGTGTTTCGTCAACCGCCACGACTACGATTCTGCAAGGATCGACATCCATGGAATAGAACCACAATACGAGCCGTTCGCACCCGTCACACTAAACCTGAAACTACAAGACATACAAGACACGGCCACATCCGTATCCCTTGCAGTCAGGGACAGGGCCACGGAAGAACAAACCTATGACAACGGAACCATGCTCACGGAAATGATGCTCGCCAGCGAAATCAAAGGGTTCGTCGAAAATCCCGGATATTATTTCGAAGCTGACGACAGCATGCACCGCAGGGACTTGGACCTGCTGTTGATGGTGCAGGGATGGAGAAGATACGAATGGAAAGAAATGGCGGGAATTGAAGCCTTTTCATTACGGTTCCTGCCCGAAAAGTCACAGACTATAGAAGGACAGGTGAATCATACCTATTCATTATATAAAGACAATGATTTCGGAGAAAAAGCATGGATAACCTCATTAATGAGAAAAGATGCACATGACAACCAAAAAGAAGAAGTTAAACCCATTGATTTCTATACCACAGAAATATGCGCCTCTAAATTCAAAGGTAAAACACTACAGGACTTGTACGCTCCATCCATCTCAAAAATGAAGAAGGAAGTACATGTCATAGCTTCTTTCCTCCAAGGAGAAAGCACGCTTGAACTAATGCAGAAAACCCAACAAAGTACATTCTACATGGTTACCCCAAAATTTTATGAAGATTGCGTATTAAACCTCATGGCTTCTGATGCCAAAGACCCAGTAAGGGATGCCATAAAAAAACAGAGAAAGGGATTCATGGATGAAACAGAATATCCCGATTTTTACGTAAAGCTCAACCATTTCTATCCCAATTTCCCTAAACCGTACACATTTTACCAAGACAAAGAATATGAAACGAACTATCCTGACAGTCTATACACCGTTTCTGGCGTATTCAACGGGCGTAAACTTCCCACTGTAACCATTCGCAACAAACGAAATGGATTACGACGATTCAACAACAGCAAACCCACCATCATCATAGATGCTTATAAAGCTTTCAACCTCATAACCGACCATGGATTGAACGGAGGAAAACATGATTGGAGAACTTTCTCACAACAAATCGCTTTTAGTTTTGCGAATGACATGGGACAAGACAGACGGTACTCTATCAAAGAATGGTTTGACGGAATCCCATTAAAAATGAATCCAAATGAAAATACCAGGAATGACCAAGACTTCAACAGCCAAGAAGACTACGCCATTGCCAGTTCCAATAAATCGGGAATTCTCCTTTCTGATAAATATGAAGAACCGGAGCATGACGAAAAAAGTCCAACCCCAATAGGATCCAATTTCAGTATTTCCAAACAAAAGCTCAAGAAATACCGCCTGCTCCGTTACCTTGACAAAATCTATATCTACACCGATTATGCCCCTCGCGAACAAGGCAGTTGGAAGTATGCACAAGACAACCAGCCCGAAGTCATCATAGACTACCGCCTCTTCCCCAACGACGGATACCAAAGGACTTACCGGGACCGGCATTACGTCCTGCGAGGCTATGCCGTCTGCGAGGATTTCTACAGCCCCGATTACAGCCGGAAACCTCTGCCTGACACCAAAGACTACCGGCGTACACTACTCTGGATTCCGGAAGTCAAGTTCGACGAAAAAGGGGAAGCTACCGTACGGCTCTTCAACAACAGCAAACAGACCGTCATTTCTGTGGAAGCGGAAGGGATTACTGGAAAAGGAATACCTGTCGTATGGAAGTCTGACGTTTGTACAATGAGCAAAAGGAACAAAGATTACCTTTATAAAACTATAACGATTAAATAAAGACCATATGAAAAAAGATTTCAACCGTATTATATACTACTTTATGGGGATAATCATCCTTACCGTATATTCTTTAGAGGGAACCAACCTACACTCGGATTTCACTACCACATTAGTATCCTATATCATACTTATCTCTGCGTTATCCCAATTTTATGAATGGGGGTACGGCAAGAAGAAGTACAAAAAGGAAGAAACTCCTAATAGCATAAAGTATATAGAACGTTCCGAACGCGTTACAGGTGTACTATTTTTGATATTATTCATATATAATGTGTTTTTCACTCAATGATACGAATAGAATATCTAAATAACAAATGGAATACTCCTTTAATCTTTTAAACACATGAATACTCAAATCAAACTTATCCTACGCGCCCTATTGCCATTACTGTTCATTGGAGCGAACAGAATAGGCCAGCACATAGCCCGTCCTCATTTCATCCCGGACGGTGCCGCAGTAAGGGTAGAAGTATTGTTCCCCGCATTTTTGCTCTTCTTCTTCCCTATCATCCTGCTCATACACGGATGTATTTGTTATATAAACCAACGTCATAAGTTTAACCTGAAACGTCTGGCTTACGCTTTGGCCATCCTGTTCATTCTAATGTCCATTCCAACCTTTTTCCTTTCGGACAACCCATTATCTGCTAAAATATGGGAAGCATCGGAAAACCTTTTTGGCGCGGTAATACTTTGGCTGTACCTTTATGGGATGAACACCACGAGACAGGTTAACGTCCCGGAATGGAATAGCAAATCCGGCGTGGCATGGTTCTGCATCAGCTTATGCCTCATCGTAGGAATTCTCATTCCGTCTTGCCTGTTTCATTATGGAGTCATAGGAAGCATGCCATTCAGACTGTACAGCCCGCTCATCCTGTCATACGGATGGTTCGGGCTTATATGGCTTTTGCAAAACAAATGGATAAAAGCCGGGCTTTTAATTCTGGCCGTTTTCTCTTTCGTCTACATGTTCAACATGTCCACTATTCCATAACATTAAAATCAACTGCAATGAAAAACCTTCTTCTTTGCTGCCTTGCTGCAACCTTAGCCGTCTCCTCCTGCCAGAAAACGAGCATCAGGCAGACGTTGGAAAAAGCCGGTGAAAACCGCCGGGAACTGGAAACCGTATTGGAACATTACAAAAATGAGCCGCTCAAAGAGAAAGCCGCACGCTTCCTTCTGGAAAACATGGACGGGCATTTCGCCCACACCGGTGAAGCCGTCGACGTGTACGACAATTACATGGACAGTGTGTTCCGCCATTGCAACGGAGACCGTGTGTTCTGGATTATGAAATACGATACTATCTTGCAACGAACAGGTCTGGATTTGGAATTAAGCCAGGACGAACGCCTGTACGATGCCCAATCCGTCACGGCTGACTTCCTGACCGAACATATCGACAGTGCATTCACCGTATGGCAACAGAACTGGAACAAACAATACAGTTTCGAAATGTTCTGCCGCTATGTGCTGCCTTACCGTATCGGGAATGAAAAGACAAGTCTTTGGAGGAAGACATTCACCGTGCCTTCATGGGTGCGCGAAGCATACGACCCCAACCAAGACAACTCCACCTATGCCTATGGCATGGCCAACGACATTCTGGGAGGCATGCGTTCCGTCATTTATTATCCTCCGCAATTCCTTCCCGACCTCCCCCTCACGGCACTCGAACATGTCAAGTCGGCTTCCTGCAAGGAATATGCACACCTGTGCGTGGCCGTACTAAGGGCGCACGGACTGCCTGCCACCATCGACTTCACACCACAGTGGGGCAACCGGAGCTTGGGGCATGAATGGTGCGTGTTCTTTCCCGACAACCATTCTTTCATCCCTTTCAATCCGGGGGAACGGCTCGGCGACCACTTCATGAAACGGAAGGAAGACCGGCTGACCAAAGTGTTCCGCCAAACCTACGAGAAACAGCAGGAATCGCTCTATATGCAGAACAAGGGAAAAGAGGAGATTCCCGACATCTTCGACACACCTTACATTATGGATGTGACAAGGGAATACACGGCCACTTCCGATGTGGAGGCGGAGTTGTACGACGACGCTGAAAGCGGCAGGTTCGTCTACCTGTCCGTCTTCGACAACCAAGACTGGAGCATCGTGCATTGGGGCACGCGCCACGGACGGAAAGCCACCTTCCGGGACATGGCACGAAACGTAGTGTACATGCCCGTACATTATTCCGAAGAAAACGGCACGGTTCCGGCCGGAGACGCTTTCCTTTTGGACTCGCAAGGAAATATCCACAAAATGACAGCAGACACCACGCAACGCACGACGGTGGAAGTGAAACGCAAATTCCGAGACGTACGTTCCAACCAATTCCTTCAGGGTGTAATCGGCGGGAAGTTCCAAGTGGCCAACCAGGAAGACTTCAGCGATTCGCTGACCATACATGTCATCCCGCACCTGAAGGACAACAAATTCCATGTCGTCCATCCCCGTTACACCGGCAAATACAGATATTTCCGTTACCTGTCACCGGACTGGTCGAGGGGCAACATGGCCGAACTTTATACGTTCAATGCCGCCGGCGACACGCTGAAGCATAAACGGCTGATAGGCAACTTCCACGTACGTCCCTGGTGTGGGCCGGAAAACCTGTTCGATGGCAATGTCCTTTCCTTCTACGACTCCCACGACGTGTACGGCGTATGGTACGGATGGGAACTGGAACAGCCGGAAAACGTGGCACGTATCGTATTCCTGCCGCGTAACGATGACAACTTCATCCGCGAAGGCGAAGAATACGAATTGTTCTATTGGAACCACGGGACATGGATGTCATTAGGGCGCAAGACGGGGAATTTCGAGGCGGTATTGAAATACGACAACGTCCCGGCCCAGGCCTTGTTCCGCCTGCACAACCGTACCAAAGGCTCGGAAGAAAGAATCTTCACTTACGAAGACGGAAAGCAAATCTGGTGGTAACCCTTGGGTATCTACACAGGGATTTTACAAAAAGACCCTTCATCTTTCAGGCTTCATGGTAATCCGTTCATAATATTGATATTACAGGCTGAAGGATGTTTCAGGCATCCTTCAGCCAAGCTTCATCTTGTTCGGCGCAGAACGAAAAATCGTTTGCCTGAGATTGAAAAATCATTCGGCTGAGAACGAAAAACGAATCTCAGCCGAATGATTTTTCATTTGCCTCATGATGAAAATCCGCTTTCTGCAATGAAAGGAAACTGAAAGATGGCCGCCCTATTCTTCATCCCATAACAAACTATACAACAAGAAGTTGACATATCTCCTGAAAGATGAAGGATCTTTTCTGAAAAACCTTGGGAGGGAAAACACGCGGGACGTGGAAACTATAAACACATAAAAAAAGCATCCATAATCCTTGAATTACCGATGCCTTGATGTTTTGTCGGGATGACTGGATTCGAACCAGCGACCACTCGCCCCCCAGACGAGTACTCTAACCGGACTGAGCTACATCCCGTTTGCGGGTGCAAAAGTAGAAATTGTTTTTGAATTCTCCAAATAAATTTCTACTTTTGTGCTGGTATAACCCACATTTTAGGCAAAACATGCAAATCAGACTTACCGCGCCGCCACACCTGCGGCATAAAACCATACTGCCGGCTAGCAAAAGCATCAGCAACCGGGCACTCATCATCCATGCACTGGCCGGAGGAAAAGACTTGCCGGAAAATGTGTCGGACTGCGACGACACATTCGTCATGGTAAGGGCATTGACGCAAACCGACGACCCCATCAACATCATGGCGGCCGGTACGGCCATGCGTTTCCTTTCGGCTTACTGGTCTGTGAACGAGGGGACACATACCCTGACCGGTACAGCCCGGATGAAACAACGCCCCATCGGCATCTTGGTAAATGCCCTACGGACACTGGGCGCACAAATAGAATATGTGGAAACGGAAGGTTATCCCCCCCTGCGTATTTCCGGCGGACTGCATGAGGGAGGTCGGCTCAGCCTGCCGGGAGACGTGAGTTCCCAATACATTTCTGCTTTGCTGATGATCGGTCCGGTCCTAAGAAAGGGCTTGGAACTGGAACTGACCGGACAGGTCATTTCACGCCCCTACATCGACCTGACCCTGAAATTGATGAAAGACTTCGGTGCACAAGCGGAATGGACAGACGAACAACACATTAAGGTGGAACCGCAACCTTACCGCCCGACACCCTATTATATAGAAAACGACTGGAGCGCGGCATCTTACTGGTATGAAATAATGGCACTGACACCCGACAAAGACGCAGAAATCATACTGACCGGCCTGTTCGCAGACAGTGCCCAAGGAGATTCTGCCGTACACGGCCTGTTCGAACCTATAGGCGTGCACACGGAATTCTTCTGTGACGACGACGGGATGCCATTTGTCAAACTGACCAAACACCCCATCGCCACGGAACGCCTGGAGTATGATTTCGTCAACCAACCGGACTTGGCACAGACATTCGTAGTCACGTGTGCCATGTTGGGAATCCCGTTCCGTTTCACGGGTCTTCAAAGCCTGAAAATCAAGGAAACCGACCGCATCTCCGCGCTTATCCGCGAACTGGAAAAACTGGGGTATCCCTTGCATGAAGCCTGCGGATCAGAATTATTCTGGGACGGGCAACGCACTGAAGTCCGGCCACATCCGGCCATCGACACCTACGAAGACCATCGCATGGCCATGGCGTTCGCACCTTGCTGTTTCGCCGTTCCCGAAATATATATTAATCATCCGCAAGTGGTCAGCAAATCTTATCCCCATTATTGGGACCACTTGAAAGAAGCGGGATTTGAAATTACGGCCTTATGATTATCATTTACATTCTTATAGCCCTTGCCGCTGCGGCCGTCATTGCTTTCGTGGCCGGCAGTTTGCGCAACCGCTCGCTGAAAAAGAAACTGGCACAAGGCGAAATCAGCGAAATGCCAACCGTGGTACAACCGCCACAGGAATGTTGCGGACAGCACGAAGTATGCGAAAAAGAAAGCCTGCTAGCTGCCGTAAGCAAACAAATAGAGTATTACAACGATGAAGAACTCGACCGTTTCCGGGGAAAGGACGCTTCTGCGTATAGCGAAACGGAAATAGACGAGTTCAGAGATATCCTCTATACGATGCGTGACGATGAAGTGGCAGGATGGGTGCGCAGCCTGCAACTGCGCGGCGTCCCCCTGCCCGACGCATTGAAAGACGAAGTATTCCTTATTATCGGGGAAAGGAGATTCGACCACGCATGAGCATCCTGTCTTACACTTTCTTCCAGAATGCCCTGTTGGGCAGCCTATTGGCTAGCATCCTTTGCGGACTGATAGGCACTTATATCGTTGCACGGCGGTTGGTTTTCATCAGCGGCGGCATCACCCACGCCTCGTTCGGTGGTATCGGCATCGGAGTTTACCTCGGATTTTCCCCCATACTCTCTGCAGCCGTGTTTTCTGTCTTGTCAGCCTGCGGCATACAATGGTTCAGCCACCGCCGCGACATGCGCGAAGATTCGGCCATCGCCATTTTCTGGACTTTAGGCATGAGCATCGGCATCATTTGCAGTTTTTTGGCACCGGGCTTCACTCCGGAGCTGTCCTCCTATCTGTTCGGCAATATATTGACTGTCACCCCCTCGGACCTTTATTTGTTAGGCACATTGGCACTCATCGCCACGGCTGCTTTCACATTCTTTCTCCGTCCGCTCGTTTCCATTGCTTTCGACACTGAATTTGCCCGTTCGCAACATCTTCCTGTCACCATGGTGGAATATCTGATGATGGCCTTCATCGCACTGACCATTGTGGCCTGCCTGCGCATGGTGGGCATCGTGTTGGTCATCTCCTTGCTGACCATCCCTCAAGTGACGGCCAATATTTTCACGCACAGCTTCAAACGCATGGCACTGCTCTCCATCGTGACAGGCTACAGCGGCTGTCTGGGCGGCCTTTACTTGTCGTACCATTACAATATACCATCGGGTGCCTCCATCATTTTCGTCTCTATACTCATCTATTTGGTGTGCAAAGGAATTTCATGGTCGATTCCTCGGTGGAAAAGGCAATAAAAAACATGTTTTTCAGTTATCTAACTATGTAAAGAGCGCATTGGAAAAAAGGTTTCTACATATCATTGCTTCCGGATTCGTCTTCCTATCCCTTCTGACGGCGTGTTCCACGAAAAAGAATACGTCGGGTACCCGTTTTTACCATGCCATGACGGCACGGTTCAATACGTACTTTAACGGGGCAGAGGCTTTCAAAGAAGGAGTCCTGGAACAACAGAAAGGACATAAGGACAATTACACCGATTTATTGCCCATGTATGCCGTGCGAAATAAATCGACGGCAGCCATGGGAAAGTCCAACTTCGAGACCACCATCGAAAAATGCGAGAAAGCCATCAAGCTGCACTCTATAAAGGCCCGGCCGAAATCGAACGTCAACAAGCGGAAAACAGCCAAGGAAAAAGCCTACATGGCCCGCAAGGAGTTCAACCCATTCTTGCGGCATGCCTGGCTGCTCATGGGGAAAGCGCAATTCCAACAGGGCAATTTCATCGAAGCGGCCTCCACGTTCAATTATATCAGCGGACTGTATGCCGGACAGCCTGAAATCGTGTCCGTGGCCCGGGCCTATCTGGCCCGTTGCTACGTAGAACTGGAATGGCCTTACGATGCAGAGGATGTCTTTCATAAGATTCAGCGCGACAGTACCGGCAGTGAAGGGAAACGGGAATTCAACGCCTCATACGCCGATTACCTCATCTTCGTGAAACAATACAAAGAGGCTATTCCTTATTTACAAAAAACCGTCAAGAAAGAAAAAAGCAAACAGCAACGCGCACGCCTGAACTTCCTGTTGGGACAGTTGTACCACGAAACGGGAAACAAAGCAGAAGCCTACAAGGCCTTGCGGCGTGTCATACGTGCCAATCCTCCATACGAATTGTCTTTCAACGCCCGTATCCTGCAAACCGAAACCATGGCTAGCGGAAACCACAATAAAATGGTGAAGAAATTGCGACGCATGGCCAAGAACAAGAAAAACAAGGACTATCAGGATCAGATTTATTATGCCATCGGCAATATCTATCTGGCCAACCGGGATACTGCCCGGTGTATCGGGGCATACGAAACCGGTGCCAAAGAAAGTACACAGAACGGCATTGCCAAAGCCATGGTATTGTTGCGTCTGGGTGAGATTTACTGGGACAAAGAGGACTATATCAACGCACAACGCTGTTACGCCGAACTGGTCGGCATATTGGACAAAGAAAACGAAGCTTACAAAGAGGCGGAACGCCGCTCAGGTATCCTGACCGAACTGGAACCCCATTTGTCGGCCATCAAACTGCAAGACAGCCTGCAATGGTTGGCCAAGTTGCCCGAAAACGAACGTAACGAGGCCATCGACAAAGTCATCGAAGCCTTGAAAAAGCAAGAAAAAGAAGAGGCACGCAAGGCCATGCAGGCCGAAATGGCTGCCAATATGCCCAAAACTCCGACAGCCACCCCCACCCCGCCTACGGGAAACCGCAGGGCGCAGGCGGGAGCTTCCGGACAAACCGGCACGTGGTATTTCTATAACCCGTCGGTCGTAGCCCAAGGCAAACGTCAGTTCCAACGCACATGGGGCAAACGCCCGTTGGAAGACAACTGGCGGAGAAGCCATAAGAACGAGGACCGCACGGAAGATTTCGGAGAATATGACTACAGCGAAGAGAGCGACAGCCTGATGGCGGCACAAGCCGACAGCATCGCCTTGGCCGACAGCATTGCCGAAGCCCAGGAGCGTATGGCCGACTCATTGGCCAACGACCCGCACAACCGGGAATATTACCTGCAACAGATCCCGTTCACGGAAGAGCAGCTGCAAGCCTCCAACGACATCCTGCGCGACGCGCTTTATCAGGCCGGCATCCTGGAAATGGAGAGACTGGAAAATTTCGGCTTGGCACGGCGTACCCTGTTGCGTCTTATCGAAACGTTCCCGGACGTAGCCGACAAAGACAACGTGTACTACCATCTATTCCTTATCAACGGCCGACTGAATGACATGGCCGAAGCCGAACAGTATAAACAGCGGCTCATCGAGGAGTTCCCGGACAGCCGGTATGCCATCATGCTAGCCAACCCCAAATACGAGCTTTACGCCAGGCAGGGCAAGCACATAGAGGATTCCCTGTATGCCGCCACATACGAAGCCTACGGCAAGAACGAATATGAGGAAGTGTTCCGCAATTATTCCATTTCGACTTCGGATTTCCCGGAGGGGGCACACCGCGCTAAATTCATGTTCATACAAGCCATGAGCCAATTGTACGGCGGAGAACGGGACAGCTTCTTGGTCACGTTGAAACAAGTCATTGAGAAATATCCGAAAGACGAAGTAACGGAAATTGCACAAAGTATCGTGAAAGGCATTCAGGAAGGCCGGTCGCTGACCGACGGGAAATACGCGGCAAGCGACATCTGGAGCCGACGTTCGCTGACGGCCCTGCAAGACTCCACAGCCGAAGCGCAGCAATTAAGCGACGAACGCCTCAGCAACTTCGTATTCCTGTTGGCCTATCCGGAAAACAGTCTGGACGAGGACCAACTGTTATATGAGATGGCCCTGTATAATTTCACCAGTTTTATGGTACGCAATTTCGACATCGACATCGTGAAATCCGACGGGTTGGCACAAATGCGCGTCAGCGGTTTTCTCAACTATGACGAGGCGCACGCTTACGCCCAAAAGCTATATGCCGATCCGCACATGAGTGTCGTGCTTAAAAACATACGTTCCGTCATCATCTCCGAAAGCAACCTGAAACTGTTGGGCACGGTCTTCAGTTTCGAAGATTACAAGAAGTTCTACGATGAGAAGTTCGCACCGCTGCAAGTGCCGGAGGACCTGAGACTGGACGAACCTACTTCCATCGAAATCCGTACGCCAGACGACGAACCGCCTGCCGGAGACGAAGAATACGAAGAAGAGGAGGAAGACACGGACAGCGGTATTATTTTCTAACATACGAAACCATTACAATGATGAACAACGGTTTATTACTTTGGGTAGACGATGAAATAGAATTGCTGAAAGCGCATATTCTTTTTCTCGAAAAGAAAGGATACGAGGTAGAAACCGTATCCAACGGGCAAGATGCACTGGACAAGTGCAGCGAAACGGCCTACGACCTGATTCTGCTAGACGAGAACATGCCCGGCTTGAGCGGGTTGGAGACCTTGTCGCGCATCAAGGAAATCACACCGGTCACGCCGGTGGTCATGGTGACGAAGAGCGAAGAGGAGAATATCATGGACCAAGCCATCGGTTCCAAAATTGCCGACTACCTCATCAAGCCCGTCAACCCCACGCAAATCCTCCTGACCCTGAAAAAGAACATCCATAAGAAGGAAATCGTCACAGAGGTGGCTCAAAACGCCTACCAACAGAACTTCGGAAAGATTGGCATGCAAATCAATGATTCTTTGACATTCGACGACTGGAAAGAGGTGTACAAGCGATTGGTATACTGGGAACTGGAGCTATCTGAAACCGACAGCAACATGGACGAAATGCTAAGCATGCAGAAAACGGAAGCCAATCTGGCTTTTGCCAAATTCATAAGCAAACACTACGAAGAGTGGATTACCCACCCCGAAAACCGTCCGCTGATGAGCCCGGATATCTTCAAAACCCAAATATTCCCCCTGCTGAACCAAGGGGAAAAGGTATTCCTCATCGTCCTGGACAACTTCCGGTATGACCAATGGCGCACGCTCAGTACGGAACTGGCTGACGCTTTCCTCATCGACGAAGACATTTATTGTAGCATTCTGCCCACTGCCACACAATATGCGCGCAACGCCATCTTCTCCGGCCTGATGCCGGACAAGATTGCCCAAATGTATCCGGATCTTTGGGTGGACGAAGACGAAGAAGAGGGTAAGAACCTGAACGAAGGACCGCTCATCCAGACGCAGTTGGAACGTTACCGCCGTAAGAACACATTCAGTTACCATAAAATCAATGACTCCACTGCGGCCGATAAACTTATCGGCCAGTTCAAACAGTTGGAAAAATATGACCTGAACGTCGTCGTATTCAATTTCATCGACATGCTTTCGCATGCCCGTACAGAATCCAAAACCGTACGGGAACTGGCCTCTAACGAAGCGGCCTACCGCAGCATCACCCAAAGTTGGTTCCGCCACTCCGCCGTAAAAGACCTGTTCAAAGCTTTGGCCGCAAGCAACTATAAAATCATCGTCACGACCGACCACGGCAGTATACGGGTTAAATCCCCGGTTAAAGTTGTCGGTGACAAGAACACCAACACTAACTTACGTTATAAACTAGGCAAGAACCTGAAATACAACCCTAAGGAAGTTTTTGAAATCAAAGAACCGCGCAAGGTGTTGCTCCCCTCTCCCAACCTGAGTACGGCCTATATCTTCACGTCGGGCGACAGTTTCTTTGCCTACCCGAACAATTACAACTACTACGTGTCCTACTACCGGGATACATTCCAACATGGTGGCATCTCCATGGAGGAGATGCTCATTCCCCTCATCACTTTGCAAAGTAAGAAAAGAATTTAAAAACATATAGATATGGAAATCAAAATTGATTCTTTAGATCACATCCACGAGGCCGCCCGGGAATTCATCGCGGCCATGGGTGACAACACCGTCTTTGCCATGTACGGCAAGATGGGAGCCGGCAAAACCACCTTCACCAAAGCCGTATGCGAATGCCTCGGCGTGGAGGATGTCATCAACTCGCCCACTTTCGCCATCGTCAATGAATACCGTTCGGACAGCGGCGAACTGATTTACCATTTCGACTTCTACCGTATCAAGAAACTGGAAGAAGTGTACGACATGGGCTACGAAGACTATTTTTACAGTGGTGCGCTTTGTTTCATCGAGTGGCCGGAACTGGTGGAAGAACTGCTTCCGGGCAATACGGTGAAAGTAACCATCGAAGAAAACGAAGACGGTTCGCGCACAGTGAGATTCTGACAGTTCGCAATAGATAAAAAAATAATAGATATTTTCTTTGAGTTACCAAAAAGAATACCTATATTTGCAATATAACGGAAAAGAACAAAGAAGGACAGTTTTAATATGCTGCAAATGTTCTTTCATAAACCTTAATTATGCAAAAATATACTTTCTCATATCAATATGGGAAATGCCCCTGATGCAATAGGGCGTGGAAGTGATTCCGCGCCCTATTTTCATGTATGCCCTACATCACAACTTCCATAAAACATCTTACTTTTCCGTATCCAAAAGCAATCCGCTAATTCACAACCGGACACGAAACAAAAATCAATCTCCGCAGAACGGGAAATCGTTCTGCGGAGATTGATTTTCTAAATGGTGCGACAGCAACCTTGTCTTACATTTTCATTAATCCAAATCGCCGCCTTTATAATCTTAGAAGTCAGGTTTAATCTTCCTCTCCGAAAGACTCCCCGTATTCCAACTCGCCCTGGACTACCCACAGGATATCCTCAGCCGCAAAGTCGCCCATCTTATCTTTACGGGCCTGACTGACGACGTAATCCACTATTTTGTCCTGGTCGATTTCTATATAGCCATCCTTGTCGGGTGCCGCATCCAGAATACCGCTATTGGCATAATACTCTACGATGACATCCAGAAAGTAATAAAGTTCTTCGTCCGTAAACTTGTCCTTTACTTCTTGCGGCAAGTAATTTTTGATGAACTCCACCGTACGGGCATCGTCCTCGGCATCTTGCAGGAGTTCCTGTTCCAAACTGTCCATAACCTATATCTTTAAAGGATGGCCTTCAACTTTTCCTCGAAAGTACTCTTCGGGGCCGCACCGACTTGCTTGTCCACCACCTCGCCGTTTTTAATGAAAATCACGGTAGGCACGTTGCGCACTCCGAAACGCATGGCCAAGCCGTCGTTTTCCTCCACATCGCACTTGCCGATGACGGCTTGTTCCTTATATTCTTCAGCCAATGCCTCGATATCCGGTCCGATTTTCTTGCACGGGCCACACCATGTCGCCCAGAAATCCACTACCACAGGCTTACCTGAAGCCAACAACTCTTCAAAATTTGAATCTGTAATTGCTAATGCCATTGTACTATTCCTTTTAATCGTTTGTTATTACCGACAAATATACTAATTTATTTTATATGACAGGGCGGGTTTACTTTGAATATAAGAAATTAAATCCTTTTTAACTGACACTTTCGCCAACTTGGATTGCATGGTCAGGTTCATCTGTCCCAAGGGGTCAAGGATGTGAAAATAAAGGTCGGTATTGCCGGGGCACTCCTTCACGACATCGGAAAGCGAAAGCACGATATCCTCATCCAACGCATCCAAGGCCACGGTTATCGTAATCTTCTCTACCAAAGTATCTTTCACATCTGCCAGAAAATCAATGCGCCCAATACGGAAATCCAGTTTGGAAGGCTCCCATTGCCGGGGTTGGCATTTGGCTGTGATATAGAGCGTATTCCCCACATCCATATATGAGCCCCATGTAGGCCAATCCTGTCCGAACAGAGCTAGCTCGTAGGCTCCCGTGAAATCCTCCATCGTCACGATGCCATACGGCTTGCCCGTCTTGGAGATGCCCTTCCGTACGGCCGTGACCATGCCGCCCAACGT
This sequence comes from Paraprevotella xylaniphila YIT 11841, assembly GCF_000205165.1. GTDB lineage: Bacteria > Bacteroidota > Bacteroidia > Bacteroidales > Bacteroidaceae > Paraprevotella > Paraprevotella xylaniphila. The sequence goes on along the minus strand of NZ_GL883886.1, from coordinate 64,774 downwards.
GAGGTCCATATTGACAAACTGTTCCAAATCTTTCAAATCCGCCATGTGCACGTTGCACACATTTTGAAGTATGACGGCATAATCGTCCAACGGATGGGCGGACAGATAAATGCCGACCAAGTCGCGCTCCTTGTTCAAACGCTCCAACGAGCTCCACGGTTCGGCCTGCGGCACTTCCGGCGTAGCGATTTCCACCATGTCCATATCCCCGAAAAGTGAATTCTGCACGGCATCTTTGTCGGTCTGGTAGCGCGAACCGTAACGTGCCAACTGGTCGATAAAGCTCTCCCCTTTGGCATTCACGCCGAAATACTGTTCACGGGTAATCCCCTCAAAACAGTCGAAGGCACCCGAAAGTACCAAACTTTCCAGATTGTTCCGTTTCACAGCCCCGCTCGGCACACGTTGAATGAAGTCAAAAATGTTCTTATAAGGTCCGTGAGCTTCCCGTTCTTTCACGATGGCATCCACTGCCGAGTCGCCCAATCCCTTGACGGCTCCCAGTCCAAAACGGATATTTCCGTCCACGTCCACACTGAACTTCCGGCGGCTGATGTTGACATCCGGCCCCAAAGTATTGATACCGATACTTTTACACTCGCTCATCAGCTTCGTAATGTCGGTAATGTTCGCCAAGCTTCGGCTCATTACGGCTGCCATGTACTGGGCCGGGAAATTAGCTTTCAGGTAAGCCGTCTGGTAAGCCACCCAAGAATAGCACGTGGCATGGCTCTTGTTGAACGCATACGAGGCAAACTTCTTCCAGTCCGCCCAAATCTTTTCCAACACTTTCGGGTCGTGGCCATTCTTCTTTCCGCCCTCGATGAACTTGGGATACATGTGGTTCAGCTTTTCTATCAGCTTCTTACCCATAGCCTTACGCAATGTATCGCTCTCGCCTCGCGTAAAATCGGCCAACTGGCGGGACAGCAACATCACCTGCTCCTGATACACCGTGATACCGTATGTGTCTTTCAGATACTTCTCCATACACGGTATGTCGTATTCCACCGGTTTACGCCCCTGTTTACGGTCGATAAAGTCGGGTATATAATCCATCGGCCCCGGACGGTAAAGCGCATTCATGGCGATAAGGTCCTCGAATGTGGAAGGCTGCAATTCGCGCAAATACTTCTGCATGCCGGGAGATTCGAACTGGAACGTCCCTATGGTACGCCCGTCGCAATACAGACGATAGGTGGCCGGGTCCGTAATGTCCAATGCGTCCACGTCTATTTCCATCCCGAGACTGTCGTAGATGTTGGCCTGGCATTCCTTGATGATGGAAAGGGTCTTCAACCCCAGAAAGTCCATCTTGATCAATCCTGTGTCTTCAATCACGGAACCTTCGTACTGCGTACAGCGGAGCTTCTCTCCCGTTTCCTTGTCCTCGGCTGTGCTGACCGGCACCCAATCGGACACGTCGTCACGACAGATGATTACACCGCAGGCATGCACGCCCGTGTTCCGCACATTACCCTCCAGCATCCGGGCATAACGGATGGTGTCGCGCAACAATGGATTCGGCGATGCCTCGGCCTGTTGCAACTCCGGAATGCACGAGATGGCATTCGGGAGATTCATTTTACGCGACTTGCCGTTTTCGTCGTCCGGCAACTTGTCCGGTATGAGCTTGCACAATCCGTTGGAAATGTCCAACGGCAGCTTTTCCACCCGGGCCACATCCTTTATGGCCAGTTTCGTGGCCATAGTACCGTAGGTGATGATATGCGCCACTTTCTCTTCACCGTATTTCTGCGTCACCCAACTCAAGACCTTTCCGCGTCCGTCATCATCGAAATCCACGTCGATATCGGGCAATGAAATACGGTCGGGGTTCAGGAAACGCTCAAACAGCAAATCGTATTCAATGGGGTCTATTTTCGTAATGCCCAAGCAATAGGCCACTGCAGAACCGGCCGCCGACCCACGTCCCGGTCCCACGGACACGTTCAACTCGTGACGTGCGGCATTGATATAATCTTGCACGATGAGGAAGTAACCGGGAAAACCCATCGTCTTCATCACGTGCAACTCGAAGTTGATGCGTTCCCGTACATGCTCCGGCAACGGGTCACCGTAAAGCTTGGCCGCCCCGATATAAGTCAGCTCAGCCAGATAATCGGCTTCCAACTTCAAACGGTAAAGCTTGTCACAGCCGCCCAGTTTCTTCACTTTCTGTTCGGCATCCTCGCGGCTGAGCACCACGTTGCCATTCTCGTCGCGGGTAAACTCCTCAAACAAGTCCTCATCGGTATATTTCTTCCGATAACCCTCTTCGGTTCCAAATTCTTCCGGAATGGCAAAGTTCGGCATAATCGGCGCATGGTCGATGCTGTAAAACTCCACTTGGTCGCAAATGTCGCAAGTGTTGGCCAATGCCTCCGGCACGTCTGCAAACACTTCATTCATTTCTGCCCGCGTCTTGAACCATTCCTGTTTGGAATAAAGCATACGTTTCGGGTCATCCAAATCTCGGTTGGTGCTCAGGCAGATCAAACGGTCGTGCGCCTCGGCATCCTCCTGCTCCACAAAATGGCAGTCGTTCGTACAGACCAACTTCACGTCATATTTACGGGCCAGTTCTATCAATCTCGCATTGGCTCGTTGCTGCAATGGAAAAGTCTCACGGTTGGCCCGTTGGTCCGGATCTTTCACCTCATGGCGCTGAAGTTCCAGATAATAGTTGTCTCCAAACACGCGTTTGTACCACTGCACCGCTTCTTCAGCCCCTTCAAGGTCGCCCGACAGTATTTTCCGGGGAACTTCACCGGCTATACAAGCAGAACAGATGATTAGTCCTTCCCGATGCGCCTCCAATTCAAAGCGGTCTGTACGCGGACGCACATAAAAACCGTCTGTCCACGATTTGGAGACCAACTTGACCAAGTTATGATACCCCGTTTCATTTTTGGCCAACACGATTAAATGATACCTCCGCCCGTCCTTCTCTTTTTCCATCTGATCCAGACGACGAGGTGCCACATACATTTCACAACCGAATATCGGTTTGAACAAACGTTTCCGAGCCGCCGCCAACTCCACGCGAGCCGTGGTCAACTGGTCGGCAACCGAAGGAAACTCCGGTTGCTCCTCCGGCACGAAATTCGCCTCAGCCGGTATCGGCTCATCATTCGCTTCCGCCCGCCGTCTCAGTTCATCGGCCTCTTTCTGCTTCTTTTTCTGCCCGTCCACCCATTCTTTCAGAGCCGCATCCTCACCGTTCTCCAACAAGGCGATACGCTTCTTCCACATTTTGATGTCCGCATTCGTACCGCTGTTTTTTTTGGTCGTATAATTAAAAAACTCCTTGATGGCCATCATGTTGCCATGGTCGGTAATGGCCATTCCGCGCATACCGTCTTTCATCGCCTTGTCAACCAAACGCGACACGCTGGCCTGACCATCGAGAATGGAATACTGGGTATGCACATGAAGATGTACGAAGTCCTGCATAATAAATATGAATTTGGTAAAAACAGAAATCGTGGGTAAAGTTACGCCACATTAAGGAAACCAACAAAAGAAACCTTTGTTTTTTAACATAAAAGACTTTTTAGGGGCCGCCCCTTGAAAAAGAAAGTACGGAATTTTGCATTTTAACGGAATATAGCTACCTTTGTCCTTTAATATAAGGGGAAAACTCCATGGGACGAAAATTGAATAAATTAAAAAAAATCAGAATACATCGGGAAGGCACGCACACGCTCATTGCGGGTGCTGGGGGACTACTTCTGTTTAACGCCTGCCTTTACTATGCATTTGAATGCAAGCTCCCGTTCTATGTTTCTGCAACCGTATGCACGGTCATCTACCTCATCGTAGTCAATTTCTTCCGATGTCCGATCAGACGTTTCGAGGGAGACACGGAAAACGTTGTCGTAGCTCCGGCCGACGGTAAAATCGTCGTGATAGAGGAGGTGGACGAAAACGAATATTTCCATGACCGCCGGCTAATGGTTTCCATTTTCATGAGCTTGACCAACGTGCACGCCAACTGGATTCCGGTGGACGGCACCGTAAGGTTGGTGGAACATCACGACGGAAACTTTCATAAGGCTTGGTTGCCCAAAGCCAGCATTGAGAATGAACGTTCCACCATCGTCATCGAAACACCGGACGGTGTCTTCATCATGGCACGGCAGATTGCCGGTGCCATGGCTCGGCGCATCGTGACATACGCCCGCGAAGACGAAGATTGTTATATCGACGAACACATGGGATTCATCAAGTTCGGTTCCAGAGTCGACCTTTTCCTTCCGGTCGGGACCAAAGTCAACGTCAAATTGGGGCAAAAGACGGTGGGTAATGAAACCATCATCACCAAATTATAATAAAATGTCATATGGCAAATATCATCATACGACAGATTCCCAACAGCATTACTTGCTGCAACCTGATTTCCGGCTGTATGGCTACGGGTGCAGCTTTCTACGGTAATTACAGTTGGGCGTTTCTGCTCATTGTCATAGGAGCCGTATTCGATTTCTTCGATGGGATGTCGGCTCGCGTGCTGAAAGTATCCTCCCCCATAGGAAAGGAATTGGATTCGTTGGCAGATGTAGTGACCTTTGGAGTAGCCCCTTCGGCCATGATATTCCATCTGTTCCATCGGGTGGTTTATCCTGATTTCATGGAGCCGCTGCGCGACGTGATGCCCTATACGGCATTCCTTATGGCGGCATTTTCGGCTTTGCGGTTAGCCAAATTCAACATCGACACGCGGCAAACATCGTCTTTCATTGGCGTACCGACCCCGGCCAACACCTTGTTTTGGGCTTCGCTGATTGTGGGCAACTATGGATTTTTGGTTTCAGAAAAGTTCAATGCTTTCTTCCTTTTCATGTTCATGTTGCTATCCTGTTTCCTTTTGGTAGCGGAGATCCCCATGTTTGCCCTCAAATTCAAGAACCTTTCCTGGCAAGACAATAAAATTAAGTTTATTTTCATCCTGACTTGCATCCCCATGATTATCTTTTTGGGATTCAGTTGTTTTGCAGCCATCATCGCATGGTACGTCATCCTCTCTGTCCTGACTGCACGACAGAAAACTCACTGACTTTGGCACGGTTCTTGTTCATCAGTCTGGCAACAAAGCATAAAAAATCATATTTATGACAGGTCCTTTAGGATGTATATTCGGTTTACTTTTTGCCTTTTTGGCCTTCCTGCTCATTATGGTCCTTAATATAGCCAGAAGAGTACGGAACATCATGTCTTCATTTTCTCCCAAGAACCATAAACAACAGTCTTCATCCCGTAATCCCCACGGGCAAACCACGTCGCAAAACCACTCTCAATCCTCGTCCCAAAGTTCGCACAAAATATTCGATGACAACGAAGGGGAGTATGTGGATTACGAGGAAATCAAATAAAAGAAACCTAACGTTTCCCCTTAAAGAAGTCTTTCAGCAAAGCCACGGCCTCGTCCGCCATCACACCACTCACCACTTCCGTTCGCGGATGTATGGCTTGGGGTGCAAACATCTTGTATCCTCTTTTTTCATCCGTTGCCCCGTAAACCAGACGTTTCACCTGTGCCCATCCGATGGCCCCCGCACACATCACACACGGTTCCAAGGTCACATAAAGCGTACATTCGTTCAAATATTTTCCGCCTAAAGCATTGGCAGCCGCCGTAATCACCTGCATCTCGGCATGGGCGGTCGCATCCGTCAACGTTTCCGTCAGGTTATGTGCACGCGCCAGAATACGGTCGCCGCAAACCACAACAGCCCCTACCGGTATTTCATCCTCATCGTAAGCACGCCGCGCCTCTTCCAGCGCTTTTTTCATGTAAAAAGCATCATCTGCCATATCTTCACAATTTAGTACATGCAAAAGTAAGATTTCTGCAAGGATTCACCAATATTTTTAATAAATTTGCAGCACGGGAATCCAATAAATCGAAATGGCCGCACACAATGAACTGGGAAAAGAAGGAGAACGACTGGCTGCAAACCATCTGCAATCAGAAGGTTATGTCATCCGACACCGGAACTGGAGGTGCGGGCACAAGGAATTGGACATCGTGGCCGAAAAAGACGGCACACTGGTCTTCGTGGAAGTAAAAACCAGAAAAGACGTTTTATTCGGACTCCCCGAAGACGCCGTCACAAACGGGAAAATACGACGCATTGTCAGTTCGGCCGACGCCTACTTGCGCAAATATGCCATCGACCTCCCGGTACGCTTCGACCTCATCACCGTCGTAACGGGAGAAAACGGGCTCCCCCGGCTAAGGCATATAGAAGATGCCTTTTACCCGCCGCTATACTGACCTGCAACACGATTAGAATATTTTGAATATGACGCATTCACTTTACATATTGGACGATTCGCCATGGTTCGAATGGATACGGCTCCACTCGACAGGCTCCACCATCGATTTCCTGAAACATTATCGTCCAGTTTCTCCGAAAGACATGATTCTGGCCACGGCTGACTTCCAGACTGCCGGACGAGGACAAGCCGGTAATTCTTGGGAATCGGAAGCCGGTAAGAACCTTTTGTTCGGCCTGCTCTTCCATCCCCGCGAAGTGGAAGCCAAGCGGCAGTTCATCCTGTCCCAAGCCATGGCACTGTCTGTCTGCGAAACATTGTCCGGCTATGCCAAAGACATCTGCGTCAAATGGCCGAACGACATCTACTGGAAGGACCGGAAAATCTGCGGCATGCTCATCGAGAACACCCTGATAGGAAGATGCATCGAGAATTGCATCATAGGAGCCGGCATCAATATAAACCAACAAACGTTCTGCAGCGATGCCCCCAATCCGGTCTCGCTCCGACAAATCACAGGAAAAGAAGAGGAACCGGTATTCATCTTAGCCGACATCATCAAACGTTTCAAGGACTATTACCGGAACATCCAACAAGGCCGAACGGAGGACATCGCCCGTAGCTACCGGGAACAGCTTTACCGATGCAACGGTTTTCACCTTTATCAAGACGCGGACGGTGTTTTCGAAGCCGAAATCCACGACGTGGAACCTACCGGGCACCTGGTCCTGACCGACAGGAACGGCATTACACGAAGATACGCCTTCAAGGAAGTAAGCCACCTGATACCGTCGGGCACAAACCCGTCCGCCCCATTCGTACTTTAACCAACCAAAATACTTTATTATGGCTAAATTCAAAAGGATACTCCTCAAACTGAGCGGCGAGAGCCTCATGGGAGAACAACGTTACGGCATCGACGAAAAACGTCTGGCCGAATATGCGGAACAAATCAAGGAAGTGCACGACATGGGCGTGCAAATCGGCATCGTCATCGGCGGAGGCAACATTTTCCGCGGCCTGAGCGGTGCAGGCAAAGGATTCGACCGCGTCAAAGGCGACCAGATGGGCATGTGCGCCACGGTCATCAATTCGCTCGGACTGAGCAGCGCGTTGGGGGCCATCGGCGTGAAAAGCCGCGTGCTGACCGCCATCCGCATGGAGCCGATCGGCGAGTTTTACAGCAAATGGAAGGCCATCGGATACATGGAAGCCGGAGAAGTGGTCATCATGAGCGCCGGCACGGGCAACCCTTATTTCACGACCGACACAGGTTCATCGTTGCGCGGCATTGAAATCGAAGCCGACGTGATGCTTAAAGGGACGCGTGTGGACGGCGTGTACACGGCCGACCCGGAAAAAGACCCCACGGCCACGAAGTTCAGTGAAATCACATACGATGAAATCTACCACAAGGGCCTGAAAGTAATGGACCTCACCGCAACCACGATGTGCAAGGAGAACAACCTGCCCATCTATGTCTTCAACATGGACGTGTACGGAAACCTAAAAAAAGTAATGGAAGGAGAAAACATCGGGACTTTGGTACACAACTGATTCAGCATCTGCTCCAAAACGACCGATACATAAAACGCAATGCCCGCCATGCCGAACACATGACGGGCACTTTTATACCCCCATAACGGAAATCAGTGAGATACAGAATCCGAGAACACGTTAATCACCACCACACCGGCAATAATCAAAGCCAACCCCAACACGGCCGGCCAGTCAAGATGTTGCTTAAACACCGTGGAACCGATGACGGCTATCAGCACGATTCCCACGCCCGACCAAATGGCGTATGCAATGCCCACCGGGATGTGTTTCAGCACCAAGCTAAGGCAATAAAAAGCCGCCGCATACCCGACTACCGTCACCACCGAAGGCCAAAACTTCGTAAACTGCCCGCTTTGTTTCAGAAAAGAAGTTGCCACCGTTTCAAAAACAATGGCCATCAACAATACCAAATAACTCTTCAGCATATCCCTCTCTTTTTAGAATGAAGCTACAAAGATAGGTTTTTAAGTGAAAAAGAACAAATAAGATGAAAACGAGTACCATGCCAGAAGACTTTCCGATAATTCCTCCCCCGTTTTATTGCAGATGAATAAAAAATCCGCTACTTTTGTTTTTCAAAGTATCATAGTATCAATATATCATCTTAACAAAAGAACAGATTATGGCAGATTCAAAGACTATCCTTGACGAAGCGCAGGAGAAAATGGACATGGCGGTAATGTACCTGGACGAAGCCTTGGCGCACATCCGTGCAGGAAAGGCCGACATCCGTTTGCTCGACGGCATCCGTGTGGATTCCTACGGTTCCATGGTACCCATCAATAATGTGGCAGCCGTCAACACACCCGATGCCCGCAGCATCGCCATCAAGCCGTGGGACAAAAACATGTTCCGCGCCATCGAAAAAGCGATTATAGATTCCGAATTGGGCATCATGCCGGAAAACAACGGTGAAATTATCCGTATCGGCATCCCGCCCTTGACCGAGGAACGCCGCAAACAGCTGGCCAAACAATGTAAGGCCGAATGCGAAACGGCAAAGGTCAGCGTACGCAACGCACGCCGCGACGCCATCGATGCCCTGAAAAAAGCAGTGAAAGACGGCATGGCTGAAGACGAACAAAAGAACTCGGAGGCCAAATTGCAAAAGGTGCATGACAAGTACATCAAACAAATCGATGACTTGTATGCGGCCAAAGACAAAGAAATCATGACCGTCTGATGCGAGGGCTTGTCATCCGTAATACAGGGAGTTGGTACGTCGTCCGCACGGACGACGGCCAACTTGTTGATTCTAAAATCAAAGGCAACTTCCGCCTGAAAGGCATACGCAGCACCAACCCGGTGGCGGTAGGCGATTTTGTGCAAATCACCGTCAATGCGGAGGGGACGGCTTTCATCACAGAAATAGAAGACCGTAAGAACTACATCATCCGGAAAGCTTCCAACCTGTCCAAACAAAGCCATATTATCGCAGCCAACGTAGACCAGGCTTTTTTAATCGTAACCGTCAGCCATCCGGAAACTTCCACCACCTTCATCGACCGTTTCCTGGCTTCGGCCGAAGCGTACCGCGTTCCGGTATCGCTCGTTTTCAACAAGACCGATTGCTATGATGCCGACGACCTCCGTTACATGGAAGGCATGATGCACCTGTACACCACCATCGGCTATCCCTGCCATGCCTGTTCGGCCTTGCAGTCTACCGGCATCGGCGCGCTGCGCGAAAGCTTAGAAAAACGCACCACCCTGTTCTCCGGCCATTCCGGCGTAGGGAAATCTACCCTACTGAACAAACTGATACCCGACCTGAACCTGCGGACTGCAGAAATTTCAGCCGCACACGACACGGGCATGCACACCACGACATTCAGCGAGATGTTCAGCTTGCCGGGCGGCGGTTACGTCATCGACACCCCGGGCATCAAAGGATTCGGCACATTCGACTTCGAGAAAGAAGAAGTGGCACACTACTTCCGCGAAATTTTCCAGATTTCGGCAGACTGCAAATACAACAATTGCACGCACACCCATGAGCCGGGCTGCGCCGTACGCCGCGCCGTAGAGGAACACCTCATCAGCGAAAGCCGCTATGCCTCTTATCTCAACATGTTGGAAGACCAACATGAAACCAAATACAGGCAAGGTTACTGACCCCTAAAACCCCAAGACCATGGAAATATTTACGCTTATCATCTTATTCGCCCTATGCGCCATCCTGCTCGCCATAGAGTTGTTCGTCTTCCCGGGCATCAGCATAGCGGGCATAGCGGCAGCTTGCTGCCTCGTAGGTGCCAACTACGTAGCTTTCAGTTGGTTTGGACTGGCCACCGGACTGTGGGCCTGCGCAGCATCCATCGTAGCCTGCGGACTGTTGGGCTACTGGCTAATGCACTCCAAGACATTGGAGAAATATTCGCTCCACAAAAGTATCGATTCCACGGCAGCCTCGGCGGAACAACTTTCCGTACGCCCCGGAGACGAGGGAGTGGCCATTACCCGGCTCGCCCTCATCGGTAACGCGGACATCGGCGGCCGGACCGTGGAAGTCAAATCGGCCGACGGTTTCCTGGACGAAGGCACTCCCGTAGTAGTAGTTCGCGTAGAGGATGCCCAAATCACCGTCAAAAAGAAATAAACATATTATTCACCCTTTAATTTTCTGATATCATGTTATTAGATCCAATTGTTTTTCCGGTGGTCATCGCCATCGTCGCCATCATCTTTCTGGCGATATTCTTTCATTTCGTACCGTTCTTCCTTTGGCTCTCCGCCAAAGTATCGGGCGTGCGCATCTCGTTGATACAGCTCTTCCTGATGCGCATCCGCAACGTGCCGCCCGGTGTCATCGTGCCGAGCCTCATCGAGGCCCATAAGGCCGGCCTGAAGAACATCACCCGCGACAATCTGGAAGCCCACTACATGACGGGCGGACATGTGCAACGCGTAGTACATGCCTTGGTTTCGGCATCAAAAGCCAACATCGACCTGCCTTTTGAAAAGGCCACGGCCATAGACCTGGCGGGCCGCGACGTGTTCGAGGCCGTGCAGACTTCCGTCAACCCGAAGGTAATCGACACGCCACCCGTAGCCGCCGTAGCCAAAAACGGTATCCAGTTGATAGCAAAGGCCCGCGTCACCGTACGCGCCAACATCCACCAACTTGTGGGAGGTGCAGGCGAGGACACCATCCTGGCCCGTGTAGGCGAAGGCATCGTATCTTCCATCGGTTCGGCCGAAAACCACGAGCAGGTTCTGGAAAACCCGGACTCCATCTCCAAACTGGTACTCAAAAAGGGTCTGGATGCCGGTACGGCTTTTGAAATCCTGTCCATCGACATCGCCGATATCGACGTGGGTAAGAACATCGGTGCCACCCTGCAAATCGACCAGGCCAACGCCGACAAAAACATCGCGCAGGCCAAGGCCGAGGAACGCCGTGCCATGGCCATTGCCGCCGAACAGGAAATGAAAGCCAAGGCGCAGGAAGCCCGCGCCGAAGTCATCCAGGCTGAAGCCGAAGTGCCCAAAGCTTTGGCACAAGCCCTGCGCGACGGTCACATGGGTTTCATGGACTACTACAAACTGGAAAACCTGAAAGGCGACACAGCCATGCGTGAGAACATCGGCAACCTGACGAAAGACGGGATGAAAGATATTCTGAAGTAAACCGGACATCATTTTCCCTATCACCCCATAAACCTCTTTCTTCTCCCCTAAAAAGGAGGAAAGAGGTTTATTCTTTACCCACGTTCAAACGGCAGGCTCGCCCGGGCAGGCCAAAAGTAAGGAAATTACATAACAACACTTCAAAATATACCGTTCACATTTTCAAGATGTTATGATGGCTAAAAAAATCTCCTGAGATTGGGAAATCAATCTCAGGAGAACTTTTTTTCGTTTGGCTGAGAATGAATTTTCAATCTCAGCCAAACGATTTGGCGGATTGCGGTGTAAAACTAATTCTCACCCGTCCCGATTTACCGACCAACCGTCTTCTCATTTTTCCAACCTCAACAACGTCAGGGAATGGGGAGGTAAAACCACTGCGGCATCCCGTACCTCAAAACTACGTTCCTCGGGCACCACCCGTTCCTTCCCTATGTCATTATAATCGTCTGCGGAAGTCCCGCTCAATACGGTCCCCTTGAGTTTACGCGGTTCTTTCACTCCCAGACTTTTGAAATCCAACGTCAGGGCATGGCTTTTCTCCGGATCCTTATTCACCACCGCGTAAACATAACGCGTTCCGTCCGCATTCCCCGTCAGCACGACATCGAACACTGCCGTGGACTGGCTGCCTTGCGTCAACCGCCCGGCTTCCAAAGCAACCGGAAGCATATAATCTTCCAGTCCATTGGTGTACATCTTAAAGACATAAAACGTAGTACGTCTCACGATACCGTCGGGATGCACGAAGATAGGCCCACGCGTGTTGACCACCGGAGCGAAACAAGCTATGTCCACCACGTCGGAATGACGCAGGCAGGCATTCAGGAAACAGGCGGAAAACAAAGCGTCTGCCATCGTGTAAGTGGAAGCCATATCGTTCTTACGGCGCGCCTCCAAATCGAAACCGCGACGCAAGTCGCCATGCCAAGGATGGTGCCAGTTGCGCAAATTCCACTCATCGTAAGCGATTTTTATCTTTCCACCGCCGAACCCGGCCTCATCCAATATGCCGATAGTCCTTTGGATGTCTTGCTCCGGAGCATCCGTTTTCATCATACACTTCAAGTAAGGCGCAGGATTGTTGACATGGAAGAGCGGGTCCCAATAACCATGGATAGCTATATAATCCAAATAAGGGCCGGCTTCGCGCAACAAAGGCAACGTCCACTTCTTGTCAGACTTGGCAGCCGCAAACAGCTTGGCATCCTTCGTCACGCTGCGCATCAACTTGGCTGATTCGCGCACCATGGGACCCCACTCCTGCACCGTACGCGCCCCCAATTCGTGTGCGCCCCAGTTTTCATTCCCCACGCTCCAATACTTCACGTTGTAAGGTTCCGGATGGCCGTTCGCGGCACGCATCCGTCCGTATTTCCCGATAGTGAGGTTACAATATTCCACCCAATCGCTCATCTCCTCCGGAGTCCCTGTTCCTGCATTGGTACAAATATAAGGTTCACACCCCACCTTCCGGCACCATTTTATATATTCATCCGTCCCGAAAGTGTTCGGATCTTCTACCTGCCAGGTCTTGTCGTACACCGGGGTACGTTCTTTCCCCACTCCGTCTAGCCAATGATAGGTCGATACGAAACAGCCACCCGGCCAACGCACGATAGGGGTCTTGATTTCCCTCAAAGCCTCAATTACATCCTTACGGAAGCCGTCTTCATCGGCAAACTTAGACTCCGGGTCGTACAATCCACCGTACACCTGATTATCGAAGTGCTCGATAAACTGCCCGAAAATCATCTTGCTGTATTTCACCTTCGGTGCACCGGGCATTACGGACACGGAATTGTGCCGGATTACCTCGTCTTTCCCCGTACCCGACCATGCCGGCTGTCCGGCTAAAAGCAAGGCACAAAGCCCTGCCGTCTTCACACTCACCATCTTGTCTTTCAAATTCATATTCTTCATCTTCTAATATGTTGTTATCTACTCCGCTCCATCTTAATTTTGAGCTCTGCTCCGTCCAATCCTTCGGACACCGCCTTCAACGTGGCATGCCCGGCCTTCCCGTTGCTTTGCAATACGACCAAACATTTACCGAAGAAAGCCTTACGTTTCGTGTCCTTGAAACGTTCCATCGAGAAAGGGCTGCCATTGTCCACACCGGCTATCAAAACCTGTCCCCCGACCTCGAAATGCACCAAGTTTTCAGCTTCGGGACAAAGGTTTCCGTCCCTGTCCAAAACTTCCACCGTGACGAATGCCAAATCCCTCCCGTCCGCACAAAGCGTGTCGCGGTCGGCTGTCAACCGGATTCGTGCCGGTACACCCGCCGTATGGATTTCGCGCACCAAGACTTCCTTTCCGTCCTTTCTCGACACGGCCTTCACCGTGCCCGGCTCATACCTTACACGCCAAGCCACATGAAAATCATCCCGTCCCTTACGTTTTGTTCCCTGGCTCTTGCCATTCACGAAAAGCTCCACCTCGTCGGCCTGGTTGTAATACACCCATAAGTCCACCTTCTGTCCTTCTTTCCAATTCCAATGCGGAAAAAGGTGGAGCACCGGTTTTTCAGCCCATTCCGACTGGTACATGTAATACACGTCCTTGGGAAACCCGGCTAAATCTATGATTCCGAAATAGGAACTGCGTGATGGGAACGGGAAGGGCGTAGGTTCCCCGATATAGTCGAAACCCGTCCAGACATATTGCCCGGAGATGAAATCGTTGTTTTTCACCATACGCATCCCTGCCTCATGACTACATCCCCATGGCACATGGCAATTATCGTAAGCCGAAGTCAGATGATTGCTCCCCTCCGGCACACGTACCTCACCGCGCATAGGCCACACGTACATGGAATCGGAGGGCATACGGTAGAATCCCCGCGTCATCAAGCCTGAAATAGACTCTGTAAGCAAAAATGGCCTTCCGGGAAACACCTTGGGCACTTTCGGAATGTCCCACACACAATAATTGTAACCGATAATATCCATTCCGGCCTCCGGCTTGTGCAACAGGTTGTCCTTTCCTCCACTGTTGTTTCCCGTCAACACGGGACGCGTAGGGTCATAACGGCGTACAAGACCGGAAAGCTTGGCCGCTAAGAGCGTATTGACATGCGTCCCCTCCAACCGGGGCAAATCCGACTCGTCTCGACCGAAATTCAATAGGATATTGGCATCTTCGACCGACAAGGTGTCGCGCCCTGCATTACGCCATTGCTCCCCCACTTCATTCCCCACGCTCCACATGAAGATGCAAGGATGGTTGCGGTCCCGCAATACAAGGTCTGCCAAATCACGCTCATGCCAACGGTCGAAATAGCAGGCGTAATCGTATGCGGTTTTATGGATACGCCACATGTCGAAAGCCTCATCCATCACCACGAAGCCCATACGGTCGCAAAGGTCGAGCAATTCGGGCGCAGGCGGGTTATGCGTGCAACGGATACCGTTGCAGCCCATCTCCTTCAATATCTCCAGTTGCCTCTTGATGGCACGGACATTGACTGCCGCCCCAAGGCATCCCAAATCATGGTGCATGCACACTCCGTTTATCTTCATGTGTTTCCCGTTGAGCCAAAATCCCGTCCGGGCATCAAACTTGAAATGACGCACGCCAGTGGTAGTATAGTAAGTATCTACGCTACGTCCGTCTACTTTAAGTTCCGTCCTTACCTTATATAAATAAGGGTGCTCAGTGCTCCACAGCTCGGGAGCCGTCATAATCAAAGTGTGACTCGCCTCGGAGCACCCACCGGCCGGCACATCTACAAAACCGGACTGCCCAGCCACCATCCGTCCCCGTGCATCAAGGAGGGTGGAAACGACTCCTACCCTACGGCCTGCCTGCCCGTCATTCTTCACCATAGTACGCACCTCCATTACCGCCTTCTCACCGGTCACTTCCGGAGTGGTCACGAACGTGCCCCAATGCCCCACATGGACAGGCTCCACCACCGTAAGCCATACGTTACGGTAGATTCCGCTACCTGAATACCAACGGGAATTGGGTTGGGTACTATTGTCAACTTTCACGGCCAATACATTGCGCTCTCCCCACTTCAAATAAGGGGTCAGGTCGTACCGGAACGAACTGTAACCATAAGGACGCACGCCCAAAGAGTTTCCGTTTACGAACACTTCCGAATTCATGTACACCCCGTCAAAATCCACGAAGACTTTCTTTCCCTGCCATTCACGCGGAGCCTCAAAAACCTTACGATACCAACCCAATCCACCGGGCAACGCCCCTCCTTCCTTACGTGCCGGATGGTCGGCACTGAAATCGCCCTCTATGCTCCAGTCGTGAGGCAAGTCCAACAACCGCCATGCACCGTCGTCGAAATCTTGGCGAGAGGCATCCCCCTCCGGATTACCCAAATGGAAACGCCATCCGGATACAAACAACTCCGCACGTTCCTTTCCGGAAAAAGCATACGACGACATCGTGAACACATACCCCCCTACGGCCAAAAGGACAAACCTGCCATATAATATGAAAAGCCCAACGAACCGCCTTATAAATTCCATCTTCATCTTTTTCTTTTTTATCATTAGCACCTCGCAAAATTAATGCACTTATTCTAAAATCACGTGGAAAAACGTGTTTTTGAGGTGGACAATGATACCCAAACACTAAAAAGGCGGCCTTTTCACAAAGACCGCCCTCCCATTGATTACTTGCCGTGCATCATGAAATCCTATCTGACCATGATTTTCACAGTCCTCTTCGTGCCATCTTCCATCCGGTCTTCGCGGATGTAAATGCCGCGCCGTCCCGGGGCAGACACGCGTACACCGTCAATCGTGTACCATAACGTATCTACGACCTTCTGCGTCCCTTCTGCCATCACATCATCCACGGAATCCACAAAATCGTCCGGTTTGTTCGCATCACCATCACCCAAATAATACAAGCGGAAATTATCGAAACAAAGCCAGTCGTTCTTGACGTATTCATTTTTGCGTACCCCTAAGACCACATCCTGGCCTTCTTCCGAAACTTGGAAACTGAAAATCCCTTCATACTCGCCCGCCTCGAAAGCCGTACGTGCCCCGACACGGGAATCCACCGTGCAATGGTAGAGGAGTTGCGGAGAATCGGGGAACAAGGAATCTGCCAACACGCGGTCTGACGTATCATATTTATATTCGCTCACTCCGTCGAAAATGGATTGGAACTTCTCGCTCCACTTGCCTTGCCCCACTTCCACATAAGCCTCCGCATGCCATGAATCGGCACTGTCACGGCGGGCCAACGCTGCCGATATGAGCTCACCGGCACGGTAAAGCCCGTTGTACACCACACTGTAATACCCTTTCGGGAGATGGTACAGCGTTTGATGCAAGTCGCACGACTTCGTGTCGTAAAACTCATAGACCAAGTCCTGATTCTCGGCCTTTCCGCCCACCATGGACGAAACCCATCCGTCTGAAGCATTCACATCCCCACCTTCTTCATCCTTATCCGAAAAACTCGGTGTCATGAGCACTGAAGTCATGTCCAACGGGGTGTCGATTGAAGCGGAAGCCAAATCCATGTGGCCGACCACCATATTGGCATAGGCTTTAGTTATTCTTACATTATAATCCTCTATCTCGGCAACCGACTCGAAAACAGCATTCTCGTTGCTTTCTATCTTTCCTAAAAGTTCTATTATCAAAGCTTCGAACTCATCAAACTCCGGTGTGCCCACATAATCGGAATAACCTCCGTCCTCGCTCTGCATCTTGGCATCATGCCCGTATACTGTAGCCTCCAAGGCAGACGCAGCCTTAAGTGCTTCTTTGCCCATGGCGATAGCGGCATCCAACGATGCCATTTGCTCTTTATAGGTTTCCAACGTCAACTGGTCGAGTACTGCCGAAGCCGACTCTACCGCTGCCGACAATGTTTTCCGAGCCTCACGCGTAGTAAGTTGCAGTTCCTCGTCGCGCATGGCTGCGGCTTCCCCTATCAGGGCACTGATTACCGATTTGGCACCACTCATATCCTCCGCTCCAAGATATTCCACCTCGAAATGGTCGAAAAGCGCCCAAGCAGCCTTTAACTCGGCTCCGGCCATCTTCACTCCTATGCGCAAGCGGCCATCGTCCGTCACATAGCAGTTCACCGTATTCCGATAATTATCGGGAGACAGGTCGAAAATCTCATGCGCGGAAGAAGTCCCGTGACAGAACCACATGCCGTCAACGGCAGGATCGCCTGTTTCAAAGACTTGTTCGCAATTGCCCGCAATGTCTTCCGTTTGCGGATATGCCAGCACATGATGGAGCTTCACGGACACATCGTTTCCGAAAAGGGAAGCTTTCACCTCGTTAAGCCCATCCCCTTCTGTCCCCCAAGAAGCCTGCCAGCTTTTGTCCGTGGAACTCGGAGAGTAGAACCCTTGCATGGTTATCTTATATGTTCCCTCCGGAAGACCTGTCACTTCCTGATACATTTCAAAATCTGTACCGTTCCAAACCTCGGCCACCTCGTTGGAATTTTTAAACTCCCCGTTCCCGGTCTTTGTCCATCCGGTATTGTCGGAAGTGAAATCCGGATTGACAAACAATCCCGTCACATCGGTCGTCCCACCATTTCTCAATAATTCCAATACGGAATACTTAAATATCCGGTCCGCACGCGACTGGATGCTGTCCACTTCATTGGGATTGAAAGTGCAACGCTCATAAGCCTCCAGCAAGCCGTCCAAAAAAGCTTCATAACCCTCCAAGCCGTTTTCGGAATAGGGATTCTCTTCGTAAGCCTTTTCCAATTCCAACCGTTGGGCATTCAAACTCTCATAAGCGGAAATATCCAATGCCAAAGAATCCATACGTGCCTGCACCACATCGATTACCTGCCTCAAATCCTCATCTTTTATCTCCTGGTTTTCCGCCGCAGCCTTGGCCGCCTGAATCGTTTCTTCATATTTCTCCTTTCCTACATTACTGAAAGTGACATGAGCCTCCGTATATTCCGCATATTTTTTCTCTGCATCCGCTATGGATTCAAGCAAAGCATCACGGAAAGTAGCCGCACCGGATTTCCCATAATACTGCAATGAAAAATTACTCACAGAAGACCAATTAGAGTTGCAATTTTCCACTATCATGCCTATCGTGGCCGTACCACCAATAACAGAAAAATCCACAGTATAAGGAACAGCATAGGCACTTCCGTCCGGCGACGGCACATTAGCCTCCGTACGCTTCTCGCCGGCCAAAGTCTTGGCGACCAGAAACCGCCCTTCGGGTTGCATTCCCGTTACATTCGTCAGGATATATGCCTTCAACCGGTATTTACCATCCGGAAGTCCCGTCAAATCCTGCGTGACGGACCAATCCGGTTGGCGAGGTACTTGAGTTTTAGAATTCCAACGTTGAAAACAAGTCGTAAACGGCACGCCATCGGATGTCGTAATTGTTCCGGAAGTATAACCGAAATTATCCTGTGCCCCTCCCGGTACGGCATCCCTTTGAGAAACCCAACCATTTGCATTCCCGTCAAACATAGGATTGGAAATCAACTCTGTCACATCCATCGGATTCGCCTCCGTGGCAGCATTATATTTGAAATCAATGATGGCCTGGGACAATTTCCCAACAGCTTTTTCCGTCTCTTCCGCCGTTGCATCGGGGTTTTCATATATGCCGGCATACTCCGCATAATCCGTAAACCCTGCCTCGTCGGCTTTCTCCAACGCATCCTGCAATTCAAGCTTGGCCTTATAAGCTTCATAAGCTTCCGGTGTGACAAATTTCCAATCCAAACCAGCATTCATGTAACCGGCTGTCTCAGGATTAAGCACAGGATTCACCCCGGTTTCCCCTTCGTTGACGGCCACATAAGAATTTTTATATATGCCATCCGAAGCTTCCACCCCATACAATTTATCCCCATCTATAATTTTGATACGATAGGTTCCATTCTCTTGCGGCATAATCTGCCACAACATGTGCCCCTGTTTGTTATGGTCCACGCATATCACCATGGAAGCAGCCCTGATGAACAATTCGTGAAAACCGCCATTAGAGGGTGCATTTTTCATGCTTAAACGCCAACCTTTTTCAACGGAATATTCGGGATCTGTTTCAGGCCGACGACTCAATTCGTAATCGTCTCCATAACTCAGGGTTACCTCCCGTCCTTCATCGGCCACCACAAGCTCCGTGTTCCAGTTGTCCTTGTAATTCCCGTTACACATAAACTTTTGGGTAGCCACATGGTAAACGTAATATACCCCACCGCCCGTGCCATCGGTCTTCAAGTCGGGTGCGGCAAATTCCAACACTGGGTCGGCCCATTCTGCCGCCCACAAAGGCATGGTGGATGATGTGGCTCCACAAAGGGCCACCAACGCTAACATTTTGTTTTTCATAATCTTCATTTTTTAATTTGTATTGGATGAATTAAAAACACTAAACCTTTCACTTTACAGAAGACACCATGATTTTCACAGTTTTTCCCTCGGTCTTTACGATATAAATGCCATCCGGCAACCGCTGCCCTCGCGGCATTTGCCTTCCGTCAAGACCGTATATACGGTAATCCTCCGTGCCGGACACTACGATACGGCCATCTTCTGCCCAAACCTTCACTTCAGGCTTCCGGACATCGTCGACCTTCGTCCCGCCATAGTTCTCACTAATGGCTATCCATCCCATCAAATCCCCATTAGCCGCCGCATTGTCCACAACATGGACTTCAGCGGTCTCATCCTTCTGGCGGATAACTTTCAGACCGGTAGTCAGCAACAAGCTTGCATCGGTTTCCGACGGAGACTTAATCTGCTCTGCTATCCGATACACTGAGGCAGAAGGATAATTATCGGTTTGAGGACCACAAAGGAAATAAGGATTCAGAAGGGAAACCGCTGCTCCACTGCCATCCAACAGGTTCACCGGACGGGACCTGCGCCCGTCCACTTTATCCACCGTATTCAATCCGACTGTCAATTTCTTATTCCCGTCCTCAATCCAAGCTTCACCGGGCGTGGCGGCCACATAACACAACGGCTGTCCGGCAAAAGTTTCCAACGTCCCGTCCAAAGCGGCTTGCCGGGACAATTTGACAGCAAAGCCTTCACGGGTCACATTCCATACTTTCACCATATAAGGATGCACCTTGTAACGGGACACGACGTTGGCTATAACCACAGGAGTCACTCCGTCAGGAAAAGGAGTTTCAAAGCTGACCCAGACACTGTCTTCCGTAACTTTCTTCGGAGTTTCACCTACTTCCATCATGACATCGCCATACTGGTGACGTCCTTTGGAGAATACCATGAAGTCCACCGTCTCAGGCTCTGTGACAGTCTGCACATAATCGCCTTCATTCCACGGGAAAGCCCAAAACGAGAATTTATCATAAGCCACAGACACCACGGTTCCGACCGGAACCGTCTTAGGATTATTATACGACACCAACCCCATGAAAACAGCCGACTCTTCCGTTGTTCCGGCATCGAACGTCGTATTGGTTTCTTCAGTATCCGTAATCCGCAACGTGCCATACTGCAATCCGGGTGATCCTTCCGCACCGACTAATGAAACGGACTTCCCTTCCGTCAGACGTTCGTTCCCGTCCATATCGTAATTATGTATACGGTAAGTATACGTCCCCTTTTGGAAATCATCAGAAAAGACTTCGTTATACACATAAGTTTCCTTTTCCGACGATTCATACTTCCGCACTGTCTGCCATTCCCCACCATCGATACTGAGTTCCAATAAGGTAGAGTCTGTCAGTTCCATATTCTTATTCGTCCATTGAACCGTCAGCTTTTGAGTTCGTTCTGTATAAACCACATCAAAACCTTCCGGAGCGTTATAAACGACCTTCGGAACATATTCATAAGCCTTCTTATAACCTATACCGGGGTTCATTTCCGCATAATACTTCCCTGCAATGGAGAGATTTCCTCCCGAGAATAATTTGGAACAGTTCCTTTCATGGTTCCAATAAGAATAACGTTCCACATAAGGCCATTTGTTCAACTTGTCCAATATGGGTTTCAAGCCGTCATAGTTCTTTTGCTGATTCTCCTCGGAAAAGGAATCCCGATTGTCGGCTACGGCAAAGATTCCCGCCTTACCCCACGATGATCCCCAAAGGAATTCGGAAATCCAAATGGGACGGTGGAAATCATTGTACCACTTCTGCAAATCATTAAAATGGCTTTCAGTCCAATAACAATGCAAATCCACGATATCGCAGCGCCATCCTCTTTTGTCTATCTCATTCAAGAAATTACGCAACCATGAAGTCCCCCCGTCATGATAAGACGGCGAACAAAGGCGCATGCCCGTTGCCATGAGTTCCTCCCAATTGGCCAACACTTGCTCCACTGTAGCCGGTTGGTCGTCATTCGGATTCGCGGGTTCATTGTTCGTCTTCATGTGAGGGGAATATGTAGCTTTCCCCAAAGCCGTAGGAGATGGATAAGTCTCATGGATATGATGAGGCACACATTCATAATCCGCTCCCATGTCATAGCCCACACCCCAAGTATAGCACCAAGAAGAATTAAGCATGCTGTTATTCCCCTTACCGGTATCACTGGCTAACCCCTTTTTCTGGGTATCATTCCACTTGAAAATGCGATAAGACGAAATATGCCGGTCAAGTACCTCAGGCAAAACCGCAATTTCCAAATCCGCATCATCCGCAATGAAGCATCGGCTATACCCGCGTCCACCCGGATTGTTGGCAAATGTCACCATATAGCCACGCTTTAACTTGAAACTCCGGATACGGTTGTTCAGCTTTTCCTCCGTCAGAGTATTCATGAATCCTCCTGAATTTTCCAAACCGAAATCATTCACCGATTCCCCACCGAAATTCTGTTCGGAATATACAGTCAAAGGTTTCAGGTCTTTGGCATAAGGCATGATGATTGCCCCCTGCGCATACATTTTCACCTGGCAATTTTCCCCATCCACGGCCGGAGCCCCGTCTATATCAATAAATCCCAAGAATGACAGTGCTGCACTCGGACGTATATTCTCCAAGATAACCACGGCATGTTCCTTGTTCTTGATATTGACACTTCCGGTCACCGTAAAAGGCTCACTTCCGGTAATGACATAGTCTATATCCTCTGTCAATACCACAGATGCCGTCACTTGGCCGATTTTCGTGACCGTATTCTTCGCCGGAACGGAAGAAGACAAGGCCACCAACATCGCAAAAGAAAGTAACTTGTTCTTCATAACTTCAATGTGTTTTAAATGGAACATATCCCTCCACAAATGGAAAAGACTTGTGCAAATGTACCCCTCGGTGATATTTACGAGGTGGACTTTCATCTTTTTCGGGTGGATTATCAAACAAGAACTACGAAAAAGGCTTCATTTCATCTCCCGACACCTTAAAAAAAGCGTATCTTTGCTTCATTAAAACCATTGACCCAATGAAAAGCAAGAACTTCTTTTATCTGATCCTACTCATTCTTTCTTGTGTAAGAGTACAAGCCAAAACAAATGATCTCCTTTGGCGTGAAAGCCAAAAGTTTTCTACCATTGGGATAAACGAAGGTTTACCACATAACTTCGTAGAAGACATCTTGAAAGACAGCAAAGGTTTCCTTTGGTTCGCACTCTACGGAGGCGGCGTATGCCGATATGACAGCTATCAGTTCATTTCGTTCAATTCCACTGAAAGCGTCCGACACATTCAAAACGATTTTGCAAAAGCCATTTGCGAAGACCTGCACGACAGGCTATGGATTGCAGGGGACAACGGATTGGAATGCCTTGATACTGAAAAACTAATATCCCTAACCTTATCAGCATCCCCTGCACTTGCTTGGGATTCGTTACGCAGCCAACCATGCCACTCCATCTATTGCGACAGAAAAGGAAACTTGTGGGTTGGAGGCAGACAAGCAACTTACAGAATCAACTTTACCTCTGACGGGAACATTGCAACCATTCAAAACTTTCCTTTCATCCATAACAAAGACATCATAACATTTTATGAAAACGAAAAAGATATTTTATGGATCGGATGTTCCGAAAACATATACAGAATAGACCTACGGCATCCGACCTCTTCCGTCTCCCTCTTTGCCAACCTGCCAAGAAACTGCCGTACGCAAGCATTGTACCAAACTGGAAACCATTTTTGGGTGGGCACATCAAACGGTCTTTTCCTATATGATTCCAAAGGCAACCATCATAAGGAATATCACTCTTCAGCTCCTTTCCATTCTTTAAGTCAAGACTACATCACTGATATTGCAGAAACACCAAACCAGACCTTGATTGTATCTACCCTCAAAGGACTGAACATATACAATGAACAAACGGATAAATTTGAGCAAGTCGGTTATGAATCTTTCCAAGACGAGAAGTCGGACTTCATTTTCTGCAACTTCATTAATTGTTTGTTGGTTGACGGAGAAACCGTATGGATAGGTACAGAAGCCGACGGACTGATGAAAGCTGTCCCCAAAAGACTAACTGTGACAAACTATATCCACTCTGGTGACTTACCGCAAAGTATTTCTCCACAGACCGTCAACGCCATCTATACGGCAGATGACGGCGAGGTATGGGTGGGTACGGTAGAAAGCGGACTCAACCGTATGACCTCACCGGGACAATTCACACATTACACCATGAAGGATGGCTTACCCAGTCACACAGTAAGCTGCATTACAGGATACGGTTCACAGCTATGGGTTGGAATGTGGGGCGGTGGAGTATGCAGTGTGGAGCAAACTCTTTCAGGAAAGGTGAAATTCCACCCATTGTACGACAATACACACCCTGAACTTGCTTGGGCTAGCACTTGTGCCATCCAATATGACAGTCTCAATCAGACGCTATGGATTGCCACCAGCAAATCCGTTTATACATACCATGTCCCTAGTGAGAAAATAGATGAACCGTTTAGGAACCAAAAACTTGGAGGTATGCAAACGGGTAACGCGGGAGCATGTATAGACCGTCAGCACAATTTGTGGTTAGGATTGACAGCCGGCCTTTGCCGCATCGACTTAAAACGCTTCCACCAAGGAAAAAACGTCTTTCAGCTATGGCCGTACCAATTGAATAATCCCCAATCACATGATAAAGAAAGAATCACATTCGTAACAATAAGCTCCGACAACCGTATTTTAGTGGGCACAAACGGTAACGGCTTTTATATCGGAACCCAAACGATAGACGGTACATACACCTTTCAAAACTATTCTACTCGTGACGGGTTGGTAAACAACCACGTGAGGGGAATATTGGAAGACAATACAAAAAATATCTGGATTTCCACATTGCATGGACTTTCATGCTTCTTTCCACAAAAACAGTGTTTCCAAAACTATACCTTGGACGACGGATTAGCTTGTAACCAATTTTACTGGAACGCGGCATACAAAGGAAGAAATGGAGAACTGTATTTTGGTAACATGACCGGACTCTCTGTAGTCTCACCGGCTTCACAACCTTCAATCCTACAAAAAAAATTTCCCGTCGTATTCACCCATTGCCAAACCTTACAAGGTGAGGTACAAGTAAAAGACGGAGTCGTTGAAATACACGAGCGTGAAAAATTCATCTCCATTGAATTTGCCACACTGGACTACAACGTCACCCCACAAGCCGCCTATGCCTACCGACTCAAAGGCTTTAACGACCAATGGACCATCACGGGAAAAGACAACCGTACCATATCATACGCCAACCTTCCACCGGGTCAATACGTCTTGGAAGTACGGTACGCCACAGACGGTATACACTTCGAATCCGGTTCGGAAGGAAAGATGGCATTGCACATCACTCCTTACTTTTTCAGAACCGCATGGTTCAGAATCATAAGTTGCCTGTGCCTTATCCTAATCCTATACCTTATATATATGTGGCGCGTACGAACGCTAAAGCTACAAAAGAAAGAATTACACCAGAAAGTCGTATCACGCACACAGAAACTGAAAACACAAACTGATTTGTTGGCACAACGTACACAAACGTTGGAAAAACAAAACGAACTGCTTAGCCGACAGAAAGCTGAAATACTCGACATGTCAAAAAGAATACAAAACCTGACAGCCGAAAAATTGGCCTTTTTCACCAACATCACACATGAATTCCGTACTCCTTTAACACTCATTATCGGCCCCGTAAGGCATCTTTTAGAGACCAATACCGATATAGAAACCAACAAACAATTACAGATAGTAGACCGTAACAGCCACTATCTGCTCTCTTTAGTCAACCAGTTATTGGACTTCCGTAAAGTGGAAAGTGGCAATATGAAGATCACGCTCCACGAAGGATACCTATTACCGCTATTCCAAAACTTGAAACTCCTATTTAGCGCTTATGCCGCTGAAAAAGGCCTAAGAATACAATATTATTTCCATTTACCGGAATGTACCGTCTCTTTTGACGAGGACGCGCTTCATAAAATCCTGTTCAATTTAGTGTCTAACGCGATTAAATTCACTCCCAAAGGAGGATGTATAAAATTGTTCACCAAGACCCTTACCTCCACTTCAGGTTCTTTACTCTTTGTAAGCGTATGCGACACAGGTCCGGGTGTTGCTGAAAAAGATAAAGAAATGATATTCCAAAGATTCTACCAATCAGATAAGCGACCTTGTACATCAATAAATGGCCAAAGCGGCACAGGCATAGGTTTATATTTATGCAGACAACTCGTACAACTGCAAGGAGGACAAATATGGGTCGTAAACAATCGGACCGCCGGTTGTTCTTTCCGGTTCTTACTTCCCCTGCACCTTATTGAAGCATCTCCATCTACAAGGGTACAAATATCCCTGCCCAAAAGCCCGGAAACCCATAAGAAAATGATGGAAACGGAGAAAAGCTCCATAAACCTGCTCATCGTGGAAGACAACAAGGACATGCGGGAGTATTTACATGCCATCCTATCGCCCTATTATCACTGCCTGGAGGCATCGCAAGGTAAAGAAGCACTCGACATCCTGCACACGCAGCACGTTGATTTCATCTTAAGCGACTTAATGATGCCTATCATGGACGGAATGGAACTATCCCATCATGTAAAATCGGACTTTTCCATATCACACATCCCCTTCCTGATCCTGACAGCCAAAACTTCCGAAACGGCACACATCCAAAGTTTCGAGTTTGGAGTGGATGCATACCTGACCAAACCTTTTGACGAACACCTGTTATTGACCCGGATAGAAAACTTACTCAGAAACCGCAAAAGGCTTCAGGAGAAATTCGCATATCACATGATAAGCGAAGAATTACACATCAAACCAGGTACTCAAGACCAAGCATTCATGGACAAGCTCCTCGATCTCCTTAAAAAGAATTATTCCAATGCTGAATATGGCGTGGATGAATTCTCCGCAGATATGGGAATCAGCCGAAGTTTATTATACAAAAAAACACAAGAACTGACAGGTACTGCTATAGGAGAACTATTACGTAACTATCGCCTGAACATAGCTAAAGAAATTCTCATAAGCAAAACCGGACATACCTTAAACATTTCCGAGATAGCTTACCAAGTCGGCTTCAACGACCCGAAATACTTTACCCGTTGTTTCACCAAACACTTTAACGTACCTCCTAGCAAGTTCACCGGAAAATAAAAACGGGGAATGCCCTTTTATGTGCATATTCCCCGTTTTTATCCATCAGTTTATTTCTGCCCCCTTATCATCTCTCGCCCGCCGCTTCATCTCGCGAGCAGACCATCTCTTCAGGCGTTTGTATTCCTTTTTGGTCAACCTCATGAAAGAACCGTGCTGCGGTGCCTCCACTCCTTCTATGGTGACAGGGGAATGAAAATTCTGCATACGTTCATCTGCCTGACAGATACGGTATTGCCGGGGTTTCGTGGAATACTGGATATACGCCACCCGCCAAGTACTGTCGCCTATCAGTTGGAAAGCCGAACATCCTTCGCATTTCCGGTTGCCCTCAAAACGTACATAGTCCGTTTCGCTCTTAATCCGGTAAGGCCCTGTCAGCTTGTCAGCCGTGGCTGCAAAAATACCCGGCGTACCGCCTTCCTTTTTAATCAACATGTGATACTTGCCATCGGCCGGGACATAATTAATGTCCGCGTCAATCGTAGCATATCCCCAGTCGAACATCAAGCGAGGTTTGGTCAGCGTCGTAAAAGAATGGTCGGCATAAGAATAATACATCCGGTCATACTTTTCTTCCTCCGGATTCCACAAAGAATAGTAAATCATATATCCGCCTTTCTTCCCGTCCGGCCACACGTATGCAGGATCCCAAAAAATCTGCGGAGCCCAAACCCGCTTTATCCCGACATAGTCACGATACACATCAGGAGAATCCGGATCGGAAAAGACGGAAGGTCCCTTACGGAAATCGAAAGCCACGGATTCCCAGTGTATCAAATCGTCACTGCGAAGCAAGTCTATCCCATGGTTGAACCAGGAACGGCTCTTGCGGTTGCTCATGTCCGTCGTCACCATCACGTACCCCTTGCCGTCGTACGTCCTGCAAATATAAGCATCGCGCGCCCCTCCCTCTATCGGGGAAAGCTTCTCTACGTCGTACACGGGTCCTCCTCCCAACAGGTCTTCGTAATGCAAGCCGTCCCGGCTCAAGGCGTATGCCGTCCATTCTCCACGTCCGCTCATGTGACAGTATAAATAACCGTAATCTCCCTTTTGAAGATTCTGTGCCGCAAGCGGGGCGCATGCCATCCACGCTGCACAAGCCCCTATCCACCATTTATTTCTCATGTTTCTTTCTGTTTTTTGACCATAAAAAAAGCCGCTGCACAGAATCACTTCTCCACAGCGGCACATAACGGTGTAAAAACTACCATGATAAAATTTGAATATTAACCCACCGTTATTCTTTTATCTGTATGAAAGACTATTTCTTACATACGTTCCAAGGTTTGATTTGCTTGAAGAAATCGTTGCCTTTGTTGTCCACCAGGATAAATGCCGGGAAGTCTTCCACTTCTATTTTCCAGATGGCTTCCATCCCCAACTCGGGGTATTCCACGCACTCGATGCTCTTGATGTTGTTCTGCGCAAGGATGGCTGCCGGACCGCCTATAGAACCGAGGTAGAAGCCGCCGTGCTTCTTGCACGCATCGGTCACTACCTGACTGCGGTTTCCCTTAGCCAACATAATCATGGAACCGCCGTGGCTCTGGAACAGGTCTACATACGGATCCATACGGTTGGCCGTAGTCGGCCCCATGGAACCACAAGCCATGCCCGCCGGAGTCTTGGCAGGACCGGCATAATATATAGGATGATCCTTGATGTATTGCGGCAAGTCTTCGCCACGGTCGAGGCGTTCTTTCAGTTTGGCATGGGCAATATCACGGCCTACGATAATCGTACCGTTCAAAGACAAACGGGTAGCCACCGGATATTGGTCCAACTGTGCCAGAATCTCTTTCATCGGACGGTTCAAATCCACGCGTACCACATCGCCCTCGCCCGCCTGACGCAACTCTTCGGGAATCAGTTCGCCCGGATTGCTGTCGAGTTTTTCAATCCAGATACCGTCCTTGTTAATTTTACATTTGATATTACGGTCGGCCGAGCAAGACACGCCCAGACCTACCGGACAAGACGCACCGTGGCGTGGCAAACGGATGATGCGCACATCGTGTGCGAGGTACTTGCCGCCGAACTGTGCACCGAGACCAATCTTATACGCCTCTTCCAAAACTTGCTTTTCGAGTTCCACGTCGCGGAATGCTCGTCCCGTAGCATCACCCGTGGTCGGCAGGTTGTCATAATAATGAGTAGAAGCCAACTTCACGGTCAGCAGGTTCTTTTCAGCCGACGTGCCGCCGATAACGAATGCGATATGATAGGGAGGACACGCAGCCGTACCGAGGCTCTTCATCTTCTCAATCATGAACGGCACCAAGGTGGCCGGGTTGAGGATGGCTTTCGTCTCCTGATACAAATAAGTCTTATTGGCAGACCCTCCGCCTTTGGTCACACACAAGAAACGGTACTCCATACCTTCGGTGGCTTCGATGTCGATTTGTGCCGGAAGGTTGCACTTGGTGTTCACCTCTTCGTACATGCTCAACGGGGCATTCTGGCTGTAACGCAGGTTTTCTTCGGTATAAGTCTTATAGACACCTTTCGACAAAGCCTCTTCGTCGCAATAACCGGTCCACACTTGTTGGCCTTTTTCGCCGTGGATGATGGCTGTGCCCGTATCCTGACAGAACGGAAGAACGCCCTTGCATGCCACTTCCGCATTGCGAAGGAACGTCAAAGCCACGTATTTGTCATTGTCACTGGCTTCAGGGTCGTGCAATATCTTCGCCACTTGTTCATTATGGGAACGGCGCAACATGAACGACACATCGCGGAACGCCGCGTTTGCCATCGCCGTCAATCCCTCGGGAGCCACCTTCAACACGGGGTACCCTTCAAACTCGCCGACCGACACATAGTCTTTGGTCAGCAAATAATATTCAGTATCGTCCTTGCCCATCTGGAACATCGGAGCGTACTTGAACTCAGGTGCATTTGCCATAATCGTTTTTGTTTTAAATTGAGACATTTTCTGTTTCGTGGAACAAAGATAGTGCAAATCGGGAGCAAAATGCCAAAATCAACTGGAATATTTTGCCGAGATGCTACCTATTTCGCCCGAAAGGCTGTTGTTTCCCCGACCCTATTCCCCTTCTTCGTCATATTTCTCAAAGAGAAAATCATTATAAGGGTACTTCTGCACGTGAAGCTCGCGCACCTTGTCGTACAACACTCTCTTCAAATCCTCCAAGTTGGTCTTCTCACGGGCTGAAATGAAAATACAGTTGTCGTTACGGCGAGCCATCCATGTCTTCATCAGGTCGTCCAACGACACGTTTTCCTTTGTGGCCGGTGTCAAATCGTCTTCATCCTTCTCCACCCAACTGTAAGCGTCTATCTTATTGAACACAATCATACACGGTTTGTCACTGCAGCCCAAGTCGCCCAACGTCTTCTCCACCACCTGAATCTGGTCCTCGAAGTCGGGATGGGCGATGTCTACCACATGCAACAGCAAGTCGGCCTCGCGCACCTCGTCCAACGTGCTTTTGAAAGAATCCACCAAGTCGGTCGGCAATTTACGGATAAAACCGACCGTATCAGACAGCAGGAAGGGCAGATTGTCAATAATGACCTTACGCACCGTCGTGT
This sequence comes from Paraprevotella xylaniphila YIT 11841, assembly GCF_000205165.1. Taxonomy (GTDB): domain Bacteria; phylum Bacteroidota; class Bacteroidia; order Bacteroidales; family Bacteroidaceae; genus Paraprevotella; species Paraprevotella xylaniphila. The sequence continues at coordinate 34,200 of NZ_GL883886.1, read as the reverse complement.
CCAGCGTAGCAAACAGCTTGTTTTCGGCAAACACGTCACTCTTCGAAAGCAGGTTCATCAGCGTGCTTTTCCCCACGTTAGTGTAGCCCACCAAAGCCACCCGGATCATACGTCCGCGATTGCTCCGCTGTGTCGTCTTTTGGCGGTCGATTTCGGCCAGACGTTGCTTCAGAAGCGACATCCGGTTCAAGATGATACGGCGGTCCATTTCCAACTGCGTCTCGCCCGGGCCGCGCAATCCCACGGAACCCTTTCCGCCTCCGGAGCCGGAACCGCCTCCCTGACGCTCCAAGTGCGTCCACAAACGTTGCAGACGGGGCAACATGTAACGGTACTGGGCTAGCTCCACTTGCGTCTTGGCATTCGCCGTTTGGGCGCGCATGGCGAAAATATCGAGAATCAACGACGTACGGTCGAGAATCTTGACTTTCAGTTCCTTTTCGATATTTCGTAATTGTTTGGCTGAGAGCTCGTCGTCGAAAATCACCATACCGATTTCACGCTCAGCCTCTTCTTCCGCCTCTATGTATGTACGGATTTCTTCCAACTTCCCCTTGCCCACATACGTCACGGAGTTAGGGCCGTTCACCTTCTGCGTGAACCGCTTCACCGTCACGGCACCGGCCGTATGGGCCAGAAACTCCAGTTCATCCAAATATTCGTTCGTCTTGCGTTCGTTCTGCGTTTGCGTAATCAAACCGACCAGGACCGCCGTTTCGGCCTGTGCGTCGGAAATCACAAATTCTTTCATTCAAAAAACTTTCTTTATTCGGCAACAAAAATACATAAAACCCCGTTGGAAAACAAATAGAAAGGGAAGGAATTTAAAAAAGCAAAAGAGGCTGCGCAAACGCAACCTCTTTTCCATTCATTTAAACCTAAAATGTGTCCTGCACAGGCCATTCCTTCCTAGCAGAAAAAACGGCCTTATTTTACTTGGATGACCAGATACTTACTTACGCTCCAGAACGTTTCGGGCGCGGTAATATGCAACACATATTGCCCCTTGTTGTCTTTCTCCAACTTATAAGAACCGGCCGGATGGTTGGTCAGCAACTTGGCACTCTTGGAATACAACTTGATTTCCTTGTCGTAACGGATATCCACTTTCGTGAAATAATCCTTATTGAAGTCATCACCTTTCAAGACATCGCCTTTCTGCAAGATTTTCTGTTCTTTCAATTCCGACTTCGTACCAAACACGTACCACGCCGTGTGAATCTGCTTGTCCTGATCGGCAACAGTCTGGCTCTTAGCCTTGTTTTCTTCCGTCAACGTATTCACGTTCTCGTTCAAATTCGTGATAGCTTCACCCTGTTGGGCAATCACGATATCTTTTTCAGCCAATTGTGCCTCTAACTCCTGCACCCTTTGCTTCTGGGCTTCAAGTTGGGCTGACAAGTCATCCACCATCTTTTTCAGTTTATCTCCCCCGATGCTACTCGTACGGAGCTTCTCTTTCAACTGGCTGATTTTATCCCGGTTTTGAGCCATGGCATCCTGAATGTACTGCATGTTCTCACGAATGGCTTGTTTGGAAGTTTCCGATTCCATATTTCCATCGTTCACGGTGATGCGTCCCTCCGCCTCATTAATGCGCCGGAAGCCCTCTTGAATCTCGTTCACCGTCCCCATGATTTCATTCAACTCGGTATCTTTGTCGTTGATGACTTGCATCAGCGAATCCCGTTCCTCGGCAAAAGCCTGGTCTTTCTTATTCGCCCCGTTGTTACATGCGGTCAAAGCCGCTGCACACATCACACATAAAAAAATCTTTTTCATACGTTTCTATTTTTTATTCGTTCGTATTCTTTTTCTTACTCTCTTTCTCTTCGCATCCGGCCAACACGATGACGAACTCTCCGCGCGGTTCCGTTTCTGTGAAATGGGCCAACACCTCTTCCAAGGTTCCCCGCACGCTTTCCTCATGCACCTTGGAAATCTCACGGCACACGGCAACTTGGCGTTCCGGCCCGAAAGTCTCAACGAACTGTGTCAACGTCTTGACCAAACGATGAGGAGATTCATAAAAAACAAGAGTCCTGGATTCTGAAGACAAGGCCGCCAAACGGGTTGCCCGGCCTTTCTTGACCGGAAGAAAACCTTCAAAGCAAAAACGGTCGCAAGGAAGCCCCGAAGCGACCAAGGCCGGTACAAAAGCCGTGGCGCCCGGCAGGCAAACCACCTCCACACCGGCCTTTACGGCTTCACGCGCCACCAAAAAACCGGGATCGGAAATACCCGGAGTGCCGGCATCGGACACGACCGCTACCGTTTCTCCGGCATTTAAACGACTGACCACACTGCAAACCGCCTGATGCTCATTAAACTTATGATAAGACAACATTGCATTCTTTATCTCAAAATGCTTCAGCAGAATACCCGTCGTACGCGTGTCCTCCGCCAGTATCAAATCGGCTTCCTTCAATATGCGCAAAGCACGATATGTAATATCTTCCAAGTTCCCCACCGGAGTAGGTACCAAATATAAGATTCCCATCAGTCTACTGTCAATATGGACAAAAGTAAGAATAAAACATTATCCACTACGCTACACACGCCAATATTTAACAGATGTTTGCGAATTTGCCTCTTTTTTTATCCTATTATCCACCCTTAATTCTTATTTTTGCAGAGAATTATATCACAAACAATATCCGCACATGAGTCCGATAACCGAACGAAACGGGGAAATGATGCGCAGAGGACGGATTGAAGTCATCTGCGGTTCCATGTTCTCCGGCAAGACCGAAGAACTGATCCGAAGATTGAAACGGGCCGAGTTCGCCCGCCAAAGCGTAGAAATATTCAAACCGTCCATCGACACGCGCTATGCCGAACAAGACGTGGTGTCGCACGAAGGGAACTCCATCCCCTCCACGCCCGTAGATTCTTCTGCCAGCATCCTGCTGCTCGGTTCGGACACGGACGTAGTGGGCATAGACGAAGCACAATTCTTTGACGAGAACCTGATTGACGTATGCAACGAATTGGCCAATCGCGGCACACGCGTAATCGTGGCCGGACTGGACTTGGATTTCAAAGGAATACCTTTCGGCCCCATGCCGGGATTGTGCGCCGTGGCGGACGAAGTGACCAAGGTGCATGCCATTTGCGTACGTTGCGGAGCGTTGGCCTACGTGTCCCATCGTACCGTCGACAACGAGAAACGAGTGCTTTTAGGGGAACAGACAGCATACGAGCCCCTCTGCCGTGCCTGTTACCAAAAAGCGATAGAAAAAGATAACCTAAAACATCAAGCCTAATTCCTGCCTCATCATGTTTGAAAAAGAAATAACGTTCGACCGGTTTATCCGGGGATTGATGGTCGTAGCCGGACTGGGACTATCCATATATGTCCTCAATCTGCTTAGCACAGTATTACTTCCTTTTTTTATAGCCTGGTTCCTGGCATATATGATTTATCCTACGGTGAAGTTCTTCCAATACAAACTTCATCTCCACAACCGAATCTTGTGTATCGCCATTACCTTATTACTAATATTGGCAGCCATAGCCGGCTTTTTTTGGCTCATCATCCCACCGGCCATTGCAGAATTCGTGAGATTCCGCGATTTAATAGCCGACTTCATCAAAGAAACAGGAAATTCCACCATAACCCGCAGTATCGAAATCTTCTTCCAACAGAATATCGATCAAAATGCTTTCATACGGTTACTGCATGAGAATAACGTAATGGAAGCGTTGAAAGTAGCTATCAACCAGCTATGGAGTCTGGTTTCGCAAACATTCGATTTCATCATTGCAATACTCGGTTTTTGCATGGTGCTCCTCTATCTTTTTTTCATCTTGTTAGACTACGAGAAATTATCTGAAGGTTGGATTAAGTTAGTCCCCAAACGCAGCAGGCGTTTTGCAGCGGAATTGGTAGATGATGTACAACACGGGATGAATTCATACTTTCGTGGTCAAGCCCTTGTCGCTTTTTTAGTAGGAATCTTGTTCAGCATCGGGTTTCTCATCATCGACTTTCCTTTAGCCATAGGCTTGGGAATGTTCATCGGCTTTTTGAATCTCGTCCCCTACATGCAGGCCATAGGCTTTATCCCGACTCTCCTGCTCGCTTTATTAAAAGCCAACGACACCGGGGAAAGTTTCTGGCTGATTTTACTTTCGGCTTGTATCGTCTTTATCGTCGTACAAAGCATACAGGATGCGTTTCTCGTCCCTAAAATCATGGGCAAGCTCATGGGATTGAATCCGGCCGTCATCCTGTTGTCGCTATCCGTGTGGGGATATTTATTAGGTTTAATCGGCCTCATCATCGCACTTCCCCTGACGACCCTCCTGCTTTCCTATTACCGTCGCTTCATAGAGCGGGACGAACGCAAAGTCATACTGGCCGAAGAAAGGCGATGCAAACGCCCTTCATCTTCCCAGGCCTTTTCAAGCGAATCCTCCGATACTTTCCCCCACAACACCACAACACCTAATCACAACGGTGAGTCCACGCCAAAAGAAGAACACATTCATGCTTCTGAAAGCGGTAAAGGCTCTTCCGTGGAGGGTGAAAAGGATTAAAAGACATCATCTCCACGAAAAAAAGCCCCCATTACGAAAAAAAACGGGAAAATCTTTTGCTATTCTCAGAAAAAGCCGTACCTTTGCACTCGCAATCAGGAATGATGCGCTATAGAGGTTGATTCGTTAGCTCAGCAGGTAGAGCACAACACTTTTAATGTTGGGGTCTTGGGTTCGAGCCCCAAACGAATCACTGAAAATAAAGCGGTTATCTAATTCGGATAATCGCTTTTTTCATGTTTAGACAATAAAGACAAATTCATATTAATAAATGCTCCGGAATCGCGTTCTCCTGCGATTCCGGAATCCCTCCTAAAACTATTTCAACTCCACCAACTCATATTGCTGACTGCCCAACCCGATTTGCTCGGCATAGTCCAACGTATGCATGCCGTGCCGGGAGTCGATGCGTTCAATCAGGTGTATCTTTCCATGGTCTTCCGAAGCACGTACCTGGTCCACACAAGCCCGGTCGAGCGCCACGGGGTCAAGCGAAGCCAGGATTCCGATGTCCCCCATCTTCGGGTCTTCAGGTGTAGCCACGCAATCGCAATCCACCGAAAGTTTGTTGGCCACGCTGATGTACAGGATGCGGTCTCCGCAATGGTCAGCCACAGCTTTGGCCGCTTCGGCCATCGACTCTAAGAAATCGTCCTGCGGAGGCAATTTGCCCCACACTTCTTTCACGCTCTTCGTTTTTCCGGCAGAATGAATGTAAGCCTTTCCCGAAGAAGAAGCGATACCGATGGAGATATTCTTGATAGCCCCACCGAAACCACCCATCGGGTGACCCTTGAAATGGGACAACACTACGGTAAAGTCATATTCCGGATACGCCTTTCCCACAAAATCTTCTTTCAAATGCTTTCCCCCTTTCACAGGCAACGAAACTTCTCCGTCCGCATCCATGATGACTACCGGGGCTATGGCCGTAAAGCCGTGGTCTTTGGCCGCTTTCAGATGCTTTTCCGTATCGGAACGTCCGCCACCGTAGGCCGTATTGCACTCCACGATAGTGCCGTCCACCTTCTGCACCAACCCTTTTATCAATGCCGGATCGAGGTAATTGTTATTTCCGGGTTCGCCGGTGGAAAGCTTCACCGCCACTTTTCCGGTAGCCTTCCGCCCGAGCGCTTCATACACTTTCATCAGACTCTCCGGACTGATTTCTTTTATCATATACACTTTGGCCGGTACTTTTTCCGACCGTGTCTCACAAGCAGTTCCCTGTCCCTTCACACCGGAAGTCCACAGGGAAAGACCTGCCCACGCGCAAACCGCGAATAAAAACAAACGTTTCATGACCCTATATTTTAAAAAACTCATTTTACACTCCATTCCACCACTTCTCCAATCATCGGACACAAGACTTCCAGCGAGCTGTCCTCAGCCAACTTACGGGCGTTCTCCAACGGTTCGTCCCAACGGTGGCGTGCCAACGCGTATTTGGAATGATGCACCGTGAGCACCCGTTTGGCCCCCAAGGCTTCGGCTTCCGCATGCAGGTATTTGGGCAACGTGTGGATATAACGCCAGTCTACGTTGTACTGCCCGTTCTCCAACACGGCCAGATCTATCCCCGGGAAACGTTCCCCGATGCCGGCATAATGCGCTCCGTAACCGCCGTCCCCACCGATGTACACCTTACGCCCCGCCACTTCTACCAAAAAAGACGCCCACAAGGTACGGTTAGACCGCAAGCCACGGCCGGAGAAATGGCGGGCGGGCAAGCAATGCACCGTAAAACCGCTGTCCGGCACCGCCGTCTCGTTCCAATCCAACTCCACCAACCGTTCCGGTTCATAACCCCAGTACTCAAAATGTTCGCCTACGCCCAAAGGGCACACCACCTTACGGACGCGCCCCTTCAACTGCGTCACCGTCCCATAATCCAAATGGTCCCAATGGTCATGCGTAATCACCAGATAGTCTATGTCCGGCATATCTTCCGGACTATAGATATCCGTCCCCGGAAAAGGCTTATTCAGGAAAGATACCGGAGCGGCACCGCAAAACACGGGGTCCACCAAAATACGCTTGCCGCCCAGTTGAAACAAATAGGAAGAATGCCCGAACCATACCAAAAGCTCCCTATCCGGGTCGAGTGCACGCAAATCCGTCTTTACCGACGGAACCGGATGTTCCGGCCGCAATCCTTCCGGCGACTTTTTGAAAACGAAATCCAACATGGCTTCCCACCGTCCCTTTTCCGAAGTCATCAGGGAGGTAGGTTCCTGGTTACGGAACTCCCCGTCCCTGAAGTTCGGCGACCGCCTGATACGTTCCAACCGTTCGCCACGCGGCAAACGCCCGAACGGCGGCGTCTGAAAGAAAAGGATCACAGCCACAACCGCCACGGCCATGACACACAATATGACGAACAATATCTTTACCATTTTCTTCCGATACATGTCTTTTTTTAACTTTTTCTCCTAATGTCCTGACAAAGATAAGCGTTCGCCCGGAAATATCCTATACCTTTTTTACTTGATTTACAACCGGAATTACTTCCCGTCCTCCCGAATGCGGATTCTGGCCCTCATCCTTTCATCATCCTGACATACAGCCACCCCGGTATATGACGATACACCCAAGCAGCCAACCTCCAGCGCCGGGTAACATATACGACTTTACGCCGCCGGTCGATACCTCGTGCGATTTGCCGGCAAGCCTTGTCCACCGGAGCGACCCAAAACAGCCCCTCACCCTTGGCCATGTCCGTATCCACAAAACCGGGACGGATGTCTGTCACCCCTATCGGCAGCCGCCGTGCGGTCACACGTTGGCGCACCCCCTCCAAATAATTCATCTGGAAAGATTTCGTGGCATTATAGGCCGGTGCCGCCCCGCTGCCTCGCAAGCCGCCCACCGAGGTGACAGCCGCCAGATGCCCCTGTCCCCGGTTTTCAAAACACCGTATGGCCCAGTCCGCCACGCAAGTCCATCCCGTCACGTTCGTATCCAACGTACGACGCTCCACGGCGTAATCCAGATTCGGATTCAAGTCGCCCGTCCCGGAAGAAAGCACCAGAACGTCCACTCCTCCCAAGCGGGACGCCAAACGCTCCAATGCCGCCGGCAGTGCCTCCGTGTCCGTCACATCACACACCTCCGCTTCAAACACAGCCGGACGCGACGCACACAAGTCTTTCAAACGCTCCGACCGGCGCCCCATCACTCCTATTTTCACTTCTCCGCGTTCCGCATACAAACGAGCCAATCCCTCACCGATACCGGACGTGGCTCCCACAATCAAAATTCTCTTCATGGTCGTTTACATTTTATTTCCACTTTCGATTTTCGGGCAAAGTTAAAAGGGAGCCGCCGGATTTTCCTTGAAGTATTTCAAGAAATTCCGGACTTCAACAATTTTTTCCGGATGGCACTCACCGTTTCGGGCGTCACCCCGATAAACGAAGCGATTTCTTTCAGCGGACGCTGTTCTTTCAGTTCGGGATAACGCCTCATCAAGTCCATATAACGCTCTTCGGGCGTACAACAATAACTGTCCATCAAACGGCGGTAGGTCATGACGAACAGTTGCTCGGCCACGATGCGCCCCAAACGCTGATGTTCAGGAGACATTTCCCAGTAACGCCTCAGCTTTTCGTAAGGCAAGACGTAAAGCGTGCTTCTCACGATAGCCTGCACGTCTGCCAACGCCGGACGGCCACAAAGGCACGAGGTGTATTCGGCCACGAAACTGTCGCAGAAGCTATACCCGACGATATGCTCCCCACCTTTCGTGTCCGTCCGCACGAAACGGAACATGCCGTCTTCCACATAGGCCACACGCCCCGACCGTTCGCCTTGCCGCACAAAATAATCCTGCTTTTCCAATATCCGCCGCTCCCCTTGTTCCAAAAAGAACCGTTTCATGGCCGAGAGGTCCAGCTCTTCCATATAATAATCATTTATCGCATCCATGCCGCAAAATTAATATTTTCCGTGCATGCCCGCACATTTATCCCACCCCAATCTATCAAATTGTCAAATTGTCAAACTAGCCGGTGCAGGATTGCACCATTCGGACACAAAGGAAGGCACGAGCGGGAAAACGCGATTCTCGCGGAACGGGAAGAATGCACAACGCCGACCGTTTGCCTCCTTCCGCTTACTTTTTGTCCGTCCGGATGCCAATCCGTGCGCACAGGCAAAAGACACTCGTCAACGAGACAGGGTATTTCCATGACATCCTGCTTCCCCTTTTTTGTCCTCCGAAAGCCACCAATCAGCATCCAAAAGGGTATCCTGCACATGTTTGTATGTCGCTTTCACCCCGTCCGTACGCCGTCATGCGTAGTTTTCCGGAAAGTCCTGCGGAGAAAAAAAGTGTTTTTTCAGCCGAATGAAAAATGAATCGACTGAAATTGATTCTTAATTTTGCTTCAGGAAAGTAAAAAACGAACCTGAAACCTTAAAAAGCGTGTATAAATCGGACTGAAATCCTTCCTGAAAGCACTTTTCCATACGCTCCCGTTCTTCTAAAATTTGCCATTTTACTTTCCTTTCGTCACCCATTCCCATATTTCCCTTTCATTTATCCAAAAAGCACAAATCCACACGACCAACGGGAAACCGCAGGACATGCCGCATAAGACCAACCTCAACATGCAGGGTAGCCTACTGGAAAGCCCTTATTCTGAAAAGGATTTTTTAACGCGGCCGGATTGCATATATTTTCCCAATACCTTAATTTTGAACATTGATTTTAAAACCATTTCGCCATGAAAAAGATGATATTGGGATGTTTTTTGTATGGGACGGCCATAGGATTATATGCACAAGCCCCACAAGGGGACTTCAAAGGCTCGATACAAATAGGGCAAACGACAATGCCTATCGTGTTCCACTTCGGAGAGCAGAACGGCCAACCGGTAACCACCATGGACAGTCCTGCACAAGGAGTTTTCGGTTTCCCCGTACAGTCGTCTGAATGCCTTTCCGACGGAGAATTGACCCTGAAGATTCCGCAAATACAGTTCTGCTACGTGGGCAAAGTACGCGGCGACTCCCTGATAGAGGGGACGGTGACGCAAGCCGGGCAGTCCCTTCCGCTGAACTTGGTACGCACGGCCCGGAAAGCCGGTGCATCGTCTGAACCGGAAAGGCCCGGCACCCCCAAACCACCCTTCCCCTACCGGGAAGAAGAGGTAACCGTCACCACGAAAGACGGCATAAAATTGTCCGGCTCACTGACCTTGCCCGAAGGGGAAGGGCCATTCCCTGCCGTGCTCCTTATTTCCGGCAGCGGGCCGCAAGACCGGAATGAAGAGGCATGGAAGTACAAACCGTTTCTCATGATAGCCGACTGCCTGACCCGGCAAGGCATCGCCGTACTCCGCATGGACGACCGCGGGACCGGCAAGTCGGGAGGCCGCTATGCCGATGCCACCTTGCAACTCGCCGCCACGGATGCGGAATGCGCCTTGGATTATCTTCTCCGACGGAAAGACATCCGGCGCGAAAAGACCGGACTGGCCGGGCACAGCATGGGCGGCACCATCGCTTTCCGCATCGCCGCACAATGTCCGCAAGACGTGGCTTTCGTACTTTCATTGGCCGGAGCCGCCATTCCGGGAAAAGACCTGATGATGCACCAATGCGAGAAGACCATCCTTTCGCAACTCCCTGCCGCCGCAAGCGACAGCCTGCGCCCCCTGTACGAGGAACTGTACGGCACCATGGCGCTCCCCCTCCCGCTCGATTCCATACGCCACAGGAGTGCCCCTCTCATGGTCTCCATTTGGCAGCATCTCGGCATAAACGAAGGCACCTACCGGGAAAACCTCACGGACAGCATCCGCCGACGCAATGCCCGCCTGCTCACCGAACAGGCCATAAGTCCGGAAATAGCCAGCATCGTGCAATATGACCCGAGCCATGACTTAAGCCGGGTGCAATGCCCCGTATGGGCCGCCAATGGGGCAAAAGACCTGCAAGTATTGCCCGAAGAGAACATGGAAGCCATCGAAACGCTCGCAAAAGGAAGCCCGCAAGTCGTCACGCACATTTATCACGGCCTGAACCACCTGTTCATGGAAGCCCCCACCGGGCATCCCTCGGAATACGGGCTTCTGAAAGGGAATTTCAGTCAGGAAGTGCTGCAAGACATGGCAGAATGGATCAAGAAAACCGTAGGTGCCCCACAAACGGCTTTCTGACACGTCCCACGACCGTAAGGGCAAAAGCCCTCGTTCACTTCACGGTTTGCGTCCGCAAATACCTCTTGAACTGCTCCTCCGAACCGTTGAACACGTCGATGTCCACATCGCCCCGGATACCGCGTACCCGACCGTCGGGCGAGAGCTGCCAGTAAAGCAAATGCACGTATGGCTTGTACTCCCCGTAACGGGCCACCCATACGGGATACTTTTTCAACTCTTCCGGTGCGAACGGCATATAACGGTTGACAAAGTCCTGGCTTACATATATAATTGGTGTAGTGCCGCTCCGGCGGCCCACCTCCTTCAACCATACCAACATTTCACGGAACAGCACGTCACGGCCTCCCATCGCCGCAATCCTCCTGTCGGACAGTTCCACGTCGAGCATCGGCGGAAGGTCGCCTTTCCGCAAACGGGATTTCTTCAGGAAATAATCTGCCTGACACATCGCCGGACGGGTGGAAAAAAAGTGATAGGCTCCGACCGGGAACCCATACCGGCGTGCGGCACGCACATCCTGCGTATAATAAGGATTGAACACCGTCAGCCCCTCCGTGGATTTGATGTAGACGAAAGAGACCGGATAGTCCACCGCCCCCAACGCATTCCGGTCTGCCGTATGCCCCAGACGTGTAATGCGCAGGTTCCTCCAGTCTATGCCGTACGTCCGGTGCCTGTGCTTGTGTTGGTATTTGGAAATGTCGATGCCGTATATCCGTTCCGAATGGTACAGCATTTGTTCGCCCCGGAACCGCCCCTTCGCCCATACCCCGCACTTGACCACCTCGTGAGGAGCTACTGAAAAGCCGAAGCCGTCACGCCGCCCGTCCTTCCATTTCCCCACGTAATACCCTCCGTCGTATGCCATGAACTCCCCCTCGCCATGCTCTTCCATCCGTCGGTTGAAGAAACCTTCATACATCCCCTCTTTTGCCCGAAGACGTCCGCGCCGCAAAGAATCCCCGCGCCAATATCCGCTGTACGTGCGCCCCAAGGAGTCGGTATACTCCCCGTATCCTTTCCGGATGCCCGCACGCCAACCGCCACGGTACACCCCGCCATCGGGATACCGCATCACCCCCTCACCTTCCGGGAAGCCACCGGACAACTGTCCGTAGAACAGCGTATCCCGACGCGCATAAGTACCGTAGACCGCCCCTGTTTCCGGCACGTCTTTTTCTCCGGTAAAGTCAAAACGGCCCCCCGTGCGCCAACCGGAAACCCAGGCTTTCAAATCTTCCCATACACACTCCGGCCAAGACGAATGGGACAAACTCAAGGCATACAACCCGGCAGCCGGATAAAAGCGGCCGCCGGCCCACATGCCGTTCAGGTTTCCCCACGGGCCGAACACCGGGGCGCCCTCAGCTCCTTGGACTAAAGGAATTTCCGGACAACCGTCTTCCATCCGGATGCTCACCGGCGAAGCCTCGTTTTTTTGCCTACGGGGCGCCGCACCCGACCATCCCCAATGCCCCCACCATGTATAATACGGCGAAAGGAAATGGAACCAACCATAGGGAAACGGATTCAACCGAAAACGACGGCAACCGTCGGGCAACTTACCGCCTGCCGCCTGCCACACGGACGGACCTCCCGGCCTTTGCGCCAACCGTCGGCAAACTACCGTCCCTCCATCCGCAGCACGGCCTGCCCCCGCATGGATACGCAGCGTCCGTTCCTCACGCAAATACGCATCTTCTCCCCCAGCGGCCAGCAAACTGTCCAAAGCTTGCTTGCAACGCGCCAGTTCTCCACACTGCGCCTTCACCCATTCGTTATGGGCCATGACTTCATGAAATCCTTCGTCCACCACCGAATGCGTACGGCCGTAATACTCCATTTCCTCCAACATCCTACGAAAACCGGCCAAACGCACAGACAACAGCCGTGCCTCTTTCTGCAAGGCAGGGAGCAAGTCCTCACGGTTCAACCGCTCCGGTCTCGCCACGGAATCAGCAGCCGTCAGCAAACGGCCGGAATAGGAAATGAAAAAGGCATTGGACCGAAATTCACACTTTGCCGTTTCACGCTCCGTAGAAAGCCCCGTTAACGTGGAATCGGCGCGCAAGGCATTAAAATACAAGGTGTCTCCTCCGGGTACTCCCAATTCATACCAAGACACCGTGACGGCTTCTGCCACGCCATCCCGGCATGCCTTTTCCGAAACAGGCCAAAAAAGCAGGCATCCGCACAAAATGATGCCTACCGTCGCCGCCCACGCCGTTCTCCTTTTATCCCATTTCCATTTCATACATTTTCCCACACGAAAAAGCCTCAGCACTTTTCTGTCTAATTAAAAACAAAAATACAAAAAGCATTTAAAAGATGTTGCGGTTTTAAAAGAATATAAGTATTTTCGCATCGACAAATCATTTATTAATTTAACTAACGTTCCATTGTATCATGAAAATCAACTCTCTGCTTGCAGGTGTAGCACTCATGGCAACTTCGTACACGGTTCACGCACAAGACAACACCGTGACCGTACAGACCAAGAAAATCGGGGCTGAAATACAACCCACGATGTACGGCGTGTTCTTTGAAGACATCAACTTCGGAGCCGACGGCGGCTTGTATGCCGAACTCGTCAAGAACCGTTCTTTTGAATTTGCTCCCGACCATTACATGGGTTGGAAAATGTTCGGCAACGTCACGTTGCAGGACGACGGCCCCTTCGACAAGAACCCGCATTACGTGCGTTTGGGATGTGCCGGACATGGCGACATGTGGACGGGCATACAGAACGAAGGTTTCTTCGGCATCGGCCTGAAGAAAGATGCCGAATACCGTTTTTCCGTATGGGCACGCGTGCCGGACGGCAAGCCGGTGACGCTGATGGTCCAGTTCATCGACCAGAACACGATGGATGACGCACAGCAATTTGTCAGCCAGGACTTGGTCATCAACTCGAAAGAATGGAAAAAATACACGATGGTCATGAAATCCAACCGTACCATCGCCAAAGCCAACCTGCGTATCTTCCTTTCCAATCCACAGCACCGTTCGGGCACAGGCACCGTGGATTTGGAACATGTGTCCCTCTTTCCCGTAGACACTTGGATGGGACATGAGAACGGCATGCGCAAGGATTTGGCACAAGCCTTGTATGACATGCGTCCGGGCGTGTTCCGTTTCCCCGGCGGCTGTATCGTGGAAGGTTCCAACTTGGAAACGCGCTACCAGTGGAAAAACACCGTAGGACCGGTGGAAAACCGGCCGCTCAACAAGAACCGCTGGGAGTCGACCTTTACCAACCGTTACTATCCGGACTATTTCCAAAGCTACGGTTTGGGATTCTATGAATACTTCCTGCTGAGCGAGGAAATCGGTGCGGCCCCGCTTCCCGTATTGAATGTGGGCATGGCTTGCCAGTACCAGAATTGGGACAATGAGAAAGCCCACGTGGCCTGCAATGCCGATGACCTGAAACCTTACATCGACGATGCCCTCGACCTGATCGAGTTCGCCAACGGTCCGACCGACACGAAATGGGGAAAGCTGCGTGCGGAAATGGGACATCCGGAACCGTTTAACATGAAATACTTAGGCATCGGAAACGAACAGTGGGACAAGTTCTATTTCGACCGCCTGAAATTCTTTGTGGAGGCTGTCCGCAAAGCCCATCCGGAAATCCTCATCATAGGTTCGTCCGGTCCCGATTCGGAAGGCAAGATGTTCGACCTCGGTTGGGAAGACATGAAGAAACAGAAAGTAGACCTTGTGGACGAACATTTCTACCGTCCGGTAGACTGGTTCAAGAACAGCATGAACCGCTATGACGACTACGACCGTAACGGCCCGAAAGTGTTCGCCGGCGAATATGCCTGCCACGACCACGGCAACCGCATGAAATGGAACCACGCAGGTGCTTCCATTTACGAAGCCGCCTTCATGACCACATTGGAACGCAACGCCGACATCGTGCACATGGCCACATACGCCCCGCTTTTCGCCCACGTGGAAGGTTGGCAATGGCGTCCCGACCTGATTTGGTTCGACAATCTCCGCAGCGTGAAGTCCGTAAGCTACTACGTACAGCAGATGTATGCCAAGAACATGGGGACGAATGTCGTACCGGCCACGCTCGCCACTCCCACTCCCAAAGGTGAGGACGGCTTGTTCACCAGTGCCGTGTTCGATAAGAACACCGGCGAATATATCGTGAAGGTCATCAACACGACGGATAAGGCACAAACCGTGGACATTAAATTCGACGGCTTGAAGAAGATAGAAGGCAACGCCTCAACCCTTACCTTGGATTGCAGTGACTACACCTTAGACAACACATTGGACCATCCGAACGCCATCATTCCTCAGGACGGATGGGCAGCCGTAGAAGGCAACGTCATCAAAACCACCGTCCAAGGCAAGAACTTCGTCATCTTCAAGGTGAAGAAATAAAGCCTCGGTCACGAACCTCTATAACGTTTTTTTGCGGGTACTTCCTTTACCACGAAGGAAGTACCCGCAAACTTTTCACCCTACGCCATAAGAAAAATATCGGAAAACCTTGCATTTGTCTCCTCCGATTAACTTAGTTTAATACAGAATATTTGTATACCTGATAGAACCATCTTAAATTTCGGAAAATTTAATTGTATAACCTTTTAACACCTTATGAACATGAAAAAGTCAGTTACATTAATCGGTGTGTGTTTTGTATTTTCCGGGTTGCAGGCGCAAATCAAGATGTATTCCAATGGCAATGTAGGCATCCAATCCTCGGCGGTACCGGAGGCTGCGTTGGTCGTGGGAGGAAATGCAAGTAATAAAGGGACGGGATATAAGACTTACATCCGTTCTAACAATCATGCCCTGTACGTAAGACGTGAAGGCGTCCCTACGAACAATTCTACTTGGCTTATAGCCAATGAAGGTAATAATTGGGTAGATGGAGGGCAATTCTATATAGGGATAAAAGGCTACTCTATATATGGCAGTCCTTTGGGACGCGGTAGGGCATGGGGAGTATTTGGTGAAGCCGGAAATTCCACCAGTGGCTACAATTATGCCGTACACGGTAATTTGAGAGGCAACCAAAGAGGATCTGCCATAGTCGGGACATTAGACAATGTAGATATAAATGTACCCGGTCGCTATGTCGGTTATTTTATGGGCGACATCCGTACCACAGGAAATATTTACGGTACGGTGCTGACCCCCTCGGCTTCCCGTTCCGCCTTGATGGGGCGTTCGGCGGTAATGCCCCTGTCGGCTGAAAGCGATGCCACGAACAGCATGTCAGTGGTAGAGAAACTTTCGCAGTTGACCGCCGTGCAATACAACCTGTCCGAACCACAGGCGGCACAGGCTTTTGCGGCATCGGGGGATACCGTGGCAGCAGCTCCCCGTTCCGTGACAGACGTGCAGGCATTGGAGAAAACACATTACGGACTGGATGCCGAAGTGCTGAAAGAGATCTACCCGGACCTGGTCTATGAAAGTCAGGAGGGAGACCTTTGCATCAACTACACGGAGATGATTCCGCTTTTGGTGCAGTCCGTCAGTGAACTCCGCGCACAAGTGGTATCGTTGCAAGGGGCGCAG
>NZ_GL883886.1:0-17882 GCF_000205165.1 Paraprevotella xylaniphila YIT 11841 | reverse complement strand
ACGGGCATCGGCGGCAACGCATTGGATGTCCCGGCATTGGAGCAAAACGACCCGAACCCCTTCACGCAAACGACAGTGGTGCGCTACACGTTGCCGGAAAGCGTGAAGTCCGCATTCCTGTACATTTATGACTTGAACGGCACGCAGATAGACCAAAAGACGTTGCAGGACAGGGGTAAATCTTCCGTGACGCTTGAAGCCGGAAGCCTCGCCCCCGGAATGTACCTTTATGCTTTGGTGGCCGACGGCAAGGTGATTGACACCAAGCGGATGATTATCACTAAATAAGTAGGGAGGAGCTTATGAAAACGTTATTGATAATATGGACGTGCTGCTTGTGCACAGGATTGTGCATGGCACAGGCACCTGAAAGCAACGGTACGCATGTGACCGTACATGCCGGTGAAAACGCCTTGGAAACGTTGTTGACGGAGGAACAGAAACAATCGGTGAAATACCTGACGGTCACGGGAACGTTATTGGATGCAGACTATACCTTTCTTCGGGAAAGGTTGTACGGACAGTTGGATACATTGAACTTACGAGCTGCAAATATTGATACGTTGCCGGATATAAGGACGGAAGATATATGGGCATCGAGTCCTAACAAGATTCATCTTGTTCTACCCATGAACATAGAGCATATAGGAGCAAATTTCTTATCTCAATTTTCTAAGTATTACAGTTTAGAAGTGACAGAAAAATTTCCTACATTTGGAAACTCTACTCGATTTCCATCTTCTTATAACACAAAAGTCACATTAAGTGATGATAATTATTCTTATAGGACAGAAACATTTAGATTTCCAGAAGAATGGCAACCAAATACCTATACTTCTATATATTCATGGGATGGAAATATCTTTTATTATATGAATATAGGAGTTGAAGGGAAATATACGATTAAGGAAGGAACGAAAATTATTCATGGAACTGCTTTCAGGAATCTTCACCTTCCGACATTTACACTTATACTTCCGGCATCTTTGGATTCCGTTGGAGACAGTGCATTTGAACAAACAGAATGTCCAGCCCCAACAGGTTATGGCAGTGGAGCCGAAATAATATGTTATGCTATTGAACCGCCCAAATTAGGAAAAGATGTTTTTAAAAATAGTGTATTGGAAATTTCTGATTTATACGTGCACGAAGTAAGCATCGAGAAATACAAACAAGCAGACGGTTGGAACTGGGCATTAGATATTCGTGCCATAGAAACAATGGGGCAACCTCCCAGTCACGTCTATGAACAAATCCTTAAAAAGAATATATCTGTCGTAGCCATGCCGGATTCTTATGAATTGACTTTTACCCAAAAGCCGATCTATATGGAAATGTACAGTACAAATGGGATATTATTTACCAAACAAACTATTGATTCATACACTTTGTCCATAAGCCGAAACCAATTGATAAATCCCTATACTATTGCACGTGTGTACTTTGACAATTGCACCACTGAAACTATTAAACTAATACCATAGAGTTATGAAACGAAATGTAGAACAAAAACAAACAGCTATGAAAAGGATATTATTGCCTGCCTTGTTCATCATGGCAATGCTATGCAGGCTGCAAGCCCAAAACACAGAAACACATGTGACTGTACATGCCGGTGAAAACGCCTTGGAAACGTTGTTGACGGAAGAACAAAAACAATCACTGAAACATCTGACGGTTACGGGCACTTTATTGGACGAGGATTATGCTTTCCTGCGTGGCGGGCTGTTGGAGCTGCTCGATACGTTGGATTTGCGGGATGCGGAGATAGATACTATCCCGGCGGGTGCGTTGGGAGCGATGGAACTCTATTTGGTTTTGCCGAAAATGATAGAATGTATCGGGGACTATGCCTTTAAGGGAGTGTGTGAAGTAACCGGAAACTTTCCTTTTTTGGGAATATGTGAATATGAGAACACCAAACCAAAATTTATCATAACCCAAAATCATCCGGAACTTTTTTATGTACAGAATGAGACAACCTCTTTAATATGTTCTAAGGATAAGGAAACTGTTTTTTATTTCACCTATAAAGCTCCAATGTTTGCTGATAAAGAGCTTGTCATACCTGATGGTACAAAAATTATTGGTTCTTCTGCCTATAGAGGCGAGCATTTGTATTTAGAAAATAATATTGTGCTTCCAAAAAGTCTTGATTCTGTTGGGAGTTATGCTTTTTCAAATATTTTTCCGGAGATAAAGACAGAATATGCTATAAATAAAATGTATCCCAATGGCTGTGAGTATAACATAGGTTCTGTTATTTGTGAGGCCAAAACCCCACCGGCTTTTGCTAAAATTGGTGATGGAAATTTTATAGGAGATTTTTGCAACCTTTACGTACCGGAAGAGAGTATCGAAAAATATAAAACAGCTAATGGTTGGAAACGGTTTAGAGATATAAAAAGCCTTGAACGATTAAAAGGCTCATCCGTATCTTTTAGTTCGGCAAAATCATGCGTGATTATTTCCGAATTACCGGAGAGTTACATAATGGAATTTCCACGTCGTGTAAAAGACATGGCTCTTTTTGATATACAAGGACGTAAGTTCTTATGTTGTTCTGCAATAGATGTTAAATTTTCCATAAAGAAAAATCTCCTTCTTTTACCCTATACCATTGCTCATATTAAATATGCAGACGGAACGAATGAAACTGTCAAACTAATACCATAGAGTTATGAAACGAATAATACCTTTAATATTTCTGCTTTTGGCAGGATATATGGCTGTCCGGGCACAAATTAGTGGACAAGCCGAAGTGAATGTGAATGACCTGTCTTTTTCTAAACAAGACGGTTATGATGTGATCCGTTGGAACGGAGGAGATTATAAAATCCAACAAGCCGGCGCTCCTGAACTTCCTGTCATTCTCAAAACATACGTAGTTCCTTTAGAAGCTAAACTGACTGGGGTAGAGGTCTCAGTATCAAATCGCATGGCTGTAAATGGCAACTTTATGCCTTATCCCGTACAACCACCTATTCCCATAACCGAAAAACAGGATGAAGTGAAGTTCACACAACCGGATGCCTCTATTTATCAAGGTACGGAAGTTTATCCTAAAATCAAAGCTCAAATTGTGGCAGATTATAATGAGATGGGATACCATTTGGTCACCGTGCAACTCCATCCGGTAGAATATGACCCGGTTTCACAAAAGCTATTTGTTAGCCATTTGAATTTTGTTTTACGATACGATATGGTAGGTGTAGATGGTGTTCAATCACAAAAACAGAGTGTACGTCGAGCCAATGCCATTAAAAAAGTAATTCGTTCCATGGTGGATAATCCAGAGGATGTGGATGTTTTTACGAGCTCAAAAGTAAAATTGGTCGGGGAAGCAGTAATGGACGTACAAACTCGTGTTGCATCTGCTTCCATGCCAATAGATGTGATACAAGAGCAAATTCCGGACTATATAATCATTACCAATAATAAGTTGAAAGGTGAGTTCCAACGTCTTGCAGATTGGAAAACGCAGAAAGGTGTACCTACATTGGTTAAAGATGTGGAAAGCATTGGGAAAGAATACCAAGGTTCGGATTTGGCAGAGAAGATACATACCTATTTACAGGAATGTTATCATAAGTGGGGAGCCGGACTTTTTGTATTATTAGGAGGGGATACCAATATCATTCCGGCAAGATGTTACATCTATTCAAATGTAGAATATCCATCAGACGCTTATTATACAGACTTAGAAAGTGATTGGAATGCCAATAAAAATCATATTTATAAGGAAACGGGCGATGGTATGAATATGGATAGGCTTTGTTATTTGGGACGTGCGTCTGTAGAGGATATAGAGGAAGCCAAGACTTTTATTAACAAAGTACTTATGTATGAGAAAATGGAAAATGTGAGCACAGAATATTTAATGAATCATTTGGCTATTTCCGCATATATAAGCAAGGATGAATCTAAAGATTCGCTCTATAATGACGGAAAAGAAAGCATCAATGGTTATCTTTCCCATTATCCTCAAATCACCAAGTGGTATCTTTTTGACCATTACAATTGCACTTGCCCCCGTCATCATGATAAGACAATGTATCATTCCGGACAGGAACTGAATAAAGAGCATTTTCTTTCTGCCCTTCAGGACGGAGGTGACTCCGGACTGGATCATTTCCATATTGTCTACCACATGGATCACAGCCATCCCCGTGCATTGGGAGCTTCTTCCAAAGACAAACATGAAAGTATTTACATTCAGGATGTGAATAATTTGATCAATGGAGATTATCCATTAATAATGATTTCAGGAGGATGTAAGCCTGCAAAATTTACAGAAGATTGTATTGCAGAGCATTTCCTAACGAATCCTTTGGGAGGTGCTGTGGCTTTTATTGGAAATGCAAATGATGGTTATGCTGATGAAACTTATCAATATAATAACTTTTTAGCGGCACTATATAGGAAACATATTTATCATATAGGAACAATTCTTAACCAAATGATTAATTACAATGACTTTTCCACCATACATGAATATTACCGCCTCCACCTTTTAGGCGACCCGGAAATGCCGGTATGGTCTGCCGTGCCCCAAAAGTTAGAAGTCTACGTGACACCCACGCAGATAGCAGCCGGAACAAACACCATCACAGTGCAAATCACGAACCTTCCGGCAGGAGAAGAAGCCACAGTCTGCCTCATGAAAGACGCGGAAGCATACACCGTGGTGACGATAAACGACACAAAACCGCACAGCTTCACTTTCAACCCGAAGACTTCGGGAGAAATGAAAGTGACGGTGACCGCACGCAATTATATTCCCTTTGAGAAATCAATTCCGGTTTCACGACCGGAAGAGAACTTGATCACGATAGCAGAAATCCGAAACTTTTCAGGAACTTTAAGAACTGGAGGAACAGCGAATTTGGACATCTGCCTGAAGAATGACGGAAAAGACAGGGCTTTCGACGTGACGGCAAAGTTATCCACATCTTCCCCTTACATCACGATGATTAACGACTCCGTATATTATGGGGAAGTAAGCGGAACATATTATCCGGTACCGGGACAAACACAATTCAGTTTCAAGATTGCCGAGGATGCCCCGGAAATAGGACGCTATGAATGGAATGCCGTATGTTTCTACCTGACCATCAGCAGGCGGGGAACTGATGCCGTGAATGTGGATACGTTCAAGGTGGATTTGAAACAGAACAAGCAAAAACTGTTCCGTATTATGATCCGAAGGACTTCCGATGGGGATTTGATTCCCGAAGCAGGGGAAAAAGTAACCTTGTCCGTAGCCAAACGTACAGAAGGCATAACTTCGGACATGACATGTTCCGTCGTTTCTTTAGACACTACGACAGCCACGGTAAACAAAAGAAATGCCACGAGCACCACAGCCTTTATAAATATTTCCAACAAATACAAGACGGGGAATCCCATCCCTTTAAAAATCGTTCTTTACACGGCAGGCGTGGCACAAGACAGTGTCATAACGGACATCGCGGAAAAAGCCGTTCCCATAGACCTGTCCAAAGTACATACAGAATTGGGAAACAACTCCATCAGCCTGTATTGGGACAAGATGGGAAGTGAAGAACTGTACAATATATACCGGAGCAACCGGGAAGATGGTGGCTTTGTGCTACAGAACAAATATCCCGTGTCGACTCGTTATTATAAGGATGAGGGATTAGACCCTTTGACCACATATTATTACAAGTTAAACACATTGACTTCCGGCTATATAGAGGGGGAGAAGTCCGAAGCCGTCAGGGCGTGGACCATTTACCCCACCATGGGCATGTTCCCGCTTTCCATGGGGAAAAGCCTGCATTACACTTGTGAGGCGCACACGGCTGATTTCGACTATGACGGCCAGAAGGAGATATTCCTCACGGGATACACGGACGAGGGTACAGAAGGAATGGTGGTGGCTATCCGTCCGGACGGCACAGAGCCTTACGACCTCGATGGAAACGCCACTTCGTACAGCGGTTATGCCGAAATCCCATGGAAAGCGGAAGCCACTCCGGTGGTGGCCGACCTGTTGGGAAATGGGGAGCAATACATTATCTCATTGACTCGCAATTATAATAAGTGCGATGACTACGTAACATGTTATTCTTCATTAGACAAAGACGGAGACAAATTGCCTGACATGCTTTGGAGGACAAACATAGGAATGATGTCTTGCTACCGTCCACCTGTCGTGACAGACGTGGATGCACCGGACGGAAAAGGTGAAAAGGAAATTGTATTCAGAAGTGAATTCGAAAAGAAGCCTATCGTTATCATGGATGCCCATGGGAACATAAAGGCAAGTTTCGGCAATCTGTCAGGCGACTTTTTCGGAGAACCGGCCGTAGCCGACCTTGACGGTGACGGCTACAAGGAAATCATTTGCGGCTCTAGCGACGGACATGTATACGTATGGCAGCATGACGGTAAGCCTTATCTCCGTTCCCCGTTCTTCTCCCGTCCGGGACAGATGCTGAACTGCTCCCCCACGATTTGCGATTTGGACGGCGACGGTGAGAAAGAAATACTCGTCACTACGAGAAACACTAATTTGAGTTACATTTACGCCATCAGACAAGACGGTTCTTGCGTAGGGAATTTCGACAGTAATGCTTCCACTCCTGCTTGTATCCCTTATGTAAGCAACGGCATAGAGCATCCCTTGAGTGTGGGAGATGTGAACGGCGACGGCCGATTGGAAGTCGTGGCGTTAGGATATGATTGCGTCCGAATATGGTCTGATGCCGGCGAATTGTTAATAAACCGTTCTCTGCCGGGCTTGTTGACAGAATCTTATATCAACCTTACTTGTCCCCTTTTGGCTGACGTGGATGGCGACGATGCCATTGACATCGTGTTCCATCAGGACAATTTGATATACGCCCTGCATAATGACGGTACGGACATAACAGGGTTTCCTTTATCCACTGCGGACAAGATGGACAATGGCGTTTGCGTGTCGGACGTGGATGGTGACGGAAAAAACGAAATCATTGCGGCCGACAAAAGCGGCAATATCTATGCTTGGAAAACGAACGGTAAATCTACAGCCATAGAATGGGGTCGTTCCCGTTTCGACACGGGATTCACGGGGGAATACATTCCCCATTATGAAGATCCGAAAGTGCTCACCTCATCCACCGAATGGGGAGGTGGCGCGTTCACCAACGATATCATCGTACGCTCCGGCACATTCAAAATCCCGTCGGGCAAGACCTTGCAGATGCGCGACGGATACCGGATTTATGTACTCGAAGGCGGAACGCTGGAGGTGGACGGCGGCACCATCCAAAATGCCGATGTATTGGTGAAATCCGGAGGCACGCTGAACATTAAAAACAACGGCGGCATACACCTCAACCGGTACGGGAAACTCAATGCCGAGAAAGGTGCCATCGTGAACGCCTTGTACGGAGAAGTGCAAACCGCCCGTTAACTTGCAAGCCGATATGGGGAAGACGCATTTTTCCTGCCTTCGCGTCAACCCCATATCGGCTTTTGAAAAAAACATATTATTCCTTTCCCCTTTTTACCTGCATATTAAGATTCTTTGCGTATCTTTGTACAAACGAAGAAAGGATGAACGTCATTGATTTGATTCAGAACCATAAAGGAACGGCTTTTTCTTTTGAAGTACTGCCCCCGCTGAAGGGAGCAGGCATAGAGCGGCTATTCCATACCATAGATACGCTCCGGGAATTCAACCCGGCATACATCAACATTACCAACCACCGCAGCGAGTATGTGTACAAAGACTTAGGAGGAGGCATCATGCAACGCCTCCGCATCCGCCGCCGTCCCGGCACCATAGCCGTGGCTGCTGCCATCCAACGGCATTATGACATACACGTCGTGCCGCACATCCTGTGCAGCGGATATACCCGTGAGGATACAGAGTACATGCTGCTCGACCTGCAGTTTTTGGGCATCAGCGACTTGTTGGTGTTGCGCGGCGACAAGGCCAAGGAAGACCCGGCATTCCGTCCTACAGGCGACGGTTATTCACATGCCACGGAACTTATCGGGCACATCAACCGTTTCAATGACGGTTTCTTCGTCGACGGTTCGCCCATCAAGTCTCCCGGCACACCGTTTTCATACGGTGTGGCTTGCTATCCGGAAAAACATGAGGAAGCACCCAATCCGGAAGCCGACTTGGCCGTGCTCAAACAAAAAGCCGACATGGGTGCCGCATACGCCGTCACCCAGTTGTTCTACGACAATGCAAAGTATTTCGACTTCGTGGACCGTGCACGCGGAGCCGGCATCACCATCCCCATCATCCCGGGCATCAAGCCGTTTGCCAAACTGTCACAACTCAGCGTAGTGCCTAAAACGTTCCATTGCGACCTGCCCCAGGATCTGGCTTTGGAAATAAGAAAATGCAAAACGGACGAGGAAGCCAAACAAGTGGGGATAGAATGGACGGTGGAACAATGCCGCGAACTGATCGGCCACGGCGTGCCGAGCATCCATTTCTACACCGTCTCGGCTGTGGACAGTATCCGCGAAATCGCACGCCAAATCTACTAAAGCCATGTTCAGCCGGGTTGTAGGACAAACAGATATCAAGGAACGCCTCCTTCAGGAAGCGCAAGCCGGGCGTGTGCCGCATGCCCTGCTCCTGAGCGGTCCTTCGGGATGCGGAAAACTGGCTTTGGCCGTGTCGTACGCCCAATACCTGCTATGCCACCGTCCGGGGGCGCACGATGCCTGCGGGGAATGCCCGTCATGCCGGGCTTTCACGCACTTCGTACACCCTGACCTCCATTTCGTCTTCCCCATCATCAAATACAAGACTGCGGAAAGCTCCGTATGCGACGTGTATATAGACACGTGGCGCAAGCGGCTGCAAGCCGGGCTTTATTTTGACCTGAATGACTGGTTGGGCGACATGAAGGCTGAAAACCAACAGGCACTCATCTATGCTGCCGAAGCCGCCCAGATACAGCGGAAACTGGCACTTAAATCCACCTTGGGCGGACGCAAAATCCTAATCGTCTGGATGCCGGAGAAAATGAATGCGGAATGCGCCAACAAGTTGCTCAAACTCATCGAAGAACCGCCCGAACAAACGAATTTCCTTTTGGTGAGCGACGAGCCGGAGAAAATCCTGCCCACCATCCTGAGCCGCACCCAACAAATCGAGGTAAAGGGCATCGACCACGAAAGTCTGGTGGAAGCCCTCCGCAAAAGCCATCCCACGGAGGACGTGGAAGCTCTCGCACGCAATGCTAGAGGCAGCTACACCGCAGCACTGAAAAGCCTGGATGCAAGCCGGGACAACTTGCTCTTCTTCGACCTGTTCGTCATGCTGATGCGGTTAAGCTACCAACGCAAAATCAAGGACATGCGGAAATGGAGCGAACAGATTGCCGGCATGGGACGGGAAAGGCAAAAGAACTTCCTGACGTATTGCCAGAAACTGATTCGCGAGAACTTCATATATAATTTCCGCAATCCGGAACTGAACTACATGACAACGCAGGAAGGAGACTTCGCCAAGAATTTCGCACGTTTCATCAACGAACGCAACGTCATTAAAATCATGGATGAACTGAGCAACGCACAACGGGACATAGAGCAAAATGTCAACCCGAAAATCGTATTTTTCGACTTTGCCCTGAAAATGATCGTGCTGCTCATACAATAATATATTTCAAAAACCGACAACGAATGGAGGAAAAATTCAAACTGAACGGACCGTGCCGGGGACTTTGCGCCAAAGGCTGCGGACGACAAAATAAACAGCTGAACACGTACGACTACCTGGCAGACATCCCGGGTAACGCGGAGGCTACCGACCTCGTGGAAGTACAGTTCAAGAACACGCGCAAGGGGTATTACCACAACAGCAACCGTCTGCCACTGGAGAAAGGCGACATCGTGGCCGTAGAAGCCACTCCGGGGCACGACATCGGCGTGGTCACCCTGACAGGAAGGCTCGTCCCCCTTCAAATCAAGAAGGCCAACCTGAAATCGGAACAGGAAATCAAACGGGTGTACCGCAAAGCCAAACCGGTGGACATGGAAAAGTACGAAGAGGCCAAAAGCCGTGAGCACGACACCATGATACGTTCGCGCCAGATTGCCAAGGAATTGGGACTGCAAATGAAAATCGGCGATGTGGAATACCAAGGCGACGGAAACAAAGCCATTTTCTACTATATCGCGGACGGACGCGTGGACTTCCGGCAACTCATCAAGGTATTGGCCGAAACTTTCCGCGTACGCATCGAGATGAAACAAATCGGTGCACGGCAGGAAGCAGGACGCATCGGCGGTATCGGCCCGTGCGGGCGGGAATTGTGTTGTGCCACGTGGATGAAGAACTTCGTTTCCGTCTCCACCGGAGCTGCCCGCTATCAGGACATTTCGCTGAACCCGCAGAAACTGGCCGGGCAATGCGCCAAACTGAAATGTTGCATGAACTATGAGGTGGACACTTACGTGGAGGCCGGAAAACGCCTGCCGAGCAAGGAAATCACATTGCAAACCCAAGATGCGGAATATTATTTCTTCAAAGCCGACATCCTGGCCGGATTAGTCACCTACTCCACCGACAAACATCTGGCGGCTAACTTAGTCACCCTCACTACCGCAAGGGTGTTCGAAATCATCAACATGAACCGCCGGGGCGAGAAGCCCCAACGCTTGGAAAGCGGGGAAGCAGCAGAACCGGCCAAAACGGCCGACCTCGTGGAACAAGAGAGCCTGACACGGTTCGACAAAAGGCGGAAAAACAAAGGCAAACGCAGAGACAACGGCAATCCTCGCGGCCCACAATCCTCCAAAGAGACTCAGGGCACGGAACGCAGGGAAGAGAATGCAGGGAAAGACCGCCGTAACCGCAGACGGGACAACAAAGAATACAAAGGGGAACAGGGAGGCAATCGCGAAAACCGCCCCGGCAAGGAAAAACGCAAAAGGGACAGGGGAAACCGTTCGGAAAAGCCCGTTAAACCCGCCCCAAGCACACCGGCCGAAAAGACGGAATGACCATGACCATCCTCCACGCTCCAAAGCTCATTGCAGCCATAGGTGCCCTCTTGTCGCTTACGGGCTGTAATGAGCATGTAATCTACCATTCATACCGCCACGTTCCCGGGTCAGGATGGAGCAGGCGGGACACACTCACATTCGACATCGACACGGTGCGGGCAGAGGCTACGTATCAGTTCGAACTGGGATTGCGCTCAACCGATTCATATCCGTACACCGTTATCTGGTTGGCAGTGGAACGGGAGTTTTCCCACCCGGACACCCTACGCCGTGATACGGTGAAATGCCAGTTGATGGATCCTGTCACCCACCGCATGGGCAAAGGCATTTATATGTACCAATACGACGTACCGGTTCCTCCCATGGCGTTATACCGTGGACAAACCGGACAAGTCCGCATCATACATCTCATGCAACGGGAAGTCCTTCCGGGCATACACGATGTGGGAGTTCTCATCTGCCGCTAAAGCCTTAATTCCTCTTGGCCAGATTGCGTCCGGCATCTATGCGCAGGAACACGAACAACAAGATGGTGAAGCCCCATAGGGATGATCCCCCGTAACTGAAAAACGGCAATGGGATACCGATAACCGGTGTAAGTCCCAACACCATTCCCACGTTGATAAACACATGGAACAGGAAAACACTCATCACGCAATAGCCATAGATACGCCCAAAGGCAAAGGGTTGCCGCTCGGCCAAATGAATCAAACGGAGAATGAGCACCAGGAACAACACCAACACTCCGGCGGCTCCCCAAAAACCTTCTTCTTCCCCGACCGTACAGAAAATGAAATCGGTATCCTGTTCCGGCACGTACTTCAATTTGGTTTGCGTCCCGTTCAGGAAGCCTTTCCCCCGTAATCCTCCGGAACCGATGGCAATTTTGGCCTGGTTGACATTATAACCGGCTCCCGAAGGATCGTCCTCCAACCCCAAAAGCACGTTGATACGCACCCTCTGGTGAGGTTCCATCACGCTGTTCAGCACGTAATCGGCCGAATAAAAAAACGCCATGGAACCCAACGCAAACAACGCGATATAGAAATAACGCATGACACGCTCGCTCAAAGCCACATAGCACAAATACAGTATCATGGCCACACATACCGTAACCAAAATCCAGGTAATGTCGAAAGGTATGACAAAGCCTGAAAAACCAAGAGCCAATGCTATCACGCCCACCCCATAGAACAGGATGTTCCGTTCCACCGATACCTTGTCACAATAGACGTGCACCATACCGACCGTAAAAAGAATCACCATCATCATCACCAGAAACTCTCCGGCACTGGTAGGGATATGCCCTAACATAACGTGCTCGAAACGCACGCCCACTACAAAGTAAGCCACAGCCGACACCCCGGTAAAAAGCACGGCTCCGGGCATCCCCTCCCGGTAAAGCATCAGGAAAAAGGCCAGATAGACCAAAGCCGAACCGGTCTCCCGTTGCAAGATAATCAAGACGATAGGCACGACAATGATGGCCAACGTCACCAAAAAGTCTTTCCACCGCGAAATATTATACCCGTAAGCAGACATGAATTTGGCCAAAGCCAATGCCGTGGCACATTTGGCAAACTCGGCAGACTGCAGGCTGAAAGGCCCTATCTTTATCCACGAATGGGAGCCCTTGATATCTCGTGCCAAAAAAGGCGTGACAAACAGCAAGACAAGCAACAGGGCATAAATGACGTATGCAAAGGTGTCGTACAACTTCCCGTCAAGCATCAAAAGGATAAAGCCCAATGCCAACGATGTCCCTATCCATACAATCTGCATCCCCGAACGGGAATCGAATGAAAAAATGTTCCCCTCCATGTCAAAATCGTAGCTGGCTCCGCAAATGCTGATCCATCCAAACGCCAACAAGGCCATATATATAAGGATGGTCCACCAATCCAATGAACGCCACACACCCTTTTCCTTTTCATCTGTCCGCCGTACCATAACCGATATGTCTTTGTTGATACATCTCCGCCAATTTCTCGCTTTCGGGCGAGAGCTTGCCGTTCAAATACTGTTCCATCATCAGCGCCCCGAGAGGCACACCATAGTCTGCTCCCCAACCACCATTTTCCACGTACACCGCAATGGCAATCTTAGGTTCGTTCATCGGGGCGAACCCCATAAACACGGAATGGTCGTGTCCACGGTTCTGTGCCGTACCCGTCTTGCCGCAGACTTCTATACCGGGAATATTAGCCTTACGGCAAGTCCCGGCCAACACGGCCCTCCGCATCCCCTGCGCCACCGTTTCGTAATGCCGGGCTTCCACCATCGTATACCGCCGCCGGGTGTAAAGCGTGTCTATCTGCTCGTCTTGTATCTGTTTCACCACGTGGGGCGTGATAAAGTACCCCCGGTTGGCTATTGTCGCACCGAGATTGGCGATTTGCAAAGGAGTGGCGTTCACTTCGCCCTGGCCGATGGAGATACTGATCACGGTCAACCCGTTCCATGAACCACGATAGGCCTTGTCATAAAAGGGAGCATTCGGAATCAATCCCCGCTTCTCTCCGGGCAAGTCGATGCCGAGTTTATACCCGAACCCCATCGACACCATATAGTCTTTCCACACCGTCATGGCCTCCTGCACATTCTTGTATTTGGTCCGGTTGCCGAACATGTAATAAAGCCCCCAACAAAAATAAGCATTGCAGGAAGTCCCTATGGCCGGGACTAACTTGGCCGGTGCCGCATGTCCGTGGCATCCCACTTTCAGACCCCGATAGATAAAACCGTGGTAACAAGGATAAGCCGTCTCGGGAGTGATGATGCCTTCCTGAAGGAAAGTCAACGCCTGCGTGGTCTTGAACGTGGAGCCGGGAGGATACTGCCCCATGATGGAACGGTTCAGCAAGGGTTTCAACGGATTACGGCTCAATGCCAAATGGTTCTTTCCACGCTGCCGGCCCACCATCATACGGGGATCGTAAGTAGGCGAAGACACCATGCACAACACTTCGCCGGTAGAAGGTTCTATGGCCACGATACTGCCCAACTTGCCTTCCATCAGACGCTCGCCGAGTGCCTGCAATTCCAAGTCGAGTCCCAAAGTCAGGTTCTTGCCGGGCACGGTCTTGGTGTCCAGTTTGCCGTCCATATACCGCCCCTTGATACGCCCCCGGGCATCGCGCAAAAGAATTTGTATCCCCTTTTTCCCCCTCAACTGCTTCTCATACGCACGTTCCACGCCTTGCTTGCCGATGAAATCACCGTTCTGGTAATATTCATCTTCTTCCACATCCGCAGGCGACACCTCGCCGATGTCCCCCAAAACCAACGCGGCATACGGGGACTGGTATTGACGGATGGAACGGCGTTGTACATAAAAGCCGGGAAAACGGAACAGCTTTTCCTGGAACACGCAGAACTCCTCGGAAGACAACTGGCTCATGAAAAGCTGCTGGGTGTAGCGCGAATAACCGGGATTGCGGTGGCGGTCCTTGATTTCTTCCATCCGCCTGACATAGTACTCCTTGGTTATTCCGAGGCTTGCACACAAATCCAACGTGTCTACCCCCTGCTGCTCGTTCATGACCACCATGATGTCATACGATGGCTGGTTGTATACCAACAACTTCCCGTTGCGATCGGTGATGACTCCCCGCGACGGGTATTGGATTTTTTTCAGGAAAGCATTAGAGTCGGCATTCTTCTTGTAATCGTCACTCATGATTTGTAAAGTGAAAAGCCGGACAATATAAATGAGGACGATGCCCGTAGCCACCGCCCCAATTACATATTTACGCTTTTCCCTATTATAATTAGCCATCCTATCCGAAACTTCCAACTATTTATTACCGCGCATCCTCTCCAATGCCAATATCAGCACAATGGAAAGCGCACTGCTTCCCAAGTAAGTATAAAGCATGTCCAAAGCACTGAAGAAGGAAAAAACCTCAAGCATCATAACGGATGCCTCCTGTAGCAGTACGAGCAACGTCACATACCCAATGTATTTCCATCCTCCCAACGTCCGGTAGCCCGGCACCATGTCTTCCAGACAGTCTTTGGGAGTAAACAACCGCAAAAGTTGCGGAGCGCACAAGGCCGTCAGAGTCATGGATGCAGCCCCCAAACCCGGTGTCTCGGAAAAGAAATCGGATCCTAACCCGACAGCAAATCCCCATAACAGCCACGCCCACCGTGAAGTGTTCAACGGCTGGAGACAAAGGATATACACATATATGACAGGAGTGGCATAACCGAAAAAATGGATATGATTGAATACCAATCCCTGAAAAACCAACAAGATGAATGCCCACAACAACCTGCTGAAAAAACTCTGCATCATACCTCTGCCTTATTTTTCTGTTTCTATCTTTTGCTGCAAACTGTCTATCTCCACCCGATTAGGTGTCGTGAGCACACACACATCCCGAAGCCGGGCAAAGTCCGTACTCAAATTCACCTGTAACTTATAGGAAAGCCCGTCTTCCGAATTTTCCACCTTTGTCACCTTGCCGACAAACAAGCCCGCCGGAAAAACCGCAGAGAAACCGCTGGTCTCTACCGTCATGCCTTCTTTCAGACGGGCATGGCGAGGTATATCGCCCAAAGAAGCATACAAAGGATGCCCGCCTTCCCAACGCAAGTAACCGAAATAATCCGTTCCCCGTACCCGGCAACTGATATTCGACTTTCCATTCAACAATGGCATGACAATCGCATAATGCGATGAAGCCTGATAGACGATCCCCACGACACCCGTGCCGCATACGACCCCCATCTCCGGCCTCACGCCATCCAATTCCCCCTTGTTAATGGTCAGGTAATTGTTATGCTTGTTCACGCTGTTGCCCACCACCTCGGCCGGCACCATACTGAAATCCGCCAACAACTCCTTTTGGCGCAGTTCCGTATAGGTGGAATCATGCCCCGCACGGTCCAACAACTCCGTCAATGCCCTGACCCGCTGTTCCAACACTAAGTTTTTCTGCATCAACTCCTTGTTCCGTTCACCCAAAGTGATATAGGACAAAAAGTCCGACTCCCACTCCAACACGCGACCGGATACCGCATTGGCAGAAGTGAACCACACGCTACCCTGATAAAGGTTGAAACGGAAAAGCAATAACAAACTGACTCCTTCCAATAAAATGAAAAGGAGCCCATAACTATATTTCTTCAAAAAATCCAATAAGCCCTGCACGGCTTACATCAGGAAAGAGAAGTTGTTCACATTCTTCAGGGCGATGCCGGTGCCTTTGGCCACACTGTGCAACGGGTCTTCGGCAATGTGGAACGGTATGTTGATTTTGTCGGTCAACCGCTTGTCCAACCCGCGCAACAAAGCCCCTCCGCCGGTCAGGTAGATGCCGTTATGCACGATGTCGGCATACAATTCCGGCGGCGTATTCTCCAACGCGCTCAAGACAGCCGTCTCGATACGGGCGATGCTCTTCTCCATGCAGTGCGCCACTTCCTGATAACACACCGGGACTTCCATCGGCAGGGCCGTAATGCGGTTCGGGCCATACACTACATAATCCTCCGGGGCATCCTCGCCCAATTCCGTCAGCGCAGCCCCCACGTGAATCTTGATACGCTCGGCCATACGTTCACTCACCTTCACATTATGTTGGCGGCTCATATACTCCTGGATATCGGCCGTGAGGTCGTCCCCAGCAATACGGATAGAGTTATTCGACACGATGCCGCCCAAAGAAATGACGGCGATTTCCGTGGAACCTCCGCCTATGTCCACTATCATGTTGCCCTGAGGAGCCTCCACGTCGATTCCGATACCGATGGCTGCCGCCATCGGCTCATAAATCAGATACACGTCCCGTCCCCCGGCATGTTCAGCCGAATCGCGCACGGCACGCAATTCCACCTCGGTAGAACCGGAAGGAACGCCTATCACCATGCGCAAGGAAGGGGAAAACAAGCGGCTACCCGTATGCACCATCTTTATCAGTCCGCGCATCAGTTGTTCGCAAGCATAGAAATCAGCGATGACCCCTTCGCGCAAGGGACGCACCGTCCGGATGTTGTCATGCGTCTTTTCATACATCAACTTGGCTTTCTCCCCCACGGCTATCATCTTGTCCGTGCGCCGGTCCAACGCCACCACGGAAGGCTCGTCCACCACAATCTTCCCGTCACTGGTGATAATGGTATTGGCCGTCCCCAAGTCCATTGCTATTTCCTGAGTAAAAGAAAAGAATCCCATCAGCCTTTCACTTCATTTTAATATTTCCAAATCCGTTACCTTAAACGCCTTCGTCTTACTTGCCACCATCGAAATAAGCATGTATGGCCGTATCGTAATGGCTGCTCACGCCGAACGCACGGGTGGCAAACCACCGGCGGTCTTCCACGTCAGTCTGCGCCCCTTTCCGGTTCAGCAAATCCAACAGCGGCCCATATTCAGCCTTGCTCGGCACGATTACCACATCCTTGAAGTTCTTGGCTCCGGCACGAATCAGCGAAATGCCGCCTATGTCTATCTTTTCAATGATGTCCGCCTCGCATGCACCGCTCGCCACCGTATCCTCGAACGGATAAAGGTCTACGATGACCAAGTCGATTTCAGGTATTTCATATTGTTGCATCTGCGCCTGGTCTTCAGCCAACCCGCGACGCCCGAGAATACCGCCGAAAATCTTAGGATGCAACGTTTTCACGCGCCCGCCCAAAATGGAAGGATAAGTCGTCACCTCTTCCACGGCTTGACACGGATACCCTAACTCTTCGATAAACTTCTGGGTCCCTCCCGTGGAAAGGAACTTCACACCTTCTTCATGCAACTTTTTCAACAAAGCGTCCAACCCGTCTTTGTGGAAGACCGACACCAATGCGGTTTTGATTCTTTTCGTTTCAGCCATAGTCTTATTACTTATATACGTTTAAGGTGCAAAGTTACTACAAAAAAGTGAAATGCG
>NZ_GL883885.1:3316-89528 GCF_000205165.1 Paraprevotella xylaniphila YIT 11841 | reverse complement strand
CATATATAATAAGGTATGGCGTGGCGGCTATAGCCGTGGCGGCGTTGTGTGCCCCTGTCGTGTGGCGGACAGAGGCGATGCTTTCCGTGTCGGACGTTTGGGGCTACCGGGCGGTAGCGGCTTTGGCCGTCTTGGCCTTGACGACCGTATGCTTGGGGCGGCGGTTGCCGCGCCTGCATTGGGCGGACGGCGTGGCCTTGTTTTGGTGGGTCTGCGTTTCGCTGAACTATGTGTTCGTGTCGCCCTGTCCGGCGGTGGAAGCATACGGCAAGGCCATGGCCTTGGGAGTGGCCTACGTATGCCTGCGGTTGGTTATCCCTTACTGCGGAAGGGCTTTTACCCGGCTTTGGTGGGTCGGGCTTTGTGTAGTGGGCGGCTATGAGCTTTGGACGGGCTTCATGCAGTTGATGGGTCGGGAGGCATCCCGGCACCATCTGTTTGACGTGACGGGCACGTTTTTCAATCCCGGCCCGTATGCCATATTCGTGGCCGTGGTGTGGGCCGTCTCCGTAGCTTGGTGGTACAGGCATGGAGAGGTCTTTGCCGGGCGTGGCCGGTGGAGCCGGGTGGGGGCTTGGAGCGTGGCGGCAGTGGCGGTTTTTTGCTTTCCCGTATTGGTCGCCACGTGGAGCCGTGCGGCCTGGGTGGCGGTGGCGGTGGCTGCGGCCTGCCTGCTGTGGAAGAAGCATCGGCGATGGGTGCTTGGGGGAATGGGCGTGGCGGCGTGTGTAGGCGTGGCGGCTTACTTCCTGAAACAAGGGTCGGCAGACGGGCGCCTGCTGATGACGATGGTGGCCGGACGGGCCTGGGCCGGGGAATGGTTTTGCGGGCACGGGCTTGGCGGCTATGCGCAGGCCTACGGTGCAGCACAGGAGGCTTTCTTCACCGTGCGTCCCGGCTCGCCGCTGTCGGTGGTGGCCGGTAGTCCGGAGTATGCCTTCAACGGCGTGTTGGGCGTGGGCGTGGAACAGGGCGTGTTAGGGGCCGTTCCGGCCTTGGTGTTGGGCTTGTGGAGCTTGGCAGTGTTGTGCAAGCGTGGTGAGGTCTCGGCCTACGGCTGGTTGGTCTTGTTGGTCTCTTCCCTGTTTTCCTATCCTTTCGCCTTGTGGCCGTTCCTGTCGTTGGCCGTGGCGTGGGTCGCCTTGGCGGTGTCGCTCGAAGCCGGCACGGTGGAAGTGTGGTGGTGGAAGAGGATGGCCGTGTGGCCTGTGGTGGCCGCAGGCGGTTGGTGCGTGTGGAACCTGTCGGCCGATACGGCCCGGCGCGTGGAGGCTTACGGGGAGTTCCGCCGCGTGCGTGGCATCCAGGATGTGGCATTTTTGGAAGATTACCGCAAAAAGTATGAGGATTTGAAAGCTTATCCGGATTTTTTGTTTACCTTTGGTAGCGCATTGCGGGAGGCCGGGCGTTACAACGAGAGTAATGCGGTGCTGCGCCAAGGCATGAAGGTGAGTTGCGACCCTGTGTTTTACACGCTGATGGGGAACAACTACCGGGATTTGGGTGCTGTGGCAGAGGCCGAATCGGCGTACCGGAAGGCTTTCGGGATGTTGCCGGGGCGCATGTATCCGCTCTACCGGTTGATGAAGCTTTATGAAGCAGACGGACAAATGCAAAAGGCTGAGGAGGTAGCCCGGAAAATCATCGCTTTCAGGCCGAAAGTGGATTCCCCGGCCGTGCGGGAGATGAAAAACGAAGCGAAAGAGTTTTTAAATGATAATAAGTGAACCATGAAAAGCGAAATAGGAAAATATTTGCGTGGTGCTTTGTGGTGCTTGTGGGTGGCTGTCGTGCCGGTAGGGGCGCAACAGGTGCGCAAACTGTCGTTGACGGAAGCCATTGAAATAGCCAAACGGGATTCGTATGCGGCGCAGGTGGCCCGCTACAGTTTCTTAGGACAGTATTGGAACTACCGTTCTTACCGGGCGGAACTGTTGCCCTCGTTGAACCTTTCGGGCGGGGTGATGAACTTCGACCGCTCCATCGTGGAGGCCCGCGACCCGGACACGGGGCGTATCTCTTACGTGGACAACAACTCGCTCTCGAACGACCTGACGCTGTCCGTGAACCAGAACATCCCGTTTTTGGGCGGTACGCTGTCATTGCAGTCGTCACTGTCGCGGTTGGACCAGTTCAACTACGATTCGCAGACGTATAACACGGTGCCCCTCATCCTGAATTACACGCAGCCCATCCGGGCTTACAATGCCCTGAAGTGGCGGAAGAAGACGGCACCGCTGCAATACGAGAATGCGCAGAGGGCTTATCTGGAAACGATGCAGGACATCACCATCAACGTGACGAACCTGTTCTTTACGGTGCTTTCGGCGCAGGAAAATTACCGCCAGAGCGTGGCAGACTATGAGGACCGGAAACATCTTTTCGAGATAGCCAAGAAGAGGCTGGACTTGGGGACGACCACAAAAAGCGAGGTGCTGCAGATGGAACTTTCGTTGCTGAACGCCAAGATGAGCGTGAACAGCACGAGCCTTACGCTGAGGACCCAGCTGTTCAGCCTGTTTTCTTATTTGCGCATTGTAGACTACGAGGACATAGAGCTGCTGCCGCCCTATTATATGCCGGACATCGAGATGAACGCCGAACAGGTGCTCGACAAGGCATGGACGGGATCTTCGCATTCGATCGAACAACAGTTGAACCTGTTGGAGTCGCAGCGGGCATTGGCCGAGGCGAAGGCCAACAGGGGCTTGCAGGTGGAGTTCCGCGGAAGGCTTGGCCTGAGCCAGTCGGCGAATGAGTTGCCTGCCGCCTACCGTCGCCTGAAAGACTACGAGACGGTGGGGCTTACGATGACCATCCCGATATACGACTGGGGCATGGGCCGGGGAAAGGTGCGCATGGCCAAGACGGACGTGGAAATCACCAAGACCCAGATAGAGCAGGCTAACATAGAATTTGCGCACGACGTGCGGACGAAGGTGCTGCAGTTCAACAACCAGGCCGAACAGTGCAAGACTTCACTCCGTGCGCAGGACATTGCCGCCGAACGTTACGACATCATGAAGAAGCGGTTCGAGAACGGGTCGGTGACGGTGACGGAGCTGAACACGGCGCAAGAGGAGTTTGAAAGCGCACAGCACCAGTACATCAGTCAACTGCAACAGTTCTGGACGGACTATTACGGCATACAGAAGTTGACGCTGTACGATTTTATCCGCAAGGAGAACATCGGGGTGAATTTTAATGATTTGGTAAATTAACGACAGACAGATATGAAACGGATTACGGGAATAAGCCTCGTGGTGTGGGCCGTCTGGGGAGCCGTGTGCGGCTGCAAGGAAACGGACGGACAAGACGAAGAAAAGGAACAGGCCATGGAGGGCGCGGTGCAGAAACTGAACGAGAATTATGTGGATACGATGATGTTGCACAAGGTGGTGTTCAACAAGCAAATCAAGTGCAACGGCAAGTTGAGGGCGGCGGCCAAAAGCGAACTGGCCATGCCGGCTACCGGGTTGTTGCATGCCATCCATGTGAAGAACGGCTCTTTGGTGAAGAAGGGCGCGTTGCTGGCTTCGGTGGACGACCGTGAAGCCCGGCGGGAACTGGCCAAGGCCGAACAGGAGATGGAGAAGGCGGAAGTGGAACTGGTGGACAAACTTATCGGACAGGGATATGACGAGACGATGGCCGGGGTGCCGGAAGCGATTCTCAAGAGGGCCAAAGTGACTTCGGGCTATACGTCGGCGGAATATGCCTTGCAGACGGCCCGGCTCAATCTGGAGCGGTGCAACCTCTATGCTCCTTTCGCAGGGCGCGTGGCCGACATGGACTGCAAACTTTACCAACAGCCGAAGGAGAAGTTCTGCACGTTGATAGACGACACTTGGTTCGACGTGGAGTTCTGCATCTTGGAGGCCGAATTGCAGTCGGTGAGCATCGGGCAGAAGGTCGTCGTGTCTCCTTTCGTGGACGAAAACGAGGAGTTCACGGGGAAGGTGACGGAGGTAAATCCGTCCATCGACGAGAAGGGGCAGGTGAAGATACGCGCAAGAATCAGGAACCGGGGCAATGTGTTGATGGAGGGGATGAACGTGAAGGTCGTCATCGAGAAGGAGGTGCCGGACATGTTTGTCGTACCCAAGGACGCGGTGGTGATGCGTGACGGTTTCCATGTGCTCTTCCGCTTGGAGGAAGGACACGCCGTGTGGACTTACGTGGATGTGGTGTATTCCAATATCAGCCAATATGCCGTGACAGGCAATGCGCGGAAGGAGACGAAGATAGAGGACGGCGATGTGGTAATCACGTCGGGCAACCTGAACCTGGCCGACGGGACGGAGGTCATCCCGCGCGAGAGGAAAGAAAAGAAGATGGACTAAGGAAAGGAAGCCGCCATGATTGTACGCAATTTGATTCACCGGCCCATTGCCGTGACGATGTGCCTGATCGCATTGATCGCCATCGGGTGTATCTCTTTCAAATATATACCGGTGTCGCTGATGCCGGACATCGACATTCCGCAGATTACGGTGCAGGTGTCTTATCCCGGAGCGTCGGTGCACGAGGTGGATGCCGAAGTGGTGGCTCCGTTGCGCAGCCAGTTGATGCAGGTGGCCGGACTGAAGGACATCCACAGCGAATCGAGGATGGACGCGGGTTCCATCTTCATGGAATTCGAACCGGGAAGCAATATCGACTTGATATTCATCGAGGTGAACGAGAAGATAGACCGGGCAATGAACCGTATGCCGAAGGAGTTGGAACGTCCCAAGGTGGTCAAGGCCAGTGCCATGGACATCCCGGCCTTTTATCTGGACTTGTCGTTGAAAAACGAGGGGGTAGGAAAAGACGGCAGTTTGCCGAAGGCCGGTATGAAGTTTACCCAACTGGGCGAATTTGCACGGAACATCGTGAGCAAGCGCATCGAACAGTTGCCGCAGACGGCCATGGTGGATATATCCGGTACGACGGGAGCGGAAATCATTTGTATTCCGGACGAAGCGAAACTTTTGTCGATGGGATTGGATATGGAAACCTTGTCCAAGGCCATCCAGTCGAACAATATCACGCTCGGGGCGCTTTCCGTCGTGGACGGGTTGTACCGTTACAACATCCATTTCGATTCGCAGTTGCTGAACCGGGAGGACATAGAGAATGTGTATATCAACCACGAAGGCCGCCTGGTGCAGTTGAAAGATTTGTGCCGTGTGGAAGAAAAACTGGCATCGCGGGTAGGACTGGTGCGCCACGACGGGAAGAATGCCGTGACGATGGCCGTCATCAAACAGAACGACGCGCAGATGGAAGATTTACAGAAGAGCATCGGGGCACTGGTGGAAGACCTGAGAAAGGAATATCCGGATATCAGTTTCGACCTTACGCGTGACCAAACCCGGCTGCTGACGTATTCCATAGACAATTTGGGACAGAACCTGTACGTAGGGGCGGTGTTGGCCTGTCTGGTGCTTTTCCTTTTTATGAAAGACTGGCGGTTGCCGCTATTGATTATCATCACCATCCCCTTGACGCTGATTGTGACGCTGCTCAGCTTCCATTTGTTGGGCATCTCCTTGAACATCATTTCCCTGTCGGGGCTGATTCTCGGTGTGGGAATGATTGTGGACAACTCCATCATTGTCATTGACAACGTGATGCAGCGTTGGCGGCAGGGGATGCCGCTTGCGGATGCCCTCGTGAAAGGGACGAACGAGGTGTTCACCCCGATGTTGAGTTCGGTGCTGACCACCTGCTCGGTGTTTGTCCCGTTGATTTTTCTGAGCGGCATTGCCGGTGCCTTGTTTTACGACCAGGCGATGGGGGTTACGATAGCCTTGTTCGCTTCGCTTTTCGTGGCGGTGTTGGTCATTCCGGTGTATTTCATGGTGTTGTACCGGAAAAGAAAAACATGTCCGGAAGGAGAGGTGCTCGACCGTAAGTTTCATTTTAATTTTTATACTCCTTACGAATGTGGTGTCAAGTGGGTCTTGCGGAATCCGGTGAAGAGCGTGACGGCTTTTTGCCTGGCAATCCCGGCCATCTTCCTTATCTATAAAGGGTTGGAGAAAGAACGTCTTCCTTATATGGAACATAACGATGCGTTGATGAAAATAGACTGGAACGCGGGTATCTCGGTGGAGGAGAACGATGCCCGTGTGGGGGATGTGTTGAAGCAGGTGGACGGAATGGTGCAGACTTCTACGGCGATGGTCGGTGTGCAGGATTTCGTGCTGTCCCATACCGAAGACCTTACCACGTCCGAAGCCGTGGTCTACTTTCAGGCGGAGGATGGGGAAACTTTGCGGCAGGCGCAGGAGAAGATGAGGAACTACATGGCGGAACGCTATCCGCATGGCACGGTGGAGTTCGGCGTATCCGGCAATATTTTCGATTTGATATTCTCCAATGACGATGCGGACTTGGAGATACGTTTGCAGCGTCAGGGTGGAGGCCGTCCGGATGTGCACGAGGCCCGGGCTTTTCTGGACACTTTGTCGCGCCGTTTCCCCGAGGTCGCGGTACAGCCGGTCGTTTCCGAACGCAATATACAATACGTGGCTGACACGGAGCAGATGGCGGTGTACCATGTGTCGTATGCCGCCTTGCAGGCCCGGTTGCGGATGTTGGTGAGCCAAAATGAGGTGTATGCCATCAATGAGGGCGCCCGTTCGTTGCCCGTCATTATCGGTGAACGCGGTATGGACAGCCGTAGGTTGTTGCAGTACACCGTGCGCAACGACGAGGGAGTGGACATACCTTTGAGCTACCTGATACGGGAAACGCAGGGCGAGGACTTCAAACGGCTATATTCCGGAAACGGCGGGGATTATTATCCCGTGAAGATTGCGGCGAACGACCGTACGGTGGAGAGCATCGTGGATTTCACGGAACGGTTCGTGAAGGCCGACCCGCACTATTCGGCATCGTTTACGGGCAATTATTATTCTAGCCGGGAGATGATAGGCGAACTGGTGTTGGTGTTGAGCGTGGCTGTGGCATTGCTGTATTTCATTCTGGCCGCGCAGTTCGAAAGCATCGTGCAACCGTTGGTCATCCTGTCGGAAATCGTAATAGATGTATTCTGGGTGTTCCTCGTCCTGTGGCTGTTGGGAGAGTCGCTGAATATCATGTCAATGATTGGCATCGTGGTGATGAGCGGTATCATTATCAACGACTCTATCCTGAAAGTGGATACGATGAACCGGTTGAGGCGGGAAGGGATGCCCCTCGTTACGGCTATCTGGCGCGGCGGGCACAGCCGTTTGCGACCCATTGTCATGACTTCGCTCACGACCATTTTGGCCATTCTTCCTTTCCTGAGCCGGGGCGATATGGGTTCCGCCTTGCAATACCCGTTGTCGTTGACCCTGATTGTCGGCATGGTGGCCGGTACGTTGGTCAGCCTGTTCTTCATACCGTTGGTATATTACCTTATATATAGGAAAAGGGGATAAGGCTTATGCAAGAGAAAACACACATATTGGATCGCGTATCGTCGTTCAGCCTGTTGCTCACGATGGTTATCCTGATGATTATCGGGGCAGCCCTGATTCCTTTGGTAGACGTGGGTTCTTCTCCCAAGCCGCGTCAGGGCAAGACGCTGACGATAAGCTATGGATGGAGGAATGCTTCGCCCAAGGTGGTGGAGCAGGAGGTGACGTCGAAGATAGAAGGGTTGGTCTCGGCGGTGAAAGGCGTGGCCGAAGTCTCGTCGGAGTCTTATTTCGGTTCGGGACGGGTTACGGTCGTGCTGAAGAAAGAAGCCGATGTGTCTGCCGTGAAGTTCGAGATTTCGTCGCTTTTGAAGCAGGTGCGGAAGAAATTGCCCGAAGAGGTTTCTTATCCGGAACTGACGGGCGGGGAAGTGGTAAATGACGAAGGTGCCCCGAAAGAAAACACGGCGAGCCATTTGCTGACTTATCAGGTGAACTCCAACCTGACCGGTGAGCAAATCAAGGAATATGTGAAGGAAAACGTGGAGCCGGTGGTGAGAGCCTGGGAAGAAGTGGTGTGGGTGGACGTGACCGGAGGCACTTCCAAATATATGGAAATCACTTACGACCCGCTCATAGTGGCCAATTACGGCCTCACGGTGGCTGATGTGGAGGATGGTATCAAAAGTTTTATCGGGAAGTCGGACATCGTGGGCGACGTGATGTACAGGGATGAAGGCGGGGAGCAAAGCCGTGTCACGCTTTATTTGAAGACATCGCGGTTTTCCCGTCAGATAGGCGAGATGCCCCTGAAGACGGTGAACGGGAAGATTATCTATCTGAACGACTTGGCCACCTTTGAATACCGTGACCGCTTGCCTGGCAGTTATTACCGTGTAAACGGGCTGAACACCGTCTACATGAACATTTTTGTGGATGCCGATGCCAACGAGATAGAGTTGTCGCGCCAGTTGCGTGCGAAAATAGAGGAATTGAAACCCCGGTTGCGTGACGGCATGTATCTGACGCTGACGCATGATGCGGCAAAGGATAAGCAGTCG
Organism: Paraprevotella xylaniphila YIT 11841; assembly: GCF_000205165.1. Lineage (GTDB taxonomy): Bacteria > Bacteroidota > Bacteroidia > Bacteroidales > Bacteroidaceae > Paraprevotella > Paraprevotella xylaniphila. Next base: position 81,073 of record NZ_GL883885.1, on the reverse strand, counting down.
GAATTGGAAAAGCTGATTACGCGCACATTGATGTCTTTGGCTATCCTGTTGGTATTCGTCTGGTTGGTACGCCGCAACTGGAAGTATCTGTCGATTATCGCCATCACGTTGGCTGCCAATATCCTGATAGCCGTCATGGCTTATTATGTGTTCGACATGCGCCTGCACACTTTCTCGTTGGCCGGCATCACGGTGTCGTTGGGACTGATTATCGACGCGGCCATCGTGATGGTGGACCATTACAGTTACTACCACAACCGGAAGGCGTTCCTGGCCATACTGGCCGCCTTGCTCACCACGATAGGGTCTTTGGTGGTGGTGTTCTTCATGCCGGAGTATATCCAACGCGATTTGTACGATTTCTCTTGGATTATCATCATCAACCTGACGGTGGCGCTTGTCGTGGCCCTGTTCTTCGTGCCGGCTTTGGTCAAACAGTTCCATTACAGCAGCCGCATGCCGATAAAACGGGTGGGGCGTTCCAAACGAGTGATGGCTTGGACGCGGTTTTACCGCAAGTACATCGCTTTCACGCAGAAACGCAAGTGGATATATTATATCCTGTTGGTACTGGCTTTCGGTATACCGTTCCATGCCCTTCCGGACCGGTGGGACAAGGAGAAGGTATATTACCAAAACGAGGAGGAAGAAGAATCACCTTGGTATGAAAGGGCATATAATGCCACGTTCGGTACCCGTTTTTTCCAGACCGAGCTGAAAGAACCGCTCTCCAAGGTGTTCGGAGGAACCATGCGTCTCTTTGCGCAGTCGTTGGACGAGAACACGTATGCCAAGGAGGAAGAGGAGATGAAGCTCCACATCCGTGCCCAAATGCCTTTGGGCGGAAGCGTGCACGAATTGAACGAGAAGGTGCAGATTTTAGAGAACTTCTTGGTCGGGTTCAAGGAAATCAAACGGTTCGAGAGCCGCGTGGAATGGTGGGGGGCCAACCTGACCGTGGAATTCAAGGATGAATACCGCGACACGTCTTTCCCTTATGTCTTGGAGAGCAAGGTCATCGGCAAGGTCATTTCCATCGGAGGGGCAGACTGGAGCACTTACGGCGTGAGCGAGCGGGGGTTCAGCAATTCGCTGAACCTGCAGTACCGGTCGAACCGGATTGAGATTGCAGGATACAATTATAATGCCTTGTACCGGTATGCGGAGGACATTTGTGCCCGTTTGAAACAGAACCACCGCGTGATGGACATCATCATCGAGACGCCGGGGCATGAACGGCAGGAAGATGAACTGTACATGGTCTATACACCGCAAAACTTTGCCTTGTACGGACAGACGGCGGCGGCCATGCACGGCACGTTGCGCGAGTTGCTTTCGGGAGTGGACGTGGGGCGTTACGAGGACGAGTTTATCCGGACCGACATCTACCTGCGTTCGTTGCAATCCGACCGTTTCAATGTGTGGGATTTGGAACATACCCATGTCAAGACGTCCGAAGGAGACGTGTGGCTTCCGCCTTTCATGGACATGAACCTGCGGGAGGCCAAGAACTGCATTCCCAAAAAGAACCAGGAGTATGTGTTGCGTGTGGCTTTCAACGTGTTGGGTTCGTACAACTACACGGCCAAATACATAGAGGAAGTGACGGATGAGTTCAACGACCGTTTTCCGGTGGGGTACCGTTGCCTGAACAACACGCCGAACTGGTACCAGGACGAAGGCACGCAGTATTGGCTGATATTGGTCATCGTGCTGATTATCTACTTCATGTGTTCCATCCTTTTCGAGTCGTTCCGGTTGCCTTTCGTCATCATCACTTTGATTCCGGTGTCCTTCATTGGCACGTTCCTGACATTCTACTTTTCCGGAGTGAAGTTCGGGACGGGCGGTTTTGCCTCGTTGGTCCTGCTGAGCGGACTGGTGGTGAATGCGGGTATTTACATCATCAACGAGTATAACAACCAAGTGGCGGCCTGCAAGGCGCAGGCGTTGCCCCGTGTGAATTTGTATGTCAAGGCTTACAACCACAAGATTATTCCGGTGTTCCTGACCACGCTTTCCACCGTTCTGGGGTTGGTGCCGTTCTTGATAGACGGGCAGGAGGAAGCTTTCTGGTTCTCTTTCGCCATCGGAACGTCGGGCGGCCTGCTGTTTTCCATCTTGGCCCTGATATTCGTCATGCCTATTTTTATGCCTTTGAAGAAGGCTGCTTCCGGTGTCGCACGGCATACGCGGACGGCGTCATGCCGAACATCTCTTTGAAGTAGGAGGAGAAGTAGCGCGGGGTGTTGAAACCTACCATCCATGAAATTTCCTGTACGGAGTATTGGCCGCTTTCCAACAACTGGGCGGCGCGTTTCAACCGGATGGAACGCATGAAATCCGTGGGTGTCTGCCCCACTATGGCTTGCATCTTCCGGTAGAGCGAGGAGCGTTCTATTCCCATGTCGGCACTGAGGGCTTCCACGTTGTATCCGGTGTTGTCCATGTTCTTTTCGATACATTCCAAAGCTTTTTGTATCAGTTTCTCGTCCAAGTTGGTAATCGTGATTTCCTTGGGGTTGATGTGCGTGCCTTTACGGAACGAAGCCAACCGTCGCTCGCGTTGTTCAAGAAGTTGGCGGATGCGGCTGTGTAACACGTCGATGTCGAATGGTTTGGCGATAAACGAGTCGGCACCGGCTTCGTATGCCCCGCTCCGGCTTTCGGAAGAGTTTTTAGCCGTGAGCAGGATGAGCGGGATGTGGCAGCATTGCACATCGTCCTTGACCGCACGGCAGAAAGCGTAGCCGTCCATGTGCGGCATCATCACGTCGCTGATGATGAGATCGGGGCCATATTCCCGTGCCATGGCCAGTCCTTCCTGCCCGTCGGCGGCGGTGAGCACGGTGAATTCTTGTCGGAGAAGGTCTTTCATGAACGTGCGGAATTGCTCGTTGTCTTCGGCCACCAAGACGGTGACTTTGTTTCCTTCGGGCACAGGGGATTCGGATGCTTTCTCTGTGTCGGGAAGCTTGCTTTTGATGGCGACTTGGGAATTGGAGGAGGAAGTTTGCGGTGGTTGGGCAGGCAGCAGCAGCGTGAAGCGCGTGCCTTTTCCCGGTGTGCTTTCCACCGTGATTTCTCCTTTGTGCAAGTCCATATAACCTTTGACCAGGTGCAGTCCGATACCGCTGCCGGTATTCATGGGATGGCTTTGTGTGCCTTCGCTTTGGTAGAAACGCACGAAGATGTTTTTCAAGTCTTCCGCCGGGATGCCTATGCCGGTGTCGCTGACGGTGATGCAGATGCCGTTGGGGCCTTCGCCTGCCGGGGAACTTTCCTGCCAACCCGCTTGTACGGTGATGAAACCGCCTTCGGGGGTGAACTTCATGGCGTTGGAAAGCAGGTTGTTCAGCACGCGTGTCATCTTTTCGGCATCCAGACGGAACAGGTCTTCCTGCCCGAAAGCACACTCGCAGGACAATCCGATGTGCCGTTCGTAAGCGAGTTGGCAGAAATGGTTCACGTTGTCTTCGATGAACGGTTTGATTTGCACGGTCAACAGTTTTAGTTGTTCGCCTTTCTGTTCCAGGCGGCGGAAATCGAGCAATTGGTTGACAAGCCGGAGCAAGTCACGTGCGTTGCCGAGTATCTTTTCCAAGTCGTTTTTGAGGGAAGAATCACCGGCTTTGCGGATGAGCAGCTCGAGCGGAGTAATGATGAGTGTGAGCGGAGTGCGAAGTTCGTGGCTAATGTTGGTGAAGAAGCGGAATTTAAGTTCGTCGAGATGCTGTTCCTTCTGCCGTTTCAGGTTTTCTTGTTCTGCCATCATGCGCGAACGCTTGTCGGCGATGTACAGTTCGATGATGTAGTAGAGGAGTGTCAATGCGGCGATAAGGTAAATGGCGTAAGCCCACCAAGTCTTCCACAAAGGTGGCTCTACTGTGATTTGCCATTCGGCGGTTGTTCCCCACGACGTGCTTCCCATGGCGGCTTGTACCTGAAGCGTATACGTTCCGGGCGTGAGGGAGGTGTAGATGGCCGTGCAGACGCCTGTCGGTTCCGAACTCAGGTTCCATGTTTTGTCCACTCCTTCCAACCGGTAACGGTAATGTGTATGTTGGGGCGCGTCGTAATTTAGGGCAGAGAATTTCATCTCGATGAAGTTCTCGTTGTACTTCAGGTGCAGGTGGCGGGTGTAGGACAGCCCTTCCGGAAGCAGTTGGCGGTTGTGGAACGTTCCTTCGTTGTTGATGGGGTGGTTCATGACGCGCAGGCCGACGAGTGTCGGTCTCAGACTTTCGTGTCCGTAGTCCGTGGCCTGAGGGGGAATGTCGGTGATGCCGTTCAGTCCACCCACATATACATGACCGTCCGGCATGGCGGTGATGGACTGTTCCATCATTTCCCCATATTGCACGCCGTCTTTTCCGTCTAACCGTGCGATGGAAAAGGTGCCGTCTGCATTCCGGTTTATTCTCCCGATTCCGTTTGAAGTCGAAACCCACAGGTCTCCCTTGGCATCGGCGGCAATGCCTTGTATGCAGTTGTTCGGCAGGCCGTTTTCCGTGCTGAGCCGCAGGGTTTCCTTCGTGCGGAAGTCATGGCATATCAATCCGTTCTGCGTACCTATCCAGACGGATCTTCCTTCGGCGTATGCGCAGTTGTATTTCGTGCTGTATCTTTCCCAAGGGACTATCCAAGCCAGGCGTTGCAGTTTCCTTCGGGCAATCTCATATCCGAAGAGTCCGTTTTGTCCGCCGATGATGAGTTGGCCGGGTTTTATTTCTATGGCAAAGCTCATGGCACGGCTGCGGTTCAGTTCCGGAAAATCTTCATTGAGGCGCAGGGCTTGTCCTTTTTCCGGCCGACAGAGATACAGGTCTTTCAAATCCATACAAACCAAAATGCCGCCATCGGAAAGGGGAAGACTGAAACGGACCGTTTCGGACGGGATTCCCGGAAGCAGCGTCTGGTCTGCCCGCTCAACCCTATTGCCCTGTATTTTGTATAGTCCTTGCCGGGTGCTGCACCAGAATGCACCGTCCCGGTCTCTTTTGATATCTGTACAAAAGAGGTGTCCGAATCCGGAGTGGAATGCCTGGTAGTTTTTGCGGGCCGTGTCGAACAGGTAGATGCCTCCCATCGTGCCGACTAGCAAGTACCGGCCGTCGTACGGACACAGGCTGCGAATCATCCGGCCTTCCTCGTGCGCCACTTCCTCGTTGATATAGTATTCCATATATTTTCCGGGAGGGACGGCCCGCAAGATTCCGGAACTGCTCAATCCTAACCATAGTCCTTGCCGGTCGTCGACGAGGACTGACATGATGAAGTCCGTAACGGATTCGTTTCCGGTCAGTTCCAGGCGATGGGTTTCTTGTAGAAGTTCAAAACGTGGGGAAAGTTTGATGAGTGTTTGGTTACCACCTAACCAAAAACAGCCGTCTTTGCATTTTTTAATATCATTAATGGCTTTTCCTTTAAGTATTTCTTTCCACTCGCGCGTATATATATTATAGAGGTACAAGTATCCTTCCGTATGGCTGACGGAGATAAGCAGGTGCTCCTTGTCGGCTTGCAGCCAGGCCGTACGGAAGTATTCGGAGGGAGAGGGAGTGGCCACGGTTGAATCTTCGCCCACGATGCGTCTGCTTTTCTCTTCCCAAACTAGCATCCTGCCGGTGTTCAGGAATATCAGGTGAAAGGGGCCTGCCTGCATGACTTCTTTGACACGAATGCCTCGGGATTTTTCTTCGGCTCGTGGTTCGTAGACCTGTTCGGCCGGGTTTTTCCAGTCATACCGATAGAGTTTTCCGCTTTCGGTGATTATCCAAGCGTTCCGGTCGTGGTCAAGAATGAAGTCATTGAAAACTTCGGTCAGACGGGCTGCCTCGAAGCGTTCTTTGATATCGTGGCAGAAACGTCCGGTACGGGTATTGATGAGATAGAGACGGTAAAAGTCTTTGGCCCACAGCAGCCCGTTGCCACCGTCATAGCTTGTGCATATATTGTGCATTCCCAAGGGGACAGTGTAGGTCAAGTCGCAGACGAGCGGCTCGAAACTGTTGCCGTTGTACACATTGAACATGCCCTCGGTGCAGACCAATATCTTGCCGTCTTCCATTTGTGTAAGGAAGCGTACCTGATTATTGAAAAGTCCGTTTCCGGTATCCAACAGCCTGAATCTTTCCGTTGAGGAAGATGACCGGTATGGCAGGGACAGCAGAGAGGTGGTTATGATAAGGAACCAGAAGTTTTTCATCTTTTGACATTAGGTTGGAAACAGGAAGCAAAGATAATAAAATGGAAGAAAAGAAAAACGGTTTTGGCCAGATTTGTGTTTCGGGAATATCGGGTTTATGTATAAAATGTTGTTTTTATATGCATGATATGTTGTAACTGGTGTTTTGCAACGCTTGGCACAGTGTTTTGCGACGCTTTATGCAGTAGTGTTTTGCACACACCCGTTACATTTGCGAAGTCCTAATGAAAAACCGTGAGAACATGGAAGAAAGATTTGACTTTGCAGATTTTTATGAGTGCCACTATCGGCAGGCTCTGCGATATGCTTCGATGTATGTCTTTAATAATGAAGACGCACGTGACATCGTAAGCGACGTTTTGCTGCGTTTCTTGGAACAAAAGGGAAAGCTGAACCGCGAAAGGAATATAGTCGGTCTGTTTTTCTCTATGATTCATAACAAGTGTATGGATTATCTTCGCCGCAGGTCGCGCTTCAAACAAATAGAAAACAAGTTGAAGCAGACGGCAGACCGTTTTTCGGATAGTGAGTTCGAGGCGTTGTGCCATAAGGAACTATTTCGTATCATCGGTGAGACATTATCCAACATGCCGGCTTTGCAGCAGGAGGTGTTTCTGGATGTCCACATGGAAGGGCAGACTTACCTCGAAGTGGCAGAGGCCAGGAATATCACTAAACGCGTGGTGGAATATCAGTTGCGTAAGGCCGAAAGGGCTGTCGGTTGCAGTTTACAGCGGATGTACGGTTAGAATGGATTCTTTTAATAGGTTTTTTCATATATTATTTAAGTTAATAATTAAAGGGAACTGGGCAGTGATGCCCGGTTCCCTTTGTTTATGTTTCGGATTTTGTTTTGTTATTTGATACCTCTTTGGTTGAGGGCTTTCGAGTATTTGGCAGCGTTAGCCAGATGTTCGCGGTAGGTGCGTGCAAAGTTGTGTGTACCGGAAAAGTCCTCTTTGGCGCACATATACAGGTAGTCGTGCTTGACATGGTTCAATACGGCATCGATACCGACGATGGAAGGGATACGGATGGGGCCGGGAGGCAAGCCGATGTTCCGGTAAGTGTTGTAGGGGCTTTCTACGTTCAGGTGGTTATGGTAAATTCTTCGGAGGGAGAAATCGCGCAGGGCAAACTTGACCGTCGGGTCGGCTTGCAGGGGCATGCCGGTATGCAGTCGGTTGATATACATGCCGGCTACCATGGGTTTTTCGGCATTGTTGGCCGTTTCTTCGTCCACAATGGAGGCCAGGGTGACGACCTCGTTCGGTGTCAATCCGGCTGCTTCCGCCCGGCGAAGCCTTTCTTCGTTCCAGAATGTGGTGTTTTCTTTCTGCATGCGTTTCATGAAATCCTCCAGACTTGTATTCCAATATACTTCATACGTGTTGGGGATGAACAGACAAGCAATCGTTGAGGTGTCATAGCCGTACTGACGGCAGAAGGCGGAGTCTGCAAAGTGTTGCGCCACGACGGCAGAGTCCATCATGAGTTTTTTTCCTAATGCGCCGGCCAGACGCTCCATCGTCCGTACGTTGGGAATAGTCAACCGGACGGGTGTCTGGCGTCCCTGCTTCAGTCGGCGGAATACGCTGAACATGTTATCTTCCGGTTCCACGGTGTAGCATCCGCTTTTCACGGTGTAGCCGCTTAGTGCGGATAGCACGGGGAAACCGGAAGAGATGCCCGGACGGGCTGTGTTTTTGATTTTGACCCGTACGGAATCCGGTGTATCGTCTGTATCTATATAAAGGTATACAGTGTTTTCGATGCCGAATGTGGCATGGAAGAATGTCAGGTAAGTCCATAGTCCCCACAAGACCACGATGATGCCGGCAGCTGGAATTCCCCATTTTTTGAATGCTTCTTTCTTTTCCATGATGAAATTCTGTTTCTTAATCGTGCAAAGTTAACCAAAAAAGGAAGGGTTTTCAAAAAAGATATGTATATTTGCAACGATTTAATCTCATTTTAATATCATGAAGGTAAGAAAGCTAATGATGAGTGCGGCCCTGATGGCCGTTTTGCCGCTTGCGGCGCAGAAAGATTCACAAGTCCGATTGTTTCCCGATCAGGCCAAACAATCCATTCCCAAAGAAATCTACGGTCAGTTTGCCGAACACCTCGGAACGTGTATTTACGGTGGATTATGGGTGGGCGAGAATTCAACTATTCCCAATACGGGCGGTTACCGGAACGATGTGCTTCAGGCCTTGAAGGACCTGAAGATACCCGTGTTGCGTTGGCCGGGAGGTTGTTTTGCCGATGAATATCATTGGATGGACGGTATCGGCCCCAAAGAGAATCGTCCGCGTATGGTGAACAACAACTGGGGTGGCACCGTGGAGGACAACAGTTTCGGTACACATGAATTCCTGAACTTGTGCGAGCTGTTGGAGTGCGAGCCGTATGTGTCCATGAATGTGGGGAGCGGCACGGTGCAGGAGACGGCGCAGTGGGTGGAATACATGACGGCCGAGGACGGCCCGATGGCCAAGTTGCGCAAGCAGAACGGTCGCGAGAAGCCGTGGCGTGTGAAATACATCGGTGTGGGCAATGAAAGTTGGGGATGCGGCGGTAACATGCGTCCGGAATATTATGCCGACCTGTATCGCCGCTACCAGACTTATTGTCGTAACTATAACGGAAACCGTTTGTTCAAGATAGCTAGCGGGTCGGGGGAATATGATTTGCATTGGACGGAAACGATGATGAAGCAGGCGCGTAACCAGATGGACGGCCTTTCGCTCCATTATTATACCGTGGCCGGATGGTCGGGTAGTAAAGGTTCGGCTACGGACTTCACTCCGGAAGATTATTATTGGACGATGGGCAAGTGCCTTGACATCGAGAACTGCATCAAGGAACATTCGGCCGTCATGGACAAGTATGACCCTAAAAAGCGCGTGGCTCTGATGGTGGACGAGTGGGGGACATGGTGGGATGAAGAACCCGGAACCGTCCGTGGGCATTTGTACCAACAGAATACGATGCGTGATGCTTTCGTGGCAGCCCTTTCGCTGAACGTGTTTCACAAGTACACCGACCGTATCAAGATGGCCAATATCGCGCAGATAGCCAATGTGTTGCAAAGCATGATTCTGACAAAGGACGACAAGATGGTGCTGACGCCTTCCTATTATGTATTCCAGATGTACAACGTGCATCAGGACGCTACTTACTTGCCGATAGAGGTGCAGTGCGAGAACAAGCAAGTGCGTGCACGCATGGGGCAGGACGGCGAGCAGCGCACGCTGCCGATGCTTGGTGCCACGGCTTCCAAGGCGCAGGACGGTGCGGTGCATATTTCGCTGTCCAACGTGGATTTGGAGAACTCCAACGAAGTCACTGTCGATTTGTCCGATTTAGGCATGAAATCCGTTGCAGGACGCATATTGACCTGTAAGGCCATCACGGACAAGAACACCTTTGAGCAGCCCGACGTGGTGAAGCCTGCGGACTTCAAGGGGGCGAAACTGAAAAACGGAAAGTTGACTGTGAAGATGCCACCGATGAGTATTGTGGCGTTGGAGTTGTGGTAATTTATTTTGGATTTATTTCTATTCTCCTCGTATTCATCTGTCATGGTGGATGCGGGGAGGTTTTGTGATAAAGTCAAACAGCATGGATATTTGGAGCAAGAAAAAGCGTTCTGCCGTCATGGCGAGGATACGGAGCCGGGATACGAAACCCGAGTGGATTGTCCGCCGTTACCTCTTCTCGCGCGGTTACCGTTACCGTAAGAACGTGAAGGGCTTGCCCGGCACGCCGGATATCGTGCTGCGCAAGTATGGCATTGTGATTTTCATACACGGGTGCTTTTGGCACGGGCACGAGGTGGACGGGCATCTGCCGCATTCCAATATCGACTTTTGGAGGAAGAAGATAGAGCGCAACAAGCAGCGTGACGCTCGTGACAAGGAAGCGTTGAAACAGATGGGTTGGCGAGTAATGACGGTTTGGGAGTGCCAGTTGAAACCGGCAGTGAGGAAGCAGACGTTGTTGGAAATAGAGTACCATATCAACCACACATTCTTGGAGCGGTTCGAACTGAAAACGCCAAGGCTTTATGATATGGGCGGGCATGAAGAAGCCTCTGGCATGGTAGCCGAAGGTGATGTGGAATATGGGAAGAAGTGATTTTTGACGACTTTGAAAATATTAATAAATTCATGCGATTTTGCCGGTTTCAATTTCTGATTTGAGGAATTGGAATATATAGACGGCACCTTGATAATATAAGCCGTACTCTGGCTCGTTGAGTTTGGCAAATGTGGTAGAGGAATACAATTCGTCAAGGGCGCGACGAATGTCCCAACCATATTCAGACATAAGCATTTCGGTCAGTTCTGCGGCAAGGCATTCTATCTGAAACTGTATATCTTGTGTCATAGCTCGATGTGTTTTAGAATTTCTATGGCGCGGTGAGTGCCAAAAAAGTATTGAACAGCATGATTTCCCTTAAATTTCAGTTCCTCAACAAGTGCGGCTGCTGAAAGATAGCCCATCATGTAACGTCGTATCTGAACGCCAACTGTATCGTCAGCAATCGGGCCGATTACAATGTCGTATGAATGTGCTGGTATATCTGAGGCATTCTTGCGGTTCATCACCACAAATTCAGCCCATTCTTCTGAATAGTCTGTAAACACTTTGATGTGAAGCCTCGCTTTGTCAGCCTTAGTCTCATCAAAATCAAAACACGACAATGGGGGCTGTCCTTCATTCATAAAGCGTGCGGTGCGTATAGCCATTTCCATAGCTTGGTCGGGATTGGCGTTGAGATAGAAGCCTTGCCCGAAATCCTTGCCTCGTTTACTTCGGGAGAGGTCAATTTGTTCAATGGCCATGTTTGAGCCATGATAGAGTCTAATCATATCCGTCCCCCTTTCCGGCTACAGAGTACTTGGAGGTCAGAGACCGCATCGTCAATGGATAGGGTGTGTTCGGCGGCATAGCAATCAAGAAGAAAATCTATGCCGGTAAAACGGCGCAAATAAGCGTAGGCTTGTGGGTTGGAGAGCTTAAATCGTTGGGCAAATGCCCCGACACATGCCACCACAAACTCAATTCTATCAAATGTTTCTTTCTTGTCCATAGAATGCTTTGATGTCTGGTACAAAGTTACGAATAAAACTCGAAAACACATCCTTTTTATTAAATTACTTGACTCTATTTTTTTACAAAAGGATGAACGATTTGTTCACTTTTCATATAGTACTTTGCAATACCCCTTCTGGATGTTTTACTTTAAACGTATTATACATGGTATTTACGCTTTCCGGTAAAGTGGCCGTTCAGCAGAAAGCAAACAACCAGACGGAAGAGATTACGCTCGAATGAGGTTTTTATATCGTCAAGGTCGGCAACGGCTCTTACAAGACAGTCGTGAAATAAGGTTTCCTACCCTTTGTGGAAGTTGACGAAAGGAAAGACCCTTGTGACGTCGTGTACGTCATGAGGGACTTTTTGGATAACAAAACGTCAAAAAACGAAGCGGATGGCGGCTGTGAAAAGCAGCGATTTGGACGTGCGGATATACAAAACGATGTATATTTATACGGCTTTTGGCATTTCTGATGCATAAAAACCGTATAAACCGGAATCGCTTTCAGCCAAGCGGTTTTTCGTTTGGAGCAGTATGCAAAATTTTCTTCCGCATGAAAATCCGGAATTCTCCTTGTATGGCCGGATTTTACGGAGCCGGGCGAAGACGGAACGTGCTTTAAGTATCCTTTTTTCGTCTGTTTGGTGGTTTTTGGTCTACGAAATTTTCATGCAGAAAGAAACCTGATGCTTGTTTTTGTTGACAGGAAGGAAAGAAATAACCTTGTATTGTGGTCTCCCGTGTGACATTGTGGAATGGAAGAAGCCTGCCGGGCTGTCATTATGCTAAAACACCGGCAGGCGAGAATCGTTTGTTTTCGTCGAAGCCCCGTTCCGTGTCCGAATAAAGCATTCTCGGAAGGGTGGGGCTGTCGATTTGACAACTTGCCCTATTTCAGTTTCTTGCCGTCGGAGAAGGCTTTTCCAACGGTCTGGCCGAGACCGGCGTAGTTGTGGTGGACGGGGTCGAAGACAATCAGCCCCATCTTCTCCATGTCCGGTTTGCCATCATTGGCGAGGTATTTTTCATCAGCAAGGATGTTCACGACCTCCGCGACGATGTAATATCCGGTGTCCGATTCATGTATTTTTTCTTTAATCCGGCACTCGAATGTCATCGGGAAGTCGGTGAAGACCGGGGCGTCGACGTTTTCCGACCGTACGGCCGTCCATCCCGTTTTTTCCATCTTTTGCGGGTTGTTCTTTGCGCTGACGATGCCCACGTAGTCGGCCGCCGTCATGGTGGCTTGGGTGGCAAAGGCCACTGTGAAGTCCCCTTGGCGGTTCAGGTTTTCGGTGGTGGCATGCTTGCCCATTGAAATCATGATTTCTTTCATGTCCCATTGTCCGCCCCAGGCCGCGTTCATGGCGTTGGGCCGTCCTTGTTCGTCGTAAGTGCCGATAATCAGCACGGGTTGTGGCAACAGCCACGGTTGAGGTTTAAAACTTTTCATATTTCGTCTTCTTGCATGAGTTTGTTGTATATTTCTGCATCTTCTTCGCGGAAACAGCATAGCACGACTTCGCCTTTGTATGCCCCATTCTGGATGTGCTTCTTGATAGTATCCCAAGCTATTTTTGCGGCAGCCGCGTGCGGATAACCGTACACACCGGTGCTGATGCAAGGAAAGGCGATGCTTTTCAGGTGGTGGGCCTCGGCCATTTGCAAGGCGGTGGCGTAGCAGGATGCCAGCAACTCGGCTTCGTGGTGCCCTCCGCCGTGCCATACGGGTCCGACGGTATGGATGATTTTCTTGCAGGGCAGCCTGTATGCCCCGGTCATCTTGCTCTCGCCGGTCCGGCAGCCGCCCAACGTGCGGCATTCTTCCAACAATTCTTTGCCCGCAGCGCGGTGTATGGCCCCGTCCACGCCCCCGCCTCCCAACAGGGAACAGTTCGCGGCGTTTACTATGGCATCCACTTGCAGTTGTGTGATGTCGCCCACGATTATTTTTATCCGGTCTTTCATGTTTCGTTACGTATGGTTTGTTGCAATGCTCCAAAAATAGTGAAAGGCAGGCGCAGAGGCAAACGGGAAACAAAGTTTCCCTGGTTGGGCTATGCCGTGCCGCATCCTATTTTCGTAAAAACAAAAATAGTCAAAATATCCGGGAAAGGAAGTATGTTTTTGGGAAAGATTGCAAAATATTTGCGATGGGATATTTTTTTGCATGAAGCATGGCTTAGGCGGTAGTGGAGGCCGTTTTATCGATATTCTCCTATTTTTTGACGGGTTTGTTCTACTGTGTGAAGCGTGGAATCGTTAATTTTGCACTTCATTACGTTAAATATAAGAACAAAAGAAAAGAAACACGAAAATGAGAGTGGGAAAATACTTTTTAGGTCTGGCCGCTTGTTTGTATGCAGCGGCGGCAGATGCGGAACGCGTACCGATGAAACTGTGGTATGACGAGCCGGCTAAAGTGTGGATGACATCGGCCTTGCCGGTCGGTAACGGGGGAATCGGGGCTATGTTCTTCGGGGGTGTGGCCAAGGAACGGTTGCAGTTCAACGACAAGACGTTGTGGGCCGGCAGTACGACCCGGCGTGGGGCATACCAGAACATGGGCGACTTGTTTTTCGAGTTCGATACGCCGGAAACTTGCACCAATTACCGTCGGGAACTTTCCTTGGACGATGCCATAGGACGTGTGTCTTATACGATTGACGGAGTGGACTACCTGCGCGAATATTTTGCCAGTAATCCGGACAGCGTGATTGTGGTGCGGCTGACGACGCCCAGACATAAAGGCAAACTGAACTTCTCCCTGCGGATGCAGGACGGACGGCAGGGGATGACCCGGGTGGACGGCCATACGATGACCATCAAAGGCACGTTGGATTTGTTGTCCTACGAGGCACAGGCTCGCTTGCAGGCCGACGGCGGCATGGTGGAGACGAAATCCGACCGGTTGGAGGTGAAAGGGGCGGATGCGGTGACGGTCGTGCTGACCGGTGCGACCAATTTCGACCTCGCTTCGCCGACGTACACGCGCGGAGATGCGGACGAGATACACCGACGGGTATCGGCCCGGATGGACAAGGCTGCGCGGAAGTCTTACAAGAAGTTGAAAGCGGTGCATCTGGCAGATTACCAACCTCTCTTTGCCCGTGTGGAGTTGGATTTGGATGCGGAGCAGCCGGATTATACGACGGACGTGCTCGTGCGTGAGCATAAAGACAATGCTTACCTTGACATGCTCTATTTCCAGTATGGGCGTTACCTCATGCTCGGCTCTTCGCGCGGAGGCCAGTTGCCCAGCAACCTGCAAGGGTTGTGGAACAACGTGAACAATCCTGCATGGGAGTGCGACTACCATAGCAATATCAACGTGCAGATGAATTATTGGCCTGCCGAAGTGGCCAACCTTTCGGAATGCTATGCCCCGTTCATCACCTACGTGTCTACCGAGGCTTTGAAGGACGGAGGCTCGTGGCAACAAGTGGCACGGAAAGAGAATTGTCGCGGATGGGCCGTACACACGCAGAACAATATCTTCGGTTATACGGACTGGTTGATTAACCGTCCGGCCAATGCCTGGTATTGCACTCACCTGTGGCAACATTATGCTTATACTTTAGATAAGGAATATTTGCGCGACACGGCCTGGCCCGTCATGAAGGTGACTTGCCAGTATTGGTTCGACCGCTTGAAGGAAAATACAGAAGGACGGTTGGTGGCTCCCAACGAATGGTCACCCGAACACGGGCCTTGGGAAGACGGCGTGGCCTACGCCCAACAGTTGGTGTACGCCTTGTTCGAGGAAACATTGGCTGCAGCCGGTGTGTTGGCTGTCGATGATGCTTTCGTATCGGAACTGAAAGAGAAATTCTCCCGTTTGGACAATGGCCTGCATGTCGGTTCATGGGGGCAAATCAAGGAATGGACCATACAGGAGGATAAACAAGGAGATCATCAGCGACACTTGTCTCATTTGATGGCCTTGTACCCCTGCGACCAGATTTCTTACCTGAAAGACAAACGTTATGCCGAGGCGGCCAAAGTGGCTTTGGATTCACGGGGCGACGGTGCCACGGGATGGAGCCGGGCTTGGAAAGTGGCTTGTTGGGCACGCTTGTGGGATGGCGAACGGGCTTACCGTTTGTTGAAACAGGCGCAAAATATTACGGACGTGACGGTGGTGAGCATGGACGACAATGCAGGAGGTGTGTATGAGAACCTGTTCTGTGCCCATCCTTCGTTCCAGATAGACGGAAATTTCGGAGCCACGGCCGGTATCGCCGAGATGATGTTGCAGAACACCGTGAAGGGCGTGCATCTGTTGCCTGCTTTGCCTTCGGCGTGGGATGACGGGCATTTCAAAGGTCTGAAGGCAAAAGGAGGTTTTGTTTTCGACGTGGCGTGGAAAGACGGGAAGATGGTGGAAGGCCGGGTGCATTCAGCTGCCGGACAGGAATGCCGGATGTACCTGCCGGATGCCAAACTTGTCGAGGTGAAGAAGTCGAAAGGCGGCAAGGTGGCTTTTACGCAGGAGGCCGATGGCGCAGTGGTATTTCCTACATCGGCCGGGAAGAGTTACCGTCTTCGTTTTGAATAAAGATATAGCCCTAAAAAACGTGCTACTCCGCCGCCTTTTCATGGAAAAAGGCGGCGGAGCTGCGTTTGTTCATTACTTTTTTTGAATACTTTATCGGAAAAAGATGCTTCTTTCTTTTATTTTCGTTACCTTTGTGCCTATCTAATATCAAAATTGTATGAAAATAACACTTTTGCAACAAGATATTTCATGGGGGAATCCGGAAACTAATGTGAGGAATGCCGAGCAGGCGATGGAGGCTTGTCCCGGGTCGGATGTATATGTGTTACCCGAAATGTTCTCCACCGGGTTCTGTACGCAACCCGAAGGACTGGCCGAACCGGCGGACAGTGATACGCTGCGCTGGATGCGCCGCTATGCCGCAGGGCACGATTGTGCCGTGGCCGGTAGCGTGGCCGTACAGGAAGGCGGAAAGTATTATAATCGTTTCTATTTCGTAAGTCCGGACGGGGCGGTCCGTTCGTATGACAAAAAGCATTTGTTCACGTACGGTGGAGAGCACTATCGTTTTACAGCCGGGCGGGAACGTGTGGTCGTGGAGTTCCGGGGTGTACGAATCCTGCTCCAGATTTGCTACGATTTACGTTTTCCCGTATGGGCGCGCAACCGGAAGGACTACGACGTGGCGCTCTATGTGGCCAGTTGGCCTACGCCGCGTGTGGAAGCCTGGTTGGCCTTGCTACGGGCAAGGGCCATCGAAAACCAGTGCTATGTGGCGGGGGTGAACCGTGTGGGGACGGATCCGTCTTGCGAGTATTGCGGAGGCACGTTGGTGATAGACCCTTACGGACGTACGGTAGCGGCCTGTGAGCAGGGCCGGGTAGATGCCGTGACGGTGGAGGTGGATATGGACAGCCTGGCCGAATTTCGCCGCAAATTTCCGGTATTGGATGATGCCGATGATTTTACATTGAATATTTAAACTCAGTAGATATAAAGATATGGAAAAGAAACTTTTGTTAGGTGATGAGGCCATAGCTCTCGGGGCTATCCATGCGGGCATTCGCGGAGTATACGCTTATCCGGGGACACCGAGCACGGAAATCACCGAATATATCCAACGGCACCCGTTGGCGCGTGCGCGAGGCTTGCACAGCACGTGGTGTACGAATGAGAAGACAGCTGTAGAAGCGGCTTTGGGGGCATCCTACGCCGGTGCGCGTGTGATAGCCTGCATGAAGCACGTGGGGCTGAACGTGGCGGCCGATGCTTTTGTCAACGCTGCCATTACGGGCGTGAACGGCGGCATGATCGTGGTTGTGGCGGACGACCCTTCCATGCACTCTTCACAGAATGAACAGGACTCCCGTTTCTACGGTAAGTTTTCCATGATAACGACCTTGGAACCGTCTACTCAACAAGAGGCGTACGACATGATGCAATACGGCTTCGAACTTTCCGAACGGGAGAAGTTGCCGGTGCTGATGCGTATCGTGATGCGTTTGGCGCACTCCCGTGCCGCTGTGACGGTGAAGGAAGAAGCCGAAGAGGTGAGGGCGTTGCCCTGTGCGAAGGATCCGGCCAGTTGGGTGCTCCTTCCTGCCAATTCGCGCCGGAAATATGCCGCATTGGTGGAACAGCAACCGTGTCTGGAACAGGCTGCGGCCGAAGCTCCTTACACGCGTTACGAACAGGCTTCGGGAGAGAAACCGGTGGGCATATTGGCCTGCGGTATAGGGTATAACTATGTGACGGAGGTACGCGAGGCGGCGGAGAAGTTCAACATTCTTAAAATCACCCAATATCCTTTGCCCGCTGACTTGGTGCGGCGCTTGGCTGCCGACAGTCGTGAGATTCTGGTGGTGGAAGACGGCCAGCCTTTTGCCGAAGAACTCGTGAGGGGGATGCTGTCCGCAGACTATCCCGTACGAGGTCGTCTGACGGGCGACTTGCCGCGTACGGGGGAACTGACGCCGGACAGCGTGGCTGCGGCTATGGGACACCGGCCGGAGCGTTACTTCGATGCCCCGAAGAATGTGGTGGGACGCCCGCCTGCCTTATGTCAGGGATGCGGCCACCGCGACGTGTACACGGCTTTGAACGAAGTGGTAAAGGAATATCCCGATGCACGCGTGTTTGCCGACATCGGTTGTTATACATTAGGTGCTTTGCCGCCTTTCCGTGCCATAGACACTTGCCTCGACATGGGGGCTTCCATTACGATGGCTAAAGGGGCGGCCGACGCCGGTGTGTTTCCGGCCATCGCAGTCATCGGCGATTCCACGTTTACCCATTCGGGGATGACGGGATTGTTGGATGCCGTGAACGACAAGGCGCAGATTACCGTCATCATATCGGACAACCTGACTACGGCGATGACCGGCGGGCAAGACTCTGCCGGTACGAACAAGTTCGAGGCGATTTGCCTGGGGCTTGGGGTGGAGCCGGAACATGTGCGTGTAGTGGTGCCGTTGCCTAAGAACATGGACGAGATTACGCGTATTCTTCGTGAAGAGATAGAGTACAAAGGGGTGTCGGTCATCATCCCGCGCCGGGAGTGCATACAGACCTTGAACAGAAAGTTGAAACAGAAAAGAGCAGAAAAGAAAGCATGAAACAAGATATAATTCTTTCGGGCGTGGGAGGACAAGGCATCCTTTCCATTGCCACCATCATCGGTGAGGCTGCCACGCAGGCAGGGTTGACCTTGAAACAGGCTGAGGTGCACGGCATGAGCCAGCGCGGAGGCGACGTGCAGTCCAACTTGCGTTTGTCCGACGGGGAGATTGCTTCCGATTTGATTGCGGTAGGAACTGCCGACATGATTCTCTCGTTGGAGCCGATGGAGGCTTTGCGGTATATACCTTATTTAAATAAGGAGGGTTGGGTGATTACCTCTTCTTCCCCGTTCAAAAACATTCCCAATTATCCCGAAGACGAGGCTTTGATGGCCGAATTGAGGGCATTGCCCCATGTCGTCATGGTGGATGTGGACGCATTGGCCAAGGAACATTCCATGCCGAAGTGCGCCAATGTGATGCTGTTGGGGGCTGCGGCCCGTTACCTGAACATCCTGTCTGTGGAGGAGTTGCGTGAAAGTATCGCCCGTGTGTTCGGGACAAAAGGGGAGGCTGTAGTGGAAATGAACCGCCGGGCTTTCGATTTGGGGCATGCGGCTTCGGACTTAAAGTAAGCGGATATGGGACATCAGGTTTTTAGTGAAGAGTTGGTGGCATCTGTAGTAAAGGAGTTGCAGATTGCCGACCTCGCCCATGCCACCATCGGCGAGGTGCTGTTGGTGGCTTCCCGTTTGGAACAACAGACGGGGATTCCATTCATCCGAATGGATCAAGGTTCGCCGGGCCTGCCTGCCAATCGTGTCGGCGTGGAAGCGGAGAAGGCCGCTTTGGACCGTGGAGTGGGGGCGCAGTATCCTGCAGCCGACGGGATTCCAGAACTGAAGCGCGAAGCTTCGCGCTTCGTGAAGGCTTTTGTCGATATAGACATCTCGCCACGGGCTTGCATTCCGACGACTGGTTCGGTGGCTGCCTCGTTCGGGGCATTCGTCATTACCACACAGTGCGTGCCGGGAAAAGACAAGGTGCTGTTCATCGACCCGGGATTCCCCATCCAGAAATCCCAGTTGCGCATCATCGGGGCGAAGTGGGAACAGTTCGACATCTACCATTATCGGGGAGAGGCGTTGAGGGAGAAGCTGGAGAGTTATCTGAAACAGGGCGACATCGCGGCTATCGTTTACTCCAATCCGAACAATCCGGCATGGATTTGCTTGGAGGACAGCGAACTGGCGATTATCGGTGAGTTGTCCACCCGTTACGGGGTTATCGTATTGGAAGACATGGCTTATTTCTGTATGGACTTCCGTCAGGACTTGGGCCAACCTTGGAAGGCACCTTATCCGCCTACGGTGGCCCGCTATACGGACAATTACATCCTTATGCTGTCTTCCTCCAAAATCTTCAGCTATGCCGGGCAGCGGATGGCCGTGGCTTGTGTGTCCGACAAATTGTTCGACACGCATTATCCGGCGTTGGCCGAACGTTACGGTGACTCCGGCGTGTTCGGGCAGACTTTCGTGGCTTCGGTGCTGTATATGATAACTTCCGGTTGTACGGCCTCCACGCAGTATGGCTATGCCGAAATGCTGCGGGCGGCCACGGACGGAGAATTGGATTTTGCAGCCGACGTGCGTGAATATGCCCGACGGGCTGAACGGATGAAGAAGATATTCACCGACAACGGATTCCACATCGTGTATGACTACGATGTGACGCGGCCGGTGGGAGACGGTTTTTTCTTTACCGTGGGCTATGGCCGGATGAGTGGTGGCGAATTGTTGCGCGAACTGTTATATTATGGAGTGAGCAGTATCTCGTTGGAGACAACCGGCAGCGGGCAGCCCGGCGTGAGGGCATGTACGTCCCGTATGCGTGAGGAACTTTATCCGCTCATGGAGGAGCGGATGAAGGCTTTCCGTTTGGATCATCCTTTAAATTAGACGAAATGGAAAACATGATTTGGAACAAGAATAAAGAGTGCATGAGTCGTGAGGAATTGCGCGACTTGCAGGGGAAACGGCTGCACAAGTTGGTGGATTTGGTATATCATAACACGCCTTTCTACCGGGCTAAGATGCAGGAAATGGATTTGCTTCCGGATGATATCCGTACGATAGACGACATTGTGAAATTGCCTTTTACGACCAAGGCGGATTTGCGTGATAATTATCCGGTGGGCCTGTTGGCTACACCCATGTCCGAGATAGTCCGTATCCATGCCTCCTCCGGCACGACGGGCAACCCCACCATCGTAGGTTATACTTATCGTGACCTGGAGATTTGGAAAGAAGTGATAGCACGTGCGTTGACGGCCTATGGCGTGACGCGTGGAGATATCGTTTCCGTGGGATATGGCTACGGGTTGTTTACGGGCGGACTGGGTGCCCATTATGGCGTGGAGCATCTGGGGGCTACCGTATTGCCTACTTCTACCGGGAATACGGAGAAACATATCCGTCTGTTGAGAGACCTTGGAGTGACGGGTATTGCCTGTACGCCTTCCTATGCCCTGTATCTGGCTGAGGCGTTGCATAAGCAAGGGCTTTCGGCCGACGATTTAAAGTTGCGCATCGGCGCGTTCGGGGCGGAGCCGTGGACGGAGAACATGCGCCGCGAGATAGAAGAACGTTTGGGCGTTCAGGCCTACAACATTTACGGATTGAGTGAAATCATGGGGCCGGGCGTAGCTTACGAGTGCGGCTGCAAGAACGGTTCGCATATCGCGGAAGACCATTTCTATCCGGAAATCATCCATCCGGAAACCGGCGAGGTACTGCCGCTCGGGCAAGAAGGGGAGTTGGTGCTGACTACGCTGACGAAGACCGGAATGCCGCTGTTGCGCTACCGTACGAAAGACCTGACGACATTGATGCCCGGCACGTGCGAATGCGGACGTACCAGTGTACGCTTTACGCGTATCCTCGGACGGAGCGACGATATGCTGATCATACGCGGCATTAACGTGTTCCCCTCGCAGGTGGAAAACGTGATTCTGGAGATGCCGGAATTTGCGCCCCGTTACATGTTGGTGGTAGACCGCAAAAACAACATGGATATGTTGGAGGTACAGGTAGAGTTGCGTCCGGATAATTTCTCAGACGATTTAGGCGGTATGCTGGCTTTAAAGAAATGTTTGGCCGAACGTCTGAAAAGCGTGCTTTCCATCAGTGCGGAAGTGAAATTGGTGGAACCCAACAGCCTGCCGAGGAGCGAAGGGAAAAGTACGCGAGTGATAGATAAACGTGTGTTGGCTTAATTCAAAAACGAAAGAGTATGACTATCAAACAATTATCCGTTTTCTTGGAAAACAAAAGCGGGAGAATCAACGAAGTGACCAAAGCTTTGGGCGAACAAGGTATCAACATGCACGCTTTCAGTATGGCGGAGACTACGGATTTCGGTATCCTTCGTTTGATTGTGTCCGACGTAGACAAGGCGGTAGAAGTATTGCGTGCGAAAGATTTCGCAGTGATTCTGACCGATGTGGTTTGCATCAGTTGTCCGAACGTGGCCGGTGCGCTGTCTAAGATTTTGGAGAAGTTGGCCGAGCATCAGATTTTTATCGAGTATATGTATGCCTTTGCCCAGGGAGACCGGGCGAATATCGTTATCCGGCCGAGCAATCTGTCCGAGTGCCTGAAACAGCTCTCTGAGGAAGACTGCCATATTTTAGGCGGCCAACAGCTTTAGAGGTAAGCTAAGGAATAGAAAGATTAAAGAAACCCAAGTAGGATTGTCGCGTGGAAAGGCAACCATCTTTCATGTAATTGAGACGATGGTTGCTTTTGTCTTATAGTAGCAATTCTGGAATTTGATAATAAAAAAGGAAGAAAATATAAATTATTTTCTTCCTTTTTCCTTTGAGCCGACACGGGGACTCGAACCCCGGACCCTTTCATTACGAATGAAATGCTCTACCAACTGAGCCATGTCGGCTTTTGATTTCGCGTGCAAAGGTAGGATATATTTTTTAAATACAAAAATAAAACCGGATTTTTTTCAGGGTAAGATGAAAAAAAACTATCTTTGCTCTTATTAATACCTATATTAAATGAAGAAAACGCTGTGGTTAATCCTTTTTATATCTTGTGTCACTGGGCTTATGGCCGGTCGGCGACCGGATAGGAAGCTTATGATAGAGCAGATGGTTTTGGTGAACGAACGTTTTATGGCTCAGCACCCTGTGGCGGGGGATTCCATACGGATAAACGGTGTTCGTCCCTCTAATATTTGGACGCGCAGTGTGTATATGGAGGGACTGTTGGCTTTGAACGAAGTTGCTCCACAGCCTCGCTATGTGGAATATGCCATGGATTGGGCTGTGGCGAATTTGTGGGGATTCCGTGGAGGTTCGCATACACGTAATGCCGACAACCAATGTTGCGCGCAGGTTTATATTGATTTGTATCGCCTGCATGAAGATGCCCAGGTTTTGGGGAATACGGAACGTATGCTCAATAACGTGGTGAACAGTACGGAACGAGGGGATTGGTCGTGGATAGACGCCTTGCAAATGGCCATGCCCGTCTATGCCAAAATGGGCGTAGTCAAGCAGGACATTCGCTATTTCCGTACGATGAGGGAACTGTATGGCTATACGCGCGACTGTGCCGGACAGGTCGGACTGTTTAATACGATAGACGGTTTGTGGTGGCGTGACGCCGATTTTATTCCGCCTTATAAGGAGCCGAACGGGAAGAGTTGCTACTGGAGCCGTGGGAATGGTTGGGTCATGGCAGCGTTGGCACGTACGATAGACGAGATGGAACGGGCGGAGGATTTGTTTGTCGGAGGCGAGAAGCAGGAGATTGCGGACATCAAGAAATTGCTGACGGATGATTTCCTTGCCATGGCTTTCTCAGTGAAGAAATGCCAGCGGGGCGATGGTTTCTGGAATTGCAGCCTGACCGATGAATTTCATTACGGAGGTCCGGAAACAACCGGTACTGCGCTGTTCCTGTATGGTATGGCATGGGGAATGCGCAACGGGGTCTTGTCGGACGAAGTTTTTGGAGAGCCTGCATTAAAGGCATGGAATGCGTTGATGCACGACGCGGTGCATCCGGACGGATTTCTGGGATACGTGCAAGGGACCGGTAAGGAACCGAAAGACGGTCAGCCGGTAGGATATGACAGCAAGCCGGATTTCGAGGATTTTGCCATCGGTTGTTATTTGTTGGCCGGTGCCGAGATGATAAAGTTTTTAACTCAATAATATAATCGTTTTATTAACCTAATTTTCATGAACAAACATCACATTTGGGCATCGGCTTTTGCCATGCTCGCTTTGACTTACGGTGGGAAGCTGTCCGCACAGGGTCGTTTGGACTTGGCGGGACAGTGGGAGTTTCAAATCGACAGGGCTGATAAGGGAACAGCTGATAAGTGGTACGACCGGCCTTTGGAAGACCGTATCTTGTTACCCGGCAGTATGCCGCAACGTTTGAAGGGCGACAGGCCGTCGGTGGAAACGCAGTGGACAGGGTCGCTCTACGACAGTTCCTATTTTTATAACCCTTACATGGAGAAATACCGTCGGGAAGAGAACTTCAAGTTGCCGTTTTTCCTGACGCCCGACCGCCACTATGTGGGGACGGCCTGGTACCGAAGGATGGTGGAAGTACCGGCTGATTGGAAGAACCGTCGTGTCGTATTGTATCTTGAGCGTCCGCATATCGAGACGGAATTGTGGGTCAACGGAAAGAAAGTCGGGGGCGACAACAGCTTGTGCGTGCCTCATTGTTATGACGTGACTGATTTTGTCAAAAGCGGGGAAAACGCCTTGGCGTTGCGCGTCAGCAACCGTATCGACGGCGTTTGTGTAGGAGCGGACTCGCATAGCGTGACCGACCAGACACAGGGAAACTGGAACGGTGTGGTGGGACGTATGGAATTGCGGAGCACGCCTCTTCTGTATGCCGAAGACATACAGGTTTATCCGAACATACATGACCGTACGGCCACCGTGCGGATACGTTTGAAGCTACATCGCGGCAAAGGACGTCCTGATGCCGAGGTCAAGTTGTCGGCCAAGAGTTTCAATACCGATGTGGTGCACGAGATACCGGTTGTGTCCCGCCGGGTGAAGCTGAAAAAAGGACAGGCGGAAGTAGAGGTCGTGTTGGACATGGGCGAGAAAATGCAGTTGTGGGATGAATTCAATCCGGCATTGTATGAATTGACGGCAGAAGTCTCCTCTGAGTACGGGACGGACAAACAGACCCGTACTTTCGGGATGCGTGAGTTCAAGATAGACGGGAAGATGTTTTATATGAACGGTCGGCTCATCCAGTTGCGCGGCACGGTGGAGAACTGCGATTTCCCATTGACAGGATACGCCCCAATGGACGAGGAGTCGTGGGAACGGGTGTTCCGCATTTGCCGGAGCTATGGGCTGAACCACATGCGTTTCCATTCTTTCTGTCCGCCCGAAGCCGCCTTTGCGGCGGCCGACCGTGTGGGATTCTATTTGCAGCCCGAAGGACCGAGTTGGCCGAACCACGGGGTGAAGCTGGGGAACGGAATGTACATCGACCGTTATTTGATGGAAGAAACACAGCGCATGAACAAGGCGTATGGCAATTATGCTTCGTTTTGCATGATGGCCTGCGGCAACGAACCGGCGGGCAACTGGGTGGCTTGGGTGAGCGATTTCGTGGACTATTGGAAGAAGACGGACAGCCGTCATGTATACACCGGCGCGTCGGTCGGAGGCGGTTGGGCTTGGCAGCCTAAGAGCATGTACCATGTGAAAGCCGGTGTGCGCGGATTGGACGAATGGCGCCGCCGTGCACCGGAGAGCATGTTTGACTTCCGCGCGAAAATCGACACGGTGAGTGTGCCTTTCGTCTCCCACGAGACCGGGCAATGGTGCGTATTCCCTAATTTCGATGAAATCAGTAAGTACACGGGGGTGAACAAAGCCAAAAACTTCGAGATATTCCGCGACATACTGAACGACAATCACATGGGCGGAATGGCGCACAAGTTCATGATGGCTTCCGGCAAGCTGCAAACCCTATGCTACAAACATGAGATTGAACGGACCTTGCGTACACCGGATTATGCGGGATTCCAATTGTTGGCCCTGAACGACTACTCCGGGCAGGGTACGGCCTTGGTGGGATTGACGGATGTCTTTTTTGACGAAAAGGAATACTGTTCACCGGAAGACTTCCGTGAATTCTGTTCGCCGACGGTGCTGTTGGCGCGCATTCCCAAGTTCACCTATTGGAACCGGGACGCTTTTACGGCGGCGGTCGAGGTGGCCCATTATGGCAAAGCGGCGATTCGTGACGCAGAAGTGTCTTACCGCATCTGCGACAAGTACGGGAAAACGTATACGGAAGGGACTTTGTACAACGGTGATGTGGCTTTGGGCAACAACATCGGTTTGGGCAGCGTGATGGTTTCTTTGGATAAGATAGATGTGCCTCGGCAAATGGTGTTCGAGGTGATGCTGAAGGGGACGTATGACCTCGATGGCCGCAAGGAAGAAGTGCGCAGCAGGAACCATTGGGACTTTTGGGTGTATCCTCAGACGACGTTGGATGATTTGGCCTGCATGGACACCGGCGACGTGTACATCACGGACACGTTGGACAAACAGGCCGAAGAAGTGTTGAAGGCAGGAGGCAAGGTGTTGGTGGCGGCAGCCGGAAAGATTACTTATGGAAAGGACATCGTGCAACAGTTCACGCCCGTGTTCTGGAACACGAGTTGGTTCAAGATGCGTCCGCCCCACACCACCGGGCTTTACATCGAAAGCAACCATCCGCTCTTCCGGAACTTCCCCACGGATTACTACAGCGACATGCAGTGGTGGGACTTGGTGAACCGCAAACAGGTCATGCAGTTTACGGAATTTCCGGCTGATTTCCAACCGATCGTACAGAGCATCGACACGTGGTTCCTGAGCCGCAAGATCGGTATGCTGTTTGAAGCCAACGTGGCGGGCGGACGGCTGATGATGACTACCATGCCGTTGGATGCGGACAGCGGGGTACCCGTTATCGCCCAGATGCGCAAAGCCGTCATCGCTTACATGCAGTCGGACGATTTCCGCCCGCAATACACGGTGGATTTGCAGCACGTCAAAGACCTTTTCACCAAAGAAGCTCCCAAGGTGAACATGTACACCAACGATTCGCCCGATGAGTTGAAACCGAAACTTAATGCCAAGAAATGATGCGACATCACTTTATTATATTAGGCCTATGGGCATGCGGCACGGGATTTTCCGTGTTGCATGCTGCCGATGGTGGTTACCTGTTGCAACTGACTTCGGACAAGCGTGTACCGGTGCAACGTCTGTTGGGGGAGGGCGATACGTCGTCTGCCGCACCGTTGACCGAACACCGGCTGTCTCCCGAAGACCGTTATACGCCGGAGAAAGGGTACGGCTATGACCTGCTCGCCTCGCCGGACGAAAGCGGAGACCGGCCTTATTATGTCTCCGTACAGGTACCCGACGGGAACTATCGCGTCACGGTGCTTTTGGGCAACCGCAAGGAGGCGGGCGTTACCACGGTACGGGCGGAGTCGCGCCGCTTGTTTTTGGAAAGCGTGCCGACGAAGAAAGGGGAGTTCCGCACGTTTACTTTCACAGTCAACAAACGTACACCGAAAATCTCCGATACCGAGGCGGTGCGTATCAAACCGCGTGAACGATCCAAGCTGAACTGGGATGACAAGCTTACGATTGAAGTCAACGGTGACCGTCCGCAGTGTGCGGCCATCCGGATTGAACCGGACCACTGTGTCCCGACCCTGTTCCTGACTGGAAACTCTACCGTGGTGGACCAGGACGAAGAGCCGTGGGCCAGTTGGGGACAGATGATTCCCCGTTTCTTTGATGCGGAAGTATGCTTTGCCAATTATGCGGAGAGCGGCGAATGTGCCGACACTTTCATCCGTGCCGGACGATTGAAGAAAGCCTTGTCGCAAATGAAACCGGGCGACTACATGTTCATGGAGTTCGGGCACAACGACCAGAAACAAAATGGGCCGGGAAGGGGAGCTTATTATTCCTTCGCCACAAGCCTGAAAACGTTCATTGACGAAGTCCGGCAGCGTGGCGGACATCCTGTGTTGGTGACCCCGACCTGCCGTCGGGCTTTCAAGGACGGGAAGATACGGTCCACACACGCCGACTATCCCGATGCCGTGCATTGGGTGGCCGAACGGGAGCAGGTGCCTTTGATAGATTTGCAGGAAATGACGCGCGTCCTGTTTGAGGCTTTGGGCGAGGAAGGAAGCAAAAGGGCTTTCGTGCATTATCCGGCCGGTACTTATCCGGGGCAGGCCAAAGCTTTGGCCGACAACACCCATTTCAATCCTTACGGGGCATACCAGATAGCGCGGTGTGTTGTCGAAGGAATGAAACAAGCCTGTCTGCCTTTTGTAGACCACCTTCGCGAAGACGTGCAGCCTTTCCGGCCTTCCGTGCCGGATAGTCCGGATGCGTTCCGTTGGGACGAAAGCCCCTTTGTGGAGATGCAGAAACCCGATGGCAACTGACCTGTCCTTTGGATGCGTGGCTGTTGATTTCTTTTTCTTCTGCATAAGCTTGGTTTTCAGATGGTTAAGCTCTTGAAATTGATTACAGGAGAATGAAAAACGAATCTGCGCCAAACGAAAAATCAATCACAGGAGAACAATTTTTCGTTTGGCGCAGATTCGTTTTTGTATATGCTTTTCTTGCAGAAACACCTGAAAACAGCCTATTTCCTGCTTTCAAACATCTTGAAACCTATAGGGCAGAAGAACATACGAACCAAAAAGCAAGATAACTTTCACGAGAAAGATATGTTCTTTTGTTCTTATGTCTTGTCATCTTCGACATGCAAACGGGGTTTCTGCGATGGGCCATCATGCCGGAAGGGGATTAGCACCCGCCTCCGCAACAGCCTCCTCTGCGGTGGTGATCGTAGTCACAGCAATGTCCTTCGTGCCTGCAATCCCTGCACTCGCTGCATTCTTCGTTTTTACGGCATCCGGCACATTCCGAACAATCCGTCTTGCACGTACAATCCTTGCAGGTGCAGTCTTTGCAACAGCATTCTATTTTATCCCTTTTGTCTTTTTTGTCCTTGTTGTTTTCCTGTGCGGCATAAACGGTAAAGGACACTGCGCTTAGAAGCACCGCGCAACTCAATAAGAACTTTTTCATCCGTTTTCTTTTTTCGTTAAACACCTTGTCTAATTTGGCTTTTCAGTCCTAAGTCAGAGCCTTGCCTTCGTACAGCAAAGATAGGGAATAAAACGAAAGGGCTATAGCTTTTTAGAAGTTATTATGTTTTATGGACGATAAAATCTTTGAAACGTTCCAAGCCTTCTGCCAGTATGGCACGAGGGCAGGCGATGTTCCAACGCATGAAGCCTTCGCCTTCCTTGCCGTACATGGCTCCGGCATTGAGCCAAAGCCGGGCTTCCCGGGTCAGGCGGTGTTCCAGTTCGGCAGAAGGCGTGGCCAGTGTGCGGCAGTCCATCCATACCAAATAAGTACCCTCCAGTTTGCAAATCGGAAAGTCCGGAAGGTGTTCCGTGCAGAACTCTTCCATATACCTGTAATTCCCTTGCAGGTATGCCAACAGTTGGTCTAGCCAGTCCTCCCCCTTGCGGTATGCGGCTATGGTGGCGATTACTCCGAAAGGATTGACGTCGCACACCTCGTTGATGTTGATGGCTTTGTCGATTCGGCGGCGTATTTCTTCGTCCGGAGCCACGATGTTGGCGATTTGCAGTCCTGCGATGTTGAATGCTTTGCTGGGGGATATGCAGGTGACGGCATGTCCCGTGAATGTTTCCGGCAAGGAGGCAAAAGGAGTGTAGTCATGTTCCGGGTAGGTCAGTTCGCAATGTATTTCGTCGGACACCACCGTCACGTTGTGGCGGAGGCAGATTTCGCCGATTTGCATCAGTTCCTCCCTTGTCCACACTCGTCCGGCGGGATTATGGGGATTGCAGAGCAGCATCACTTTTACTTGTTCGTCGGAGGCTTTCCGTTCCAAGTCTTCGAAATCGATGCGGTAGGTATGGTTTTCGTAAACGAGCGGGTTGCTTGTCACTTCGCAACCGTTGTTGCGGATGGAGGAGAAGAAGCAGTTGTAGACGGGCGTCTGCACCAGTACTTTGTCGCCCGGCACGGTCAGAGCCTTGATGATGGCGGACACGGCAGGCACTACGCCGGAGGTATAAATCATCCACTCCTTTTCAATGGCCCATCCGTGCCTGCGTTTGAACCACGCGCAGACGGCTTCATAATACTCGTCGGGTACCCGCGTGTAACCGAAGATGCCGTGTCCCACGCGGTCGGCCAAGGCTTCCGTGATGGCGGGAGCCGTGCGGAAGTCCATGTCCGCCACCCATAAAGGAAGTACGTCGCTGTCCGCCGCGCTGTCCCATTTGTAGGAATTCGTATGGCGGCGGGGAATTATCTCGTCAAAATCGTATTTCATACGCAGTCGCTGAAACAAGTTTGTTCGTCCCGAAGTTTAAGTTCACAGTCGGCAGGTGCCTTGATGTTTTCGTCGAGGATGATGTCGCCGTAGCTTTCGGCGATGATACACCCGGAAGAGGGATTTTTCACGCCGCTTATCGGTCCGTTGATGGTGGCCCGTACGCTGCTGTACTCGAAAGCGCGGTCGCATTCCGGGCCGAAAGTGCAATTCTCAAGTACCAAATCACGGGCATAGCAGAGCGGTTGTTCTCCCGTGATGTGGCAGTTCACCAGACGCAGGTTGCGCGAGTGCCATCCCAAGTATTCGCCGTTCAGTTCAGAGTCGTACACGGTGACGTTTTCCACTTCCCAGAACGCATCCTTTGTGGTAATCCTGGCATGGTGGATTTCAACGTCTTTCACGTACTGGAAGACGTATTTGCTATCACTTTCCAACCCGTCTATGCGGATGTTGCGGCTGAACATGAACGGGTATCGCCCGTCGTGCAGCTTCAGGTTCTTTATGTCCAACCGGTTGCATCTCCAGAAAACTTCGTCGGCATCGTTGATTTCCACATTCTCGATTTCTATGTCCGTCATTTCGCGGAACATTTTGGGAGCATCGATGCGTGTGTCGGTCATCTTCAAATGGTCGGAATACCACAGGGCGGAGCGTCCTCCCACGTCGAAGAAACAGTGGTCGATGACGAAACCATGTACGTGCCAGAACGGATAGTTGCCTTCGAAGCGGCAGTTAGTGGCGAGGATGTTGCTACATTCCTTGATGGCCGACTCCCCGGCACGTACGACCACGTGGTCCAGATGCAGGTCGTGTGAGGCGAACAAAGGGCGTTCGCCTCCAAATTCCATGTCTTTTATCAGTTGCATATTGTAATATGGGTTTAAGGGTTTGTCTTTTTGTCTTTCGGAAAAGCATTTTTCCGGCATACGGTTTTCTTGTACAGGCAAAGTTACGGATATGCCTGAAGTTTCAGGGTAGACGGATTACGGATGTTATGACCCGAATTCCGGAAATCCGCATGGCGGCACTTCACAAGCTTGTTTTTTTCAGACTTTCATCCACCGTTTTCCTCTCAGCCGGACTAAGAATATCATGCCTCTGAAGCATAATTCTATGCACATGGCTATCCACACGCCTTTCAGTCCCATGGAGGGGGCGAGTGCGGCAGCCAGTGTGATGCGTACGGCCCAGATGCTGAAGAAGTTCATCAGCGAGGGGACGAGGGTGTTGGCTGCGCCGACGAACACGCCATAGGCTATGATGGCTGCGGCGAACATGGGTTCGGCGAAGGCTTCGATGCGGAGTACCGCCACGCCCAGTTCCCGTATTTCGTCCACAGGGGTCATGGTGCCGATGATTTGTGGGGCGAAGGCGTACATCACGATGCCCATGAGTCCCATTATGGCCATGCCCGCGAAGACGGTGATGTAGGCAAAACGGCGTGTGAGCTTTCGCCTGCCAGCTCCGAGGCTTTGGCCTACCAAGGTGGTGGCGGCATCCGCTATCCCGTATCCCGGCATGTAGCAGAGGCTTTCGGCCGTGATGGCGAAAGAATTGGCCGCTATGGCCGTGATGCCCAACGGGGCCACGATGACCGTGGTCATGATTTGCGCCCCGCAGATGACGGCATGCTCCAAACCCATCGGCAGGCTGATGCGGACGGCATTCTTCAGTGTGGTCCGCATGGGAAAATGGTGCGTCCCGTGCCATTCCTGGATTTTCAGTCCGGATGACCGGGTGAAGAGGTGCCATGACGTGAGGCATGCCGCCACGCATTCTGCCAACCCCGTACCCAGGGCGGCACCTTCCACGCCCAATCCCGCACCGGGCAGTTGGAGGGACTGTGTTCCGAGGGAAAGTTCCCGTTCCGGAAAGATGAGAAAGAAATTGAATACCACATCAAGCGCGCACATCAGCACGCCTGCCGTGCTGGGGACGCGCATGTTGCCGCTGCAGCGCAGCATGCCCCCGGCCAGAAAATTCAGTTGGAGGACGGGCAGGAAAAGCGAGAATATCAGGAAATAAAGCGAAGAGCCGGCGTGGATGGCAGCATCACCGCCTAACCACCGGGGCAAGTTTTCGCTGATGGAAACGCCGATGGCTGCCAATGCCACACTGAATGTGAGTACCGCCGTTACGGAATGGCGCAGCACGGAACGGGCATTTCCCCAGTCTCCCGCTCCGATGCGGTGGGCCACTTGCACGGAAAATCCCGTGGAAACAGAGGCGCACAATCCCCAGAAAAGCCACGTGGTGGTGGATACCAACCCGATGGAGGCCGATGCGTCCGCACCGAGGCTGCCCACCATTGCGGCATCAATATATTGCATGATTATGGCCGAGAGTTGGGTCACGATGGCAGGCACGCTCAAGGCTGCTGTCAGGCGCAACTGCTCACCCAAGGTCATGGGGCGGCCTTCGCGGATGAGGGCGAGCAAGCCGTCTGTATCCTTTGCCTTGTTTTCCATGTGTGGTCATTGGATTTTCCGGATGGGCTTTGCCGGTACTCCGCCCACGATAGTCCGGTGAGGCACGTCCTTGGTCACGACCGAACCGGCAGCAATGATGGCTCCTTCTCCCACGGTCACGCCTTGAAGGATGGTGGAGTGGGAACCTACCCATACGTTTCGTCCCAACACGATGGGGGCGGGGTGCATGACAGCGCGGTTTCCGGGATTGAAGTCATGGTTGAGCGTGGCAAACACCACGTCGTGCCCGATCAGGCAACCGTCGCCCAACGTGACACCTCCGTGGTCTTGGAAATGGCAACAGGCGTTGATGAACACGTGTTTGCCAATGGTGATGTTTTTCCCGAAATCCGTATAGAATGGCGGGAACGCCTTGAATGTTTCGTCCACGGGGCGGCCGATCAGGCGCGAAAACAGTTCACGCAATTCCGCTTGGCTATGGTAAGCGTTGTTGATTTCGCAAGTGATGTGCCGGGCCTCGTCGCTCATCTCGTCCATGAAACGGTAGATGTCGGGCGTGTCGAGGGGAAGGCGTGCATCCGCATGCTTTAAAAATTCATCCAATGTCATGCTGTTGTGTTTTGTTACTTCCTTTTTTGATGTGGCAAAGTTCGGGAGAATTTCAGGCTTGTGAGGTAGACAAATTACGGTTGTTACGCCCCTTATTACGGATTTTTATTGGAAAAATGCGGCACTTTGCATGGAATTGGTACGGAATCGCTATATTTGCCTGAACCTTTTTATAAACAACAGAACCCGATATGGAAGAATTTATCAAACTTGACACCGTGGACTGCTACAATAAACTTTATGGGGTAGAGACCCTGCACCCGTTGGTTTCGGTGGTCGACGCTTCAGAAGTCCAACGTGACCTTCCGGACAATGTCACGTTCAACTATGGGCTTTATGCGCTTTTTTTGAAACAGACAAAGTGTGGCGACCTGCGTTACGGCAAGCAGACGTATGATTACCAAGAAGGGACGGTGACGAGTTTTGCTCCGGGGCAGGTGGTGGAAGTCCGGAGGGATACGAGTATCCGCCCTCAATGGCAGGGCTTGGTGTTCCATCCAGATTTGATACGTGGCACTTCGTTGGGACAGGACATCAAACAGTATTCCTTCTTTTCGTATGCTTCGAATGAAGCCCTCCATCTTTCCGAGGACGAAAAAGGCATTTACCGGGATTGCCTGTCGAAAATCAAGAGGGAGATTTCGCGTCCGGTGGACAAGCACAGCCGTCGGCTGATAGTCCGTAACATAGAGTTGCTTTTGGATTATTGCCTGCGTTTTTATGAACGGCAGTTTATCACGCGGAGCAAGGTGAACAAGGGGATTCTGTCCAGGTTCGAGGATTTGTTGGATGATTATTTCCAAAGCAACCTACCACAGACAAAGGGACTGCCCACGGTGAAGTATTTTGCCGACCGTGTAAACTTGTCGCCCAATTACTTTGGCGATTTGGTCAAAAAGGAGACAGGGCGTACGGCGCAGGAGTATATCCAAGGCAAGCTCATCGAGGTGGCCAAACAGGAGATTCTCGGTTCAGACCGCAGCGTGAGCGAGATTGCTTACCGTCTCGGCTTCCAATATCCGCAGCATTTCACCCGGATTTTCAAGAAGAGTGTCGGATGTACGCCGACCGGATACAGGGATTTGCCGGTTTTATAAGAGTAGGGGGACTGGCAAGTCGGGCGAGGCCGAAGATTTCGTATGTATCGGGTAATGGCAAAGACAGGAGTGAAGAGGGATAATAAGACATTGAACATAAAGACCGTGTGCGAATGTTGTCATTGTTTGGGCAGTAAGACGTTACATCCGCAGGTGAGCCTTATCAATCTGGAAAAGCCGGAATTGGAAGAGGATGCCGTGAAGTTTGAATTCTATGCCATCTTGTTGATAGAGGATTGTCCGGACGGTTGTTGCTGTTGCGGCCGGAAGTATTATGATTATTCCGTGGCCACGATGGTATTCCTTACGCCGGGCGAAATCTTCCGTATGGGCAAGGAGGACACGTTGCCTCCCAAGGGTTGGCTTTTGGCATTCCATCCCGACTTGCTGTTCCGCACTTCGCTCAAGAGCCACATCAAGAATTATACTTTCTTTTCTTATCGCAAGGAAGAGGCGTTACACCTCTCCCGGCGGGAGACTTCCACGGTGGTTTGCCTGTTGGAGCACATAGAAGAAGAACTGCACCATCCGATAGATGTGCATACCGGTACCATCCTTTCGCGCCACATCGAACTTTTGTTGGATTATTGTACGCGGTTCTACGAACGTCAATTCATTACCCGTGAAAATAAAAACAAGCTATTGCTAGCCCGTCTGGACCGCATGTTCGATGAATATCTTGATTCCGGACGGTTGTCGGCAGGAGGTTTGCCCGTCTTGGCGCAGTGTGCCGCTGTGCTGAATCTGTCTGCGGCTTATTTTTCCGACTTGTTGAAGTTCGAGACCGGTAAGGGTTTGGAGGAATATTTTGAGTTCAGGAGACTGGATACGGCCCGGCGTTTGTTGTCGGAAGGCATGCATACACCGGCCGAAGTGGCTCGTTTGTTGGGGTATCCGAACGTGCAATGCTTCAGCCTGATATTTAAAAAGGTGGTAGGGGTGCCGCCGGGTGAGTTCCGTTATTCACGGAATTAAAACCCTCTGCACCCGTGGAGTGGATGCAGAGGTCTTGAGGTTATAACGGCATGTTGCCGTGCTTCTTGGGCGGATTGCTTTGGTTCTTGTTCCGGGCCATCTCCAAGGCGCGGATGAGTTTCCGGCGCGTGTCGCGCGGCATGATGATTTCGTCCACCAGTCCGCGCTCGGCTGCGCGGTAAGGATTGGAGAACTCTTCTTCGTATGCTTCCACAGCCGTCTTTTTCTCCTCCTCCGATGCTTTACGGTAGAGGATGTTGATGGCACCGGATGCCCCCATGACTGCAATTTCGGCTTGCGGCCAGGCAAAGTTCACGTCAGCACCGATCATCTTGCTGGCCATGACGATATAGGCTCCGCCATAGGCTTTACGCGTAATCAGCGTGATTTTGGGAACGGTGGCCTCGGCGTAGGCATACACGATTTTGGCACCGTGACGGATGATACCGTCATGTTCTTGTGCCGTACCCGGCAAGAAGCCCGGTACGTCTTCGAACGTCACCAAAGGGATGTTGAAACAGTCGCAGAAACGGATGAAGCGGGCGGCTTTGTCCGAAGCGTCGATGTCGAGCACGCCGGCCAGGAATGCCGGTTGGTTGGCGATGATGCCGACGGTTTGTCCTCCGAGGCGGGCGAAACCGATGACGATGTTCTTGGCAAAATGCGGCATCACTTCAAAGAAATATTGGTTGTCCACGACGGGTTCGATAACGTCTTTGATGTCGTATGGTTGGTTAGGATCTTCCGGAATCACCGTCTGCAAACTTTCCACACGGCGGTTCGCGTCGTCGCTGCAAGGCACGATCGGCGCGTCCTCCATGTTGTTGGACGGCAGGAAGCTGAGCAGTTCGCGGAGTTGCATCAGTGTTTCTTCTTCCGTCGGGTAGACAAAATGGGCCACACCGCTCTTGCTGCTGTGCGTGTAAGCTCCTCCCAACTCTTCCTTGTCCACCACTTCATTGGTCACGGCCTTCACCACATCCGGTCCGGTGATGAACATGTGGCTGTTTTCGTTGACCATGAAAATAAAGTCGGTGAGGGCGGGAGAGTAGCAGGCACCTCCGGCACACGGGCCGAGGATGGCCGTGAGTTGGGGAATCACGCCGGAGGCCATTGTATTCTGGTAGAATATGGAAGCGTATCCCGCCAGGCTGGTGATGCCTTCCTGTATGCGGGCGCCTCCCGAATCGTTCAGCCCGATGATGGGTGCGCCGCTCTTCAAGGCCAAAGTCTGTACTTTTACGATTTTGGCCGCGTTGGTCTCGCTCAACGAACCGCCGTGTACGGTGAAGTCGTAAGCATAGACGAACACTTGCCGTCCGTCTATCTTGCCGTGACCGCACACCACGCCGTCTCCCGGAATCTGTTTCTTCTCCATTCCGAAGCGGGTGCAACGGTGGTTCACGAATTTGTCTATTTCGCAGAACGTATCCTTGTCGAGCAACATGTCGATGCGTTCGCGTGCCGTCATGCGGCCCGAGGCGTGTTGCTTTTCTATCTTGTCCGGTCCGCCACCCTGCGAAGCCCGTTTGTCCAATTCCTCAAACCGGGCATATAGTTCTTCTCTTTTCATGCTTCTTGTATGAGTTCTAATTCTATCAACGTTTGATTGTCTTGTACGGCCTCTCCCTCTGTCACGAGAATGTTTTTCACCCTGCAGTCCGAACTGACCTTATAATTGCTTTGCATCTTCATGGCTTCGAGTACGATGGCGATGTCACCTGCCTTCAACTCGTCTCCCGGCTGTACGGGGATGCTGACCACCTTGCCCGGCATGGGTGCCACGATTTTATCCGGTTGGCGTTCGTCCGCATGCTTTTTCATGCGGAGATACTTGGCCTGCGTGTCCACCACGTCCACGTGGTAGGAGCGGTAGAACATGTTCACGTCGTAGCTCTTTCCGCCTTCTCCGCGAATAAGTTCCGCATTGTAGGAATTGCCGTCGTGCAGGATGGAGCAACTGCCGTTCTCGGCCATGACGATGTCCACTACGCACGGTTTGCCGTCGATGGTGAGTTCCACGCGGTTTCCCTCTTTGTTTACCAATGTCACGTCCGCGACACGGTCTCCTATGTGCATTTCCATAAAATATCCCTTTCCTTATTATATACGTAATACTCCCTTTTGCAGGCCGAACTCGCGCCAACGGCTGATGGGGCGGGAGTCTGTCGTGCGCACGGGGCTGTTCTCTTCCAGATTGAACAGGTAGTCCACGTAGGCGGCTATCATGGCCATGTTTTCTATCTCTTCGTTCTCTCCGTTGCTGCGTTGCAGCGAACGGGAATATTTTGACAGGAATGAAGTGTCGTATTCGCCTTTCACAAAAGCCGGGGCGTACATGATGCGGCGCAGGTAACTGATGTTGGTTTTCAGTCCCGTGATTTTGAATTCATACAACACACGCCGCATACGTTCGATGGCAAACTGGCGGCTCGTGGCCCATACGATGAGCTTGCCGATCATCGGGTCGTAGTAGAGGGGGATTTCGTAACCTTCGTACACGTAGCTGTCGATACGCACGCCGATGCCGTTCGGCTCCGTGAGTTGGCGGATGATGCCGGGGCAGGGGATAAACCCGTTTTCCGTGTCTTCGGCACAGATGCGGCACTCGATGGCGTGTCCGCGTTGGGAGAGGTCCTCTTGTTTGAAGCGCAGAGGCTCACCGTCGGCCACGCGGAGCTGTTCTTTGACAAGGTCTACGCCCACCACTTCTTCCGTGATGGGGTGTTCCACTTGCAGGCGGGTGTTCATTTCCAAGAAATAGAAGTGGCGGTATTTGTCCACCAGAAATTCTATGGTACCGGCACCACGGTAGTTCACCGCCCGGGCGGCGGCAACGGCTTTCTCGCCCATCTCCCGGCGGAGTTCCGGTGTGAGGAAAGGCGAAGGGCTTTCTTCCACGATTTTCTGGTTGCGGCGTTGCACGGAGCACTCCCGGTCGAAGAGATGCACCACGTTGCCATGGGCATCCCCAAGAATTTGGAACTCGATATGGTGCGGCTCTTCCACGAATTTCTCCAGATATACCGTGTCATCCCCGAAGGAAGACATGGATTCCGAACGGGCCGAGTCGTAAGCCTCTTTCACTTCGTCTTCGCTATGGATGAGGCGCATGCCTTTTCCGCCGCCACCCATGGAGGCTTTCAGCATGACGGGAAAACCGATTTCCTTGCAGATGCGTACGGCTTCATCGGCGTCTTTCAGCGGTTCGGCAGTGCCTGGCACCACCGGTACCCCTGCCGCCATCATGCGTTGGCGGGCTGCAATCTTGTCTCCCATGGCTTCCATCGTGTCGGCTGTCGGGCCGATGAAGATGATGCCTGCGGCCTCGCAACGGCGTACAAATTCCGCATTTTCGGACAGAAAGCCGTAGCCGGGATGGACGGCGTCGGCTTTGCATTTTGCGGCCACTTCGATGATACGGTCGATGTTCAGGTAACTTTCGTGCGACTCGGCCGCGCCGATGCAGTAAGCTTCGTCGGCATACATCACGTGCCTTGACGTACGGTCGGCCTCAGAAAATACGGCCACGGTACGCAGACCCATTTCGCGGCACGAGCGCATGACTCGCACAGCGATTTCGCCACGATTGGCGATCAAAACTTTTTTAATCATCTTTGTTTCATTTATCCTACATGTTCTCCTAACCCACGAGCAAGAACAGTTTTTTAACGAACGGCAGGTCTTCTGACTCGCCCCCTTCCTGAAACCTTCCCGGCCTTGAGAAACAAACGGCCAGTGGTGATGGTGCTTTTTCAGAAAGTTCACGGAGCATCACAGCAGCGGGACTGTCCGGGATTTGCACCCGATTCCCTTTTAATCCGTGCGCAAGGACTTGCACACAGAACCGATTCTTGTGCAAAGGTACGTCTTTTTTCCGTTACAGCCTAATGGTTTCAAAAGAAATTAATTTTCCGTAGGGCGGAAGATGTCGGGTGGGCTTGTAGGGAATGTCTTTTTGTTACTGTATGGGAGGATTTCAGTCCCAAAAGACAGCGTTTTCGTTTTATCTGACAGGCCAAAAACGGCTGAACCGTAGCATATAGAGCCTCTTCTTGCATATTTATACGGTATATGCGTTGTTGTTTTGCATATCTCCCGCATATATGCAATTCAATCTCAAGAGAATGGAAAACCATTCGGCTGAAAGCGGAAAATCATTCTCCGCATGTCGGCTCGTGTTTCTCTTTCAAACGCCGTAAAAATGTCTTTTTTCCGGCAAATTTCCGGCTTGCAAACCGTGTGCCGGCTTTATTGGGTTGCTTTTTCCGTTCCAAAATCCGGTGGCATCATGCAAGCCGGATGTGTCTTTAGGCTTACGCACCGAGCCGCTTCATGCGGAAGGAAAGGCATGGACGGGTGACAGAGGATAAATATTCTTGCGTAAGGGTTGTCATTTTGTTATTCCTGAAGGACTGTATGGTTGCGTTATTCTTGTCGCAGCCTTTGCCTGTGTGCGAATACGCAATTCTTGGGGGTGTGGAAATGACATGGTGTCAGAATGTCAATGGCATGCCGGGTTTTGGATTTAATATTTTTTAAGTATAATATAATGTATTCCGATTGGTATTTTATGATGTTCGTTCGTATATAAATTATATTCACGTAAAGTTGGTAGTATGAATAAGATATTATGTGGCGCGCTGGGAGCCTTCTTCGTTTCTTTTCCCATGCAAGCGAAAATACTCGTGTATCCGAAGATAGAAGACCAGGCCATTGTGGACGACAACCGTTACAAGGTGTACGTCAGGGAGGCCGGGACGGAAAATGCCTGGCGGGAGTTACAGGTTTTTTCAGTGGAGGTGGACATGGACACGCAGAGCCGGGCTGCCATGGCGCAGTTCGACGCAGACGAGCCGGTGGAGGTGAAGGTCGTGGCGCATGGTTTACCGGTGGATGACGTGAAGATACGTCCTCTTTCGCGAGGTATATCATATAATAAGGTGGACGGGCACGCCTTGACGTTCCGCCTGGAGCGTCCGGCCAAGTTGAGTGTGGAGTTCGGGGGCGATCGTATGGGTAATCTCCATTTGTTTGCCAATGCTGTGGAGACGGAGACGTATGACGGAACAGGGGGCGAAGGCGTCGTGGTCTGGGATGGAGGTTCGAAAGACATTTTCCGGAAAGATTGCCGTCTGATTTATTTCGGTCCCGGCGTGCATAAGCCCAAGGACCTGCCCAACGATGAGATAGACGTACCGAGCAACTGCACGGTTTACCTGGCGCCGGGGGCCTTGGTGAAAGCCAAGCTCAGGGTGGACAGGGCAAAGAATGTGCGGATTGTGGGACGAGGGATGCTGTTCCGGCCTTTGCGCGGCGTGGAAATCACCCGTTCGCGCAACGTGCACGTAGAAGGCATTACGGTGGTCAACCCCCAGCATTACACCATAATGGGCGGAGAAAGCCGGAAGGTGACGGTCAGGAATGTGAAGAGCTTTTCATCCCGGGGGTGGAGCGACGGGATTGACTTGATGTGTTGCCATGACTGGTTGGTGGACGATGTGTTTCTTCGTACGAGCGACGACTGCCTGGCATTTTATAATCACCGGTGGTGGTTTTGGGGAGGGACAAGCAACCTGACGGTGCAGAATTCCATTTTGTGGGCCGATGTGGCGCATGCCATTAACGTGGGAGGCCATGGTGACGACCGTTCCCCGAAGGGGGAGACGCTTCGCAGCGTAAGGTTCCGCAACATAGACGTGCTGAACGT
Source organism: Paraprevotella xylaniphila YIT 11841 (assembly GCF_000205165.1). Classification (GTDB taxonomy): domain Bacteria; phylum Bacteroidota; class Bacteroidia; order Bacteroidales; family Bacteroidaceae; genus Paraprevotella; species Paraprevotella xylaniphila. The sequence continues at coordinate 40,396 of NZ_GL883885.1, read as the reverse complement.
GGACGAGGATGACGACAACTATCGTGGAGTGATGGCCGTATGCGTGGGCGACAAGAACCGGGTGGAGGACGTGTCGTTCGAGGACATCCGGGTGGAAGACTGCGAAGAGGCGCGGCTGATAGATATCCGGGTTCTTTTCAATGAGAAATATAACCGTGAGCCTGGCGGTCCGATTCGCAACCTTGTCTTCCGTAATATCCGCTACCAAGGCGAAAGGGGAAAAATGTATCCTATGCGGATAAAAGGATATGACGCAGGCAACGACGTGTGCGGCGTGCTGTTGGAGAATGTCACGGTAGACGGAAAGAAACTGACGGGCACGGAAGGGATAGAGATGAACGGGTTTGTTTCCGATGTGGAAGTAAGGTAGGGAGCTTGTCTTTCGTTTTGTTCATGAAAGCGTGGATAGGTTTCTTTTTTGTCACAAGAAGTGTCTTTTTCTACGTAAATAGCGAAATAAATTGCAAGTATTCGCATTTATTTGTACCTTTGCCCACTAATAAGGTTTGAAGAAAACGATTGTCATGGAGCAGTTGAAACACGAATGCGGGATCGCTATGATACGCTTGCTGAAGCCCTTGGAGTATTACCAGGAAAAGTATGGTACTTGGATGTATGGCTTGAACAAGCTTTACCTTTTAATGGAGAAACAGCATAACCGCGGACAAGAAGGAGCCGGGTTGGCTTGCGTGAAGATGGAGGCGAATCCCGGAGAAGAGTATATGTTCCGTGAACGGGCGCTAGGTACGGGTGCCATTACCGAGATTTTTTCCTCCGTGCAGTCCCGGTTCAGGGATTTGGGCGCGGAACAGCTTGCAGACGCCACGTATGCCAAACGGCAGCTTCCCTTTGCCGGTGAAATTTATATGGGCCACCTTCGGTATTCAACGACCGGAAAGAGTGGCCTTTCTTTTGTCCACCCGTTTCTGAGGCGCAACAACTGGCGGGCGAAAAACCTTGCGCTGTGTGGTAATTTCAACCTGACGAATGTGGATGAGGTATTTGCCGACATTACGGCCAAAGGACAGCATCCCCGGATTTATTCCGACACTTATATCATGTTGGAGCAAGTGGGGCACAGGCTCGACCGCGAAAGCGAACGCCTTTATGCCGAAGCCATAGGGCATGGATTGTCCGGCATGGATATCACGCATTATATCGAGGAACGCATCGACGTGAACAACGTGTTGCGCACGGCAGCTCCCTTGTGGGATGGCGGTTATGTGGTGTGCGGGGCGACGGGCAGCGGCGAGATGTTTGTCCTGCGTGACCCGTGGGGTATCCGGCCGGCCTTTTGGTATAAAGACGATGAGGTTTTGGTCGTGGCTTCCGAGCGTCCTGTCATCCAGACGGTTTTCGCGTTGGAGACGGAGCAGATACACGAACTCATGCCGGGGCAGGCGGTCAGCGTGCATAAGGACGGGGAGATGCGTTTGGAACAAATCTTGCAACCCAAGGAGGTGAAAGCCTGCTCGTTCGAACGAATCTATTTCAGTCGTGGAAGCGACCGCGATATTTACCTGGAGCGTAAGGCTTTGGGCATGCAGTTGCGCGATGCCATCCTGAAAGCCATTGGCGGGGATTTGGAACATACGGTGTTCTCTTTTATTCCGAACACGGCGGAAGTCGCCTTTTATGGCATGTTGGACGCTTTCAAGGCGTATCTGAACCAAACCAAGATTGCCCAGATAGAAGCGTTGGGACATAAGCCCACGCATGAGGAGCTCGAACGCATCCTGAGCCAGTATATCCGTAGCGAGAAAGTGGCTATCAAGGACATCAAACTGCGTACGTTCATTACGGAAGGCAACAGCCGGAACGATTTGGCAGCGCATGTGTATGACATCACTTACGGGAGCGTGAATGCCTACGAGGACAATCTGGTGGTCATCGACGACAGTATCGTGCGCGGGACTACGCTGAAAGAGAGCATCATCCGCATCCTTGACCGCCTGCACCCGAAGAAAATCGTGCTGGTGTCTTCTTCGCCGCAGGTGCGCTATCCCGATTATTACGGTATCGACATGTCCAATATGGATGAGTTCATCGCTTTCCGCGCAGCCGTGGAGCTGTTGAAAGAACGGGGCATGGCGCACGTGGTGGGTGAGGTTTATGAACAATGTAAAATGCAGATGGGGTTGCCTAAAGAAGAAATGGTGAACAGCGTGAAAGCCATCTACGCTCCTTTTGCGGACGAGGACATTTCATGCAAGATGGTGGAGATGTTGCGCCCGGCAGGAGTCACCACGCCCATTGAAATCGTATACCAGACGCTGGAGGGCCTTCACGAGGCCTGTCCGGAGCATTCGGGCGACTGGTATTTCAGCGGCGACTATCCGACACCGGGTGGCGTGAAGTTGGTGAACCGGGCGTTCATCAGTTATTATGAGAATGTGTTTAAGGCAAATAAATAAGATAATAAAGATTGTATTTCTGCAATGAGAAACGTGACACTTATCCTCGACGACGGGAGCCGTTTTCACGGTAAGTCGTTCGGTTATGAAAAACCGGTGGCCGGCGAAGTGGTTTTCAATACGGCCATGATGGGGTATCCGGAGAGTTTGACCGACCCGTCTTATGCCGGGCAGTTGATGACGCTGACCTATCCTTTGGTCGGGAACTACGGCGTGCCGGCTTTTACTATGGAAGAGAATGGCCTGGCCACTTTCATGGAGAGCGACCGGATTTATGCCTCGGCCATTATCGTAAGCGATTATAGTCTGGCCTACAACCATTGGAATGCAAAAGAAAGTCTGGCAGACTGGCTGAAACGGGAACAGGTGCCGGGCATCACGGGAGTGGATACGCGCGAGTTGACGAAGGTGTTGCGCGAACACGGGGTGATGATGGGCAAGATTGTGTTTGACGACGAACCGGATAACATACCCGAGGCCGATTATAACGGTGTGAACTTCGTGGATAAAGTGTCGTGTAAGGATGTCATCCGTTACAATGAAGGAGGCGGACGGAAGAAAGTCGTGTTGGTGGATTGTGGTGTGAAACACAATATTATACGTTGCCTGCTTCGTCGCAGCGTGGAAGTGATACGCGTGCCTTGGAACTATGATTTCAATACGTTGGAGTTTGACGGCCTCTTCTTGGCCAACGGTCCCGGCGACCCGGACACGTGCGAGGCTGCGGTAGCGAACATCCGCAAGTTCCTTGCTTCTCCTTCGGTGCGCCCCTGCATGGGCATCTGTATGGGCAACCAGCTTTTGAGCAAAGCGGCCGGTGCCCGGATTTATAAATTGAAGTACGGGCACCGCAGCCACAATCAGCCGGTGAGGATGGTGGGCACGACCCGTTGTTTCATCACGAGCCAGAACCACGGTTATGCTGTGGATGCGGAAACGCTCGGGGCAGACTGGGAACCCTTGTTCGTCAACATGAACGACGGTTCCAATGAAGGCATACGCCATAAAGTGAATCCTTGGTTCAGTGCGCAGTTCCATCCGGAAGCTTGCAGCGGTCCGGTGGATACGGAGTTCATGTTCGATGATTTTGTAAAATTGCTCAAATAAGAAACAGGTGGTCTATGGAAGATAAAGGAATAAAGAAAGTATTGTTGTTAGGTTCCGGTGCGCTGAAAATCGGCGAGGCCGGTGAGTTTGATTACTCCGGTTCGCAGGCGTTGAAGGCGTTGAAAGAGGAAGGGATAGAGACGGTACTCATCAATCCGAACATCGCCACGGTGCAGACGAGCGAAGGGGTGGCCGACCAGATTTATTTTTTGCCGGTGACTCCGTTTTTTGTGGAGAAAGTCATCCGGAAGGAACGGCCGCAAGGTATCTTGTTGGCGTTTGGAGGACAGACGGCTTTGAATTGCGGTGTGGCCTTATATAAGGAAGGAATCTTGGAGAAATACGGCGTGCAGGTGCTCGGAACTCCGGTACAGGCTATCATCGACACGGAAGACCGTGAATTGTTCGTGAAGAAGCTCGATGAAATCGACGTGAAGACCATCAAGAGCCATGCTTGCGGGAATATCGAAGAAGCCCGCAAGGCGGCTGCCCATCTGGGCTATCCCGTGATTATCCGTGCGGCCTATGCGTTGGGTGGCCTGGGTTCAGGATTCTGCGACAACGAAGAAGAACTTAACAAGTTGGCAGAGAAGGCATTCTCGTTTTCACCTCAAGTGTTGGTGGAGAAGAGCCTGAAAGGATGGAAAGAGATTGAATACGAAGTGGTTCGCGACCGGTATGACAACTGTATCACGGTGTGCAATATGGAAAATTTTGACCCGCTCGGCATCCATACCGGCGAAAGTATCGTGATAGCCCCCTCGCAGACGTTGACCAATTCGGAATACCACAAATTGCGGGCGTTAAGCATCCGCATCATCCGTCACATCGGAATCGTGGGAGAATGTAATGTGCAATATGCTTTCGACCCTGAATCGGAGGATTACCGTGTCATCGAGGTGAATGCACGTCTGAGCCGTTCTTCCGCTTTGGCTTCCAAGGCCACGGGTTATCCGTTGGCTTTCGTGGCTGCCAAATTGGGGTTGGGCTACGGGCTTTTTGAACTGAAAAACTCCGTGACGAAAACGACATCGGCCTTCTTCGAGCCGGCGTTGGATTATGTGGTGTGCAAGATACCGCGCTGGGACTTGGGCAAGTTCCGAGGTGTGGACCGCGAGTTGGGTTCCTCCATGAAGTCTGTAGGCGAGGTGATGGCCATAGGCCGTACTTTCGAGGAAGCTATCCAGAAAGGCTTGCGCATGATAGGCCAGGGGATGCATGGTTTTGTGGAGAACAAGGAACTGCAAATCGACGACATCGATGCCGCCCTGCACGAACCGACCGACAAGCGTATCTTTATCATCTCCAAGGCCATGCAGAAAGGTTATACGATAGACCGGATTCATGAACTGACGAAGATAGACAAGTGGTTCCTGCAAAAACTACAGAACATCAAGGATACGTCCAAGGCTTTGCATGCCTGCAAAAGCATCAATGTGCTAGACAATGACTTGTTGCGCCGGGCGAAGGTGCAAGGCTTTACGGATTTCCAGATAGCCCGTGCCTTGGGTATGGAAGAGGAAATGGACATCGAAGAGGCTTCGCTGATAGTGCGCCGTCGTCGCTTGTCCGCAGGTATCGTACCGGTTGTGAAACAAATAGACACGTTGGCTGCCGAGTATCCGGCGCAGACGAACTATTTGTACATGACTTATAGCGGCATAGCCCATGACATTCATTACGAACACGACAAGCGCAGTATTGTGGTTTTGGGTTCGGGTGCCTATCGTATCGGGTCGTCCGTCGAGTTCGATTGGTGCGGTGTGCAGGCGTTGAACACCATCCGTAAAGAGGGTTTCCGTTCGGTGATGATTAACTACAATCCCGAAACGGTATCTACCGACTACGACATGTGCGACCGCCTTTATTTCGACGAACTGACTTTCGAGCGCGTGTTGGATATTCTGGATTTGGAATGTCCGAAAGGGGTTATCGTTTCTACGGGCGGACAAATCCCGAACAACCTGGCCATCCGTTTGGACCAACAGCGTATTCCTATTCTCGGCACGACGGCCAAGAGCATTGACAATGCGGAAGACCGTGAGAAGTTTTCGGCCATGTTGAACCGTATCGGTGTGGACCAACCGGAATGGAGTGCGCTGACCAGTATGGACGATGTAAACGCATTTATAAGTAAGGTAGGCTTTCCGGTCCTGGTACGTCCTTCGTATGTGCTTTCCGGTGCGGCGATGAACGTATGTTCCAATCAGGATGAGTTAGAGCGATTCTTGAAGTTAGCTGCCAATGTATCTCATAAACATCCAGTTGTCATCAGTAAGTTCTTGCAGCATGCCAAGGAAGTGGAGATGGATGCCGTGGCACGCGAGGGAGAAATCGTGGCATACGCCATCAGCGAGCACATTGAGTTTGCCGGCGTGCATTCGGGAGATGCTACCATCCAGTTCCCTGCACAGAAATTGTATGTGGAGACGGTGCGTCGCATCAAGAAGATTTCCGGGCAAATAGCCCGCGAGCTGAAAATCAGCGGCCCGTTCAATATCCAGTTCTTGGCCAAGGACAACGACATCAAGGTGATTGAATGCAACCTGCGTGCTTCACGGAGTTTTCCGTTCGTGAGCAAGGTGCTTAAGATAAATATGATAGAACTGGCCACGAAAGTCATGTTGGGATTGCCGGTGGAGAAGCCGAACAAGAGCCTTTTCGATTTCGATTATGTGGGCATCAAGGCTAGCCAGTTCTCGTTCAACCGTTTGCAGAAGGCCGACCCCGTACTTGGAGTCGATATGGCATCGACCGGAGAAGTCGGTTGTTTGGGTGACGACTCGGGAACCGCTTTGCTTACGGCCATGCTTTCGGTAGGGCATCGTATTCCGAAGAAGAACATTCTTTTGTCTACCGGTGGCGCCAAACAGAAAGCCGACATGCTGGAAGCAGCCCGTACTTTAAAAGAGCATGGTTATGAACTTTATGCTACAGGGGGAACTAGCCGTTATCTGACGGAGAACGGTGTGGCGAACCATTTGGTGTATTGGCCGAGTGAGGAGGGAACACCTCAAGCACTTGCCATGCTGCATAACCGGGAGATAGATATGGTGGTCAATATCCCGAAGGATTTGACGGTAAGCGAATTGAGCAACGGTTACAAGATTCGCCGTGCTGCGGTGGATTTGAATATTCCCTTGATTACGAACTCCCGTTTGGCGAGTGCCTTTATCCAGGCTTTCTGCCATATTGATATGGATGATCTGCCCATAAAGAGTTGGTCTGAATATAAGTAAACACTATACAATCATGCCATACCATGAATTTTGAAATTGTTTATGTCTTAATCTGTCTGGCCGCTATGGTCGTAGCACTAATCTACGACCGTATGCGTCCGGGCATGATACTTTTTTCTGTCGTCATCTTGTTTTTCTGTGCGGGAATACTTACCCCTAAGGAAGTGTTGGAGGGTTTCTCGAACAAAGGCATGATTACGGTGGCTCTTTTGTTTCTGGTCAGTGAAGGAATACGTAAGAGTGGGGTGTTGGAACGTTTGATTTTTGCCATGTTACCGCAAAAGAAGTCTACAGTAGCCAATACGAATCTGCGTGTATTGCCGGTCATTGCTTTCATTTCGGCTTTTCTGAACAACACGCCGGTGGTTGTCATCTTTGCGCCTATCATCAAGAACTGGGCAAGACGGATGAAACTGCCGCCTGCAAAATTTCTGATTCCTCTTTCGTATGCCACTATACTTGGCGGTATTTGTACGTTGATAGGAACTTCCACGAATTTGGTGGTGGACGGAATGATACAAGACGCGGGTCTTAAGGGATTTTCCATCTTCGAATTGGGGCAAGTCGGGGTGATTATAGCCATTGTGGGCATTATTTATCTGGTTTGTTTTGCCAAGCGTTTATTGCCAGACCGAACCCTGAAAGATGACGATATTGAAGAAAGTAGCGACTCGGGTGACATTGTACGCGTGGAGGCTGTGTTGGGGGCACGTTTCCCCGGAAACGGAAAAACGTTGCGCGAATTTGATTTTCACCGTCATTATGGAGCCACGGTAAAAAGTCTGCATCGTAATGGTGAACGTCTCCAAGGGGATTGGATGAATGTACGCCTGTCAGAAAATGACACGTTGATTCTGGATGCAGACGGCACCTTTATTCCGACGTGGGGAGACAGCCGCGTGTTTTTGATGTTGTCGGTGTTGGATGCGGAACCCGAAATGGGAAAGAAAAAGAAATATCTGGCCATGATTCTGTTGTTGGTGATGATTATCGGGGCAACGGTAGGCGAGCTTCCGGTCGTGGAGCGGGCTCTTCCCGGACTGAAGTTGGATATGTTTTTCTTTGTTTGCGTCACAACGGTGATTATGGCTTGGACGGGAATGTTCAATCCCAAGAAATATACGAAGTTCATTTCATGGGACGTGTTGATTACCATCGCCTGTGCTTTTGCCATCAGTAAGGCTATGAGTAATTCCGGGTTTGCGGCTTTCATTGCCGAATATATAATAGGTATGACCGATGCTCTCGGACCGTATGCTTTGTTGGCTGTGATTTTTGTTATCACGAACCTGTTTACGGAGTTGATAACGAATAACGCCGCCGCCGCCCTGTCTTTTCCTATCGCTTTGGAGGTGGCCAATCATTTGGGAGTGAGTCCGACTCCGTTCTTTGTAGTGATTTGTATGGCTGCGTCAGCCTCGTTCTCTACACCTATCGGTTACCAGACCAATTTGATTGTACAAGGTATCGGAGGCTATAAATTTACCGATTTCGTTAAAATAGGCTTGCCTTTGAACATAATTGTGTTTGTGTTATCTGTATTTTTAATACCTTTGTTCTGGAATTTTTAAAAGAGAAGTAAGCAGTTTATGGGAGAGGCGACAAATATCTATCCGATATACGAAAAAATGATGACCCGTTCGGACAAGGAACAACTTCTTGGACAACGTGGGGTGATGGTCTGGTTCACTGGCTTGTCCGGTTCCGGGAAAAGTACGGTGGCACTCGGTGTAGAACGGGAGTTGCATAAGCGTGGCATCTTGTGCCGCATTTTGGACGGTGATAATATTCGTAGCGGTATCAATAAGAATTTGGGATTCTCGGCTGATGACCGGAAAGAGAATATCCGTCGTATTGCTGAAATCGGAAAATTATTCGTAGATACGGGGGTGGTGACGCTTTCAGCCTTTATCAGTCCTACGAACGAATCCCGTCACATGGCTTCTGAGATTATCGGGGCAGACGATTTTAGGGAAGTCTATGTGTCCACACCGTTGGAAGTTTGCGAACAACGCGACGTAAAGGGTTTGTATGCCCGTGCACGTCGGGGAGAAATCAAGGATTTTACCGGAGTCAGTGCCCCCTTCGAGGTGCCGGAACATCCGGCTCTGACGTTGGATACTTCCGTTCTGACGTTGGAAGAATCGGTTAATAAAGTGTTGGAACTTATATTGAACAATAAATAAATCACAATATTATGTCTGAATATAAATTGAGTCATTTGCAGGAGTTGGAGGCTGAGTCCATTCACATTATCCGTGAGGTGGCGGCTGAGTTTGAGAATCCTGTAATGCTTTACTCCATAGGAAAGGATTCTTCCGTGATGGTTCGTTTGGCTGAAAAGGCTTTTGCCCCGGGCAAGGTTCCTTTCCCTTTGATGCACATCGACTCCAAGTGGAAGTTTAAGGAGATGATACAATTTCGCGATGACTATGCCAAAAAATACGGTTGGAACCTGATTGTGGAATCCAATATGGAAGCGTTCCGGGCAGGGGTAGGCCCCTTTACGCACGGCAGTAAGGTGCATACGGATTTGATGAAGACCAAGGCTTTGTTGGATGCTTTGTCCAAGTATAAGTTTGACGCGGCTTTTGGTGGGGCGCGTCGCGACGAAGAGAAAAGCCGTGCAAAGGAACGTATCTTTTCATTCCGTGACCAGTTCCAACAGTGGGATCCTAAGAACCAACGTCCGGAGTTATGGGACATCTATAACGCCCGTATCCACAAAGGAGAGAGTATTCGGGTGTTCCCGTTGAGTAATTGGACAGAATTGGACATTTGGCAGTACATCCGTTTGGAAAACATTCCTATCGTCCCGCTGTATTATGCCAAGGAACGTCCGGTAGTGAACATCGACGGACAACTGATTATGCCGGACGACGACCGTTTGCCGGAAAAATACCGCGACAAGATTGAGATGAAGAATATTCGTTTCCGTACGTTGGGCTGTTGGCCGCTGACCGGTGCCATCGAAAGTGAAGCCGACACGATAGAGAAGATTGTGGAGGAAATGATGACTACCACCAAGAGTGAGCGTACGACCCGTGTGATAGACTTCGACCAGGAGGCGTCCATGGAACAGAAAAAGCGTGAAGGGTATTTTTAATTCAGGAGGGTATTATATGGCTACATTAAATATAAAGGAGTTTTTAGACCAAGACGAGAAAAAAGATTTGTTGCGCCTGTTGACGGCCGGTTCGGTGGATGACGGAAAATCCACATTGATAGGCCGGCTTTTGTTCGACAGCAAGAAACTGTATGAGGATCAGTTGCAGGCTTTGGAGCGTGACAGCAAACGTGTGGGAAATGCCGGCGACCATATAGATTATGCTTTGTTGCTCGACGGTTTGAAGGCGGAGCGCGAAGAAGGTATCACCATAGACGTGGCCTATCGTTATTTCTCGACGAACCAACGCAAATTTATAATTGCCGATACTCCGGGACACGAACAATACACCCGCAACATGATTACCGGCGGTTCCACAGCTAATTTGGCCGTCATATTGGTGGATGCCCGTACGGGAGTCATCACGCAGACCCGTCGTCATACCTTTCTTGTTTCCTTGTTGGGAATCAAACATATTGCGTTGGCCGTGAACAAGATGGATTTGGTGGATTTCGACGAAAACGTGTTCGACGCCATCGTAGCGGAATATAAGGCTTTGACGGATAAATTAGGTATAGAAGATGTGACTTGTTTTCCCCTTTCCGCTTTGGATGGTGACAATGTGGTAGAAAAGTCCGAGCGTACGCCTTGGTATGAAGGCACCAGCCTGTTGGACTTTTTGGAGACCGTGCCCATTCATACCGACCGCAACATGACGGATTTCCGTTATCCTGTGCAGTACGTGTTGCGCCCTAACCTCGATTTCCGTGGGTTCTGCGGAAAGATAGCTTCCGGTGTGGTACGGGAAGGAGATGAAATCATGGCTCTTCCGTCGCGTAAGAAGTCTCATGTGAAACGTATTGTGACGTACGACGGAGATTTGAAAGAGGCTTTTTGTCCGCAATGCGTGACGTTGACGTTGGAGGATGAGATAGACATTTCACGTGGTGAGATGTTAGTACATCCAGACAACGTGCCGGAAGTAGGGCGCTATTTCGAGACGATGCTCGTATGGATGGACGAAGAACCGATGGACCGTAACAAGCATTTTTATCTGAAGCATAATACGAATACGACTCGTGCCACGGTAGGTGAGATTTGTTATCAGGTAGATGTGAATACGATGGAGCAGCGTCCGGCAGACTGTTTTCATTTGAATGAAATCGGGAAAGTGCATATCACGACGGCAAAACCCATATTTTTTGATGCTTATCAGAAGAACCGTGCAACCGGTTCCTTCATATTGATAGATCCGATTACGAACAACACCAGTGCTGTGGGCATGATTATCGGTCCGGTGGAAGCCAAGGAGAATGACGTTGAGCGTCTTCCGGAGTTGGACTTGCCTAAATTAGGTATTGGTAAAGAGCATTACGAAGCCATAGAGAAAGCGGTCAAAGATTTGGGACGGCAAGGTCTCGCGATAGAAATCATTAAAGAATAACCTTAATTAAAAATCAAAGTTTCATGGGATTATTAGAGTTCAGCAAACTTCCGGTCAATACGTTAGTAGGTGCCGATTGGAAAACGTTTAAAGAAATGACGCGTGGTCAGGAAATAGCTCCGGACAAGCGTACCAAGTATTATCTGACGAAAAGCGTATGCAGGCTGTTGAGTTTGTTGGCACCTATCCAAGACCGCAGGTTTGAGGAGAAGTTGGGGGCGTACGAATTCGACCACGATCCTGTTTTCATCCTCGGGCATTGGAGAAGCGGTACGACTTTTGTGCACAACATCTTTGCTCAGGACGATAATTTTTGCTATACGACAACGTACCAGACTGTATTTCCCCATCTGATGATGTTCGGGCAACCGTTCTTCAAGAAGACGATGGGGTGGCTTATGCCGGACAAGCGTCCGACGGATAATATGGAGTTGGCTCCCGACCTGCCGCAGGAGGAAGAATTCGCTTTGTCGAACATGATGCCTTATTCCTTCTATGACTTTTGGTTCTTTCCTCAGAAATGGCAGGAATATTGCGACAAGTATCTGACGTTCGAGAACATTACGAAAGAGGAACTTCAGGTATTCAAGGAAACATTTGTGAAGTTGATGAAGATTTCCAGGTACTGTACGACGGGAGGTGATGTGTATTTATCCAAGAACCCGCCTCATACGGGACGTGTAAAAGCCTTGGTCGAAATGTTTCCCAATGCCAAGTTCATTTATCTGATGCGTAACCCCTATACGGTGTTCGAGAGCACACGTAGCTTCTTCTCCAACACCATCAAGCCGTTGGAATTACAGCATATCAGCGACGAGGAGATGGAGAAGAATATTCTTCTTACCTATACAAAGCTTTACCGCGCCTACGAGGAACAGAAAAAATATGTGCCGGAAGGAAATCTTTTCGAAGTGAAATTCGAGGATTTTGAGGCTGATGCATTCGGGACTACGAAGCTCGCGTATGAAAAATTAGGTATTCGCGAGTTTCATTGTGCCGAGGCTGCCATACGCCGATATACAGACCGGAAGAAAGGCTACAAAAAGAACAAATATGAGTATAAGCCCCGTACCATTCAGTTGGTGAATGAAAATTGGGGATATGCCCTTAAGGATTGGGATTATGAGATACATCCATAAGATGGGATTCCGTATCTTCCTTTAAAACGAGGCATCCTCTCATTTTCGGGTGAGAGGATGCCTTATTTTTATTCTTTGATTTTTCCGCTGATTTTTTCGGCCATTTCCGGTTTCTGTTTGTACCGCTTGTTCAGGCCGTTTACCACGTCTTTAGTAATGTCGTACTTAGCGTTGGCTACCAAGATATTGTCTCCCGCCTTGCTGATGATATAATCGAATTTCTTTGATTTATTGTATTCTTTCAGGAATGCTTGGATGGAATCGCGCATTTCGGTGTTGTATTTTGCTTGTTCTGCGGCGAAATCATTCATCAACCGGTCGTTTAATGCTTGCAAGTCCTGTTGTTGTTTGGCCAATGTCATTTGAGCCTGTTCCACTTGTTCTTTGGTGGTGAACTGGTTGGTTTCATATTTCTTTTGCAGTTCTGCGGCTTTAGCCTGGAGGGCGCGTTCTTTTCCGGCCAATGTAGCCCGGATATTTTCTCCCTTTTTGTTCATCAGGAGCGTGTAGTCTTTACAGAAATTGTATTGCGACATCAGAGTGTCGATTTCCACGTATGCGATTTTCAATCCGCCTGCAGGGATTTCCGTAGCTTGAGTGTTTGTTTTTTCTTCCGGTGCCGACTTGTTGCATCCCGTCAGGGCGAATGTGGCTGCCAGGGTGATAAGTCCTGCGCCAATGATACTGTTTTTCTTCATTATTTTTTCTTTATTTATGATTTTCTTGTACTGCGTTCATTGATTCTATGTGGGTTTTCCACCCGTTCCAGGGCATCCATGGTTTGTACGCACGTGATGCCCCGTTTGCGCATAGCCGCACTATGGCCTACGTGGGTGTTCGGGAAGCGGCCGTTTTTCTTGAAAAGGATTTTTATGGCAAAGAATGCCATACTTATGGCCACAATTATCAGGGTAAACAATAGTGTCTTCAACATTTTTGCGTATATTTGTGCTGCAAAGATAAACTTTAAAAGCGTGGATTTGTGTCGTATCTTCGCTTTTAACCAAATTTAGTAGAATGAATATATAAAATTATGGATATGGAAATGAACTCATTGAAACCAACCGAGGTTTTTAAGTTTTTTGCAGAAATCAACCGGATACCCCGTCCTTCCAAGAAAGAAGAGCGGATGATAGCTTATTTGGAACAGTTTGCCCGTGAAAGAGGTTTGGAATGTAAGGTGGACGAGACGGGAAACGTATTGATTCGTAAGGGGGCGACTCCGGGGATGGAAAACCGTAAGACGGTGATCTTACAGAGCCACATGGATATGGTTTGCGAGAAGAACCGTGAGGTGGAGTTCGATTTTGAAAAAGACGCGATTCGTACGTGGGTTGATGGCGATTGGTTGCGTGCGGACGGGACAACGTTGGGGGCCGACGACGGGATAGGCGTGGCGATGGAGTTGGCCTTGTTGGATGCTTCGGATATTGCCCACGGCCCGATAGAATGTGTGTTTACCCGTGACGAGGAGACGGGCTTGAGCGGTGCGTTCGGCATGAAGCCTGGTTTCATGTCCGGTGATATTTTGTTGAACTTGGACTCGGAAGACGAAGGGCAGTTGTTCGTAAGTTGTGCCGGGGGAGCGGCAACTACGGCTGAATTCGACTTTAAGCCGGTGGATGTTCCGCAGGATTATTTTTTCTTCGAAGTGAAGGTGAAAGGATTGAAGGGCGGACATTCGGGTGACGACATCAATAAGAAGCGGGCGAATGCCAACAAGATACTGGCGCGTTTTCTGTATAATGCTTGGGCAAAATACGATTTATATTTATGCGACATCCAGGCCGGAGGTCTGCACAACGCCATACCCCGTGAAGCGATGGCGGTTTGTGCCATCCCGATGAAGGACAAGGAGAGTATCCGTGTGGATTGGAATCTGTTCAGTGCCGATGTGGAAGAAGAATACAGCGTGACCGAAAAGACCATGGTTTTCGAGTTGCAGAGCGAAAGCGCGAGGCCGGAAGCCGTGGAGCGCGAAGTCGCCCGCAAGCTCATTTGGGCTTTACAGGCCGTGCACAACGGTACTCTTTCCATGTCGCAGGATATAGATTTGGTGGAGACCAGTTCCAATCTGGCCAGTATCCGTCTGACGGACGGCAATAAGATTCTGGTGAAAACCAGTCAGCGCAGCAGCATACTGAGTGCACGCCACCACATGAGCAATATGGTGAAAGCCGCTTTCGAGTTGGCAGGTGCCCGTGTGGAAGTGGGCGAAGGCTATCCGGGTTGGAAAATGAATCCGGAATCAGAGATTTTGAAAATAGCGGTGGAAACTTACAAAGCCTTGTTTGGCAAAGAACCGAAAGTGTTGGGGATACACGCCGGATTGGAATGTGGGTTGTTCAGCGAGAAGTATTCCGGTCTGGACATGGTGTCGTTCGGCCCGACGTTGCGCGGAGTACATTCGCCCGACGAACGGTTGCTGATACCGACGGTTGCCACGGTTTGGGACCATATCAAAGCCATTTTGAAGAATATTCCGGTGAAAGCCTAAAATAAGCGGGGCATATCTGCGTTATGACAAGGCAGATATGCCTTTTTTGAATTTATGAATATGCGAAAAATATCCGTCCTTTGTGGCTCAGTCCTTGTGTGGGGCGTCGTGGCTGTATCCGGTTTTACGTCTTGTGACGACTCCATGTCGTTCACGACCGACCGCAGTGCGCTGTTATCCTTTTCTGCCGATACGGTGCGGTTCGACACCGTGATTTCAACCGTAGGGTCGAGCACACGCCAACTGATGGTTTACAACCGTAACGCAGATGGCCTGCGTATTGCGTCCGTACGTCTGAAACAAGCGTATGCCACTCCCTTTCGGGTGAATGTGGACGGTTCCTATTTGGAGCCTGAAAGCGGGGCACGGGCATACGATTTCGAGGTGCGTACGGGAGACAGTATCCGTGTCTTTGCAGAGGTGACGATGCCGGAAAACGGGCAGGATGCCCCCGTAGCCTTGAACGACACACTGATTTTTGCCTTGGAGAGCGGGGCGGAGCAGCATGTCATTCTTACAGCAGTGGGGCAGGATGCCTATATGTGGCGTGGCAGGGTGATAGAAGCCGATACTTTGTTGGAGGCCGGACGTCCGATTGTGGTGTACGACAGCCTTTCCGTAAAAGAGGGAGTGACATTGTCCATGGCCGCAGGTGTACAGTTGTATTTCCACGACGGGGCTAACCTTTGGGTGCACGGTCGTATCGTGGCCGAAGGGACGGTCGATCGTCCGGTGGTGTTCCGTGGCGACCGTACAGACCGGATGTTCGACTACCTGCCATACGACAATACGCCTTCCCGTTGGGGAGGTATACGGCTGAAGGCCACGAGTACGGACAACCGGCTGAACCATGTGGACATCCATAGTGCTTCCTACGGCATTGCGTGCGACAGCTCTTCCACGGACGCGATGAAACTGACGTTGGAGAACAGCGTGATTCATAACGTAGGAGGCGAAGGATTGGGGCTGTACCATTGCCGTGCGTCGGTAGGCAACACCCAAATCAGCAACACGTTAGGGCATTGTGTGGCCGTGGTAGGGGGGTGGGCCGAGTTCGTGCATTGCACGTTGGCGCAATTCTATCCTTGGGATGCTGAGCGGGGCGATGCCTTGTATTTGGCCAACAAATGGTTAGCTTTGGATTATCCTCTCCAGCATGCCCATTTCCTGAACTGTCTGGTGACGGGATATGCCGACGATGTGGTGACGGGAAATCTGGAAGACGAGAACAAGGATGTGGATTACTATTTCGGGAATTGCGTGCTTCGTACGGTCGAGGCGGAAGACGATGCCTCGCGTTTCGTCGGCGTGGTGTATGAAAAGAAAGACGAGGAGGGTTCCGGCCAAGAACAGTTCCGGTTGTTCGATACGGATAACTATCTGTACGATTTCCGTTTGAAAGACATTTCCATTGCACGTGGCAAAGGCTCGACGGAGTGGGCCGCCCGTTATCCGACGGACCGTTACGGGACAGACCGTTTGACGGAACCGGTACCGGATGCCGGGTGCTATGAATTCGTGCCCGAAGAATGAAACCGCTTGTTTGGCTTTCGGCGTTGCTTTGTGGATGGAGCGCGTGGCTTCCGGTCAAGGGGCAGCAACCTTTCCGGGTCATGTTCTACAATGTGGAGAACTTGTTCGACTGCCGTCATGACAGCCTGAAGGAAGACCGTGAGTTTTTACCCGGTGGGGAGAAGAAATGGACACCGTCGCGTTACTGGCGCAAGTTGGATGCCTTGTCCAAAGTCGTTGCGGCTGTAGGAGAAGAACGTTTGCCGGATTTGGTCGGGTTGTGTGAGGTGGAAAATGACAGTGTGCTTTTCGATTTGACCCGGCGTTCGTCCCTGCGTGCGCTCGGTTACCGTTACGTGGCGACCCACTCTCCCGATGTGCGGGGCATCGACGTGGCCTTGCTCTATCAGCCGGGTAGTTTCCGTTTGTTGGAGTCCCGCGAAATCACCGTTCCTTCCGTAGATGCCGGATTCCGTCCCACGCGCAATGTCTTGTATGTAAAGGGAAGAGTGCTTTCGGGAGATACGCTGCACGTGCTCGTATGCCATTTGCCCAGTCGTCTGGGAGCGACCCGTGTTTCACGCCGCCATCGGATGTTGGCGGCGCGGACGGTGTCAGCCGTTGCCGACTCCATCCGTACCGTGGTGGGCGATGCCCGTATTGTGGTTATGGGTGATTTCAATGCCGGAAGTGAAGACGAAGTGTTCCTTGAAGCGTTTATTCCATATTTCCATGAGCCAGAACTTGCCTTTTCCAGGCAGAGTGAGGTGAAAGGCTCCTACCGCTACCGGGGTATATGGGAAACGATTGACCATATCTTGGTCAGTCCGGTGTTGATGGACAACAGCCGCCCGTTTCATACGTCCGACGGATGTCGCGCCATAGTGGCCTTTCCTTTTATGTGCGAACGGGAAAAGACGTATGGCGGCGTTCGTCCGTTCCGCACCTACCAAGGCCCGTTGTATAAAGGAGGATACAGCGACCATTTTCCGGTGACATTGGATTTCGAGTGGCGGTTTCCCGAATGAATGTCTGCCCGGAAGGGTTATTCATGATGATAAGGTTCACCGTTGATGATGGTCATGGCCCGATAGATTTGTTCGGTGAAAATCAGACGGATCATTTGATGCGAGAAAGTCATGCGCGAAAGCGATACCTTTTCGTTTGCTTTTGCATAGATGCGTGGTGAGAAACCGTAGGGGCCGCCCACGACGAACACCATCCGCTTCAGGCCGGCCGCCATCCGCTTTTCCATCCATGCGGCGAACTCCACCGAACGGTGTTCCTGTCCGTGTTCGTCCAGCAAGACGATATGGTCGCCCGGTTGGAACGCTTTCAACAGCAAATCCGCTTCTTTCTCCTTTTGTTGTTCTTCCGAAAGGCTTTTGGTATTCCGCAATTCCGGTAAGACTTCGATGCCGAAAGGCAGGTAGTGCCGGATACGTTTGGCATATTCTTCTATGCCTGCAATGAAATGCGGGTCGTTCGTCTTGCCGACGACGAGTAGGGTAATCTTCATGGCCGCGACGGATTATTATTTTTTGTTTAGGATGACCAAAGCCGCAATGACTCCCGGAATCCAACCGGCCAGGGTGAGGATGAACACGATGACTACCGATCCGCAACCTTGGTCCAGTACGGCCAAAGGTGGAAAAATGATGGAAAGGAGAACTCTGAATAATGACATTTTATTTTTCTATGTGCTTGATTGGACGGGTCAAAGTTAGGAAAAAGTTTCAAGAACCGGCACGGAAACCCTCCGTTTCTGTGCGGTTTTGTGCCTACGGTAGGGCAGGGGGCGCGTTCCAGTCTTCTTCAAAAGCCGATGGCGGCCACGTCCTTCTGCGCTTTCCGGAAGTTTTCCACGAGTTGCCGTACGATGTCTCCGGCGGGACGTATGGCATCTACGGACGATGCGATTTGTCCGATTTCGAGTTCGCCTTGTTCAGTGTCCCCCTCGAAAATGCCGCGCTTAGAGGCCGCTTTGCCTAAAATGTCGCGCAGTTCTTCCGCATTAGCTCCACGGGCCTCCGCTTCGGCCACTTTGTCGAACAGCCCATTCCGCACCAGGCGTGTGGGCGACAGTTTTTTGAGGCAGAGCATCGTGCCGCCTTCGTCCAAAGCGAGGCAACGCTGTTTGAAGGCTTCCGAAGCCGAACTTTCTGCCGACAGGGCAAAAAGGGTACCGATTTGTACCCCTTCGGCTCCTAATGCCATGGCTGCTAACATCGCATCTCCGCTGCCGATTCCTCCGGCTGCCACGACCGGAAGGCCGGTGGCGCGGCGCACTTGCGGTATCAGGGTGAGGGTCGTCGTTTCTTCACGTCCGTTATGTCCTCCGGCTTCGAATCCTTCGGCTACGATGGCGTCTACTCCGGCCTCCTCGCATTTCCGTGCGAATTTGCTGCTCGACACCACATGAGCCACTGTCACGCCTGCCTCGTGAAGCATCGGGGTGAATTTCTTGGGGCTTCCGGCCGAAGTGAACACTATTTTCACTTCTTCCCGTATGAGGATGTCCATCAGCCGGTCTATTTCCGGATACATCAGCGGGACGTTCACGCCCCACGGCCGATCTGTAGCTGCCTTCATCTTACGGATGTGTTCCACGAGAGTTTCCGGATGCATCGAACCTGCTCCGAGCAGTCCCAATCCGCCGGCCTGGCTGACGGCAGATGCCAGTCTCCATCCGCTGCACCACACCATGCCGCCTTGTATGATGGGGTAACGGATGCCGAAAAGTTCGCATATTCTATTCATGTCGCTTTGCTTTTAGGGTTGTTGTATCCCAAAGTTAAGCAAAAAGACGGCAGGTCGCGGCTTCGGCCCTACGGAATTAGCATTCTTTATAGGATGATCGTATACTGATGATGTTCGACCGAGAAGGGAAATTCCTCAAGTCCATGCCATGACGGTGGGTAAGGGCATAATGAGTAAAGCTGATACCATTGCGGAAACGTTGAAACAATATCGGGAAAAAGATGGCACGTTGCCCCCTGCGCTGCATGAGGTGGAACGGAAGTTCAACCCCGACGGCAATCCGCTCCTCATCGTGTGGAAAATCAAATGACAGATTCGCTCCGGGCGTTTGTAAAGGCAGGTTCAAGGTGTTTGTCTTTTTTCTTTTTGTTGTGGTTTTTGAATATTATAATGTATTGAATATCAGTATAGTGCTTTCGTAAAATCAATCTGCGCCAAACGAAAAATCAATCGGCTGAGAATGAAAAATCGTTTGGCGCAGATTGATTTCACGTTCTCAGCCGATTGATTTTTGTTATTCAAAAGTCGGAAAATGCCGTCCGTCGTTCTTTATCTTCCGAAAGGTATTGAAAAAAGCACCTCCTTTCGTTTTTATGTTGTATCTTTGCCGGGAAATCATTGCGAATACATTAAAGGAATAGGAAATATGTTGTCAGTAGAAGAATTGAATGACCGTTTGATTGATTTGGCTTTTGCCGAAGACATAGGCGATGGAGACCACACTACGCTCTGCTGTATTCCGGCGGATGCCATGGGAAAATCCAAGTTGCTCATCAAGGAAGAAGGCGTGTTGGCCGGAATAGAAATCGCCAAGGAAGTGTTCCGTCGCTTCGATCCGGACATGAAAGTGGAGGTGTTCATCGAGGACGGGGCGCACGTGAAGCCGGGCGACGTGGCCATGGTTGTCACGGGACGGGTGAGGAGCCTGCTGCAAACGGAGCGCCTGATGTTGAACATCATGCAACGCATGAGCGGCATTGCCACCATGACGGATAAGTACGTGGAGCGGCTGAAGGGAACGCATACCCGTGTGTTGGACACGCGTAAGACGACCCCGGGCATGCGTATGTTGGAAAAGGCGGCTGTGAAAATCGGAGGCGGCGTGAACCACCGTATCGGGTTGTTCGACATGATTCTCTTGAAAGATAACCACGTGGACTTTGCCGGTGGCATTGCCAACGCCATCAACCGTTGCCATGAGTATCTCAAGGAAAAAGGAAAGGACCTGAAGATAGAAATCGAAGTGCGTAATTTCGACGAATTGCAACAGGTGTTGGACATGGGTGGCGTAGACCGTATCATGTTCGACAACTTCTCCGTGGAGGATACGCGTAAGGCCGTGAAGATGATAGGCGGCCGTTTTGAAACAGAATCGAGCGGCGGTATCACTTTTGACACTTTGCGCGATTATGCCGAGTGTGGGGTAGACTTCATTTCCGTCGGGGCACTGACCCATTCCGTCAAAGGGCTGGATATGAGTTTTAAGGCTTGTTGACAGGCCATGGGTCTGTCGGATGGACAAACGGTTGCCGGGACTGTCGCGTCGTGAAAACGGAAGGGAGACAGTCTTGGTAATCGTTTTTTGCATATATAATTAAGGTATATAAGATATGAAGAAACACTTTTGGTGGATGAGTGTGGCTTTGTGGCTCCCTTTGCAGGCAGCGGCACAGGACGAGCGTTTCCATTCTCCGGTGGACATTCCGTTCCTGATGTCGGGCAGTTTCGGCGAACCGCGTCCGAACCATTTCCATTGCGGCATCGACGTGAAGACGCAAGGTGTGGTGGGAAAACGGGTATTGTCCGTATGCGACGGCTACGTGTCGCGGCTTACGGTGGGTTACGATGGTTTCGGCAATGCCCTTTATGTGACGCACCCCAACGGACTGGTATCCGTTTATTGCCATTTGGACGAGTTTGTGCCGGCGTTGCAGGAAATCGTCCGTAGCCGCCAATATGAGATGGAAACGGAACGGGTGGACGTGGTGCTTCAGCCCGGCGAGTTTCCGGTGAAGGCCGGGCAACTGGTGGCATACAGCGGTAATACGGGGGCTTCTCTTGCCCCTCATCTTCATTTGGAATTACACAGGGCGTCGGACGGTGCGTTGGTGGACCCGTTGCCTTATTTCCGGCATTTGCTGACGGACGACATGTCGCCGGTCGTACACGGGGTGAAGCTGTATGCTTGTCCGGGGCAGGGTTGGATAGACACCGGAAGGTCGTCCAAGACATTCACGGTCACGGCCGATGCTTCTGCCCGTGTGGTGCGGGCTTGGGGGCGTGTGGGTGCTGCCGTTTGGGCGGACGACCTGATGAACAACACGCAGAATAAGTTCGGCATCCGTCGCATCACGCTGAAAGTGGACGGCAGGCAGGTTTTCCAAAGCCTGATGGACGAATTCATGCCGGACGAAAACCCGTTGGTGAATTCGTGGGGAGACTATCCCCACTACCGGAAAACGAAACATTGGTATTTGAAGTCTTTTGTAGAGCCGGGTAATACATTGTGTTTCCTGTCGGCTGACGAGAACCGGGGGTGGGTGGACGTGGACGAGGAGCGCGACTACCTCTTTGAATATGCCTTGGAAGATTTGAAAGGAAACGTCCGGGTGTGCCGTTTTACGGTGCGGGGCGAACGTGACGATGCGCGTTTGGCCGAAGCGGAAGAGCGTGAGCAGCTTCGGAGGGCTTCGGGCGCATGGTTGGAGTACGACCGTCCGCAAGTGGTGCAGCGTCCGGGGATGGAGTTGCGCATTCCGGCAGGAGCATTGACAAAAGATGAAGTGCTTCGTCTTCGGGTTGAAGCCAAAGAAGACGGGATTTCCAACCTTTATGTGCTCCACGATGAGTTTGTGCCGTTGGTGAAACGGGCCACGTTGATGTTGGCGCCCCGTACGCCTGTGTCCCGTCCGGAGAAATGTTATATAGAATCTTCCCGTGGATATGTAGGGGGAGAGTATGCAGACGGTTGGTTTTCTGCCCGGATTCGGGATTTGGGGGAGTCGTACGCGTTGGCCGTGGACACCGTGGTGCCTGTGGTTCGTTGGAAGACGGCTTTCAATGGCAAGAAAGTTAGCGTGTTGCGTTGCGTTCCGACAGACAGCGGTTCGGGGGTGAAGTCTTTCAAAGCATACGTGGATGGCCGGTTTGTGCTCTTTACTTCTTATCGCGGAGTTTGGACTTGCCGGTTGAAAGAAACGCCGTTGCGTCCGGAAGGCAAACGCCGCCGGTTGACCGTGAAGGTGACGGATCGTTGCGGAAATGAAACAGTGGATGAAAAAGAGTTTATTTATTAATGATAGATCTATTGATAGAAAGATGAAATTCAAATGGGTAATGACGGTCGTGTTGGCTGTGTGCACGGGCTACGGGCAGGCTTGCACGAACCTGATAGTGGGAAAGAAAGCGTCGGCTGACGGGTCGGTCATCGTATCTTATAGCGCAGACGATTTCGGCAGTTTCGGTTATTTGCGCCATTGGGCCGCCGGAAAGCATGCGAAGGGCACAATGCGTCCGGTGTATAATTGGGAAAACAACAATTATGCGGGAGAGATAGAAGAAGCTCCCGAAACGTACAACGTGATAGGGAATATGAACGAATATCAGTTGACGATTACGGAAACGACTTTCGGTGGTCGTGCCGAACTGGTCGATTCAACCGGATTGTTGGATTACGGTAGTTTGATATACATCACTTTGCAACGTGCCAAGACAGCGAAGGAAGCTATTAAAGTGATGACGGATTTGATTAATCAATACGGGTATAACAGTGAAGGCGAAAGCTTTACGATAGCAGATAAGAACGAGGCGTGGGTCATGGATCTGATTGGAAAAGGGACGGGACGCAAAGGTGCGGTGTGGGTGGCCGTGCGTGTGCCGGACGATTGTATCTGTGCCCATGCCAACCAGAGCCGCATCCGCCGTTTCCCGTTACGCGACAAGGAGAACTGCCTTTATTCCAAAGACGTGATCAGCTTTGCCCGCGAGAAGGGATATTTCAAGGGAAAGAAAGACAGCGATTTTTCATTTGCCGATGCTTATGCTCCCGCTGATTTCAGTGCTTTGCGTTTTTGCGAGGCACGGGTGTGGAGCTTCTTTAACCGCTACGTGGACGGAATGGAGAAATATTTGCCATACGCTTCGGGAGAAAACCCGCAGGCCGAACCGACGCCGCTGTTTGTCAAGCCGGATCGTCGGCTTTCCGTGCAAGACGTGAAGGATATGATGCGCGACCATTATGAAGGCACTCCGTTGGCTTTAGACAACGATCCCGGTATGGGGCCTTTCGAAGCTCCTTACCGTCCTACACCGTTGACTTGGAAGGTGGATGGAAAGACGTATTTCAACGAACGTCCTATTTCTACCCAACAGTCGGCATTTGTCATGGTGGCACAGATGCGCAGCCAGTTGCCCGATTATGTGGGAGGTGTACTGTGGTTCGGCTGCGACGATGCGAACATGATGGCTTTCACGCCGGTGTATTGCTGTACGGACTTGGTGCCGGAGTGTTATAGCGACAAGGTGGCGGACGATTTGCACTTTTCTTTTAAAAGTGCTTTCTGGGTATGTAATTGGGTAAGCAGCATCGTGTATCCCCGTTACAGCCAGTTGTTCGGTGAACTCAAAACGGTGCGCGACCGGTTGGAAACCGATTACAATACGTTACAGGAGAAAACGGAAAAAGAAGCCATGGCATTGGCCGGGACGGAGGGCGAAGGGATGTCGGCCGTCCGTAAATACCTGACGGCTTATACGAACCGGATGGCTGCCGGAATGCTCTATGAATGGATGGAGCTGGGCAAGCGTCTGATGGTGAAATATATTGACGGGACTGTACGTCCTGAAAGAGACGGGCTGTATGTGCGTACGCCCGGAGGGTTGGGCGTTCCAGTAGAACGTCCGGGATATCCGGAACGTTACCGGCGTGAAATCGTGAAGGCTACGGGAAATCGCTTTGAGGTGAAATAAATCGTGCAATTAGGGTATTTTCAGATTTCATCGTAGGCGATATGCTGTGAATTGAGTATATTTGCCCGTAATTTGGAACAAAGGATAAAAAATAACTCATAATAAAAAGATACAAAATGGATAATGAACTGATTAAATCGTGTGAGGCCAAAGCTGAAGCCTGGCTTTCTTCTTCAGTATATGATGCGGCTACGCAGGCGGAAGTACGCAAGATGCTCGACAATGCCGACAAGACGGAGTTGGTGGAGTCTTTCTATCAGAATCTGGAATTCGGAACGGGCGGTTTGCGCGGCATCATGGGAGTAGGCACGAACCGTATGAACATTTACACGGTGGGGGCAGCTACGCAAGGCTTGTCCAATTATCTGAACAAGAATTTCAAGGATCTGAAAGAAATTGCTGTGGTGGTAGGCCATGACTGTCGTAACAACAGCCGCTTGTTTGCCGAGGTTTCGGCCAATATTTTTGCCGCAAATGGCATAAAGGTATATTTGTTCGACGACATGCGTCCTACTCCGGAAATGTCGTTTGCTATTCGCCAGTTGGGTTGCCAAAGTGGAATCATCCTTACGGCTTCCCACAATCCGAAAGAATATAACGGTTACAAGGCTTACTGGGATGACGGTGCCCAGGTATTGGCTCCCCACGACAAGGGTATCATCGATGAGGTGAACAAAGTCGGTGCCGAGGATATCAAAGGTTTGCATACGGTATTGGACACGGCCAATCCTTTGATTGAGATTATCGGTGAAGAGATAGACAAACTTTATTTGGATAAGATAAAAACTATTTCCATCGACCCGGACGTGATTCAACGTCAGAAAGACATGAAGATTGTCTATACTCCCATCCACGGTACAGGCATGATGTTGATTCCCAGGTCGTTGCAGTTGTGGGGATTTGAGAACGTCAATACCGTACCCGAACAAATGGTGAAAGACGGCAACTTCCCCACGGTAGTGTCACCGAATCCCGAGAATGCCGAAGCACTTTCCATGGCCATCGCTTTGGCCAAGAAGATAGACGCGGACATCGTGATGGCTTCCGACCCGGATGCCGACCGTGTCGGTATGGCCTGCAAGGACAGCAACGGGGAATGGGTGTTGGTGAATGGTAACCAGACTTGCATGATTTTCCTCTATTACATCATCAAGAACCGTATTGCAATGGGTAAGATGAAGGGGAACGAGTTCGTAGTAAAGACCATCGTGACCACGGAATTGATTAAGGCGATTGCAGACAAGAACAACGTAGAGATGTACGATTGTTATACCGGTTTCAAGTGGATTGCAAGCGTGATTCGCGAAAACGAAGGCAAGAAGCAGTATATCGGCGGAGGAGAGGAGTCATACGGATTCTTGGCCGAGGACTTCGTGCGCGACAAGGATGCTGTGTCCGCTTGTTCGCTTTTGGCTGAAATATGTGCTTGGGCCAAGGACCAGGGGAAGACGTTGTTCGATGTCTTGATGGACATTTACGTAGAGTATGGTTTCTCGCTGAACCATACGATTAATGTCGTGAAACCGGGTAAGACTGGGGCTGACGAAATCAAACAAATGATGGTGAACTTCCGTACGAATCCGCCGAAGGAACTGGCTGGCTCGGAAGTCGTACTGACGAAAGACTATCAGAGTCTGAAGGCTACGGATAATAAGGGTAACGTGACGGACATTGCGCAACCTGCTACCTCCAATGTACTGCAATGGTATACCGCAGATGGAACAAAGGTGAGTGTCCGTCCATCCGGAACAGAGCCTAAAATCAAGTTCTACATTGAAGTGACGGGTGAGATGAAATGTCCGAAATGCTACGCAGAAGCAGAAAAGAAGGCTATGCAAACCGTCGAAGCCGTGAAGGTTTCTTTGGGATTGTAATAGGACGTCTGATGAAATAACTGTTCGGGAAGCCTCGCCTTTAAGGTTGGGGCTTCCGTTTTGTATGATAAGACTTATGGTACAGGTGGTATATGACAAGCCGGTGTATTGGTTTGTTTTTTGTAAGGACGAATTGTTGTTGCAGCGAGAGACGGAAGGCCGTTGTACAGTACCTTACGGGGCGGAACCTCCGGTGAAGTTGGCAGAATGGAATACCGTGCATCGGCTGACCCCATTGGAAGGGCGGGACTGCCGGACGGTAAGTATCGACATGCCGGTGGTTGGAGACGAACGCTATGTCATGACCGGACTTCGGGCATCGTATGACATTTTGCCTCGTGGGCTTTATTTGAAGGCCGGAAAGGGAGCCGAGATTCTTTATTGGGATAAGAATACGAAGTTTTGCGGAGTATGCGGGGCACCGATGAAGTTGCACACGGACATCAGCAAACGTTGCACGAACTGCGGGAAAGAAGTCTGGCCCCAGTTGGCCACGGCCATCATCGTATTGGTACGCCGGGGAGATAGCATTTTATTGGTGCATGCCCATAATCTTCGTGGGAAGTATTACGGACTAGTGGCCGGTTTTGTGGAGACCGGAGAGACGCTCGAAGAATGTGTGCGCCGCGAGTTGATGGAAGAGACCGGTGTCACCGTGAAGAATATCCGGTACTTCGGAAGTCAGCCTTGGCCTTATCCTTGCGGATTGATGATTGGTTTTTATGCCGACTATGTGGAGGGGGACTTGCATTTGCAACGGAGTGAAATCGCATACGGTGGTTGGTTCAGTCGTGACAAATTGCCGGACATACCCGGAAAGGTCTCCATGGCACGCATGTTGATTGACGCGTGGTTGGAAGGGAGGCTTGCGGAAGGATGTGGCGGGTGACAAACAAAAAGCGGGAAGTGCTTTTCATTGCATTCCCGCTTTTCTTGTTTCTTTGGCAAGTGCCGCCTTGCCTTTATTCTGTGGCAAGGAGCTCTTCGGCCAGTTCCTCCATTTGCAAGAGATCGGCTTTCTTCATGCTGCTTTTAATCGTGACCGTATGTTCCATGATTTCCATGCTTTTCATTTCAGAGAGCATGCACGACATCACGCGTCCGGCAGTAGGTGCCCAGGAGCCGTTTTCGATGATGCCCACCCGGCGTTTCTGGAAATTCTTGATTTGTAGGTGATGCAGGAAATCGAACATTGGGGGGAATACCCCCGCGTCGTATGAGGATGCGGCCACAATCATTTTGCTGTAACGGAACGCACTTTCTACGGCCAGGGCCATATCGTCACGGCATAGGTCGATAAGCATCACTTCTGCAACTCCTTTTTCGTTTAGGATTTCAGCCATCCGGCGTGCTGCTGCGGCCGTATTTCCATGTATGGAGGCATAAGCCACGACAACCCCTTCCGTCTCCGGTTCGTATTTGCTCCAAGTGTCGTAAAGCCCGATGTAATACCCTAAGTTTTCTTTCAAGACAGGCCCGTGGAGCGGACAAATCATGGCGATGTCCAGACCGGCGGCTTTCTTCAGCAAAGCCTGTACTTGCGCCCCGTATTTTCCGACGATGTTGAAGTAGTAACGGCGGGCTTCGTTTGTCCATTCCCCCTCACGGCAGAGTGCACCGAACTTGCCGAAAGCATCGGCAGAGAACAGGATTTTCTCGCTTTCTTCATACGTCAGCATCACTTCCGGCCAGTGTACCATCGGCGCCATGATAAATTTCAGGGTATGTTGTCCCAGACAGAGCGTGTCGCCCTCCTTGACGGTTTGCGTACGTCCTGCGAAGTTGACTTCTTCAAAAAACTGAGGCATCATTTGGACGGCCTTGGCACTGGCTACGATTGTGGCCTCGGGATATTTTTCGGCAAACCATCCGATGTTGGCCGCATGGTCAGGTTCCATATGCTGCACGATGAGATAATCAGGCGTCCTTCCCTCCAAGGCTTCTTCCAGACGAGCTGTCCATTCGTCCGTTTTACGTTGGTCTATCGTGTCCATCACGGCTATCTTTTCGTCCGTGATAACGTATGAGTTGTACGAAATGCCTTGTGGTACGACGTATTGGCTTTCAAACAGGTCCAAATCCTTGTCGTCGGTACCTATGTATCTGACGTAAGGTGTGATATTGTCGTTCATATTGCTTGATGTTGAAGTTTAAAATCCGGTGCAAATATCGCACTTTTCTCCGGATTTCACAACATTTTTCCTTATCTTCATCCCATTCTCATTTGTTGTAACAGCTCCTTTTGCCTTTCGCTCAGGTTGGCAGGGAGTTGCACATTATAGTTCAGAATCAAGTTGCCGCGCGTACCGTCCGCTTGCATGTTACCTTTTCCTTTCAGGCGGACTTTGGTGCCCGGCTGTGTACCCGGTTTGATTTTCAGTTTCAATTTGTCGCCTTCCGGAGTCTGTACGATAATGGAACCGCCCAACAATGCCGTGTACATGTCGATGTTTACCGTGCACTCACGGTCGGCGTAGCTTACAGTCCCGCTTTCGTTTCCGAAAGGGTCGAATCCCCGTTTGAAGCCGCTGCGGTAGCTGCGTGCGTGTCCGCCGCCTCCGCCGAACATTTGCGTGAAGAAGTCCGAGAAGCCTCCTCCTGTAAACTGACTGAAGTCAAATCCTTCAAAGCCGCCTGCGTCTGCACTGCCTGTGGCACCGCCGCTCATGCCTGCCATTTTCCAGTGTTCGCCGTATTGGTCGTATTTGGCCCGTTTTTCCGGGTCGTTCAATACGTCATACGCTTCATTCAGAGCCTGGAATTTGGCTTTGGCTTTAGGATCGTCGGGATGCAGGTCAGGGTGGAACTGCTTGGCCCTTTTCTTGTAAGCGGCCTTGATGTCCTTTTGTGGAGTATCTTTGCTGATACCCATTATTTTATAATAATCTATAAATGCCATGGTTAAAATCTCCTTTCTGCCTAATTTGCAACAAATAAGATGCCAATCTGTTTGTAGAAGACGGCATTATTGTTATTTTTGCATGGAAGATTCAATTTCGGAGGGCTGATTATGATAAAAAGTACGGCAGGCAAACAAGTCGTGAGTTTAAAGATTGTACATACGAGTGACGTGCATGGCAGTTTTTTCATGCGAGATTATGTGAACAATCATGCCGTAAAAGGAAGCCTTTCGCGGGTGTACGCTTACGTGCAGTCGTTGCGGAAGGTTTATGGGGACAGGTTGTTGCTGATGGACGGCGGTGACATATTGCAGGGGAGTCCTGTGGTGTATTACAATAATTTCGTAGCTTCTTCCGGAAAGAATCTGGCGGCGGAAATCATGAACTATATGGCATACGATGTAGGTACGATAGGGAATCATGACATCGAGACGGGGCATGCGGTGTACGACCGTTGGACGGCCGCCTGCCGTTTCCCGGTGTTGGGGGCCAATGTGATAGACCGGGCGAGGGGCGGATGCTACTTGCCTCCCTATTGCATATTGGAGCGTTACGGTGTGAAAGTGGCCGTAATGGGGATGACGACCCCGGCTTTGCCGAATTGGCTTCCGCCGGCTTTGTGGGACGGCTTGGAGTTTGAGGACATGGTGTCTTGTGCAAGTCGGTGGGTGCCCCTGATTCGGGAGAAAGAGCAGCCGGACGTGCTCGTCGGACTGTTCCATTCCGGAAAGGAAGGCGGCATCGTTACGCCGGACTATTCGGAGAATGCGGCTTTGGACGTGGCCCGTGAGGTGGCGGGATTTGATGTCGTGTGCTATGGGCATGACCACATGAAGAACTGTGAAACGGTGATGGGGCCCGGTGGCAAAGAGGTACTTTGCCTGGCTCCGTCGAGCATGGCTGTAACGGTGGGCGAGGTCGATATAGACGTAGAGACGGGACGGGAGGGCAACCGTGTGGTGTCCGTGAGGGGGAAAGTAACGGATTTGTCGTACTATAAAGGTGAAGAATCCAAATACATGCAGCGTTATTTCAGCCGTTATATCCGGAATACGGAGTATTATGTGGGGCAGAAAATCGGCCGGTTCGTGCGTACGATTGAAAGCCAGGATGCTTATTTCGGCCCGTCGGCTTTTGTAGACATTGTCCACCGGGCGCAGTTGGAGGCCACGGGTGCCCAGGTGTCGTTTGCAGCTCCGGTTTCTTTTGCGGCTAGCATCAAGGAGGGGGACGTGTGCGTGCGCGACGTGTTCAATCTTTACCGTTACGATGACGTGCTGTACACCATGCGGCTTACCGGACAGGAAATCAAGGATGTGTTGGAGATGAGTTACGGACTTTGGACGGCGCAGATGAAAACGCCGGACGACCACGTGATGCTTTTGGACTATGTGTTGGACGAAGGCAGGCGTTTGGGGTTCAAGCATTTGGCTTACAACTTCGATTCGGCTGCCGGTATTTGTTATACGGTGGACGTGACGAAGCCTTACGGCGAGAAAATCCGCGTGACGGGGATGGCGGACGGAAGTGCATTCGGACTTGAAACGTGGTACACGGTGGTTGTCAATTCCTATCGTGGAAATGGAGGAGGGGAACTGTTTACCAAAGGTGCCGGCATTCCTCACGAGAAGTTGAACGAACGCTTGCTGTCCAGTACGGATAAGGACTTGCGTGCATGTATCATAGAGTATATCAAGGGCAAGGGCGAGATTGATGCCCGTCCTTTGTACCAATGGCGTTTGGTGCCGGAAGCATGGGCCGTTCCGGCTTGCGAGCGCGACCGTCAGCTGCTGTTCGGGAAGCGTGAAAAGGAAGAATGATATACAAAAAACGTTCTGCGCCAAACGGAATTTTGTTCTGCTGAGAATGATTTATCAATCTGCTGAGAACGATTTTCCGTTTGGCGCAGAACGTTTTTACAACTGTAACCGGTTGTAAATCAATGATGTTGTTCTGGTAAATAATATGTACGGAAGACCGGATGCCTGGCACGTCCGACCGACGATGCTTTGTGGGGCAGGCGAAGGGAACGCGTGCGCTGCGCGTCAATAGCGGAACTTGTTTTTGGTACTTTCCTTGATGAAACCGTGGCGGTAGGCATAAAGCAATTCTTTCAGCTCTTCTATCTGGCTTTCCAGTTCGGCACCCTTGTCGGTGTCCCTTACCATCATACGTTGGGTGCTCATTTCCACGATTTGCGTGGTGCTCACAATGTCCGTCCCGTTCTTGATAGCTTCTTCGGCCGATGTGAACGGTTCGTGCTGTACCAATTGGAATCCCCGGCTGTGGAACACCAAGGTGTAGCCCGCTATTCCGGTCGTATTATGATATGCCTTGGCGAAGCCGCCGTCGATGACCATCAGTTTACCATTGGCTTTGATGGGTGTCTCTCCGCGTCCCACGCGTACCGGGACGTGGCCGTTGATGATGTGGCGGTGCTGCCCCGTGACACCGAACGAATCGAGAATCATGTCGCAGACTTTCTCGTCGTCCCTCAATCTGTAGTAGTACCCTTTCTCTTCGGTATGGGTGGTTTTGTCCTCCAGGAAATAGCGTTCGAAAGTAGTCATTTTGGATTTGTCGAACAGGGGAGAGTCCACGCCGCACCACAGATACCAAAAATAGTCGACGGCAAACTTCCTTTCTTTGGGCTCGGTGTCGCTGTTGAAAGCGGAACGCAAGACCAGACCTATCTTGTCCAGCAAAGCCCGTCCTTTGACTTTTTCTCCGTTGATGTCCACTTCCTTCAAGCTTCCGTCGGCATTGAGCGGTACGGAAGCGTGGAACAGCAAATTGGAGTTGAATATCCCGTACATGCATCCGTGGGAGAACAGGCATTGTATGTGTTTGTTCAGCTTGTCGCTCACGCTGAAAGAATGGTGCAGTTTGTAGACCAGTTCTTGTTCTTCGGCTGTAAGCCGGTAGGGGGATTTAGGGTCGATGGTGGGGAAATAACAGTCGCGCATGGCATATTCCTTTCCGTCGCGCACGAAAACTTTTCTTTCAAAATCAATGTGCTCCAGTTGTTTCCTTTCTTGCATGTGCCATTCGGGGCGGCTGTCTATCATGGCAGCTTCGAGCTTGAACTGGATAATGCTGATGGCCTTGTGCATCTGTGCGATGAGGCGCCGGGCTTTCTGGTTATGCCTCGTGTCGTCTTTGTCCAGTTGCGGCCCGAAATAATGGCAGGGGTCGTCGGCGTATGTTTCCATGGCGAACGTGGCAAGCGGCACCAGATTGATGCCGTAACCGTCTTCCAGTGTGGCGAGGTTGCCGTAACGGAGCGTCAGGCGCAGCACGTTGGCAATGCAACAGTCGTTGCCGGCTGCCGCCCCCATCCAAAGCGCGTCGTGGTTGCCCCACTGTATGTCGAAGTTGTGGTAATTGCACAGTGTGTCCATGATGATGTGCGCTCCGGGGCCGCGGTCGAAGATGTCGCCGAGGATGTGCAGTTGGTCGATGCTCAGGCGTTGTATCAGGTTGCAGATGGCGCAGATGAATTCATCAGCCCGTCCGGTGGACACGATGGTCTCGATGATGCGGTTGAAGTAGGCTTGTTTGTTGTAGTCCTGAGGGGACTCGTGCAATAACTCCTCTATGATATAGGCGAATTCCTTAGGGAGCGCCTTGCGCACCTTGGAACGCGTGTATTTGGAAGAGACCGACTGGCATACGCTTACCAGTTGGTGAAGTGTGATATTGTAGAAATCGTTCAGGTTCGTTTCGGAGTTCTTGATGTATTGCAGCTTTTGCTCGGGGTAATAAATCAGGGAGCAGAGTTGCCGGATTTCCGATTCCCGCATCGTGGTTCCGAATATTTCGTTCACCTTGCGCTTGATGTTGCCCGACGCGTTTTTCAAGATATGTTGGAAAGCCTCGTATTCCCCGTGTATGTCGGCCAGGAAATGTTCAGTGCCTTTGGGCAGGTTCAGGATGGCCTCCAAGTTGATGATTTCCGTGCACGCGGCACCGATGTCGGGAACGCTTTGGGAGAGCAGTTCCAATAGTCTCATGTCGTTCCGAATCTTTTCGTAGGAGTATATCTGGGTCATAGTATTTGTATTTCGTTTGTTCGTTATGACAAAATTACGCAAATCTTTTGTTCCCTACAATGTTTGTTGGCGCTTTTTCGTGACAAACAGGCCGATAGGATGCAGGAATCATAGTGTTAATTCTTTTAAGAAAGCATCAATATACTGAAAACAGTACCTCTTAATGGCAAAAAAAACGTAATTTTGCAACTTCATAGAATAAGAAATGCGGAATAGATTCTTTTGTACTGTGCTTTTGTACGGGCTGTCTTGCATGTTTGTTCGGGCTGCCGGAGAAGGCGGGCATGCCTTCGCTGAGGTGAAAGACAGTATAAAACCTGACGCGGATTCTGTATCTTCAGTTGTGGAGCCGGTTCGCAAGACGCGTAATCCGCTTAAGTGGATAGGGCGTTACCTGAGTAACACCAATAAACACGAAGACCGTCCCTTCGATTTCAGCATGCTGATAGGGCCGAGTTATTCGGCTGCCACTTCCGCCGGATTGGGAGCTACGGCCTCCGGTCTGTATTCATGGGATCGTTCCGATTCTTTGTTGCCCAAGTCCAATGTTTCGGTATACGCCAATGCGTCCCTGTCGGGAATGTTGGCTGTCGGGTTGCGGGGAAATAATTTTCTGCCTCATCAGAAATATCGTTTCGATTATCAGTTGTCGTTTTATACTTTCCCGGGAAAATTTTGGGGGATAGGTTATGAAAGCGGTGCCAGTGATGCGAATAAGAGCGACTATGAGCGTGTGAAACTCCAATTCAAGCCCAGTTTCTTGTTTCGCCTGAACGAATCGGTCTTTTTGGGGCCGGTCGTGGACATAGAATGGGTGAACAGTTTCGGTTTTGAGAACGAGACGTTGTTGGAGGGACAAGACAAATCGGTGGCGAATTATGGAGCGGGATTTAATTTCACGTACGATACGCGAGATTTTGTACTGAATGCCTACTGCGGCAATTTCTTTCGTTGGGAACAGATGTTCTACCCGTCCAGTTTCGGAAACGACTACGCTTTCAGTTATACCGACTTGACTTATAGTACCTACCATCAGGTATGGAAAGGCGGCGTGTTGGCCATGGAATTGCATGCCTTGTTCAATTATGGAGATGTGCCTTGGACCATGATGGCCCAGGTCGGGGTGTTGGGGCGCATGCGTGGGTATTATGAAGGGCGATATCGCGACCGTAATATCATGGAAGGGCAGTTGGAGCTGCGCCAACATGTTAAAGGGCGTAACGGGATAGCCGTATGGGTGGGTTTGGCCAACGTGTTTCCCGATTTCGGTCATATATATTATGATGAGATACTTCCCAACTATGGTATCGGCTACCGTTGGGAGTTCAAAAAAAGGGTGAACATACGTTTTGATTTGGGCTTTACCAAAGACAGCCCGAATTTCACCTTTAATATCAATGAGGCCTTTTGAAAAGAACTAAAAAACAGAGATATAAAATGAAATTTAAGAGTGTGTATGTCTCAGGGCTGTTAGCTGTATGGCCCGTGATGCAGGGCATGGCCCAATCGGAACTGATTAAGTTTGGTGATTTTGATTCATGGATTGTCCGCAACATCAAGGAGAGCGGCATTATCGGTGGAGATACCAAACAGTTGTACGAAATCGGTCCGGATGCGGTCTGGAACGAGAACAAGGCTTACACGAACCAGGGAGGTTCGCCGTGGGCTACATCGAATGTGATGGCCAAAGTTTGCGGAATCACAAAGACGAATACTTCGGTTTACCGGGAGAAGCGAGGAGACGGCTATTGTGCCCGTCTGGAAACCCATGTGGAAAAGGTGAAGGTGATGGGCATCGTAAATATAGAGGTGTTGGCAGCCGGTTCTGTTTTTTTGGGCAGTGTGCCCGAACCGATTACCAATACGTCCAATCCGATGAGCAAATTGGCTGTGGGCATACCTTTTACCAAACGTCCGCAGGCTATCAGTTTCGACTATAAGGTGAAGCTTTCCGACGAACCGGACCGTATCCGTCAGACAGGGTTTAGCCGTGTGACCAAAGTCCAGGGGAAAGATATGCCCGATGTGGTATGTTTGCTCCAGAAACGTTGGGAAGACAAAAAAGGGAATGTGTACGCACAACGTATAGGGACGATGATTCATCGTTTCAACCACAATACGGATTGGGTAAACGCTGCAAAATTTCCTATTAAATATGGTGATATTACCAAGCAGCCCGGGTTCCAGAGTTATATGGGGCTGATATCCGGAGACAGGACACAATACACCCGTAACAGCAAGGGGAAGATGGTGCCTATCAAGGAAGTGGGTTGGGCCGATGCTGGTGAAACTCCCACGCATATCGTGCTACAGTTCGATTCCAGTTACGGAGGCGCGTACGTGGGTTCTGTAGGAACCACATTGTGGTTGGACAATGTGCATGTCATATATTAAAATAGGTAAGTGGACAATATGAAGACGGACCATTTTACATACGAAGGTGTGCCGACGCCGTGCTATATCATAGAGGAAGATTTGTTGCGGCGGAACTTGGAGCAGATTCGGGATGTGTCCCGGAGGGCAGGAGTAGAAATCATTTTAGCCTTCAAGGCTTTCGCTTTATGGAAGTCGTTCCCTGTTTTCAGGGAATACATCAGCCATACTACGGCTAGTTCCCTCTATGAGGCTCGTTTGGCGGCAGAAGAGTTCGGCAGCAAGGCACATACTTATTCGCCGGCCTATACGGAACGTGATTTCGACCGGATACTTTCGTATAGCAGCCATGTCACGTTCAATTCCATGAGCCAGTATGCCCGTTTCTATCCGAGCGTGGAGGAATACAGCCGTCTGCATCCGGAGGAGCGTGTTTCTTGCGGGCTGCGCATCAATCCGGAGTATTCGGAGATAGAAGTGGACTTGTACAATCCTTGTGCGCCCGGTTCTCGTTTCGGTATGATGGCCTCGCAACTTCCGGACAGCCTGCCTGCCGGGATTGAAGGATTCCATTGTCATTGTCACTGTGAGAGCTCTTCCGAAGCACTCGAACACACTTTGCTGCATATAGAGGAGAAGTTTGGGGGATGGCTGTCCCGATTGAAATGGCTCAATCTGGGAGGCGGCCATTTGATGACGCGGAAGGATTATGATGTGGAGCGTTTGGTGGCCATCCTGAAAGGCTTGAAGGAACGCTATCCCAACCTTACGGTCATTTTGGAGCCGGGCTCGGCTTTTGCCTGGCAAACCGGTCCGTTGGTTGCTTCGGTAGTCGATGTGGTGGAAAATAAAGGGATACGCACGGCCATTCTCGACGTGAGCTTCACTTGCCACATGCCGGATTGTTTGGAAATGCCGTATCAACCGGTGGTACGTAATGCCGAGACGATGGAACCCGATGCGGTGAGACGTGCGGCTCCGGAAGAAAATGTCTATCGCTTGGGCGGGAACAGTTGTTTGAGTGGCGACTACATGGGAGCATGGCGCTTTGGCCATCCTCTCGCGTCGGGCGACCGGATTATTTTTGAAGACATGATACATTATACTACAGTTAAAACCAATATGTTCAATGGCATCCGCCATCCGGACATCGCGATGCTGCATAGCGACGGAACTTTGGAATATTACCGTCGTTTCAGTTATGAGGATTATCGTGACAGGATGTGTTGAAAATAGAAAAAAAAGAAATAACGAATGATTTTTTTCAAGCAGATGCTTGCGCTTTTAAAAAATAGTTGTACCTTTGCAACCGCATTCAGGGGAGTGCAAAAGTTAATGAACTTAATGGAACAAGCATCTTTTGCGGAAATAGCTCAGTTGGTAGAGCACGACCTTGCCAAGGTCGGGGTCGCGAGTTCGAGTCTCGTTTTCCGCTCAAGATATTCAGAAACATTTTTGCCCAGGTGGCGGAATGGTAGACGCGCTCGTTTCAGGTGCGAGTGTTGAGAGACGTGCAGGTTCGAGTCCTGTTCTGGGCACATAGAATGTTTTCTGTATCATTCGGAGAGATGGCGGAATTGGTAGACGCGCTACTTTGAGGGGGTAGTGACAATTGTGTCGTGGGAGTTCGAGTCTCCTTCTCTTCACACTTTTCATAAGCAATATAATTGCGGAAATAGCTCAGTTGGTAGAGCA
>NZ_GL883885.1:0-3268 GCF_000205165.1 Paraprevotella xylaniphila YIT 11841 | reverse complement strand
GTCGCGAGTTCGAGTCTCGTTTTCCGCTCAGATAAAGCTGCCCGTGAGGGTGGCTTTATTTGTATTTACACTTCTGTTTCATTTGTTTTCTTCGTTTCGTTTGCGGTAGAGTTGGTAAGAGTTGTAAATATTGTGCCAAATGCTGTAGAAGCCTCCGGCTACCGATGTAACCGGAGTCATGAATGTATACCCCATCCAAATGGCAAATACCGTGTTCTTTTGTCCCAAGGCTTGACCGGCACTAATGGGATCGTTGTAACGGGTTCCGATGTATTTCCCCGCCCAGAATTGTACGACGCAGCAAACAAGCGATATGCCGGCTATGCCAAATTGGTAAAGCGCCGATACTTCGCTGTGGACGATACTCTTCACGGTAACCCCGATGGCAATGGCCAGTGCCACGGCCCACAAATAGAATGCCAGTTCCTTGCAGCGGAGAACTAGCTTGTGTATGCCAGGAAGGCAGTAGCGGACGAACAAGGAGGCCAGGAACGGGCAGAACAATAAAGGAAAGACTTTGCTTAATATCAAAGAAAAGGAGACACCAAATGTCAGGTCAGGGTGGGGGTGGACCAAGGGGACGAATATGGGGACAATCAGTGCCGTGGCCAGATTGATTAAAATGGTATAGGTCGTAAGGTTGGCCGCATTGCCTCCTAATTTCCCGGTGACTACAGCGGCTGCAGTAGCTGTCGGGCAAATCATGCACAGCATGGCTGCTTCTGCCAAAACTTGGCCCGGCAGGTTGGGAAAACATTTCAAAAGCCCGGCCAGGAGGGCAAAACAGCCAGCTTGGATTAAGAGCAGCCATCCA
The DNA here is from genome assembly GCF_000205165.1 of Paraprevotella xylaniphila YIT 11841. GTDB lineage: Bacteria > Bacteroidota > Bacteroidia > Bacteroidales > Bacteroidaceae > Paraprevotella > Paraprevotella xylaniphila. Next base: position 2,454 of record NZ_GL883885.1, on the reverse strand, counting down.
TGCCAACGGCAAGGACGGAGTTCTTTGGGATTTACTTTGCAGAACGTTATAAAAAGCATGGCAAAAATCAATACCGGTTGCAGGATGCCGACGAACCGGGCTACGTAAGGTTTCGTAGGCTCCAGGACAGGAATGCCTGTGTAAATGAAGTAAGACAATGCCCCCATGAGCATGGCGATGGGGAGCGTCCAGTTTTTGATGAATCTGATGATAGACATATTCAAATTATCATGAATGGTTGTGCAAAGTTACTTATTTTGTCATCGCGGAGGTGGATTACACCGGACAAAATTTGTCCGGACGGGAGATTTTATATAATTTTGCATCGGTCTCCGACTAATTATGCCCGAGGGGTATAATTGTTCGGATTTTATGGTTTTATTTATATAATGAATTGATGAATTTATACATTCGCTATTTTGACGAGGAGTGCGTGGTGAGTTCGGCGGAAGAGGCTTTTGATTTCCTGTCTTCCCTGCCGGGTATTACGTTGGATGAGGCTTTCGTGAAAGACTTGCGCCAATACATGGATAGCCCGATGCCTTATCCCAAGCGTTATAAGGTACGTCCCCGTGTGTATTTTATTGTGATTAAGACAACGGCTACGACTTTGGCCGAATTTAAAGTGAACGGAGGCAGGACGCAGTCTTTAGCCGAAAGTTCGGAGAAGGAAGCACCGGCCCGTTTTTCCATTAACGACCGTCCGGGATGGTATGAGGGGGAAATCCTTTTCAAACGTGTGGTTCCCATTCCTGGCACCACTAAGTTCCAGTATAAGGATACGCGGTTCAAGGCTCGTTGCAAGGCTCGTAACACGCAGGAGTGTTACAACCGTATAGTGGAGCATTTGCGTTCGCGGCAAGATGTGGATGCGCGTAGCCAGTTTCCTTCCGTAAAAGGAAAGAATTTCTCTTGTTCTTATTTGGGCATGACGTTGGAAGAAGCGTAAAACCCGTAAGGGGAATGAGTCCGGTCGTTTGTATCGGAACGTTTTCCTTATGTAGGGGATTTTATTTTAAAGATAAAGGGATACCGGTTACGGTATCCCTTTTTTATGATTTGTTTTTTATTGAACTTCATTTTGAGCCTGCCAAATTGTCAGTTATAATGAGTTTTGGTTTGTTTTTTTCGGGAGTGGTTGCGGATTCGTGTGACAATAATGGATTCTCGTGCCTTTTGCCCGGGACAATGTTTGTACTTGCGAGCACTTTCCTTGCTCAAAAGCAAGCTTTTGGCTTGGAACTGCACTTGCCTTTCGCTATCTTTGCGTGCGGAAAAGGACCGTTCAAAAGAAAGGAGACGATTATGCTTGCATACACGTTCGTAGAACAAGGGAGATTCGAATTAAGGGAAAAGCCGCGTCCGGAGTTGCAGGACGGGCGGGATGCCATCGTACGGGTGACGTTGGGGAGCATCTGTACCAGTGATTTACACATCAAACACGGGAGTGTGCCGCGTGCCGTACCGGGAATCACGGTGGGGCATGAAATGGTCGGGGTGGTGGAAGAAGTAGGCCGTGAGGTCACTTCGGTCAAGCCGGGCGACAGGGTGACCGTGAACGTGGAGACATTTTGCGGGGAATGCTTCTTTTGTCGGCACGGGTACGTGAACAACTGCACCGACCCTCATGGCGGTTGGGCTTTGGGTTGTCGTATCGACGGTGGACAAGCCGAATTTGTCAGGGTTCCGTATGCAGACCAGGGCTTGAATGTGATTCCCCCATCGGTGACCGACGAGCAAGCTTTGTTCGTGGGCGACATCTTGGCCACAGGCTTTTGGGCAGCGCGTATCTCGGAAATCAAGGAGGAGGACACGGTGTTGATTATCGGCGCAGGCCCTACGGGGATATGCACTTTGCAGTGTGTCATGCTGAAAAATCCGCATCGCGTCATCGTTTGCGAACGGTCGGAGGAGAGGTTGCGTTTCGTGCGCGAACACTATCCCGGGGTAGAGGTGACGACTCCCGAAGGCTGTAAAGACTTTGTGCTGTGCCATAGTGCCCATGGAGGGGCGGACGTGGTGTTGGAAGTGGCCGGTGGCCAGGACAGTTTCCGGTTGGCCTGGGAATGTGCCCGTCCTAATGCCGTCGTGACGGTTGTGGCACTTTATGACAAGCCCCAGTTGTTGCCGTTGCCGGACATGTACGGGAAGAACCTGACGTTCAAGACTGGAGGGGTGGACGGTTGCGATTGTGCCGAAATCCTTTCCCTGATAGAGGCGGGCCGGATTGACACCACACCGCTTATCACCCACCGTTTCCCGTTGGAACGTATTGAAGAAGCCTACCGGATTTTTGAGAACAGGTTGGATGGTGTCATCAAGGTGGCCGTCACCGGACGGGGGCGATAGGGAAAAACGAACCCCGGTTTCCGATGCTTGTTTGAGGCAGGAAATCGGGGCTTGTATAAGTGAATGTTTACCGACGCGTTACCGGACGATGACTTTTTGCCGGTC
>NZ_GL883884.1 GCF_000205165.1 Paraprevotella xylaniphila YIT 11841 | reverse complement strand
TTACCGAACCGTTCCGATAGTGTCTTTGCCGTTTCACCTACCACCTGCCCGGAGAAGATATTACCGACAGTGTTCATCACGACTTTGGCTTCCTTATCGCCATAGTCGCGTACTAACTGGCTGAAATCCTGAAAGCCCAGGCACACGGCAACCTTGTTGCTTCGGGCGGTAGCTATAAGATTGTCCAGCCCCTTGAAGTATATCGTGGGTAGCTCGTCGATGATGACCGATGACTTCAGCATCCCCTTCTTGTTGATGAGTTTCACGATACGGGAGTTATACAGACCGAGTGCCGCACCGTAGATGTTCTGGCGATCGGGATTATTGCCCACGCAGAGGATTTTCGGCTCTTCGGGATTGTTGATGTCCAGCGTAAACTCGCTGTCCGACATTACCCAATAGAGTTGAGGAGAAATCATCCTCGACAGAGGGATTTTCGCCGATGCTATCTGCCCCATCAACTGCTCCGCCGCTCCTCCGAGCCACGCATCCATGAACGGGGAAAGGTAGTTCTCCAACTCCGGGTAAGAGGTCAATATCGGGAAAATATCCTCGTATCTGCGGTTCAGAAACTCGATGGCATGGGGGAACGTGCAATACTTCCCGTTCTTGTAGATTTTAAGATACCATATAATACTGGCAAA
>NZ_GL883883.1 GCF_000205165.1 Paraprevotella xylaniphila YIT 11841 | reverse complement strand
CGGGGACTACCAGTTGCAAGGCCCGTTGCTCTATCAAGGGAAACCTGTCAAGCGTTGGGACATGGGCACGTTCCAAGACACCGACGGCAAGGGTTACCTGCTCATCCACCACGGCCCCATCTACCGCCTGAGCGACGATTACCGCTCCGTGGAAACGGAAGTGGCCCACGTCAAGGACTCCGGCGAATCCCCTGCCATGTTCAAAAAGGATGGCATATACTACTTGCTCTATTCGAACCTGACCAGTTGGGAGAAGAACGACAATTTCTACTTTACCGCCCCACGGATAGAAGGCCCGTGGACACGACGCGGCCTGTTCTGCCCGGAAGGCCGACTCACCTACAACTCGCAAACCACTTTCGTTTTCCCCCTTCGGCACGGCAACGACACCATTCCGTTGTTCATGGGCGACCGTTGGTCGTATCCCCATCAGGCTTCTGCCGCCACTTACGTGTGGATGCCCCTGCTGACGGAAGGCACAAGAATATCCATTCCCGAATACTGGCAAGCATGGGACATACGCACGCTCCGGCCCACGGATGCCCTGAAAGGCGGCAAGATTGTGTCTCCTGCGGACGGGCCGTGCCCTGACAACTGGAAAAAGGAAAACGGGGCCATACTGTCCGACACGCGCGGAAGCACGTTGGAAATGAAGTTCAAAGGCACCCACGCAGCCCTCATCGGAGAAGCCGGCCCACATGGAGGGTATGCCCGTGTGAGCATCCTGAATGCCCGACAAGACACGCTCTACTCCTCACTCGTGGACTTTTACAGCAAATACCCCGACACGGGCATACGCGCCATCACGCCCCACATGCCTATGGACAGCTATATGCTTTGCGTGGAAGTGACCGGCATCAGTCCCGTATGGACCGACAAGTCAAAGAAGATTTACGGCAGCAAGGGATGCCGCATCGGCATCAGGCAAGTCTGCATCTTTGAAGAATAAACGGAACAGCCCAGCAATCGTCCATGCAGATGGAAAATAACTTGAAAGCATCCTCGAAAAGGATGCTTTCATTTTGACAATATGCCACCCATGGCCTCACGAGAATCCTTTATTCATACCCTGCACGGGACAAGAACGGAAATATGCGATTCTCGCGCAGTGTAAAAGAAACTGTTTGCGAGCCATAAGGGGGTCCCGGCTGCCATAAAGCAACCCGGAAAACCGCAACCTGCGCCCATGAACCACGGGCACGTAAGCAAACAAGCGGAATGGCACGACAAACTGGCATCCGTCCGGGACAAGCGGAAACTCTTCATACAGAAGAAAAAATCAACGATTCAGGGAGGTCATGACTCGCTTTCAGTCCGGTTTCGGACCGACATGCAGAGAAAATCCGCACGACATGCGGAGAAAAAAAATGTTTCTTGCGCCAAACGAAAAATCGCTTGGCTGAAAACGGTTCGCCTTTTTGCTTAAAATAAGTAAAAAACAGGGCTGAATGGTAAAAGGATGTATCCAAAAAGCCTTCCCGACCTCCCTAAAACAGATGTAGAACACGAAGATTCCGGCCTGCCCAACCGGGATTTTACTGTCATTTTGATAGCAAAACGGCAAAAACGGCAGAAGAATCCATCCTGAAAGGCAAACGGAAAGGGGCCGCCTGCGGCAATACCGCCGGACGGCCCCACGCTGTTTCATGCCACAGCTTGCCTGCTGCTCCTTACGGAAGGTACAGCATCACCTGGTCCAAGACTACGCCTTCGTCCAATGCACGGACAGCAAGCCGGTGCTTCCGCTTCCCCCCGAGCGGCAACACGACGCAGCGGACGGCCTGGTTCCGCAGCACATTCTCTTTCCACTCCTCGCTACGCCCCAGGGTCTCATAGCCAACCGGAGCGGAATCCGTCCCGTCCAACGACAAGAGGAAACGCAGGCGGTTCCCCTCCACCGGATGGTTGGGCAGCAGACGGACCTCCACCTCCACGGAATCCTGTCCGGAAAGGTTGAAATCGAACGACAGCTCCGTGCCTTTCTCCACACAGACGGCTTTCCCTTCATAGCCCAGGCCCTCGCATGCCACGTAACAGCCACGGCTACACTCATTCCCGTTCCAACGGAACAGGACCTCACGTCCTTCCGGCAAAGCATCCTGCGCAACCTCACGCTTCACAGGCTCGAACACCGGCAAACGGCGCGGACGATAGTCCATCATCCCGTTCCACTTTCCACCATTGGCTATGCCTTCATTGTACCGCCGCGTCAAGGCCACAATACTGTCGTAGGCCATGTCGCTCAAATTCCAACCGGCATCACCGTGGCGTGCCAGTTGGGCGTAAAGCATTTTTTTGTTCATCTCCGCAGCCGCCTGCACAGGGTACTGCACCAACTGGTAGTAAGCATCCCGGCGACCGGCATCCACACGTGAAGCCCACCGCCCGGCCTCGTCGGAAATCTCCCGGTAGTCCGTCAAGCGTTCCTGTATTTCCCTGCGGCTCCAAGGCAAATCCTTCACCACGCGGTAAGCCCGGTCACGCTCTTCCTCGCGCGTATTGCCCATAAACTCCGGTTTGCGGACGTATGCCAGACGGTAATGCTCCTCCATGACCGGACGCAGGGCTTTCCCGGCCTTCCGGCCAAACTCCCGGCACAGGAATCCCTCCAAATGGGCAGACACGCCTTCTGCGGCCACCTTGTCCATGTCCCACGCCATATCGAGGAACAATTCCGTCTGGTATTCAGCCGGTTTGATGTCACCCACGTTGAGCACCCACACTTTCCGGATGCCACGGTCGTACGCCAGTTTCATCTGTTGGAAAAGCAAGGCCGGGCTGAAAGTGCCCAACCAAAGGTAGTCGTGCGGACGCCCCCAATACGACACATGGTAATAAATCCCGTTGCCGCCCTTCCGGGCACGTTCCTCAGGCGTGGGGAAGTGCCGGATATAACCGTAATTGTCATCACACCACATCAGGGTGACATCCTCCGGCACCTGAAGCCCTGCACGGTAGACCTCCAACACCTCTTTGTAGGGAATGAACACTTGCGGCACCGCCGTCACGTCGGAATCCACGTGCTGCCGCAGCAAATCCCTCTGGTCGCGGATGACCCGCTCCAACACGGCCTTCTGTTCGTCCACGGTCTTGGCTCCCTGCATCTGCCCGTCGTGCACGCCACGCATCCCGATAGTATAGAAGATTTCCTGCCCGGCCACTTCTTTCACACGCTCTTCCCAGAAATCGCGCACTGCCGCATGGTTGCGTACATAGTCATAATCTCCTTTCCCTCGCCTACGCCATTCCCCGGCCGTACTGGATGCCATCGGTTCACAGTGCGAACCACCGATATAAATTCCGAACCGCCGGGCCACCTCACGGTTCCCGTCCGTCAGGAAGAATGGCTCGGTGCATTCGTGCATGGCAGGCCAATAGAGGTTGGCCCGCAAGCGCAGGAGCAACTCAAAAATGCGCTCGTTCGTGCGCGGCCCGATGCGCCCTTTCTTATGCCAAGGTTCGTAACAGGTGCTGCTCCACGGCATCAGTCCCCAATCCTCGTCATTGATGAAGATGCCCCGATATTCCACGGAAGGGAATTGCAAATCACGGTAGCCCGCAGGCAATTCAAAGTGCGTACGAGTCTCGGGAGTGGCATCCGCCCACCATTCCCACGGTGAGACACCCAATAGCCGCGACACTTCCATCAGGCCGTATGCCGTGCCGTGGCTGTCGCTTCCGGCCACAAGCAGCCGCCCGTCGGGGAGTACCGACAAAAGGAAAGCCTGTTTCCTCCCCTCCAAGGCATCGAGGTCAGCCCCCGTTTTCTCGACAAGACCACCCTCGCCGACCGTACCGGCCACGATGTCTCCCCCTGCCGGCAAAATCCGCAGGGAATCGCCCAAGACCGCCCGTACGTCGCGCTGCAAAATCGACAACGCCGTATGCACCACGGGCTTCTCGGACGGGGACAGTTCCACACCGGCAGCCCTCCCGGCCTGCAAGACGAAAGCCATGCCACGCGCCGACAACCGGCCGGGCCACACACAACACAACAGTCCACAAAAACTCACTATAAACTTCTTCATATCCTTAATTGATTTACCATACATCCATACTCCGGCCCGCTATGCCATATCATTTATTCACGTCTAAACCCTCAAGCCAATTTTCCAGTTCGTACATCCACCGGCCCTTATAAGCAAAAGAGTCCTTCATCCCCCATCCATGGCCGCCATCGGGGTATATGAACATGGACACGGGGACATGATTTTCCCTAAGGGCATTGAAATAGCGCAAACTGTTCTCGGAACTGACGGCAGGGTCATCTGCCGAAAGTATGATGATGGCGGGAGGCGTCTTCCCGTCCACTTGCCTTTCAAGCGAATAGCGTTCTGCCAATAAAGACGGGGCATCCATGCCTATCAAATGGTTGCGTGTGCCCCAATGCGTTATTTCCGGCGACATCGATATGACCGGATACATCAGGATTTGAAAATCCGGCCTGCCCAAGCTGTCGCCCAACGTGGCCACGCTTGCGGCCAAATGCCCCCCGGCAGAAAATCCCATGATACCGATACGGTCGGGACTTATGCACAACTCATCGGACTTGCCGCGTAACAGGCGTATGGCATCCCGGGCATCGTCAAGGGGAATGTTGCTTTGCCCGCCGGGCAAACGGTATTTGAGGACAACACACAAGTAACCTTTTCCGGCAAGCCATTCGGCCACTTCGTTCCCTTCATGCCCCATGGCATGATGCCCATATCCACCCCCGGGACATATTACAACCGCCTTGCCATTTGGGATTTGGGGATAGTGCCATGTCAAAAGACTGTCCACCCCATTGGCAACCGGCGGACGGGACGCACCTGCCGGAGGAGCATCTACAAGCCCTAACCCGACTAGCTTATCAAACATGAGCTTACCGACATATTCCGTCCATGCCCCGTCGAAGTGCAACCCGTCGGCCTGTAGCCCGGCATCGCTCAAGTCAATGACATGGACATTGGGCAACTCCCGGGCCACCTGAAGTTGGGCCGCCTCCACAAGCGGGTCATATTGGCGGGAAGCATGGGGTACAGTCCCGAATATGAACGGCAATGTCTTATCCTTTTCCTTACCGGTCACGGCATATATCCGTTCGCGCATGAACGTTATCATTTCCTTGAAATTCCGATAATAATCCCCGGCCTTAGTACGGTCGCTCTCCCCCTGATGCCACATGATGGCCTTCACATCATAACCGCCAGGCAATTTCGACAGGGTCGTCCCTGCACACTTGGCAAAACCTTCGGTAAGCGAAAGAGCCAACGACATTCCCCCATGGGCATCACTGTGGGCCTTGTTCTTCCTGAGCCATTCCCTACCGGCATACCATACAGGTTTGCCAAGCTCAGTCGCGCCGGGAGCAATGGATGTCCCCCCGTAGGTACATTTGATGGCATAGAAATCGGCATCCATGGCCCGGTCTATGAAATAGTTCGTCACATCGCAAAAGGCGAAAGTATCCCCAAACCTGAAATCACCGAACTTGCCCGTCTGCGCGGAACGTACAAAAGCGTAACGGAGATGGCCGTAAGAGAAATCCTTAAGGTATACGGGAAGGTCTTCCACTGTCGCCCTCCCCTCTGCATTGGACTGCCCGGCCGTGATGAAAACACTTGCCGGGTTCTGCGGCAAGACCGTAACCGTACACATCGCCAACGCCAATGAAAAAATAAGCTTACATCTATAACCTCCCATAATTGCATGCAAATGCCCCAACCTGAAATCCATATATGTTGTCATGTATTATAAAAAGCCAACGTGCATTGTTTCCCGATGCCATACGCTATTCAAACGCTCCACGGCATGAAAGAAAGAAGCACGTTGGCACTCAACAAAACTAATTACCTATTCACGAAACATTATTTTAGTATTACTTGCTTTGCCTTTCACTATATAGACACCTCGCGGCAACCCTTCAACGGCTTCTTCCGGCATGCCGTTCCCCGATTTCACACGGATGCCTTGAAGGGTGTACACCTTAAAGTCCTGCGGGGCCGCGCCGGAATCCGTCAAGCCGAAAATCCCCGAACCCACCGGAACAAGTTTCACATGGTCAAACTCAATGGTGGTCTGTCCTCCGTCTGTCTTGATGTCCAACCCTATGGGCAGGCTACCGTCTCCATTCACCTCAGCTTCCACTTCATAAAAGGCAGAAGCCCCGTTACGCACGGGCGCCTCCGCATCCCCGGCAAAAAGCCGGATGCTTCCGCCACCAAAGGAACATACCAGACCGGCAGACAAGCGGTAGCGCCCCTCAGGCAAACCCGTGACCACCTGCATTATCTTGCCGTCAAGGCCACCACCGTGCCACAACTGCCAATGATTCTCGTTACCTTTTATCACAGTCCCGTCGCCTTTGGCTTCCACACTGATCTTAGAGGTCGACGCATGGGTCGTATTCGTCCAACCATAAGGTGCCCCGTCCACCATGTAACTGTTGTTGAACTCGGGGTTCACCACGTATGATTCCTCCCCCGTGCCTTCTTCACCTATCTCCAAACGCACGCAAGCCGTTCCGTCCAACGTGACTTTCCTGTTTACGACTTCCCCGTCGGTTTCGCGTACCCACCGTCCTTCTTCATCCATATAGCCGAAAGAAACATCCGTAACTTTCATGGTGGCCGGCAACACAAAAGTCCCCCGGGCCGTGGAAAGGAGCAATATCTCACGGGCACTATGCCGCACAGCCACAGCCTGGACCCGCGATGAAGACGGAAGGAAAGAAATGCCTTCAAGACCGGTTTCCGCAGACACTGAGTTTCCTGCATAATTATAGACGTACAAACCTTTCCCGTGCGATTTGACGGCAATGTCCTGGTTGGCCAAGTTCAGCATTTTGTTCCTTTGGCGCACTTCTCCGATGTGCCCGCGTTCTACCAGTTTATGGCCATCCGCCCCATAAAGGGCATTACCGTCCACCACACAATAATTATAGTAATCGAACGACTTGTCACCGGCCAAGGCCGCCATCTGGTAAACAGGCGAGTTGGCATCCTTGGCATCTATCTCCATAATCATACGGAAATTCTTCCCGTTCGTCCCCAACTGCCCGTCCATGTTTCCTTTTACCTTTGAGGCATTCGTACCATAAATGTCAATACCTACAAAGTCTATGTTCGTCCCTCCGCTATTGCGTTTTCTTTCGTTGGCCGAAGTCCTGCCACTGGTTTCATAACTCACACAATTCAAACGTGTCCAGACTTTGTACTTGGATTCCTTCACGGCAGCCCCCACATGATGGTAATAATTGATGATTTCATCCGGCGTGGCCGGATTGCCGCCATGCCCGCGGGCCTCGTTGCCTAACTGTACTCCCACCACGACATGGGGTGCTCCATTGTTGGCATCCCAAAGGGCCACATGCTCCATCACTTGGGACAGCACGTAACGTTCACGGTCGCGCAGGTCCGTGTCGCGCCAATCCAACGAATATTCAAAAGTCTTTTGGAGCATATTAAACTCGGATGTGCCATCGATGGAACATACATAATCCGGCGTACGCAGTTCCTTCCGTCCATTGCAGTTCCAAAGGTATTGCACACGGCCGCCACTGCTCCAGCTGAACCACAGAAGCTCCATCTTCATGCCATATTTCTTGCACCACCCCATATACTTGTCCAAAATCCGCCAGTCGAAAAGGTCCCTCTCTGGTTCCACCTCCCGCCAGAAAACCGGAATGGACACCGTATTGAAGCCATCCGATGCCGCCTGTTCCATCACGGCTTCAAGCTCACTGTCGTTCCACCCTTCATAACCGTAAAGCTTGTCCAAACGGACCTGCACATTGGTCATGTAGAAAGGACGCCCGTCCACACGGAGCACATATTTCTCCACTCCATTCCCCAAGCCATAGTCCACCTCACTTACCGTCTGTGCCATCGCCGGACGGGTGTACTGGGAATCATAATACCGTGCCTGTGCCATGCGGAGTTCCTTCATCACGACCGACATGTCTTTCCCTACCGGCGAATCGTAGGCAGCCTGTGCCCCGGCTATGGCATCCGCAAAGTCCTGCCTGCCCGGATAGTCTGATTTGTCCAACATGGCTTGGGCTTTCTTTATCGCGGCTTTCAAATCGGCATGAGCCACCAATTCCTTCTGGTCTGCCGTTATCCGATCCAACATGGGAGCTATTTCCTCCCGCCGGTCTTCCTTGCTTTCATATAAAGCATGTGCTTCCGCCAACGTCTGCAAGAAACGGTCTTTGACGGCATAATCCGATGTTTCCACAATTTGTTCCAAACGATTGAAAGCATCCTTTAAGACCTTATATTCGGCCACAATGCCATCATATTCCTTCATCGCAGCGTCCAACAAGCCGACAACTTCGATTAACCTCCCGGCAGAAGCGTCTTCTTCAAGCGACTCGGCCGCATCGATAGCCCGGCGATATGCGCCAAGATTATTAAAACCGGGCAAGTCATCCGCACCGGAAACCATGACGAGCGTATCGGCTTTCGCTTCCTCGAGCATGCCTTTCATTATCTTCATATATCCTTCCCGGTCGTTTCCGCAATAGGTCAGCTCGAAATTATCCATGTCTATTGTCGGGCTTCCGCTTGCATCCACTTCCAATCCCAATTCAAGCGTACCGTTGAACACGATTCCCGAAGTTTCATATATTTTAGGATTGCCAGACAGGACGGAAGTCCTGCCCTCGTTCGCAAAAAGTTGCACTTTGCCATTAAAGGATGAAGACACTGCGGCCTTTACACTGTATTTCCCGTTTGGAAGACCGCTTACGGCCTGACTGGCCTTTCCGTCCATTCCACCGCTGCCGGTCCACAATTGCCAATGGTTTTGTCCGCCGGGAATAATCCCCCCGCCTTTCTCCCCCGTACTGATTTTAGACTGTGCGGAAAAGGAAAGCGTCCAGCCCACAGGGGCGTTGCCCGCAAATGTCCCGTCCGAGAAACCGGCATTCACCAAATAATCCGTCATCTCCATGCTATGGCCGTCACTCAATACAAGATTGTCTGGCGCAAAGGCATATCCCCCCAAATAAACCACGTTGCTGACTTGTCCTTCAATGCCTTTCGTTTCCGTGTCCACTTCCACCAGTTCAATATCGTCAATCCAATCGACTTTCGACTCAGCCCGATACAAAGAGAACCATATATTTTCCGGCAATACCTCCGGGGTCTGTATGAGCAAAGCATAGCTGCCCTTGCCCATACCGGCTGCCGGTGTGACATGCCCTTGCAAATCCGCAATATCGCCCTTGCAACGGTCGGTACCTAACAATATACGGTAGGCCGCATTGCCATTGCCATATCCTTCGGAAGTCCAGTAATCGTAAGTCAACAAATAGGCCGTGTTCGGTTTCAACGCCTCCGGTTCCAACTGCTGCATCAGGTAACGGCTTTCGCTATGCATGACCAAAGACTTCAAACCGTCACTCCGGTAGGACGGGTTTTCCCTCACGTTCGTCTTGCCGGTTTCTCCTCCCCAGGTTGGCTTGCCTCCGTCCCATGTTTCCCACACGTCCGGTTGCCAACGACCGCCCGAAAAGTCCGTTTCCACTTCCTCGAAACTGCCATTACGTATGACGTTGGTTTCCGAAAGGGTGTATTGTGGCTTTACCGCCACTTTCTTCTTGTACAACCCATTCTCAAACACATAGGCTGTGCCGTCGTGGCAGGCTACACGCAACATACCGCCGTCTTCCATCGTATGTTCCACATTGCCAAAAGCAATTCCTACCGGACATCCGGCCGGAACAGACATTTGCAACGTATAATCACCGATATTCGGAATGAAACCCTCAACATCCGTCACATTTGCCCCGCCAAAATCTCCCTTTAAAGGTATGTAAGGCAAAACCTCGGCCCTTCCGTTACCGGAAGCCGCCACCAGAATGGCCATGCCTGCAAGCACGCTACTGATTTTCATCGCTTTCCAACCTTTAGTCCAACAATTTCTTTTCCACTTTCACGATCCCGTCGCCATAACAGGTTTTCACGACATATATGCCTTTCCCTAAAGGCTCGGACACTTCCATGCCTTGTAACGTGTAATACTTCGTATCCACCACCGCCAAGCCTGATTCGACACTTTCCACATCCGTCCCACGGATAGATAATTGGAAATCCACTTTGGCACTTTGGCAATACTGGTCGCTATATATAAAAGTATAAACGCCCACGTTCTCATCCGACACTTTATCAATCCGGTATTCGTTTGTATGTCCCATTTCCCCGTCCGGACCATAGAAAGCCCAACTTCCACCAGAACTCCCGGTCTTGGCCGTAAGGGTCACGGTACTCCTTTTACGTACCGTCGGATTTGTATTATAAAAAGGAGAGCTTTCTCCCAAACGCCATGATCCATTCACCGATGCAGGTGCAAAAGAATCCGGTGCCTCTTGCAATATATCGATTTCAGAGATGCTGGCATACTGCCCCGCCAATGCCACCAGCCGGAAATAACGAGCCTTGACAGGCTCAAAATAAACCCCGGCATAATAAGGCAACCACGTGCCTCCGGAGACAGCCTCCCATTGTTCTCCGTCGGTACTTACCAAGAACATATAGTCACGAACCAAGCCATTGGAAGAATTGTCCATGCGCGGAGCACAAAGGAAACCGGCAATCTCATGTTCTTCTCCCATGTCAACCTCGATGTGGTGGGGAGCCGATGCCACGCCTCCGCTATACCGGGTGTGCCATTTCGTCTGTAGGTTCCCGTCGATGGCATTGGCTGCCGCTCCGTTCTCCGAGCCGGTCTCCTGGCTGCTGAATGCCCTCACTTTCCATTTGCCTTTCGGGACGTAGCATGACTGCGCGACATCCCGGCATTGCCCCGTGGACAAATCCAAATCAAACTGGGGCTTATAATCGAATACGATGGAATTTCCATTAAAAGATATAGGGAACATGATGGTCTTGGATTCAGCCAATCCTGGGTCTTGCCAACGGTCGCCGACATACATATACGACGTGCCTTTGGAACCGGTAACCGTCAGGACAGAAGCCGCCTGGGTGTCATACGCGACAGAGTTACCGATATTTGCACGCGAAGACCATCCGGAAGTAAGCGATTTGGAATAAGAAAAAGTCGCTTGGTTCGGATCCCAACCGGAACAAGCCGAAAACATCATGAAATAGGTATCGCCATGGCGCACGATGGCCGGTGCTTCGCGCGACTGCCACTTAAACAGTTCCGTGTATTCCACCGCACTTAAATAATCGTCCGACAGCCTAAAAAGCCCCAAATGCTGGTTCTCCTCGATGGTGGATATGAAATAGGCCGTACCGTCATTATCCACAAAGACATTGCAATCCCGCGACTTGACCCCCAACGGACGTCCTGCCCAATGGAACTTATAATCCCCGTTCACGGAGTCGCAATAGAAAACAGCAGCTTCGGAAGCCCCGTAGTTCCCTTGTTCCCAATGGCACCACACGACATACTTTCCCGTCTTACGGCAATACATAAGTTTGGGACGCTCGATGAAACGGCCATTCCCCAAAGACGGGTGCGTCACACCGTTCTTAATGATCTTACGCTCAAACTTCCAATGCACGAAGTCTTTGGTTGAATACATGTTCACATCTGGATTCCATGTATTATTACGGTCTTCGCCTATCATGTACCACGTGTCGCCGACTTGCAAGAAACCTGCTCCGTGAGCCTGTACCGGCTCACCTCGGTCGTCCACCCATAAAGCCCCGTTACGGATAGTCATCCAATTGGACGGACGGGTGTCCAGATAGTCCTGTGTGGCTTTCTCCAATTTGGAAACCGCCTCCATCAAATCTTGCCCTTCCGGATTGTCAGCCAAAGGTTCAAGTTCCTCTATCACTTTTCCAAACAATGATTTTCCGGCATAATCGCTGCCGTCATACAGTTTCTTCGCATTGAGCAACGCCCGTTCAAAAGCCCCATACTGCACAGCCAACCGGTCGTATTCATTGATAGCTGCATCCAATCCTTGCAGTGCGGCTACTAACTCATCCACCGAATCCCCTGTTTCCTTTGCTGTTTCAATCGCCTTGCGAAGACTCGTCAGGTTATGGCAGTTTTCCTGTGCCGCGCCTTCCTCTGCCACAGCCAACAGGATGTCCAGTTCCTCTTTATAAGCCTCCACATCGTGTCCTTCATACAACAAACGGAAATGGTCGACCGCTGCCCAATTGGCATCCGTACCTTTCAGCCTGAACCCGATTTCCAATGTGCCATTCACGGCTACGGCACGAAGTTGGTATTCACCACCCTTATGGACAGACGTTTCATGCCGTCCGACATACAGGAAAGCTCCTTGACAAACTTCCGGTTCCCCCTTTTGATTCACGGCATGCGCATCGACAACCACCTTAAACACACCGACCGGAAGTTCCGAAACGACTTGGTGCAAATCTGCATCAGGCAACGTTTGGGAATCAGCAACCCACCGTTCCATATAAATCTTGCCATCCTTCGTCCATCCTTCTCCTGTCGGTGAATCATTCGTCTGTGTCCAAAAGCCGGCATTTGCCCAACCCGTCGCCCCGTCTTCAAAACTCGGGTTTACAATAGAAGTCGTCATTTCGGTAGGATTATCCCGAAATGCAGCCTCGGCCATACCATGGCCAAAGGTTAATGCAGCCAGCAAACATAATTTCATTCTGTTCATGGGTAATATTTTTTAAGATTAAAATGATAACATAGTCTGTTTCTTACACCCCACATGCTTTTTATAAGAGACTAAACACCTATTCCTTATACAACCAAATACCGTAAGTAAACATCTCTGCATTCTTTTCCGGTTTCTGTCCGGACGGACGGAACCATTGCCCGATGTCAACAAACGGTGTGAGCAAGACTTCCACTTCACTTCCTTTATACAATGCTTTCGTACGATAAACAGGTCCTACCATATTGGCATAAGGCTTATCCACCACAGATGGCTTAACGCTTACATTCAATCGTATATCCTTTGCCAAGTCCACATCATCGTTACAAAGTTGTTTGTTCCACACCATATCCAAGCAATAAACCATAGGACCACGTAGAAAAGCGTATGGAATTCTGTCCGTCGGTTCTTCTTTATACATAATCTCTCCCCTGGGAAGTGTATAAGTAGTGTATTTGCTATGGTGTTCACGCATCACCCACCTTTCCTCCATAGGAAAGACAATACTAACCTTGTCCCCTTTAGACCATTTACGGGATATTTTTAAATAAGTCCCCGGTTCCACGCCTATCACATTTTTCCCATTTACAGATACCCGAGGAGCCTTACACCAACTGGGAATACGCAGATTCAACACCCTGTCAACAGCCTTCTCTGAAAGGACGGTCAACTCCATATTCTCCGCCTCCGGATAATTACCGGAAATCTGAAAAGCGAAATCCTTTCCTATATAATGGGACGGCAGATACTGGTTCACAAAAAACTCCTTACCTCTTTCCGCATACATAAAAGTGGGCAACATGGAAATGATACGGTGCCCGCTTGCCGTACAGCAGTCAGGACCGTGAAAATAACTAGCGGGCTTCGTTCCGTTCGGGGCTGTATGGTAACGGCAAGTACCAGTCTCGCAATCTTGAGCGGCAAATACATGATTCATCATCAAACGTTCCATTGCATCCGCATATTTAGACTCCCCGGTCAGTTCCAATAACATCTGCGTAAGTTGCATCCATGACATTGTGGCACAAGTCTCAACCACATTCCCCGATACCGGTTTTACATAGCCGTGTTCATAATGTTCAGCCACGCTGACTCCACCGGTAATATACATTTGGCGCTTGTGGATATCCTCCCACGCTCCCTCTACTTTACGGAACAAAGACTTGTCGCCTGTAATACGATATAGGCGAAGAAAACCCATAAAATTCATTTGGAACGTATGTGAATGCACGTAAGGCTGAAGTTCGTCAACCCCCAATGTGCCGTCTGCCACAGAATCCAATCGGGAAAAAGCATCCCAACCGCTCCATTTGTCAATGTTGCCAACGACCCATTTGCTCCAATCCAAATATTTCTTCTTTCCGGTCAGTTCATATAACCGTGCGACAGGGTCACAAAGCAATGTTCCTTCCCATGAATAATGTACTCCATGCCCTGCAAAATCAGACAAGGCATCCACCCGTTTGCGCTTATTCTCCGGTGCCCACAAATCCGAAGGCCAAAATTCCAACTTATCGGGACCAAAATATTTCAAAAAATAATCTGCCAACTTTTCAACAGCGACCAGTGCCTCTTCATCTCCAGTCTGTTCGTATACTGTCATAAAGGCATGAAAAACAAAGTATAATTCATAGGCATCCATACCCCTGACAGGTCTTTTGCCAGAACGATAACTCCGGGCCGTAGCTCCCAAATAACCATTATCTTCCTGTGAGTCAATAATACGTTTCAATACAGCATGAGCCTTCGATAACAGTTCATCATCACCACCCTGAATAGCCGACAAATAGGCGGATTCAATCCATTTGCCATGTTGTTCGGCTTTTGTCCAGTCCCACTGGATATGCTGTCGTTCCACGATAAAATCCACATATCTGTTTATAGGAAAATTCTTCAGATAAATATCACGGTTCAACTTCATGCGTCCTCCATAGAAACCTGTTATATTCTTCACAGAAGAAACGGGAACCGGATTCTCCAATAACACGACTTTGTCATGACTTCTGGCGTTAAGTTTCGTCATCAAACAGACTAATACTAAAACTGCATAAATTTTCATATTCATATTTTCTAATAATGAATTGTTTTATGGTTAATATGTTTTCTTTCCACCATATTGAATTTCTTCGGTGGTTTTCATTTACCGGCAATTCCACTTCTCATCCGACAATACATCATAATGCTAATTTTCTTAGCCATTTGCACTGATTAATGTATTCTTGGTTCTGTACCACAAAGATAAGGGTATAGCAAGGAAAGCAAGGAGCAGAATCGTGCAAAAAAGAGCCAAAAATCATTCATAACCTGTTTTTAATACTTTTTTCCCCATCCCCATTCCCGGCAAAATAGAAAAAAATGCAAAAATCTTTGTGATTCAGATTTTAAAGCTTAACTTTGCATCGAATCATTAAAGGAAAAGGCAAAAGGGTTCCGGCTGATTAAGGCCGGAATTCTTTTGTTTTTATCTTTTCAAGTAAAAACGCATAATAATAATTAAGGAGGAATAATTATGGCTTATATGTCACAAGAGGGCTACGACAAACTGGTGGCCCAACTCAAAGAAATGGAAACCATCGAACGTCCGGCAGCTTCGGCAGCCATCGCAGAGGCACGCGACAAGGGTGACCTGAGTGAAAACTCGGAATACGATGCCGCCAAAGAGCATCAGGCTATGTTGGAAATGAAAATCAACCAGCTGAAAGCAGTCATCGGGGATGCCAAAATCATCGACACCTCGAAACTGAAAGCCGACACAGTACAAATCCTGTCCAAGGTAGAAATGCGCAATGTGAAGAACAACATGAAGATGACATACACCATCGTGTCTGAAACGGAAGCCAACCTGAAAGAAGGCAAAATCTCTGTGCAGACCCCCATCGCGCAAGGCTTGTTAGGCAAGAAAGTAGGCGACGTGGCAGAAATCAAAATCCCGCACGGCACCGTACAACTGGAAATCACGAACATTTCATTTGAATAACCGCCATGGCTACCATATTCAGTAAAATCGTAGCCGGAGAGATTCCGAGCTATAAATGCGCAGAGAACGACCGTTTCTATGCTTTCCTCGACATCAATCCTTTGGTGAAGGGCCATACGTTGGTCATTCCCAAACGCGAAGTGGATTACATCTTCGACTTGTCAGACGAAGAAATCGGTGCGATGCAAGTCTTTGCCAAGCACGTAGCAGAGGCCATCAAAAAGGCTTTTCCTTGCATCAAAGTAGGACAAGCCGTTTTGGGACTGGAAGTACCCCATGCGCACATCCACTTGATTCCCATGCAGAACGAAAAGGACATGCTTTTCAGTAACCCTAAACTGACGTTCACGGATGAGGAGTTCAAGGCCATTGCCAAAGCTATCTCGGATAACTACATGGCAGGTATTCGATAACACAAAACACACGACAAAATAAAGGCGCGGCTTCGTGAGAAACCGCGCTTTTATTATACCTTATATATAATAAGAAAGCTAAATAAACTCTTCTCCCAACTTCATCTGGGCATCTGTCATCATACGCCTTAATGCCGCACTGTCATCCTTGGGGCAAATCATCAGCACATCGCCTTTTTCTGCCACGACAAAGCCCTTCAATCCATCAATAACGGCTATCCTTCCCTTAGGCAAACAAATGACATTCCCTTCACTGTTGTACAGCAAGGCTTCGGTATTAAGCAACACGTTGTCCTGCCGGTCGTGCTGCGTATCATTGTGCAGGGAGCACCATGAGCCCAAATCCGCCCATCCGAAGTCGCACACCTGTACATAGACATTCTCGCTCTTTTCCAAAATACTATAATCCAATGAAAGGTTCGGCAAGGTATCGAAATGGGCCGGCACGCGACAGAAATCATCTTCGTCAATGGCATCGATGGCCTCCGTCAGGCTGTCCCGATAGTCTGGCACCAAATCATGAATCGCCTTCATCATGGTACGGACGTTGTACAGATATAACCCTGTATTCCAGTAAAACTCCCCGCTTTCCATGAATACACGGGCAAAATCCAACGCGGGCTTCTCCGTAAAGGACTTCACACGGGCAAACGCCCCTTCCTCCATATTCTCATGGGCTTGGATATACCCGTACCCGGTATCGGGACGGGTCGGCTTTACTCCCATGGTCAGCAGACAATCCGAATGCCCCACGAAGTCCAATCCTTTCAGCACGTCATCATCGAAGTTTTTCTCCTCCAGAATCAACTGGTCGGCGGGAGAGACTATCACATTGGCGTGCGGACAAAGGTGACTGATACACGTCGTAGCCCACGCCACGCTCGGCAAGGTGTTCCGCCGGATAGGTTCTTTCAATATTCTGTCTTGTGCCACATCCGGCAACTGTTCCCTTACCAAATCCGCATAATGCTCGTTGGTCACGATAAAAATATGCTTGGTATCGATAATCTTGCGAAAACGGTCGTAGGTCTGTTGCAATAAAGTACGCCCCGTTCCGAACCAGTCGAGAAACTGTTTGGGCAACTCTTTACGACTTACAGGCCACAAACGACTGCCGATGCCGCCGGCCAATATCACACAATAATTCTGGTCTTTTGCTTCCATAATTCAAAGGCTAGTGTAAACTGTCGCTAAGTTAACCCTTTTCACGAACAAACTCGAAAAAGGAATTTTAAAATCACTTAAATACACAGTTTATTCCACAAACTTAACCTTCTCCGCATCTCTCGGTTTGGCAGCGGGAGACTCGTCTGGATAACCCACAGCAATGGCATACAGCAGAACATAATCTTCCGGGAGTTGCAAACGTTCCAGATAAGAAGCGGCCTCCTGATTGCCTGTCATGAAAGCAATCGGACCGCCAAGGCAACAAGTTCCGAGTCCTAAAGACTGTGCTGCCAACACCATGTTTTCACCTAAAAGCCCGCAGTCCAACTGGCCGCTTCCGTCCTTCGGGGATGCGATGAATATCACGGCGGGAGCATTCCGGAACATATTCTTAAAACCGGGTTCTTCGGCCGCCTTCGGATTGGCTTTTTTGAAAACCTCTGTGATTCCATCGATATAATCGGCATTGTCCACCACACGCACCTGCCAAGGCTGACGGTTCATCCCGCTAGGCGCATTGATACCGCAATTCACAATGGTCTCCAACTTCTCGCGTTCCACCGGTTGGTCTTTGTACTTACGGATACTGCGCCGGGACATTATGGCCTCGACCACCGCATTTCCTTGCTCTGTATCCACACTATCGGACATAACCGTCTCCGTCTTTCCACCCGAAGATGTACAAGCCCCCAACAGGGCCAGGCCTAACCCGAATGTGCCGCACAAGCACACACCGAAAGCAAAATTCTTCAATGTATTCATACGCTTCTTCTTTTGATAAATAATAAATAAGTAGTCTTCGCAAAACTAATAAAAAACGTCTTCAAAGCCAACTTTTTCCTCATAATCTTCCGGTAAGAAGCCATAAATACTTTCAGCTATAAACTTTTATCCCCCATTTGCTTGTTATTCTTGCAGAATCGTCGTACTTTTACCCCATCAACCTGATTTCAAATTCAAAACAGATGAAGAACAGACTTTACACTTATCTGGCCGGTTGGATATTTCTGTGGTTGCCGGCCCTGCTTTTGGCACAAACCATCAACAGTCCCACGGCATTTTTCCTCATGCACTCCAGTGGAAACCATGTGGCCAAAGAT
The DNA here is from genome assembly GCF_000205165.1 of Paraprevotella xylaniphila YIT 11841. Classification (GTDB taxonomy): domain Bacteria; phylum Bacteroidota; class Bacteroidia; order Bacteroidales; family Bacteroidaceae; genus Paraprevotella; species Paraprevotella xylaniphila. Next base: position 52,147 of record NZ_GL883883.1, on the reverse strand, counting down.
GCCCAAGGAGGAGCGGTATTGGAAGCCGCAGATGCCCCGTCGCCCCAAAAACTTACATTCATCCCCGACGGCAACGGATATTATGCCTTGCAATCGGACGACGGACAAGGTTATCTGTCACTGAGCGGACAATGGAACACGTCCTTCACAACCGACCCCTCATCGGCAAAAGCCTTGTATGCCATAGAGAACTCCGGAAAGTTCTTCATCAAGCTGCGCTGCAAATACAACAACAAATATTTAGGAACGGACGGGACGACAGCGTCGTCAGCCGTGTATTCGGACAAAGACGGGACGGACACCCGGCACCTGTGGTACCTTACGACCGACGTGCATCAGGCTCCGCCTGCCGACACCTCAGTCTACGTCATCAACCCGGCCGTTACCCGCCAACAGTTCGAGGGATGGGGCATCTCGCTCTGCTGGTGGGCTAACATGTGCGGGAAGTGGAGCGACGAGAAGATAGACGAACTTGTGGATTGGCTGGTCAGCCCGGACGGACTGGACTACCGTATTTTCCGCTACAACATCGGTGGGGGAGACGACCCGCAAAACCGGAACTGCACGCCGCACCACATGGGAAGCGGAAAAGGCCTGCGTGCGGAAATGGAAGGCTTCAAAGACAGCCCGGACGGTGAATACATTTGGAACCGTGATGCCACACAACGTAAAATCATGCTGAAAATCAAAGAGAAGCGTCCGGATGCCATATTCGAGGCCTTCAGCAATTCCTGTCCCTACTACATGACTTACAGCGGATGTTGTGCGGGTAATACTGATGCGTCTGCCGACAACCTGAAACCGGAATACTATGAAGCATTCGCCCATTATCTGGTAGACGTGTGCCGACATTATAAAGAGGAATACGGCATAGAGTTCCGTACGCTTTCGCCTTTCAACGAACCGATGACGAGTTATTGGGGAGCCAACGGAGGACAAGAAGGATGCCATTTCGACATTGCCTCGCAAGTGGCTTTCCTCAAAGTGTTGCACCCCATCCTGAAAGCCTCCGGCCTGAACACCGTCATCTCGGCCTCGGAAGAAACCGATGCCGCACAGTCGGTCAGGGACTTTGAAGGTTATCAGGCCGCCGGAGTGCTGCCCCTCGTCGGACAATGGAACACGCACACCTACTCGGCCACCACGCAGGCACGCAGCCAAATCAGTGCCCTCTGCAAGGAACAGGGCATCCGTCTATGGATGAGCGAAGTAGGCAGCGGCGGAAGCGGTATTGCCGGAAACCTGAACCTGGCACAGAAACTGATGGACGACATACGTTACATTATGCCTGTGGCGTGGGTGGACTGGCAATACGTGGAGGAGGGCAACGACCAATGGTGCCTGGTGCAAGGCGACTTCACGAAACAGACCTACCACAAGGTGAAGAACTATTCCATCCGCCAACACTTCAGTAAATTCATCCGTCCGGGCTACACATTCCTCACGTCGTTGAACGGACAGACACTGGCAGCCCGCAACCCGGAAGGCGACAGCCTCATCATAGTGGCCATCAATCCGAACGCCTTACCCGTCGTGCATCGTGCCGATTTAAGTTTTTACGAATCCATAAGCAACGGGCTGACGGCACTCCGTAGCTCGGAGACCGAGGATTTGTCCCCAACGGCCGATTACACACTCGAAGACCGCATACTGACCTACAAGCTCCCAGCCTACAGCATCATCACGTTCGTCATCCCCGTGGAAGAAAGCGCGGATGCCGACAACGCCATACGCCCCGGCCTTCCTTACTGGATATGCCCCCGTAACGCAGCCGACCAAGCCCTGCAGGCATCCGGCGGCAAGGTGACTTTACAACCTCTGTCATACACTCCGGAACAAACTTGGAAACTGCAACCGGACGGAAACGGATATACCTTTACCAACGGCAACGGTGATATCCTGACCGACCACTCGCCGGACTATGCGTTAGGATATGAAACTTCTCCCCAAGCCGGACAAAGCTTTACCCTCACTCCCATCGACCGGCTCTTTTATAAAATCATGACAGAAGACGGGTCGAAGGCTTTCGACTTGGAAGGCGAACATCATACGGCCGGCACAACAGTCGGTCTGTGGGAATACGGTTCCGCTCCGACTGCCTGCCACCGCCAATGGTTCTTTATGCGCCAACCGGACAGCGGAAACCCGGATGCCGTTCCGGGCATCTCCTTTCCCGATGATACATCCCGGCCCCTTTTCCGTCTCACTTGCGAACCGGGAAACATACTCCGGGCAGACAAACTTTCGGATACCCCTTGCAGGCTCGGCATCTATGCCCCTTCAGGAGGCTGCATTTACCAGACCTTACTTCAGGACGAGACCCTACGAGTCCCGCTCCATCCGGGCATCTACATCGTCAGTGGCATAAGCCGCTCTACCCGCTTCCATCAAACGATTTTCATAAAATAATGCCGGAATAAGAAAAAAATCCGGCTAAAGTTTTGCAAATATAAAAAAAACGCCTACCTTTGCACTCGCAATCAAGAGAGATGCGCCCAGATGGCGGAATAGGTAGACGCGCTGGTCTCAAACACCAGTGGGGCAACCCATCCCGGTTCGATCCCGGGTCTGGGTACAAAGAAAAAGTCAAACGATTTTTATTATCGTTTGACTTTTTTCGTTTTTTCAGGAGAATTCCCCCAAAAACATCCTGTTTTCATTTTGCCGGAAAGTAAAAACGACGTATTTTTGAACCGGAAACCTTCAAAAGGCATTCAAAACAACCCCAATATAATCATACCATTTATGAGAAAAGCATTTATCCTCCCGGCACTTATCGTTACCGGACTGGCTGCGCAAAGCTGCCAACAAAAGAATCAGGAAAAAAACATGGTGGAAGAGGTCACGGCTGACACGACGGCAGTTTCCGCCAAAGTAGCTTCCTGCGATGTCCGCATGGATGGCATCACTTTCACGGGTGCACTCAACGGGGCAGACACTTGCGTCACCGTGAAAGACGGACGTGCAATAGAATTCCGTTGTACGGAGAAACTCGACTTCTTTTGCGACCCCAACGGCGGACAGTTGAGCAACACCACCCTGCCTATCCTGCTCACGGAAGTGGACAACAGCCAACCTTTCACGCTCACGGCCAAAGTGACGCCGGGATTCACCACGGAGGGGACGTACAACGCGGCCGACCTTTTCGTGTATGCCAACGACACGTTGTGGCAGAAGTTCGCTTTTGAACAGGACGAGCGCGGAAACCACCGTATCGTCACGGTGCGCACCCAGGGGACTTCCGACGACAACAACCATGAACGGCTCACCGTACCTTCCGTCTATCTGAAGATTTCGTCGGACACGCGCACAATAGCCAGTTATTATTCCCTTGACCAAAAAGAATGGCAGATGGTGCGGCTCTATAAAAACTACTATCCCGGCAAGATATGGGTAGGCATCGCCAGCCAATGCCCCCAGAAGGGCGAATGTACAAGCCTTTTCGAGGAAGTCTCGCTGCAACAGACTGCCGTGAGCGACTTCCGTATGGGAGAATGACAAGGCAACCGTTTTCATTCTGTCACCGTTCGCCGTGACCGACATGGCAAAAAGTCAGCCCAAACAGCTTCTTACGGAATCTTCCCAAAGCGGAAACGGGCAGGATAGGAACGCATGGCTGCATAAATATTCACTTCAAACGGCATATATGCGGAAAAATATCGCATATATGCCGTTTTTTCTCATGAGAATAAAAAATCATTCGGCTGAAAGAAAAAAATCATTCTCAGCAGATTGAAAAAATGAAATGACGAAAAACGGGAAAAAACCTCTCCCAATCCGTTTTCCAAACACCACAAAACGTATTTTTTCCTCTATTTGAACCTCTCCGACTTGTCTAAACAGACTGTCAAAAAGTAAGGCCTAACCCACCGACGCCGACAGGCCGTCCCGAACCATACAGGCAATTCCAGACATGCCGTTCTTTTATGACAGTCCAACGCCTTTTCAGCTATCTTCGTGCATGCCCGCCGAAGCCCGAGATTGCGATATTTCAAGTCACTCCCCGACCCTACGCCAAATACGCGAGCCACGCACAGGCCGGAATGACATTTTGACAAACGGCATTCACCCTCTTTCGGGCTGCACGAGATAGAAACAACTTGTACTGAAAAAATTACGCACGTATGGCAGGACGGAAAGCGCACCATGGAGCTTACGGGGCTTCAGGCCGAATTTCGTCTCGTAATGCGGATTGATGAAATAGAGTTGCCGGTCTACGACCCGATAGCCGGTGGCATACAATGCCGCCTGAAACTTCTCTATGGGGCAACGTGTGCGCTTGATGTTCATCAGTTCGCGGATGGTCGGCCCGTCTTCACCGGCTGCGGCCAACACGCCCTTATAGAGTGGAAAAGGCAGAAGATGAAGGAACGGGAAATGAGACACCACCTTGCTGTGCGCTATTTGCTGGTGGCCGCCGAAAGGCATTTGCCATGCCGGAAAGGCCATAAACACCACGCCGCCCGGCGCAAGATAGCGTTTCAGGCCTTTCAGGAAACCGGCCTTGTCGTTGATATGCTCTATCACATCGTGCACCAATATCAGGGAGAATTTATGCTCCAGTTCCGTCAATTTGAAAATGTCGGACGCGACAAAAGTACCTTCCGCCCCTCTCTCGGCAAAAAACTTACGGGCCTCGGCAACACGTCCGGCAGCAATGTCCACTCCTGTCACCGAACAACCCAACTTCGCGAACGAGAACAGGTTACCCCCTTCGCCACAACCCACTTCCAACACCTCTTGCGGAAGTTCAGGGAAGCATTTACGGATATAAGGAATATAATATTTCTCTGTCGTACGGGCCTGCTCGTCAAAATAACGTTCGCGGTCGGAATGGCGCTCTTGCATGTTAAATTCTCATTTTATTTTCGCCAAAGTTAATAAAAAACTATTATATTAAAGAGGCTGTCCGGATAAAATCTTCCAGACAACCTCTTTTTCCATCTTACCGTTCAGGCTCCACGGCGGGAACCGGACTGGTTCAAAGGTTCCTTCTCCCTTTCTTCTTCAAATATTCAATCAACTCTTCCGGACGGTCGGTCTGTATGACAGAGGCCCCACGGTCGAGCACCCAGCCCCAGTGGGCATCGGGGTCGGACAGGGCTTTCCCGTCTTCATGGCCGCCGCACAGGCTCGCCCACAACGTATTGATCCAGACACGGCAATCCGATGCGGCTATCACCGGCAAGTAGGACAACTTGGCAAAACGGTCTGTCTTGAAAATAACCTCCACGGCCTGTGGGCGGAATGCGGAAAGGAACGAAGCGACGTAGGGTATCGCGCCCTCACCATCGAGATCCACCACGGGCATATAAAGAATGTCCTTGTAGCCGGAAAGCTGCCGTTCCACCTCCTCTACCGTGCCGCGCCCCTTCAGCACCACATGGTCTTCCGTACCCGTCTTGCGGATAATCGGTGCAATCTCGGACAGGTAATCTCCGCCCTTGTCGATGTTCACCAGCACCGTCCCCTTGCAAGCCGTCAGGGCTTCCTCCAGCGTGGGTATGGTCTCGTCCGAAAGACTTCCGTCCGCCCGGCGCAGGCGGAAACGCTTCAGTTCCTCCACCGTGTAGTCTGCCACGTTGCCTTTACCATCCGTCATACGGTCGATGTTCCCGTCGTGCATCAGCACGAAACCGCCGTCCTTCGTCCGCTGGATGTCAATCTCCACCATGTCCACCCCCATGTCTGCTGCCCCTTTGATGGCCGCCACGGAGTTCTCGGGCGCATGCCGCCAGTCGCCCCTGTGGGCCACGACGAATACATAATCGGAGCGGCTGTCTTGCAGTTCCGCCCTCAACCGGCTGATATGCCCGTCAGCCTGTACGCACAGTGCCAGACACCACAGCCCAACCGTAAAAAGAATCTTTTTCATTTCCCTTTCATGTTTAACCGGAGTAAAAGTAGTCCTTTCCGTGGGAAACGCCGGAAAAGATTTACGTCTAAGATTGACAATCTTGTGTCTCCAGAGGGAAAATCAGAAAACACGCACCAGAAAATGGCCGAACCACACGGCCAACAGCCCCAAGGCAAAGCTCAACACCGCGTATGCGGCAAACGACCAGAACTTGTCTGAAAGGATAAGGATGTAGTTCTCGTGTACGAACGTGGAAAAGGTGGTAAACCCTCCGCAAAAGCCCACCGTGAGGAACAAACGCCACTCGGGGGACAAGACATCCGCCCGCTCAAACCAACCGTACAACAAGCCGATGAACAGGCAACCCGCCACATTGACGACCATCGTTCCCAACGGGAGATGAGTAAAATTGCCCGCCGAGACCCACCGGGTCAGCCCGTAGCGGGCCATGCCGCCCACGAAACTACCGGCTCCGACGCACAACAAGGTCTTCCACATTTGCCTCCTCCCGTCATTGGGCCAATGAAGAACGCAAAGCCAAAGCCTTGTCTTCGGCCGCCTCCATGATTTCACGTTCGCCCGGCCCCTTGTCGTTAATGCCGCAAAGGTGCAGGATACCGTGTATGATGACACGGTGCAGTTCCTCTTCGTAGGTTGCCCCCACCTGCTCGGCGTTGGTCCGCACCGTGTCGAGGCTGATGAAGAGGTCGCCCGAAATCACGTCACCTTCGCAATAATCAAACGTGATGATGTCCGTGTAATAATCGTGCCCGAGATACTGGCGGTTCACCTCCAGAATCTTCTCGTCGTCCACGAAGATATAGGCAATCTCGCCTACCCTTTTGCCGTAACTCGCAGCCACGGCTTTCACCCAGGCCGTGTTTTCGCGTTTCTTGATGGAGGGCATCTTCACGCCGTCCGTATTGTAAGTAACCATCTCTTTCCTATGTTTTAATCGTCAAACAAACTGCCTTGCAACTCCGTCGTGAAACGGCTGCGCCCCAAATGCTTGTAAGCCATGTCCGTCACCTCCCGTCCGCGCGGCGTGCGCTTGATGAACCCTTCTTTAATCAGGAAAGGCTCATACACCTCTTCCACCGTCCCCGCATCTTCCCCGATGGCCGTGGCGATGGTCGTAATGCCAACCGGCCCGCCCTTGAACTTATCAATAATGGTAAGCAGAATCTTGTTGTCTATCTCGTCCAGTCCGTAGCGGTCGATATTCAGAGCTTCCAATGCATAACGTGCAATGGCCATGTCCACCCGTCCCGTGCCGCGCACCTGGGCAAAATCGCGCACACGCCGCAAAAGCGCATTGGCGATACGGGGGGTTCCACGGCTGCGTCCGGCAATCTCCATGGCAGCATCGTGCTCGATGGGTACGGAAAGAATGTGCGCCGAACGTTCCACGATGCGCGAAAGCACCTCAGCGTCATAATACTCCAGATGCAGGTTGATGCCGAAACGGGCACGGAGGGGAGCGGTAAGCAGGCCGCTGCGCGTAGTGGCACCCACCAACGTGAAGGGATTCAAATCGAGTTGTATGCTGCGCGCCGACGGGCCTTTGTCTATCATGATGTCTATCCGGTAGTCCTCCATGGCGGAATAAAGATATTCCTCCACTACGGGACTAAGCCGATGGATTTCGTCGATAAAGAGCACGTCGTTCGGCTCCAGCGAAGTCAGGATACCGGCCAAATCGCCCGGCTTGTCCAGTACAGGGCCGGACGTGACCTTGAAACCCACGCCCAGTTCGTTGGCTATGATGTTGCTCAACGTGGTCTTCCCCAATCCCGGAGGACCGTGCAACAAAGTATGGTCGAGGGGCTCGCCCCTGTACTTGGCAGCCTCGACGAAAACTTTCAGGTTTTCCACCACCTTCAACTGTCCGCTGAAATCCCCGAACTGGAGCGGACGCAAGGCATTCTCGAACTCGCGCTCGGCAGACGAGTTTGAGGAACGGCGTATGTCGAAATCTTCTTCCATTGTGCGGCAAAGATAGCATCTTTTCCGCACAAAACGGGCATGCGTCCCATTTTTTATGTAACTTTGCCTTTCAATCATGTAACGAGAGATTTCTATGGTTCTGAATTACATCTGGGTGGCATTCTTCGGCATCGCATTCCTCATCGCGGCAGGGAAGTTGGTATTCGCAGGCGATGCCGGCGTGTTTCCGGCCATCATGGACTCCACGTTCAGTTCCGCCAAGACGGCTTTCGAGATTTCCCTCGGCCTGACCGGCGTGCTCTCGCTTTGGATGGGCATCATGAAAATAGGGGAACGGGGCGGAGTGGTCAATATATTGGCACGCGGCCTCAGCCCGCTCTTCTGCAAGCTCTTCCCGGACATTCCCAAGAACCATCCCGTCATCGGAAACATTTTCATGAACATCTCTGCCAATATGTTGGGACTGGACAATGCGGCCACGCCCTTGGGACTGAAAGCCATGGAAAGCCTTCAGGAACTGAACCCGAAAAAAGACACAGCTAGCAACCCGATGATCATGTTCCTCGTGCTGAACACTTCGGGACTGACCATCATCCCTGTCAGCATCATGGTTTACCGGACCCAAATGGGAGCGGCACAGCCCACGGACGTGTTCATCCCGATTCTGTTGGCGACCTTTGCCTCCACGCTGACGGGTATCATCGTCACCTGCCTTTATCAACGCATCAACCTGCTAGACAGGGTGGTCGTACTGGCATTGGGAGGGGCCTGTCTGGCCGTGGCCGGCATCGTGTATGGCTTCAGCCGGTTGGACAAAGAAGAAATGAACTTGTGGAGCACGACTATCGCCAACGTGTTGCTGTTCTGCATCATCATTGCTTTCATGGCTGCCGGTGTCAGAAAACGCGTTAACGTGTACGACGCTTTTATCGAAGGAGCAAAAGACGGTTTTACCACAGCCGTACGCATCATTCCCTATTTAGTCGCCATCTTAGTGGGCATCGGGGTATTCCGTGCTTCGGGTGCCATGGACTTGTTGACAGACGGCATCGCCGCTGTCGTCAAAGCCTGCGGCGGCGATGCAGGCTTTGTCGGTGCCTTGCCTACCGCACTGATGAAACCGCTGAGCGGCAGCGGGGCGCGCGGCATGATGGTGGATGCCATGGAAACCTATGGCGCCGACTCCTTCGTGGGGCGGTTGAGCTGTATTTTCCAAGGCGCGACAGACACCACCTTTTATATATTGGCCGTTTACTTCGGCAGCGTGGGCATCACCCGCACGCGGCATGCCGTGGCTTGCGGCCTGTTGGCCGATTTGGCAGGTATAGTGTCCGCCATCGGTGTGGCTTATCTCTTTTTCGGGGCATAATAGAAACAAAACGGACGAAATATGGCAGAATTGAAATCGGTGGCCAAAGACACCGCCATCTACGGACTAAGCAGCATCATCGGAAGATTCCTGAACTATTTGCTGGTTCCGCTCTATACGGCCAAGATGACCGTAGAAAGCGGAGGCTATGGCATCGTGACCAACATTTATGCCTACGTGGCGCTTTTGATGGTCATCCTCACGTTCGGCATGGAAACCACGCTGTTCCGTTTTGCCAACAAAGAGGGGGAAAACCCGCAAACCGTCTATAGCACGACACTCACCATGGTAGGTGGCCTGTCTCTGTTGTTTGCCTTGCTCGTACTCTCTTTCCTTAATCCGATAGCTTCTGCCATGGGGTATGCCGAACACCCGGAATACGTGGGTGTCATGGCGGTCACGGTAGCCTTGGATGCCTTTCAATCTATTCCTTTCGCATGGCTGCGCTACCAACACCGTCCCATCAAGTTTTTTGCGTTGAAGATGCTGTTCATCGTGCTCAACATCACGTTGAACATCCTTTATTTCGTCGTGCTTCCGGCATTGTACGTCCGCCACGCATGGGTGGGCGCAATCTATGACCCGTCTGTCGGACCGGGATATGCCTTCATCCTGAACCTTGCCTGTACATCGTTCATCACCTTCTTTTTCATTCCCGAACTGACAGGATTCAAATATCGGTTCGACACCCGGCTAATGAAACGCATGTTGGGCTACAGTTGGCCCATCCTGATTCTTGGCATTGCAGGCATCCTGAACCAGACGGCCGACAAAATCATCTTCCCGTTGGTGTACGGTGACGCAGAAACGGCCAAGTCCGAACTAGGCATCTACGGTGCCTGCGTGAAGATTGCCATGATAATGGCCATGATTACCCAAGCCTTCCGCTATGCTTACGAGCCGTTCGTGTTCGGCAAGGCTAAGGACAAGAACAGTGGGGAGACCTATGCCTCAGCCATGAAATTCTTCATCATCTTCACCCTTCTGGCATACCTCTGCGTCATCGGCTACATGGACATCCTGAAACGCATCATAGCACCCGATTATTGGCCTGGCTTACGTGTTGTCCCCATTGTCATGGCTGCCGAAATCATGATGGGGATATACTTCAACCTTTCGTTTTGGTATAAGCTCATCGACAAGACGATTTGGGGGGCCTGGTTCTCGACTGCCGGTTGTTTGGTCCTCTTTGCAGTCAACATCGTCTTTATCCCGACATACAGCTACATGGCTTGTGCCTGGGGCGGTTTCGCCGGATACGCCACAGCCATGCTCCTGTCCTACATCGTGGGACAGAAGAAAAATCCCGTCCGCTATCCGTTGAAATCCATCGGCATCTACGTACTGATTGCCGGGGGCTTCTACGCCATCATGGCCGGTACGCCCGAAGAATGGCCCGTATGGACACGGTTGGGCATCAACACGGTGCTCATCCTGCTCTTCGTCGGACATATCCTGAAACACGACCTACCGGTACGAAGCCTACCGGTCATCGGCAAATATTTTCGTAAACCTCAAAAATAAAAGCAATGGAAAACAAGACAAAAAAGGAACGAGGTTACCTCAACCTGTTCATTCGTAGGTTGCTGAGCTTACGTAACGACAAAGCTCCCGAAGAAGAAACGATAGCTTCCATCAAGGCCAGCGTGGAATTCCGGGGTGCCAATCTATGGATTCTGATTTTTGCCATCTTCGTGGCTTCTTTAGGGCTGAACACCAACTCGGCCGCCGTCATCATCGGTGCCATGTTGATTTCACCTCTCATGGGACCTATCATGGGCATGGGATTAGGCGTAGGTATCAATGATTTCGAATTGCTCAAAAGGGCGTTCCGAAGTTTCGCCACGGCCACCATTTTCAGCGTACTCACTGCCACGTTCTATTTTGCCATCACCCCGATAGATGAAGCCCAGTCGGAACTTTTGGCCCGCACCTCGCCCACCATTTACGATGTGCTCATCGCCTTATTCGGCGGATTGGCCGGCATCGTGGCCTTGTGCAGCACCGGGCAACGAGGCGGTAACGTAATCCCAGGCGTAGCCATAGCCACAGCCATCATGCCTCCCCTTTGTACCACAGGCTTCGGCATAGCCACCGGAAACTGGATTTACGCCGCCGGAGCTTTCTATCTCTATCTGATTAACTCCATATTCATAAGCCTTGCCACTTTCATCGGAGTCAACATCTTCGACTTCAAGAAGAAGGTGTTCGTGGACAAACAACGGGAAAAAAGAGTGAAACACATCATCGTCACCATCGCTGTATTGACGATGTTACCCTCAACCTTGCTGACTTACATGTTGGTACGTGAAAACTTTTTCACTAGCAAAGCCAACAACTTCGTGGCACAAGTCGTCACATCGGAACAAACTCAGGTAATAGCCAAAGAAGTGGACTATCATACCAAAGAAATCCGCCTCGTGACCATCGGTGAAGAAATCCCCGAAAAAGAATTAACCCGAATGAAAAGCCAAATGGAAAATTTCGGACTGGAAGATGCCAAACTATCCATTGTACAAGGAACAAAAAATCTTAGTGCCAGCGAACTGAAGACCATGCTGAATGATCCGGCAAGCAGGCAAGCCGACAAAAACGCGCAACTCTTAGCCAACGAACAACAACGTGCGGACAAACTGCAAAAAGAACTGGACGTTTACAAAAAGACCGAATTACAGGCTCAGTCCATCAGCGCGGAAATGGCTACGCTCTTTCCAGAAGCGGCTCGTGTCAGCATTGCCCGCACTTTCTCCTATGCTGTTAGTGACAGCCTGCAAAAGGATTCACTGACCTTAGTCAGCCTCACCCTAAAAAAGAAACTGAATACCGAGACGCGCGAGAAGATGGAAGAATGGCTGAAAACCAGACTTAAAACACCCGACATGAAACTCATCGTCGGGACTAAAATAGAAAATAACGACAAATAACCCTATTAACAAATAAACATGAAGAAAAAGTTTTTAACGTTACTCGCTTTCGTTTGTGGCCTCAACGGTATGAAGGCCGACGAGGGCATGTGGATGCTCAGCCACATTTCACCCAAAAGCATGAAGGTCATGAAAGATTTGGGACTGCAAATGAGCGAAAAGGAATTGTATAATACGAAAGGGACCTCGCTGAAAGACGCTGTGGTAAGTTTTGGCGGTTTCTGTTCCGGTGTCGTTGTCTCACCGGATGGTTTGGTCTTTACAAACCACCACTGTGGCTTCGGCAACATACAGGCTTTGGCCACACCTGAAAACGACATCCTGAAGAATGGATTCGTGGCCCGCACCCAAGCGGAAGAACTTCCGGCAAAAGGTCTCTATGTACAGATACTGCAAAGGACGGAAGACATCACTAAACGGGTAAACAAAGCTTTGGACAAATACTACAAGGAACATGCCGCCGAGATGGCCACATTGGGTGAAAATGCCAAGGAAAAAATGCGTTGGAACGGTGTGGATTCCATCTGCCTGGCCATAGAAAACGAATATGCGAAAAAATACCCGGAGTTGGTTTGCGAAGTCAGTCCTTATTACACGGGAAACGCTTTCTACGTCAACGTATATAAACAATACGATGACATCCGCCTTGTGTTCGCGCCGCCTCAAAGCTTAGGCAAGTTCGGCGGTGAAACGGACAATTGGATGTGGCCGCGCCAAACCTGTGACTTCAGTGTCTTCCGCATTTATGCCGATAAGGATAACCAACCTGCCGGATACAATGCGGACAACCGCCCGTTGAAAGCCGAACGTTATGCTAAAGTATCTTTGGATGGTTTCAAAAAAGGAGACTACTGTATGACCATCGGCTATCCCGGACGTACTAACCGTTATCTCTCTTCTTACGGAATCGTGGAACGCATGGAGAATACCAACGAATCCCGAATCAATGTACGCGGCTTAAAGCAAAGTATATGGAAGAAATGGATGGACAGTGATCCGAAAATCCGTTTGCAGTACGCTTCCAAATATGCCAACAGTTCCAACTATTGGAAAAACAGCATCGGCATGAACAAGGCCCTTAAAGAGTTGAAAGTCGTAGAACAGAAGAAAAAACAAGAACAACAAATCAACGAATGGGCACAAAAAAGCAAAAAAAGACAGGAAAACTTTGGTAACTTGGCTCCCGAACTCGAAAAAGCGTACGCAGCCCGCAAAGACGGTAACCGTGCCATCGCGTTCCTCAACGAGTCTTTCCTTGGAGGTCCCGACTTGCTGCGTATCGCCATGTACTTCAACAACCTGCAAAGCGCAGGAGAAGAAACGGGAAAGGAAACGTGGAAAAACCGTCTGCGTCAACAATACAAGGACTGGAACAAAGAGGTCGACAAGGAAACGATGACGGCCTTGATGGACAACTACGCCAAACAAGTAAAACCCGAATATCTGCCGGACTTCTATCAGACGATAGAAAAGGAATACGATAACGACATCCGCGCCTACGTGGATGCCATGTTCAAACAGTCGGTCCTGACCGACACAAACTGTGTCAACCTGACGCTGACCCAAGAACAAAAAGATAATGACATGGCACTGAAATGCCTGAAGAGCGTGATGGAACTTGGCGGAAAGGTATCTGACGGAATCAGCCAGTACAACATGGATGTGGCAGAAAAGGAAAGACTGCTTTGCGAAGCCATACTTGAAATGGAAATGGACCAACCGCATTATTCGGATGCGAACTCGACCATGCGCCTGAGTTACGGCTTCGTAGACGACTACACCAGTGCTGCCGGACACCAGAACTACTTTACTACCATGCCGAGCCTGTTGGATAAAGTCGCACAAAGCGACAAAATCGACGAATATAAGGTGGAACCGGAAGTAAAGGTCCTGTTTGAAAAAGGCGACTTCGGCCCTTACAAAGACAAGGAAAGCGGCGAAATGCAGCTCTGTTTCCTGACGAACAATGACATCACCGGCGGAAATTCCGGTAGCCCGATGTTCAACGGCAAAGGCGAACTTATCGGACTGGCTTTCGACGGCAACTGGGATGCCTTGAGTAGCGACATTACTTTCACACAGGATTTGACCCGTTGCATCGGTGTGGACATCCGTTATGTACTCTACATCATCGACCGATGGGGAGGAGCCGAACGTCTCATCCAAGAAATAGGTGCACGATAAAAAACAAAGAAACGGCAAGCAATAATGCAAGACTCCCGGTTTGCATATCTGTAGCAAACCGGGAGTCTTGCATTATTGCTTATTTTTTCGGGAAGCGGCGTGCCCATCCTTCTTCCGAGAAGTCCGGCTCATCACCTACCAAGTCCTTTCCTCCTTGCGGCAAATCTTTTCCGCCTTGTGGTTGAAAGAACTGTTTCCAATCATCTTTCGTATATTTCTTACCACGTGGTTCGGTGTAACCCCGTTCCTCACGAGACGGCTTGGCTGCTTTCCGTGCATTATCCTTATTGGCAACATCCTTGTCCTTCTTGCCTTTCCTTTTGCCGGACATGGCCTCCTCATAGGTTTTTCCTCCACCGCGTCTCTTGCGGTCGCGACCACCCTTTGCGTCCCCACCGCCCCGACCGCCACGGCCGGACCGACGGTTCGACTTACCATCTCCGGCCTCGTGAGCCTCTCCGGTAGCCACTTCCACGTTGACTTTACGTCCCTTCACCTGCACACCGGAAAGCCCGTGCAACACGCGGTCGGCCTCACCGTCGGGCACCTCAAAGAAAGAAAAGCTCTTCATCAGGTCGATACGCCCGACTTCTACCTTGCCTTGCACATGGTCGTTCACCAGTTTCATCACCTCTTTGGCATAGAAACCGTCCACCTTACCCACGTTAAGGAACAACCGGGTGTATCCCTCTTCGGGCTTGCGCCCGCCGCGTTGGCCTTTCTTGCCGCCTTTCTCCCCACGTCCCGTCGGTTCGCTGATTTCAGGCGCGTTGGCATAGTATTGCAGGAAACGTCCGAACTCCCGGCTCACCACACGCTTGATGAGGTCTTCCTTGTCGAGCCATTCCAACTTGCGGTACACTTCGGGCAGGAACTGTTCGATTTCCTCCTCATCCACTTCCACACGCTCGATGTCATCTATTACCTTATATAATTGTTTGGCGCAGATTTCCTTGCCACTGGGCATCTCTCCCTTCACAAACTCCTTGCCGATAACCTTTTCTATCTCGCGGATTTTGGAACGTTCGCGCGTGTGAACGATACAAATGCTCGTCCCTTTCTTGCCTGCACGCCCCGTACGCCCGCTGCGGTGCGTGTAATTCTCGATGTCGTCCGGCATACCGTAATTGATGACGTGCGTCAAGTCTTCCACGTCGAGTCCTCGCGCCGCCACGTCGGTAGCCACGAGGAACTGTACGCGGTGTTGGCGGAATTTCTGCATCGTCAGGTCACGTTGTTGCTGCGAAAGATCCCCGTGCAACGAGTCGGCATTGTACCCATCCTGTATCAATTTATCTGCCACTTCCTGCGTTTCCAAACGCGTGCGACAGAAAATAATGGCATAAATCTTGGGATAATAGTCCACGATGCGTTTCAATGCCAGATATTTGTCCTTGGCATGCACCATGTAATACACATGGTTCACCGTTTCTGCTCCTTCATTACGCGAACCTACCACGATTTCCTTGGCATCGCGCAAGTATTTCTTCGAGATACGCTCTATCTCACGGCTCATCGTGGCAGAGAAGAGTAATGTGTTGTGATTTTCGGGCACTCCGGCCAGAATCTTGTCGATACTCTCCGTGAACCCCATGGAAAGCATCTCGTCAGCCTCGTCCAACACCACGTTTTCCACATGCTCCAACGAAGCTGCCTTGCGCTCCATCAGGTCGATCAGACGGCCCGGCGTAGCCACAATGACCTGTACGCCCTTCCTCAGCGTACGGATTTGCGGTTCGATGTTCGCACCGCCGTACACCGGCAACACGCGCACACCGGGCAAGTACTTGGAGTAGTTCTCCAAATCATCCGCTATCTGCAAACAAAGTTCTCGGGTGGGACTTAAGATCAAAGCCTGCGTTTCGTTCCGGCTAGCATCCACTTTCTGCAAAACAGGAAGGCCGTAAGCCGCCGTCTTCCCTGTACCGGTCTGCGCCAGTGCCACAACATCGTTATTCACTCCCAGTAAATAAGGAATCACTTCCTCCTGTACCGGCATCGGGTGTTCATACCCCATTTCCTCAATAGCTTGTCTGATTTCCGCAGAAACACCAAGCTCCTCAAAAGTTTTCAATACGTTAATTATTAAATTAGTACACCAAAGGCAGCGCACGGCGCATACTACATACAAAAACAACCCTTCAGTGTATCATCACGCCTGAAAACCGCCTTCCCTAAAAATTAGGTGCGCAAAGATACGACAAATCTTCGTTTTTTTCACTTTTTTCTACGACTTATTCCACTTTTTTATCGTATGTTTGCATTCACTTGTTTCTAAACTAGACATTCATGCGCAAAGTCATTGGGATGGGCGAAACCATCATGGACATCATTTTCCACGGGGAACAACCCACGGCAGCTGTACCGGGAGGCTCGTCGTTCAACAGTATTATCTCCATCGGACGGGCAGGCATCCCGGCTGTTTTCGTCGGCGAAACGGGACACGATGAAGTGGGACGGCGTATCGCGGATTTCTTGAACGCCAACCATGTGGATGCCAGTTTCCTGCGGATGCGCGACGATATCCAGTCTGCCGTGTCGTTGGCTTTCCTCGATGAACGGAACGATGCCCATTACATGTTCTACAAACAACCGCCACGTACGTTGAAGGGCTTCATCCACCCCACGGTGGAGGCCGATGACATCGTGCAGTTCGGTTCCTACTATGCACTCAATCCGCACATCCGCCCGCAGGTCAAGGCTTTTTTGGAATACGCGCACGGACAAGGTGCCATCTTGTATTACGACCTGAATTTCCGACGCACATACCAAGACCGCATAAAGGAACTGCTTCCGGCCATCCATGAAAATTTCCGGTTAGCCACTGTGGTACGCGGTTCGGCCGACGACTTTGAGGTTATGTACGGCCTACGCGACGCGGAAGAAATTTACCACCGCCATATCGCGCCCTACTGCCCGTTGTTCCTCTATACCTGCGGTGCGGAAAACATCATGCTGTGCACCCCAAAAGGGAGTTCCCGTTTTCCGGTACCACCCGTGCGCACGGTAAGCACCATCGGAGCCGGTGACAACTTCAATGCCGGATTCATTTACGGATTGATACGCTATGGCATCCGCCGTACCGGTTTGCCAGACCTTTCCGAAGCACAGTGGGAACACGCCGTGACATGCGGCATCCGGTTTGCAGCCAACGCCTGTGCCAGCATACATAATTCCATCGACGAAGACTTCGGACGGCAAATGGCCCGAAAGATGCCATAACGGCAAAAAGAGGTCTCCGGAACAAGATAAATCAACATAGTTACCATCATTTTCAACATAATTGACATGCCTTAGACATTTTAAAAGCTAATTTTGCGTACAATATTGAGACTTTATTCAAACCTGTTCCAACAATCACACCAGGAAACAGGACATTATTATTAACTTAAATT
Organism: Paraprevotella xylaniphila YIT 11841; assembly: GCF_000205165.1. GTDB lineage: Bacteria > Bacteroidota > Bacteroidia > Bacteroidales > Bacteroidaceae > Paraprevotella > Paraprevotella xylaniphila. The sequence goes on along the minus strand of NZ_GL883883.1, from coordinate 34,471 downwards.
TCTGTGGAATGAAAAACAGATTCTTCCATCTCTTGATGATTGGGACTTTGGCTTGTTGGAGCCCCCAACCGATTTTCGCACAAACGGATGTGACGGAAACCTATTTGAAAAACCCAAGTTTTGAAAACCAGTTCACGGATTGGGAAAACAGCGGCATGCAAAGCCAGACCAACACCTCTTTCCAGTTAAAAGAGGGTAACACGTACGTGGAACGATGGACAGGACAAGGCGGCCAAGTGGCCGACTGCCATGTCAGCCAAACTCTGACTACGCTGAAGAACGGAGTCTACAAGTTGACTGCGGCTGCGCAAAACATCCAACAAAACAGCCCTGCCACACAAAGTGGAGCGTATGTCTTTGCCGGCAACGCACAAGTAGCCGTCGGAGCCGCTAACGATTACTCCCTTGAATTCACGGTCATCGAAGGACAAGCCACCATAGGTTTCAAGACCGAGAACGCCACAGGCAACTGGGTTGCCTGTGACAATTTCCGGCTTTACGCACTCAATAACGATTTGGCTGAAATCCAAGAGGAATTGCAACGCCGCATTGAAAAAGGCCAGGCACTGGTATCCGAAAAGATGCAAAAAGACGTGCTCAAGGAATTGAACGCGGCACTCGAAGCCGCACGTCAGGAACTAAACAGCACTACGGACGACAATATGGCTCCCGTAGCCATTCGCCTGCGCCAAGCCACCGAAGCCGCGCAAACCTCCATCCACGCCTATCAGGAATTGCAAGCCGCTATAGACAAGTCACTTGAGGCTTACGGTGACGGAACCCTGAACGGGGCGGCTGAATTCCACGCCGTTATCCAAGAAGCGCAAGCCTTAGCTGAAAACTTGGATGCAAACGCGGAAGATTTAGCAACAGCCGTTGAAAAATTAGGGACAGCCCTTTTGGCTTTCCGAATAGCTAACCCAACCGGTGACACGCCTGCCGTCGTGACCGACACGCGGTATGCACGCGGTTCCACCATGGCATTCGGACGGAGTACCATCACAGGGGTGCCTGAAACAGAACTTGTAGAACATGGTTTCTGTTGGAGTACGGAACCTGAGCCTACCATATTGGACAACCGGACCACCGAATATATAGAGAACAACGGACACATCTACGTATTGAGGAACCTGACCCCTTCTACCATTTATTACATACGGGCGTATGCCTTGACCAAAGGGTACGCCGTGGGTTACGGCGATGCCATCAAAGTCATCACCATACCAAAAGGAACCATTACGTGGTCCTACAACAACGGGGGAGATGCCGAATCCAATGCACGCATCAACGCAGCCGTAGGTTCCGCCGTAGAGTACTGGAACAACCTGACCAGCATACAAGGATTGCATTTAAGCGTCAATTTCGGGTCGGGCACTCCCACGGCAGACTGCAGGGCCCCAACGCCAGTTACCAACGCACAGGTACCATCATGCACGAAATGGGACATGCCATCGGTGTAGGGCAACACGCCATTTGGTGGGACGGCAACATGAGAGCCAACGGTGACCGGGGCGACTGGTTGGGAGACCGCGCCAATGAAGTACTGCGCTTCTGGGACAACAACCCCTCAGCTGTCATGACGGGAGACAACACCCACATGTGGCCTTACGGCATCAACGGTGCACACGAGGATACAGGCAGCGAAGCACTTTATATCGCAAACGGCCTGATTACGCAAGGACTCGGAGAAGACGGATTGCCACCCACCGGAGGATTCTCTACCCCCGCTTACGTGTTCGAACAGGAGGACAACGTAAAGTACTACCTCAAGAACGAGGACGAGGATGCCGGCCTATATTCCTCCTATCTGGTGGCCAACCCTAACACGACGACCGTCAAGTGCGAGGAAATGACAGCTGCCGAAGCCGAAGCCGATGACAACGCGGCATGGTATATCACTTTCGACCCGAAAACCTCTTATTACTCGCTCCAAAACGTGGGGACAGGCAAGTATCTGACCTATAACGCTTCAAGAAAGAAATTCCTCACCAAGGAAAAAGACCTTCCCGCCGTAGACGAGAAATTCCATTTCATGAAAGGGCGCATCGACGTCAACATCGGCACCGAAGGCCATGCCCTCACGACACGGGGATATTGGATCATACATCCGGAAAAGGTGCTCAACCCGAATTGCATGGGTTCCAATGCCGGAGGAAGAATCGTCACGGAAGCATTCAATATCAGCAATTCGTCCAAGGAGCAACGCTGGGTCATACTCTCCGGCGAAGGGCTTCAGGCATTCGACCAGGCTATCAAGGACGAACGCAAGGCCGAACTCGAGGAAATGTTGGCACATATCAAGGCATTGGCAGAAACCCCACACACGGAAGACGCAAGCGGAACGGATGCCGCGCTACAAACCAAACTCTCGGAAATAGAGGAAAAAGCCAACCAGGCTGAAACCACCACCGAAGCCATCGCCACACTGACCGAAGAAGCCTTGGCTGCCGGTATGGCATTTCTGGCCGAAGCCACCCCCAAAAGTGTGGAGCACCCCTTCGACATCACATTCCTCATGTCTGATGCCAGCCTCAAGGACGGGGAAGGATGGTCCACCAAACCGGCCATCTCTTTCTCCTGCGGGGAATTCTTCGAGAAAACATTCGACTTCAACCAGACCCTCACGGCACTACCGGCAGGAACTTACCAGTTTAAGGGACAAGCATTCCAACGCCCGGGAAATACAGAAGACGTGTACAAAGCTTTCACCGCAGGACAGGACAATGTCAACGTAGTCATCTATGCAGGCGACGAAGAAGCCAAAATACAAAACATCGCCGCTGAGGCACAAACCAAAAAACTGGGCGGAAGCGAAACGGCTGTAGGCTCCAACCCCACCCGTTACGTGCCGAACAACATGCAAGCCGCCAGCTTTTATTTCGCAGCCGAACTTTACGATAACGGAGTCGTGACGCAATTGGATGAGGATGATTCCAAAATGAAAGTCGGCATGCGGTGCGAGGAAGTGCAGGCCGCTTACTGGACCATTTTCGACAACTTCCGCCTGTACTATTACGGCACCATGTCGCCCGACCAGGTGACTAGCATTCGGCAGACCGTGGCCGACAAGGCACAGTTGGACGGACCTTTCGCCACTCCAGCAGACGTGTACAGCCTCAGCGGAATCCGCGTACGCCAACAGGCCACTTCGCTTGACGGACTGCCACAAGGCATCTACATCGTAAACGGATACAAACTCATTGTAAGGTAGTAAGGCCAAAAGATGCAGGCATAAAAATCTCCCGGTTACGCAACATACGTGACCGGGAGATTCTTTATGTCCTCCCGCAAAAAAGACATAAAGACCTAAAAATAAAATCGCAGTCCGCCTGTCACGAAGAAATGGAAACAACCGTCCAGCCCTTCGTGTTTCCCAGAATCGCCTAGTTCGCCCAAGCCGTCATCGGAGAAGAACTCCCTTGCAAAGTCTTTACCGGGAAACCAACCCAGTACGTACCCTCCGTTCACCCCAACACCGACGTGCTCGGCCAGACGGTATTCCAGTCCCAACTGGAAGTGCCCGCCCCAACCGTCCAGACCGTAATCCAACCGCGAGTTCCCGCGCACCTTTTCGCGCGAAAAGAATGCCCCCAAGCCCAAACCGGTCTTCACAGACCAATAATCACTGAAAAACAGCCGGGCTACAAATTCCGGCCCGATATAGAAGAAGTTCATGTGGAACCGTTCGTCTGCCAACTCCAACGGCGACTCGATTCCATAAGCCCGGGAATGGTAGGCCGAGAAGAACAGGCCACCGCCAAGCCCCCTCTGCCCCACCCAGTCCCATCCGGCCTGCACCTCCGTGCCCCGGCGCGGATGTCCCCATACGCCCACCCCTCCGGGCGTGCGCAACTCACTGGTAAGGAAACCTCCCCCTGCATTCAGGTAAAGCGTGCTCGTGCCGTCTTTCTCTTCATCCTTCACGACCTCATGGCCCGTATCCGTCCAAAAACGATTCGCGGCAAGCCCGCCCAACGCCAGGTCCACTTCCAGACGCGTACCCGGGAAACGTAACATGTAACCATCCATCCTGCACGACCGTCCCATGAAAGACGAAGATTTTTCCTTCACGGCAAAGGCGTTGCCACCCACCTTGGCCGTCTCCACCTTGACCATGGTCTCAACATCGCTTTCCGTACCCTTCTCCACAGAGGCACGCCCCAACACCTCGGCCACGGAAGGCAAGGTATCCTTTGCCTCGAAAAGCCGTACGTCGTATGCCCGCGTGACGGGATAAGACTTCACCACTTCCGTCATCACTTTCGGACTACATCCCGCGATGAAAAAAGACACACACCCAAAAACAAAAAACGTATTCTTCATTGCATTTTGTTTAACCGTTATACATTAGCATGATTCTCCCCTTGGAAGAAACGGACAGAAACGATTCCCTATAAATCTCCCCAAAGGCCGAAAGCCAATGCCCAAATTTATCATTTTTATTTTTAAGAAACAACATCATACCGCACTTTTAGGCCAAACGGTAACAAAATGTCAGCCTTTCTTTGTAAAAAGGGAATGAAAAAAATGAATTCCGGAAGCAACCGGAAAGACTTTTTGCATATTTATGCGCATATTTCACTGATTTCCACCTAAAAGACTGCATATATGCAAATCAATCACAGGCGAACGATTTTTCGTTTGGCTGAAAGCGAAAAATCGTTCTCCGCATAACTTTCCGAACCTCACCGCAGAAAAGGGGAAAGAACCCGCGTGAACGGAAAAAAGAGGTCTCGGAAAAGCGGATTTTTCATCTATTTGCCCTGCCTCAGCCTACATAAAATCCCTGCCACATCTCCATGAAAATCCGCATGATGCTTACCCATATCCTCACGGTATGCCATACCACGGCTTTCCCTGTCCTCCGGAAAGAAAGCAAAAAAAGGAAACGGGTGACATTACGTCAAAAGGGAAACCGCCATGGTTGGCGTATTCGCGGGCAAAGCCTTGGCCGGAACGATATGAGCCATTCTCAGAAAGCCGGATTTGACACTTTGGCAAAAGCCAGTCCGGCCTTTTACATCCTTACCATGGGCTTCAAAAAAACTACGCCAAGACGGCCTGGAGCTCTCCCCACGAACGTGCCACGGCAAGGTATTGCCCCAAGGGAACATTGACGAAGCCTCGCCGGTCCATCTCCTGCAACACCGCAACCAACCCGTCCCAAAATCCGTCTAAAGCAAACAAAACCACTTTCTTCCGGTGATAACCGATACTATTCGCAGCCATCACGGTGAACACCTCGTCCAACGTCCCGATACCGCCCGGCAAGGCCACCAACACGTCGCTACGTTCCACCATGATGGCCTTACGGTCGCTCAAATCATGACACGGCACCACCTCGTCCACATAACGGCTCACGCGCCGGCGCGTTTCCAAGACAGACGGTACAATGCCCACCACATGCCCACCGGCATCTTTCACTCCGCGTGCGGCGCTCTCCATCAGACCGGAATCGGCTCCGCCATACACCAATGTCAGGCCGCGCTCTCCCACGAAGCGGCCAAAAGCCCCGGCCAAGTCATAATAGCTTGCCTCAAGCCGGTCCGAAGCGGCACAAAAGAGTCCGATATGTTCCATGTCTACCTAATTTAAAGAAAAGGCATTCACCCTTACAGTTTCACATCTTCCAAGTTAATCAGCCCGTTTACAATCGCATAAATGGTCAACCCTGCGGGAGAATGAATCTGGAGTTTACGGCTAATGTTGCGGCGATGCGTCATCACGGTGTTGACCGATATATACAACTGCTCGGCAATTTCTTTGTTCGACATGCCTTTCACCACGCAAACGATAACTTCTTTCTCCCGGTCGCTCAACGCATCATTCGCGCTATCCTCCCCGTCCTGTTCCTCTGTCTGGGGATTTTCCTCGCGGGCCTGTTCCTGGCGTTCGTCTTCCAACCGCACCACGGCTTCCAGAAACAAGGTGTCCTCCAAATGGCAATGGCTGAACAGGTCTTCTTCCGTCATGAAAAGGTCTATCAACACGTCGTTGAGCAACTGCGCGTTGCTATCCGTGGGATAGTACTTGATGATGATGCTTTTCAGTTCGGACAGGCTTTTTTCGAGCTGCGCGTGGTTGTCGTGATGCTGATGGGACAGCTTGTGGATGTTCACGTCCGGACTGGTTTTCACGCCCTTCATCAAATCGGTCACATACGTATGGATATGCTTGTCTTCGTAATCCATGTGGCGCCCGACTTCCGAAGCGAACTCGTCGTAAAACTTCAGGATGAGAAATGCAATCTGGTTGCGTGCCGAACAGTCTATCGCTTCTATCAATTTGCGCCGGATGGCCGGCAAACGGAACTTCACAAAGTAATCATGGGAACGGCGAAGGTAGTTCATCAATGCCGTGAGCGACAAAGACTCCACAATATCGGACAGATTCGACGTCCGCCCGTTGGAACGTATGAAATTCACCACTGCCAAAAAAGTGGGGGCATCTACTCCCGCCGCCAAACAGGTTTCGCTCACCGTATGGTCGCCAAACCCTAACGTAAGCCCGAACCGACTAATCACCTGCAAGATGCGGTAATCATCGCAAATGATATCTCCCATACGGTCGGTCTCTTTATATTTTTCAGACATGATACCTTAAATCGTTAAACTTCTTGCAAAGAACGGAAAAAAAAACGACCCTGACAATCGCTATAGTTGAGTATTATCAAAAAATATTAGGTAAAAAACACCTCATGTAGGTATGCCGCCCTAATCCCCCCTTAAATGAAATTGCCCATTTTTGTGTATTGTTGTTTTTTAACCAACCCGGTAACTTTGCAGCGTCAAAACAAACAAAAGGGTAAAAAGATAGAAAAAACAATAATAAGATGAACCAACAGAAAAATCTGCTGACCGCCGCATTGGCCGTCCTGACAGCCTTTAGTAGTGTTTCGGCCCAAGGAGGCGAAGACGGCGGCAGCACTTACGAGAAATTCCGCGTGGGCGGATATGGAGAGATGGTAGCCAACTTCAAGGATTACGGCATCAACCGTTATTGGGGCAACAAGATGGGAAATACCCAAACGCACCGTAACACCATTTCCATTCCCCGCTTCGTGGTCGCTTTCGATTATAAGTTCACCCCCAAATGGGTATTAGGAGCTGAAATCGAATTTGAAAGCGGAGGAACGGGAGCAGCCTACGAACTGGAAAACAGCGAAAACGGCGATTACGAAACGGAAATAGAAAAAGGTGGCGAAGTGGCTTTGGAACAGTTCCACATCACGCGCCTCATCCTTCCGGAAATCAACGTGCGGGCAGGCCACTTGATCGTGCCAGTCGGCTTGACCAATTCCCACCACGAGCCTGTCAATTTCTTCGGAACGAGCCGCCCGGAAGGGGAAACGAAAATCATCCCCTCCACTTGGCATGAAACGGGTCTTGAATTGTTCGGTACGCTAGGTAAGGGATGGGCTACGTTCGACTACCAGGCTATGGTAGTGACCGGCCTCAACGCCAATGGTTTCGACCGGAAGACGTGGGCCGGAAGCGGCAAGACCAGCATCTTCGAGTACGACAACTTCACCTCACCGGCCTACGTGGCACGTGTGGATTACCGTGGAGTACCGGGCCTGCGCGTGGGAGGTTCATGGTATTTCTGCAACAATATAGGTGCCAATGCAGACAAGCCCACGACTTACACGAGTTACGGCGATATCCCGGTAAGGATATATACGGTGGATGCACAGTACATCAACCGCTTCCTGACATTCCGTGGAAATTGTATCTTCGGCAATCTCGGCAAGAGCGACAAGCTGAGCCAAGCCAACCTGAATTTAGGAAACAACAGCCCTTATACCCGTGCCGTCCCTATCGCCAAGAAGGCAGTGAGCTACGGCACAGAGTTGGGCTTGAACTTACAGGGCATAGCAGGCACTCCCAAATGCCCTGCCCTCTACCCGTTCGCCCGATATGAATACTACAACCCACAGGAAGAAGTAATCGCCCGTCAAGGAGCCGATGACCGAGAAAAAGTAAGCATGTGGACAGCCGGCCTGAACTGGAAGGCCCTGCCGAACCTGGTGTTCAAAGCAGACTACACGACCCGTAAAATCGGCAGCGGCAAATACAACAGCGAAAATGAATTTGCCATTGGCGTGGCCTATGTAGGTTGGTTCTGGAGCAAATAACAAGAGACTATATCATTTCAAATCATATCAAAAAAAATCAAAGTCATGAAAAAGAAATTTTTCTATTCAGCCTTATTCCTGATGGGAATGGCCTTTACAAGTCTCACAACCGCTTCTTGCAGCGACGACGATGGCAACAATGGCGGTCCGAAGCCTGACGAAAAGTTCGACGCTGCCGCAAATTTGAACTATACTCCGGAAAACGCCGCCAGTTGGCGCAACTACTCACTCCAAGTAGCCAAGCTGTTGCAGAAGGATGCCACGACCCTCTATGACAGTTGGGAGACTTCGTTCCAAGGCGGAGAAGCTTTCAAAAAGACTTTCATAGAACACAACGGCGGTACTTACACTTCCGCATTGAGCTGTATCGAACAGATTATCGACAAGTGCGTGGAAATCACGGACGAGGTGGGCAACTCCAAAATCGGCGACCCCTACAACAAATGGACGGCCGGACAGCAGACCGAGGCCCTTTACGCCGTGGAATCTTGGTATAGCTTCCATTCACGCGACGACTACTCCAATAACATCCGTTCCATCCGTAACTCTTACTTCAACAGCATGGACAGCACGGTTAGCCAGTACTCATTGTATAACTTGGTACAAAAAATCAATCCTGCGTTGAACACGAAGATTGCCAACGAAATCGAAAGTACTAAGAATGCTATCCTTGCCATCCCGCAACCGTTCCGTAACAATATCGGTGATGCAAAGGTACCTGTGGCACAATCGGCTTGTGTCGCCTTAGGGATAACGCTCACCCAAGAATTAAAAGGTGCCATTCAGGCAGCATACGCAAACGGAACCATTACCGACGCGGAAATGGACAGCGTAGTCAACGGCTTTGTGAACAAGGTGGTGTTGCCTACTTATAAGGACTTGAAAGAAAAGAACACCGCCCTCTGCGCTGCCGTCCAGAACTTCTACAACAATCCGAGTGATGCCACTTTCGAGACAGCCTGCGATGCTTGGTTAGTCGCACGTACTCCGTGGGAACAGAGCGAAGCTTTCTTGTTCGGTCCGGTAGACATCCTCGGTCTTGACCCGAACATGGACAGTTGGCCTTTGGACCAGGTTGCCATCGTCAACATATTGGAGTCTGGCAATTTCGACGACCTGAACTGGGAAGACGGTGACACGGAAGAAGAAATCACAGCCTCACAAGAGGTAAGAGGCTTCCACACCTTGGAGTTCCTGCTGTTCAAGGATGGTAACCCGCGTACCGTTGCCGCACAGTAAACCCAACTCATAACCGCACTGTATAAGTGTAAAAGTGGAGACAGTCCTCACAACGGTTGTCTTCACTTATGTGGTATAAAAAAGACTTATAAAAAACAGACATATCACAATGAACCATACTGTAAAATATTTAGCCCTGTTCTCCTTAGCCTTTAGCCTCGCCGCTTGTGACGACGACGGATTGGACGTGAGGGACATGGAAATCCCGCAAGGTTACGCCCTTTCGGCCGGAATCTCTACCATTTTCCTCAACAGTTCCGTGGCCTATGACACGCAGGCCAACTGGATTGATGCCGACCCCGATTATGCCATGCGCTTCCGCGACGGCGACGGGCTGTACGACGACACGCGTACCATCTCGGGAGGTCTTGGTCCGGTCTATGCAGGATATTCCTGCGGAAGCTGCCACCGCAATGCCGGGCGCACGAAACCGGAGTTATGGAACGGTGGAGGCAGCTTCGGCGAAGGGGGAAGCGGCTCTTACGGTTTCTCTTCCATGTTGGTGTACATCAGCCGCAAGAACGGCGCATTTTTCCAGAACTACGGACGCGTACTTCATGACCAAGCCATTTACGGTGTTAAACCGGAAGGCAAGCTGAACGTCAAATGGCATTACGAAAAAGGGGCATTCCCCGACGGAGAGCCCTACGAACTGTGCTATCCCGAATACAGCATCAGCGAATGGTATGCCGACAGCATCGCGCCCGAAGACTTGTTCTGCACTGTCAGAATCCCGTTGCGCCATGTCGGCATGGGGCCGATGATGGCCATCGACCGCCACGAAATAGAACAACTGGCTGCGAAGAGCAATTACCCGGAATACGGTATCAGCGGACGCGCCAACTATATCACGGAAAAAGGGAAACTGCAATTAGGGCTAAGCGGCAACAAAGCACAGCATGCCGACCTGACCGTGGAGCTTGGCTTCAGCAGTGACTTGGGCGTCACGAACAGCCGCTATCCGGAAGAAATCTGCGAAGGACAGCTCCAGATGCAGGACGGAAGCATGATGGGACTGACATACGACCAGTTGGACATCAGCGCGGAAGAAATGGAGGATGTGGACTTATACATGCAGGGGCTTGGCGTACCGGCCCGTCGCGACGTAGATGACCCGACGGTAAAACGCGGGGAAGAGATGTTCTACCAAGCCAAATGCCACTTATGCCATACCGTCACGCTGCATACCCAACCCCGTGGTTCCACCTTGTTGTTAGGTACGCAACTGACATGGTTGGGCAGCCAGACCATCCACCCTTACTCCGATTTCCTGCTTCACGACATGGGAAGCGAAATCATGGGTGTAGGATTGAACGACAATTACGTAAGCGGGCTGGCTCGCGGCAATGAGTGGCGCACCACCCCGCTTTGGGGTATCGGGCTACAGGAAAAGGTCAACGGTCACACTTACTTCTTGCACGACGGACGCGCCCGTAACTTTACCGAAGCCATTTTGTGGCACGGCGGAGAAGGGGAAGCCTCGAAAAACCTGTTCAAACAGATGAAGAAAGAAGACCGTGCGGCACTCATCCGATTCCTGCAATCCTTATAACAAGACGACGAAAGCCTCTTGACAGAACAAGCATCAAACAAAGAAAAAAACAGAAAACAATGAAAAAAATATTTGCGATGACCCTATTGGCGGCTCTCCCTCTGGCCGCCATGGCACAATATGAAGAGGGCAGCGAAAACGGCGTGGTGTCCCTGGCCGGACGCGAAGGGTTCTCCATCCAGACGAAGAAAGCCGACTTTGTGTTCAAACCTTACCTGTTGGTGCAGACTGCCGCACACATCAACTGGTACGACGACGAAGGGTTGGACAAGGCTTACAACCAAGACAACTTGGCCAATTCAGGGTTTGCCGTGCCGTACGCCGTACTCGGATTCACAGGAAAGGCGTGGGGCAAGGTTTCGTTTAACCTCTCCATCAATGCGGCTGCCAGTGGAGGAGCCATCCTTCAGCAGGCATGGATCGACGTGGCTATGAAAGAAGCTTTTGCCGTACGTATCGGTAAATTCAAGACACCCTTTTCCCACGGTTACCTGACGACGTTGGGCGAAACCATGATGCCTACACTCCCGACTTCGTTGACTGCGGCTGTCATCATGCCTTATTCGTTGAACGCCGTCACACCGAACATCGGGACGGGATTCGACCTCGGCGTGGAAATCCACGGTTTTGCGGCCAATAAGTTCGGATATGAAATAGGAATCTTCAACGGTACCGGCGCATCGGTCAACACGGCTACGAAAACCATCAGCGATGACTGGCACATCCCGTCCCTGCTCTATGCCGGACGTTTCACTTTCATGCCGAAGGGTATCATGCCCGCCACGCAGGGTAACCCCGACCGTCTGCACGAAGACAAATGGATGTTAGGCGCAAGTGCCAACCTGAATGTGGAAAGCGAGAGCGAAAGTACCAACGACACCCGCGCCGGACTGGAGTTTGCCATGCTGAAGAACAAGCTTTACATCGGAGCCGAAGCCTACTACATGCACGTGGGATTCACCGACCGGCAAAAGATAGACAAAACTTACGATTTCTTGGGCGGCTACGTCCAAGGCGGTTATTTCGTGGCTCCCCGCATACAGGTTGCCGCACGTTACGACTTCTTTAACCGCAACGGCGTAGACACGAATGGTTTCCTCAACATGCCGGCCGTAGGATGCAATTATTTCTTCAAGAACTGCAACTTGAAACTGCAAGCTATGTATCAGTTCATCGGACGCACCGGACACGACACGCAACTCGACCGTGATAACGACGACCTTGGGCTGGCCAAGCACTCAGGCACCATACAGTTGCAATACTCTTTCTAATATTCGTTAATTCAGCCGATAAAGAATTTACAATGAAAAAAAACTATGGTATATTTGTTCTCCTGTCTGTAGCAATGGGACTCACCGCCTGCGACGACGGCTCCATCCCACGGAAGGAACACACGGCTACGCATACCGGTTTTACGGCCAAACTGACCGGTCACATCACCGGTGCGGACAGTTGGCCGGAATATTACCAACTTGTGTTGGCCGGGTTCGGAGACAGCGAATACGCGACCACGCAAGTGCTCGTCAGCCCCGACGCGAACAGCAACGTGAGCCTCACCCTGCCTAACATCGGGAGCGAGGTGAAAACCATCGAGCTATGTGTGACCAACCGGTTGCGCAAACGCGTCCTGACGTATCAAAGCCTGGATGCGGCCTCGATTTCGGGAGACACACTCTACATGGAAGCCGGACAGGTGGATGCCCACATGTATGCGGCCATACAAGAGAACATATTCGACAAGACTTGCGCACAGTGCCACGGGGGAAGTACCTCTCCTGCAGCCGGACTTTACCTGACGGCCGACAAGAGCCATGCCAACCTTGTAAACCAACCCTCCACAGAGGTTGCCGGTGGCATACGTGTCATTCCGGGCAACGCCGAGGAAAGCATCTTGCATAAGGTAATCAATCCGGGCAATGAACTCGGCTTAGGTTTCAGCCACGAGAATATGATAACATCATCAACCGACCTGCGGCTCATAGACGAATGGATTAATGCAGGTGCCAAAAAATAGAAATAACATGGATAAAAGCAAAGTATATTGGGAAGATTTGGGCGTAACTGCGGAAATATCCGCCTTTGCCCCACAAGGTAAAATAGAAGAGTTCCACGCCATGCTGCATGTGGAGCCGAAAGCCGAACTCTTCGACGGCCAACTCAAACGAATCTACGAAGGAGAAAAACGGCTGTTACAGTTGCCACAGGTCATGGGTGCCGATGTCATCCTGAAACGGTACTTCCTTAGCGATTCGACCAACCAACAGCCTTTGATGAAGCAAGAAGCGGACTGTTCCGTGTCCGTCATCCAACAGCCACCGCTTGACGGCAGCAAGGTGGCCGTGTGGCTATATCTGCAAAAAGGCAGTAAAGTAGCCAATGTAAACGGTGTCATCGTAGCGGAACACAACGGTTACCGCCATTTATGGAAGATGGGCATGCACGAACACAAGGGCGACTCGGCCTGGCAAACAGAATCCCTGCTCATCAGTTACGAGGAGACTTTACAAAGCTTCAACGCCACGTTGGCAGGCAACTGTATCCGTACGTGGTTTTTCGTACGCGATGTAGACACCCAATACGCCGGCATGGTGAAAGCACGTAAGGAAAACTTCGCCGAGCAAGGACTCACCGAACGGACCCACTACATCAGCAGCACGGGCATCGGCGGACTGCCTGCGGATACACGGGCTTTGGTACAGATGGGAACGTATGCCCTTACGGGGTTTGAGCCCTCACAGCAACGCTATTTGTACGCCCCCACCCACCTGAACCCTACTTACGAATACGGAGTAACCTTCGAGCGAGGTACCGTCATGGAATACGGCGACCGTGCCCATGTGTTCATCAGCGGCACGGCCAGCATCAACAACAAAGGGGAGGTGGTGCATGTGGGCAACATCGTGAAACAAGCCGAACGCATGTGGGAAAATGTAGGAGTCCTGCTTGAAGAAGGCGGCGCATCTTTCGATGATGTCATGCAAATCATCGTTTACCTGCGCGATATCTGCGACTACCAGACCGTGAAAGAGATGTTCGACCGACGATTCCCCGACATGCCGAAAGTCATCACTTTGGCACCGGTATGCCGGCCTACATGGCTTATCGAAATGGAGTGTATTGCCGTGAAAAAGCGTTGCAACGAAAAGTATCGCGACTTTTAAGGACTTATCCGGTATATTCTCCCTACATCATGAAGCCTGTCCCCTTTATACTACTCTTTTTGGCTGCCGCAGGCATCGGTATATCCACGTTTGTGGAAGATGCCCACGACATGCCTTTTGTCCAAACCTACGTTTACGGCACTTGGTGGTTCAAACTGTTATGGACCACCGTAGTGGTCACTTCGGCCGCACTTTTCGCACACCGTAAAACGTGGAAGAACCTTCCGCTTCTCATCCTTCACCTCAGTTTCGGCGTGATATTCGCCGGAGCGCTCACCACCGCCTTTACCGGACATAAAGGCATACTGCACTTGCGTAAAGGCCAGCCTACAGGAGAATATGTCAACGAACGGAAACAGGTGGCACGCCTGCCTTTCATGATGCGTTTGGACAGCTTCCGTATAGCATATTATCCGGGCACGGAAGCTCCTGCCGACTACGTGAGCCAAATCTCCTGCCAGCATATCGACGGCGACATCTTTGCCCGCCCGGTTGTTTCCATGAACCGGATTTTTTCTGCACAAGGGTACCGTTTTTACCAGTCTTCCTACGATGAAGATTTGGAAGGCAGTTGGCTTTCGGTAAACTATGACCCTTGGGGGACGGGCATCACCTATGCCGGTTTCTGCCTGATGGGGTTAGGTTGCCTGCTCCTGCTGTGCGCCCGGGGCGGAGGCTTCCGCCGTCTGTTAAGGCATCCGCTGATCCGGAAAGGCGGACTGTTCCTAATAGCCTTGTTTTGGGGCTGTCAACTGAAAGCCGACCCGGCCTTGCCCGTAGTCAAGCGGGTACAAGCCGACAGTCTGGCTATCCAACAAGTGGTCTACAACGACCGCGTCTCCCCGTTCAACACACTTGCACGGGATTTCGTACAAAAAATATACGGACGACCATCCTTCCACGGAATCACTCCGGAACAGGTGGTGAGCAGTTGGATGCTCTACCCCGAAGAATGGAACCGCACCCCCATTATCCGTATCAAAAATCAGGAGTTGCGCACCGCTTTAGGCCTTAAAGAAGAATATGCCTCGCTCAATCATTTGTTCGACGGGACACAATACAAGCTACAGCCTTTATGGCAACGCGAACAAGGTAACCGGAGCAAACTGGCCCAGGCCATACAGGAAACGGACGAAAAAGTAGGACTCATCCTCATGCTCCGGCAGGGCACGCTCATCCGTCCGCTACCGCCCGACGTTCCACATCTCAGTACCCAGGAAGTCAACGCCGAACTGTGGTACAACCGTATTCCCTTCAGCAAAATCCTGTTCATGGTCAACCTCACTTTAGGCTTTGCCGCCTTCGGATTATTCATGTTCAGGATGCTGACAGGCCGTAAGGAGAAAGCCGTAAGCCGACGGGTATGGGGCACAGCCCTCTGCCTCACCACCCTGTTCCATGCCACAGGATACGCCTTGCGCGGTTACATCAGAGGCGGTTTCCCCCTGAGCAACGGATACGAAACGATGCAGTTCGTCGCTCTGGCAGTCCTCCTGACCGCCTGTCTGCTTCAACGGAGGTTCCCTTTCACCCGGCCTTTCGGTTTCCTGCTTTCCGGATTCACTCTGCTCGTGGCCTACTTGGGTGAGATGAACCCGCAAATTACGCCCCTCATGCCGGTATTGGCATCCCCGTGGCTGAGTTGGCACGTATCGCTCATCATGATTTCATACGGCCTTTTTGCTTTCACCTTTCTGAACGGCATCCTGGCATTGTGTCTTATAGGGAAACAAAAAAACACGGCTTCGCCGATTACAGGAGAACAAATCGAACAACTCACCTTGTTGAGCCGCCTTTTGTTATATCCGGGCACCTTCCTGTTGGGCATAGGCATTGTGTTGGGAGCCGTATGGGCCAACGTGTCGTGGGGCAGTTACTGGTCGTGGGATCCGAAAGAAGTGTGGGCACTTGCGGCGTTCATCATTTACGGCATCTCTTTCCACCGTAACAGTCTGCCCTGTTTCCAACGTCCATGGGTATTCCATGGCTATATGGTCTTTGCCTTCGCCGTAGTCCTGATGACCTACTTCGGAGTCAATTATCTGCTTGGCGGCATGCACAGCTATGCCAATTCTTAATAAAATCACCACTATCAGGTATTGCACAAGCCGGAAAATGCAAGTAATTTTGCACGCTGTATAATTATATATAAGTAGTAATGATGAGATTATCGGATGTCAACACGAACGAAACCGTGGTGATATCGCACATAGAAGGCAGCGGAGCCTTCAGAGCCCGCTTGAGCGAAATGGGGTTTGTTACGGGGAAAAAAGTCAAGAAGTTGTTTTGTTCTCCCGTGGGGAATCCTATCGTCTTTGAATTGATGGGTGGGCAAATCGCACTCCGGAAAAGCGAAGCGGAAAAAATTCAAGTCACCGTTCCGGGAGAAGCGGATGCTTCATCTCCGGTGCAGGAAACGGATGCCCCAACCCCGTCCACAGGCATCCCCACAGACCTCCCGAATCGAAAGCTCCGTTCAGACCGGCATCAACGAAGAAACGGAACCGTCGTGCCGCCATCCCCCCACACGGGATGCCCCAGTTGCGGTCCTTCCAGACGTCGCATCACCACCGACACGCCGACCGAAGCCGGAGTGATTACGATAGCTTTAGTCGGTAATCCGAATTGCGGCAAGACCTCACTTTTCAATGCAGCCTCGGGGGGGCACGAACGTACCGGTAACTACAGCGGAGTGACCGTCAGCAGTGTCGTGGGAGAAATGGTCTTCGAGGGACGGAAAATCCGTCTGGTAGACCTGCCGGGAACCTACTCTATCCGTGCTTTTAGTCCGGAAGAGGCGTATGTGGCGCACGAACTGGAAAGCGGCCGGATAGATGCCGTCATCAATGTGCTCGACACAACCAATCTGGAACGGAATCTGTTGCTCACCATGCAACTAAAGGAACGGAACCTGCCGCTCGTCGGAGCCTTGAATATGTATGATGAGTTTGAAGAAAGCCAAAGTACACTCGACATCGAAGAACTGAGCCGTCGTTTGGATATGCCTCTCTACCCTACCGTAGCCCGTAAGCGCATCGGTATCGATGCCCTGCTGAAAAAAGCCATCGAACTGGCCGACCAACATATTGCACTTCACCGTGCAGGCATACAAGGACATACCCACGAGGCCGCCTGCTGCAACGATCCGGAGCACTGTACCCACTGTAGCGGAAAAGGAGCTCATCCGGAAGATATGGACGCAGACAACGGAAGCGACACGGCCTGTCCGTGCCCCGAACGCGAACACGAAGATGTGGAACGCTATTCCCATATCGGACAAATACTCGACGGCATTTACATTAAAAAACACGGACGCAGTCATCAGGTCACCACAACGTTAGACCGACTGCTGGCCAACCGCTGGATTGCCTATCCGTTGTTCGTGGCCATCATGTGGTTCATCTTTTGGGTCACGTTCACCATCGGACAATATCCCATGGACTGGATAGACAACGGTGTGGCATGGCTCACCGCCCTTTGCGAGAGCCAGATGCCCGAAGGCACGCTGCAAGCTTTGGTTTGCGACGGCATATTAGGCGGTGTGGGCAGCGTCATTGTCTTCTTGCCCAACATCCTGATTCTTTATTTCTTCATCTCCATATTGGAAGATTCGGGCTATCTGGCACGTGCCGCCATGTTGGCCGACCCGTTGTTCGACCGGCTGGGACTGCACGGCAAATCCTTCATCCCCATGCTGATGGGTTACGGATGCAACGTGCCGGCCGTCATGGCTACCCGTACGATAGAAAATCCCAAAAGCCGTATGATTACCATGTTGGTCACTCCGATGATTTCATGCAGCGCACGCATTCCGGTGTATGTGGTCTTTGCCGGGGCATTCTTTCCACAAAACGCTTCCACCGTCATGCTCTGCCTTTACATGTTCGGAACAGGAATGGCCTTGTTTGTCGCATGGGTATTCAGCAAGATTTTCATGCGCCAATACGAAAGCCATTTCGTCATGGAACTCCCTCCTTACCGCCTGCCCAGTTCGCGCGGTGTCTGCCGCCATACGTGGGAGAAAGGACGCCAATACTTACGTAAGATGGGAGGCATCATCTTGGTGGCCAGCATCGTGATTTGGGCTTTAGGACATTTCCCCACGGGCAACGGTGAGCTGACGGAAGCCGAACAACAGGAACAATCTTACATGGGCCGGATAGGCCATGCCATCGAACCGGCCATCCGTCCGTTAGGTTATGATTGGCGCATGGGCGTAGGTATCATAGCCGGTGTCGGTGCAAAAGAACTGATGGTCAGCACACTGGGAGTTCTGTACAACTGCGCGGCCGAAGACGCGGAACCGGAAACCACCGAAGACGCTTCGCAGACCCGTCTGGCACAAATACTGAGCCAACACACCGCACCCGAAGCCGCATTGAGTTACATGGTCTTCGCCCTGCTTTATTTCCCTTGCCTGGCCACGATTGCAGCCGTCAAAGGAGAAAGCGGCACATGGAAGTGGGCCATTTTTACGGCGGCATACACCACCGTACTGGCCTACGTGACGGCTTTTGCCGTCTACCGCATGGCACTGTTCTTTTAAGCAAAACATAAAACTTTCCGGCAAGGGGAAAGCCCAAAGGCACTTTCCCCTTGCCGATAGTAAATACCGGACGGACAACTGCGGACAGCAAACGGAATAAAAGGAAAATCGCGATTAAGCGAGCGCAGACCGAGCTTGCTCGAAGTCTGCCGAGTGGGAGCGATTTATGCAAATAACGGCCTGTTTCCTTTTCCTTTCCCGTGGTTTGCAGTACCTTTGTGCGGCTAAACACAAAACATAACGACATGGCAACAACATCTCCTGCTTCGGCTGTTCCCTATACCCATACCCTTCCCTGCGGCATGCGCGTCATCTGTGCACCGTCGGCCACGGACGTGGTATATTGCGGCATCGCCGTCGATGCCGGCACGCGTGACGAACTGCCGGACGAAAACGGATTGGCACATTTTTGCGAGCACCTGACTTTCAAAGGGACGCACCGACGCCGCTCGTGGCATATCCTGAACCGCATGGAAAGCGTGGGAGGAGACTTGAACGCCTATACGGGCAAAGAGGAAACCATTTACTATACGGCTTTCCTGAAAGAACACTTCGCACGTGCCGTGGACCTGTTGGCCGACATCGTGTTGGGCAGCACCTATCCCCAAACGGAGATGAACAAAGAAGTGGAGGTGGTCATCGACGAAATAGAAAGCTACAACGATTCGCCTTCTGAATTGATTTTCGATGATTTCGAAAACCTTATCTTTTGCGGGCACCCCTTGGGACGTAACATCCTGGGCGAAGCCGGACGCCTGCGCGGATTCCGCAGCGAGGACATCCAACGTTTCGCCCGGCGGCTGTACCGTCCCGACCGGATGGTCTTCTTCGTCTACGGACGCATAGAACCGGCACAGGCCTGCCGGGAAATCACCAAAGCCCTGAAACGGGTGGCCTCCTCCTTGCCCGAAAACCATCCTTTCCAAACGCTTCTCCAAGCAGACGCTTCCCCTGCGCGGCCTGACGGGAACGATGCCGGACGCACGGCTGTACCGGAATACCGCCCCCAGACCGTCACGCTGCACAAAGACACCCATCAGGCGCACGTCATGATAGGCGCACGGGCTTACAGTGCCCGCGACCCGCGCCACCTGAGCCTCTACCTGCTGAACAATATCTTAGGAGGCCCGGGCATGAACTCACGCCTCAACCTGAGCCTGCGCGAGAAGCACGGCCTTGTATATACGGTGGAAAGCGTCATGACCACTTACACCGACACCGGCTTGTGGAGCGTATATTTCGGCTGCGACCCTCACGACGTGGCGCGTTGCCGCCGCCTCGTGCTGAAAGAACTGCGACGATTGGCCGAAGCCCCGTTGGCACCCCATGCGTTGGAAGCCGCCAAACGGCAAATCAAGGGCCAGATAGGCATCTCTTACGACAGCTTTGAGAACGTGGCGTTAGCCATGGGAAAAACGTTCCTGCATTATGACCGGGCACGCGACCTGAACCGTCTATACCAAAAGATAGACGAGCTGACGGCAGAAGGCCTCCATGCCGTGGCACAAGAGCTTTTCCGTCCCGAAAACTTGACATTCCTCATCTACCAATAACCCGTTCAGGAGGCGCGGAAATCACTGTCAGCACAAACGAAAATCAATCTGCGCCAAATGATTTTTCAATCTCAGTCGATTGATTTTTCATTTGGCGCAGATTGATTTTCCACTTTCCGGAAGGTCGTCAACACTCTTCCGAAACGGGCTTCAGGACAGACTTAACCTACTCTTTTACTTCAAGATAACCTTTCGCACGACAGGCGTTCCGTCCCCATCGGTCTCGCAGACTACAAGATAGAGGCCACGGCTCATCCCGGGCACATCAAAAATATATACATTCCCGTCAGGACGGGCAAGGGCTGCCTGCATGCCTTCCGCTGTCACGAGACGCACTTGGCGCAACGGAACAGACGACCGTACCATAACGCGCCCTTGTGCCGTCCAGACTGCCACGTCCGGCATCGCCCCTACCTTTTCCACGCCGGAAGGGTCATACACCAATATGACTGCTTCCGAATCAGAAGTCTCGCCGAAACTTCCGGTAGCCCGCACGGTATAGATATTTTCACCAACAAGCGGCACGGCATCCGTAAAGTTCACGTCAGATGTCTCGCCCAATTTGACACCGTTGCGATATACGGCATAACCCTCCACCAAGGTTTCCGAAGGAGCGGAATAAATCTCCACGTCATCGATTTGCCACCAATAAGACAATCCCACATCGTTCGTATCGTAGGCATGGAAAGCCACGCGCATGCGGTCGGACTGATAAGCGGAGAGGTCGATGGTGATTTTCACATATTGGTTCAGCACATCGCAGTCCTTGATTAAGTCGTACACCGGTGCCCATGTTTCCCCTCCGTCGGTACTCACTTCCACATAATAGTATTGGTCCTTGATGTCCTTCTGCGGAGCAATGGACTTGCTCCAGAATGACAATTCACGGCCATAAGCGAACACTGGAGAAATAAGGCGTTCGTCCTGATGCTTATCCTCCCAAGCACTCTTCATGTACATGGAATAATTTCCGCTGTAAGGCATGTAATTCTTGGCAGCCTCCTGCCACGTCCATCCCCTGTCACCGGCGTTCTTTATCGTCCAACCATTCGGATTGGCCGTATCTTCAAAACCGTCCGACAACACGGGAGCCCCCTCTTGCGGAGCCGTCCATGCCAGTTCCACCTTCCCGTCCTCCGTCACACGGGCGGACAACCCGGACGGGGGCAGGATGACATTGGACTGTTGATGTACGGTCAATATGGTTTTCAGCCCGGCATCCGAAGGCGAGGTGAAGGCCAATTCTGCCTTGCGCGTCTGCGCAGTGGCATTTTCAGACAGGGTTTCCAAAGTGACAGTAGTCTTTCCCGCCTCTCCCTGCTGCGGCGACAGTTTCAACCAATCGGGTAAGCCGGACACAGTCCAGTCCACATCAGCCTCCACCGAAAACTCGAGCTTGTCGCCCGCCGTGCCGCCAAACGTCACAGCTTCTTCGGACAGTTTGATCTGATGTCCCAGGTTCTCCAGATTGAACGAAAGGGTCTCGCCGCACGACGAGATATTCGTCAATGCGAAACGTGCCACCGTACCGTCGCTGTAAAAGGGCTTCACTTCTGCGTCTCCCCCGAAAGCCGTACGCCCGCTCTCCTCGCTGAAAGCCGCCTTTTCTATGTCCCCGTCGGCCGTCACCGTACCGCCTGGCCGGAAAACGTATACTTCGTCCAGACGGGTTGTCCCGTTATAGTTCACGTTACCGCCCGTATAAGCCGGATTGATGCGGTAAACCAACAAGCCGGATTCCGGCAGGCCGCCGTCAAACGTGCTGCCCTCCCTGCGGCGGTATTCCACCACAAAATATTCTTCGGAACCGACGGGCTTGATTTTATAAGCCACATTCTCTTTCTTCTCTCCCCCGACCGGGTTCAACACGTATGTGCCCGGTTCCGAAATCTCAGGAATCTCGTCCAACCAACCGCAATAGCGATACTTCGTGTAAGCCGACATCTGTTGGGGCACAAGAAGATTGTCCGACATCAAGTCCCAGACTCCGACGGGATTTAAATTGTCATTCACGTGATATAGGTCATACGTACCGAGAGAATGCGACATTTCGTGGCAAATCACTCCGGTGTTCAACGGTATGGGTTCCAACGAAGCCCAACCGTTCGCATCATCGAACACCATCAGGTAACCGACCAGTTTCTTACCTTTTATATATATGGCCTTTTCATCGGGCAAAGCCAGGTCGGAACGGTGGGGCCACAATAAATACTTGTTACTGAGGTCCGAACGTCCGCTCAGCACGATACACATGTTATCCACGATGCCGTCGCCGTCCGCATCCAACGGTGAGTCCTCCGGAAGCGCATCGGAAAGCCAGGCCGCCACTTCGCGGATAAGGGCTTGTTCCCGCGCCGCTTTGTCCACCTCGTCCTCATAACCTATGTCGTTGATTTCCCCTTTCGGCTTGTAATATCCCCGCTCCCTGTTGGCACGATAAGAAATGACCTTTCCGTCCACCGCCTTCGGATAAAAACTGCTTTTCCAAGAAAGCTGCCCGTAAGAAGCCTCACGAAAATAGCTGTATACGGAATTCGCCCCTGACGTAGCGTCATTAAACAACTGTTCATACATCGAAAAAGGATGCTCGAACATCTCGTCGTTATCCTCATCCAAGAAACGTACGAAACAAACTAAATTACTCAAATTTCCCTTGTTCTTCCCGGCTTGAACTGGAATAACACACAATATCCCCAAGAACAGGAGAAAAAAACTACAAGAATAAACTTTCACCATAACCCTTCGGCATTTGATTGATACTATGCGCAAAGATATTCATTTTTCCATACGACGCCGAGATTTACTTTCTTTTTTTCCATTCTTGGATGTAAAAACAGCTTTAAAATTCCTCATTTGCGTAAATCGGATACATTCCGAACAGTTCTACTCCTACACCATACAAGTTGGCTAAGGGTACATTGAAAACATATCTCTTAATAAGAGAGCGATGTTTCATTTACACCTGGCAGTCACACTTACAAAATGAAGAGTCAAATGCTTATTTGATGAACTTAATTATAGTCTTTGTTATATGAAAACATGCATTTTGTTTTGTGGGTTTCATCCTTTTGCTTATCTTTGAGGGTGTTATAGAGTTGCATAATTATGCAATCGCTCTCTTATTAAGAGAGCAACCGGTTCGCAGGAAGAATAAAAACGGACAAAAAGAGACTAAAAACTATTTCCTAATTAAAAACAAACGTCTATGAAGAAGTATCTACTCTCTATCCTATTCGCCATGTTCGGCATCGTCACTTATGCACAAACCGAACCGGCCATCACGTTAACCGTTGAAATCGACGGTAATGCACGCAATTTGGTCTTTGCCATGACAGAAACCGGTCATAAACTGCAAATCGACTGGGGAGACGGAAAACTCGTGGAAACAGAAGAAATTGCCGTAGCAGACGAATACGGTGCGACTACTACCGTAACCGGTACGCCCACCGGGGAAGGTATCATCAAAATCTATGGCAACGGCATCACTGTATTCGGCTGCGACTCACACCTGGAGGGAGCACATGTAACAGCCATTAACACATCGGCTGCCACCGACTTGAAAGAACTGAACGTGTATACCAACGCACTGAAGACATTGGACCTCAGCCAAAACACGAAGTTGGAAAAGCTGAACTGCTACAACAACGACTTGGAAACACTCGACCTCACGGCAAACAAGAAACTGACACGCCTGGATGCCAAAGACACGCCCTTGGCCAAAATTGACTTGACCCAAAACAAGGAACTGAGCTATTTGTCGCTCAACAACTGCCCGATAGAAGCCATCGACTTGTCGAACAACACGAAACTGTCGAGCCTGTACCTGCTGAACTGCAAACTCACAGACATCGACCTGAGCAAAAACACGGCTCTTACTTATGTCAACTTGAACAACAACCAACTGACCTCTTTGGATGTGACAGCAAGCGAGGCTTTAGGCACCTTGTTCTGCATGGGCAACCAATTGACGGAACTTAAGGCCGACAATGTGACCAAAAGCGTGAACTGTAGCAAAAACAACTTCACGTTGGCCACCTTGCCCGCACTGCCTTGCAAGACTTACACTTATGCCCCGCAAAACGCCTTGCAAATCATGAAACGAATATGGCAGGGTGAGAAAATCGACCTTTCCGCACAAGACAACCTTACCGGACTGACTACCGAAGCACAAAAAACCACATTCGTATGGAAAACAGGCGACACCGAACTGCAGGCGGGCACGGACTACACAATGGAAAATGATGTATTCACGTTCCTGAAAGCTTTCGACGAACCTGTTTACTGTGAAATGACCACAGAGGCCTTCCCTAAATTTTCAGGCACAAATACTTTTAAGACCGCACAGACTACCATTGAAACCGAGCCGGAACTTTACTTGACGCTTACCGCTGACGTGGACGGCAATGAACGTAACCTCACATTCGCATCCACAACGGAAGCCAACCGCATCATGGTGGATTGGGGCAACGGACAGCGTATGACAACGGACACCATCGCATTGGCAGACGAATATGGTACGACTACCACCGTGACCGGTACACCTGCCGGAGAAGGCCACATCAAAATCTATGCCCGCGAAATCTCTGTCTTCGGCTGCGATTCACGTGTGGACGGCGCACAAGTGACTGCCGTCAACACATCGGCCGCCACCGACTTGAAAGAACTGAACGTGTATACCAACGCACTGAAGACATTGGACCTCAGCCAAAACACGAAGTTGGAAAAGCTGAACTGCTACAACAACGACTTGGAAACGCTCGACCTCACGGCCAATACGAAATTGACCCGCTTGGATGCCAAAGACACGCCCTTGACCCAAATAAACTTAACTCAAAATACGGAATTGGATTACTTGTCGCTCAACAACTGCCCGATAGAAGCCATCGACTTGTCGAACAACACGAAACTGTCGAGCCTGTACCTGCTGAACTGCAAACTCACAGACATCGACCTGAGCAAAAACACGGCTCTTACCTATGTCAACCTGAACAACAACCAACTCACTTCGTTGGATGTGACGGCAAGCGAGGCTTTAGGCACCTTGTTCTGCATAGGCAACAAATTGACGGAACTCAAAGCCGACAACGTGACCAAAAGCGTGAACTGCAGCAAGAACAACTTCACGTTGGCTACCCTTCCCGCACTGCCTTGCAAGACATTCACCTATGCCCCGCAAAACGCCTTGCAGATTGCAGCGGAAGTAAAAGCGGACGAAACCGTAGACCTCTCGGCACAAAACCATATTACCGGACTGGCAGAGAGCCCACAAACGACCACTTACACGTGGATGACCGAGGACGGCACGGCACTCGTAGCCGGAACTGACTATACCGAAGAAGACGGCGTGTTCACCTTCCTGACGAAGCAAGATTCGCCCGTGTACTGCGAAATGACGACTGAAGCTTTCCCGAAATTCAGCGGTTCAAATACGTTCAAGACCACAACCACACTCGTGGAAGGCGGAAGCAATATAGAAGGCACTCGCCACAATGCCCCTGCCATTACGGCCACACGCGGCAACGTGCTAGTAACAGGATTGACAAACGGTTGCGAAGTGAAGGTTTACAACCTGTCCGGACAGGCCATTGCCATACAGGCTGCAAGCGGAAATGCAGTGAACTTCAGCCTCGAACCGGGCTTGTATATTGTAAAAGCCAATCACATCTCATGTAAAGTAAACGCCCAATAATATAGCACATATACTGGAGAGGAGGGTAAGACGAGTTCTCATCCTCCTCTCTTATCTTCTGCTGTCTACAAATCAATCACTCAAAAATAAGACGATTATGAGAAAAAGTACAGGAATAACTCTCGCCTTGTTGGCCACTCTGGCTGTCTGCCAACCAACCGAAGCCAAAAGAAAGAGCAAAAAGAACAAGAATGCAATAACGGCATTGGTAAAAGACTCCGTCAATGCCGATTATAAAAAAGTGACCAAAAACGCCGCCGTACAGAAAGGCTTGTTCACCACCTTATACAATGCCAAAGAAGGAAAACTTTACTTCGAAATCCCGGACTCCGCTTTCGGGCGTACCTATATCCTGGCCAACCGCGTAGCGGCTACGAGCAACACACGGGATTTCGTAGCCGGACAGATTGCCACACAGCCGCTATTAATCCGCTTCAGCAAGGACGAACGGAACGTGTACATACACCAAATACAAAGCAGCGACATCGTAGCGGGGACAGACCCCATAGAATCGGCTTTCGACAAGAACTTTTATGACCCCGTGCTGAAAGGGTTCAAAATCGCGGCCCAAAACGGAAAGAACGTGGTAATCGACGTTACGGCTTTCTTCGGTGCCAACGAAAAAGCCATCAGTCCTATCAAGACCGATAATCCGTTAAGCAAACTGCTCGGAGGAGGCAACTCACTCAAAGGAACTTTCGTACCGGATGCTTCTGGCATCGTCAGTTCGAAATGTTTCCCGGAAAACATCGAAATCAAAAGCCGCCTTTCATTCACCCTCACCCCGCTCGGCCAACCTTACTCGGTCATCATGCACCGTTCGCTCTTTGCATTGCCCGACGACCCGATGCCGATGCGCCTGCAAGACAACCGCGTAGGTTTCTTCTACTCCGACAAAAGCATATATACTTCGGAACAAGACCGCCTCATCCGGCGCACGTTCATCCATCGTTGGCGTTTGGAACCGAAGAAAGAGGACTTGGACAAATACTTCCAAGGCGAACTGGTGGAACCGCAGAAGCCCATCGTGTTCTACGTAGATTCCGCTTTCCCCGAAAAGTGGCGCACGGCCATCCATCAGGGCATCGAAGACTGGAATACGGCTTTTGAAGCCGCCGGTTTCAAGAACGCCATCAAAGCTGTGGATTATCCTAAAAACGACCCGGACTTCGACCCTGACGACATGCGCTACAGCTGCTTCAAATATGCTGCGACATCCACGGCCAACGCCATGGGGCCCAGCCATGTGGACCCGCGTACGGGCGAAATCCTTACCGGTGACGTCATCTGGTACCACAACATCATTTCCCTTCTCCACAACTGGCGTTTCGTGCAGACGGGAGCGGTAGACCCAAGAGTACGTTGCCAGGTATTCGACGACGACGTGATGCGCGAATCCATCCGTTATGCAGCCGCCCACGAAATCGGCCACACGCTCGGACTCATGCACAATATGGGGGCCAGCTACTCTTTCCCCGTAGATTCGTTACGCAACCCTTCTTTTACGCAGAAGTACGGCACGACACCGAGTATCATGGACTATGCCCGCAATAACTTCGTCGCCCAACCGGGTGATGTCGAACGGGGTGTAAAACTGACACCGCCCGTATTGGGCGTGTACGACATCCACGCCATCAACTGGGGCTACCGTTTGATTCCCGGTGCCTCAACTCCCGAAGCCGAAAAACCGACATTGGACCAGTGGATAGCCGAAAAGGCAGGAGACCCCATGTATGAATTCGGAGCACAACAGCTTTTCGGCACCGTAGACCCGACCGACCAAACGGAGGACTTGGGCGATGACCATATCAAAGCCGGCAACTATGGCATCAGCAACCTCAAGATTCTAATGCAAAACCTTGAAACATGGAACATGGAACGCGGCGAACGCTACGACGAGATGGAAAACATGTACCGCGAAATCGTCAACCAATACAGCCGTTACCTGCGCCACGTCATGCCTTATATCGGGGGTATCCGTTACGAAGAGATACGGCAAGGAGACGGCAAGGAGACGGCCAAACACTATATCGACCGCAACCGGCAGCGTGAAGCCATGCTTTGGCTATTGGACCAAGCCCGCACTTACAACGAATGGTTGACAGTGAAAGAACTGATTGGTAAATTTGAAATCAACATGAACGTGAACGACAAATTGCAAACCATGATTGTCAGCTCGCTCATCAACTCGGCCACACTTTACCGTATCCAAGAAGGCGGTCTCATGGATCCGGCAAACAACTACCGCCTCGACGAATATCTGGACGAGGTCACCACGGCCCTCTTCAAGGCCCCGACCGGAGGCCGTTTGTCTGATGCCGAACAAAATTTGCAAGCCGCAGCCATCTCCGTCATGCTGAAAAATACGGGACTGGCCCCTACGACAAAAGCCTCGACAAGCCTCGTTGGCTACACGGATGTTGCCCCAAACCCAACCACCGGACAGGAAACTGCACAAGAAGATGCTTTCGATGAAATGGCTTCAAACTTCCCTTGCTCTTGCGGCATGAGCCACGGCAACGAGTTTGCCCGCATCAACTTCGGACTGCCCACGCTGACCAAGGAACAAATCGGCGCTCTCATGACCGGACGCTTGCGCAAAGTGCTCAACCTTTACAAGTCGCGCCGCGCCGCTGCAACCGGTTCCACTAAAGATTTCTACGATTATCAGATCCTGCTCATCGAGCGGACATTTGCCAATTAAACGCATTACACCATGGGAAAAAGAATAACTGCGCTGTTCATCGGCGCCTTGTGCCTGGCCGGGGGACTGGCGGCACAAACCCCACAACCCATATTGAAAGGCAAGGTGATAGACCGCGGAGGCGAGACTGTCATCGGAGCCCACGTCAAATGGAAGAATGCACAGGGAGGAGCCGTAACCGACCTGGACGGTAACTTCTCCATTCCGGAAACTGGGACGGAACTGGTCATCTCATTCCTCGGATACAAAACCCAGACCATCAAAATCAAACCCGGACAGAAAAACCTTGTAGTCACGTTGGAAGACGACGCACAGGACCTGGACGAACTCGTCGTAGTGGGATACGGCACGCAAAAGAAAGCTTCGCTCACCGGCTCCATCGAGACCATCAAGAGCAAAGACCTGCTGAGCCTGCCGACGGCCAACCTCGATGAAGCCCTTTACGGGCAAGTGGCCGGCCTGCAAGTCATGCAAACCACCGGTGACCCGAGCAGTGCCAAGGAAGCTAACCTGCATATCCGGGGTATCAATAATTCTCCTTTGCTTGTCATCGACGGCGTGCCGCGTTTTGGTACGACCACCAGCGACGGGGAAATGCGCTTGTCCGACCTGAATCCTGACGACATAGAGAGCATCTCTATCCTGAAAGATGCCGCTGCCGCTGCCGTATACGGTGCCCGCGCCGCCAACGGGGTGATTTTAGTACAGACCAAACGGGCATCCGGCAACCAAAAAGTGTCGGTCAACTACCGAGGGCAGATGAATATCCAGCAAGCCACGCAATTGCCGGACTTCCTTGACGCTTACGAATACGCCAAACTCTACAACCGTGCCGTGGAGAACACGCCGGGAACCACCAATACGGCCTATACTCCCGAACAGTTGGAAATGATACGCACGCACTCCAATCCGAACGTGTACGGCGATGAAAACTTGTTGGATTACCTGGACAATGTGGGGTATACCACTACGCACAGCGTATCGGCCAACGGAGGTAACCAATACGTGAAATACTACATCTCGGGCGGATATACCCATTCCAAAGGTTTATACAGCGGAGTCAACCGCGACCGTTTCAACTATTCGGCCAAACTGGATGCTACCCTGACCAAAGGCTTGGTGCTCTCGCTCGACCTCACCGGTTCGCGCTCCAATAGCAAGAATTCCAGTTATACGACCATCGACAACGCTTATAATTTCTCGCCGTTGCAGGTTTTGCGTTTTGACAATGGTTATCTGGCCAGTGCTGATGGCAGCAACCCGCTCATCAACGTGGAAGGTCTTGGCGGCTACATCAAAGACACGGGAAAGATGAACACCATCACGGCCAACTTGCGTTGGGAGCTGCCTTGGGTGAAAGGCCTCTCCGTCTATGCCCGGGCTACGTTCGACAACAATACCCGCATAGAGAAAACCTTCAATAAGCCTGTTACGCTCTACACTTACGACCAACAGACAGGACAGTTCGATACCGACCCGAACACGGTCTACCCGACCGCCAAAGTCTCCATCGAACAAATCGACCGTTTTGTAGACAACCAACTTTATGAAGCCGGAATAAATTACAACCGTACATTTGCCGCCAAACACGACGTAGGTGCCATGCTCGTAGCCAACTACCAACAGACGCACAACCAATACATGACGGGCGAAAACCAAAACGCCAGCATCTATCCGGAGACCATCGGGACAGCCGTGACCGCACGCCTGTTGGGCAGCGAGACGTACAACCAACGTGCGTCCCTCATCGGACGACTGAACTACGGCTATGACTACCGTTACTTTGTGGAAGCTAGCTTCCGTGTGGACGGTTCCACTTATTTCCACCCCGATCACCGGTGGGGCTTCTTCCCTTCGGTATCGGCCTCGTGGGTGCTGTCTAACGAAACGTTCTTCAAAAACTGGAAACAAAAGGTGCTCTCCAATGTCAAGTTCCGGGCTTCCACAGGTCTGCTCGGCGATGACGGACTGGTCGGAGAGTACTCTTACCTGCTCACTTATATAGAGTCTACAAGAGAGGGTTATAACATCGGGGGGAATTACCGTCCGGGCATCATCATGTCTACAGGCAATTATCCCAATCCCGAACTGACGTGGGGAAAGTCGCACGACTATAACATCGCTGCAGACCTGGGTTTCTGGGACAACCGCTTCGGCCTGACCTTCGAACACTATTGGCGTTACGAAACGGATAAAATCACAGCAGCCCCGTCTTATCTCTACCCACCTTCGACCGGTGTGGACGGCAACGTGCCCAACATGAACTTCAGCAAACTGAAAGCCTGGGGTTGGGACTTGACATTGACCCACCGCAACACCGTCGGCAAGGTGAAGTACAACGTAGACCTGACACTGGCCAAGAGTCAGGACAAATATCTGGATTTCGGCGATGAGTCGAGCGTTACTCCTAACCTGCGCCGTGTGGGACGCAGCAGCATGGTATGGTCGATGTATGAAGCCGAAGGCCTGTTCCAGTCGCAAGAAGAGATTGACAACTGGCCGCTCGATCAAGACGGACAAGGCAATGCCACACTGGCCCCCGGCGACATCAAGTACAAAGACCAGGACGGAAACCACGTACTCGACACCAAAGACTTGGTTTACGTGAAAAACTCTTCCAACCCGGACTTTAATTTCAGCCTGCGCCTCGGTGCAAGTTACAAAGGATTTTTCGTCAACGTCATGTTCCAAGGCGCCACAGGTTACCAACAGAACATCAAGGAACTTTACACCACGAACAGCGGAAGCTTACAGCGGTTCCAGAAATACCACCTGACGGACACCTGGACACCGGACAATCCCGGTGCCTCACTGCCGCGCATCAAATTTGCCACGGCTAATGACAACAACCGTAAAGAGTCTACTTTCTGGGTAAGAGACTGTGACTTCCTGCGCCTGAAATCCCTGTCATTGGGCTACGCCCTGCAACCGGCCGTGCTGAAGAAACTCAAGTTGACGTCGGCCAGCATTGCCTTGCAAGGCAGTAACCTGGTCACTTGGTCTTCACTCAGCGACTTGGGGATGGACCCGGAATCGTTGCGCGGCTATCCTATCCAACGTTCTTACGGAATCACCTTGAATTTAGGTTTCTAAGTCTAACTTCTTAAAACGAATTGTTATGCTTCTCAAAAAATATATCCTCTGCGGATTGTTTGCCGCCAGCCTTACCGCTTTCACGGGCTGCGACGACCTGTTCCGCGACACACCCGTAGACAAGATGTCGGAAAAAGACATCTGGAAGAACCCCATGCTTTTGGACGAATATGTCTTGCCATGGTACCGGAACATGAACTCCGGCTTCTCTACTTACGTTCCCACAACCATCTCTTTGGTCAAAAGTGCTTCGCGTTACTACATGCCCTGGTTCGGCGATCAGATAGTGCCCTCCAAGAACGACTATTACAATGCCGGTTACGGTGATTTACTGAAAAGCAACACCAAAGAAATCACTAACTGGGCACAAGTACAATGGTCGAACTACTATACACAGATACAGTCCGTAAACCGCTTGTTTGTCAACCAAGGCGAGATTGCCGAAGGTAGCCAAAAACAGCGTATATTGGGCGAGGCACATTTCTTCCGCGCCTACTATTATTATATGCTCTGGAGGCAGTTCGGCGGGGTAATGCTCATCCAAGAGCCTCTCGACCCGTTGAATGACAGCCGGAAATATCCGCGGGCCTCATACGAAGAAATGGTACGGGCCATCGTGGACGACGCCCGGGCTGCCGCCACCGTCCTCCCTTTGGAATATGATGCTACGGACGAAGGGCGCATCACCCAAGGAGCAGCTCTCATGTTGGTGGCTAAAACATTCCAATGGGCTTCGAGCGACGTATTTCAGAATCAGGAAAAAACGTATCTGGGCTTCAGCGACGACCGTTCTCACGACATGCTCGACTCGGCACGGGTAGCCTACGAAACCCTCATGGGCCTGCAGCACTACGACTTGATACAGATAGCCGGAACGGATGAGGAAAGTATCAAACAAGAATACCGGAACATATTCCTCACCAAGAACAGCAAGGAATCCATTCTTGAAGTACAGCACTCTGACGACGGCAATTACGACACGGGCTTCGGCCATAAACTGGATCGTGACGCCGCCGCTCCCCACTTTACGGGCACGACAGCCGCTTATACGCCCACGCAGAACCATGTGGATGAATATGGCATGCGTGCCGGCCTCACTTACGATGCACAGCACCCTTATGTGGGACGCGACTACCGCTTCTACGCCAATATCCTGTATGACGGCTCCACCTATAACGGGCATGTCATGGACATACACTACACACGCGAAGGCAACAACGAAATCCCGGGAGAGGACCTGACGGCCTACGGCACGTCCACCACAGCAGCCGTGACCCGCACGGGGTACTATATGGGCAAGTTCGTCAACGAAAAACAACAAATCAACAACGACGAAGCCTACGCCAGCAGCCAGAATTACATCATCTGGCGTTATGCGGAAGTATTGCTGGATTATGCAGAAGTAATGTTCCGGTTGGGCAACACAGAAGCGGCACGTACCCAGGTGAACGCCATCCGCCGCCGTGTACACATGGACGAGTTACCCTCGCTCACATGGGAGCAACTGGTGAATGAACGCCGCGTGGAACTGGCTTTTGAAGAAACTTCATATTGGGATTTTTTCCGTTGGGGCATAGCTGAGGAAAAGCTGAATGGAACGAGCAACCCGCTTAAAGCGATGAAAATCGTGAAACGTGGCGAAACAACCACTTATTCCATCAGCAACATGAACCGTTTCCCACAACGTGTACGCGTGTTCCAAAAGATGCAGTATTACCTTCCCATTCCTTGGGACGAGATACGCTACCACGGCATCGACCAAAATCCGGATTGGGTAGAAGTATAACATAGATATTAGTGATTGTTTAACTAAAAAGAGAAAGAAAATGAAAAAGATTATCAGTACCTTAATTTTAGGTTTGGCCTGTACCATCGGAGTACAGGCACAGGAGTACAACCTGTTTTATGATGTCGACGCAGACGGTTGGCTTTGGTTTGACTCCCAAGAAAAGATAGACAAGTATGTAGGCCTTTGCAACGAAGCGGACAATAAAATTGACCCGAATGGCAAAATCATTCAAATGGTACCGGCAGACATCGCTCCCGATTATCCTCCCACTTATGCCGACCCGTTCTGGGAAGGTGCCGGAGAAGGCGGTGAAATCGGCGCAGAAGGTTTCCGTACGGGAGCCATCGTCACAGCGGCCTCATCGGCTAGTATGAGTACAAACGGAGGAGGCTTTGCTGTCCTCATGCCCTCTTGCTCCACATACAGCATTTGTCTGTCCCGTGAAGGAAGTACATACGTACGTATGATGGGGTCTAAGGATATCAATACTGTATTCACCAACTATGATGTCATCAGTGCAGCTTATTCCACTGTATTC
Source organism: Paraprevotella xylaniphila YIT 11841 (assembly GCF_000205165.1). Lineage (GTDB taxonomy): Bacteria > Bacteroidota > Bacteroidia > Bacteroidales > Bacteroidaceae > Paraprevotella > Paraprevotella xylaniphila. The sequence continues at coordinate 473 of NZ_GL883883.1, read as the reverse complement.
AAACCACTGTTTCGCGGAGGGATTTTCACTTGGACAGGCATAGAAAACCTGACGAACGGTAACGAAGGAGCCTATTCACTCAAAAGCAACCAACCGATTTATGCTTATTTCCAGTCGTTGACTGCCGACCCTATTTACATCCACGGCATCCGCGTGACCACTCCGACCAACAGCACGGTGGACATCAAGGAAACCGTAGCCCCGAAGTCCCGCATCTTCTTTGAGGGCAACCGCGTGGTGCTGAATGAAACAGCCGACATCAAGGTGTATAACGCCAATGGACTGCTGATGAACGCCGCCCATACCGACCGTATGGATCTGTCTAACATGCCCAAAGGCATCTATATCGTGAAAGCCGGTGACTCTGTCCGCAAATTAGCCGTGCAATAATCCGCAAACTTTCCGGACTCATGAATACAAAAGAAATCTCCGCTAAGCCACATTGAACTGCCCCCCAAAAGTTAGACACAAAA
>NZ_GL883882.1 GCF_000205165.1 Paraprevotella xylaniphila YIT 11841 | reverse complement strand
GAGGCGGTGGTACTTTTTCATTTGTGCGTTGGACATGGACATTTGGGCGTTCGATAATATTTCTACATGTGGAATTTTGTATTCAGGTCTTGTGGTGGCTTGCTTTCCATCAAGTCTCACTTCTATATAATAGTGGCGGTACATGCCCATATCTCCAATATAGGCGGTGGCAATTTGTCGGGAAAAAGCACGTGGGGTAAACATTCCAGGGATTAGTCCATAGTCGGCAGCAAGATTGAATGCTTCATAGGCATCTATGACCAAAGTTGGTTTGCCGAGGTCTAATTTTCTTAATCCTCCCCGTTTGCTCCTTACAATGATGGTATTCAGTATCCTATCGGTGGAAGAATCAGCAGAAATGCTATCTTGTATGGGAAACTTTTCTTCGAAAGCTGCATCCCGATAATAACAATATGGTTTAGGAAAAACCGGGAAGAACGGGTTTAATTTGACATAAAACTCTGGATAGGCTTGTTCGTCCATGAATCCTTTCTTTCTCATCCGTATCCTGTGTTTTTTACTTTTAGTAGTGTCTGTGGCATTCAGAAATAGAATGTAGTTTTCAGATATGACAGCCGAAGGCATATAGAAATTGCCTTTAGTTGTGGTTTGTGAAGCTTCCACTATTTTATCATTTTGGATAAAAGAAGCTGAAACTTTGACTTCCTTTTCAGGTTTAGATAGAGATGTTTTATAATTTACATGTTGTGAATGGGTTTTGTACACGCTTCCGCAGAGTGTCTGAATCTTCTCCGGCAGGAACTCGAACTGCGTTTTTTCC
>NZ_GL883881.1 GCF_000205165.1 Paraprevotella xylaniphila YIT 11841 | reverse complement strand
GGCAAAGACACTATCGGAACGGTTCGGTAAGGTGTTGCAGAAGCGGCAGTCCATTTCCATCAACCGGCAGGATGTTTCCACCTCCATAAATACGCAGATGGACGCGCTCATCCCACCAAGCAAGATTTCCGGTCTGACGCAGGGCATGTTTGTCGGTTCGGTGTCCGACAACTTCAACGAGCGTATCGAGCAGAAGATTTTTCACAGTGAGATTGTGGTGGATGCCGAAAAGGTGAAACGGGAAGAAAGTGCCTACAAGAAAATTCCCGTCATTACAAACTTCACGGACGAGGACGGCAACGACCGCATGAAGGAAACGGTGCAGGCGAACTACCGGCGCATCAAGGAAGAGGTGAAGCAGATTGTGCAGGAGGAACTGGAGCGCATCGCGGGCGATGATAACCTGAAACATCTGTTGCAGCAGAAGTAGCCTATTAAAATAAGGGCGGATTTTAGCTATCCGCCCTTATTTTAATATTCCTCCAAATGTTTATTTTGACGTAAATCTTCAATGTAACATGCTAAGTTACCTGAAACTTTATTAAATACTTTATCAAGATATGGGATGATATTTTCCAAATTCAATTCCAACTCTAACGGGAAACTATGATATTGATGTAAAAACCTTTTGATGTCATTTCTTTCTGAAACAGATAAAAGCAAAAATGGATTACTGTTTTTATAATATACCATTGCTGAAAGATGAATAAAAGCGCATCCTAATTTGTAGACAAAAAGAGGCCAGCCATAAAATTTATCAGCTAAATCCACCATTTGTTTATCGGTCACGACTTTCTTTGTATTGGGATAAGACCATTTTATTCCCTCCAAAGTTTGGTTTATAAAATGCTCTCGAAGGTTTAAGTCACTAATTGACAACAAAAACATTACTCTTACCATAGAATCTAATTCTTGACGCAGAATAGATATTACCTGCCCATATAATTGTTGTTGCAACAAAATATTTATGGCGCAAGAATGTTCTTTTGACCTTTGGGTAACTATGTCGCAAAATAAATTAATATTATTTGTTTTCATTATTGAATAATTTCGTTTATAAGACACAGGATTTACTATTGGTTGCCAAATATATCTGATGCAGTATTTCTTTTTCATTGTATATGACGGTATGACTGCCGC
>NZ_GL883880.1 GCF_000205165.1 Paraprevotella xylaniphila YIT 11841 | reverse complement strand
TCAATTACGTGACTTTACAGGTCACACCCACGTTCGGTTCAAATTTAACATAATCGTGTAGGCACTCTCGTAGGCATCGGATATGTCGGTCATGAAGTCCGGGTGGATGGGGTTGCAGCGGTGGCTCTCCCTCGGATTGTCGAAGTTTATCACGTAGAACTTGGGCTTGACCTTGTAGCCGTCCAAGTGGGCGAGCAGGTGGTTGTAGGCTATCTCGGAGAGGTCGGGGTACTTGAAATCATACAGGAAAAGCGAATAGCCCTTCTCAATGGTCTGTTTTATGTACTGGTTGATAATTGCATAGGACTTGCCCGAACCGGGCGTGCCCAAGACCATCGTCGCACGGAAGGGGTTGACAAGGTTGATCCATCCGTCATACGCCCTGCTCCTGAACCAGAAGCGGGTGCGGAGGTTGACGGAATACTCGTTCTCCTTCAGCTCGGTCTCCTGCATGAAGGATTCGTTCTCGACGTTGAACACGTCTTCGAGCAGGTCGGTCTTCAACAGGCGGGACATCCACAGCCCCGCCATGAGCAGGCAGATATACCCGGCGGTAAGGGTGGCGATATACAGCACGGTGTCCGCCGGAAGCGGCAGAGGAAGGGCGAGCAACCACCAGTTGCCGAAAAAGAGCAGCAAGCCGGACACGCCGCAAAGGATGATCCTGCGCCACGTGATTTTCTGTTCCTTCACGCCCTTTGTGCCGAGGCAACTAAGGGCGAGGAACAGCACGGCGAAGAGCTTCGTCCAGAGGATATTGGAGAACAGCCCGGCGGTACGCTGGAAGCCGAGCAATATCCTATCGACAACGCCGATGTCGATGCCCCACTCCCGGACGGACTGGTAACAGAACCAATAAATGTTGATGACTACAAATAAAATGCTTATCGCACGCATGAACTCCATGACTTTGGCGAGTCCACGCAAATCGTCTTCGTTTTGCATAATTCGTTGAAAATTAATGATAAAACTTCGTTTTATTATGTACATGTACTTTTTCTTTTGTGTCAAGACAAAAGAAAAAGATACCAAAAAGAAAAAGTCAAGACTGCATTTTCTCCGCTACTCTCTTCCTGCGTTTCGCTAAAGAAAAAGAATTGCCTACGGCGAAAGTCCTACGTTCGGCATAGCCCAAACAAGTTTGGCTCTGCTCTCACTTAAACGGACTTTTCGCTTCGCTCAAACAGCTTTTTCTTTTTAACGCTACACTCCGGTCGTTCGCTTTACGCTGCGAAAATGAGGTCGGTGTGCCATGCGGATGGTTGCTTGGTTAATGCTATCTTTTTGTTCTTTATTGTTGCCTGCCGTACTTGCGTTTTTTCTTTCTTTTTCGGGGCGGTACGGGCTGGTCGTCGGACGCTCCGCAGGGTACGGGGGCAAAGAGGTTGAAGGCGGCCGCCACGTTCTGGGTGGTGCCGTCCTTGTGGTCGGGACGGTAGCCGGTATCGTGTCCGTCCCATTGGGATGCGCCCGTATGCTCCTGCTGCCGGGTGGGATGTTCCACTCCGGCGGAGAGTTGCGGCAGATGAATACCTTCCTGTCCGGCGAAAAGGTCGTTGAACACGCCTGCGGAAAACTCCTTGCCCAGACGGGAGCCGTTGAAGACGGCTTTGGCGGCATGGTCGATGAAGGTCGCCCCATAGATGCGCCCGGCATCGTTGGTACGGAATACCACGCCGATGCCCTGCCGCATGAGTTCCCGCTCGAACTGCGCCCGGTCATGCCCTGCGCTCTGCATGGCGGCTGCAACCTTTCCGGCGGTGGCGGCGGCGACCTCCTTGTGGGTCTTTTCCCATGCGACAGCGTTGTGCATCCGCCTTTCGAGGGCTGCGACGCCCGCCTCCTTGCCGAACACGGAGGACTTGAAGGGCTTGCCGACCTTGTTGCCCTCCCTGTCGGTTGCCGAATAGGTCAAGCCGTGATACTCCCGCCCGCCGTATTCCCCCTTCACCTCGTCCACCGTGATGCCGTAAAGGGAAAGGACGGCACGGTATTCGCCCAATGTACGGAAACGCCACTCCCGGGCAAGCGGGCGGATGACTCCCGCCAACTGTCCCTTGAGGTTGCCGTCCCCGTAACCGACGGGCGACAAGGGCAGCCCCTCCTTCCACTGCTTGGGCGTAGCCGGGACAAGACCGAACTGCCGTTCCAGCTCCCGGCAGACCTTCATCGAACGCCCGTGCTCGTAGCTGTCGGAAATGGCACGCCCGGTTTCGTCCACCCGGACGGAGACGATGTGCAGGTGCTCCCGCCCGATGTCGTTGTGGCGATAGACGATATAGGGCTGGTCGCCGAAGCCCATGCGCCGCATATACTCCTCCGCCAAGCTGACAAACCGCTCCTCGCTCAAGCAATCCTTCGGGTCGGGATTGAGGGAGATGTGCAGGACGGGTTTCTCGGTCTTGCGGTTGGCTGTGAGGTAGTCACCGAACGAGCGGGAAAGATGCCCTATCGTGTAGGGGTTATCGCCCTGCGGCTCGATAATCCGGCTGGTGAAAAGCACGTCGGCGTGCCGTTCGTCCACCTTCATCTGGTTGTAGGCAAGCACCCCGTACAGGCTGCTGCCGTGCGAGATCTTGGCTATCATCGGACGGGGTATTTGCTCCGGAACTCCTCCACCAGTGCGGAAATCCGCTTGCTCAACTCGACCAGTTCGAGGGTGTGCCGCTCCAGCTTGTAGAGGAAAGCGAGGGCTTTCTTCTCCGAGAAATTGGATTTGAGCGCACGCACGCATTGGTTGTAGTTCGTGCCTATGGCACGGAACTGCGAGTGGAAAGTGGTCAGGCGCATGTAGAAATCCTGCGTCCCCTTATCCAGTTTAATGACCTTAATCTCCCTGCCGAAAAGTGCGGAAACGATAAACTCCGCCTTGGTCGCCTTGCCCGACTCGTCGAAAAGCGCGAGGAAACGGGCGTTGTCCCCGTCGTCCAGACGGAACACGTAGCGGTGGCGCATCTTGTCGGGCTTGGGCTTTCGCCCGTGGTTGCCCGCATACTTCTTCTGATTGTCCATCATCCTGTAAAATTTTAAGTGAAACATGGTCTGAAAACGCCGTATGCCTACGGCTCTCCCCCGTGAGCAGCCCCCGACTCCGGAGGGGGATGCCACATCGAGGGGGCAAGGTGGTGGTGAGGCACGAAATTCATTTCGAGTGCCGCAGCACACAACTTGCCATTTTCGTTTGAAAATAAAATCCGTCCTGCCGGACAGATTGGGGATGCCCTTGCCTGCTGCGGAGTGCCGGGGCACTCCCTCGGGCGGTTGCCGCTCTTCTCCATTCTTACTCCATTTTGGTTTCCGCCTGCAAAGTAACAGCCCTTTTCCCGTCCGGACACCATGCCCGGATGCGACAAACCTACGGGTGGAAAGACAATGCACGACACACTGATAATCAAACGGATAAACTACCGGTATTTTGATATTCCTTTGCGCCGTGGAAGCGGTGAAACGACTGCCCGGATAGACAAGGAAACAACCGGACAGCCGAACGGACGGACAGCCGAACGGCTGACGGTCTTGCCGGATAAACGGACGGATGATTGGCTAAACAGCCAAACGGCTAAATGACTAAACGGCTAAACGGTCAAACGGCTGGACAGCCGGACAAGCGGGCAGGCGGATGATTGGATGGATGCCGGGCTGAATGTATGACCGGATGCCTGAACGGATGAACGGACGGATGAACGGCAGAGTGGCTGAAAAGCTGACCGATTGAGTGAACAGAGAAGCGGCTGCACGGGCAGCCGGATGAATAACCAACAGAATGACGATATGGACAGACAGACATTGAACGTGGCTTTCGCCACACAGAAAGGCGGCAGCGGCAAGACGGCTATCACGGTGCTGGTGGCGGGCTACCTGCACTACCGCTTGGGGTGTCCGTTAGCGGTGATCGACTGCGACTTCCCGCAGTACAGCCTGTACGAGATGCGGGAACGGGACAGCCGGGCGGTACTGGAGAACGAATACCTGAAACGGGCGGCTTACGAACAGATGCGGCAGCCGGGGCGTGCCGCCTATCCGGTGCGCAAGTGCCGGGTGGAGCAAGCTCCCGACACGGCAAGGGAGCTGGCGGCGGAAGGCTGCTACGACCTGCTCTTCTTCGACCTGCCGGGCACGGTGAACTCGGCGGGCATCCTGCGCACGATCGCACAGATGGACTACATCTTCGCCCCGGTGAGTGCGGACAAGGCGGTACTGGAGAGCACGCTCTCCTTCCTCGACGTGCTGCAACGGATGATGCTGGGCAAGGAGACGAGCCGCCTGAAGGGGCTTTACCTTTTCTGGAACCAAGTGGACAAGCGGGAAACGAGCGGGCTGTACGAGAAGTACGGGCAGGTGGTCGCCGACATGGGGCTGCCGATGCTGCAAACCCGCATCCCCGACACGAAACGCTTCCGCAAGGAGGCGGACGGCACGGGACGGACGGTGTTCCGCTCCACGCTGCTGGCTCCCGACAGGCGGATGCTGGCAGGCAGCGGCATCCCCGAACTGACCCGTGAGATAGCGACCATCCTCAAACTGGAAGGCTATGAAGAAGCAGCGGAATGAGAAGCCCATCGACGAGGAGCTGCTGATGCGGATGATGGCGGGCGAGGCGGCAGGAACGGGAGAACCGGGAACCGGAAAGGAGGAAACCGCCGTGCCGGTGGAGAAGGCGCAGGAAGGGAAGGCGGCGGAGACAAGACGGCGCAAGGGAAGGCAGGCGGACTACGAGACGACCTTCCTCAAAGGCATGGACATCCCCGCCCGTTACGGCAAGCCGGTCTATGTGCGCCGTGAATACCACGAGCGCATCGCCAAAATCTCGGTGATGCTGACGGGCGGCAAGGTGTCGCTCTCGGCATACATCGACAACGTGCTGGCGCAGCACTTCGAGCAATACCGGGAGGAGATCGAGGCGGCATACGCCGGGAAACTGGAGAACCTCTTTTAAAAAGGAAGGAGGAAACGGCATGATACTGAAATTATCACTCACCGTCCTGCTGCTCTATTACCTCGCCGTGCTGTGGAAATACTACCGGCAGGACATCGCCGGGATATTCGGGACAGCGGAGACGGACGAAGACACGGAGGGAACGGGAAAGGAACCGGGGCAACCGGGCGAGCCGTACACGGTCATGGGCGAAAGCACCTACCTGCCCTTCGGAGCGGAGGACGGGGAGGAAGCGGCAGCCGGAGCCGTGGACGAACCCGCAGCGGAGGACGACGGGGCGGACTACTCCGACATCGAGCCGGAGGAGGACGAGGAGGAGACGGACTATGAACCCACGCCGGAGGAGATCCGGGAACTGGAGGAGGAAGAGGAATTAGGGGCTTATTACCCGGACGGCAACCCCGACTTCGCCACGGGGTACTCCTTCGATGACCTGAAAAAGGTGCGCCGGGTACTGGTGTCGGACAATGCGGACGAAAAGGCGGAGCGGGAAGCCCGTGAGGTGCTGCCGTCCGTGATGGGGTCGGACATCTGGGAGGCGATGCTGGACGAGTTCGAGGGCGCACGTGAGCGTGTCGCCCGGCTGATGGACAACCATAATGTTTAATTAAAATTTTAAAGACAAATGAGACAAAAGAGAATCTTATTCACGGCGGCCTGCATACTGGCTGCCGTGGGCGCAATGGCGCAGGGAAACGGGCAGGCGGGCATCACCGAAGCCACGCAGATGGTCACCTCGTATTTCGAGCCGGGGACGAAACTGATTTACGCCATCGGTGCGGTGGTCGGCTTGATCGGCGGGGTGAAAGTATATGGGAAGTTCAGCTCCGGCGACCCCGACACGTCGAAGACGGCGGCGAGCTGGTTCGGAGCCTGCATCTTCCTGATCGTGGCGGCTACCATCCTGCGTTCGTTCTTCCTGTAAAACAGCGGACTATGGACATGGAAATCAATAAGGGGATCGGCAGGAACGTGGAGTTCAAGGGGCTGGAAAGCCAGTACCTCTTCATCTTCTGCGGCGGTCTGCTCGCCGTGTTCGTGGTGTTCGTCATCCTGTACATGGCGGGCGTGAACCAGTGGGTGTGCATCGGCTTCGGCGTGGCTTCGGCTACGCTGCTGGTATGGCTGACCTTCCGGCTGAACGCCCGGTACGGCACGCACGGGCTGATGAAGGCAGCCGCCCGCAGGCGGCATCCGAGGTACGTGGTGAACCGGCTGAAAATCCCCCGATTATTTATCTTTAAACACTGGCAAGAATGAAAAACGTAATGAAAGCGGCGACGCTCGAAAGCAAGTTCCCGCTGCTGGCGGTGGAGAACGGCTGCATCGTGAGCAAGGAGGCGGACGTGACGGTCGCCTTCAGGGTGGAACTGCCGGAACTATTCTCCGTTACGGGGAGCGAGTACGAGGCGATCCACTCGGCTTGGCACAAGGCGGTGAAGGTGCTGCCGGAGTATTCCATCGTACACAAGCAGGACTTCTTCATCGAAGAGAAGTACCGGCCGGAAACGGACAGGGACGACCTGAGCTTCCTGAGCCGGAGCTTTGAGAGGCACTTCAACGAACGCCCGTTCCTCTCGCACACCTGCTATCTGTTCCTGACCAAGACCACGAAGGTGCGGAGCCGTCAGGAAAGCACGTTCTCCACCCTCTGCAAGGGCAGGCTTGTCCCCAAGGAGATAGAGGACCGGGAGACGGTTACGAGGTTCCTCGAAGCCGTCGGGCAGTTCGAGAAGATCATGAACGACAGCGGTTTCGTTACGCTGCGCCGCCTCACGACGGACGAGATCACCGGGACGGAAACGGCGGCGGGCATCGTGGAGAAGTACCTCTCGCTCTCGCAGCACGACACGACGGTGCTGAAGGACATCCAGTTGAACCCGGAGGAGATGCGCATCGGCGACGACATCCTCTGCCTGCACACCCTCTCGGACACGGAAGACCTGCCGGGCAAGGTGGCGACTGACAGCCGCTACGAGCGGCTCTCGACCGACCGCTCGGACTGCCGCCTGTCGTTCGCCGCCCCGGTGGGCTTGCTGCTGGACTGCAACCACTGCTACAACCAGTACATCTTCATCGACGACCACGGGGAGAACCTGAAACGCTTCGAGCAGACCGCCCGGAACATGCACTCGCTCTCCCGCTACTCCCGCTCCAACCAGATCAACAAGGCTTGGATCGAGGAATACCTGAACGAGGCGCACTCGAAAGGGCTGACCTCGGTGCGCTGCCACTGCAACGTGATGGCATGGAGCGACGACCGGGAGGAACTCAGGCGCATCAAGAACGAGGTGGGCAGCCAGCTCGCCCTGATGGAGTGCAAGCCGAGGCACAACACGGTGGACGTGCCCACGCTCTTTTGGGCGGCGATACCGGGCAACGAGGGGGACTTCCCCTTCGAGGAGAGCTTCTACACGTTCATCCCGCAAGCCCTGTGCTTCTTCACCGAGGAGACGAACTACAAGGACTCGCTCTCGCCCTTCGGCATCAAGATGGCGGACAGGATGACGGGCAGACCGCTGCATTTGGACATCAGCGACCTGCCGATGAAGAAAGGGGTGATCTCGAACCGCAACAAGTTTGTCCTCGGTCCGAGCGGAAGCGGCAAGTCGTTCTTCATGAACCACCTCGTGCGCCAGTATTACGAGCAAAACAGCCACATCGTGCTGATCGACACGGGCAACTCGTACCAAGGGCTGTGCGAGCTGATCCACCGCAAGACCAAGGGCGAGGACGGGATTTACTACACGTACACGGAGGAGAAGCCCATCAGCTTCAACCCCTTCTTCACGGACGACTACAAGTTCAGCGTGGAGAAGAAGGACAGCATCAAGACGCTGCTGCTGGCACTGTGGAAGGGCGAGGACGAGAAAATCACGAAGACGGAGAGCGGCGAGCTGGGCAGTGCGGTATCGGCGTACATCCGCCGGATACAGCAGAACCGGGACATCGTCCCCTCGTTCGACACCTTCTACGAGTACATGCTGAACGATTACCGGAAGGAGCTGGCTGCAAGGGACATCAAGGTGAGCCGGAAGGACTTCAACATCGACAACTTCCTGACCACGCTCAGGCAGTATTACAAGGGCGGACGCTACGACTTCCTGCTGAACTCGAACGAGAACATCGACCTGCTGCACAAGCGGTTCATCGTATTTGAAATTGACAGTATAAAAGATAATGCCGAGCTGTTTCCCGTGGTTACGATCATCATCATGGAAGCCTTCATCAACAAGCTGCGCCGCCTGAAAGGGGTGCGGAAGATGCTGATCTGCGAGGAGGCTTGGAAAGCCCTTTCCTCGCCGAGTATGTCAGAATATTTGAAGTACATGTACAAGACCGTCAGGAAATATTTCGGCGAGGCGATTGTCGTCACGCAGGAGGTGGACGACATCATCTCGTCCCCCATCGTGAAGGAGGCTATCATCACCAACTCGGACTGCAAGATCCTGCTCGACCAGAAGAAGTACATGAACAAGTTCGACGGCATCCAGTCGATGCTCGGTCTGACGGACAAGGAGAAGTCGCAGATACTCTCCATCAACCTCGCCAACCATCCCGGACGGAAGTACAAGGAGGTCTGGATCGGTCTGAACGGGGTGCAGTCGGCGGTGTATGCCACGGAGGTATCGGCTGCCGAGTACCTGACCTATACCACCGAGGAGAGCGAGAAGACGGAGGTGTTCGCACTGGCGGAAGAGCTGGGCGGGGATTTGGAGCTTGCCATCAAGCGGCTGGCGGAGACGAAGTATAAATAATGTACCGATGTGCTAACTGGGAGCGGCGGACAGGCTGCCGGACGGGTGGTTGATTGACCGGACGAACGGCTGAAGGGTCGGATGACTGACCAAACGGCTAAACGGTTAAACAGTTAAACGGTTGGCTGGCTAAACGGCTGGATGTACAAACGGCTAAACGGAATGGAGAGAATAAAATTTTGTAAAACTTTAAAAAACAGAATCAAGATGAGACGATTGAATTTAATCCTGCTGCTGTCGGCGGTAACAGTGGCGCTGGCGTTTGTCATTTCCTGCAAGGAGACAAATGCGGAACGGTTGGAAAAGATGTGCGGCGAGTGGGTCAGCACGGGCGGCAAGCCGCCCTTCACCCTCTGGGAAGAGGACGGCAAGTACCGTGTAACGGTCATGCACAGAAACCACAAGGGCGGCAGTGAAGCGGAGACCTACCTCGTCCGGGAAACGGAAGGGGTGCTGTTCATCGAGACGGGCTTCGCCGTGATGATGGACTATGACCGGGAGAAAGACCGCATCCGGCTGTCGCCGGGCGGAGAGTACAGGAGAAAGAGTGACGGAACCCTAAAACAGTAAGGACATGAGAACGATAAAGGCAATCATTCTGGGCGTGGCGTGCCTGACGGCAGGTGCGGCCAACGCCCAATGGGTCGTACACGACCCCGGCAATCTGGCGCAGGGCATCATCAACACGGCTAAGGAGATGGTGGAGACCTCCGCCACCGCACAGCACACGCTGGATGGCTTCAGGGAGACGGCGAAGATATTCGAGCAGGGGCGGAAGTATTACGATGCGCTCAAGGCGGTGCACGACGTGGTGAAAGGCGGCGTGAAGGTGAAGAAGTCCATCGGGCTGGTGGCGGACATCTCGGAAATCTACGTGCGCAACTACCAGAAGATGCTGGGCGACCCGAACTACACGCCGGACGAGCTGGAAACCATCTCGTTCGGGTACGCCAAGCTGCTGAGCGAGAGTGCGGACATCCTGCAAGACCTGAAGAACGTGGTGAACGTGACGGGGATGTCGCTCTCGGACGCCGAACGGCTGGCGATCATCGACCAGAGCTACAAGCGGCTGCTGGAGTACCGCAACCTCGTGCAGTATTACACGGACAAGAACATCTCGGTGAGCTACCTGCGGGCGAAGAAGAAAAAGGACGCCGACCGGGTGGTGGCTCTCTACGGGGATGCGGAAGACCGTTACTGGTGAGAGTGGCAATATACAATAATGTTCACGTACATAAATATAATATAGGACTATGTTGTTAGCGATAGACTTCACGAACCTGCACGAGATATTGCAGGTATTGTATCAGGACATGATGCCGCTCTGCGAGAAGCTGACGGGTGTAGCCAAGGGAATTGCCGGGCTGGGTGCGCTGTTCTACGTAGCCGCCAAGGTGTGGCAGGCGCTCGCCCGTGCCGAACCTATCGACGTGTACCCGTTGCTCCGCCCGTTCGCCATCGGGCTGTGCATCCTCTTCTTCCCCACCTTCGTCATCGGCACGATCAACGCTGTGCTCTCGCCCGTGGTGAAGGGCTGCCACGGGATGCTCGAATCACAGACCTTCGACATGAACCGATACCGGGAGCAGAAGGAGACGCTGGAGAGGGAGGCGTTCCGCCGTGACCCGGAGAAGGCGTATCTGGCGAGCAAGGAGGACTTCGACAAGAAGCTCGACGAGCTGGGCTGGTCGCCCAAGGACTTGAAGACGATGGCGGTGATGTACATCGACCGGACGGAATACAACATGAAGCGGAACATCCGGCTGTGGTTCCAAGAACTGCTCGAACTGCTGTTCCAGTCGGCTGCGCTGGTGATCGACACGATACGGACGTTCTTCCTGATCGCCCTCTCCATCCTCGGTCCGATAGCGTTCGCCCTCTCGGTCTATGACGGGTTCCAGAGCACGCTCACGCAGTGGATAACGAGATACATCTCCATCTACATGTGGCTGCCCGTGAGCGACCTGTTCAGCTCGGTGCTGGCACGCATCCAAGTGCTGATGCTCACCCGTGACATCGAGGCGATGAGCGACCCGACCTTCATCCCGGACAGCTCGAACACGGTGTACATCATCTTTTTAATCATCGGGATATTCGGGTACTTCACCATCCCGACGGTCGCCAACTGGATCATCATGGCGGGCGGGGTGAGCCAAGCCAACCGTGCGATGAACCAGACCGCAAACAGGGTCGGCAACGTCGCCGCAGCGGGTGCGGGCGCCGCCGTGGGGAACATCGCCGGAAAAATCATCAAGTAGCGGCGGATGCCCCAAGAAAATGAGTCATAACGAATAAAAAACCGGAAACATGGAATTTAAAAGTTTGAAAAATATCGAAACGAGCTTCAGGCAGATACGGCTCTTCACGCTGGTATTCGCCTGCCTGTGCGCCGTGGTGACGGGCTTCGCCCTGTGGAAGTCGTACAGCTTCGCCGAGGCGCAGCGGCAGAAGATCTACGTGCTGGACAACGGCAAGAGCCTGATGCTGGCACTCTCGCAGGACGTGCGGCAGAACCGCCCGGTGGAGGCACGGGAGCACGTGCGCCGCTTCCACGAGCTGTTCTTCACGCTCTCGCCCGACAAGTCGGCTATCGAGGGCAATATCAAACGCTCGCTGCTGCTGGCGGACAAGAGCGCCTTCAACTACTACAAGGACCTCTCGGAAAAGGGGTATTACAACCGGATAATCTCGGGGAACATCAACCAGATGATAGAGATAGACAGCCTGCGGTGCGACTTCGACAAGTATCCGTACAGCGTGCGGACATTCGCCCGGCAGATCATCCTGCGGGAAAGCTCCGTTACGGAGCGCAGCCTTGTGACCCGCTGCCGCCTGCTGGATGCGGTCAGGAGTGACAACAATCCGCAGGGCTTCATCATCGAGGGGTTCGAGATCACGGAGAACAAGGATTTGCAGACCCTCAAACGCTGACGGCTATGATAAGGAAATTCATCACAAAGGCGCAGGATTGGGCGGACGGGAAGCTCCGCCGCCTCGCCGGGCGTATCTCGCCCGACATGCGTGTGGCAATCATCCTCGTGATGCTGGCGGCGTTCGGCGCACTGTCGGTCTATATGACCGTCTCCTCCATCTACCGCATCGGAAGGAACGACGGGAAGGAACTGGGGATAGAGCATATCAGGCACCTGCAATTGCCCAATGACAGTATTATCAACCCTTTTGAAAGCGGACGGCATGGGACTGGTGGAGAGGTTGAGTGAGTGGCTGCTCCGCCGCCGGGAGCGGCAGGAGGAGCGGAACATGAGGCAGGTGGCGGCGTATTTCGGGAGCCTGCTGAATAAGAGGCGTGCGGATGCCGGTGCAATCCTCCAGTCCGTCAGGGACTACCGGGACTGCCCGGAGGTAACAAGGAAACAGGCGGAGCTGCTGCTGGAACACAGGTTCTTCCGGTACGTGTACCAGACGGGCTATCCCGAATTGCGGGCGGTCATGGACGCCCTGAAAGAGACCCGTTACGGGATGCGTGAGGGGGCGGCAATCCCCCGAAGCGTGAGGGAGGCGGCGGAAAGCCCGATGCTGCGTCTGGCGGCGCAATACAAGGTGCTGGAGTATGAGAACACGAGGCGTAACGCCCCGCAGCCGTTATCCCCCGAAGCGCAGGCGGAAAGGGATGCGGCGCACCGGCTGCTGAACTGCTGCATGAGGGAGGGAGACCTCGACGCACTGAAAAGGCTTGCCCTGAAAGGCGAGAAACCGGACGACTCGGTGGCCATCCGCCACGGGCTGGCGGAAGGCTACCGCAGGCTCGAAGAACTGAGCCGGGAATGGAGCGAGGAGATGCGGGGCGACAACCACACCGTCATGGAACAGATCGAGTTGCGGGAGGCGGACGAGAGGGGAAAGCTGATGCGGCAAGCCGCCGCCCTTTACGAGAGGAAGACGGGCGGCAAACTGCCCGGCGACTATCTGGAAGCGGTGAAGGCGGAACGGGCGCTGCTCCACGGGCTCGCCCGCCACGGCTGGGACGGTCAGCGGGAAGTACCGAAGGAGACGGTGGAGAAGTACGGGCTGACGGAGGACTTTGCCGGTATTGCCCGGCTGAGGTGGGACTACCACCTGAGCGAGGACAACGGGGACTTCTCCCGGGACTACCCGGAAGCCGCCATCGGACGCCACAACCGTGCCATCCGGGAGCGTGCGGCGAAAGAACTGGCAGGTCTGGAAACGAGGCTGTTCCCCGAAAAGGCGGCAAGCCGGGAACGGAAGGCTGCGCACCTGCGGGCGGACAACCGGGCAAGCCCCACGGCATCGCTCAAACGGGAACGGAAGGAGCCGCCCGGCAAGCGGCAAACCGGGGAGACAGGCAGAAGGAAGCCTCCGGGGAGAAGAATCAGAATGTAGGACAACCATAAATTTTTGACATGATGGAAGAACAGAACCAAGAAAAAGCAACGGCAACGCAGCACGTGACGGTGGCGGATGCCGCAGCCCCGGAGACGGGGAACGGAAAGAAGGAGGACAAGGGCGGCGGGAAAAAGGAGAAGAAGACAGCCAAGCCGCTCACGCCGAAACAGTTGCAGCAACGGAAGAAGCTGATGGTATATCCGCTGATGGGTTTGCTGTTCCTCGGCTCGATGTGGCTGATATTCGCACCTTCGGAGGAGCGGGAGGTGAACCGGGACACTGTGGGGGCGTTCAACGCCGACATCCCCCTGCCGGAGAACGACGGGATCATCGGCGACAAGCGGAAAGCCTACGAGCAGGCGCAGGCGGAGAAACAGCAGGCGGAGAAGGTGCGCTCGCTGGAGGACTTCGCCTTCTCCGAAGAGAGCGATACGGACGGGGTGGAAATGGAACTGCCGGACAGCGAGCCGGAACGGGAACCGTTCCGGGACTATTCGGACAATAGCGGCGGCAGCCGTTCCTCCGTTACCGCCTACCGGGACATCAACCGTCAGCTCGGCTCGTTCTACGAGGAGCCGAAGGTGGACGGGGAAAAGGAGGAGCTGAAAAGGCAGGTGGAGGAGCTGACCGCCAAGCTGGAAGAAAGGGAACGGCAGGCGGGCGGAATCGACGATCAGGTGGCGCTGATGGAGAAGAGCTACGAGCTTGCCGCCAAGTACATGGGACAGAACGGGCGGGACGGCGCAGCCGTGCAGGTGCCCGCCACCGGGCAGGACGGCAACGGTTTGGGACAGCCCGCCGTGGCGGTGCAGGCGGCACGGGAGCGGACGGGATCGGGGCTGCAACAGCCCTTGAGCGATGCGGAGTTCATGCGGCAGTACAGCCAGCCGAGGAACTACGGCTTCAACACGGCAGTAGGCAGCGGGTACGCTATGGGGAAGAACACGATACGGGCGTGCATCCACGGGGATCAGACGATTATGGACGGACAGACGGTGAAGCTCCGTCTGCTCGAACCGCTGCAAGCGGGAAACCTTGTGATTCCGCAGAACACGCTCGTTGCGGGTACGGGAAAGGTACAGGGGGAACGGCTGGATATCGTGGTGTCGTCCGTCGAATACCGGGGGAACTTGCTGCCCGTGGAGCTGGCGGTGTATGACAGCGACGGGCAGAAAGGCTTGTCTGTCCCTTCATCACTGGAACAGGAAGCGGCAAAGGAGGCGATGGCGAACATCGGCGGCGGGTTGGGAACGAGCATCTCGTTCGCACGGAGCGCCGGACAGCAGGTGGCGATGGACATCACCCGTGGGCTGATGCAGGGCGGCAGCCAGTACCTTGCCAAGAAGTTCCGCACGGTAAAGGTGCACCTGAAAGCGGGGTATGAGGTGATGCTTTATGCCAAGGAGTAGCGTACTTTTTCTTTTGCCTTGACACAAAAGAAAAAGATACCAAAAAGAAAAAGTCAAGACTGCATTTTCTCGCTACTCTCTTCCTGCGTTCCGCTAAAGAAAAAGAACTCGCTAACGCTCAAACAGCTTTTTCTTTTTAACGCTGCACTTCGGTCGTTCGCTTTACGCTGCGAAAATGAGGTCGGTCTGCTATGCAGTAGGTAATTTTTTGTATGGGAAGAGGTAGCCAGAGGATATGATAATTAGCGATAATAATTTAGAACAATAATTAAAAAGAAAGGACAAATGAAAAAGATTTTTGGATGGGTCGCCCTGCTTATGGGCATGGTGACGGGTGCGAACGCACAAGTGAATGATACGATACAGCAGGCTGCGGGCAACGATCTGTATCAGGGGATTACACGGAAGCTACCCTACCGGCAGATGGTTACGCCCCACGGGGTGCAGGTGACGTTCGCCAAGACAGTGCATATCATCTTCCCCTCGGCGGTACGGTACGTGGACTTGGGGAGCAATTGGATTATCGCCGGGAAAGCTGACGGTGCGGAGAACGTGATCCGGGTGAAGGCGACCACCGAGGGGTTTCCGGGGGAAACGAACTTTTCCGTTATCTGCGAGGACGGAAGTTTCTATTCGTTCAATGCCCGGTATGCGCATGAGCCGGAGATGCTGAACATCGAGATGAAGGATTTTTTGGAGAACGGGGACACGACGGACTTTTCCCACACCCGGATGAATATCTATTTCAGGGAACTGGGTAACGAAAGCCCGCTCTTGGTGAAGCTGATCATGCAGAGCATCTACAAAGAGGACAGGCGGGAAATCCGGCACTTGGGCTGCAAACGCTTCGGGGTGCAGTTCCTCCTGAAATCCGTCCACTCGCACAACGGGCTGTTCTATTTCCACACGGAAACGAGGAACAGGTCGAACGTGGCTTTCCGGACGGACTTTATCCGGTTCAAGATCGTCGACAAGAAAGTGCCGAAGCGCACCGCCATTCAGGAACGGGTGATCGACCCGGTGCGCAGCTACAACGAGGTGCTGGTGACGGAGGGGAAAAGCGACGTACGCACGGTGTATGCCGTCCCGCAGTTCACCATACCGGACGACAAGCTGCTGGTCATCGAGCTGTTCGAGAAGGACGGCGGCAGGCACCAGACCATCCGGGTGGAGAACGCCGACCTTGTGGCGGCAAAACAGATTAACGAACTGAAAATCAAGTAAGCGATGAAAAGGTTACTGTTCATTATCCTGCTTTTCGGGGTGTGCCTGACTTTCAACCGGGCACACGCCCAACGGTGCCTGCCCGGAATGAGGGGCATACAGCTCACGGGCGGGCTGTCGGACAACATGCGCTGGAAAAACGGCGACGGCTTCGGCTACCACGCCGGGATAGCGGTGAGCACCTACACGAAGAACGCCCACCATTGGGTGGTCGGTGCGGAATACTTGGAGAAGCGGTACGGCTACCGGGACTGCCTCTATCCGGCGAGCCAGTTCACGGGCGAGGGCGGCTATTACCTGAACTTCCTTTCCGACCGGAAGAAGACGTTCTTCGCCGCACTGGGGCTGTCCGCCCTTGCCGGGTACGAGACGGTGAACTGGGGCGAGAGCCTGCTGCCGGACGGCTCCCGGCTCACGGATGAAGACAATTTCATCTACGGGGGTGCGCTGACGCTGGAGCTGTCCGCCTACGTGACGGACAAGATTGTCCTGCTGGTAAACGGTCGCCAACGGGTGCTGTTCGGCGGCGACTGCGGGAAGTTCCACACGCAGGTCGGCGTGGGAATACGTTTTATGATTCGATAACTGCTATATAATATATAATGTATATGAGGACAATGATTTATAAAATATTCACGGGCTGCTACATCGTGGCCGCCCTCGTGCTGGTCGCA
Source organism: Paraprevotella xylaniphila YIT 11841 (assembly GCF_000205165.1). Lineage (GTDB taxonomy): Bacteria > Bacteroidota > Bacteroidia > Bacteroidales > Bacteroidaceae > Paraprevotella > Paraprevotella xylaniphila. Next base: position 110,604 of record NZ_GL883880.1, on the reverse strand, counting down.
GCCTGTAATGACGGGCTGGACATTCAGACGAAATACCCGTTTACGGTGGAGACGATGCCCGTCCCGAAGGAGCTGAAAGTGAACGAGACGGCGAAGATACGGTGCGAACTGAAACGGGAAGGACGCTGGGAGGACACCCGGTACACGATCCGCTGGTTCCTCTTCGACGGGGAAGGCACGCTCAAACTGGAAGACGGCACGGCGTTGCTGCCCAATGACCGCTACCCGCTGGAGAAAGAGACGTTCCGGCTCTATTACACCCCGCTGTCGGACGAGCAGAGCAGCTTCACCGTCTGGGTGGAGGACTCGGACGGTCAGGCGGTCGAGCTGGAATACGACTTCAATGCGGACAACGACAAGGAGGACGGGGATGGAAGTGGAACTGAGGAAGAGTGAGGTACCGGCTTTGGCGGAACTGAAAGACCTGTGCCGGCACGAGTGTACCGCAGAGCGGTGCGCCGATGCCGTCAGGGAGTTCGGATGGTCGCTGGAGCATGTGCCGGAGGACATGAAAACCCCGGAGATGTGCCGCCGTGCGTTGGCAGCGAGTGCGGAACTCGGTTACGGGCATCTGGCATTGCTGCACCATATCCCGTTCGCAGAGGTCTGCATGGAAGCCATACGGGACTGGTACGGCGAGGGCAGAGCCGATCTTTACGAGGTGGCTTCGGCAATCCGACCGGAGGTGTTCGACGGGAAGATGGCGGATTTTCTGGTGGCGGAGGACGGCAGGTGCCTGTCCCTGCTGCCCGTCCACCTGCAAACGCCGGAGCGGGCGGCGAAGGCGGTGGAGGTGTCGGGGGCGTCTGCCCTCCTTTCCGACCGGGTGAAGCCGGGATTGAAAACGCCGGAGCTGTGGCGGAAATGCGCCGAACATAGCTGGATGTCATTCGTGATGATTCCGTGGAGGGAACGGTCGCCGGAAGCGTGCCTGACGGCGTACCTGAACTATCCCGGGATGATCCATGCCCATCCCCATGTCGTGCCGCAACCGGTGGACAGCTATTGCAACGTGTACTCGCTGTGCCGCCTGATGGAGCAGATGACGGGCGGGAAATTCACCTACGGTCAGATGGCGGACTTCTACGGGGGAAAGCCGATGGCGGTCAAGTGTATCGAGGTGCCCGATGGTTTCCTGAAAGACCGTGAGGTGACTTTCGACCGGCAGAAAGAGACGTTCCGCATTGCCCCTCTCAGCCAGCGGCAGGAGCAGAAGGAACGGCAAGAGCCGGAACGGAACGACGCACCCAAGAGGCGCAACGGAATGAAAATATGAAACAACCTATCTAAAAAAACAGAAACATGGAACAAGAAGAAAGAATGTATCAGGTGCCTTTGGAGATGATATGCAGGCACGACCGCACGGCGGAGGTGTGCCGTGCCGCCGTTGAAGAGGACGGCTGGCAGTTGGAGAACGTGCCCGAAGAGGTGAAGACACCGGAACTGTGCCGGAAGGCGCTGGAAACGGAAGCGGGGTTCGGGAACGACTGCTTCCGGCTGGTTCAGCATATCCCGTCCCCGGAGGTGTGCATGGAGGTGCTGAAGGAGTGTAGCAAGGTTTGCCCGGAGGAACTCTACGGGGTGGCGGCAAGCATCCGCCCGGAGGTGATGAACGGCGAAATGGCGGACTTCCTGCTGCCGCTGGACGGCAGGTGCATCAGCGTCCTGCCCGTGCACCTGCAAACGCAGAAACGGGTGCTGGTGGCGGCTGAAACGTCGGGGATGTCCGCCGTCGGGCGTGGCGGAGTGCCGAAAAGCCTGCTCACGCCCGAGGTGTATGTCAGGTGCGCCGCCCACAGCCGGGAGTCGCTGATGATGATCCCGTGGGCGGAACGCTCGCCGGAGGTCTGCCTGATGGCGACAACGAAGTACCCGGACTGGGTGAGGAACCATCCGGAGTTCGTGCCGGAGAGCGTGCATAATCAAGACAGCGTATATACGCTGAACAGCCTGATGGAAAGCCTGACGGGGGAAAAGTTCAGCTACCGGCAAATGACGGACTTCTACAACGGGAAGCCGCTGGAGGTGAAACGGATGGAGACGCCGGACGGCGTGCAGAAGGACAAGGCGGTGAAGTTCGACAAGGAGACGGGGAAGTTCTCCTTCTCCGACATCCGGCAGGAGCGGAAACGGGGATTGAAGATGTAGCGTGAGCCGGACGAAATGGAAAGCATCCTTCGGGATGCTTTTTTCATATCCGCCCTATCGTCTTCCGGTTTCTTTTGCTTCTTGTTCTTTTTCCGCCCCGCTCATGAAAGAAAAGAAGTGCAAAACGGATAGCGAACAAAAAAGGGGGTGCTTAAAGCATCCCCTCGTCGGTGTAGCTGAGGTAGGTGTCCTCGGTCAGTATGATGTGGTCCAAAAGGCGGATGCCGATTGCCTCGCAGCCTTTCTTCAACTGGCTGGTCAGGTTGTTGTCCTGTGTGCTTGCCACCGTCGAGCCGGACGGGTGGTTGTGCGAGAGGATGATTCCCGAAGCATGGGAAACGAGAGCCGTCTGAAGGACGATGCGTATGTCCACGACCGTACAGTCTATCCCGCTGCGTGAGATGCACGAAACGCCCAGCAGCTTGCCTGCCCGGTTCAGATACATCGCCCAGCACTCCTCGTGGTGCTGCATACAGTTCTCGTAGAAGGTCTTGAGGATGTCGTAAGACTCCTTGGAAGAGTGGATTTTAACTCTCTTGGATGCGTCAGCGTCCTTGTAACTTACGGTGATTTGAGGAAAAGACAGTGTATTCATAATGCAAAAATTAAAAGTGAAACATTTATTTTTTGCTTTGGGGCACGGGGAAAGAGCGGACTTCATGCAAGGCTTTTGCGTGGAATACGACCCGAAGGTGTGGAGATTGTGCGCAAAACCGTCAGGTTCAGCCTTGCTACTTGTCCGTTTTTTCCCGTAGATTTGCTAAAAAAATGAGTGTGGAGCTTGGCTAAAAATCCGGTGGGTCAAGGGGTTTCTTTTTGCTTCTTTGTCTTTGTCCGCATCCGGCTCACCGAAAGAAAAAGAAGTGCGTCCGAAATGCCGGGTCAATCCTTTCCCACGGGTGGGTAAAAATAGAAGTCCGGGCGGATCGCTACCCGTCCCGGACCTGCGGCGATGAAACATAGAGGGGAATGTTATGGCTTGATTTCCCCCGTTGCGATTAAATTCCCGTCCGAATAATACGCTATCTTCCCGTAGGTAAATCCCATGTCGGGAATGGCTACGAGAGCGATATAGTCCGAATACTCCCTGCCTTTGAGGTTCTTCCCGACAAGGTTGTTGAATATCATGGGGATGCTGCAACCGTCCTCGCTGTAAAGGACGGTTTTCCCGTTCTGTCTGATTTCCTGCTTCATTGTTATCAAAATTTAAAAGTTGAAAAATCGGTTTCTTTGCTATCTTTCTTTTTCGCTACGGCTCACGAAAGAAAGTAGCGGGCGGATTTCTCCGCCCTGCCCTTTGTCCTTAGGCTGCAATCTCTTCGGTTTGCGGTTCTTCTTCGGGTTGCGTTACCTTGCGCTCCCTTGCCCGTTCCTGCACCAAGAGGACGGCTTTCTTTTCCTCGATGCGCTGGTGTCGCTTCTCGTACACCCCGTTGTACTCCCTTTCGATGTTGGCGAGTTCCTCCGGCATGTGCCTGCGTGCGAAGTCAAGCAAGAGGGTCGCCACGGTGTTGTTGCCGTATGCTCCCTTGAAATTGGCTACAAGGAAGTCCCTGCGGATGATGGTCTTCATCCTCACGGTGAGGTTGCCGATAATCCCCATCTTGTCCTCGTCCGTGATATACTGCTTGTCTTCCGTAATCCCCACGGCTGCGAAGTGTTCCTTACGGAGTGAAGAGAGAAGGAAGAAGTACAACATGGTATCTTCGTCCGCACTGAACTTGCCGCCCGTGATGTCGGCTTCGAGGATTTGTTTCTTGGTGTCCTCCACCGTGCGTTCGAGTGCGATTTCCTTGTTGCGCTCGTCCTGCTTCTCCAATTTCTCCACGGGTGAGAGCGGTGCGGATGCGGGCTTTCCGTCCGCTGTCTGCGCTTCGGTCACGTTCTCCACATAGCAGAAGTCAATCTCCTTCTGCCCGATTTTGGCATAGACGGTGATTTCCCCCGCTTCGCTCCTGCGGGTGATTTCCTCCTCCTGCTCCATGTAGTCCGCCCATTGCTGCTCGTAGCGGGTGCGGGCTTCCCCGTAGCGTTCGGGGTCGTTGAAATTTTCGGCTTTGGGTTCTTTCGGGCAGCTTGGAAAGGCGGTGTACCTGTCAAGGGTCTCCACCTCGTAGCCCGAAGCGATTAGCCGTTCTGCCACCGTTTCGTTGGTGCAGTAGCGGTCACGGCAGAGCGACACGCCCGGCTGGGTCTGCATGATTTGCACAGCCCGCTCCATGAGGTAGGATGCGTTCATTTCGGCAAGGCACGTGCGGTTGGCGCAATGCCCGCACCCGCCATCACGGAACAGCAGCAGGTTGTTGGTGTTGTGTGCGCACGTAGCGCACTCGGTCTTGTCGAAGCGGTAGTATTGCAGGTCGGTGGTGAAGTTCTGCTCGATGCGCCTTGCGACATCGGCGGCTTTCAGTCCCCGCCAACTGTTGTACGTTCCCTCGTCCTGCAAATGCTTCTCGTACACCTCACGCTGAATGTCCTCCCCGTATCGGCAGATTTCAGCCGCCACGCTGATGGTCAGCTCGTCCGCTTCCAAAAGGGCGGCGATTTCGGGGATAAGGGCGGTGAATTTCAGCCGTGTGCGGATGTAGTTCTCGTTCTTTCCGAAGAGTTGCGCCAAGGTCTGCACGGTATGGCGTCCGCTCTCGATAAGCCGTTGATAGGCTGCGGCTTCCTCCACGGGTGTCACGTCCTTGCGCTGCAAGTTCTCGGTAATCGCCATTTCCTCGGCTTCCTCGTCCGACAACTTGGTTACGATTGCGGGAATTTCGTCCCTGCCCGCAATGACGGACGCACGGTAACGGCGTTCCCCGAAAACAATCCCGTAACGGTCTGTCCCGTCAACGGGGCGCACGGTGATGGGCTGCAACACGCCCTGCCGTTTGATGCTCTCGGCAAGTTCGTAAAGGGCTGCTTCATCGAAGTGTTTGCGTGGGTTGAAACCGCTCGGCTGAATGTCTGCCAATGCTACCATCGTGATGTTTTTCTCTGCTGCTGATTGATTTGCTTTTGTCTTCATAATCTGTTATTTTTAAGTTGATTGTTTATAGTTGTTCTTTTTGATTTTTGACAAACCGTTCCGTTCGGGAAATCGGTTTCTTTGCTATCTTTCTTTCCCCGCTCCGGCTCACGAAAGAAAGTAGCGGGCGGAAAATCCGCCCTTGCGGGCTACCTGCGGTTATAGCATACGTTCGCGAACTTCTTTTTCTGCTCTACTGCCCGTTTGAGGGTGTAGAACGTGCCGCCTATGGCTACCGCATCGTAATAGACCATCAGAAAAGCGGAGTTTTCCAAAAGGTAGTCGTTACGGCGCAGGAAACAGCCCTCGGTATATCCGTCCTGCAAGGTTACCACTTCATCGGCTTGCGCCAAAATGGTGTCGTAACGCTGCTTGTCGGCTTGGGTGTACCGTTCGGCTTGTCCCTTGAAGGGGACAACGCATTTCAGACGGATATGCGGGTATCTCTTTTTGAGGTTCAATACTTCCTCTGCTGCGATAAGGTCGAAGCCCTCGCACATTCCCGACAAAAAGGTGTCGTAGCCTTTTTTGATACAATAACTTTCGATGGCTGCGAACGTGTCGAACGCCACCTCCCTGAAGAGTTTCTCACGGTCTGCCGTGAACTTGGCTATACGGTTGGTGCGGTGTCCCGAAAAGGCTACCGTCTTTTCTTTGGTAACGGGTGTTCCGTTTTCTGTCCATGTCCTTGTTTCCATATCGGTAAATATTAGAATATTAAAAGAATGATTATCAGTACGAACACGAAGCCGACAAACAGCCGCCACGCAAGGGCGAAAACAAGCCGTGCCACGAAGTAAAACAGAGCCACGACAAGCAACAAGGCGAAAAGCTGCCCTGCGGCGGTGGTAAGGAAATAAGCCGCCGAAGCCCAAAGGATTAGGCGGTATATCAGTTTGTAAACAAATGCCGTTTTCATGTTCTTGGGTATTGTCGGGCGGATTGCTCCGCCCGTGGTTCTTTAACAGTTCCCTTACGGGATATAGCGGTTATCAGCCAACAGCCGGAACGTGTCGTAATCAGCCGTTCCCCGATAACTTAGGGACAGTTCAAAGGAGAGGTGTCCTTTCTCTATGTAGAAAGTGAAGCGCAAGCCGTTGCGGGTTATCGTCCCTTTCGCATAGTTTCTACGTTCCCAGCTTACGGGTTCGTTCTCGATACTTTTCAAGAAGTCGGCTACCTTTCGGGCGTTCTCCGCATTTTCCTGCTCCACCTGCCTGTATATCTGCGTGCAGTAGTTTATCCAATCGTTTATTTTCTTGGCGGTGAACACGCCAATATTGCACGGCTTTTCGTATTGGCTGCCCGCCCTTTCGATGTCGTAGCGGTTGACATATTCAAAGTGTTCCATGTCGGCGGCTATCTTGTATTTGTTCTCTTTGTTTATCTTGTACACATGAAAACGGATGCCGTTGTACGTGAACTCTATGCGCACGCCGTAAAATGCGGGGTATTCACCGCTTACCACGTGGTAGCCGTATTCCGCTTGGGGCATGTACTTCCTTATCTCCTGCATGAGTGGAGACAGCTCTTTTTTTGCCTGTTCCACCTTCTCGGTAAACATAACTTTTATGTTTAACCCGTTAAATTCCTTTTCCGATAATGTTTTCATCGTCTTATGTCTTTAGTGGGGCGGACTGCTCCGCCCGTTGGTTGATACTCTTGTTCCTTTGTTGTTTCGCTTAGGCTGCTGCGGGTTCGTTTACCGGTTCGGTCACCTTGTCGGCAATCATCTTCGCCGCCTTGTTCACGTCCCCCAATATCTCCACCAAAAAGGCGGGTTCTTCCTTTAGCTTGGTGAGCCAGTGTTTCAGATAGGCGGCGTTGTTCTCCTGCGGTGCGGCTGCGTAGCCGAAGAACGCACCGCAAAGGGCGGCGGTAAGTTCGGCGACAAGTTCCTCACGGGCGTAGAGCGCATCCCCGAAGAAGCTGCCGAACGTGCGGTTCAGCCGTTGGGGGCTTCCCGTGCTGTGCGCCATCTCGTGCAGAAGCGTGCCGTAATATTCCGCTCCCTGCGGGAACTGCTCACGCTGCGGGCAAACGATATGGTCGGAAGAGGGCGAATAGTAGGCACTGTCCGAATACTGCACCTTGATGGGGCAATACCAATTTTGCAGACAGACAAGCTCGTCCAACGCCTCGTAAATCATCCCGTCCGAATAGTCTTCGGGCTGCTCTCCCTTTTTCATGCGCTCGTAGCGTTCGGGGTATTTCCCTGCAAAATCGGTCTGGTCGATGTTGAAGACATTGTAATACTTCATCTGCGGGATGACCTTGTAATTTTCCTGTTCGGTTGCGGTCAGCTTGCGGTATTCCTCGTACTTGATTGTCTTTTTCGTCTCCTTGTGTACCACGAACTTAAACCAATAATAGACGGGAAACGAGCGTGCGCCCTTGCAAACACTTAAATCCTCTTCCTTCGCTTGGTTGAACGTGAGGAACACGGGCAAAGTGAATTTCATGAACTCGGTGTAGAACAATAACATCAAGACATTTCCGCCGTTATAGAGCGTCCCTCTGATGTTGCGGGGCAAACCTTGTTCAAGGCTCGCTATCCACGGCTTTTGCCAATCCGTTTTCAAGCACTCGATTTTCTTGATTAACAAATCGGTGAACATCGGTGCAATCTTTTCGATGGTGCTGTTCGTTGTTGCCATAACTCACAAATTTTAATCGTTATTACTCTGTTTTCATCGCTTGTCGCCCCAACCAATTTTTTTCCCTTGGCTGATTGGGAAGAACATTGACCATCATTGATAGCGGAAAAGGTGAATTGCAACCATCTGAAAAAATGGTAAATACTACCCGCAGGGTGGAGATTTGGCATTTTTTACGGATTTGCTTTCACCTCCGCCTACCTTCGTCAATGTTTTCCCAATCAGCTTAGGGAAAAAATGCCCTGTCAGTCATTCCAGTCAATGGTAAGTTACTTGCCGGGTGCGGGAAGAAGAAGTCTTCCGGAGAGCCGGGAACGCCCGTTTCCCAAGGCAAGGAGATACGGACGGGAGAAGTATATGGGAGCACGGTCAGCTTCCGGCTGCCGGACAAACACCGGGGAACTCTTTCGGGCGGGACGGGGGCACGGGAAGTTTCGGCGAACAGCCGAAGCCCCGTGTGACGGCACGGACGGATGTGTTCCGTTTGTCCTTCCGCCCGATGTCCGGCTTCGGCCATGCAGCCTGCCGAAATGGTCGGAAACGGACGCCGGGACGGGACAGCCCGTGCCCAAGGTTTAAGCGCAAGACAGTGAAAGCCCTTTCACCCACGTTAGGGATTGCAGGGAAAAGCCCACAGCATAGCGAGGACTTGCAACGGAAAGCCCGACCCGAAGGGGAACGCCCAAACAACCATCCGCAAAAACTGCTTTTAAGCATACCTTGAAAAAAGGAAGACCGAATATTCCGAAGTTTCGTCCTTATGATATATATTTGTAATTGAACGGAAAAAATAGCTGCATATCAAGGCTTGAAGCGAAGATTACAGCGAAAAAGCAAATCACTACCTATTTTTGAAAAGAATTGCATTTATGGAAAAATACAAAGTAGATTATAGTGAGTTTTCTTATTTTAAAGGCATAACGATAGATTTTGATTCTTTAGAAGAAGGTCTTGATTATGCCCAAAGACATAATATCAAAGATGTTTTAGTCCGCTCTGAAAAGAATGATATAAAAAGAGTTGTAAACTTTGATTTTCTAAATAGGCGGGATTTTATACAAACATTTCATTGGATCGTTTCTCTTTCTAAAAGGTCGAACATTACTGGATTATATCATCTTTCAAAACTGAAAGATTTCCGTTGGGGAGTAGATAATAATTTTGACTTGGATTTATCTCTTTTTCCAGTATTAGAGAAAGTCAATATCAGTTATGATGCAAAAATCAGTGGTTGGGAAATGCTGCATCAATTAAATTGGCTTCAGCTAAGTAAAGTTAGGACAGATAACCTTTCATTTTTAGAAAAGACCATTAGTTTACAGTATTTGCGTATTATCGGAGGTTCATTTACTTCGATCGAAGGTTTGGAAAAGTGTGTCAATCTAAAAACTCTTTTTCTACAAAGGTGTACGGCTCTCACAAACCTAAAACCAACAATCGCAAATTTGTATAATTTAGAGAGATTGAATTTAGAAACATGCCGAAAAGTCAATGTAGAAGAACTCAAAGGCATTGCTGTCAGATATATATCAGTAATTTGAAAAACATTGGGAGCAAAAATGAAAATACCCATCACAATCCTGCTTTTAGCAAGCCTGTTTGCCGCAAGTTGCGGAAAGCCGCCTATGCCGCCGAGCGACGAGGAAATGATACGCCACTTTGCCACGCACGAGGCGGCGTTCCGCAAGGTGTACGAAATCATGGCAGAGAGTTCAGAAGGCAGTTTCCACTACCCGCCACTTTATCCGGAAGAGGTCATTATACTTGATTCAACAGAGCAAAGCGATACATCCCATGAAACGAATGACGAAGAAGACCTCCCGGTATATGGGCTGCTGAAGCCAGACCGAATACAGCTCGATTCCTTGTTGTCAGAGATTGGATGCGGTCTTGTCCTTGTTGACCGCAGGGAATGGGAAACGGCGGATTCGGTATATGTGAGCCTCGTTATGCCGTACTATTCCCACGGCATCGTGGACGCAGGAACATCCAAGAGTTTCGTTTATGATCCCGGATTGAGAAGCCGCCGGAATATCCGTATCACCGAACACGGCGACCTGAACGAGATTTACCGAAGGACATACAACGACACCACGCTGTACAAGCCCGTCAAGGAAGGCTGGTACATCAAGTTAGACCATTCACGATAACCTGAAATGATGAACCAAACAAGATGAAATTAAGATTGGCATTAAGGATATTATGGGGGTTATGCTATCTGCTGTTGCTGTGGGTGGCTGTCGCTGATTCTATACAATTCTCAAAGCATCCGGAACTTTACCCGATAGGTTGTGAAGGATTAAGTTGGAGCTATGAATCTTCCGAAAACTATATCCTTACGGGCTGGGTGGCGATTGGTTGGAGTGCCATCGGCTTTGTCGCATCTGCCTGCTATCGTTTCAAGTATAGCGGAAAAATACTGCTGGTACATTTTGTACTGACACTACTCCGATGTTGTTGGATTTGTATAGTCATTTATGGATAGATCCTTCCGCTCGTCCTCGAAAGCGATGGTCTTGGCAAGGAACATGCCGATGACGAACTTCGCCCCATGCGCTATCAGCTTGCGCCGCAGCGCTATGAAAGTAGCCCCGGTAGTAAGCACGTCGTCCACGAGCAAGACGCACTTCCCCCTGAACCGTTCGGGGTGGAACTCCAGATTGGCGGTGCGGTCTCCGTTCCCGTGCGTGCCCTTGAATTGCGCCCGGTCATAAGCGACGGTTATCGCCCCGTACCCGTCGGCTATTCCCATGTCCGCCGAGAGCTTGCGGCAGAACGCCTCGTACCGGGTGCGGTGCTTCTCCCGTGTGGATGCCGGGACGGGAACCAGCACGGCACGGTGCCTGTTCTCCTGAATCGCCCGGATGTGGCTGGCGGCGATGGAGAAGAGCTTGACGAAAAGGTCGGTCTGCTCGCCGCTCTTGAAACGCCAAACGGCGTTCGACACCTTCTTCCCCTCGAAGGTGATCTTGTCGTTCCGGCGGACGGGGCAGTAGTCATAAAGGTATAAACACAAGCTGCCGTCCAAGCGGAAGAAACCCTGAAAGCGGTTGTCGAGCGGAAAGAACGCCTTGCGGAATCCGTTGAAGAAAGTGAATACAAGGATATTGTTCCAGAAACGTGCCTCGTCCTCGCTGCCGGAATCGAGCCTGTACATGAATCCCGCCAAGTTCCCGCTCTCGTACAAGCCCATGCCGATGGTCAGGCGGCTGTTGAAGTCGGTCTGGCTGACGATGTACCAGCCGCACCGGGCGAAATGCTCCTCGGTAGCCGGAACGGGTCTCCAGCAGGAAATAGAACTTGCCGTCGTCCTCGAAACGGATGACGTACTCGCAGCGCAGGCGGCGTGCGATCTTGCCCAAGATGCGGCTCTCCTCCTCGATGACCGCAGGAGTGGCAAGGAAGGTATATTGTGCGATAAAGACAGCCTCGTCCATAGTAATGATGTTTGGTCGGTTACAAATATGCGAAATGTCCGGCACACGGCAAGCGGAAAGGGCGGAAAATATGCGGAAGGGCGTGCGGATATGTAGAGCTTCTCCCTACTTTTCACCGCCCGGAACGTGACAAGGCTACAAGCGTGAAGCAAAACGAGGACAAGCGATACGGTTTTGATACACGGACATATACAGACCGGTATATTTGCAGGGAAGTATAACAATAAAAACGTATTGGGACAATGGAAATAGTAAGCATCGAGAGAAAGACCTTCGAGGAGATGAAGGAACGGTTCGGCAGCTTCTCGCAGCACGTGAGGGAGCTTTGCGCCCGCTACCGCCCGCCCGAAAAGATGAACTGGATGGACGGGGCGGACGTGTGCGAGAAACTGGGCATCAGCAAGCGGACATTGCAGACCTACCGTGACCGGGGGCTGCTGCCGTACAGCCAGATCAACCACAAGATTTACTACCGGACGGAGGACGTGGAGGCGTTCGTGGAAGCCATGAGCCGGGAAATGACGGAGGACGAGTGAGATGGAAGTGATCACAAGGGACACGGAAGAGGTACGGGCATACTTCGAGGCACTGGAGGAAGGCATGAGGTACCTCGACACGGTAACGGCGCACTTCCGCCCGGCGATGAACGGCGAGGTCTATCTCACGGGCGAGGACGTGTGCAGGCTGCTGCACATCACGCCGAGAACGTTGCAGGACTACCGCACGCAACGGCTGATCCCGTACATATCGCTGCCGGGCAAGACGCTCTACCGCCAGTCGGATCTGCTGCGTATGCTGGAGGAGAACTACGTGGACATGCGCCCAAAGCGCAAACGGGGGAAAAGTCCAACATAAACGCACGGGGGTGTGCATCGGGAAATGCAGCAAAGGCAGGGACACCGTATCGGAAGTTCCTGCCTTTGCCGCATTCTGCACCGGGGAAAGGCGTCAAGCCGTTTCCCGGAGGGAGCGGCGCACCCGCTTCCCGTCCTGTTTCCTGTCCTTCTTCTCCAGCACGCTCCGCTGCATGGCGGCGAGGTTGCCGGAGATTGCCCGGAAATCGGAGCTTACCATCCTGTTGGTCACCTCGGCGTAGATCTGGGTGGTGGAAATGTGCTTGTGTCCGAGTATCTTGGAGAGCGCCTCGATGGTGCCGCCGTTGCAGAGATAGACGGTCGTGGCGAAGGTGTGGCGGCTCAGGTGGAAGCCGATCTCCTTGTGGATGCCGCAGGCTTTGGCTATCTGTTTGAGGTGGGTGTTGCACACGCTGTTGCTGGGTATGGGGAAGACAAGGTCGCCCCCGGCAAGCCCCCTGTACCTCTCTATCAGCTCCTTGGCAATCTCCATGAGGGGAACGTTGCTCGATACACGGGTCTTGGTGCGTCGGGTGATGATCCATTCCTCGCCGTCGAAGTCCATGCGCTGTATCTTGTCATGGGTGAGCGTCTTTATGTCAATGTAGCTAAGCCCGGTGAAACACCCGAAGAGGAACATATCCCGCACAAGGTTGGTCTGTTTCTTGACGAACACGGCATTAGCCAAGGTGCGCAGCTCCTCTTCCGTGAGATAGCCCCGGTCGGTCTCCTGCATCTCAAGGCTGTACTCTCCGAAGGGGTCGGTGCGGACGATTCCACGCCGCCACGCCTTGTCGGTCAGGCTGAGCAGGGGCATGGTGTATATCCAGAGGGTGTTGGCACTCAGCCCTTTCTCTACCCGCAGGTACTTGTCGAAATCGGTGATGATCTCCTTGGTCAGTTCCTTGTAAGCCATGTCGGTGCGCTTCTTCTTCTCCCAAAGGAAGGTCTTGAAATGGTTGTAAACAGCCAGATACTTGTTGTAGGTGGACTTGGCTCGCTGCCCTTTCTCCACCATCGCCTCAAATTCCCGGTTCATGTTCCCGAAATCTTTGAGGATGCAGTTCTCCATCACGCCGACACCGAGGAAGGCGTTGCGCAATTTCTCGGCGGTGACGAAATCCTCTTCCCGGAGGATGCGGTGGTAGTGGTTGGTGAGCCGGGCGGAGACCTCCTTCAGTTGCCCGTTTATCTCGTTTGCCTCGGCGGACTTGCCTTTCGCCTTGCCGTTCTCCCAGAGGTCGGGAGTGACAAACAGCTTGGTTCCCACCGCCTTGTCATCCCCGTCAACGGAGATTTTCACCATGATGGGGGCTTTCCCGTCCCGGTTTCTCACTGCGGATCTCTTGATGTAGAACGAGGTCGCAAACGTACTTCTCTTTGTTTCCATAACTCTAAAATTTTCGTTTCTAAAGGTAGTTACTTATTTCTTACCAAGAGCTATGCAAAACAAGGCAAAGCAATGAAACAGAACTCATTATGCCGTATATACTCCCTTTCGGAACCGGTAGCTGTTTAGTAGCCGAACTTTGTCCGAAAGGGGTGTTTTCAGGCTTTTTATGCCGAAGCCTGCTTCAACCCGCTCTGCATACAAGATGCTGACCTGCATTTATTTATGTAGAACTTTGCTTTTCTTTGCGCCTTATGCCGATTTTTTCCGTAAAAAAGAACGCCTTACGGAAAAAATATCTATTTTTGCATATCAAAAAAATAAATTGTGTGGGTTAACAGTAAAAACCAAGGCTAACAATAACCAAAATACAGGTATGGGAAAAATAATAACGATGGGAGAAATCATGCTCCGTTTGTCTACACCCGGACAATCTCGTTTTGTACAGACAGACACATTTGATATTAATTACGGGGGCGGGGAAGCCAACGTAGCCGTAAGTTGTGCCCATTATGGACATGAGGCCTACTTTGTTTCCAAACTGCCCAAGCATGAAATAGGTCAGGCTGCCGTAAATGCCTTGCGCCGTTATGGCGTACACACTGATTTCATCGCCCGTGGCGGTCAGCGCGTGGGAATATATTATCTGGAAACAGGAGCCTCCATGCGTCCGTCCAAAGTCATTTACGACCGTGCAGGGTCGTCTATTGCAGAGGCTTGCCCGGACGATTTCGATTTCGATGCCATCATGGAAGGTGCCGACTGGTTTCATTGGAGCGGTATCACACCGGCCATTTCAGATGCCAGTGCCGAATGTTTGCGCCAGGCATGTATTGCAGCCAAAAAGCACGGCGTGACCGTTTCCTGCGACCTCAATTTCCGCAAGAAGCTTTGGACATCGGAGAAAGCCCAAAGCATTATGAAGCCTCTGATGCAATACGTGGACGTATGCATCGGCAACGAAGAAGACGCAGAACTTTGTCTGGGCTTCAAGCCGGATGCGGACGTAGAAGGGGGCAGCACGGAAGCCGAGGGTTACAAAGGCATTTTCAAAGGCATGATGGACACGTTCGGTTTCAAGTACGTCATTTCCACTTTGCGTGAATCCATCTCGGCCACTCACAACGGGTGGAAAGCCATGATATACGACGGTAAGGAGTTCTATGTGTCCAAACGTTACGACATAGACCCCATCATCGACCGTGTCGGAGGAGGCGATTCTTTCTCAGGAGGCATTATTCACGGCTTGCTAACAATGAAGACTCAAGGCGAGGCGTTGGAGTTTGCCGTAGCGGCTTCGGCTTTGAAGCACACAATTCCGGGCGACTTCAACATGGTATCCGCCGAAGAAGTGGCAGCTTTGGCCGGAGGTTCTGCCAACGGTCGTGTACAAAGATAAACCCGTCCAACGATAATAAGAAAAAGATATGGCAAAATTCGATAAACTTGCAGTCATGCAAAAAATAGGGGAAACCGGCATGGTTCCCGTATTCTATCATTCCAATGCCGAAACGGCCAAGAAAGTAATCAAGGCGTGCTATGATGGTGGCGTGCGCGCATTTGAATTCACCAACCGTGGCGATTTTGCCCAGGATGTGTTTGCAGAATGCGTGAAATTCGCTGCCAAGGAATGCCCGGAACTGGCTTTGGGCATAGGTTCCGTTGTGGATGCCCCTACAGCAGCCCTCTACATCCAGTTAGGAGCTTGCTTCGTGGTAGGGCCGTTGTTCAATCCTGACATCGTACCGGTATGCAACCGCCGTTTGGTGCCCTACTGTCCGGGATGCGGCACAGTATCGGAAATCGGCAAGGCACAGGAATTGGGCTGCGACCTTTGCAAGCTCTTCCCCGGTGACGTGTACGGCCCGGCTTTCGTGAAAGGGATGATGGCACCCTGCCCATGGACCAAGCTTATGGTGACGGGCGGCGTGGCTCCTACGAAAGAGAACCTGACCGCATGGGTCAAAGCCGGAGTCTACTGTGTGGGGATGGGTTCCAAATTGTTCCCGAAAGAAGAAGTTGCTGCCGGGAATTGGCAATACATTACCGACAAATGTAAAGAGGCTTTGGGCTATATTGCCGAAGCGCGTATATAATGACAAAGGACATTAGATTTTTATGAGTAATACAATTGGTTAATTTTGTGGTATGTGATTTGCGAAAACCGCATACCTTGGTTTTAATGTTTTTAGATGTGGGTGTCATGTCTTGTGAAAAACGTGGCACAGGTTAACTTTTTATAATTATTAAAATTTTAGGTTAATGTATGCGGCTTTGTGAAAAGCCGCATTTTTTGTATACATGGGAAGTGTGCTATTCCATTAGCCGAAATGTTTTATGCAACCAAGTTGCACGGAAAACCGGATAACTTTGCCATAGAAATCATAAAAAAGCCATATAATGAAAACAAAAGCACATACCTGTGGGTGCGGTCACGGCATCTGCCACACGGAAAACAATCGGAAAACCAACCTGTGTCTGTGGTTTTCTTTCGCAGTTTTGATCAGCGGCATCACATGTCAAAGCATGGACACTGCCTTTTTTCGCCCTTCATGGGTACGGCTGTGTTGGTTTTTCGTGGGGTGGTTGCCCGTAGCGTTCCCCATCATGAAAGAGGCGTGGGAAACCATTCGCCACAAGGACTTTTTCAATGAATTTACGCTGATGCTGTCGGCCTCGCTCGGCGCTTTCTATATCGGAGAATATCCGGAAGCTGTGGCGGTCATGCTCTTTTATGCCGTGGGAGAGATGTTTCAGGACCGTGCGGTGGACAAAGCCCGGAGCCATATCAAGTCGTTGTTGGACGTGCGGCCGCAGACTGCCACCGTGCGGCGCGACGGGCAATGGCAGACGGTGGCACCGGAAACCGTGGGGGTAGGAGAGGAGATTGAAGTCAAGACAGGCGAACGCGTCCCCTTGGACGGTGTGTTGTTGGAGCCTGAAACCGCTTTCAATACCGCCGCATTGACCGGCGAAAGCGTGCCGCGCATGATTGGGCAAGACGAAGAAGTACTGGCCGGTATGATACCGACCGAACGGGTCGTCAGATTACGCACTGTACGCGGCTATACCGACAGCGCCCTGTCACGTATCCTCGACATGGTACAGCATGCGGCTTCACGCAAAGCTCCCACCGAACAGTTTATCCGCCGGTTTGCCCGTGTCTACACTCCGACCGTCACGATGCTTGCCGCACTGTTGGTCGTGTTGCCTTGGCTTTATGCCTCATGGCATCCCGGTTTCATCTACGATTTTCATGCATGGCTCTACCGGGCGTTGGTCTTTCTCGTCATTTCCTGCCCCTGTGCATTGGTGGTCAGCATACCGTTGGGCTATTTCGGAGGAATCGGGGCAGCCTCACGCCGGGGAATCCTGTTCAAAGGCAGTAACTATCTGGACGCCATTACCCATATAGATGCCGTAGTATTCGATAAGACCGGCACACTGACCTGCGGCGTCTTCCGGGTGCAGGAAGTACATCCTTCCGGCGGCCTCACAGCCGACGAACTGGTGGCATGGGCCGCAGCGGCGGAATCCGGAAGCAACCATCCCATAGCCCGTGCCGTTGGTGAATATGCCAAACAACAGGCCATAACGCTTCCTGCGGTAAGAAATACGGAAGAACGGGCCGGATTAGGCTTGCGCGCCATGACCGGCAGAGGCGAACTTTTGGTCGGAAAAGCGGCTTTATTGGCTCAAAACCAAGTAGCTTATCCCGAAGACATTCTTCACATTCCCGACACGATTGTGGTTGTGGCCCTCGACGGACGCTATGCCGGCTACCTGCTGTTGGCCGACGAGCCGAAACCCGACGCATCCCGTGCCGTGGCGACTCTCCATGGCCTGGGCATCCGCAACCTCTGCATTTTATCCGGAGACAAGTCGGCATTGGTGGGCAAACTGGCCGGACAATTAGGGATTTCCCGTTATTTCGGCGACCTGATGCCGGAGGACAAAGTGCGGCATATCGAAGAATTCCAAACAGAAGAACATGCGCGTGTGGCTTTCGTCGGCGACGGACTGAACGATGCGCCCGTATTGGCTGCCAGCAAGGTAGGCATTGCGATGGGCGGGTTGGGAAGCGACGTGGCCATCGAAGCGGCCGACATCATCCTGCAAACCGACCAACCGTCGAAGATAGCCGAAGCCATTCGCATAGGTCGCCGCACACGGGCTGTCGTGTGGCAGAACATCATCGGTGCCCTCGGAGTGAAACTGCTTGTACTGGTACTGGGTGCTTTCGGTGCGGCCACCTTGTGGGAAGCCGTCTTTGCCGACGTGGGTGTGGCTTTGTTGGCCATTCTGAATGCCGTCCGGCTGTTGAGTGATAAAAAAGATTAAACCATCGCCATACTATGGGATAAAGCACGTACCTTTATCCCATGGTTATATTGGAGGCATATACATTATGGAAGAAGACATCTATTTGCATAAACTGAATTTACGGAACGTGAAACCCACAGCCATCCGTCTGTTTATTCTCCGTACGATGATGGAAATGAACCGTGCCGTGTCACAACCCGACTTGGAAGAAAAACTGCAAACCGTGGATAAATCCACCATATTCCGCACCATCTCGCTGTTTCTGGACCATCACCTGATTCATGCCATTGATGACGGGTCAGGCGCACTGAAATATGCGGTATGCAGCGACGATTGCACTTGTTCGGTGAGCGACCAACACGTACATTTCTATTGCGAAGGATGCCATCGGGCTTTCTGTTTTCGGAGTCAGGCGGTCCCGGTGGTGCAGGCACCGGAAGGATTCGTCCTGCACGGGGTGAATTATGTACTCAAAGGACTGTGTCCGGCATGTGCGGCCCGTATAGATAAAGACTGACATTTTGTCAGTAGCCTTATCCTCGTTTTTGGGAAACAATACCAACCATGACACGACAGCGCACACTGCGCAATGAGGGCGGAAGAAGATCCGGTTCCATGATTTCGAGATTTGACTTCAATTCGTCCAGCAACTCTGGATGGGGGAGGCATAATTTATAGGCCAGTTTCATACAAAGTGCACGGACGCTATAGGGATACCGGGAAGAAGACATGCCGATAAGGCAATAGTCCAAGAAATCCGTACGGAACGGGTGGGGGAGCACAGAACGGGAAATGAGCGTGAGCAACAGGCGGCGGAGCGTTTCGCTCCGGGTATCCATGGCACGTTCCATCCACGTGTCCACGTAGTGCGGCGGGAGGCTTGGCAAAAGGTCGGTATCCGCATACGTGAAGATCCATGCAGCATTTTCCGCCATGCGGCTGTCGCCATCCGCCATGATACGGTACAGCGTGTCGCGGAACATGCCATCGTATGCCAAGCATTTTCCACAGGCGCGGACTTCCCGCATAGGAAGGCGACCGGACAGCATGTCCTGCCATTCGGAAGCGGATGAAGCCTGACCTACCATAGATGGTGCTCTGCAAAATAACGCCATAACGGAGCGAGCATCAACGCCTGCTTGATTTCGTTGTGCTGCAAGAGGCTGCGCACTTCGTCCACGGTCAGGAAATGCACGCTGATGTCCTCGGTGGCTTCCCGGTGGGGAGCCGACATGCGTTTCACTCCCCGTGCCACAAAACAATGGCATTGGTTGTTCATGGAAGACGTATTGGGCGAAATGGTCATCAAGTGCGCCCATACCCCGTCGCCGAATCCCGTCTCTTCGTGCAACTCCCTTTGGGCAGACTCCAACGGCGTTTCCCCTTCTTCGCACACCCCGGCACATATCTCATAACCGGTCCACTGCAATCCATGACGGTATTGCCTTTCCATGATAAATTTTCCATCTTCGGTCAAGGCTATCACATTGACCCAATCCGGATACTCCAACACGTAGTATTCGTCATTTTCCACGCCATTGGGAAGCCTCACCTTGTCGCGCCGGGCAGTCAGCCAGGGGCGACGGATGAGGTATTCACTCTCCAAAACCGTCCATTGTTTATCTTTGTCGTCCGTCATATCAAGCTATTTACTACGCAAAGGTAAGTCTTTTCTTTAAAGAAAAGCTTCCGGAAAGCGAAAATCTTCCGGAAGCATAATTCCGGTTTACAGGGTAACGCCGGACTTGAAAATAGCAATTTCGTGATAACCGTTCTCTTCGTTCAACGTCTGCCGCCCACTGGCCACGTCGAGGACGAAAGACGTGAAGCGTTCCAATACGAGTGGCATGGGTTCTCCTTCCAGTAACGTGCCGGCATTGAAATCTATCCAATTAGACTTTTTCTCCGCCAATCCGGTGTGGGACGAAATCTTCACGGTGGGCACAAACGTACCGAAAGGCGTGCCGCGTCCGGTCGTGAACAGCACGATATGGCATCCGGAGGCCGCCAAAGCGGTACTGGCCACAAGGTCGTTGCCGGGAGCACTCAGCAAATTCAGTCCCGGAGAAGACAAGGTTTCTCCATATTCCAACACGTCGCACACGGCAGTCGTCCCGGATTTCTGCGTACATCCCAATGACTTTTCTTCCAAGGTGGAAATCCCCCCGGCCTTGTTTCCCGGCGAGGGGTTCTCGAAGACCGGTTGCCCGTGGCTGATGAAATAGTCCTTGAAACCATTGATGAGCGAGACGGTCTTCCGGAAAACCGCCGCATCCTTGCAACGCGCCATCAAAAGCGTTTCGGCACCGAACATTTCAGGCACCTCTGTAAGCACCGTGGTGCCCCCTTGTGCCACGAGGTAGTCTGAGAAACATCCTAAAAGCGGATTGGCCGTAATGCCGGAAAAGCCGTCGGAACCTCCGCATTTGAGTCCTATTTTCAGTTTCCCCATCGGCACTTCCGTCCGGCTGTCTCCCACCATCCGGGCATATAAATCCCGGAGAATCGTCATCCCGCTCTCCATCTCGTCCTCCTCGTGTTGGCAGACCATAAAGCGTATGCGCTCCGTGTCATAGTCTCCAAGTAAGGCACGGAATGCGTCGGGCTGGTTGTTTTCGCAACCCAAGCCGATTATCAACACGCCGCCGGCATTGGGATGGAGTGCCATGTCGCGCAGGATGAGGCGCGTATGCTCGTGGTCGTCTCCTAATTGCGAACACCCGTAATTATGCGTGTAAGCCCTGATGCCGTCTATTCCTTCGGCACGGGTTTCCTTTTCGAGCATCCGCGCCAAACGTTCGGCCACGCCGTTGACGCATCCCACAGTGGGGATAATCCATAATTCGTTACGGATGCCCACTTCACCGTTCCGGCGTGCATACCCCGAGAAAGTCTGCAGTCGGTCGGGGCGGTAACACGGGATGTGTACAGGTCGGTACTGGTAATCCGATATCCCCTTCAGGTTGGTACGCAACATCCGCTCGTTCACCCACCGGCCTGGCTCTATCGTTTCCGTGGCATGCCCGATGGGGCTGCCATACTTGATAACGTCCTGTCCGGCGGCAATATGGGCGAACGAGACTTTATGGCCGGCCGGAACCTGCTCCCTCACCTTGACAATCGTGCTCCCGTATGTGATGCTTTCTCCCTCCTCCAACGGTTGCAAAGCCACGGCCACATTGTCCGCCGGATGAATGATAATATATTTCAACATAAAGAAATCCTATGAATCCAACATGTGTTTCAGTGCCTCCCGCATGCCCTGTAAGCGGATGTCTTTCAGGTAACGTGCCAAGAGTCCGCCCAATCCGGGTATCCGGTTCAAATCTTCACCCCACCAATCCGTACGTTCCAACACGCCAGTGGCCACCTTTTGCTCGTCGCCGTCCTGCCACAAGCAGGCCACGTGTGCCATGATGTCGGGGGAGTCGGACGGGACAATCGGAGTACCATCCTCGCGGCTGCCACCTTTATAATAAATAATCAGGGCTGCCAGGCCGAACACGATTCCGGACGGGAGCGTGCCTTTGCGCCTGAGGTATTCTTTCAGTCCCGGCAAATCTCGCGTGGCGAACTTAGGGAAGGCGTTCAGCATGATGGACGTGACCTGATGGTCTACAAACGGGTTGGTAAACCGTTCCATCACGCTGTTGGCAAACGTCCGGAGTTCTTCCTGTGGCAAGTCTATCGTCTCGATGAGTTCGTCGAACATCACTTTGTGGATATACCGCCCCACGTCCGGGTCTTGGCAGGCATCACGCACGATGTCTACTCCGGAAAGATATGCCACGGGGGAGAGTAGCGTATGAGGCCCGTTCAGCAAGGTCACCTTTCTCCGGTGGTAAGGTTCTTCGTCGGGCACAAAACGTACGTTCAGGCCGCATTCCGCAGCCGGAAACTCCTGCGCCACATTTTCCGGAGCTTCGATGACCCAAAGGTGGAATGCCTCGCCCTGTACGACGAGCTGGTCTTTGTATTGCAGCCTTTCCTGAATCTCTTCGATGTGCTTACGGGGAAAGCCCGGCACGATACGGTCCACCAACGTGGCATACACGCCGCATGCCCCTTCGAACCATGCCGCAAAATCCTCGCCAAGCTGCCAGAGGTCGATATATTGTCGGATGATTCTTTTCAGATGATGCCCGTTCTGGAAAATCAACTCGCAGGGAAAAATAAGCAGCCCCTTGCTTTTGTCGCCACGGAAATGACGGAAACGATGGTAGAGCAGTTGCGTCAGTTTTCCGGGGTAAGAGGCAGCCGGACGGTCGTCGAGCCTGCAAGCCGGATCGAATGCGATGCCGGCCTCGGTCGTATTGGAAACGACAAAACGAATTTCCGGTTGCTCGGCCAGTTTCATATACTCGTCAAAGTGGCTATAGGGGTTAAGCGCACGGCTGATGACATCTATCAGGCGGTATGAGTTTACCACCTGCCCGTTTTCAAGCCCTTGCAGGTTGACGTGGTAAAGGCCATCCTGCCGGTTGAGCACATCCACCATGCCCTTTTCGATAGGTTGCACCACGACCACGCTGCCGTTAAAGTTACTGCGCTCATTCATATTTGATATAATCCAATCCACGAAAGCGCGCAGGAAATTGCCTTCGCCAAACTGTATGATTCTCTCTGGCCTTTCACTCTTGGAGGCCGTTGTTTTATTCAATTCCAACATAGATACATTTATTTAATTGACCTGTATTTCTCTTATTCCAAAACAATCCCTTTCACAATCACTTCCGTCAATGCAGCCTTGTCGTTTTCCAAAAAACGGATACGGACAAAACGGCCGGTAGGGACTTCCTCAGAGAATGACAACAACAGGTTCTGTTCCGCCTGCGTATTCTGACTCTTGTCACAGAGTACTTCCCATGTGTTGTTATCATGTGATGCCTCCACTATATAGCGGCGAGCCGCTTCATCGGGGAAATGCAGTTGGATTTCCTTTAATTGCAAGCCCTTTTCCGTATTCACTGTCCAGAAAGGCGATTTATCCTCCGCTGAAGCCTTCCAATAAGTCCGAATATTTCCATCGGAAGCCATGCCGGGAGTATGTTCATTTGCGTTGCTGCTGGTAATAGTAGGATTGTTTCGCCCGAAAGTTTGTATAACCTCCGTCTTCCCCTCACGTACATAACGTTTATAGGGACGTTCTACTATCGGAGTTACTCCTTCTTTATATTCCTCACCACCCTTAAACGTAATCGTAATCCGTGCCGGTTCCAAACCTTCGGACGTGGCTTCTACTATAGTTTTGCCTGCATAGTAGGAACGCATGGCGATAGCGGCTTGCCCATCCATGATGCGGATGTCGCTGTCAGCCTCAAAACGGATGGAACGTCCTGTTGGGAACTCACCCGGACCAGATACAATACGCAATTCCACGTCGGGCGACTGGCTGACCCATTTGCCCGAAACGTCACATACCGTAACCAACAACTGTACATCGTCCGTGCCGTCCGTTTTTACAATCGTACCACTAGCTTCCAATTTCAGTTTTGCAGCCGCACTATCTATCGGCCATTCCGGTGGAGCAATACCTGCATATTCATTGCGATACCAGTACCAGTAACGTTTTGGAATGCGGAAATAATCGATAATGCCCAACTTGGCCATCATGCTTCCGGCTATGCTGCCGTGGTCAAAAGCACACCAACTAACTTGTCCGCTGCGCCAAGGATACCCTTTCCACCCTTCATTCTGCTTTATGCATCCCCACTTCGCGTTATATTCTCCAGGGCGGTCTGACGAGATTTCGGAACCATATTCGGAAACAATGTTGGGAATGCCCGGATTTTGGAAGTCAGGAATAATGGCCCCGTCACCATTATAGCCTGCCACATCTCCGATATGGTCAATGCGTCCTTCCCCGATAGGACGTTGGGCGCCTCCAATGGCTGCTAGACGTGTCGGATCTAACTGATGAACTCGATTTACCATTTTCCGCAACAATCCGCGCATGCCATCCATAGCCTCCGGGGCGGTGAAGAAGGCTTCATTACACACACTCCACGCCACAATGGACGGATGGTTACGGTGAATGCGTATCATCTCCTCTAATTGCAGCAAGGCACTTTCTTCGAATGCAGCCGTATGAGTTTTATCCACCGGATAGGCACTACTACTCCATGAACCGTCCTCTCCATATCCACCTATGCCCCAAAAAGGAGCTTCCGACCAGAACAGAAGACCCAGTTCATCGCAAGCCTGAACAAAAAACGGAGCATGTGGATAATGTGAGCCACGGATAAAGTTAAATCCGGCCTCCTTTACCATCGCCACATCCCGCCGGGCGGCACTTTCCGTCACAGCGTCTCCCCAACCGGCCTGATCTTGATGCACATTGGCACCTTGAATAACCAAGCGATTACCGTTTAGAAAGAAACCTTTGTCGGCTGTCCATTTGAGCCATCGGAAACCAAACGGAGTTTCCATACAGTCCAGTAACTCATCATCTTTATAGAGCGAACTAACCGCTTTGTACAGGATAGGGGTCTGAGGTGTCCACAGTTTAGGTTCCTGAATCGGTTCTGTCTGTTGCATCCACACCTTACACTCGTTAGCGGCCAATCTTCCCGTGGTTTCCGTTACCGCCACTTCTTCTCCCCATTCATTGAGAATACGCGTTTCCAAGCGGTAGGTTCCTGATTCATCGCTGTCATTACACAATTCCGTTTCAATTTTTACCGATGAGCTTTTTCCATCCTGTTCCTCCAACTCCGGAGTGGTTACAAACGTACCATACCAAGCAATGTGTACGGGAGTTTTTTTCACTAACCGTACATTGCGATAAATACCTCCACTGAATACATGTTCGCCTGCCCGGGGGGCTACATCCGGTTGCCATAAATTATTTACCCGAACCGCTACCATGTTATCACCAACCTTTGCACAATCAGAGATATTTATTGAGAAGCCCGTATATCCTCCCACATGCCTGCCTGCTAATTTCCCGTTAACAAAAACTTCCGCATCTTGGAACACACCGTCAAACTCCAAGAAGAGCTTTTTCGTCAAATCCTTTTCATCCAGTTGCAAATGTTTCCGATACCACCCATACCCCACATAGAAATCTTTTGCCATAAAGTAGGGTATGCTGAAAGAATGAGGAATACCAATGTTTTCCCAACAGCTGTCATCATAATCTACTTGTTCAGCTCCTGTGTAATCGCCTTGGGCGTACTTCCAAGTATTATTGATGTTGGTTGTTTCGCGGGGAGTCTCACTGAGAATTGTACAAGCTGTTTGAAAGCACAGTACATGTACTAGCAAACAAATGATACAAATGGTTCTCATTATATATAATTGAATATTTCTTTTATACATAAATCCAACATTTAGATGAATGTAAATCTTTTTAAAACTTCACCAAGATTCGGAAAACCTTAGACGGTTCATCCGCCCACTGCTGTAATGCTTTCCCGGCTTGTTCAAGGGAGACCTCACGGGTAACGAGCTTGTCCACCGGGCAGCGTCCTTGTTGCAAATAACGGACCACGGCGCGAAAATCTTCCGGTAATGCGTTTCTCGAACCACGTATGTCCAACTCCTTCTGCACGAACAACTTCGTCTGGAAAGAAACATCGCTTTTGGCATATCCGATGTACACTACACGTCCGGTGAAGGATACTTCCTGAACGGCCATGACGTATGTCGGCGCACTGCCCACAGCCTCAATCACTACGTCCGGGCCTAAGCCTCCGGTGTATTCCATCAGCCGGGCATGCACGTCCTCCGTTTTGGAATTGAGAAGGCAGGTAGCCCCCAAGGAACGCGCCACCTCAAGCTTTTCGTCATCCAAATCCACGGCAATTACCTTTGCCCCTCTCAGGGCTGCACGGACAATAGCCCCCAAGCCAATCATGCCGCAGCCGATGACCATGACCGTGTCTATGTCCGTAATTTGAGCACGCGACACGGCATGGAAGCCCACGCTCATGGGTTCCACTAAAGCACAGTCGCGGGCGGAAAGCCCGTCGGCCGTTACGACTTTCTGCCAAGGCACGGCCACGAATTCCGTCATGGTGCCATCCCGTTGTACGCCAAAAGTCTCGTTATGTTCACAAGCATTGACTCGCCCGTTACGGCAAGAGGCACACTTGCCGCAATTCGTGTAAGGATTGACGGTGACATTCTGTCCCGGGCGCAGAAAGTCGGGGACATCCGTGCCCACAGCTTCTATCGTAGCGCCCACTTCATGGCCGGGGATGACAGGCATCCGTACCATCGGGTTCCGCCCCAAATAGGTGTTGAGGTCTGAGCCGCAGAAACCCACATAACGGATACGTAACAATACTTCGCCCGTCCGGCAGGCAGGCGCTTCTATTTCCTTTAAAGCCGTATGAAGCGGCGATATAATCTGAAATGCTTTCATTCTGACATGTTTTTAATATAAGGTAATACGGGCAAGGCACCGAAGCCGTAGAAAGTTTTTGCATTGCCTCCCAAGAACAGGGATTTTTCCTCATCGCTCAGCTCATTGCTCTTTACAACAAAGTCGTAGGACATGCGATAGGTTATCGCCGTGATGGTGCGCGGATAGTCCGATCCCCACATCAATTTTTCCATCCCGACGAGTCCGGCAGCTTCTCGGATGGCACGCACGGCTCCTTTGAAAGGATAAAACTCATCGTTGAAAAGCCATGTGATGCCACCGGACTCTATGAATACGTTGGGATAACGTGCCAATTTGATTTGTTCCATCCAACCGGGAAAAGTCACCATCCCGAAATGTCCGATGGCAATCTTCAGATCCGGGCATTCCGTAATCACGTCTCTCAACTCCTCCACTTGGGTGTCGCCTTCCAACATGTCTATCGACAGGATGATCCGGTGTCCCTCCATGAGGTGGAACATGGCCATCATTTCGTCGCCGTTCAACGGAATCCTGCCTGTGGACAAAACCAAGCGGTTGGCCGGAACCTTGATGGCCTTGAATCCTTTCCCTATCAGTTCATTGGCCTGCACCAGAAATCCCGGTTTGCGGAACTCGCACAAACCGCATACCAAAAAGCGATTCGGGTAACGGGCCTGTACGTCCATCAGGTAATCGTTCTGTATGCCGTCGATATATTCTTGTGTGACCACGGCGGCACTGACTTGTGCATAGTCCATGTTGGAGAGGAACACTTCAGCAGTGTTTCTTCCGTCCGTCATAAAAGGCGGGAGCATTTGCCGGACTTCTCCCATGAAAAGCGATTTGCCTCCCGAGAGGGTGCGGATGGGCAGCCCGTCGACTTCGGTATCTTGTCTGAGCCATAAATGGGAATGGGCATCAATGATTGTATATTCCATCTCTTTCCGGTTTTATGTGTTTTTCCACGTTACACGTTGTTGGTCTCCGATGATTTCTTTCACTTTAGCTACCAAATCCCAATCTATCGGCTCCTCGATATATTGTATATTCTTGAGCACGTTGTCCGGATTGGCAGAACTGAAAAGGGTGGTACCAATACGAGGATTGCTGACCGAAAACTGAATCGCTAACTTTTCTATAGGATAACCCTGTGACAGACAATAGTCCGAGGCTTTGCGGCAAGCTTCGACCAATGCAGCCGGAGCCGGATGCCATTCCGGTACACCACGCTGCGACAACAACCCCATAGAGAATGGAGATGCGTTGATGACTCCGATTCCTTTTGCCTCGAAGTAATCCAAGAAATCGGCTAACCGGTCATCGTTTAACGAATAATGGCAAAAATTGAGCACGCTTTCCACTGTCCCCTCCGGCACACGGTCGATGACCCATTTCAGGTTTTCGAGCTGCAGGTCGGTGATTCCTACATGGCCAACGAGTCCTTTCTCCCGTAGTTCCACCAATGTCGGCAAGGTCTCGTTTATTACTTGGGAAAGATCTGCAAACTCTATGTCATGCACATTAATAAGGTCGATGTAGTCCACATGCAGCCGTTCCATGCTTTCAAAAACGCTTTCCAGAGTCCTTTGAGCGGAATAGTCCCAAAGGTTCACCCCATTTGCACCGTAACGTCCGACTTTGGTAGACAAGAGGAACGATTCCCGCGGCAATTCCGTCAGAGCCCCTCCCAATACCGTCTCGGCTTTCGTGTGACCGTAATAAGGCGACACGTCGATGAAGGTCATACCATGTTCTATCGCCGTAAATACGGCACGAATCGCTTCTGCTTCGCTGACAGAGCGAAACACACCTCCCAATGAAGAGGCACCAAAACTCAATACGGGCACTTTCATTCCCGTTTTTCCTAAATATGAATATTTCATAATAGAATCTTTTTTATTGATGTCATTTCTTTCATCATGTTGTTTGCACCATAAATAGCTTATGCAAAAGTAGGTGAAAACATATTGTTCTTATTGGACTTTATAGCCTTTAATAAGAACAATATCGGCTAAATCTTATAGGACAAAACTGTTTTATGATAATTTAACTGTTGGGGGGCAAAATAATGAATATTATTACCATCTTTGAATTCATTTTATACGCCATGGAATTTAACATAGACAATTTTCACCCTTTTGTCCTTAATGTGGGACTGGCCCTGCATAATGCAGATTGGAATTGGAAAAACGTGAGCAGCCCTTTTGCTCGCCTTTATTATGTCATAGAAGGTACGGCCAAAGTCATATTGCCCGACCATACCGTGCAGCTTCGCGAAGGGCACATGTACTTTATTCCCGCATTTACTACGCACAGTTATGAATGCACCTCATCTTTTGCCCATTACTATGCCCACATTTATGAAGACCCTCAGGCCAAAAGCTTGTTCTTGGAAGATTGGATCCTGCCGGAGGAAATCCAGGCCGGTTCCCTTGAACGTTCTATCTTCCAGGAACTATACTCCTTGAATCCGACGATGAAGTTGAGCAAATCCGATCCCACTACTTATGACAACAGTTCCACATTGGCATCCAACTTATTAAAGAACAAACAGAGGCCGCTTTATAACAAAATGATTTCGCGCGGTATTGTCTACCAATTGCTTGCCCCCTTTTTCAGAACGGCTCATATTAAATCCGTGGTGACGGACGACCGGATAAGAAAAGCCATCACCTATATCCGCAATCACATTTCGGACGACCTCTGCATCGACAAAGTGGCAGAAACATTATGTGTATCTAAAAACTACTTTATCCGTATCTTCAAAAAGGAAACGGGAACGACTCCTGCCAATTTCATCATTCAACGCAAAATAGAAAAAGCTCAGTTATTGCTTGTCACGAACGACCTTCCGGTAAAACAAACTTCCTATCTGGTCGGTTTCGAGGACTTCTCTTATTTCAACAGGGTTTTCAAGAAGATTACCGGCATGACACCTAACGAATACCGCAGGAAAGCCAAATCGCAATCGGCAACTGACGGAAAATACAACCCCCATGAAAAGAACCCGAATTTGGAATAGGGAATACAAAAAGCCGTTTCTACTTGAAACGGCTTTCTTGTCAAGAGGTTCCCAGCAGATTCGAACTGCTGTGGACGGTTTTGCAGACCGCTACCTAACCACTCGGTCAGGGAACCAACATCTTCGCATCTCGGAAGAGGTTCCCAGCAGATTCGAACTGCTGTGGACGGTTTTGCAGACCGCTACCTAACCACTCGGTCAGGGAACCATTTCCGTTTTGCGTTGCAAAGGTACAACTTTTTTTGAAAACCGCAATTATTTATGCGCATTTTCCTCTTTTTTGGTGCAGTTTCTCCTTTTTTCTTTCCTTGTAGGGCGTTTCAACCCCCTCAATTTACAGTCTGCCGTACAACTTGCACATGCCGACGAGTCTTCCGGATGACGTATGAACCGGTATACGCGCCTTCCCACCCAACAGAAAGCCACCACGATAATGAAATAAGCTATATATTCATGCCACATAAGTCGAACCATATAAAATGTATCGGACAAAAATAATGTAAAAACGGATAACGGAATAAGCCGTGGGGAACAAATTCCGTCTTTTTACCTTATATTATGAAAAAGAGAACAGGGAACGACAGAATAAAATACTTCTATCGCTAATTTTTAAGGCTTATTTGTTATCTTTGCATACTCCTGCAACGGGTTTGTTTGTTTTAGACAAGAGGATATGGTGAAGGAAGAATTTTTTTATGACAGTGTCATGTCGTGTATCCGGGAGCACCAGTTGGTTGGACCGGATGACAAGATACTTGTGGCCTTGAGTGGAGGAGCCGATTCCGTGGCTTTGCTATTGGTGCTGCAACAGGCCGGTTTCCATTGCGAAGCCGTGCACTGTAATTTTCATCTGCGCGGGGAGGAGTCCGACCGTGATGAGAAATTCGTGCGCGATTTATGCCGTTCACGGTCCATACGTTTGCATACGAAAGATTTCGACACGGCGGCGTACGCCCGTCAAAAAGGTATCAGCATAGAAATGGCCGCACGTGAATTGCGTTATGGATATTTTGAAGAGCTTCGTGCAGACTGGCGGTTTGATAAAATTGCTGTGGCACACCATCGTGACGACAACGTGGAAACACTGTTGTTGCATCTGGTCCGCGGCACGGGGCTGAAAGGCTTGACGGGCATGCGCTACCATAACGGTTATGTCATACGCCCGATGTTGGACACGAACCGGAAAGAAATCGAACGATATTTGGCCGGGAAAGGACAGCCTTACGTCACGGACAGCACGAACCTGGAAACGGAAGCCGTCCGTAACAAAATCCGTCTGGAGTTCTTGCCGATGCTGAAAACCGTGAACCCGTCCATCCTCGACACCTTACAAGGCACGATACGCCATCTGGAAGATGCCTATACCTTATATAATATGGCCGTAGAGGATTTGAAGGCGCGTATATGCCGGAATGACCGTATCGACATACAAGCCTTGAAGGCTGTTCCTGCCGCACGCACCGTGCTCTTTGAACTGCTGTCCGCGTACGGTTTCAACAGCGTTCAGGCGGAAGAGGTTTTCGACCACTTAGATGGTTGTTCCGGAAAAGTTTATGAAAGCCATGAATGGCGGTTGCTTCGGGACCGAAAAACGCTTGTGCTTAGCCGTAAAGACGAACAATACAAGTGTTTGTGCCATGTCCTTCCATTGGAAGGATGTGTGAAAGTAACACAAGACCTTACCTTCCTCATTCGCAGGGTGCATTATGACCGGCATTTTACGATACCTCGAAGCAAGGATACGGTGTGCCTGGACCTGGACAAAATAGAATATCCCATAACGGTAAGGCTCGTGCAAGAAGGGGACCGTTTTGTCCCTTTCGGCATGACGGGGCAGAAATTGGTAAGCGACTACCTGACAAACTGCCAGAAAAACCTGTTTGAAAAAGAAAGGCAGTTAGTCGTATGTAGCGGAGAGCACATCGCTTGGTTGGTCAACGAACGGAGCGACAACCGTTTCCGGATAGATGACAAGACGAACCATGTACTCATCATACAATGCCAAAGAACCCCGCAGGCCTCATAAAGTTTTGAAAACCGAAATACCATAAAACAGAATATGCTTTCCATTTTGATTCCGGCGTATAACTACGTGTGCGTTAAATTGGTGACCGACCTGCAACAACAGGCTGAAAGATTGGAATGCCCTTACGAAATATTAGTGGCTGACGATGCTTCGGAGGAAGCCTTTAAGCGTGAAAACCGTAAAATCAACGGCATTCCCGGCTGTAAATATATCGAATTACAAGAAAACGTGGGTCGTTCGCGTATCCGCAATATCTTGGGGCACCTCGCCCGATATGACTACCTTATTTTTATGGATTGTGATGCGTCGGTGGTCGGTAGCGACTTCCTGTCCCGGTACATGGCTGTGCGTAATGCGGCTGAAGTCGTTTACGGAGGCTTGGTGCATCCGGAACAGCTTCCGTCACCAGAGGTTTCTTTAGCGTATCTTTACGAAAAAAACGCCGAACCTCACTTCACTGCCGAAAAACGGGCTTTGCACCCCTACAAAGTCTTCCGCACGTTTAATTTCATGATTCTCCGCGAAACGTTCCTCAAACATCCTTTTGATGAAACCATCACGCACTACGGGCATGAAGACACTTTATTCGGATTGGCATTAAAAAAAGAAGGCATCAAAATCCTGCATATCGACAATCCTTTGATGAACTGTGGCTTAGATACGAACCTCAACGTGTTGCGAAAGACGGAGGAGTCATTACGGACGCTCTATGTGCACCGCAAGAAGTTGGAGGGGTCTTCGGAGATGCTGCGCCTGTACGGCATTCTCCAACGATTGCATCTTGTTTCTTTTGTATTCCTGTTGTTTCGCCTGTGCGAACCGATGTTACGACGGAACTTGTATGGCAGGCATCCCAACCTGTATTTCTTTGCCTTTTATAAAATAGGCTATTATTGCAACTTTGCTAAGGGAGGGAAATAAAAAAAGAACCGGACTCCATAAGGGTTACAGGAGTCCGGTTCTTTTTCAGTCTTATTCCCGACAATTCGTATTTCTTAATAAGCAAACAAAGGATAACCTGCCATCACTTCGTTCACCTGCTTGCGCACATCGGCAATGACATTCTCATCTTCCGGCGCATTCAATACCTTTTCTATCAACTCGGCAACCAGTACCATCAAATCTTCTTTTGCCCCACGTGTCGTAATGGCCGGCGTACCTAAACGGATGCCGGAAGTCTGGAACGCACTGCGGCTGTCGAACGGCACCATGTTCTTGTTCACCGTAATGTCGGCTGCTACCAAGGCTTTTTCGGCCACCTTGCCCGTCAAGTCGGGATATTTGCTACGCAAGTCCACCAACATGGAGTGGTTGTCTGTTCCGCCACTTACGATGTCGAAACCGCGTTTCATCAGTTCATCGGCCAAAACCTTGGCATTCTTCTGTACCTGTTTAGCCCATTCCTTGAATTCGGGTTGCAACGCCTCGTTGAAAGCCACGGCCTTGGCGGCAATCACATGCTCCAACGGGCCACCCTGGATACCGGGGAAAACGGCACTGTTGAGCAGTTGGCTCATTTTCTTCACCTCGCCTTTCGGAGTCTTCAATCCCCAAGGGTTGTCGAAGTCTTTACCCATCAGGATGATACCCCCGCGCGGACCTCTTAATGTCTTGTGGGTGGTAGAAGTCACGATATGGGCATACTTTACCGGATTCTCCAACAGTCCGGCTGCAATCAAACCGGCCGGATGTGCCATGTCTACCATGAATATGGCACCAACCTTGTCGGCAATCTCACGCATGCGGGCATAATCCCACTCGCGGCTGTAAGCCGAACCGCCGCCGATAATCATTTTCGGGCGATGTTCAAGAGCCAGTTTCTCCATCTCGTCGTAATCCACACGGCCGGTTTCCTTGTTGAGGTTGTAACCGATGGCATGGTAGAGGATACCGGAAGTATTCACAGCCGAACCATGGGACAAATGGCCTCCGTGGTCCAGATTCAAGCCCATGAAGGTGTCACCCGGCTTCAGGCATGCCAAAAATACCGCAGCATTGGCCTGCGCTCCCGAGTGGGGCTGCACATTGGCGTACTCGGCACCGAACAGTTTGCATACCCGTTCGATGGCCAAGCTCTCCACTTCGTCCACCACCTGGCAGCCTCCGTAGTACCTCTTTCCCGGATATCCCTCGGCGTACTTGTTCGTCAGCCAAGACCCCATGGCTTTCATCACTTCGTCGCTCACGAAATTCTCCGATGCGATGAGTTCGATTCCTTTGAGCTGCCGTTGGTGCTCTTTTTCAATCAAATCAAATACTGTTGTGTCTGTTTTCATTTTTATTGACTTTAAATAATTGGATTTCATTCTTTCTTTTTCTCCACGCTCCAACCGAATTTACCGATTTTCCTGCCCAAGCCATAGTAAGCCCCGTGGAGGTAAACCAAAGGGTGACTGGCGTCCAGGCTCCATTTCCCGCTCTGCTCGTCCAAATAACGCTCATCGGCTTTCACATTCAGTACTTCCGCGATGAACATGTCATGCGACCCTAAAGATACAACCTCTTTCACACGGCACTCTATGTTCAACGGCGATTCCTCCACGATGGGGGCTGCCACCATGCGGGCCTTTCCCGGAGTGAGCTTCATTTCCTCGAATTTACGGTAATCGCGCCCCGAACGCACGCCGCACCAATCCGTGGCGTACGCCATGTCTTCGGTAGTCAGGTTGAGGACAAACTCCATGCTTTGCTTGATAAGCGCGTAAGAATGCCGTTCCGGTCGTACGGAGATGTAGCACATGGCCGGATTGGTGCAAATGGTTCCTGCCCACGCCACGGTGAACAAATTATAATCCTCCGGCGTGCTGCCACAACTGACCAACAAGGCGGGCAGGGGATAAATCATAGTTCCGGGTTTCCAGTCTTGCTTCATAGCCGAAAGGGTTACACCAGTTTAACGTGGTCCAAATCCACCTCTTTATTACAATAATGGCAACGAAGCACACCTTCCTTGCCCGGTACGGCATGAAAATATGTTTTCATCGGTTCGTTGTTCGTAATGCACTTGGGATTGGCACACTTCACGATACCTTTCAGTTCTTCGGGCAAAACGACTTCCTTTTTCTCCACGACCTCATAGTCCTTTATAATACATAAGGTCACGTTCGGGCTCACCACGGCCAACTGGTTCAGTTCTTCGTCCGAGAAAAACTTGCCCGCAATTTTGATGATGCTCTTATGTCCCATTTTCTTGCTCTTCAAGTTGTAGCCCACAGTAATGGAAGTCTTCATCTGTTCGAGGTGGAGCAGGTTGACCACCTCAAAGAGCTTGCTAGATGGAATGTGGTCTATCACCGTACCGCTTTCAAGCGCGGCCACCAAAAGTTCTTGTCTCTTCATTGTATGCTTACGGTATTTTAGTCAATAATCGTCCGGTCGTTCATCACATCGTCCAAGGTCAGCCCCAAGGCGTCGCATATCAAAGCCTGCCGCGCAAACAGGCCGTTGTGGGCCTGCTCGAAATAATAAGCGTGCGGGTCGTCGTCGATGGCGTACTCGATTTCGTTCACGCGGGGGAGCGGATGCAAGATACGCATATTGTCCTTGGCTTTCTTCAACATGGAAAGTTTGAGCAGATAGAGGTCCTTCACCCGTTCATACTCCATCAGGTCGGTAAACCGCTCCTTTTGTACACGGGTCATGTAGAGAATGTCCGCCCCGGCAATGGTATCGGCGGTAAAGTCCGTGTGTTCCACATATTTTATATGATGAATGTCGCAATACTGCTTGTACACGTCCGGCATCTTCAGCTCTTCGGGGGCAATGAAATGAAACGTAGGGTTGAAATGACGCATGGCCATCAGCAAAGAGTGTACAGTGCGTCCGTATTTCAAATCACCAACCATATAAATTTGCAAGTTGTCAAGCGTGCCTTGCGTCTTATAAATGGAATAAAGGTCCAACATGGTCTGCGAAGGATGTTGGTTGGCCCCGTCGCCCGCATTGATAATGGGCACCGGAGACACCTCGGAAGCATAACGGGCCGCCCCCTCCAGATAATGCCGCATGACAATCAAATCGGCATAATTGCTTACCATCATGATGGTGTCTTTCAGGGTTTCGCCCTTGGTGGAACTGGTCACTTTCGGGTCGGTAAACCCTATGACGCGCGCTCCCAAACGGTTAGCTGCCGTTTCAAAACTCAACCGTGTCCTCGTAGACGGTTCAAAAAACAAAGTAGCCACGACTTTACCCTCCAACAGCTTGCGGTTGGTATGTTTCTCAAATTCTCCGGCCATTCTGAGCAGATACATGATCTTTTCCTTGGAATGGTCTGCAATAGTTACCAAACTCCTGTTTTCCATTTCGGATTTCTTTTTGCTTATATATAGAATTTCTTCAGCTTTCAAAGTTACATAAAAAAAGTGGAACGAGAGAGGAGTGCGCATCATTTCGTTAACTTTTCCACAAATAAACAGCCTATTATAAAGTTTATTTGTAATTTTGCACTTTGCCACTTTGATAAATGAAAGAAAAAGATTTATGAGGAAGAAGTTTGTAATCACTTTGTGGGTGATTTTGTTTCTTTGCGTCAGTGCAGTTTCCTTGGCTTTTTACGCCATCTGGCACGGATGGATTGGATACATGCCGAACTTATATCAATTAGAAAACCCCGTCAACAAATACGCGTCACAGGCCGTTTCGGCCGACGGCAAACTTCTGGGTACCTGGTCGTACAGCCGGGCCAACCGTATTTTCGTGGGCTTCGACGACCTTTCCCCTTGGTTGGTCAAGGCGTTAGTGGCCACGGAAGACGAGCGCTTTTATGATCATTCGGGCATCGACTACCGTGCTTTGGCGCGGGCCGTGGTAAAGCGTGGTATCCTTGGGCAAAGCAATGCCGGGGGAGGAAGTACCATTACGCAGCAACTGGCCAAACAACTTTATAGCGACGTGGCGCAGAGCACGATGGAGCGTGCCTTGCAGAAACCCATAGAGTGGGTGATTGCAGTCAAGTTGGAACGGTACTATACCAAGGAGGAAATCATCACCATGTACCTCAACTATTTCGACTTCCTGCATAATGCCGTGGGCATCAAGACGGCATCCCGCACATACTTCAACAAAGAACCGCAGAACCTTTCGGTATGTGAGGCGGCGACGCTTATCGGCATGTGCAAAAACCCGTCTTATTTCAATCCGGTGCGGAAACCGGAACGTTGCCGTGAGCGGCGCAACGTGGTACTGGACCAGATGGTCAAGGCCGGTTATTTGAGCAAGGCAGATGCCGAGCTGCACAAGTTGGAACCCATCGGGCTGCGTTTCCACCGCGTGGACCACAAAGAAGGACTGGCCACTTACCTGCGCGAACGGCTGCGCACGATGTTGATGGCCAAAGAACCCGACCGAAGCGATTATGCTTCATGGCAAGACCAAAAGTATTATGAGGATTCGTTGGCATGGGAAACCGACCCTTTATACGGGTGGTGCAACAAGAACCGGAAAAAGGACGGTACGCCTTATAACCTATATACGGACGGCCTGAAAATCTACACCACCATCGACTCACGCATGCAACAATATGCGGAAGAAAGCGTGGAAGAGCATGTGGCCGGTTACCTGCAGCCCATCTTCGACAAAGAAAAACGTCACCAGACGACACGTCCGTTCTCCAACCAACTTTCTACTAAGGAGGTGGAAAAAATCATGCGCCGTTCGATGGAACAAAGCGAGCGCTATATCACCATGAAGAAAAACGGAGCTAGCGAAGAAGACATCAAAAAGTCGTTCAACACGCCACAAGAAATGACCGTTTTCTCTTACCACGGCGAAGTGGATACCATCATGACACCAATGGATTCCATCCGCTATTACAAAAGTTTCCTGCGTGCAGGATTCATGTGCATGGACACCCGCACGGGATACGTGAAAGCCTACGTGGGCGGACCGGATTACCGCTATTTCCAATACGACATGGCCGGAGTGGGCCGACGCCAGGTCGGGTCTACCGTCAAACCATTCCTCTATACGCTAGCCATGGAAAACGGCATGTCGCCCTGCGACCTTGCGCCGAACGTGCAACAGACGTATATCGTGGCCGGAAAGCCTTGGACTCCCCGCAACGGTAGCCGCTCCCGATACGGGGAAATGGTTACGTTGAAATGGGGACTGGCCCAGTCTAACAACTGGATTTCTGCCTACCTGATGAGCCGCCTCAGTCCGTCGGCTTTGGTACGGCTGATTCACGAGTTCGGCGTGCTCAACCGCGACATCCATCCTTCCATGTCGCTGTGCCTCGGTCCTTGTGAAATCTCCGTGGCAGAGATGGTCAGTTCATATACCGCCTTTGCCAACCGCGGCATCCGCACGGCTCCCCTTTTCGTGTCGCGGATAGAAGACAACGAAGGGAATGTGGTAGGGGAGTTCCAACCCCGCATGACGGAAGTCATCAGCGAGGAAAGCGCTTATAAAATGATTATCATGCTGCAAGGCGTAATGAACGGAGGTACGGGCGGACGCATGCGTTTCCGTTACCATGTCAACGCAGACATGGGAGGCAAGACGGGAACCACCAACCGGAACTCCGACGGTTGGTTCGTATGCTTCACGCCATCGCTTTCCGCCGGTTGTTGGGTGGGCGGCGAAGACCGCGACATCCATTTCAACAGCATGACGTACGGGCAGGGAGCCTCTTCGGCTTTGCCCGTCTGCGCCTATTTCTTCCAAAAGGTATATAAAGACAAAGACTTGGGATATTCCCCCGACGAGAAGTTCAGCATTCCCGAAGGGTTCGACCCTTGCCAGGACACCATCCTGACAGAAGAGGCACCGGTGGAGGAATATGGCGGCATCGACGAGGTTTTTGAATAAGCCATGGCATGCGGACAAAGTGTCACCAAAAACCTTAAAAAAGAAGCATAAAGTCATTCCTAAAGACGCAAATCATGAAGACGGCCCCGAAGGCGAAGCATGGAAAAAAGCTTCCCTTTCGGGGCCGTCCGATTATGATGCCGTTGTCAGAGAGGCGACAACCGGAGTTTTTTTCGTTTTTTCGTGGCAAGAATCAAATCATTCTGCGCCAAACGGAAAATCGTTCGGCTGAAAGCGATTTTTCACTTGGCGCAGATTGGAAAACGCACGTCCGAATATCAAAGCGAAGACCTGC
Source organism: Paraprevotella xylaniphila YIT 11841 (assembly GCF_000205165.1). Taxonomy (GTDB): domain Bacteria; phylum Bacteroidota; class Bacteroidia; order Bacteroidales; family Bacteroidaceae; genus Paraprevotella; species Paraprevotella xylaniphila. The sequence goes on along the minus strand of NZ_GL883880.1, from coordinate 72,276 downwards.
TCCACGGCCTTTTTTACCGGCTTTTCCTGCGCATGGCGAATTTATTAGCTCTTATTCGTCCGACAAGGGCACCGCGACATCCTGTACCCGGAAAGTCCCAACCAACTTACGCGGAACGGCTCACCATACGGCAGGGCGCACCGCCGGACCCACCCAAATGACAGGCACTACCGCGTTTGTCCTTTCTTTTTGAATCTGGCGAAAGCCGCGAGAATCGCTTAAAATCTTCGGAGGCTTGCCCTGCTCCCATACACGCGATTCTCACGGGTTCGGATTTGACATTCTGACAATATGACAAAATGAATGGCAGTCCCCCTTCACTCCATAAACGCTTCCGGATAGCATACCATACCCTGTGTGCCGCGCAACCCTCCGGCCACCAACTCGGCGGCCATACAACATTCCGCCGGGACATCAAAAGGAAATGCTATTCCATAGTCCGAAGCTTTCCTGTATCCGAAACGGGGATAAAACCCTTCATGCCCCAACACGACGGCCGACTTGTAGCCCAACCGGGCGGCCCGTGCATGCAGTTCCCGAATCAAGGCACTGCCTATGCCCATGGATTGCCTGTCCGGCCGTACGGCTACGGGAGCCAGCGCCAAGGATTCCGCCTCCAGTTTTCCCGAACGAATCGACACACGGGTCATCAGGCCGTAGCCGACCACGCCGCCGTCCCCGTCGGCCACCAAAGAAAGTTCCGGAACAAATGCGGGGGAATGCCGAAGCCGCCCCACCAGAAACTGTTCGCGATGGTCGCTCTCCTCCATGTCCCGGAAGGCTTCTTCCACCAACTTGAAAACTTGCGGATAGTCTTTCTCCGTCTCTTGCCTGATTTCGTAGTCCGTTTTCATTTGTCTAAAATTTCAAAACGAACCGACATGGAATAATGGTTCTTAATCGTTCGAAAACCATCGAAGGAAGCCGCGTCGGAAGAACTTACGTTGCTTTGTGCCGTGAACATGGGAGAAAGGCCGTTGTTTCCATTTTCAATGATGCGTTCCACTCCTCCAAGTTTTTGGCCCAATGCCTCAACCAAATAAGCGGCTTTCTTCCGGGCGGCCATCAAGGCGGCTATTTTCCCTTTTTGATGGTAAAGCTGCATGTCTTTGTTCTTCAACTCACCGATGCGCATCGTATGGATGCCTTTGGTGTCCACATGCCGGACAATGCGGTCGATTTGCTTGAAGTCGGTCAGCGTGAGGTCAAACCGCTTGGAAACGAGGAACTCCCGTCCGCTCTCGCGCCAATAGTCACCGATTTCCTGTGTGCGCACGGCTTCGTCCGGGACACCGGCTTCCCGGAGTGTTTTCCGCACCCCTTCCTCTATCCGGGCCAAGGGTACCTTCGTACGGTAATCTTCCTCTTTGGATTTGCCGTCGAATTCTTCGGCAAAATATTCCTTGATTTCGATGATGTAATGTATCTCATCCGGTACGATTTCCACCTCGGAAGTACCGGTCACTTCAATGTAACGCCCTTCGTCAGTAACGGCCTGCACCACGCCCCATGCCCAACCGGCCAGGAGCAGCATGAATAAAAGTCTTGTTCTCATACGCTTTTTTGTTTTTATGATTTGAAATATACGTAGGCATTCCGTCCTTCAGGAAAAGGCCAGTTCCGCTACCCCCTCGCGGACATAACCCCGCTGCCAGTCCTCCGGTTTGAGTAATTCCCCGTCGTAACACAGCAGGTCGATGTCTATTTTCACGATGCCTCGCGACTTATCCTCCGGTGTACGCCCGTGGTCACGTTCTATCTTTTTCAGGCATTCGCGGACTTGCGATGCCGTGAGCGGAGTAGTAAAACAAGCCACCTGATTGTAAAACATGCGGGGCGAATCGAAGGCCACAGGGGCAGTCCGCACCAAGCGACTGAACACGATGCCGGGAAACGACATGCGCAAGTCGGACTGCGCTGCCAAAAGCCGTGCCGCCGTGCATTCATTGCTGCCCAATCCTATGAAACATTTCTTCATCCGTTCTTTTTATCCACAAAAATAGGGAGTTTTACCCTCCCTTACAAAATCTTTTTGTATTTTTGTATGGTATACTTTATTAATAGCTAAAAAATGAATTACATAGGGATTATTCCGGCACGATATGCTTCCACGAGATTTCCGGGCAAGCCTTTGGCCATGTTGGGCGGCAAGACTGTCATCCAACGGGTGTACGAGCAAGTGTCCGGCGCGGTGGACGATGTGCTCGTGGCCACCGACGACGAACGGATTCTCAAGGCTGTAGAAGGATTCGGCGGCAAGGCCGTCATGACCCGCGCAGACCACAAGAGCGGCACGGACCGCTGCTATGAGGCTTACGTATCGCAGGGCAAACCATACGACGTGGTCGTCAACATCCAGGGCGACGAACCTTTCATCCAACCGCAGCAGTTGGATGCCATAAAGGCTTGTTTTGAAGACCCGCAAACGGAAATCGCCACCTTAGTGAAACCTTTCACGTCGGCTGACGGTTGGGGCGCCTTGGAAAACGTCAACTCGCCCAAAGTGGTGGTCAACCGCCGGATGCAGGCCCTTTATTTCAGCCGTTCCATCATTCCTTACCAACGCAACAAGGATAAAACGGAGTGGCTGAAGGGGCATGTGTATTACAAGCATATCGGCTTGTATGCTTACAAGGCCGATGTGTTGAAAGAACTCACCTCCCTGCCGCAATCACCGTTGGAGTTGGCCGAATCGTTGGAACAATTACGGTGGTTGGAAAACGGTTACACCATCAAGGTGGGCACCAGTGAAATAGAAACCATCGGCATCGACACGCCGGCCGACCTCGAAGCGGCCGAAGCTTTCCTGAAGAACAGGAGCAAACGATAACACATTCAAATATATACAATACGGCAATGGGATTGAAACACAAACTCTTCGGCATAGTTTTGTTATGGCCTGCCCTGCAAGGCTACGCCCAAGAAATCAAAATAGGAAATTATACTTTTAAAGACGGTGCGGAATACCAGGGGGAACTGTTCAAAGGCAAACCCTACGGCAAAGGCATTACCCACTTCAAAAACGGGGACTCTTACGAAGGCGAATACGTGAAAGGCAAACGCCAAGGATACGGCGTGTATAAATTCCCTGACGGAGAAAAATACGAAGGCGAATGGTTTCAAGACCAACAACACGGGCATGGCATATATTATTTCATGAACAACAATAAATACGAAGGCTTGTGGTTCCGCGACTTCCAACAGGGACAAGGCACCATGTACTATTACAACGGAGACGTGTATAAAGGTAATTGGGAAGCCGACAAGCGGGAAGGTTACGGGGAATATAAATACGCCAACGGGGCATTCTACCGGGGAGAATGGAGCAATGACCAAAAAAACGGCAAAGGCATCTTCGACTGGAACGACGGTTCATGGTACGACGGCATGTGGAAAGACAACCAACGCAACGGCAAAGGTACGTTCAACTATGCCGACGGGGACAAATATACCGGAGAATGGGTGGACGACGTGCAGCACGGGAAGGGAGTGTACAAATTCCACAATGGCGACCAATATGAAGGCGGTTACGTACAGGGCGAACGTACCGGTGAAGGCATTTTCACTTTTGCCAACGGCAACAAGTACGTCGGCCAGTTCAAGAACGGATTCCAAGACGGTAAAGGCACGTTCACGTGGCACAACGGCGCATCGTACACCGGCATGTGGAAAGCCAACAAACGCGACGGACAGGGAAAATACGTGTGGAGCAACGGCGACACCTACGAAGGGAACTGGAAAGACGGACAAATGGACGGGGAAGGCATCTTGCGTATGACAGACGGCTCGAAGTTCAAGGGAATGTTCAAGAACGGAGAGAAGAACGGCCCCGGCATCATGGAGGATGAAAACGGTATGCGCTTCGAAGGAAACTTCAAGGACAATGAGAAAGACGGCCCTTTCGTGATGAAAGACAAGGACGGCAATATAGTCCAAAAAGGAGAGTACAGCCACGGAGTGATAGTAAAATAGGAGGAACATAAATGGACTTGGATTTTCTGACCGAGGAAGTCAAGAAACTGGCCAGACAGACCGGTGAGTTTTTAAAAAAAGAACGGCTTTCTTTTGACCGTAGCCGTGTAGAGCAGAAAGCGGCACATGACTATGTGTCGTACGTGGACAAGACATCTGAAAAACATATCGTGGAGAGGTTGCATGAATTGCTCCCCGAAGCCGGTTTTATTGCCGAAGAAGGGTCCGGTTCGTTGGAAGAACAGGAATATTGTTGGGTGGTGGATCCCTTGGACGGGACGAGCAATTATATTCATGACTGCATGCCGTATTGCGTGAGCATTGCCTTGCGCAACCGTGAGGAAATACTGTTGGGCGTAGTGTACGAATGCGGCCGTGAAGAACTCTTTTGGGCCAACAAAGACAGTAGGGCTTATTTGAACGGCAAGGAGATATACGTCAGCGACCAAAGTGTGCTCGACCAATCTTTCATTGAATTAGGGTTCCCATATAAAGCAGAGAACTACCGCTCTTTCGCCCTCGGCCTCATACAAGACTTGTACGGCCATGTGGGAGGGCTGCGGCTTATGGGCGCGGCCGCCGCAGAAATCTGCTATATTGCAGCCGGGCGCTTTGAAGCCCGCGTGGAGGCTTTCATAGGGCCATGGGATATTGCGGCGGGGTACATCATCTTGAAACAAGCAGGTGGTAAAATGACTGGATTTGACGGCAATCCTGATTGCCTCGGGGCCAAGGAAGTGTTCGCCTCGAACGGAAAAGTGCATGAAGATCTCTTGAAAGTGCTCCAAAGGCATAAAAAGTTACTGAAAAATGAATGAGATATTCGTACAAACGTCTATATTTGCACCGACAGAACGATAAACCCCTGACATTATGATTATCGATGACATAGCGCACCTGAAAGATTATACCCGTCTTCTCCCTACATTGAAGACGGTCATCGGCTTTTTGAAAAGCCACGATTTGCAAGCTTTACCGGAAGGACGCTTTGAATGGGATGCCGACGGATGCTTCGTAAACGTGCAGACCGTCCCTCCAAAGGCTTCTTCCCAGGCCGTTCTCGAATCGCACAGGAAAATGGTAGACATACAAATACCTCTCACGGGCGATGAAACCATGGGATATTCCCCCTTAAAAGAATTGCAGCCTACACCATACGATGAAACCAAAGACATTTCATTCTATAAAGAGTGCCCTGGAAATTTCGTCACCGTAAAGAAAGGCATGTTTGCCATCTTTTTCCCACAAGACGCACACGCGCCGGGCGTAACACCGACAGCTTTGAAGAAAGCCGTCTTTAAAATTCCGGTATCGGATGATTGGAACCAACAATAAAAATAACACCTTAATTCTATTCTTATTATGGCAAAATCAACAGTAAAGTCAAGTCCAAAGACTTTGGACATCATTAAAAACGACCCTTGGCTGAAAGATTATGAAGCCGCTATCGTGGGTCGCCACCGGCATGCGGAAGACAAAATCGCAGAACTCACACAGAATGGGAAATGCTCTTTGTCGGACTTCGCTTCGGGATACTTATATTTCGGCCTGCACCGCACGGCTACGGGGTGGGTGTTCCGCGAATGGGCGCCCCATGCCACCGAAATCTATTTGATAGGCGATTTCAATGATTGGAAGGAATCGCCGAAATATCAGTTGAAAAGGATAAAGGACACCGGCAACTGGGAAATCAAATTGCGCGGCAAAGCCCTCAAGCACGGCGACCTTTACAAGTTGAAAATACATTGGGAAGGCGGATGCGGCGAACGTATTCCGGCATGGTGCCGCCGCGTGGTGCAAGACGAACAGACCAAAATCTTCAGTGCACAGGTCTGGGCACCCGAACAGCCTTACGTATGGAAAAAGAAGACTTTCCGCCCCAATACGGCTCCCTTGCTGATTTATGAATGCCACATCGGCATGGCGCAAGATGCGGAGAAAGTAGGGTCTTACAATGAATTCCGTGAAAAGGTGCTGCCCCGCATCGCTGCAGACGGGTACAACTGCATACAAATCATGGCCATACAGGAACATCCTTACTACGGAAGTTTCGGCTACCATGTGTCGAGTTTTTTTGCCGCTTCCAGTCGTTTCGGTACGCCGGAGGAACTAAAGCAGCTCATCGACGAGGCACATAAAAGGGGCATCGCCGTGATTATGGATATCGTGCACTCCCATGCCGTGAAGAACGAAGTGGAAGGCTTGGGCAACTTTGCCGGTGACCCCTGCCAGTACTTCTATTCGGGCGGACGGCGTGAACACCCTGCTTGGGACAGTTTGTGTTTCGATTATGGCAAGAACGAGGTCATGCACTTCCTATTGTCCAACTGCAAATTCTGGTTGGACGAGTACCATTTCGACGGTTTCCGCTTCGACGGTGTCACGTCTATGCTCTATTACAGCCACGGGTTGGGCGAGGCGTTCTGCAACTATGGGGATTATTTCAACGGGCATGAGGACGACAATGCCATCTGTTATCTGACGTTGGCTAATGTGCTGATTCACGAAGTCAACCCCAAAGCCATTACCATAGCTGAGGAAGTGAGCGGCATGCCGGGATTGGCTGCCCCGTTCAAAAGCGGCGGATACGGGTTCGACTACCGCATGGCCATGAACATTCCCGACTATTGGATAAAGACCATCAAGGAAAAGAAGGACGAGGACTGGAAACCCAGCAGCATGTTCTGGGAAGTAACGAACCGACGGGCTGACGAGAAGACCATATCTTATTGTGAAAGCCACGACCAGGCTTTGGTGGGCGACAAGACTATCATTTTCCGCTTGATAGATGCCGACATGTATTGGCACTTCAAAAAAGGAGATGAGAACTACGCCGTAGAACGCGGTATAGCCTTGCATAAAATGATTCGCCTGCTTACGGCTTCCACCATCAACGGCGGTTATCTCAATTTCATGGGTAATGAATTTGGTCATCCGGAGTGGATTGATTTTCCGCGTGAAGGTAACGGATGGAGTCACAAGTATGCACGGAGACAGTGGAATCTTGTAGACAATAAAGAGTTGTGCTATCATTACTTAGGCGATTTCGACAAAGCAATGCTTGATATTATTGGCAAGGAGAAAAATATCCAGAAATCTCCCGTGACGGAAATCTGGCATAACGATGGTGACCAGGTATTGGCCTATAGCCGTAATGACCTCGTATTTGTCTTTAATTTCAGCTATGCCCGTTCGTATACGGATTACGGCTTCATGGTGCCTCAAGGGGCTTACGACGTGGTGCTGAACACTGATGCCCCGGCATTCGGCGGACACGGATTGAATGATGACAGCCTCCGCCACTTGACCAACTTCGACCCGCTTCTGGCCCGGGATGGAAAGGGATGGCTCAAACTCTATCTTCCGGCACGTTCCGCCATGGTACTCCGTCGGGCGCAAGAAGATAAAAAGACGGAAAATGAATAAGAGTAAAAACAAATAAACTGAAACTGGATTCCGGATGTACAAACCGACATATAAGAAAAGAACCGCACGCATGATTTCATGGGTATGCGGTTCTCTTTTCACCTTGTTCTCCCTGCTTTACCTGTTTGTGATGCAGGCTGACTTATTGGCTACCGCACAACATTTGTTGTCGAAAGGGCAGACCGTTTATTCTCCGTTGTGGGGAGCGGTCGTCATTACCCTTCTGCTACTGCTATTGCAGGGAGTTTTTCGGCGGATAATGGTATATCCGTTGCGTTTCCATGCGCTCTATTATTTCCCGTCGTGCGTCGTGTTGGGATTGCTTACGTCCATTGTTCCTCAAACGGGATGGAATGTGCAATTATCCACTAATTGGATATGGCTCACGGTCTGCATTTTTCTGTATATCCTTGTGACATGGACAGCCCTGCATTTCCCGGACCGTAAAAACGGAAAACAGAATGCTTTTTCCTTCCTTTGGGTGAATTTCCTATGGCTTGCGTTGCAATTCTGCATGGTAAACAGCATAGCCAATACGAAAGATGTATACCACTACCGGCTCAAAGCCGAGAGATGCCTCGTCGAAGGGCAGGACTCATTGGCGTTGCAAGTAGGAGCCAAATCATTACAGGCAGACCGGAGCCTGACTGCCATGAGAATGTTTGCACTAAGCCGTGAGAACCTTTTAGGCGAGAAGCTTTTCGATTTTCCTCAATATAACGGTAGCCAAGGGCTGTTGCCCAGTTTTTCTGATACAACCTACACTCATGATTGGACGAATGCCTTATACAAACATTTAGGGGGGAAGCCGGGGAAAAATATGAAAGACAACACTCAGTTTCTCGAGCTTCTGTCACAACGGCCTTCGGCCACTGCTGCCGCAAAAGATTATTTGCTCTGCGCCTATCTGTTGGACAAGAACCTTGATGCTTTTGTCACCGTACTACCACGTTGCCATGAAGTGAACGACAACCTCCCGTTACATTACAAAGAGGCTCTCATTCTATATAACCGTTTGCATACCACTCCGGCCATTACGTACAAAAACAGCGTAATAGAAACAAATCTGAACGACTTCCTCCACTACGGTATGCAATATACCCATGCGACGGAACGCTCGAACCAATGCCGGCGCATGTACGGAAATACGTATTGGTGGTATTATTATTATCAAAAACCTTCTGAATAATCGTAGCTTTATCCCCTATATTCCCGCCATAAATGCCGCAAAGCAATCAGGGGATGATACCATAACATACGCGGACCTGCATATCGCATCACTTTCCGGATGCGTCGCTTCATGTCCGGACGGTAGCAATGTATGGTGCAAAGACGGCACGTACGCTTATCTTTCTGAAAGGGACACCGTGATAGACGTGCACGGGAATAATCCAACATTTCACGGCACTCCGGACATAAAGTCCTGTTGCCTTCCTTGTAGCGGCAGTAGAGACGAATCATCAATTCTACCGTACGCTGCTCTTCCTCTATCCGGTTGTTTTTACCCTTGCCCAAAGCCGTTCTTTTCCTTTCTACCTATTCTTTAATGCGAATCAAGGCATTGGCCAAAATAGCTGTGACACCACCGGTCGTGATTCCGGACGAGAATATGTTTCTCACCGTTTCCGGAAGTTGTGAAAGAATCTCGGGCACCAATTCCACACTTAATCCCAAAGAAAAACTCAATGCCATCACCAACGTGGCTTTGCGGTCGATGGTCTGGGCTGCAATAATGCGGATTCCGGCGGAAGCCACTGTGCCGAACATCAACAGCGTGGCACCGCCCAATACAGGTTCAGGCATCAAGGAGAACACCAGACCCACGGCCGGGAAAAGTCCTAGCAAGACAAGGAATCCTGCGATATAATATCCTACGTAACGGCTCGCTACTCCAGTCAACTGTATCATCCCGTTGTTTTGGGCAAAGACTGAGTTGGGGAAGGAATTGAACACTCCGGCCAACATGGAATTGAAACCATCGGCCAAAATCCCTCCGGAAGCCCGTTTCACGAACGTCTTTCCCTCTACCGGCTCTCCCGAGATGAGTGAATTGGCCGTGATGTCGCCGTAGGCTTCAATCGCCGTAATCAAATACACCAGTCCCAAAGCGATAAAAGCCGACCAGTCAAAAGACAAGCCGTATTTAAAAGGTACAGGTATATTGAACCCTCCATAACTCTGTACCGAAGAAAAGTCCACCAACCCCATACACCAAGCCACCGCATAACCGATGACAAGTCCGATGACAATCGAGCTCATACGCAAGTAACGGTTCGAGCTCCTGTTGAAGAAAATAATCAGCAACAGAACCAAAGCCGCCAGGCCGACATGTTCAAAGCTGCCGAAAGTCCCGTTACTTTTGGCCACCGCACCGCCTCCGCAGGCCGTAATCCCCACTTTGATAAGGCTCATGCCAATCAGCGTCACGACAATACCGGAAACCAACGGCGTAATGATTTTACGGGTATATTTCAATAAGCGGCTAATCAACATTTCTACTGTAGAGGCCGCCATGCAAGCCCCGAAAATAACGGGAAGACCTCCGGTCAGCCCCGCAGAGATGATAGGACCGATGAAAGAAAAGCTCGTGCCCTGTATGCACAGCAATCCCGTACCGATACCTCCGATTCGCTTGCACTGTATAAACGTGGATACGCCGGAAGCAAACAATGCCATGGAAACCAGAAAACTGGTCGTCTCGATGTCCAACTTCAAAGCTCCGGCTATGATAAGCGGTGGGGTGATGATAGCCACGAAAATGGCCAATAAATGTTGCAGGGCTGCAAATAAAGTTTCGCGTAAAGGCGGCCGATCGTTCAACCCGTATATCAACTCTGTTTTTAATTCGGATTTGTTTGATTCTTCCATTGGTTTCTTCTTGTGTATGTTTGATTTATATGTAGGAAAACAGCCTAACTTCATAATTTGGGCGCAAAGGTACGAAAAAAACAGTAAAGGAAGTATGCCTGTTTCGCTTTCTCCTGATAATTAATAGGCATTTCGAGTCAAATGTTAAAATTTCGAGGTCCAATTAGGTATTTTCATCCCATCATTCGTCCTATATATAAAACTATCTAGAAAACAGTCCGGTCTCGCAGTTATATCGGTTCGGCTGCGTCTTACGGTAAAACTAATAGAACCTTGAATTTCGTTATGAAGAAAAAAGACTTTTTTAAGAGTAGCCCTTTGCAGGGTACACGGCGAGGGATAGCTACTTTTGCCATGGCATTGGCCGTCAGCGGCATGCTTTCCGCGCAAAATTGGATTGATGTAACAGATACGTACATCGTGAACGCAGATTTCTCCACCGGTACGAACGAAGGGTGGGAATCCGGAACCATACTTCCTGCGGTAAATGCAACGTTCCAGAATGCAGAGCTTTACCAATCACAAAATTCGGCCTCCCAAAAAGTCATGGGCCTGAAAGCCGGAAAATACAAATTGGCAGTGCAAGGTTTTTACCGTGCGGGTGGAAATGACAACGGTGCCGGTTATGAAGCCGGGACGGAGGTCATTCAGGCTTACTTGTTTGCCGGGACGGATTCTGTAAAAATGAAATCACTTTATAGCGAAGCGAAAGATGGGAGCGTGGCAAACCAAAGAAACGGATGGCCGGACGGGATGGAAGGCATGCATGCCTATTGTGAAAAATATCCGGAAAGTTATTGGAACGAACTTACTTTCACCGTGAACGAAGGGAAGGAAATGCTAATGGGTATCGCCATTACCACCAATGCCGGAGGGACATGGACTTGTTGGGACAATTTTAAACTGTACATTGAAGGTACGGCTTTCGATGCTTTTGCCGTAAAGCTCAACAAGTTGGAGTTCCTGCAGGATTCTCTTCAGGTCTTGGGGATTACAGCTTCTCAAGAATTGTCACCGATAATCGATAAGTATAAGGAATATAATGCTTCCACCCCTGAAAGCGAAATCGCACAAGCTACCGTCATTATAGAAGAGCATACGGCTTTGGCCCAAACCTTGTGTACCCATGGGGCAACTTTACGTAACAGCATCGCAAGGGCACAGGATATATACGGCAAAATGGAAAGCGGTGTTTATCAGGTTGCAGATGCCGTGAGGGCGGACTTGAAAAATGGAATTGAAGCGGCCCAAAGCATATTACAACTATCTACATTGAACGAAGTGAAAGACGGTGTGGAACAAGGTATTGCCGATATGGAAGCCGCCACGGCGAAAGCCACTACGTTCATCAGTTTGGCATATTCCCTGCAAAAGGCAAAGGATTTGGCCGACAGGATAGGTGGATTGGAAGGCAACGAAGCTTATGCCCAAGTGGAAACTTTGCTCTCCGGTAAGGAAGAAATTACGTATGATGTAGCCGCTGCTGCGACTTCTTCGCTGAATGCAGTATGTCTCCCGGCCATGACAGAGGAATTTTTGGAAGGAGCTTCTGATGAGAATCCGATAGAACTTACCAGTTTCATCACCAATCCCAATATTTACCAAAAAACGTCTGAAATGACACCGCCTGAGGGTTGGAAGTGCCAGAAAGGGAGTGCCGATGGAAAATGGTATACCACTCCGGAAGGCACAGGTAACAAAGGATTGATATGTAACAGTTGGACAGGAAGCCGCCTTACGGGATCCAATTACAGCCAACTGATAGGAGGCGATTCGGATGGTGCCGTCAAGCTACCGGACGGCCTGTATACACTGAAAGCCGCCACGTGGACCAATACGGAACCGTCCAGTGTGCATTTGTATGCCTCTACCGACAGTATGGATTTTGCTTTTGCCGAGGTGAATGCTGACAAGGCACTTTATGACAACGCCAGCGAGACATTCAGTACCACGACCGAAGTGTCCAGTTTTGAGGTACGTGACGGTAAACTGTACATCGGTGTCGTTTGCGACGGCCCCGTAACCGGGAACGGAAAGGATTGGAATGCGGATAATTTCCGCCTTTATTACATAAAGAAAGATGTAATCAGTGCCTACCGCGACCGCTTACAAGTCCGTTTGGATTCAGCATATTCAAAGCATGGGGTGATAGTAGAAATAGGAATTGACGACAGCGATACTTATGGAATTGCTTTGGATGAGCAGGAAGGTTATCCGTCATTGATAGGACATGCCACCGTAGAGGAACTTAAAATGGCTATTGAAGACTTGGATGATTTGAATGCAGAAGCTGACAGTATCATAAAGCACTATAAGACCATCACACCGCTGTTAAGCGAAGGTTCTGCTTTGGATGCCCAGATAAGAGACGGGCTTGCATACGCCCAGCCTAAACCTACGGCTGATTTCTCGGTTGCTTTGGAAGACGCTATGGTTTATGCCGAAGACATGAGTTGGGATAACTATTTGGATGAAAGAATTAAGACCAAAATAGAAACCCTTAACGGCTGTATGCAAACTTTAAGAGCCTCCATAGCTTTGTGCTATCCTATGGCCAAAGCCAAAACCTTGGCAGACCAAATCGGTGGTTTGTCTGATAATGAAGCCTATAAGGCTGTGGTGGAATTATTGAAAAACGATGATTTCGACGAAATCGATGCCGACATGAATACGGAGGCTTTGAAGATGGCATGCGTGGAAGCAATGACTCCGGAAGTATTGGCAGAAGTGAGTGTAGATCATCCGTTGGATATGACCAGTTTCATTGTGAACCCGAATGTCTATCAAGACGCGACGGATGAAAACGACTCCCCTATAAACACCCTCGTCAACGGTTGGGAGTGCACGAGTACTGCGGATTCTCCGGCCAGAACCGACCAGTTATCAGGTGATACATGGCTGAGTTGTTGGAGTTGGTCCGGAAATGCCGCACATAATATCGGCACACCCAATGTTTATTCCCAAGTGTTGGGCAATATGGGAAACCAAGAAGGTAAAGTGGCTTTACCAGACGGTGCTTATCGTGTAGAAGCCGCAACTTATTGCACAAAACAGCCTGAACTTATCCAACTGTTTGCCTTGACACGCCAAATTGATATTGAAACTGTTGAAAGTGGTACAGGAGCTGATAGTACGGTCTATGTGTATTCGGACAGCGTTTTCACGGATGCGCCTTTCAATGGGGATAAGGGCAAATGGGACGTAGCCCAAGGGGCACTTTCCACGACCACGGTCATCCCGGAGGTGTATGTGGAAAACGGTACGGTAGTCATCGGTGTACGGGGAACCGGAGTCGTGGGAGGCAACGGGCAATACTGGTGGGCAGACAACTTCCGCCTCTATTATGTCGGACAGAACAAGGGGGATAATATCCACGGTATTTCAAATGGAAATCCTGATGAAAAGGACGAAGTGGATGTATTCGACCTGGCCGGACGCATGGTTCGCCAGAGCGTGAAACATGCGGATGCGTTGGGGGGATTGCGTAAAGGCATCTATATCGTAGATGGTAAAAAGTATATTGTTAAATAATGTATCACATCACAAACCCAAACATGATTTTATGAAAAAAGTTATTTCATTGTTCCTGTTCTTTCTCATGGTATGGAATTCGTCAGCGAAGGACTTTCCCAAAGTCATCCTTGCCGGAGACTATCCCGATCCCTCCATCTTGCGCGACGGGAAGGATTACTACATGACGCATTCTCCTTTTTATTATGCGCCGGGCTTCCTGATCTGGCATTCCCAAGACTTGGAACATTGGGAACCGGTATGCCGTGCCATGGCACAATGGGAAGGCTCGGCCATGGCACCGGATTTGGTGAAATACAATAATAGGTATTATATCTATTATCCGGCCGCAGGGACGAATTGGGTGATATGGGCAGATGACATCCGTGGGCCGTGGAGCACACCTATAGATTTAAAGGTGAAAGGCATCGACCCCGGACATGTGGCCGATGCTGAGGGAAAACGTTACCTGTATCTCTCCGAAGGCAAAGTCGTGCAACTCTCCGATGACGGTCTGTCTACGGTGGGCGAGGTAAAAAAGGTCTACGACGGTTGGCCCTATCCCCGGAACTGGCGAACAGAAGGCATGTATCTGGAATCCCCGAAACTGAACTACCACAACGGGTATTATTACCTCACGTCGGCCGAAGGCGGAACTGCCGGACCGGGCACCAGTCACATGGTCGTGACGGCACGCTCGAAAAGCGTACTCGGACCGTGGGAAAACTCTCCGTTCAACCCGTTGGTGCATACTTACAGTGAAAGGGAAAGCTGGTGGTCTAAAGGGCACGGCACACTGATAGACGACGTAAACGGAAACTGGTGGGTGGTGTACCACGCATACGCCAAAGGCTACCATACGTTGGGACGGCAAACCCTTATCGAACCGATCGAGTGGACGCCAGACGGATGGTGCCGTGCCAAATCCACAGGCACGCTTCCCAAGACTGAGGCTCCCATCCCTCACGGCCTGGAACTTTCCGATGACTTCAAGGGGAAGGTATTGGGCTTACAATGGACGTTCTGGAAAGAATATGCCCCGAAAGCCGTGACCCTCGAAAACCGGACATTGCGGCTGAAAGCCAAAGGCAAGACTCCAGCAGACGGCCGACTGTTGCTCGCTACTGCGGAAGACAAGAATTATGAAACACAAGTTGAAGTCACGGTCGGGAAAAACAATACAGCCGGACTCCTGCTTTATTATAGCGAAAAAGCATACGCTGGACTGGTATCGGACGGCAAGACATTCACTATCTACCGGCACGCCGGACAAAAGACAGAAATGCCCAACACGTTAGGCAGACAGTTCACGGTGCGAATAAAGAACCAAGGCAACCACGTCTCCATTTTGGTTGGAAAGGCCGGAAAGGAATGGACCACATTGGCCGAAGGCATCGATGTGTCCGGCATGCACCACAACGCCTACAAGGGTTTCTATGCCTTGCGTATAGGCTTGGTTTCCATTGGGAAGGGTGAAGCGGCTTTCCACCGGTTCCGTTATAAAAACGCCGTTCCGCAGGAAAAAGACTTGAGTGCCTACCTGATGGTGTTCCACAAGGACGAAACGCACGGGCTCTACATGGCATTGAGCCGCGACGGATACACGTTCACGGCCCTGAACGACGGGGAACCTGTCTTAGCCGGTGATACGATTGCTTACCAAAGAGGGATACGCGACCCTTATATCTATCGTGGCCCGGATGGTGCATTCTATTTGGCCATGACCGACCTCCACGTATTTGCCCGTCGTGACGGTTTCCGCGAAACGGAGTGGGAGCGCGACCGCAACATGTACGGTTGGGGAAACAACAAGGGGCTGGTGCTGATGAAGTCGTGGGACTTGGTGAACTGGAAACGCGCCAACGTCCGTTTCGACCAACTGACAGCCGGATTGAGTGAAATAGGTTGCGCATGGGCACCTGAAATTGCCTACGATGAACGGGCGGGCAAACTGATGATTTCCTACACCATGCGCTTCCGCAACGAACGCAACAAACTGTATTACGTGTATGTGAACGATGATTTCGACCGTATCGAGAGCCTGCCCCAACTGCTTTACGAATACCCGGACGAAACGGTTTCGGCCATCGACGGCGACATCACCAAGGTAGGGGACAAGTACCATCTTTTCTACGTGGCGCACGACGGACAGCCGGGTATCAAGCAGGCTGTTTCCGATCGTATCAACGGAGGCTACGAATACGATCCGCGTTGGTACGACTTTGAACCGAAATCTTGTGAGGCTCCCACGGTATGGAAACGCCTCGGAGAGGACAAATGGGTGCTGATGTACGACGTATACAGCATCACGCCGCACAATTTCGCCTTTACCGAAACTTCGGACTTCATCACGTTCAAGAATCTAGGACGTTTCAACGAAGGCGTAATGAAATCCACAAATTTCAACGCGCCCAAGCATGGGGCTGTGGTACATCTGACCGCAGAAGAGGCCGACAAGCTTGAAGCTTACTGGCAGAAGAACAAACGGAAATATGTCTCCACGGCATCCATACAGAAAAATCCCCTGTTCTCCGGTTATTATGCAGACCCGGAAGTGCTGTATTCCGAACAGACTAAGAAATATTACATTTATCCCACGACGGATGGTATTCCGAATTGGGGCGGCACGAGTTTCAAGGCTTTCTCGTCTGCCGACTTGAAAACTTGGAAAGAAGAACGCGTCGTCTTGGATTTGAGAAACGTGTCTTGGGCGAAAAAGAACGCATGGGCACCTTGCATCATAGAGAAAAAGCAGACAGACGGCAGTTACAAATATTACTTTTACTATACGGCAGAACGGCAAATCGGAGTGGCTGTGGGCGACCGTCCGGAAGGGCCGTTCCGTGATAGCGGAAAACCGTTGATAAGCCGCGAACGACCCTGCGGAATGAAACGCGGGCAGAACATCGACCCGGACGTTTTCACTGACCCCGTGAGCGGCAAGACTTATTTGTACTGGGGCAACTATTACATGGCCGTGTGTGAACTCAATGACGACATGGCATCCGTCAAACCGAACACCACGAAGATACACATCGACAACGACCGGCATTACAGTGAAGCCCCCTATGTATTCTACCGCGACGGTTACTATTATTTCACATGGTCTAAAAACGATACGCGGAGCGCGGACTACGAAGTCCGTTACGTACGCTCCAAGTCTCCTGTCGGCCCGATTGACCCGTAGGAAAGCCGGGTGGTAGTCTGCAAAAAGCCCGATCAGGGCATCTACGCCACAGGCCACCAGTCATTCCTGCAGGTGCCCGGCACAGACGAATGGTATATTGTCTACCATCGCTTCAAGTTCCCCGACGGCATCACGATGGGGCGTGAAGCGGGTTATCACCGCGAAGTCTGCATGGATCGCGTGGTTTTTAATGAAGACGGCACAATAAAACAAGTCATTCCAAGTCTATAATTAAAGATTGTACCATGTACATTCATAAACAGAATCGACATACGATGAAACGAATATTATTGGGAATATTAGGCGTATGCGCATGCCATGCCTATGCACAAACCTTCAAAGAGTGGCAGGACCCTGAAATCAACGCCGTCAACCGTGTCCCCATGCACGCCGATTTTTTTGCCTACGAAAGTACGGAACTGGCGGCAAAAGGAATGAAAGAACTTTCCGAGAACTTCATGAGCCTGAACGGGAACTGGAAATTCAACTGGGTGGAACATGCGGACGCACGTCCGGAAGGCTTCTGGAAAACGGGGTTCAACGACAAGGGTTGGGTAGATTTCCCGGTTCCGGGCGTGTGGGAACTGAACGGTTATGATGTCCCGGTGTATGCGGGAATAGATTTCGGATGGAAAGGCTATGAAGGACGCACGTTCAAGAAGCCGCCCCATGTCCCGGTGGAAAACAACCACGTAGGTTCCTACCGCCGTGAAGTGGTGATTCCTTCAGACTGGAAAGGGAAAGACATCATCGCCCATTTCGGTGCCGTGTCTTCCAACATGTACCTATGGGTCAACGGAAAGTTTGTGGGTTACAGCGAGGACAGCAAGATGGCAGCGGAATTCGACCTGACCCCTTACCTGAAACCGGGTCAAAAGAACCTGATAGCCTTCCAAGTGTTCCGTTGGTGCGACGGCAGTTACCTGGAAGATCAGGATTTCTTCCGTTACAGTGGTGTATCACGCGACTGTTACCTCTACGTACGCAACGCCAAGCGGATAGAAGACCTTCGGGTCACTCCCGGCTTGGACGACCGGTACCAGGACGGGACATTGGATGTCCGTCTGGACGTGAAAGGCAAAGCCCATGTTGCGCTTGAATTGCTTGATGCCAACGGGGAAACCGTTTGTTCGGAAGAGGTAGGGGGAACAGGAAACCGGTCTGTGACCATGCCGGTGAAGAACCCGCATAAATGGACGGCAGAGACTCCTTACCTTTACACCCTCAGGGTCACACTGAAGGACGGCAGCACCATCCGCGAAGTCATACCCGTAAAAGTGGGATTCCGGAAAATCGAAATCAAGAACAGCCAACTTTTGGTGAACGGGCAGCCCGTGCTCATCAAAGGAGTAAACCGTCATGAGATGGATCCCGACGGAGGTTCGTATGTTACCCGCGAGAGGATGCTCCAAGACATACAACTCATGAAGAAATTCAATGTCAATGCCGTGCGGACTTGCCACTATCCGGACGACCCCTATTGGTATGAGCTGTGCGACCGTTACGGCCTTTATCTTGTGGCCGAAGCCAATTTGGAGAGCCACGGCATGGGATTCAAGGAAACCACGTTGGCCAAAGAACCGAGCTACAAGAAAGCACATCTGGAACGCAACCAACGCAACGTGCAGTGCAATTTCAACCATCCCAGCATCATCCTGTGGTCGTTGGGTAACGAGTGCGGCAACGGTTCGAACTTCGAGGCCTGTTACGATTGGGTCAAACAAGAAGACCCCAGTCGCTTCGTCCACTTTGAACAGGCTTACGACACCGGTTCCACCACCGATGTCTACTGCCCGATGTATCCCACTTATTCCCGTTGCATCAAATATTGCGAGGACGAGAGCAAACAGAAACCTTTCATCATGTGCGAATATGCCCATGCCATGGGCAACGCTTTGGGCGACTTCAACATCTATTGGAACCTGATCCGGAAATATCCCAAGTTCCAAGGCGGTTTCATTTGGGACTGGGTGGACCAGTCGCCAAGATGGACAGGTCGCAACGGGGAAATGATATACGGTTACGACGGGGATTTCGATGATTATAAGACGAAAGATGACAACTACATGGACAACGGCCTGTTCGGCCCCGACCGTGTGCCGAACCCGCATAGCCATGAAGTGAGGTACTTCTACCAGAACATCTGGACCACGCCCGGAGATTTGTCGAAAGGCGAAATCAAGATATACAATGAGAATTTCTTCCGCGACCTTTCGGCATACGTCATGGAGTGGGAAACGCTGAAAGACGGAAAAGTCATGCGTAGCGGAACGGTGGAACGGATAGATTGCCAACCGCAACAAACCGCCACGATGACCTTGGACTGGGGCGGAACTGACGGGGAAGGCGAATGGTTGCTCAACGTGAGATACCTGCAACGGGAAAGGGAAGGCATCATTCCGGCGCGTCACGTGGTGGCCAAGGCACAAATCGAACTCCGGCCTTATCAGGCTCTGGACATGGTGTTGAAGAACGAAAGCCTGCGTTACATTCCGGATGCCGTCCCACAAGTCAACGACCGTAATCTTGCCCATCTGATTATCACGGGAGAGGACTTCCGGATACGTTTCAACAAGATGACCGGATACATGGAACGTTATGTCGTAGACGGGACAGAGTTCATCCGGAAAGGCGATGCGCTGACCCCGAACTTCTGGCGCGCCCCGACCGACAATGACTACGGTGCCAAACTGCAACAAAAATACGCGGCTTGGAAAAATCCCGACCTGCATCTCACGTCTTTAAAACACGAAACGAAAGACGGACAGGTTGTCGTGTCGGCGGAATACGACATGAGAAGCGTGTCGGCCAAGCTTTACCTGACCTATACCATCAACAACCGGGGCACCGTAAAAGTCAACCAAAAGATGGTGGCCGACAAGGGGAAAAAGGTATCCGACATGTTCCGCTTCGGCATGCAATTAGTCATGCCCAAGGATTTTGAATACGTGTCTTACTACGGTCGCGGGCCGGTGGAGAATTACAGCAACCGCAACCACAGTACGGACCTTGGCATTTATCACCAGACCGTAGACGAGCAGTTCTATCCCTACATCCGTCCGCAAGAGACTGGCACGAAAACAGACATCCGTTGGTGGAAAGTCCTCGACGTGAAAGGCACGGGGTTGCAGTTCGTGGCCGATGCTCCGTTCTCGGCTTCCTCCCTGCACTACACCATCGAATCGTTGGACGAAGGGCCGGTGAAGAAACAAGGCCATTCGCAGGAAGTGGAAAAGGCAGACCTGACCAACGTGCTGATAGACAAGGTGCAGATGGGATTGGCTTGTATCGACAGTTGGAGTGCCATGCCCGAACCGGAATTCCGCCTGCCGTATGGAGATTATGATTTCACTTTCATCATGACTCCAGTTACCCACAGCTATCCTTTATATTAAGAAGAAAAATATCATAATGTGCAGTCAACATGAATTTTAATAATATTTATTTAAGTATTGCTTTTGTCAATCTTTTTGTTGTCCCTACGTGGGCGGCACAACCGGACTCCGTGTATGTTTTTCCGTATCCTACGGTGAACGACAACGGGCGGCGCGGCATGCAACTTGTATGGAGCACGGATCGCGAGCAATGGCACGACGTGGCCGGAGGCATGGTGTTCCTGAAATGCGACTTCGGTCCTTGGAAACACGTGTACCGCCCGCAGTTGGTACAGGACCGGACGGACGGGCGGTGGCATTGCTTCTGGGATTTGACCCCGGACGGCAGCGCGATGGGCAGTTCTTCTTCAACAGACTTGATACGGTGGAAACCTCAAGAGTTTTTCATGGCAGACGAGAAATCGCGCCATGAGGTGAAAAACGCACGTATGCCGGTGGCAGACACCATGCAAGTGGGCGACAAGACTATCGCGGGATTTGCACTGAAGGTGCCGTACGGCATAGTGAAAGGATTGGAACGGCATGGCGTATATCGTTCTGCCCTCAACGCCCAACGCGGGGAACGTGCAGAACATGACGCGGCCCGGTTTGCCGGACTGCAAACGGTCAGTGCGCGGATTACCGTGGACGAAGGCCGGGCAAAGCCCATCAGTGAGGACTTGATTGGTGTGTTCTTTGAAGACTTGAATTATGCAGCCGACGGTGGACTGTATGCCGAACTGGTGCAGAACCGGGATTTCGAGTACTCCGAAACCGATGGTAACAAGGACAAGAACTGGAACAGCCGCTACGCATGGAGGGTGGAAGGCAAGAGCATGACATTTGACGTGTCCACGGAACAGCCCGTTCATCCCAACAATCCCCATTACGCCGTGCTCGACGTGGCGCAGCCCGACGGCAGCTTCACAAATACGGGATTCGACGGCATTGCGGTGAATGAAGGCGAGAAGTACGACTTTTCGCTTTTCGCCCGTACGCCGGACGGAAAGGGAGGTGGAAAGACCGTGGTGCGTCTGGTCGACCCACAGGGAAAGACCGTGGCCGAGACCACCGTCAAGTTGTCCTCCAAAACCTGGAAAAAACGGGAAGCCGTGCTGAAAGCCACGGCCACCGTCGCGCAGGCCCGGCTCGTCATCATCCCGCAGTCTGCCGGACGGTATGCCCTCGACATGATTTCACTGTTCCCGCAAAAGACGTTCAAGGGACGGAAGAACGGGTTGCGTGCCGACCTGGCTCAGGCCATTGCCGACATCCGTCCGCGCTTCGTCCGCTTCCCCGGTGGATGCTTGGCCCATGGGGACGGGGTGGACAACATCTATCATTGGAAAGAAACCATCGGCCCGTTGGAAGCCCGCAAGCCTGCGGCCAACATCTGGCGCTACCACCAGACGCGCGGTTTGGGCTACTTCGAGTATTTCCAGTTCTGCGAGGACATCGGTGCCGAACCGTTACCGGTCGTGGCGGCAGGCGTGCCCTGCCAGAACTCAGGCATCGGAGGACCGAGCCATCATTCCAAGGACATTGTGACGAGCCTTGGACAGCAGGGCGGTATCCCGATGGAAGAGATGGGGCAATATGTGCAGGACGTGTTGGACTTGATAGAATACGCCAACGGCGATGCCAAGACCACACGATGGGGACGCGAACGGGCCAAGGCCGGACATCCCGAACCGTTCAACCTGAAATATATAGGTTTGGGCAACGAAGACCTCATCAGCCGCGTGTTTACGGAACGGTTTACGATGATTTATGAGGCCATCCGGGAAAAATATCCCGAAATCACGGTCATCGGCACGACGGGGCCTTTCAGCGAAGGCACGGACTATGAGGAAGGATGGGCTTTGGCCGACCGTTTGAAACTGCCCATGGTGGACGAGCATAATTACAATACGCCGGGATGGTTCATTTACAACCAAGATTACTACGACCACTACGACCGCAACAAGTCCAAGGTCTATCTGGGAGAGTATGCGGCCCATGCCCCGGGACGGCCGAGCAATATCGAAACGGCCTTGGCGGCTGCCTTGTTCCTGACTTCGGTGGAGCGCAACGGCGATGTGGTGAGCATGACATCATACGCTCCGCTCTTGGCCAAGGAGGGGCATACGCAGTGGAGGCCGGACTTGATTTACTTCAACAACACGGAAGTGAAACCCACTGTGGACTACTACGTGCAAAAGATGTACGGACAGAACACCGGAAGCGAATACCTGCCCTCCACGCTGACGGTGGACAACCGGAGGCATGATGTGCGCAGCCGAGTGGGCGTTTCCGTGGTGAAGGACGGTGAAAGCGGCGACCTTGTCGTGAAATTGGTGAACCTGCTTCCGGTGGCGGTCAAGGCGGACATGGAAATCCCGTCGTTGGCCGGACATCAAGCCGTAGGGCAGAAGACCGTCCTTTCGGGTCGCCCGTCCGACAAGGATGCCGTACCGGTGGAAAGCGCAATGGAAATAGGGGAGAAGTTCCCCTATGAAATGCCGGCCTATTCCTTCACGGTTATCAGGATAAAACGCGAATGTAAGTAGATGTCTCGATAACGAAAGGGATAATCATTTTATCGTTTTGTCAATCTGTCAATCCCACCCTTACGAGAATCGCGTATTTGCCCTTTGGTCCGAAGCCGGAAATAAATAAGGCATTCTCGCGAGGGTGGGATTTTAACTTGCTGTAAGCATAGACTTGTTTTTACTTTCTTTCTGTCCGGCAGCAAGGAAATAGATGCGGAAGGAAGCGGTCGGCCTGTCAGCCGGACGCGAATATCCAGAACACTTTGATTCCGTTTTTGCGAGACGGATTTTCTTCAGATAGCGTCTGAAGCCCCCTCAAAGGGCATTTTCCTGCCTCTTTCAGCCTCCGGATTCCCCTTTCGGAAGAGTTTGGGCACACAACATGCTGAGAATGAAAAATCGCTTTCAGCTGAACGATTTACCGTTCGGCTGAGAAAAACACACGAATATGCAGGATTTATGCCATAATATTGCATTTATACCGTATAAATATACAGAAAAAAGACCTGAAAAGCCCTTTTTCCCTTATTCTTGAAATACGGGGATTCCGGAAAAACTGTCTTTTTGACAGCTTAAAGTCCTCTAAAACGTATAAATGTAAGTCCCTCAAAACGCTTCACCCATATCTGAAGTATTCCTTTTGCAACTGCGTCTTAATATCCTTGCGTGCCAATAAGATATGCTGTTCCACCGTACGCTTTGAAACAGACAATTCACGGGCGATCTCGGAAGGGGTGAGGTTTTCAAAAAAGGACAGGCAATACGCCTTGCGCCGCTTTTCCGGCAGGGCAAACACCAAACGGTCGAACATCAGTTTCAATTCCTTGAAAGATACTTTTTCCTCCGTCGTGTCTTGCAAGGCCTCCTGCGTGTAAAACAGTTCGCCCCACACGTCATTTTCCTTGCGGTATCTTCGTTGGCGGTCGGCCATCAGGTTACGTGCCACCTTGTAAGCCAGGGACACCACAGCCTCCGGACTTATGAAATCCTTATGCTTCCACAGTCTCTCAAACACATCCTGCACCACGTCTTCCGCCTCGTCGGGGCGGTCGATGCGGGATGCGATATAATGCTTCAAAGCCTCCTTCTGCCGTACGTAACACGCGGCCAGTCCTTTTTCGTCGTTTCTTGCTTCCATGGCACATCGTTTGATTTCTACCACAAAAGTAGCCTAAAGGCAGGCGACGGAATGGGATGATTTCAGCCGATTGTTACGTCATTTTGCGCCTTTCCTTCTTTTTCCCTGAACTGTGTCGGTGTCATGCCGAACTCTTCCTTGAAATGCAGGTTGAAATACTTGATGGTGTTGAATCCCGTGAGGTCCGCTATTTCGTTCACGCTGCATGTGGTGGCCTTCAGCAACTGGGCTGCCCGTTTCAACCGGATGGAACGGATGAACTGCAAGGGCGTGACGTTGACAATGGCCTGCATTTTGCGGTTCAACTGGGTCTTGCTCATCCCCACGTCCAAGCTCAGGTCGCCCACGGAATATTCCGGATTGCTGATGTTCTTCTTGACGGATTCCAAGGCTTTCTCCATCAGCTTCTCGTCTATCGAAGTCGTGGTGATGGCCTCGAAAGACACGTCGATGGACTTGCGGAACATCTTTTGCCGCCGTTCTTTCTGCTCGATGAGTTGACGGATGCGCACTTGCAGCATTTCCCAGTTGAACGGTTTCGAGATATAAGAATCCGCCCCTGCTTCGTATCCCCCGATGCGCGAATCATCGGAGCTGCGGGCCGTAAGCAGGATGAACGGGATATGTGAGGTCTGTATGTCGCCTTTCAGCCTGCGGCACAGTTCCATGCCGTCCATGCGGGGCATCATCAGGTCGGACACAATCAAGTCCGGCAACTCCGTCCGTGCCGCCAGTTCGCCCTCCACGCCGTCTCGCGCTTCCACCACACAAAAGTCCTTTTGCAGTTGCTCCACCAGGAAATGACGGAATTCGTCGTGGTCCTCCACCACCAGAATCTTCTTCCTTCCCGTCTCCGTGGGCGGCATGTCGTGGATTTCGCTCTCTTCGTCCCGGTATTCCGCCTTTTCTTCTGCCGCAGGTGCCGCCCCTCCGCCATGCAGGTCGGTCGGGATATACAGGGTGAAGGCCGTGCCTTCTCCCGTCCGACTTTCCACCGTGACCTTTCCTTCATGCAGTTTGGCGTACTCGCGCACCAGATGGAGACCTATGCCGCTGCCTTGCCCGGCCGGTTGTCCCTCCGTGGCTGTCTGATAGAAACGGTCGAAAACGAAGGGCAAATCCTTTTCCGCAATGCCGCATCCGGTGTCTTCCACCCTGACCGCCGCATACGGCCGTCCGTCTTCCGATACCTTCTCCAGCGTGACCCGTACCTGTCCGTGCGCGGAGGTGAATTTGAAGGCATTGGAAAGCAGGTTGTTGAGCATCTTATACATCTTGTCGGAATCGTAATTCATGAAAAGACGTTCCACCTTAGGCTCGAAGGAAAGTTCTATCTCACGGCTTGCCGCCAAGTCGGTGAACTGCCTGACAGCTTCTTCCAAGAAAAAGACCATGTCGTTCATCTTCAACCTGAGACGCTCGCCCTTCATTTCCAATTTACGGAAATCGAGCAACTGGTTCACCAGATTGAGCAGACGGCGCGCATTATTGTAAATAGGTTCCAACTTCTTTTTCAGCTCCGGTTCGCCCGTATCGTGGATGAGTGCCCCCAAAGGCGTAAGAATCAAGGTGAGGGGAGTGCGGAACTCATGGCTGATGTTCGTGAAGAAGCGGAACTTCATCTGGTCGAGCTCTTCGCGCTGTTTCCGTTCGTTAGCTTCTTGAGCCATCCGGATTTTGAGCTGTGCCCGCCTCCGGAACCTTCTCCACGACCAAACCATCAAACCGGCAGCCAGCACGACGTACACCGCGATGGCCCATGCCGTCGCCCAGAACGGGGGCGCAATGACGATGGTGATTTCGGCCGGTGTCTTCCCCCAAATCTTGTCTCCGTTGGCGGTATAGGCCACGAATTTGTACTCACCGGGCTGCAATCCGGTATAGGTGGCGCGTCCGCTCCCGTTGGCCACCACTTCGTTCCACTCTTTGTCGTAGTTCATCAGTTTATACTTATAGTAAGTGTGCGAAGGGTTGACGTAATTCAGACCTGAAAATTCTATCATAATGAAGTTTTCGTCGTGACGGAGCCGGACTTCTGAAGTTTGGTCTGCGGTCTGTGTCAGAATCACATGCCCGTTGTACGTTTCGTTCACTTTCAACGGGTGGTTGAACAGATAGAAACGGGTGAAGACGGGATGGTTGTCGCTCCGGTCGTACCGGATTTCCGAAGGATTGAAATAATTGAATCCATGCGCTCCACCGAAAAACAAGAGGCCTGAGCGGGTCTTCAAAGCCGCATTCTCATAGAACTTGCCGCCTTGCAACCCATCGGTTTCCCCATAACTCACCACAGAAAAACCTTTGCCGTTACGGTCATCACGGGATGCGATTTTGCAAAGCCCGTTCAACGTGGATGCCCATACCGTCCCTTCGTTGTCCTCCAACAAAGCCGTGACGGCATTGTTGGGCAGTCCGTCGGATTCGGTCAGCACCGTGGCCTCCTTGCGGCGAGGGTCAAACACTAAAATGCCGTCTTCCGTCCCGAACCATTCCACGCCGTGGCGGTCTTTCAGCATGCAGAAATATTTGGTGTCGGCATACCGCTGTTCTTTCAGAAAGTCCGGAATCCACACGCTGTCTTTCTGCGTGTCATAATAGTAGATGCCGCTGTTGCCCAAAGCGGCGAACGTATGGCCGTCCACCGGGTAGAAGGCATGAACCACGGCGTATGAACGGAGTTCGGGATGGCGGTCGTGCAACATATAGGTAATCTTCCCCGTGACCGGATTGAAACGTCCGACCCCGCCGGTCACACTGGCCCAATAACGCCCTTCGCTGTCTTCGTACAAAGCACGGGATATGTTCTGGTTAGGGTCTTGTTCCCAATTCACCGTAGAACGGAGAAGGTTGCGGACCTGTCCGTCCTCAATGCAATAAAAACCGTGTAGGAAGGTGCCCACCCATATACGTCCGCCCTTGTCCTTAAAGACGGAAAGGCAAATGTCATTCGGTTCGGCCTTGAACATTTGCTCCATTTCACCGGTGGACGGACGGAAACGGAAGAGTCCGAAGGCACCTCCGACAAGTATATTCCCGTCGCCATCCTCCAAAAAGCACCGGATGCTCTCGTTGGTAACGGACGAATACCGCTTCACCGTGTGGCCGAGAGAGAACTTCTGCATGCTGGGATGGTAATAACACAAGCCTTGAAAGAGGGTGCCCACCCATATACCCCCGTTCCGGTCGGAAAATACCGTATAAATATCGTTTTCCAATGTCCCGCCGTCGGTCAGTTCCAATGTCGGGAGCGTGGTCACCTTGAACGTCCGGGCATCGATGATACGGAGGCCGGATTTGGACGTGCCGACCCATACGTTGCCGTCCTTGTCCAAATCCATGCACGTGAAGAAATTGGAAAGACCACTGATGCCGCATGCCTCCCTCCAGGTCCGTTCCATGCGATTGTAGAAGAACAGCCCGTTGTTATACATCAGCCAGATGTTTCCTTGGGCATCCGGATGAAGGTATATGCGGTCGGTAAGCCGGTTGATGGCATGCAAGAAACGTGTCTCTTGCGACACGAACTCGGATGAAGAGTAGTCCCAACAGCGAATCAACCCGCTCTCGTAAACAATCCAACAGAGGTTCTTGTATTGCGCCATTTCCACCGGCACGCCGTGTTGCCGGGTAAACTCGCTGCCACCATCCTCTATGGTGCGCAAACGTCCCTGTTCCACGTCGTAGAAGGAAACGGTATTGTCTTCGGTCACGAACCAATAATTCCTGTAATCGTCTATGAACAGGTTCTTCAGCCGTCGGTCTATTCCCATGGATGCCAACACCTCGGAGACGGAATAATCATATTGCCCGCTCTTCATGTCGAGCAAAAGCAGGTAGCCCAACTCTTTGAGCCACATCCGTCCTTCGCGGTCGTAATACTCTTTGGGCGGACGGTCGTACGCCCAAGTGTATTTGCGTGTCTTGTCGTAGGGGAATCGGTCGAACGTGGCACCGTTGTAAATGTTCAGGATGAAACCGGTCTTAATGGCGATGCAACCCTCTTCCGTCATCGTCAGGCTGCGGATTTGTCCGTCCGAAAGTCCGTCCGAAGCATCAATAAGGCGGAATTTGTATTGGCGGTCTTGTGCGTGGAGGCACGAGGCAAAAAACAGGAACAGTGTCGGAACGATGAACCATAAGGCTTGGAAATTGACTTTTAGTTTTACGGTATCCATGGTTTTTCTTTCAAATAACGAATGATGATTAGACAAAGATAGGCAATCGGCATCATTTGACGTAGGATATTTTGGTTCAAAATATAGGTCGTTTTGTTGCATCGTACTGAATCAGCCGTCTTTTTCGGACATTTTCCCATACGCCGTGGCTGAAAAGCAGCCTTCGGGCGCATTTGGTTCAGAACGACGTAAAAGATGCTTTTTTTCATCCGTCCCCGTACGGTATTTACCTGCTAACTTTGCCGCTGTTCATTAAAAACATTTACCATGAAGAAAAGATACTTGATAGTCATGACGCTATGCAGTTCGTTATGGCTGAATGCACAAAACTTCATCCATCCCGGCATGTTGCATACGCAGGCCGATCTGAACCGGACAAAAGCCAAGGTAGAAGTCGGCGAGGAGCCTTGGGCTTCCGCTTACAGGAAACTGCTGACTAGCCCGCATGTCAGTTTGGACTGGAAGGCTGCTCCGGTCGAGAAAATCGTACGCGGAGGCCGGACGATTTGGGAACCCGACCCGGACAATTACCAGTTGGCTTACCGGGATGCCGCCACGGCTTACCAATGTGCGTTGGTCTGGCACATATCCGGCGATAAGGCGTATGCGGACAAGTCCGTCCAAATCCTTAATGCTTGGGCCAAGACCTGCAAGAAGGTGAGCGGAGACACGAATGCCTGTCTGGCATACGGGCTGTATGGCTACCAGTTTGCCAACGCTGCCGAACTGATGCGCGACTATCCGGGATGGGATGCCACGGACTTCGGACGCTTCAAAGAATGGATGCTGAAAGTGTGGTACCACGGGGTAATCGGTTTCCTGCAAGGACGCAACGGGACACAAGACGACCATTATTGGTCGAATTGGGGCTTGTGCAACGTGCTGTGTGCGATGAGCATCGGTATCTTGTGCGACGATGTCTTCATCTACAACCAAGCCACGGAATATTATAAGTATATGGAAGACCACCGTTACGGCGAGTCGCTGCATCATTTGGTCTGGAAACTGCATCCGGACGAACGCGGACCTTTCGGCTACTTCGGGCAGATGCAGGAATCCAACCGCGACCAAGGGCATGCCGAAATGGCACTGGCGTTGGCCGCAGACCTTTGCGGTACGGGACGCAACCAAGGCGATGACTTTTATGCCCTGATGGACGACCGTATCGTATGCGGGTTTGAATATGTCAACGCCTATAATTCGGGAGTGGATGATTTGCCGAACAGTCCTTATACGAATTGCGACGGGACTTTCATGAGGATGGGGGATTGGGCACGGGGTACTAACCGGCCGGCTCAAGCCCGTATCGTGAATTATTATGAGAACGTACGGGGGATAGACGTGCCTTACTCCAGGAAGATGCTCGAAATGAACGAAAACGGCATAGACGCAGGAGGAGGATTCGGCGGAGGTAACAGCGGCGGCTACGATCATTTGGGCTTCAGCACCCTGATGTGTACGCTCGACCCGTTGGAGGACAAGACTAAGGTTCCCACGGTCCTGAACGGGAAAATCACGTATGAAGGCCGTGAAATCGACCGGCCTGACGTGAACTGTATCCCCAAAGGGGCGACCGTGACCCTGACGGCCCTATTGCCGGACGGAGAAACGGATACCGGTAAATGGGCATGGGACGATGACCCGGCATGCACTTCCTCCACACGTGACATCGTGTTGGACACTTCGCGTACCTTCCGTGTGCATTATACCAATGAAAAAGGCGTGAGCAACACGCAGTTGTTCGCCCTTCATGTGGAAGGGGAGGGATGGACCGGCAACTTTACTCCTTATTATAAAATGAACGGTACCACGGGAACAGACACGTTGATTTACGTGAAGAAATATGATGATCTGACATTTGGGATGGAGTATATTGATACTCCTGTGCGTGAATGGAAGTGGGAAAAAAGTACCAATGGGCAGAATTGGAATGCACTGGGTCATAACGAAAATCTGATGACGCTGCCGAGCGTTTCATCGAATGCTTATTACCGGGTGACAATGACCAATCAGGCCGGTGCCCGATTACAACAAACGTTCCGCGTGGAGGTATCGGAAATAGACCCGTTTATTGCGTATGGCGACGATAAAAACTATAGCGGGACTACCTTGGCCGTGCCACGCCACACGGCCGTGTCTTTGTACGCCTCGCCGAACTCCCTGCTTGCCCAGTCCGCCAACTCCACGCGCATTTACAAGTGGATACTCGACAAAGACACCATACAAGCTGACACATTGACTTTCCACCTGAACGATTTGGGTGGAAAAGTGGCCGACCTGAACGATACCTTGTGTGTCGGAGTGTTGGACACCTGCATGGAATACACGTTGATGTTCCACCGCGTTTCACAAACAGGCTCAAAGGCCGAAACCGTCTTGCATTTCAATCTGCCTGTATATGAATCCAATACGCTCGAACCGCAAGCCAAAGACAGTTTTTATATCAAAGACCCGCAAACCGGCCGGTATTTGCGAAACACGGATGCCACGTTCACAGCTCTGGACGAAACCGACGACCGCTCGTTTTTGTGGAGGATACGTCCCATGCCACTTTATGGCGACCGTTACATGTTTGTCAGCCAAACGGATAACAATAAACATTTGTCTGACGAAGGGACACTGACTACAAAGAACGATTATTCCAAACATTCCTTCAATCTCTTCCGCAAATATTCGGATGAAGACCTGTACGCCATCGGTCTTTCTTCTTCCGCAGGCTCAGGTTTTCTCGAAACCGATGCCGACAACCTGGCTTTAAGCGTAACGACGAGAAGCGTGTTTTCGGAATTTCCTTTCGCCATCATCCGGAAAGTACAACCGGACGGCCCTGATGGCATCAAAGACCGTCGGAACGAAACAGAGTATACCGTAAATCCTATCGTCAGCTATTCCTGCCACGGGCAAGAGTTGTACTTGAAGAGCAAAGAAGCCGGAATATTACGTATTTACTCGTTATCCGGCGTGCTTCTGCAAACGGAAACCTGCGAAATGGGTGACAACCACATACGTCTCCTCTTTCGGAACAAAGGGATATGTATCGGATTATACGCTACTTCTACGGGCAAACGCCAGTCCATTAAAATTACAAGAAATAGCGTCATATAGAAAAATTGTTCATAAGTTGCCCGCATCAAACTGATGCGGTAGGTATGAGTTTTGCCCCTAAGGTAGAGATTGTTTTCAGATAATAACGACAAAAAACGACCGATTCCCTTATGAACATACATAAAGAAATAGACCTGTGCAATGGATGCGCAGGTCTATTTCTTTAATTATTGCAATCAGACGAATTCGAATCAATCTTCGATGGCCGCCTGCGCCGCAGCAAGACGGGCAATAGGCACTCGGAAAGGAGAACAAGATGCATAGTCCATTCCTATTTTAGCACAGAACTTCACGGAAGAAGGTTCACCGCCATGCTCTCCGCAAATGCCGGTACGGATGCCCGGACGTACGCTGCGTCCCTTTTCCACTGCCATCTTAATAAGCTGGCCCACGCCGTTCTGATCCAACACCTGGAAAGGATCTACTGTCAGAATCTTCTTTTCCAAATATACCGGCAAGAAACTGGCAATATCATCACGTGAGTAACCGAATGTCATCTGTGTCAAGTCGTTCGTTCCGAAAGAGAAGTACTCAGCTTCCGAAGCGATACGGTTGGCTGTCAGGGCCGCACGAGGAGTCTCTATCATAGTGCCGATTTCAAACTCCACTTCGATACCCTCTTCGGCGAAAACTTCCTTAGCCGTAGCCAAAATGACTTCTTTCTGCTGTTTCAATTCGTAAAGAATACCTACCAACGGTACCATGATTTCTGGTTTCGGGTCCTTACCTTCTTTCTTCAACTCGCAGGCTGCACCCAAAATGGCACGGGTCTGCATTTCGGTAATTTCCGGGAAAGTAATCCCCAAACGGCATCCACGATGACCCAACATCGGGTTGTTCTCGGCAAGGCTTTCCACACGTTTCTGGATTTCTTCCACACTGACACCCATCTCATCGGCCATCTTCTGTTGTCCCTTCAAGTCATGGGGGACAAATTCATGGAGTGGGGGGTCGAGCAAACGAATGTTCACCGGACAGCCATCCATAGCTTCAAGAATACCCTTAAAGTCGCTCTTCTGATAAGGAAGCAGTTTGGCCAAAGCTTTTTTACGGCCTTCCACGCTATCGGCCAGAATCATCTCACGCATGGCCACAATCTTCTGGTCTTCAAAGAACATGTGTTCCGTACGGGTCAAACCGATACCCTTTGCTCCGAAAGAACGAGCCACTTGTGCATCGTGGGGCGTGTCGGCATTCGTCCGTACCTGAAGCTTCGTATATTTGTCACACAAATCCATCAGAGCCTTGAAGTCACCAGACAGCTCAGCCGCTTTCGTCGGTATTTCTCCGGCATAAACTTGTCCCGTAGAACCGTTCAAGGAGATGTAATCGCCTTCTTTATATACAACGCCTTCAATCTCCACAGTCTTGTTCTTGTAGTTCACATTGATGGCACCGGCACCGGACACACAACATTTACCCATACCACGAGCCACTACGGCCGCATGGGAAGTCATACCTCCACGGGCTGTGAGAATACCTTCGGCTGCCGACATGCCGGCCAAATCTTCGGGAGAGGTCTCGATACGTACCATAACCACCCGATGGCCGTCCTCACGCCATTTCTGGGCATCGTCTGCGTGGAACACGATTTGTCCGCATGCCGCACCCGGAGAAGCCGGCAAACCTTGCGTAATCACCTTGGCTTTCTTCAACGCATCCTTATCGAACACAGGATGGAGAAGCTCATCCAGTTTTTGAGGTTCACAACGTTTCAATGCCGTTTTTTCGTCTATCAATCCTTCACGTACCAAGTCCATGGCAATCTTCACCATGGCCGTACCGGTACGTTTGCCGTTGCGCGTCTGCAAGAACCAAAGTTTGCCTTCCTGGACCGTGAACTCCATATCCTGCATATCGCGATAGTGGTTTTCCAATTTAGCCTGAATGGCATCAAGTTCTTTATAAATCTCAGGCATAGCCTCTTCCATCGAAGGATATTTGGCAGCACGTTCCTCTTCCGAGATACCTTGCAGGGCAGCCCAACGGCGTGAACCTTCTATCGTAATTTGCTGAGGTGTACGGATTCCAGCCACAACATCCTCACCTTGTGCATTCACAAGATACTCACCGTTGAACAGATTCTCACCCGTTGCGGCATCGCGGCTAAAACAAACACCCGTAGCCGACGTCTCGCCCATATTGCCGAATACCATAGCCATGACAGAAACAGCCGTACCCCATTCGTCGGGTATGCCCTCCATCTTACGGTAAAGGATAGCACGTTCGTTCATCCAACTGCGGAATACGGCGCAGATGGCTCCCCAGAGTTGCTCCATCGGGTCGGTAGGGAAGTCGTTTCCGGTCCGTTCCTTGATAGCTTTCTTAAAACGAGCCACCAAATCTTTCAACTCATCCACCGACAAATCCTTGTCCAACTCTATCCCGCGAATGGCTTTCACTTCGTCTATGATGGCTTCGAACGGGTCGATATCCTCCTTATTCACCGGTTTCATACCCAACACTACGTCACCGTACATCTGAACAAAACGGCGGTAAGAATCGTACACGAAATGAGGATTGCCCGTCTTGCGCACCATTCCTTCGGCTACTTCATCATTCAAGCCCAAGTTAAGAATGGTGTCCATCATTCCCGGCATGGAAGCCCGGGCACCGGAACGAACCGAAACCAACAACGGATTCTCAGTGCTTCCGAACTTACTGTTCATCAGGTTTTCTACATGGGCTACCGCAGCATTGACCTCAGCTTGGAGTATTTCTACGATTTTCTCTTGCCCTACCTCATAGTATTCATTGCAAACATCAGTTGCAATAGTAAAACCGGGAGGCACAGGTATGCCGATAAGATTCATTTCGGCGAGATTAGCACCTTTGCCACCAAGTCTCTCTCTCATCTGGGCATTGCCCTCAGCCTGCCCGTTTCCAAAAGTATAAACTCTTTTTTCACTCATTTTTCAAAGTTTGTTTTTGAATTAGTTAACAAAATAAATTAATGCAAAACTACTCAAAAAAAATGGGCTGCAAAAGGAAAAACAAGAAAAAATGCAAAAAAAATGCTACTTTTGTTCCCTGAAATCAAAATAAGAAACCCAATAAACTCATCGGATATGACCCGAAAAAGAAAAGAATTCCCTATATTAGAGAATATTACAATTACGGATGTGGCAGCCGAGGGCAAAGCTCTGGCCCGTGTGGACGACATGGTAGTTTTCGTTCCCTTTGTCGTTCCCGGAGATGTGGTCGACCTGAAAATCCAAAAGAAAAAACATCATTATTGCGAAGCGACAGCCGTAAAGTTCCACCAATACTCTCCATTTCGGGCCGTACCTTTCTGCCCGCATTTCGGAGTTTGCGGCGGTTGCAAGTGGCAGTGTCTCCCATATAAAGAGCAACTTAAATACAAGCAACAGCAAGTTTTGGATAACCTTACCCGCATCGGTAAGGTAGAACTCAACGGCGTACAACCTATATTGGGTTCCGTGAAAACGGAAGAATACCGAAACAAGTTGGAATTCGGCTTTTCAAACAAGAGATGGCTGACACCGGAAGAAATAGCGTCCGGAAACGCATATCCGCAGAACGGAGCCGTAGGATTCCACACCTGCGGTTCGTTCGACAAGATATTACCCATCGAACAATGTCGTCTGATGGACGATATCAATAACCGCATCCGTAACGCCATCCGTGACTACGGATACGAGCATCGGTTGACATTCCACGATCAGCGGGAACATGCCGGATTATTGCGTAACATGATGATCCGCAATTCCAATACGGGCGAATTGATGCTTCTTATGCAGTTCTGCATCACCAACGATACGGAAAAAGCGCAGGCCGAGGCATTGATGGGTTATCTGGCCGAAACATTCCCGGAGATTACCTCTTTATTATACGTAAACAACCTCAAATATAATGATACGATAGGAGACTTGGATGTCATCACGTTTAGGGGAAACGACCACATTTACCTGCAGATGGAAAATCTGAGGTTCAAGGTCGGTCCGAAAAGTTTCTACCAGACCAATACCGACCAGGCGTATGAATTATATAAGGTAGCGCGAGACTTTGCAGGCCTCACCGGTACGGAACTGGTTTACGACTTGTATACCGGAACCGGAACCATCGCCAATTTCGTGGCCGGGAAAGCCCGGAAGGTCATCGGAATAGAATATGTGCCCGAAGCCATTGAGGATGCCAAAATCAATTCACAAATCAACGGAATCGGCAATACCCTGTTTTTCGCCGGTGACATGAAGGACATCCTGAACAAGGAATTCATCGCGGCACACGGCCAACCGGACGTAATCATCACGGACCCTCCAAGAGCCGGCATGCACAAAGACGTCATAGAGACCATCCTGTTTGCCGCACCGCATCGCATCGTCTACGTCAGTTGCAATCCGGCCACACAGGCGCGTGACCTGGCTTTGTTGGATTCTCAATACAAAATCATGGGAGTACGCCCCGTGGACATGTTCCCACATACGCAGCACGTGGAAAACGTGGTCATGTTGGAAAGAAGAGCGTAAACACAAAAAATGCAGGAAAGGTTTCAAGTTCCAACCTTCCTGCATTTTCTATGTATCAAGATTCGGAGTTATTCCCAAAAGAACTTCTCCACCACTGCGGCCACACCGTCCTCCTCATTCGAGAGAGTAACATAGTCTGCGGCTTTTTTTACGACATCCTGCGCATTAGCCATGGCTATTCCCAGACCTGCAAACTGTATCATGGATAAGTCGTTGAATCCGTCGCCCACAGCCACCATTTCTTCCGGCTTCATGCCCAACTCGTCCAATAGGACGGCAAGGCTTCGCGCCTTGTCGATACCATTGGGCACCAATTCCAGGAAAAACGGTTCGGAACGGAATACATTCATCCGCCCTTCCAAATCTTGCTTCATCTTTTGCTCCAGCACGGACAACGGTTCCGGGTCGCCCACAATCAGGCACTTCGGAACAGGGAAATCGAACACCTCCAGGAAATTCGGTACGGTAATGCTGGGCATCCTGTTCAGAAAAGCCTCATGCTGCACGTACGGATTCCCCGCGTCTTCCGATACGATGTATTCGTCCTTGTAGCTCAATATTACGAAACCGTTCTTTTTCGCGCATTCATATAAATAAGGATATACTTTCGGGTCGAGTTCATTCTCATACATCATCTTCTTGGTTTTCCAATCAATGATTTGCCCTCCGTTGTAGGACAGGATATAACCCTCGAAGTCCCCGAGGCGCAGTTCTTCGGCCAATGGGGCGATGCCGTAGGTGGGCCTTCCGGAAGCCAGCACGATTTTCACGCCCGCTTCCTGTGCCCGGATGAGGGTTTCCCTCGTATGCACCGTGATTTCTTTTTTCTTGTTCGTCAAAGTCCCGTCCAAATCCAGGACCAAAATCTTGTATTTCATAAATTCTCAGATTTTCAATGATAATGCAATCCGTTTGCGTTCCTTGTCCACCTGCAGCACGCGCACGTTCACCTGTTGGTGAAGCGAAACGACTTCGTTCGGGTCGCTCACATAGCGGTCGGCCAACTGCGAAATATGCACCAAACCTTTCTCGTGCACCCCGATGTCTACGAAACAACCGAAATTCGTAATATTGGAAATGATGCCCGGCAATACCATCCCTTCCTTCAGGTCGTCCATCGTATGCACATTGGGATCGAAAGAAAAGGCCTTTATTTTGCTGCGCGGGTCGCGCCCCGGTTTGTCCAGCTCGCTCATGATGTCGTTCAGCGTAGGAAGGCCGCAATCCTCCGTCGCATACTGTTCCAACGGAATGCTCCGCCGCAATTCCTTGTTGCGGATGAGTTCTTCCACGGAAGCCCCCGCATCCTTGGCCATCCTTTGCACCAAGGCATAACGTTCGGGATGCACGGCTGTATTGTCCAAAGGATTCTCACCTCCCGGAATGCGCAAGAAACCGGCGCACTGCTCAAAGGCTTTCGCCCCCATGCGCTTCACTTTCATCAAATCTCGCCGGGTGGGGAAGGGGCCGTTTTCCGCACGGTAGTCCACGATATTCTGCGCCAGTTGCGGTCCCAACCCCGAAACGTAAGTCAATAGTTGGCAACTCGCAGTATTCAAGTTGACTCCCACGGCATTCACGCAAGACTCTACCGTACGGTTCAACGTTTCCCGCAGTTTCGTCTGGTCCACGTCGTGCTGGTATTGCCCGACACCAATGGATTTCGGGTCTATCTTCACCAATTCCGCCAACGGGTCCATCAACCTGCGTCCGATGGAAACGGCACCGCGCACCGTCACGTCATATTCCGGAAATTCCTCACGGGCGATTTTGGAAGCCGAATAGATGGAAGCCCCGTCTTCACTCACCACGAACGCTTCTACCGGACGGTCGAAACGGACAGATTGCACGAAGCTCTCCGTCTCGCGACTGGCCGTACCGTTCCCTATGGCTATGGCCTGTATGTCGTACTGTTCCACTAATTTCTGCAACTTCCGTTGCGCCTGTGCATATTCATTACGCGGAGGGTGGGGGTATACCGCTTCGTTATGCAACAAATTCCCCTGGGCATCCAAGCATACCACCTTGCATCCCGTACGGAATCCGGGGTCTAAGCCCAACACGCGTTTCTGCCCCAAAGGCGGAGCCAAAAGCAGTTGGTGAAGATTTTGCGCGAAGACCCTGATGGCCTCATCATCGGCTTTTTGTTTGGAAGCGGCTGCAAATTCCGTTTCGATGGAAGGTTTAATCAAACGCTTATAACTATCTGTCAATGCGGAAGCTACAAGTTTACTACATTCACCGTTCCCTTTGACGCACAAACGATTCAAGTTCTCTACGCAGGTCTCGTCGTCCGGCGAAATAGCCACCTTCAGGATACCTTCCGCCTCTCCGCGTCGCAAAGCCAACAGGCGATGGGATGAACATCGCTTCAACGGTTCGCTGAAATCAAAATAATCACGGTATTTTGCCCCTTCCTCCTCTTTACCCTTCACCACTTTGGAACTGATGACGGCTCCACGGCGGAACTGTTGGCGCACGGCATTCCGGCAACGTTCGTTCTCGTTGAACTGTTCGGCCAAAATATCCGAAGCCCCAGCCAAAGCCTCGTCCGCATCCTTTACTTGCCCGTTCACATAACGTCCGGCCACTTCGCGTATGTGCGCCTCACGCTGCATGGCGATAATTACGGCCAAGGGCTCCAGTCCTTTCTGCCGGGCAATCTCGGCACGCGTACGACGTTTCGGTTTATAAGGCAAATAGATGTCTTCCAATTCCGTAGCGTCCCAACAAGCCACGATTCTCCGTTTCAGTTCATCGGTCAACTTGTCTTGCGCCTCGATGGAAGCCAATATCGTTTCCTTTCGTTTCCCCGTCTCGACCAATTTGTCATACACTCTTTTGATTTCTCCGATTTGCACTTCATCCAGCCCTCCGGTCATCTCCTTACGGTAACGGCTGATAAAAGGGATGGTAGCCCCTTCCGCTAATAAATCCAAGGTGCGTGCCACTTGTCTTTCGGCAATGGAAAGTGTAGCGGCAACCATCTTGCTCAATTCCGGTTGCATAAAATAAGATAAAAATTATTCTTCACGAGCCGCACGCAATATCAGCGTGGTAGCCCCGATAGTGACTATGCTGCCGTCCTCCAGTCTCACACGGTCATAGTCCGTCAATATGTCATTCATATAAAAAGTGCCGGTATTGCTCGGCGCGTCGCGCAAGGTGTACACCAGACGACCGTTCTTGTCCCGCTTCACATTGATGATGCAATGCTTGGTGTCCACACTGGGGTCTACTGTCTCGATGGGGGTAGAAATGGCAGTCCCTTTCACATACCGTCCGATTACGTTGTCGCCCAACTTCAGCGGAAGCACCTGCTTATAGTGGAAGACGTTCTCCACCACAACGATGCTGCCGTATGCGTCATCGTTCTCGTTCTCGTCCACGGTCTCTTCCTTACGTGTAGCCCTCAATTTGGATACCCCGATACGTATGCCGAACTGCTTGCGGCATTCCGGACATTCGAAAACAAGCGACTGCCCGTCTTCATACTGGGTTTCGTCAAAAGTGATATAATGGTCACATTTAGGACAACGTACTCTTTTCATTCCTTGTATTCCTTACTTGATTTGGTAAACCCATGCGTAAGCAAATTCTTCCGACCGGTCACTCAAAGCGTTCATCTTGGCATGCGCTTCCGCTTCGGATGCAAATCCCGGAAAAACCACACGCACCATATTTCCTTTTTTATATACTTGCGCCTCTTTGTAACCTTCCTTATGAAGCCGTTCGACATACGCTTTCGCGTTCTTTTCCGGTATGGCACTGGCCACCACGACGCAAAAACCGCTTTCCACTGCCACCGAAACAGCCGCCTTTTGGACGGTTTCCGGTTGGACAGCAGCCGACACCGGACTTTCCACACCCGTTCCTGAACCCTTGACTTGTATTTCTTCCGGCTTGTTGAATGCCTCAGGCACAGTTTCCTGTACCGCAGGCATCCACATCAGGCGAGCAAACTCGGCCTGGCTTGCGGAAGATACCCCCGTGTTCTTGGCATCGGGAGACATCAGGAAAAACAAGAGCACCACGGCAGCCACGGCAGCAATGTTTTGCAGCCACGCCGTCTTCAGCCGGATGGTAATTTCTCCGCGTGCCACAGGTTCGCTTTCGACCGTCACTGTTTCGGGCTTTCTTTCGGGGACTGTACGCGAAACCTCGACGGCCAATGACGCTTCCACCGTTTTTTCCGCCTGCAAAGGTTCGAACAGCAAGGCATCCAAACCATAATAAGCCGGACAGACCGTACCGGCCTGACAAGGTGAAAACCCCACATTGTTCCGTTCGTCCAACATCAATACGCCAATGCTCCCAAGGTCGTACGTACCTGCCTCCCACAATTCCTGTTGCAGGTCACGGATCTGTTCCCCGAGCATGGTTCTCGCTTCGATGTCGGAACAACCGTATGCTTCCACGTATGAACGGACCAACAACCCGTCATCGGCTTTCAGGCGTTCGTTGAACCCCACCGTGCGGATAGGAGGTAAAAACAGATTCTCATCTTCCACGTATTTGGCCGGGGCGTTGCAAGTCACGAATCCCCCGATTTGCGGAACCACCACGCAGTCGTGGTCCAACAACAATATCTCGATATGTTTTACTAACTCTTTCACACTACAAATTTACGGCTTTCCCGTGGACATTGCTAATTTTTGCAGAAAAAGTTATCAAATATTTCAGCTTGTATTGTTGATAGCCCTATTTTTCATTACTTTTGCCTGTGGTTAATAGCAACGAAAATATGAATATAGCGATTGTAGGCAGCGGCTACGTAGGTTTGGTAACCGGTGCATGTTTTGCCGAAATAGGGGTCAATGTCACTTGTGTGGACGTGGACCGGAATAAAATTGAAAAGCTCAAACAAGGTGAAATTCCTATTTACGAACCAGGCCTGAAAGAGTTGGTCTTGAAGAATCAAAAGGCAGGGCGGTTGGATTTCACCACCACGCTCGAAAGCGTGCTCGACAAGGTGCAGGTGATATTCAGTGCTGTGGGGACTCCACCCGACGAAGACGGAAGCGCGGACTTGAAATACGTCCTACAAGTTGCTCGAACTATAGGTAGATATATGACTGATTACAAACTGGTTGTCACTAAGAGCACCGTTCCTGTCGGTACGGCGCGGAAAGTGCGCCACGCCATTCAGGAAGAATTGGACAAACGGGGTCTTGACATCAAATTCGATGTAGCTTCCAATCCGGAGTTCCTGAAAGAAGGCAACGCCATCAGCGACTTCATGAGCCCGGACCGCGTGGTGGTAGGCGTGGAGTCTGAAAAAGCCAAGGAACTGATGACCAAACTCTACAAACCTTTCCTTATTAACAATTTCCGGGTGATATTCATGGACATTCCCTCTGCAGAGATGACGAAATACGCGGCGAACTCCATGTTGGCCACACGTATCTCTTTCATGAACGACATCGCCAATTTGTGCGAACGCGTGGGAGCGGATGTCAACATGGTGCGCAACGGTATCGGAGCCGACACCCGTATCGGCCGCAAGTTCCTATATGCCGGATGCGGCTACGGAGGCTCTTGTTTTCCCAAAGACGTGAAGGCACTCATCAAGACGGCCGAGCAAAACGGGTACGAAATGGCTGTGCTGAAAGCCGTAGAGACAGTAAACGAACGTCAAAAATCCATCCTCTTCCACAAGTTGGACGCGGCATGGCAACATGAGTTGGCTGGCAAGACCGTCACATTGTGGGGACTGGCTTTCAAGCCAGAGACGGACGACATGCGCGAAGCCCCTTCTCTCATCCTTATCCGGAAATTATTGGAAGCCGGATGCACGGTTCGTGTCTACGATCCGGAAGCCATGAACGAATGTCGCCGCCGTTTGGGTGACGCAGTCATTTATGCCCGTGACATGTACGAAGCGGCATTGGATGCCGACGCGCTGCTCTTAGTGACCGAATGGAAGGAATTCCGCCTGCCGGCTTGGGGCGTGCTGAAGAAGACGATGAGCGGACGGCTCGTCATCGACGGGCGTAACGTATATGACGCAGGCGAAGTACGCGAAGCCGGATTTGAATACCATTGTATCGGAAAGTAATGAAATGGATACATCATATTATATACGGTAGTCTTTTAGTGTCCGTGGC
Organism: Paraprevotella xylaniphila YIT 11841; assembly: GCF_000205165.1. Classification (GTDB taxonomy): domain Bacteria; phylum Bacteroidota; class Bacteroidia; order Bacteroidales; family Bacteroidaceae; genus Paraprevotella; species Paraprevotella xylaniphila. Next base: position 30,393 of record NZ_GL883880.1, on the reverse strand, counting down.
TGCGTGGACAAGTTGCGGCACAAGGGACAACCGGACTCCAAACGGGGATACTCCCGAACCGGAAGACCAGGAGGCCAAAAAAGCTTTGCAGGGAATCTGGATCGACCAGGAGACCGAGACCGTTTCGTTCTGCGCCAAAGGGGACACCATCTATTACCCCGATACGGCCAACGTACCGGTACGTTTTTTCATCCGTAAGGATACTTTGTTTTTGGCCGGTGGGGGAGATACGACCGCTTACCCCATAGACAAGAGGGGAAATCACCTTTTCCACTTCCATTCGGCCACGGGCGACATCGTGAAGCTCGTCCGGTCGGAAGACCCGAACGACAGTATCTATTTCATCCATCGGCAAGCCGCCACGCTCACCTACAATGAAGTCGTAAAAAAAGACACAGTAGTGTTCCATGGCGGCGAGCGTTACCATTGCTATGTCTACGTCAACCCCTCGCGCTTGAAAGTATATAAGACAAGTTATACGGACGAGGGCATCGCCGTGGAAAATGTATACTACGACAACGTGATTCACATCTGCGTGTACAAGGGGAAAACATGCTTGTTTTCACAAGACTATACCCGGAAGAGTTTCACCGGGCTTGTACCCAGTGGCTTCCTGAACCAGGCCATCCTGTCGAATATGGTATTTTCCGAAGCCGGTCCGCGCGGATGCCATTTCAATGCCACGGTATGTATCCCCGACGATGCCAGTTGCTATATGGTCAATATCTGTGTAGGATACGACGGCAAGCCGACAATGGAACTTCTCGAGTATTAACCCCTGCACACCATCATGAACAGAACATACAAGATTTTAAGCGTCCTTTTATTGGGGAGTTACGGTCTGGGTATTCAAATACTGGATGCCCAGACTGTTACCGGAAGAATTACGGACCGGAAATCCTGTCCGGTAACAGGGGCTACGGTAGTATTGCAGGCTCCGGATTCCACATTCGTCAGTGCCGCCGTATCGGATGCCGACGGACATTTCACCCTACCGGCCCAACCGGAGCAGTATCGCCTGATTGTACAACACCTTTTATACCGTTCACAAACCGTAAACGGAACAGGAAAGGATGCCGGGACCATTGTACTACAACCGGCTGACCGCACCATCGGTGAGGTCGTGGTCAAAGCCGAGCGCCCCATAGTAAGAGTGGAAGAGGGGAGGTTGAACTATGATTTGGAACAAATCGTCCGGGACAAAGTCGTCAACAACACTTACGAGGCCTTGCAGAGGTTGCCCGGCGTGCAAGAGATAGGGGGCAAATTGACCTTGGCCGGTGTCGGAGAGGTCACGGTCATCCTGAACGGCAAGCCCACTACGATGGATGCGGGACAGTTGGAGACCCTTTTGCGGAATACTCCGGTCAGCCGCGTGGAGAAAGTGGAGGTCATGTATAGTACTCCTCCGCAATATCACGTAAGAGGAGCTTCCCTGAACGTCGTTCTGAAACGTCCCAACGACTATTCCTTTCAGGGCGAAGTCAACGTAACTTATGACAACTGCTACTTCAACGCGGGCAATGCCACCGGGAATTTCCGTTTCTCAACCCCGAAACTGGCATTGGATGCCATGTACGGCATAGACCGTGTACACACGATGCAATATTACAACTTATTTTCACGGCACACCCTGGACGGACAGATATATTCCATAGAAGAAAACGAACAGCTTCGCAACAAAGCTTACAGGCATAACATGCGGGTGGCCGGAGAATACCACTTCAACGAAAACAGCAGCATAGACTTGGCTTATACCGGCAAATACATGCCGAATATACAAGAGGACGCGCAAACAACAGGAAATTTCCAAACCAGTGACATAGACGGCCGTCGCGAAGCCCAGATGCACAACATCGCATTGCACCTCCGTTCGGGATTCGGCCTGGATGCCGGCGGGGACTATACGCACTATACGACCGACAACAGGCGGTGGATGCACGCCGAGTATGCCGACGGCAACCGGAACCGTTTCACCTTGGCTGGCGGGCAACGGATAGACCGCTACAACGTGTATGCCGACCAGAAACACAAACTGTCCCAAGGATGGAATCTGGGATATGGCGTCTCTTATACACAAACCCATAACCATGACTTTCAAACCTACACCGAGGTGGAAGGCGACATCGCCACTCCCTCTACGGACTCCAAGTTAAAAGAACAGACCACAGACTTCTACGTATCGTTGGGAAAAGATTACCCCGGTGGTATATCATGGTCGGTATCGGGCACAGGGGAGTATTACTCCATCGGCAATTACCGCAAATGGGCTTTCTACCCTCAGGCTTCCCTCACTTACATGAAGACTCCCGAACACATCCTGCAACTCTCGCTCTCCACCCGAAAGACTTATCCGGGATATTGGGAAATGCAGTCTTCCGTCAGCTATATCAACGGATATTCCGAAATATGGGGCACACCCGGATTGCGTCCTCAGACGAACTACAGTGTGAATGCCAACTACATCCTGAAGCAGAAGTATGTCTTCGGCGCATACTTCTCCCGTACCCAAGACCAGTTCATGCAGACTGCCTATCAGTCCACAGAACGGTTAGCCATGATTTACAAGATGATGAACTGGAACTACACACAGTACGTAGGCCTCATGGCCACGGTGCCGTTCCAGGTCGGAACGTGGTGGGATTCCCGTTGGGTAGCGGTGGAACAATACGCACGCCACCGTTGCGACGACTTTTTCGACCTTCCTTTCGACCGGAAAAAGTGGATTTTGCAGTGCCAATGGGACAACACGTTCAAGCTGAACAAGAATCTGGCTTTCGAATTGCGCGGATTCATGCAGACTCCGGCCATACAAGGTACATACGACCTGAAAATGGTGGGTACGGTAGATGCCGGGGTGAAATGGACCTTTGCCGGAGGCAAAGCCACACTCTCTGCCCGTTGTAGCGACATATTCAATACAAGTATGCCGGAATGTAACCTACGTTACGGAGGTCAGGACGTGAGAATGGAAAACTCTTTTTACCTAAGAACGTTCACCCTGAACTTCAATTTCCGTTTCGGAGGATATAAGAAAAAGGAAATCAAGGAAGTGGATACTTCCCGGTTCAGGCATTGAGCGTACGTCCGTTCTGTATATTTTTCAGAATATCCGATGAACCTCTCCGCGCACCTTCCTCCAAGCATAAAATCAATCTCCTGAAAATGAAAAATCGTTTGCCGCAGAACGGAAAATCATTCTCAGCCGATTGATTTTTCAATCTCAGGAGATTGATTTTACATTCATAAGTATCTATTATACAAAGGTTTAGAAAATCATGATTTTATCTTAAAAACAAAAGGACACGACACTATGGCTGTAAAGAAAAACAATAAGAGGGAAAAGAAAAGGAAAAGAATGAAAGAGAAATTTGGCCATTGGAATAATTTTGCTTAACTTGCCCTGGTAATTCATAAACAGAACTGGGAACTATGAAAAAAATCTTGCAAGAATTCAAGCAATTTGCCATGCGTGGCAATGTGGTGGACATGGCGGTCGGTATCATTATCGGCGGTGCCTTCGGTAAAATCGTTTCTTCGGTGGTGGCCGACATCATCATGCCGCCCGTCGGATTGCTCATCGGCGGAGTGAATTTCTCCGACCTGAAAATCACATTGAAAGAAGCAGTCGTGGAGGGAGGGGCAGAGGTGACGCCGGCCGTCACGCTGAATTACGGTAATTTTATCCAGACCACGTTGGACTTCATCATCATTGCACTGGCCATCTTCCTTTTGGTAAAAGGAATGAACGCCCTCAACAAAAAGAAGAAAGAGGAACCGAAAGCTCCGGCTGCCCCTCCGGCCGACATCCAACTGCTCACGGAAATCAGGGACTTACTGAAAAAAGAGAAATAAAAAAAACCGTCCGTTTGCCTTCGCGAAGGCAAACGGACGGTTTCCATTAATGCGGAACAATTCTATCAGGAAACACCGCCTGTATTTTCCCTCTTTTCTGCGCTTCCTTGCGAAACGGTTGCAGATTTCTTCTTATTAAAATATCTTCGAGGCTTATTCTTGTTTTTCTTCTCTGTCAAAGATGGCGATTTCGGCGCGTCCCCATTTACCGGCGCACTTTTTGAACCGGAAGCTTGTGCCTTGGTATTGTTTGGAGTATGTGTTTGTGGGATGGGGCTTGTTTTTCTGCGGTTTCCCGATTTGCCTTGCCGCCTGCCGTGTCTTGGACTTCCATGTCTGCCATTCCCCTTTTCGCCACCTTTTTCCGGCCGATAGGCCGGGCCTTCTCCAAGCCCTTCCGGCAGGGAACGTTTTTCTATTTCAGTTTCAAGGAAATGCTCGATGGAAGCAAAACGTTGCTGGTCTTTCTCGCTCACCAAGGTTATCGCCTCTCCGTCGTTGTTGGCGCGGGCTGTACGACCGATACGGTGCACATAATCTTCGGCATCATGAGGCACATCGAAATTGATGACCAACTGGATATCGTCGATGTCGATGCCACGCGCCACAATGTCCGTAGCTACCAACACGTCGATTTGTTGGGCTTTGAACTTATACATCACTTCGTCACGCTCCTGCTGTTCCAAATCCGAGTGCATGGCACCGACCTTAAATCCGGCACGTCCCAAGGCAATGGCCATGTCTTTCACTTTCAATTTGGAAGACGCAAAGACAATCACGCGATGTGGAGGCCGCTCAGCAAACAGCTTTTTGACTAATGACACCTTTTGCGCCTCATAGCATACGTAAGCCGACTGCACGATTTTGTCGGCCGGTTTCGATACGGCCAGTTTCACTTCTACCGGATCGTGCAGGATGGTGCGCGCCAAGTCTTGAATCTTCCGGGGCATCGTGGCCGAAAACATGATGGTCTGGCGTTCTTTGGGCAAATACTTGACAATCTGCATGATGTCGTCGCTGAAACCCATGTCCAACATGCGGTCTGCCTCATCTAATACAAAGAAAGACACTTCAGACAAATCTACGTTGCCTAAACTCAAATGACTGATTAAGCGTCCCGGCGTGGCGATTATCACGTCGGCTCCCATGGCCAACCCGCGTTTCTCCTGCTCGTAACGTATCCCGTCGTTTCCACCATATACAGCTACGCTCGACACGTTCATATAATAGGAAAACCCCTCCATGGCCTGGTCTATTTGTTGGGCCAGTTCCCGGGTGGGGGACATAATGATACAATTAATGGCTTTTTCGGGATAACCGCCATCGCTTAGCTTACTCAATATGGGAAGCAGGAAAGCCGCAGTCTTACCCGTCCCCGTCTGCGCCACACCAATCATGTCACGCCCCTCGAGAATCACGGGGATGGCATGTTCCTGAATAGGCGTGCACTCGGTAAAATTCATATCGTCCAAGGCATCGAGCACTTGGTCGCTTAAATCCAAATCGTAAAAATCCACTGTTCTAATTTGTGTTTAAATCCTACATTCCACTCTACTGCGGTGCCTTTTTATAAAGGAAGAACGCAATAAAGGCAAATATTATATTGGGCAGCCACGCCGCCAAAGCCGGCGGCCAGTCTGCATTGATTGCAAAAGTAGACGAAACCGTCTGGAACAAAATGTAAGAGGCACTTAGTGCCAACCCGATGCCCAAATACAGTCCCATGCCCCCTTTCCGCTTCCGCGCCGAAAGGGAAAGACCGATAATCGTCAGGATGAACGAAGCAAAGGGAGTGGCAAACCGTTTCTGGTACTCCACCTCGAACGGTTTCACATTCCCCGAGCCACGGGCACGCTGCTTGACGATATATTCTTTCAGTTCCGGACTGGTCAAGGTTTCCTGTTGGTTACGCGTCAGCAAGAAGTCCGACGGTTCCATGGCGATGATGGAATCTATCCTCGAACCATGGGAAATGTACTCACGCATGCCTTTCAATTCGCGGAGCGTGTAGTTGTTGATTCGCCAATGGTAACGCTCGTCCGACAATGTGTCGTAAGACACCGAAGCCGCCGTAAGGTGTGACACAAGCTTCTTGTTCACAAACTTGTCCAACGAGAAATGATAACCGGTCTTGGTACGCCCGTCGAAATGTTCGATAAACGCAATAACCCCCGTATCGACCTGTAGTTGCACATTCTGGGCGAATTCCGTCCTTTTTTTCTTTTTATATGTGTTCTCAAAGTTTAGTCGCGTGACGCTTCCCTTAGGAATAACGTAGGCTCCCAACAGGAAAGTCATCACCGCAATGATGGCTGCCGAAATCATATAAGGGCGCATCAGGCGCTTGAAACTCATCCCGGCGGCCATCATGGCGATAATCTCCGAATTCTCTGCCAGTTTGGAGGTGAAGAATATCACAGAGATGAACACGAACAGCGGACTGAACAAATTGGAAAAATAAGGGACGAAGTTGGCGTAGTACTCGAAAATGATACCTTTCCACGGGGCATGGTTGGTCGTAAACTTATCGATATTCTCATTGAAGTCGAACACCACGGCAATGGAAATAATCAATGCTATGGAAAAGAAATATGTACCCAGGAACTTCTTGATAAGATACACATCCAACTTGGAAATGAGACGTTTATACCACTTCATATACAGTACTTCTTTAATTATAGCCGTGCGGCCACCCTTTTTACCATCAAGGCTTTCCAAGAAGAGAAGTCCCCGACTATGATATGGCGTCGCGCCTCGCGTGTCAGCCACAGATAAAAAGCAAGATTATGGATGGAGGCGATTTGCAGCGCCAACAATTCCTGAGCTTTGAAAAGATGATGCAGGTAGGCTTTGCTATATGCCTTGTCTACGTAAGAAGTCCCGTCTGGATCCAAAGGCGAAAAGTCGTCTTCCCATTTCTTATTACGCAGGTTCATAATACCATTCTGTGTGAACAGCATGGCATTGCGCCCGTTACGCGTAGGCATCACGCAGTCGAACATGTCTACTCCACGCTCTATGCCTTCAAGAATATTCACCGGTGTACCGACCCCCATAAGATAACGAGGCTTGTCTTTCGGCAAGATCCCGTTGACCACCTCTATCATTTCGTACATCACTTCCGCCGGTTCGCCCACAGCCAATCCGCCAATGGCATTGCCATCGGCCTCCTTCGATGCCACGAACTCGGCCGATTGGATACGCAAGTCCTTATAAGTGCAGCCTTGCACGATGGGAAAAAGTGATTGTTGGTAACCGTATCGGGGTTCTGTCTCATTGAAACGACGAATACAGCGGTCCAACCAACGGTGGGTCAGCCCCAAACTTTTTTTCGCGTATGCGTAGTCGGATGTGCCCGGTGGACATTCGTCGAATGCCATCATGATGTCTGCCCCGATGGCACGCTCAATGTCCATGACCTTCTCGGGGGTGAAAATATGTTTTGAACCGTCGATGTGCGAACGGAATTCGCACCCTTCCTCACGCAATTTACGGATACCGGTCAACGAAAAGACTTGGAAGCCTCCGCTGTCGGTCAGGATAGGGCGGTCAAAACCGTTGAACTTGTGCAACCCACCGGCTTTTTCCAGGACATTAATACCAGGCCGCAAGTACAAATGATAAGTATTTCCCAAAATGATTTGCGCCTTGATGTCTTCCTTCAATTCCCACGGATGGACGGCTTTGACCGAGCCCACCGTGCCCACCGGCATGAAAACAGGCGTCTCTATCAAGCCATGGTCTGTGGTCAACACCCCGGCCCGAGCCGACGTAAGGGAATCTGTATGTTGGAGTTCAAACTTCATTTCGTTTCGTTCTTAGGCTCATCGAAAGTAAACTCGATGGCATTGGTTACTTTTTCATCCAACAAAGCAAAATTCAAGACCTCGGACACATCATTCACATAATGGAACGACAGCCCTTTGAGATACATTTCCGGAATTTCCTCTATGTTCTTGCGGTTTTCCTCACACATGACGATATCTTTGATGCCTGCACGTTTTGCTGCCAGGATTTTCTCCTTGATGCCTCCTACGGGCAGCACTTTTCCACGTAACGTTATCTCACCGGTCATAGCCAGATTCGGGCGGACCTTACGTTGGGTCAATGCCGAAGCGATGGAAGTAGCCATGGTAATACCGGCCGACGGTCCGTCTTTAGGTACGGCTCCTTCAGGCACGTGCACATGGATATTCCATAGGTCGAAAATCCGCGCATCAATATGCAAATGGTCAGCATGCGCTTTGATATATTCCAATGCCAAAACCGCCGACTCTTTCATTACGTCGCCCAAATTTCCTGTGAGCGTCAACTTGCTACCTTTTCCCTTGCTCAGGCTCGTCTCTATAAAGAGGATTTCCCCCCCTACGGAAGTCCATGCCAATCCGGTTACCACACCGGCATAGCCATTGCCCTGGTATTTGTCGCGAGTATATAAAGGTTTGCCCAACAAGCGTTCCACATCGGCCACTTTCACGTCCGTACAAGAAAATGCACCATTTCGGGCGTATTCCAATGCCATCTTGCGGAACACCTTGTTTATTTGTTTTTCCAATCCTCGCACACCGGACTCACGGGTGTAGTTCTCTATCATGTACTCCAATGCCGGCTTGCTGATTTTGATTTCCGACCGGTCGGCCAAGCCATTGTTTTCCTTTTCCTTGGGCACCAAATGACGTTTAGCTATCTCTACCTTCTCTTCCGTGATATAGCCGCTCACTTCTATCAGTTCCATACGGTCGAGCAAGGGACGGGGTATCGTGCCGATATTATTCGCTGTCGCAATAAACATGACCTTGGACAAATCATAGTCTACATCCAGGAAATTATCATGGAAAGCACTGTTCTGTTCCGGGTCGAGCACTTCCAACAAGGCAGAAGAGGGGTCGCCATTCACCGTATTCTGCGTCACCTTGTCTATCTCGTCCAAGATGAACACCGGATTGGATGAACCTGCCTTTATCATACTTTTTATAATGCGCCCGGGCATAGCTCCGATATACGTGCGGCGGTGTCCCCGGATTTCAGCCTCGTCATGCAATCCACCCAAAGACATGCGGATGTATTTCCGCTTTAAGGCAGAGGCGATACTTTTACCCAAAGATGTCTTGCCGACACCCGGAGGACCGTACAAACAGATTATCGGAGATTTTTGGTCGCCTCTTAATTGCAAAACGGCCAGATGCTCCAATATGCGTTCTTTTACTTTCTCCAAGCCGTAATGGTCTTTGTTCAAAACTCTTTCGGCATTCTTCAAATTTAAATTATCTTCCGTATAGGTCTGCCAAGGCAGGCTCAACATTGTTTGCAAATAATTGAGTTGGACGTTATAATCCGGACTTTGGGGATTCAAACGTTCAAGTTTGTCCACTTCCCGATTGAATGTCTTGGCAACGTCTTCCGGCCATTTCTTTTTTTTGGCCTGAGTACGTAAATCATGCAAGTCCTGATCCTGCGGCGTACCGCCGAGTTCATCCTGTATGTTTTTGATTTGTTGTTGCAAAAAGTACTCACGTTGTTGCATGTCCAAATCTTCCCGGGTCTTACGTTGGATTTCGGCCCGAAGTTCAGAATATTGGATTTCCTTGTTCAACAACTTGAGCAAGTTGACCGTACGCAAATCCAGTGCCCCCTCTCTCAACAACTCCATCTTGCGGACAATAGGGAATGGGAAATTGGCGCATACAAAGTTTACCAAAAACATATTGTTGCTCACGTTTTTCACCGCGAACATGGATTCCTTCGGCATTTGGTCACTCATCTGAATGTACTGCACCGTACGTTCGCGACAAGCTTCCGCCAAGATTTCGAACTCTTTGTTATTCTTCGAAGGGAGCGTGTCTTCTAATTTCTCTACCATACCGGTAAGATAAGGCTTGTCGGACACAATACCTTTCAAATCGAAACGGCTCATACCTTGTAAGATGACAGTGGTAGAACGGTCTGGCAATTCAAGAATACGAATAATCTTTGCCATCGTCCCGATGTGATACAAATCATCAAACCCCGGATTCTCTGTCTCCGGACTCAACTGACAAACTACGCCGATGTTCAATTTATTTTTATCTGCGGCTTTCGCCAAACGAAGAGAAGACTTCCGTCCCACTGCCACAGGCATCACCACACCTGGGAATAACACCATGTTGCGCAACGGCAAAATCGGTAATGTGGCCTCCATTTCCACGTCGAAAACACTGGATTCATCTCCTTCAAAATCTGCAACCAATGAAAATGGATTCTGATTATCGTCAATATGCATATTAAAAATCTTAAATGATTTAGTGAACAAAACTTTTTTCACAAAACGTGGCAAAGATACAAAAAAAGAGTGTACTCTACGTATGATATACAGTGGAAATAACAAATATTTGCTACTTTTGCAAGCAAAACGAAGGATAGACTCTAAGATTACACCCGAATTTTATGGCAAAAACTCATTTCGACTTTAAGAAGTTCACAATTTATCACGACAAATGTGCCATGAAGGTTGGTACGGATGGAGTACTGCTGGGCGCATGGACGGAAGTTTGTCCCGATTCCAAATATATCCTCGACATCGGCACAGGTTCCGGATTGATAGCCATCATGTTAGCTCAAAAGTGCAACGCATACATCATAGGAATAGACATAGACGAGGAAGCAGTAAACCAAGCCACAGATAACGGGAAAAAGACACCTTGGTCACAACGTCTGCATTTTGAAGTAGAAAATGCCCTCACTTACATTCCTCAGAAAAAGTTTGACCTGATAACATGTAACCCGCCGTTTTTCACGAATTCACTGCAATGCCCTGGAGAAAAACGTAACTATGCACGCCATAGTGACGCTCTTCCTTTCGATGCACTCATCGCTAACGCATATACATGGTTGAACGACGGAGCTTGTTTCAACGTCGTCCTCCCTGCATCGTCAGCCGATGCTTTCATACAAATGGCGTGGGAGAGGGGGCTCAATCTCCACAAAAGATGCATGATACACAGTTTGCCTGAGAGTATGCCGAAAAGAGCCTTATTGAGCTTTAAAAAAGGAAATACGCCTTACCCTCAAACCACACGGCTCATGGTCAGAGACAGAAATGGTATTTACACGGAAGAATACAAAAAGCTCACAGAAGAATATTACATACATTTTTGATTATAATTTCAGGCGTCTCATGACTTCTTTGTTAAAGCTGTCTATACGCCGGATATTTCGATTACGTACGCTTATACTCAAAGAAATCAATTCGTCATATAATTCTGAAACAACCCGCCCAAACGCAGTGTCTGAGGCTTGTTGAGTATTCACAATCATATTCAAGCCTTTTTGTATCAATTGTACGTCAATATCCGTCCCGGCCGACATGGGATCGCCATCAAAATGAATCACCCCGGGGTGTTCACGATGGATGCGAATGTTTTTGCATCGGAATGTCTTGATCTTATTATTCTGCAACAATGTCCTATTGAACAACTGAACGGCAATCTGAGGAGCTTCCAGAACTGTAAAAGGCTCCATTATCGTTACATCCATAAGTCCGTCCGACATAGAAGCGTGAGGAGCGATATATGCATTATTCCCATATTGAGACGCATTGGCACAAGCTATCAGAAAGGCCTTGTATTTGGACGTTTCTCCTTCTATTTCAATCTCATATGTGTCCGGCTTATATTTTAAGCCTTCTCGAAGCGTGTTCTCCAAATAAGTCAATACTCCGCGTTTCTCCGAATGAGCGAATTTGGAACTTACAAAAGCATCAAACCCTACACCGCATGTACAAAAAAAAGGGACATCATTTATCTTCCCATAATCCAGACACTCGATATCAAAACGATTAAGCACCTTAATGGAACCAAGCGGATCCATGGGAATGCGTAAATGACGTGCCAATCCGTTTCCCGAGCCACAAGGAATGACACCGAAGGCCACGGAAGTATGTACTAAGGAACGGGCTATTTCATTGACCGTACCGTCACCCCCAATAGCCACAACCGCATCACAGCCTTTTTCAACATGCTCTTGTGCCAATAAAGTAGCATGTCCGGCATATTCAGTCCGGACAACCTGATAATTGAATTTATCTTGATCCAAATGCTGAGAAATCAGTTCTATGATATTGTCCTTACTTTGAGTTCCAGATATAGGGTTTATAATAAAAACGATGCTCCTCTTTGCCATATTGCTTCTTAAATCGGAAGCAAAGATAAGGATAAAAAATGAAAAATACAGCATCTGGCTTTAAGGCTTACAAGAACATTAAAAAGATTTTTTATGATTAAAGGCTATTTAAAAAGATGTTTTTATTAACTTTGCAAAGTTTTTTAATTACGAACTTATTAAAATGGGCTTATTACAAGACAAATTAGCTAAATATGACGAGCCACAAAAGTACATGGCTGAAGGCATATACCCTTATTTCCGCGAAATAGAAGGCAAACAAGGCACCGAGGTCCTCATGGGAGGTCATCGCGTACTCATGTTTGGTTCTAACGCTTATACAGGTCTGACGGGCGATGACCGCGTCATAGAAGCTGGCGTGGCTGCTATGCGTAAATATGGTTCCGGTTGTGCCGGTTCACGATTCCTCAACGGAACATTAGACATACATGTTCAACTTGAAAAAGAATTGGCGGCTTTTGTAGGCAAAGAAGAAGCTCTCTGTTTCGCAACAGGCTTTACAGTCAACTCCGGTGTCATCCCTTGTTTGACAGGACGAGGAGACTATATTATTTGCGATGACCGGGACCACGCGTCTATTGTAGATGGCAAACGTTTGTCTTTCTCTCAAAACCTGAAGTACAAGCACAATGACATGGCTGATTTGGAGAAGCAATTACAAAAATGTAATCCAGACGCTATCAAATTAATCATCGTAGACGGAGTCTTTTCAATGGAAGGAGATTTAGCTAATCTTCCCGAAATTGTGCGCCTGAAACATAAATATAACGCTTCCATTATGGTAGACGAGGCTCATGGTCTTGGTGTTTTTGGCAAGCAGGGTAGAGGAGTATGTGATTATTTTGGCTTGACGAAGGAGGTAGACTTGATAATGGGAACATTTAGCAAGTCCTTGGCTTCAATCGGAGGTTTTATCGCAGCAGACAAAAGTATCATTAATTGGTTAAAGCATAATGCGCGTACCTATATATTCAGTGCATCAGCCACACCGGCCGCTACGGCTTCAGCGTTAGAAGCCCTGCATATTCTTCAGCAAGAACCGGAGCGCTTGGAAAATTTATGGAACGTAACGAATTATGCCTTAAAACGCTTTCGCGCATCAGGATTTGAAATCGGTGCCACAGAATCTCCAATCATTCCTTTATACGTCCGTGATACGGAAAAAACATTCGTGGTTACGAAATTGGCTTTTGACGAAGGAGTTTTCATTAATCCTGTGATTCCGCCTGCATGTGCGCCTCAGGATACCTTAGTACGTTTTGCCCTGATGGCTAACCATACGCACGAACAAGTGGATGAAGCTATTCAGAAACTTACAAAAGTATTCAAGCAGTTGGAACTTCTCTAAACAGCAAAATAAAACACGAAATAAAGAAAAGGAAAGAAAGCCGAAGAGGATTTTGGCTTTCTTTCCTTTTTTTGAAAGAAACTTTCGAAGTAGAATGAATAATTAAAAAGCTTCTTTCTTATTAAACATAATGGCGGTTAGGTATTAAATCTCAAGATTCAAGCAGCCACAAGGCCTGAATTTGAAAAAATAGTCTTACCTTTGCAAAAAACAGAAGAAAAGATGAGAAATAAGTCCGGTGCACAATATGCAGCATCAAAATACATAGAGTTTACAGTCAATAAACCCATGTTATTATTGGATTTCATTATGGAATCGATGAACGGAATCAGTAGGAATAAAGCCAAAGATATTCTGACGGGACATGGCATTACGGTAAACAAAAAATCGGTCTCCCAATATAATTATGAATTGCGACCCGGTATGGTTGTACGGGTAAGCAAACATAAGCGTAACAATGAGCTGAAAAACAAATACGTTAAGATTGTATATGAAGACAAAGACCTGATTGTGATTGAAAAAAGTGCAGGCATTCTCTCTATGCCTGCCGTTGCACAACAATTTTCAATCAAAACCGTATTGGATGAATATTTTACCCGACGGCACTTCAAATGCACAGCCCACGTAGTCCACCGTTTGGACCGCGACACATCCGGTTTGATGATGTACGCAAAAAATATAGAGGTACAACGGATTTTGGAAGAACACTGGCAGGAAATCGTGACAGACCGTAGATACGTGGCAATAGTCAGTGGAAAAATGGAAAAAGAAGGTGGAACCATATCTTCTTGGCTGAAAGACAATAAAGCGTATGTAACGTACTCCAGTCCGACAGACAACGGAGGAAAATATGCCGTCACACATTTTCATACGTTAGACGCGAGAGAGCGTTATTCGTTGGTTGAATTGAAATTGGAAACCGGCCGGAAAAACCAAATCCGTGTACACATGCAAGATATTGGCCATCCGGTAGTCGGCGATTCAAAATACGGCAATGGAAGCGACCCGATAGGACGGTTGGGATTACATGCCTATCGACTGAATTTTTACCATCCCATCACGGGGGAACCAATGGAGTTCGAGACCCCTTTCCCTACTTTATTCACTAAATTATTTCCGGTAAGCAAACCGCTTCACTCTACGGCAGAAGCACCTTCTGAATAATTCCATTTCCGTTATCATGAGATGGATATTATAAAAATGTGCGAGGGATTATTTCCTTCGCACATTTTTATAACTATAATATTTCTATATATCCTTCTTTTGCTCAATCTTTTAAATCAAGTGCCAAACTCAGTTCATCCAACTGCTTCTGGTCTATATAAGAAGGTGCATCCAACATTACATCACGCCCACTGTTATTCTTCGGGAAAGCGATGCAATCGCGAATACTGTCAAGTCCGGCAAACAAACTTACCCAACGGTCAAGCCCGTACGCCAAACCACCGTGAGGAGGCGCACCGTATTTGAAAGCATTCATCAGGAAACCGAACTGCTCCTGTGCACGTTCTTCCGTGAAGCCCAATATCTTGAACATCTTGTCCTGAAGCTCCGGATCGTGGATACGGATGGACCCCCCTCCTACTTCAACTCCATTGCAAACCATATCGTAAGCATCCGCACGCACAGCCGCCGGATTGGAATCCAACAATGGGATATCCTCATCCTTGGGATGCGTGAACGGATGGTGCATCGCCATCAAGCGCCCTTCCTCTTCGCTCCATTCGAACATCGGGAAATCCACCACCCACAACAAAGAGAATTTGTTCTTATCGCGCAATCCCAAACGAGTTCCCATCTCCAAACGCAATTCACATAACTGTTTACGCGTCTTCATGGCATCCTCGCCACTCATTATCAGTATCAAATCGCCCGGGACGGCCTTCATCGTCTCCTTCAAGCGCAACAACACTTCTTGCGTATAGAATTTATCCACACTGGATTTTACGCTGCCGTCTTCCTGTACACGGGCATATACCAATCCTTTCGCCCCGATTTGACTGCGTTTCACGAAGTCCGTCAGTTGGTCCAACTGCTTACGGGTATATGAAGCACATCCCGGCACACAAATACCTCCGATATAGGACGCATCGTTGAACACGGAAAACTCTCCCGTACCTTTCAACACGTCCATCAGTTCCACGAACTCCATACCGAAACGCGTGTCCGGCTTATCGCTACCGTAAAGCCGCATGGCTTCGCTCCAAGGCATGCGGGGGAACGGTTCGGTGAGTTCAATGCCCCGTATCGTACGGAACAGGTGTTTGGCCATCCCTTCAAAAAGAGCTATCACGTCCTCCTGCTCCACAAAACTCATCTCGCAGTCTATCTGTGTAAATTCGGGTTGGCGGTCGGCACGCAAGTCTTCATCACGGAAACACTTCACAATCTGGAAGTAACGGTCCATGCCGGCTACCATCAAAAGTTGTTTCAGAGTCTGCGGGCTTTGCGGCAACGCATAAAACTGTCCCGGATTCATGCGGGAAGGCACCACAAAGTCACGGGCACCTTCAGGAGTAGACCCGATCAGCATCGGTGTTTCTATTTCCAAAAAACCTTTGCTGTCCAGATAACGGCGAACCTCCATCGTCATCTGATGGCGGAGTTCCAAATTTTTCCGCACGCAAGCACGGCGCAAATCCAAATAGCGGTACTTCATACGGATATCATCCCCTCCGTCCGTATTGTCTTCGATCGTGAAAGGAGGAGTAACGGAAGCATTGAGCACAGTCAGTTCCGACACGATGATTTCAATCTCCCCCGTCGGCAAATTCTTATTCTTACTCTCACGCTCGTTCACTTCGCCCTTTATCTGAATCACATCTTCACGCCCCAACTTATTAGCCCGGGCACAAAGCGCGTCATTCACTTCTTCATTAAAAACTAATTGTGTAATGCCATACCGGTCGCGCAAGTCGACGAAAGTCATACCTCCCATCTTGCGCACACGCTGCACCCACCCGGCCAACGTCACGGTCTTTCCGGCATCCGCAAGTCTCAGCTCACCACAAGTATTTGTCCTGAACATATCTGTTTGCTTATATTAAGATTCAACATGCAAAGTTATCCTTTTTTTATGAGGAATTCAACGTTAGATAAAAGTTTTCGTTCTTATTTTATCCTTTTTCTTCAAAAACTTGTATATAAAAAATAAGTGTCGTATTTTTGAACCCACAAAATTTGAGAAACCATATCATTAATAACTGATTTCTATGATGAATTTAAACAGAAGTATCAGCCACGTGCTTAAAGCATCCTTGCTTACGGCCGGATTGTTCCTTTTCACTCCGACAGAAGCTGCGGCCAAAACCGAAACTTTCGGAGTAGGAAACAAGACATTCCTCCTTAACGGCAAGCCTTTCATCATCAAAGCCGCCGAAGTGCATTATCCCCGCATCCCGCGTCCCTATTGGGAACAGCGCATCAAGATGTGCAAGGCTTTGGGAATGAACACGCTTTGTCTGTATGTCTTTTGGAACATACACGAACAGGAAGAAGGCAAGTTCGACTTCACGGGCAATAACGACGTGGCGGAATTTATCCGATTGGCACAAGAAAACGGACTTTATGTCATCGTGCGTCCCGGCCCGTACGTATGCGCCGAATGGGAAATGGGCGGCCTGCCCTGGTGGTTGTTGAAGAAGAAAGACATCCGTCTGAGAGAACAAGACCCGTACTTCATGGAACGTTACCGCATCTTCGCCAAAAAACTGGGAGAACAGATCGGAGACTTGACCATTGAAAAAGGCGGACCGATTATCATGGTGCAAGTAGAAAACGAATACGGGTCGTACGGCGAGGACAAACCGTATGTTTCGGGCATTCGCGACATCATCCGCGACTCAGGTTTCGACAAAGTAACTTTGTTCCAATGTGACTGGAGTTCCAACTTTACCAAAAACGGACTGGACGATCTGGTATGGACCATGAACTTCGGTACCGGCGCCAATATCGAAAACGAATTCAAGAAGTTGGGCGAGTTGCGTCCTGAGTCCCCCCAAATGTGTTCCGAGTTCTGGAGCGGATGGTTCGACAAATGGGGCGGGCGTCACGAAACGCGCGGCAGCAAGGAAATGGTCGGTGGGCTGAAGGAAATGTTGGACAAAGGCATTTCATTCTCGCTCTACATGACGCACGGAGGTACCAGTTGGGGACACTGGGCCGGTGCCAACAGCCCCGGATTCTCACCCGACGTGACTTCGTACGATTACGATGCTCCCATCAACGAGGCCGGGCAAGTCACTCCTAAATACATGGAATTGCGAGAGATGCTATCGGGGTATAGCGACAAGAAGTTACCCTCCATCCCCAAAGAATTCCCTGTAATCAATGTTCCCAAAATACAGTTTACGGAAGTGGCTCCTTTGTTTGAGAACCTCCCTGCACCTCATGCGTCGATGGACATTCAAACGATGGAAGCGTTCAACCAAGGATGGGGTTCCATTCTTTACCGCACTAAGACTCCGGCCGTACCGACACAAAGTATCCTGACCATAACGGATGCGCACGATTTCGCGCAAGTCTTTATCAATGGGAAACTGATCGGCTCCATCGACCGTCGCAACCATGAGAAGACCATGTTGCTGCCGGCCATGAAGGAAGGAGACCAACTGGACATCCTTGTGGAAGCCATGGGACGAATCAACTTCGGCCGTGCCATCAAGGACTTCAAGGGCATTACGGAAAAAGTGGAATTGAGCTACACCATGAATACCGGCAGCCAAGTGACCGTCAACTTGAAAAACTGGCAGATTTACACCCTCAGCGACAGCTATCAGGTACAGAAGGACATGAAATATGTTCCGCTGAAGGACCAGAAAGTACCGGGATGCTACCGTGCGACTTTCAACCTGAAAAAGACCGGCGACACATTCCTGAACCTGGAAACATGGGGCAAAGGACAGGTTTACGTAAACGGACACGCCATCGGACGCTTCTGGAAAATCGGTCCGCAACAGACGCTTTACATGCCCGGATGTTGGTTGAAGAAGGGCGAGAACGAGATTATCGTACAAGACATTGTAGGTCCGCAGGAAACCGTGGTCGAAGGCCTGTCCAAACCTATCATCGACAAACTGAACGTCGATGCGCCGAACACGCACCGCAAGGAAGGACAAACTCTGAATCTGGCCGGCGAAACGCCCTGCAAGACCGGTGAGTTTGCCGCAGGCAACGGTTGGCAGGAAGTCCGGTTCGACCAACCCGTAACGGGACGTTACGTGTGCATCGAAGCCTTGAATTCCCATAACAACCGCGAATATGCTTGTATCGCAGAATGGTACATGCTCGACGACAAGGGGCAGCGCATCAGCCGCGAGCCATGGACAGTGGCATACGCCGACGACGAGGACATCTCTTCGGGCAACAAGACAGCCGATAAGATTTTCGACCTTCAGGAGTCTACGTATTGGAGTACCAATAAAGACGTGAAGTTCCCCCATTACATCGTATTGGATTTGGGCGCAGAGCAGACATTAGGCGGTTTCCAATATCTTCCCCGCGTGGAACAGGGAGCGCCCGAAAGCATCAAAGGTTACAAAATCTACGTAAAGAGCCAGCCTTTTAAATTCTAAACCGTTAGTCTGGCATTTATCAGAAAATGGCATGTTTCTTTTGAGAGGCATGCCACTTTTTTTGTATTTAGTTTGGATATGTCGTCTAAAAGACGTACCTTTGCATCGCTTTTGAGAAATCACATTCTCTCAAGTCTCGGGGTGTAGCGCAGTCCGGTTAGCGCACCTGCTTTGGGAGCAGGGGGTCGTGGGTTCGAATCCCGCTACCCCGACCATCAGAAAAGGCACTGTAAAACAAGCTTTCAGCGAGTTGACAGTGCCTTTGTTTTTATTCAGCCAACAAATGACCGTCATGAATAAGTCATACCACAAAGAGATACTGCACATCGCTCTCCCGTCCATCCTTTCCAATATCACCGTTCCCCTGCTCGGGCTGATAGACCTGACCATTGCGGGACATCTCGGTGCCGCTTCGTATATCGGCGCCATAGCCATCGGCGGTACGATATTCAATATGATCTATTGGATTTTTGCATTCCTGAGGATGGGAACCAGCGGGATGACTTCACAAGCCTACGGTGCCGGCAATAAACAAGAAATGCAACTGTTGCTTTATCGTTCCTTGGCCACCTCCACGGGCATAGCCATCCTCATCCTCCTCCTGCAGGGCCCGTTACTTCATCTGGCCCTGTCCGTCATGTCGCCCACGGAAGCTGTGGCGGATTTTGCTTCGGTATACTTTAGAATCTGCGTATGGGGCGCTCCTGCCGTGCTTGGGCTTTACAGTATGACCGGATGGTTCATCGGATTGCAAAATGCAAAATACCCGCTCTACGTGGCCATCGTCCAAAACCTCGTCAACATAGCGGCCAGCCTGTTCTTCGTCTTCGTATGGCACATGGACGTGGCCGGAGTGGCTTTGGGGACAGCCATCGCCCAATATTGCGGACTGGCGCTTTCCCTATATTATTGCCACCGTATGCACCGTAGGCTCGGCCTTCCTTTTGCATTCCTCCCCTCTTCCGTATTCCGGAAAAACGCCATTCGCCGTTTCTTCAGTATCAACCGAGACATTTTCCTGCGCACCCTTTGCCTCGTGTGCGTCACTCTCTATTTCACCTCCGCCGGTTCCCGTCAAGGGGAATATATCTTAGCGGCCAATGCCTTGCTGATGCAATACTTCACCCTCTATTCTTATTTCATGGACGGTTTCGCCTTTGCCGGAGAAGCCCTCTCGGGCAAATGTGCCGGTGCGGGAGATTACCAGGCCCTGAAAAAAGTCATCCGTAACCTGTTTCTTTGGGGATGCGGCGTGGCACTGACCTTCACCTTATTCTATATGGCCGGCGGAAAGGCTCTCATGAACCTGCTCACCGACGAAGCCTATGTCGTCGCCACAGCTTCCGACTACCTGCCTTGGGCTGTCCTCATCCCCTTTGCAGGTCTCTCGGCATTCATTTGGGACGGTGTTTTCATCGGACTCACGGCCACACGCTATATGCTCCTGTCCATGTTGGGCGCCACCCTGACTTTTTTCAGCGTCTATCTCAGCCTCTTCCCTATATGGCAAAACCACGCACTTTGGTTGGCTTTTCTCCTCTATTTATTCGTGCGAGGCCTCATGCAACACTTGCTATATAGAAATAAAATCTTAACTTTGCATCCTACAAACTAAATACACGCAAACGCAATGAACTACGTAGGCATACTTATCGGCTTGGCCACCTTCCTGATTATCGGCCTGTTCCATCCTTTAGTCATCAAGGGCGAATACTATTTCGGAACCCGATGCTGGTGGGCTTTCCTCGTGACGGGAATCCTATGTGCCGGTTTGTCCCTCTATGTGGAAAACGTGTACTTGAGTATCATTTTCGGTGTCATATCGTTCTCTTCCTTTTGGGGGATACTCGAAGTGTTCGACCAACGCAAACGGGTGCTGAAAGGTTGGTTCCCGAAAAATCCCAAACGACTGAAAGACTACGAATAAACCGCCCGTCGTTTTTTTATCATTCCCATTCCCTCCCTTTGCGTCAAAAATTTTTTCTGCCGGGAAAAAAGCCCCTACATTTTTCTATATTCCTCTTTTCCAGACTCTTGAATACAGCGTAAAAATGTGCGGCAAATGAAAAATCATTCGCCTGAGATTGATTTTTCATTCTCAGGCGAATGATTTTCCGTTTGCCGCAAGATGATAAACCGCTCTCATGCAAGCCTTTTTTTTGTCAAACTTGCCGATATATCCGAAAGAACAGCCGTTCGCTACATCCTTTCATCCCATACTCAAAAGGCTGCCATGACATTTAATACAAATCCCGTGAAGCCAGGCATCCAACTTCACGGGATTTTTCTGCCGGATATGCTACGACATCCGGACTAATACCACAAGATGGTTACTTGTCGCCGAAGTAACGGTTGTACAAACCGGCGAAACCACGGCCATGGCGAGCTTCGTCCTTTGCCATTTCATGCACAGTGTCGTGAATGGCGTCCAAATCCTGCTGTTTGGCCATCTTGGCCAAATCCATCTTGCCGGAGCAAGCACCGCTTTCAGCCTCCATACGCTTCTTCAGGTTGGTCTTCGTGTCCCAAACCATGTCGCCCAACAATTCGCAGAAACGGGAAGCATGGTCGGCCTCTTCAAAAGCATAACGCTTGAAAGCTTCCGCAATCTCAGGATAGCCTTCACGGTCAGCCTGACGACTCATGGCCAAGTACATGCCCACTTCGGTGCATTCTCCTTCAAAGTTTGCCTGCAAACCTTTCTTGATTTCAGGGTCAACGTCCTTGGCAATGCCGATAACATGCTCGGTCACGAAAGTCAATTCCGTATCTACCAATTCCTTGAACTTTGAAGCCGGAGCCTTGCACTGCGGGCACTGTGCCGGAGCTTCTTCGCCTTCATGAATGTAACCACATACTGTACACACAAATTTCTTTTTCATTTTCTTCCGTTTTTAATTTAAATTACACATTCGTTCTTATTATTTCTCTGCCCGTGCCCTTCAGGCTCATGCCTCCATCGCACAGGCTTTACATACACCTTTATAATAGACATGCGCTTCGTCCACCTTAAAATCTGAGCCTGCCGGTAAAAAGTCTTTCAAACTTTCCGGAAGAGCCACATCGAATAATTTTCCGCACCTTTTGCACATGAAATGCGCATGGGGAACAATTACCCCGTCAAAACAAACTTTCTTCTCATCAATGGTCAACATCAAGGCAGCTCCATGATCGGAAAAAAGCCGTAAAGTGTTATACACGGTCGTCTTAGACAACGTAGGTATAACTTTACACAAAGCCACATACACCTCATCCACTGTGGGATGCGTATGATTCTTAAGCAAATAATCCATAATTGCTATGCGTTGTACGGAGGGGTGAATCCCATATTTCTGCAATGTATCCAAAGCCTCTTTGTTAACCATGTTCAATATAAATTTGTAATGTTTACAATGCAAATTTAGCGTAAGTTCCGTTCCTGTGCAAGCCTTCCCGTGTTTTTTTTGATAAATAACAGCTTTTTTTGCTTTTATTGATACCTTTATATTATCTTTGTTCCACAAATATCAAACATAGCAACATGAATTACGGATTTGTCAGAATTGCCACAGCCATCCCCGGCGTAAAAGTAGGAGATTGCAAATATAATGCGCAACAAATTGAAAGTTTGATTATTCAGGCGGAAGGTAAAGGCGTAGAAATCATTTGTTTTCCGGAACTTAGCATCACGGCTTACACTTGCGGTGACTTGTTTGCCCAACAACTGCTGCTCGACGAGGCGGAAATGTGCCTTATCAGCATCCTCGACTTCACCCGCTCATTGGACATCATCTCTATCATAGGACTGCCTGTCGCTTACCACGGCACGCTGCTGAATTGTGCGGCAGTGATACAAAAAGGAAAAATTTTAGGGCTTATCCCCAAAACTTACCTGCCCAACTACAAGGAATTCTATGAACAACGCTGGTTCACGTCCGGCGATGTGCACGGAAACAGCAATGTATTGGTTTGCGGGCAAATGGTGCCGCTGAGCCGCCACTTGGTCTTCAACACTCCCTCTTGCTGTTTCGGTGTGGAAATCTGCGAAGACGTATGGGCCCCCATCCCCCCCAGTTCCGAATTGGTACTCCAGGGAGCAGAAATTATTTTCAATCTTAGCGCAGACAATGAAGGCGTAGGCAAACAAGACTATCTCAAATCCCTGTTGGCACAACAAAGTGCAAGATGCCTCGCCGGTTATGTATTTTCGGGGGCAGGATTCGGAGAAAGCACACAGGATGTTGTTTTTGCCGGCAAGGCCCTTATCTACGAAAACGGGATGCTGTTGGCGGAAAACGAACGTTTCTCTTTTAAAGAGCAATTGGTTTACAGCGAAATAGACGTAGAATGCCTGCGTGCGGAAAGGCGTGTGAACACCACGTTCAGCGCCTCCATCGCCCGGCTGAGACCGCACGATACCATGCGGATAGATACCGAACTCTTCGCTTCCAAGGACATCGAATTAAGCCGTAAGGTTGACCCGATACCTTTTGTCCCGGCAGGAAAGGCACTGAATGAACGGTGCGAAGAAATCTTTGCCATACAGATAGCAGGACTGGCCAAAAGATTGGTACATACACAAACACAGACCGTAGTCATCGGGATTTCCGGCGGACTGGATTCCACCCTTGCCCTGTTGGTCTGCACCAAGACGTTCGACAAATTAGGACTTTCGCGCAAAGGCATCGTCGGTGTGACCATGCCTGGCTTCGGGACCACCAACCGTACTTATACCAATGCCGTCAACCTTATGAAAAGCCTGGGGGTGACCCTACGAGAAATCAGCATCAAAAAGTCCTGCATACAACATTTTGAGGACTTGGGCTTCGACATGGCCAACCATAATGTGACGTATGAAAACGCACAGGCACGCGAACGTACGCAGATATTGATGGATGTGGCCAACCAGATGAACGGCATGGTAGTGGGAACCGGTGACTTGTCGGAACTGGCTCTGGGATGGGCCACGTACAACGGCGACCACATGAGCATGTACGGCGTCAACGCCTCTATCCCCAAGACGTTGGTGAAACATTTGGTCAAGTGGGTGGCCGACAGTATTATTGACGAACCATCCCAAGCCACCTTGCTGGATATCGTGGACACTCCGATTAGCCCCGAACTGATACCGGCAGACGAAAATGGCAACATCAGCCAGAAGACAGAAGACTTGGTCGGCCCTTACGCACTACATGACTTTTTCCTATATTATACCTTGCGTTTCGGTTTCCGCCCGTCCAAGATATTCTATCTGGCCCAATATGCTTTTGCCGGAAAGTATACAGACGAAGTGATAAAGAAATGGCTGACAACGTTTTTCCGCCGTTTCTTCTCCCAACAGTTTAAGCGTTCCTGCCTGCCCGACGGTCCTAAAGTGGGAAGCTGTAGCCTGAGTCCTCGTGGAGATTGGCGAATGCCTAGCGACGCGTCGGCTGCAGCATGGATGGATGAATGCAACAACTTGCAGGCCTGACCCCATATCAAAAAAGAAACGGTGTATTCCCTCTCTTCTAGCGGAACACACCGTTTCTTTTTATTCCATCTGGCACTTCCCTCTTCTACTCTCCATCGCCTTCAAATCTCAATGTCTCCACTTTCTCCAGTCTCGATTTAAGACGTGGCATGCTCCCTTTCCGAATACGCAGCGTCATGCTGCAATCGTGTTCATACCCTTGATAGACAATAGACGGCTCTTCCTCCTTGACAATGCGCATGACGGAATTCATGAAAGGATACTCAAAGAAAAAGGTGATTTCCTCGTCCACCGTTTTTTCTATAATCCGGGCCGCCTGTATGGCTTCGATGGCTGCTGCCTTATAGGCCTGTATCAGGCCGCTCGTCCCCAACTTGATTCCACCGAAATAACGGATGACGACAATCAAGACATCCGTAAGCCCGTAAGAATTAATCTGTCCCAAAATCGGTTTCCCGGCTGTACCAGAAGGCTCCCCGTTGTCATTGGCACGGAAATCCTTCCGTTCGTGTCCCAACATGTAGGCATAGCAACAATGGCGTGCATCGTAATACTTCTTTTGATAGTGCTCCACCTGCTCTTTCACTTCGTCTATCGTATGCACTGGGTGAATAAAAGCCAGGAATTTACTCCGTTTCTCGCTATACTCCCCTTCTGCCGGTGCTGTTATCGTCTTATATACGTCATTTCCTTCCATATCCCTACTGTTCAAAAAACTCCGGCTACCGGATTCTACCGGCAACCGGAGTTGCAAAGATACTTATTTTTTCCTTACGACAGTTTATGAATCACCAGTCCGCTACGTAATTTAGGCTCGAACCAAGTAGCTTTTGGGGGCATGATTTTCCCGCAATCTGCTATATCCATGATTTGCTGCATAGACACTGGATACAGTGCCAACGCCATTTTCATCTCGCCGCTGTCGCAACGTCTTTTCAGTTCGTCCAAACCACGCAGTCCTCCTACGAAATCAATCCGCTTATCCCTACGTAAATCCTTAATGCCCAAAATCTTATCCAATATAAGCCGACTACTGATAGTCACGTCAAGCACATCAATCGGATCGTCTTCATCAAAACGTCCCGGAAGTACACGCAACCTGTACCATTTTTCATCCAGATAAAGCGAAAACTCATGAGGTCGCATAGGTTTGTACACCGAACAGCCCGTGCAAGCCACTTCGAAATCCTTCTCCAAAGCCTGCAAGAACTCATCCGAAGTATGGCACCCCAGGTCTTTCACCACACGGTTGTAATCCAATATAGTCAGTTCGCTTGCAGGGAAGCACACAGCCATAAAATAATTGTATTCCGCCTCGGGGTGCGTCCTGCCATGGGCTAAAGCTTTCTCTTGTCCCACCAAAGCTGCCGCAGCCGTACGATGATGGCCGTCTGCAATGTACAATGCGGGAATGGCTGCAAATTCTTTCGTAATCGCATCAATATCCGCTTCATTATCCACAAGCCAGAACCGATGGCGGAAACCGTCAAGCGGGGCAACGAAATCATATTCCGGCTCACGCCTTGCATATTGGTCTATCAAGGAAGCCAACGCGGCATTGTCGGGATAAGCCAGAAAAACCGGTTCTATGTTCGCATCCGTAATACGGATATGCTTCATCCGGTCTTCTTCCTTTTCGTGCCGCGTCAGTTCGTGCTTTTTGATTACCCCGTCCATATAGTCCTTGACCGAAGCTCCCAACACGATGCCGTGCTGTGTCCGCCCGTTCATGGTCTGTGCATAAATATAATACATGGGCTTAGCGTCTTCCACCAACCAACCGTTACGTTGGAACTTGGCAAAGTTCTCAGCCCCCTTCTCATACACACATGCAGCGTATTCATCCGTCCCCTCCGGAAAATCTATCTCCGGACGGATCACATGATAGAGCGACATCTCGTTGTCGCCAGCCTCTATACGGGCTTCTTCCGAACTGAGCACGTCGTACGGACGGCACTCTACCCGTTCCACCAAATCCTTAGGCGGACGAAGCCCCTTAAACGGTTTAACCCAAGCCATAGCCCCTACGATTATTTATTTACCTGATATTTCGTACATCCGTCCTTGAAGAATGCGGCAATCTGGTGCGCTGCAGCCACTCCGGCATTGATATTGGCCTCGGCTGTTTGTGCACCCATCTTTTTGGGTGTAGAGAAATAACGTCCTCCCAACATACGGAAATCAGCATCCGTTTCCGGCATGATGTCCGTGACATACTTCAGGTCTGTACGCTCCTGCATCAATTTCAGCAATTCGGGTTCATTAATTACCTCTTTCCGGGCCGTATTGACCAACACTCCTCCCTTAGGCATCTTGCCGACCAAGGCATAATTGATGCTTTGACGCGTCTCTGCCGTAGCCGGGATATGCAAGGAAACCACTTCGCACTGTTCAAACAACTCATCTTGCGAAGAGACTGCCTTCACCCCATCGGATTCTATGGCCGCCGCAGGACAATATGCGTCGTAAGCATAAACATCCATGTCGAATCCTTTTGCGATATGCGCGACGCGACGACCGACATTACCGTAGGCCAAGATTCCTAATTTCTTTCCTTTCAACTCCGTACCGGCCTTTCCATTATAAAAGTTACGTACGGCGAATACCAACATTCCGAACACCAGTTCGGCTACGGCGTTGGAATTCTGACCGGGAGTGTTCATCACCACCACCCCGTGCGCGGTAGCAGCCTCCAAATCCACATTATCGTAACCGGCTCCGGCGCGGACAACGATTTTTAAGTTCTTCGCCGCATCAAAAACTTCATTATCTATCTTATCACTGCGGATTATCATGGCCTCCACGTCGGCCACTGCCGCCAGAAGTTGTGCCTTCTCCGTATATTTCTCCAACAAAACGACTTCCAATCCGGCTGTCTCTGCAACCTCTTTGATACCGTCCACTGCAACTTTTGCAAACGGTTTTTCTGTAGCAATCAATATTTTAGCCATAGTTATTTATTTAAATACATCCCATAAATAAACAGGCACACCTCTGTACAAGGCGCGCCTGTCTTTATAGCCTCTTAATGCTGAGCTTCAAAGTCTTTCATGCTTTGTATCAATGCCTGCACACCTTCTATCGTTTGTGCGTTGTAGCATGAAGCACGGAAACCGCCTACGCTACGGTGGCCTTTTATGCCCACCATGCCGCGCTCCGTAGCAAACTGCAAGAAGTCGGCTTCCAATTCTTTATATTCGTCGTTCATTACAAAACAAATATTCATATATGAACGGTCTTCTGCCTTTGCAGTTCCACGGAACAACTTGTTACGTTCTATTTCGGTATAAAGCATGTCCGCACGTTCTTTCGCACGCTTGTCCATCGCTTCCACACCACCGTTTTGCTTCACCCATTCCAAATTCTTCATGGCACAGTAGATGGGTACCACTGGAGGCGTATTGAACATGGAACCATTTTTCACATGGGTCATGTAATCCAACATTGTGGGAATCTGGCGGCTTACCTTATTCAAAGCTTCGTCCTTTACGATAACGATATTCACTCCGGCCATAGATACGTTTTTCTGTGCTCCGGCGTAAATACAATTATATTTGCTCACATCTACCGGACGAGAGAATATATCCGACGACATATCCGCAATCAAAGGAACAGGACTGTCCAAATCATAGCGCATTTCCGTTCCGAAAATCGTATTGTTTGTCGTAATATGCAAATAATCGGCATCAGCCGGTACCGTAAAGTTTTTCGGAATATAGGTATAGTTGTCTTCGGCCGAAGAAGCTACTTCAACCACTTCACCGAACAACTTTGCTTCTTTCATAGCCTTCTTGGCCCATGTACCTGTATTCAAATAGGCTGCCTTCTTCTCCAAAAAGTTATAGGGAACACGACAGAATTCCGTACTGGCACCTCCTGCCAGAAAAACAACCGAATAACCGGCCGGTAGGTCGAGTAATTCTTTTACCAATTCTACAGCCTTGTCTACTACAGGCTGGAAGTTCTTTGCCCTATGGCTAATTTCCATCAGGGAAAGACCGCTACCCTCAAAATCCAAGCATGCAGCTGCTGTTGCCTCTATTACTTCACGCGGCAACATGGATGGACCTGCATTAAAATTATACTTCTTCATCTAATTTGTAAAACTTAAGATTAATTATCAGTTACTCTAAGCATAACATCTGCGAAAGTAGAAAATAAAATCCATAAAAGCAACGATTGAAACCACATTTTTTAAGCCAAGCGCTTTTTTTACTATCATATATTATAAAAAACGGCTTTTAACCCTTACAACTCGTAATCTTATTTTGTCTTTTCTATAATCGTCTTAAGACCTTTTATCTTTTGGCCAGACACAGTTTCCAAGGTTTCTTTTAGCAAATTCCGCCTGATAGCAGCAAAAGCATAATGTTCTTTCACATCTACTCGTCCGACATCATCTCTTCCCAATCCTCCCACTTTTGACAAGAACCCCACAATATCCACCTTGTTGATTTTATCCTTTTTCCCTTTTCCGATATAAAGCGTCACCCACTGGGGCTTGGCAGGCTCGGGCTTAGGTCCTTCCCACACATATTCTTCGGGAATCTGCTGTATAAACTCAGGCAAGTATTCCTCCGGTCCTAATATGAGAAAGACATTTCCGGAAGCATCCCACCGCGCCGTTCGGCCGTTACGATGAATATAAGTATCTTCATTGAGCGGCAAATGATAATGGATAACATGGTCTATATTGGGTATATCCAGTCCTCGTGCAGCTAAATCCGTTGAAACAAATACATTGCATGATCCGTTACTGAACTTGTAAAGCGCACGCTCACGATCCTTCTGTTCCATTCCTCCATGAAACATTTCACACGAGATTCCTTCCTGAAGCAAATAACGGTAAACCCGTTCTACGCTTTCACGGTAGTTCACAAAAATCAAGGAACTCTTATTTCCCAAATAGCACAAAAGCTTGGACAAGACCTCTAACTTATCTTTCTGTGGAGATTTCACCGTATAAACCTTTATACGTTCTGGAATCTGCTCTTCATCTTCCAAGAAATTCAATTTCAAAAAATCGCCCTCTGATACAAATCGAGGAATAGCCAGCGCATCTGTGGCCGAGAGAAGAAAACGACGTTTTAAATACGGAATTTGCGCAATTACCTCCGACATTTCTTCCTGAAAACCCATCTCAAGGCATTTGTCAAATTCGTCAATCACCAACGTATGGACATGTGAAGCATCAATATTTCCTTTATTTAAATGGTCGTTCATACGCCCCGGAGTACCTATTATAACTTGTGGGTTCAAGCTTTTCATCGTACGGTGCTCATCCATGGCCGGACGGCCGCCATAGCAACTCATGACAGGAATGCCTGTTCCCATAGACTTGAAAACTTGCTCTATTTGCAATGCCAATTCACGAGAAGGAACCAATACCACAGTTTGAAGAACATTCTCTTCTTTTAAAGATTGCACTAAAGGCAACAGATAAGCGACTGTTTTTCCCGAACCCGTCGGAGATAAAAGTACCAGGTCTTTCCCTTTTCTGTATTCCTCAACTGTGGTTTGTTGCATCGCTGTCAAACTATCTATATGCAACTTCCATAAAATTTCTTTTATATTGATATTAGTCATCACTTTACTTTTTATAATCAAACAAAATTTAAATATAAAATCCTTTATATACTATTGTCATAAGAAAAAACAAGGCCAACCTTATCGTTAAAGGCGTGAGTACCTCTGATGTATCATGACATTTACAAAGATAACACTTTTGTTTGTATCTTAAACGATAGCAGAAATAAAATTGAAACAAAATCCAAAGTAACGAATTTACACCGAAAGAACAATAGAACGTTATCCACTACTTATTTTGGATGACCTCTTCCTCGTGCCGCTTGACGCCAAGGGACGTCCGCTTCTACTGAACATCATCAAGGACAGACATGGACGGAAGTCCATCATCATCACTTCGCAAGCCTCGGTATCTAACTGGTATTATACCAACGTGACAAACCAGGGCACAAATTGTTACATCCAAATTCAATGTAACACCG
>NZ_GL883879.1 GCF_000205165.1 Paraprevotella xylaniphila YIT 11841 | reverse complement strand
GACCGGCAAAAAGTCATCGTCCGGTAACGCACCGATAAACATACACACACGAGCCCCTGTTTCCAACCCCAAACAAGCATCGGAAACCGGGGTTCGTTTTTCTCTATCGCTCCCGGCCGGTGACGGCAACAGCTGAGACCTTCCATACCCCATCCACCTCTCCATGAAGGGTATAGCACAGCATTCCCCATAACTTACTTAATCACAGTCTCAAATTCATATTTCCAAATCCATGCCATTATCCTCCATTTTTCGTAACTTTGTGAAAAATACACCCGCATGAAAAGCCGCGATTCCATATTCCTCACGCTCCTGTGGTCCGGATTGTTCCTTTCGTTCTTTACCCTGCACGCACGGGATTACTCGGCCACGCCCCTTCCGTTTGCCTCTTCGTTTCCCTCAAGAGAAACCACTTCCCTTCATCAAGACCGCGAAGGCATGATATGGATTGGCACAACCCATGGTGTAGCACGTTATGACGGATACGAAACCATAGTGTTCAAATCTGACCCCTTACATCCCGACCTACTGACGGACAACTCCATTACGTTGATTACCGACACGGAACACCGCGTATTCATCGGTACACAAAACGGACTGAACCTGTTCGACAAACAAACATGGAAATGGATGCCCGTCCTGAATGGAGCGTTCTGTCATACGGAAATCAAATATGTGTACACTGACAAAAAACAGCAGTTATGGATTGCCACGGCACAAGCCTTGTACCGATGCGACGAACAATTGCATATCCTTCGACGATATGACCTGAAAGCCGCCGTCACCTCCATCTATGAAGACCACGCCCAACATTTATGGATATTGACCTGGGGCAAAGGTTTGTTCCGATGGGATGCTGAAAAAGACCATTTCACCGGCTATCCGGCCATAGGAAACGCCAACATACCTTTTGTCTTGTTTCAAGATCGCGACGAACATTATTGGTTAGGCACATGGGGCGACGGGCTTTTCCGTTTTTATCCCGAACGGAACGGCGCGGACATGTACGAACATCAGGACGTGGCAGACGACATTTTCTTCGATATAGAACAAGACGGGCACAACGGACAACTCTGGATGCTTTCCTATAATGCTTTGCACATATTCAACCGTCCCACAGACGGCATATTGCATTTCTCGTCCGCATCTGTCCCTTTCGACCGCAACCGGATGTTTTCCACTCTATTGAGAGACCGGGAAGGAGACCTTTGGTTAGGAGCATTCGACGCAGGCTACCATATATCTTTCTGTCCGGAAGAGCTATCGGGGCACAGTTTGCCTTTCATCAAAGAAACATTAGGATTTGATACCAACATCAACTGCATGTACGAAGATGAGGGCGGTGTACTATGGTTCAATCAAGAACGCAACGGCATCGGGCTGTACGCCCCGGATAGCGGGACCTACAACCTCCATCCCTATTCCCAAAAAAGGAATGTGGAAGTCAATCTCATCGCCCGTTCCCGGTTTCCCAACACGGTATGGATCGCCTCGGCTTTTGTCCCGACCGTGTTCCGGGCACAACGTCAGGGTATGGACATTCGCTTCACCGATACGCTGCTTTTAGCCCACGACGGGGCAGAAACCGGCCATGTCACCGGAATACTTGAAGACCCGGCAGGCCGTTTATGGGTCATGACAGAAAGGAAACTGTTCGTATTCAAACCGGACGGCCATCCTCTCGC
This sequence comes from Paraprevotella xylaniphila YIT 11841, assembly GCF_000205165.1. Taxonomy (GTDB): domain Bacteria; phylum Bacteroidota; class Bacteroidia; order Bacteroidales; family Bacteroidaceae; genus Paraprevotella; species Paraprevotella xylaniphila. The sequence continues at coordinate 113,442 of NZ_GL883879.1, read as the reverse complement.
CGCAGTCACAAACCTCCCCGGAAACGTCAATGCCCTTTGCGAAGACCAACAAGGCCGGCTATGGATAAGCGATGCTACCGGCAGGCTCTCTTGCATGCATACCTATCCCACAGGAATCCGCCCCACAACCCGCTATAAACTACCCTTGTCCCCGCACGACCGCATCCGGCACCTTTGCTGCGACAGCACCGGACACATCTGGATGGCTACGGAACTGGGCTGCCTCTACAGTTTCTATCCAAAGGCTTCCAAATGGTCGGACCACACCTTGTCCGGTTTGCCTGACATGTCACCGGTGCTCCATTTGGAAGCCATCGGTAAAGACTTATGGCTTGTCACGCCGAGTGCCGTCATCCGGTATAACCCAGAGAAGCGTACCCGACATACTTACAACACACAAGACAAGCATGTTCCCGTATTTGCCTTCCGTAACAACGCGTCGTGTACAGGACATAAAAAACTGTTATACGCCGGAGGCCACGGAGGATTCATCACCATACATACCGACAAACCGCAACCGGAAGTAAAGCCGGACAAGATATTCCTCACGGACTTACGTATCGAAGACAGAAGCATGCAGACCGACCCTTGCGAAGGATTTTCATGGAACGACGGGCTGATTGTCTTGCCACCGGAAGCCTCCCGCATCGAATTCCGTTTTTCCTCCCTTACATATTCTTCTTCCGGAAACATCCGCATGGCATACCGGCTTGCCGACCTGGACCGGAAACCCATACAACTCAGAGCCGGTGTACACACGGCTTTCTACGACCGCCTGCCTAAAGGAACTTATACATTAGAGGTTTGGGGTATGGACGAAAACGGGCACACAACAGGCCCAAGTACCACTTACACCGTTGTCAAACGCCCCCGATGGTTTGAAACCTGGGCAGCTTATACAGCCTATACCGTCATGTTTCTTCTCTTGTGCGTATGCGGTTTCCGCCTTTATGCCAAACATCTGCACAAAAAAAACGCACAACTGTTACGCGAAGAAATCGCCCGGACAAAGTTGGAATACTTTACCAACGTTTCCCACGAACTGCTCACTCCGCTCACCGTCCTGTCCTGCCTGACCGATGAAATCGAACAAAACAGCCCCTCCGGTTCCCCTATAACCCGTGGCCTGCGCGACAATATCCTCCGCCTGAAAAGGCTCATCCGTCAAGTACTCGACTTCCGGAAAGCCGAACAGAAAAGCCTGTCCTTGCAGGCAAGCTACGGTGATGTGGCGGCTTTTATACGCCACATTGCACAAACAGACTTCACATTATTGGCTCGCAAAAAAGAGATTGACTTTAACCTGGACATCTTCCCTGAGGAAATTTACGGTTTCTACGATGCGGACAAATTGGAAGAAATGGTATTCAATCTTCTTTCCAATGCCGTCAAGTACACACCATCCCACCATAACGTCGGCATACGGCTACGTACTGCAAAGAAAGACGATGGCAAACATTTACGGTTAGAAGTATGGGATGAAGGTACCGGTATCTCCGCCCAAGAACAAACCAAAGTATTTACCCGATTCTACCGCGCCCCTCAAGCCAACGGAACCGAATCGAATGGCATCGGGCTGTCCCTGACACGAGAATTAGTCTGCCTGCACCACGGCACATTGGAGTTGCAAAGCACACCAGGCAAAGGCAGCCGTTTTACCATCGATCTGCCGTTAGAAGAAACAGCCTACCGGCCGGAAGAAATCTGCCAGCCACCGATGGTGAACCATCCGGATAGCGATACAACACGACCGTCAGCCGACGGATCCGCACATTCTCCGTCCGCAAGGCTGTGTCCGACCATACTTATCGTGGACGACAACGCTGAAATCACCGATTCCATCGGACGTTTAATCGGACAACGCTACCACATCATAACAGCCCACGACGCAAGACAGACACTCTCTCGGCTCCAAGACCAAAATATAGACCTGATGGTGTGCGACCTGAAGATGCCAGACACAGACGGACTGACACTCTGCCGGAAGGTAAAGAACGACCTGTCCACCAGCCATATTCCCGTCATCATCCTCACGGCACAAGCCACGGACGACACCCATGCGGCCTGTTACGAAGCCGGAGCAGACGGTTACTTGACCAAGCCCTTTGACATTCACGTACTCACCGCTCGCATCGACAACCTGCTCCTGCAATACCGCCAACGCAGCCGACAGTTCCTTCACACACCGGATACAGACTGCGATGTCCTACCTTACCAGAACCGGGACAAGATCTTTCTGGAAAACATGGTGAAGACCGTAGAAAGCCATTTCACGGACAGCGACTTCAATCTGGACAGCCTCGCCGCAGAATCCAAGCTGTCCAAATCAACCATGAACCGCAAACTCAAAGCCATGACCGGGCTTACCCCGATGGATTTCGTAAAGAATATCCGTCTCCGGTCGGCTTGCCGCCTGCTACGGCAAACCGACATGACCGTGTCCGAAGTGGCCTATGCCGTAGGCTTCAACGACCCGAAGTATTTTGCCAAATGCTTCAAGGAGGAATACGGCCAAACGCCCAGACAGTTCCAAGACAGGCCGGACATGGGAAATCGGGCATGACAAGTGCGTATCTCCCTTGAAAAATACGCCTTGCCGCGATTTTCCACCCTTTTGGCAATCTGTTACACCCTCATCCATCCGGTTTCCTTTAGCTTTGCATCCGAAAACATCTTATACATTGTCATAACATGATACAGAACAGAAACAAAAGCCGGACAACCTCCGGCATTTTCCTGCCGGAACATACCCGTCCGGTTCATCAGAGATTCCCTTTTTCCTTGCTCCGCCGCACCGCCCTTTGGTGTGCCGTCGGGCTATTGTCTCCCTTTTCCTCTTATGCCATGGAAGTGGAAAGACTACGTACGGAAGCCGTGAAAAACCCTGTAGGTATCGATGTGGAAAAACCTATGTTCAGTTGGATGATGGACGCAGACAATGAACGGGGCATCCGACAAACTGCCTATGAAATCTCCGTATTCACCGATGCCGCCCACAGCGAACAGGTATGGACCTCCGGCCGAATCGAATCCGATCGCCAGATAGACGTGCCTTATGACGGCAACCCATTGTCTCCTTCTACCCGTTACTATTGGACTGTGACCGTATGGGACAACAAAGGACGTGAATCTACTTCGTCCGAAGAAGCATATTTTGAAACCGGACTGCTCGGCAGCGGGTGGGACGGTGCACGTTGGATCAAAGCGACCGACACGCCACTGGCTACATCCGAAAACACCATCACGCACTATTCCATAGAAACGGATTTCGAAATCGACAACCTTTCCGCAGGAATCATCTTTGCCTCGAATGCCGAACACAGCCATTACTATATGTGGCAAGTGAACCTCGAAGCCGGTTATCCCCGTTTCCGCCCGCACATCTGGCGTGGCCCCGACCTCGCGGATGCGACCTGTCTGGCAGAGACAGATCTTCGCCCGTTCATCGACGTGCAACTGCATAAGTCCTACCATCTGCGCATCGAAGTGGACGGTGACGTGGCGCGTACGTACATCGACGACGTATTGATTGACACCCGGACGAATCCCGACGGTGAGGATTACGGATACGGAACGGTAGGCATCCGCCAGGACCGCGCCCTAAACAATTACAATGATACGGAACGGGCTTATTTCGACAACTTCACCGTAACCGGCTTGGATGGGGAAAAACCGGAAGTCTTGCTCCAAGAAGACTTCTCGGACGAAAACAATCCTTTTACCGCCGGGCAAATCAAGGACGGACGCCTGTTCATCGAAGCCTCCTATTCCTGGTACAATCCCATGAACACTCCAGTGGTATATGTACTCGATTTGGATTTCCTCATCGAACGCGACAACGCAGGTATAATCTTTTCAGGCTACGACACGGACAATTTCCACCTGTGGGGCATCAATGTGCGCGACAAAGGAACACCGTTCTTGCGCCGCCACGTGAAAATAAACGGTGCATTCAGCTCCAGCGATGCTGATTTAGGCAAGTTCTTCACCAAGGCAGAACTCACCGGCTCGCTCCATCATCTGACCCTCAAGGTGAAAGGTACGACCGTGGAGACCCATATCGACGGGACACTTGTGGACACCTATACCGACACGTCCGGCCGGTTGAAAAACGGACTGATCGGCTTCCGCACCTACCACGACTTGACCATGGACGAGATGGCGTATTATGACAATATCAAAGTGACCACTTACGATGAAGAGGACGGTACGCAAGGCACTGTGACCTTTTCCGAGGATTTTGAGGGAGCCGGAATGGCATTCAGTGACGGTACCGTAATGACGAAGGAAGGAAGCAAAATGCTGTGCGTACACTCCACTTACGAAGAGACTTGTGCCATGCAGACCGGTACAGAAAAAGGCATCCCTCTTTTTCGCAAGGCTTTCACGGCAAAAAGCGCGGTGAAATCGGCTAAAATCTATGCATCCGCCCTTGGAATATTCGACTTGTTCATTAACGGGAAGCGCGTCGGACAAGACGGTACGGCCATGTATGATGAACTGAAACCGGGTTGGACCGACTACAGAAAAGAAATCAACTACATGACCTACGATGTGACCCCTCTTATACAAGAAGGCGAAAACGCAGTCGGCGCACAAGTGAGCAACGGCTGGTGGGGCGGAGCCATCGCACATGGCATGTACGGTTCTCCCTCGCTCGGATTCATCGCCAAACTAAGGCTTGAATACGAAGACGGCACGATAGAAAACATCGTAACCGGAACAGACTGGAGCTGTTCTTACTGCGGCCCTGTCATTTCAGGAGACATCTACAACGGCGAGACGTATGACGCACGACGCGAAATCGACTGGAGCACTCCCGGATATGATGCCTCACAATGGTTCGCCACAACTGAAAACACAGAATTCAACGGAGAAATCACAGCCTTCCGCGGCCCCACGGTCAAGGTGCGCGACTTCTTGCGCCGCACGCCCCAGACCATCACCGTATATGAAGGCACGAAAGCCTCCGGCACCACTTACGGCACCGTCAACGTGGTCCGTACATTGGAAGGCACGGAAACCCTCCGGCTGAAAGCCGGTGAAACCGCCCTTTTCGACCTGGGGCAGAACATGACCGGATGGATCCGTTTCACCGCCAAAGGACAACGCGGCACGAAACTCCGCTTCAAGTTCGGGGAAATGCTGAACGACACAGGAGCGGCAGACCGGGCCAACGATGGACCGGGCGGAAGCCTCTACACTTACAACTTGCGCACGGCGGAAGCCACACTCCACTACACGCTGAAAGGGACAGAAGAGGGAGAGACTTTCCACCCCTCCACTACGTTCTTCGGCTTCCGTTATTGCGAAGTGACGACTACCTCGGATGTGGAAATCAGCAAACTTACGGGAGAATCCGTCGGTTCCGACCTCGAAGAACTAGCTACTTTTGAAACCAGCCATCCGGACATAAACCAACTTTACAGCAACATCATCTGGAGCCAGCGCGACAACTTCCTGAGCGTGCCCACCGATTGCCCGCAGCGCGACGAACGCCTCGGCTGGACGGGCGACACACAAGTGTTCGCACGCGCGGCTTCCTATAACACGGACACACGGGCCTTCTACCGCAAATGGCTGAACGACCTGCGCCAAAGCCAGCGCGAAGACGGAGCATATCCGGAAATCGCACCGTTCTGCAACTTCTGGGGCTTCGGCAACTCAGGATGGGCCGATGCCGGGGTCATCGTACCTTGGACCGTCTATCTCATGACCGACGACCAAAGTGTACTGAGCGAAAGCTATGCTTCCATGAGCCTCTACATGGACTGGCTCTCCACACAAAGCGGAGGGGGCTTCAAATACAACGGTGCCGGTACGGCCACAGGCGACTGGCTCTCTTACGAGACCACGGACGGACGCTACGTCAGCGTATGCTATTATGCCTACGTGGCCCAACTGATGAGCAAGATTTCAGGAGTGCTGAGCGAGGCACAGACCGACCGTTTCTATTTGGATTCACTGAAATACAGCACTCTCTACGAAAACATCAAGGAAGAATTCCAACGCAGATATCTCAATTCCGACGGCCTGCCCAACATATCCACGCAAGCCTCCTACCTGATGGCGCTGAAGTTCGGTTTGCTGCCCGAATCTGCCAGAGAAAAGGCACGAGAGGCGTTGCGCAAGAAAATTACGGACAACGGTTACAAACTGAGCACCGGATTCCTTGGCACGAGCATCCTGAACCAGACGCTCAGCGCGGAAGGCATGGACGACTTGGCCTACGACCTGCTGCTGCAACGCGAGAACCCATCGTGGCTGTACAGCGTAGACCAAGGAGCCACAACTATCTGGGAACGCTGGGATTCCTACACCAAGGAAGGCGGGTTCAACAAGCACCCGTGGATCATGAACTCCTTCAACCATTACTCCTACGGTGTGGTGTCGGAATGGATGTTCCGTTACGTGGGCGGCATCGAGGCAGACGAAACACAACCCGGATTCAAACACATCATCCTGCAACCCACTCCGGACTTCAGGACAGCATTCCCCACCGGACAAAAACGCATCACGCAGGCCAAAGCATCTCATCTGTCCGGATACGGGCGCATCAGCAGTGAATGGCAATACAAAGAGGACGGACGCATCAGCTATACGGCTACCATACCGGCCAACACTACAGCCACACTCTATCTGCCTCTAATGGAAAAGACAGACGACATCACTGAAAGCGGAAAAGACCTGAAAGAAGCAGAAGGCGTGGACTTCAAAGGCATAATAGACGGAAAGGCCGTGATAGAACTGCAATCGGGCACCTACCAGTTCGACACGGAAGAAGGCACCCCCGACCACGTGGAGGAACATTCCACCATGGGATTCCGAGCCTATCCCAATCCTTTCCAGGACCGTTTGCACATCAGTTGTGATGCCACCATCTGCCAAGCCACAGTCATGGCCTGCGACGGGCAAATCCTCTATAACAAGGGACATGGAGGAAGCATCGACACATCCGGTTGGACTCCCGGCATCTATGTGGTAAGCGTGGACACACCGGAGGAAAAATACAGTAAAAAGGTCATCAAAAAATAATTTGACAACAAACATAAGAATATTATTCTTATAAATTACTGTATATCAAAACCTAACAAACATAAAATCGTTTGGCTTAGATTGATTTTTCATTCTGCGCCAAACGATTTTCCGTTCTGTGGCAATCGAAAAAACGTTTGGCGCAGAACCATCCCATGAAGTGTGCTTATCCTGACAGCCTGCCCCTTTCCGGATAATTATCTTGCATCTTTCCTTGGCCAAATCGCCTAATTTCTTTTTCTTTGCAGAGAAAACAAATCATTCATATCACATGAAAAGCCCAACATTACACCTGATTTCAATCATGACGGTGGGGTTCGTCACCCAACCCATGTTTGCCCAAAGTTTCAGTTCAAGCAGCAACTTGACGCCCCAGCCCACAGCTGACCGTACAGTCCCTTTCAAGCTTTCTGACAAAGGAATCGTACACGACGTGGAATGGGGTGCGGACATCGCATGGTTCGATGAAAACAACCTGCGACGCAGTGCCGCTTTCATGGGCAAAGACAACTTGGAAGTGGTCAGGACCTCTTTCCAACCCACGTACGCCCTGACAGACGGCGACCTGCAACAGGAACAAAAAGACACCATAGAAGCCCGCATCGCCATGCTGAAGTGGGTGAAGCCCGACGTAAAGCTAATGCTGAACTGCGACCACCCGCACGTAGACCCATGGTATGAAACCAATGCCGAAGCATGGGCACAACTCATTGATGTTTCTACGAAGTATTACCAAGAAGCAGGCTATGACGTGGTGTCGGTGGCTCCGTTCAACGAACCGGATTACGGATGGAACCAATGGATACCGGGAAGCCAAGACGGAATACTCAACACCACCCTGCGGAAAAACGGTTTCCGCCAAATAGCGGAAGAGCTTCGCAAGAATCCCCGTTTCGACGGCATCCGCATCTGCGGCGGCAACACGCTGAACTGCGATGAAGCCCTGCCTTGGTACAATTCGCTCAAAGACCAGTTGGATGAAGGCAATACCCACCAGCTGGCCGGAAGTTTCGACAATTTCGCCCAATTCTTCACTACCGTAAGGGAAGACGGCAAGCACGCCACGGCCGACGAGATGCACAACGTTATGGAAGCCATGGTGGGACTGGAATACGGCATGCAGACCGGAATATGGTGGGGATGGGCTGAATACACACGTGGCGAGTTCTGCAAGGCAAGCCATGGCGAACGGTTAGCCTACGCGGAACACCGCCCCAACTGGACAGCCGCCTCGGTCTACCGTGCACCGGACGGCAAGGTGCAAGCTTTCGGCGGCACATCCGAACGGCAGGCCGCTACCACCTCCTACCGTTTCCTTTCGAAAGAACGCGACGTATTCTTCGACGGGCACGGGCCGCAACGGGAATACATCATGGAGCTTCCGGGCGGGGCACCGGGAAGTTATCAGGACGGGCAGACCAATGCCGAAACCGTGGTGAACATCACGTGGGGCGACGACGTGCAACCCGTGGTGGACGGCACCTACGCATTAGTCAACAAAAGCAACCGGAAACTGTTGGACAACGACAACGGTTCCCTCACCTCGTCCACTTATTCCACAGGAAAGAAGTCGTTGCAATGGCACGTGAATCCGGTAGACGCCCGCATCGGAGGTGCGTTCAGTTACCACCAGATTCTTTCGGGCGTTTCAAACCAGACGCTAGACGTACTGAATTGGTCAATGGACGACGGTACGGAAATCATACTTTACCAAAACAACAAGGGCACTAACCAACAATGGTATTTGGAATATGCCGGCGACGGATGGTTCCGCATCCGAAACCGCAACAGTTCGCTGTGCCTCAAGACATCGGGAAGCAAAATCGTACAGGCCGAACCGGACGAAGAAAGCGCAGCTCAACTCTGGCGCTTCATCCCGACAGGCGTCCGTCCGCGCATCCGCGACATCGACGCTCCCACCGGCCTGAAAGCCGAAAGCCGCGCTTCTTCCGTACTACTGACATGGAACAAGGCTGATGCCACAGACCCGACCTACACCGTGCTGCGTTCGGAAAATCCGGAGGAGGATTATGAAATCATCGCACGATACGTGACAGACACGGCTTTCGTGGACAACAAAGCCGAAGAGGGAAAGACATATTATTACACCGTCAAGACGGTGGATGCTTCGGTGAACACTTCCCCGGCATCCTTGACCGCAAGCGCAAGCGTAGCTCCGACGGACGCCCTCGTTGCACGCTATGAATTTGAAGAAAACCTCCACGACACGACCCTTAACATCCGCCATGGAGCCATGCCGGAAGAAGGTGTGTATACCGAAGGAAAATCCGGACGATACGCTTTGGCGTTGAATGGTTCCGACCAGTACGTGCAACTGCCGACCAACGTGGCCGACCATGCGGAAACCACCATTTCAACCTGGGTGTACTGGCAAGGCGGCAACAGTTGGCAGCGCGTGTTTGACTTCGGGAACGGGGAAAACGAATATATGTTCCTCACCGTGCGTTCGGATGACGGGCGGATACGGTTTGCCATCAAAAACGACGGGGACGAACAGCAACTGGACGGTGAACGAATCACAACTTACCGCAAAGAATGGATACATCTGGCCGTCACGATGGACAAAGAGGAAGTACGCCTCTATTTGAACGGGGAACTCATGGCCTCTTCGAAAGACATCACCCTGCGCCCTTCCGACTTCCACCCGTTGCTGAACTACATCGGGCGCAGCCAGTCTGCAGCCGACCCGTTGTTCAACGGCAGTATCGACGACTTCCGTATATACGATTATGCTTTAAGTGCTGAAGACATCAAGAAGCTCGCAGACGGCACCACCCGTATCTGCGGCACGCCGAAAGACGAGCCAGGCGCGTTCGACGTAGGTCCGTTGCCTGCCGACCGCCGCCTCGACGTGCGTTACTTGTTGGACAACGGTCCGGAAAGAGTGGACTTCCACATTTACGACCTGCAAGGCAACATGCAACTTACCCAAAGAGGCACGAACGGAGCCACGACTTCATTCGATGTCAGCGGACTTCCTGACGGCATGTATATCCTGAAAGCCCGGTGCGGACAGGCGAACGACAGCAGGAAATTTACGGTACGGCATCCTTAACGTGGATGCGCACGGCCACACCCTAAACCGTCCCGGAAAACAGTTCCCTTGTTTTCCGGGACGGTTCCGTTTATGGAGCGGGAACTATTCGTGGAATACGCTCAATGCAAAAAAATACAAAAGTTTGCAAAAACGGGGGGGGTAAACGGGATTATCGTATATTTGACACCGTTTCCGGAAGGAAATAGAGAATATTGATATTATTAACTTAATTTCTGTCCAAAATGAAAAACAGATTACTTGCCTTAATGGCACTTTGCGGTGCGACTTCGTCAACACTTCCCTTGTGGGCCGCATGGGATGATCCCGTACTACAATTCACAGAACCGAACTTAGCTACCGATGGTACCGGAGGCGGGGTGTTCTACATCTACCACGTAGCCACACAAAAGTTCATGGCCGCCGGACAACCACACGGCACACGTCTTGTAGTAGCAGACGATGGACAAGAAGTAACCCTAAGTTACGGGCAAGACTATGAATTGAGCCGCCGTGCGGAGAGTGACCCTGAATACTCGGAAGCCTACGGTTGGCGCTTAAGTATGATGAAAGCTCCCTCCAACGGAGGTTTCCATGAGTTGTTCAACGATGCAGCCGCCAGCATTTGGGTAGACCACAACAAACAGGGACATATCTTATGGAAGATTGTGGCACAGGACAAGGCCAACAAGGTCTACCGCATAAAGATGATAGATGAAGACAAGCTTTATGGCACGGAAGCAAACGACGGCTTGTACGCCAATGCCTACATGGGAATAGACGAAGGAAAGCTTGAAGTGTCCCCGTCCATCGACACATCCACTTCCGGACATGAAACTGCCAGCTTGGATTGGAAGTTCGTGGATTCCGAGGTATATACGGTCTATAAAGCCAAGAAAGAATTGCAAACTCAACTGAATGCCGCTGACGAGGCCGGATTCAGCGATTATGCAAAGTATGCCGAGATTTATAATAAGGCTAACGCCACGGCTGAAGAAGTCGAAGAAGCAGCCAAAGCCTTAAAGCAAGACATCGTAAACTGGAAGAGTTCGGAAGCCACACCGGACAAACCCGTAGAATTCACTAACGCCATCGCTAATAATTCGTTTGCTGACGGGAACAACGGTTGGAATGTAGTGGGAAGCATCGGACATCAAAGCGGAACGAGCTACGAGACTGCCGACAACAAATACAAAATGGATCACTTCTCCGAAAAATGGGTGACTTCTGCCAACAACGGCAACCTTTCGGGCAATCCGATGGATATCTCCCAAACTTTGGAAAACATGCCTGTGGGAAAATACCGCCTCACGGCCAACACCATCGGATACTGGCAAGGCGACTGGCAAAATACCGTGCCCCATGGGGTCTACGTCTTTGCCGAGAACAACGGGACGGAATACCGTGCCGAAGCACACACCATCGAATTCGGTGGAATCAGAGGTACTGAAGCCCCTGCTGAAGGCATTCCTTCTCCGCGCAATGTAATCTTGGAATTCTTCGCTCTGGAAGGCTCTATCAAGATAGGCTTCAAGACCGTCAACACAAACTGCAACTGGGTGGGCGTGGACAATTTCAAGCTCGAATATCTGGGTCTGGTCGAAGGCGGCATGGCAGAAGAACTGAACAAGGTCATCACCAAAGCCGAAGAACTAAAAGCAAAATATGACACCAACCAAGAAAAATACTCAATAGCCGGAGAGGAAAAGTTCACCAAGATGCTCCAAGCCGCTAAAGATGCGGCCTCCAACCCGGAAGTCGATGACAAGACCTTGGGCATGTTACTCACTACGGTACAAACCGGCATGGACACGCTGACTGCTGATGTGAACGCCTACAAGACCTTGAACCAGAAAATTTTGGATTTGTCAAATGCATGGGACAACGGAGTATATGTAGATTTAGACCTCCCCGATTACGAGCAATTCCTCATAGATTTGGAAACGGCACGGGATGGCAGGACATTCAATCCCGCCGAAGTAGACAGCATACAACCGCGCGCCGACCGGATTTGGATGTCGGGAATAAAGAAGGCCTTACTAAATGGGGATACCGACAATGTGACTGGGATAATGAATAATCCCGGTTTTACGGGCAGCAAGGACGGGTGGAAATACGACTTCGTGTCTGGTGACAACAAGTTCAACTATGGCTATAACATGGGTGAAGTTTATCAAACGGTTTGTGACGTATACCAGGAGTTGGAGGGCTTGCCCAATGGCACGTATGAAGTCACTTTGCAAGGGTTCTACCGCCCGACATGGAATGGCACCTGCGCATCCGCATGGGGCCTGGAAGGCGATACCACGAATGACATTTTGGCTTATGCTTTCGGCAACAACACAAAAGCCAAGCTATGCCACCCGTTTGAATGCGTACAAGACACCAATACCGTGAACAATTGCGAGCAGTTGACAGCCGGTGGAGCGGAACTTGAAGGAAAGTGGACTCCCAATGGCATGGCCAGTGCTGCAGCCATCATGGAAGCCAACCCCGATGCTTATAAGCTCTCTTTCAAATGTTATGTGGAAGATGACGGGAAACTCCGTGTGGGAATAACCATTCCACAGGCCGGATTAGCCGGATATTGGGCTTTGTTTGACAACTTCCAAATCAAATACGCCGGAGCTGATGACATGAGCGGTGCCGTTTCTACCATCAACGCCCTGATTGCAGAAGCCACTGATTTGCTTAACAACGAAGAAGCCCTGACCACAGAAGAAGCCAAACAAACACTGGGCGCAGCCATCGAAGCTGCCAACAATGCCATAGCTGAAGGCTTGACCCTCGAAACCTACAAAGCACAAAACGAAGCTTTGAACGCTGCCATCAAGGGCGGACATGATGCCATGTCAGCAGCTTCCGCGTTCGAGACATTGGTAACAGAGCATATCAACAACTTCGACACGGGCGTATACGACCCATACTCGTCCAAAGCAGAATACGGTAAATTCCAAGACCTATTGTTGGATGAAATGGAACCGGCACTGGCACAAAGCCTGGAATCCATAAAATGGATTGAAGATGCCACCGTGAAAATCGACAAGGCTTACGCCACGATGGTAAGCACGGACATCGACTTCACCGGAGCTAGCATCAACGCGCCAGCCGATGTCACCGCAATGATACAAAGCCCGAGTTTCTCCGTTCCCGACCCGAACGACCCCTCCAAGGAACTCTCCTCCATCAAGGGATGGGTGACCACGGAAGGCAACAACGCCAACGCGACCGGTGCACAGAACTATGAGTTCTACGTGGGCAAGGGCGATGCAGACATCCACCAAGTACTGTATGCCTTACCCAAGGGATACTACCGTTTGGTTTATAACGGCTTTTACAGAGCCGGAGGAGCAGTGGAAGCCGCCGTTGCACACCGCGACAGCACGGATGCCCGGAATGCGAAAGTCTATGTAGAGGCCGGTGATGGTAAATGGAGCAAAGAACTGGCTTCCATTTTCGACCACGTAAACGAATACAAGTATGATGGCGGTGATTTCGCATTGGCTGACAGCCTCTTCCCTGAATCAGACAAACTTTACCACTTTGTGGTGAACAATGTGAACGGGACGAAAGCTGCATTCGACGAAGGATTGTACGAAGGTAACTTCTCATTCTACGTATCGGAGAACGGGCAACCTGTCACCATCGGAGTCAGCAAAAAAGAAGTAATTCCTAACGACTGGGCTATCTTTGACAATTTCCGCCTCTATTATTACGGTGACGGAGATGCTAACAAACCGGGAGACTTCACTTCTGCCATAGAAGATGCTGTTACCGACGGCAAGGCAAACGTAGTAAGCACAGCATGGTATACCATCAACGGCGTACGTGTAGATGAGCCGAAACAACGCGGTATCTATATTCGTCAGGATTTGATGAGCGACGGCACCAAGAAGTCAGTGAAAGTGATAGTCAAGTAACTTCTTGTTTAAGTTAATACAATGTTTTGTGATGAGCCGGTTCGAACCATGTGAATCGAACCGGCTCACTTTATCTCCTCTTAAACAATACCTAATAAATGCAACATCAAAGGCGTAAAAAGAGCCGTCAACAACCCGTTCAGAATCAATCCTAAGCTGGCATACGCCCCATAAATACGCCCGTATTCCATGGCACGCGATGTCCCGACGGCGTGCGAAGCCGTGCCCATGCTCAGGCTTTGGGCGATAGGGCTTTTCACCCTCCCTACCTGAAGAATCTTAAACCCGCATACCGCTCCGAACAGTCCGACCAACACGACAATGGCAGCCGTCAGGGAAGGAATACCGTTTAACGATTCCGTCACGGCCATCGCAATAGGAGTCGTGACCGACTTGGGCGCAAGGGAGATAATCACATCATCGGAGGCTCCCATCCATTTGGCAGTCAATACCACCGAAACAATGCCGACAAAACAACCGACCAACTGAGAAACCAACACCGGCATCAGTTGCCGCCGGATGCTCTTGAGTTGCAGATACAAAGGCACACCCAAAGCCACAATGGCCGGTTTGAGCCAGAAGTCGATGATGGAAGCACTCCCGGCATACGTCTCGTACGAAATACCCGTAACTTTCAGGAAGCCTATCAAGACCAATATGGCCAACAATATGGGATTCAACACCACCCAGCCTGTACGCGCCTGCAAACGTTTGGCCAGAAAATACACGCCGAACGTCAGCGCGATAAGGAAAAAATCACTTTCTAAATACTCCATGTCTTCTTACCCATTGATGCACGTGCCCCGTGACGACTAGAACCAATACCGTACTGACCACCGTGGCCGTAAAAATCGGCCAGAACTCAGCGGCAATCACATCGAAATAAAGCATCAGGGCCACTCCCGGCGGAACGAAAAAGAACCCCATGTTGCTTACTAAGAAATCTGAGATACCCTTGACCCAACGCAGCTTTACCCATCCCATCTGCAAGAAGGCGGTCAGGAGAAGCATACCGATAATGCTGCCCGGCAATTTTACCCCCGTGGCCCACACCACGAAGTCGCCCAAAGCCAGACAGCCGAACAAAATCGTACATTGTTTTACCATGTCTACAATCTTTATAACCTTAAAACGCTAAAAAAACTATATTCTTACTTACAAAAAGCCCTCGTGCGCCGCTCCCTCTCGAAACGACACACGAGGAATATTCTCAAAAGAGGCAAATATTACTCCTTAACGATTGATAATCAATTTTTCCGTAACTGTACCGCGAGTCGTTTTCTTCACCAAGATATAAATGCCACTCTTCTGTACGTACCCCTTTACATCTGCAATTTCTTCCGCAGACAAATCGCAAACTTTCACACCATCCAAAGCATAAAGCGTAGCCCCCAGAACCTCTCCGTCTGCCACAGCCGAAGAAACGGAAGAGCCGTCATGCCATTTCGTAAACTTCAGAATGGAATTCAATTCAAAGTTGCCTTCTCTGTCTGCAATATAACGTTTCATGCTGAGCGGACGGCCTTGCTCGTCGTACTCCCACTCCATCTTTTCTTTCGAAGAATACTCTACGCCTTCGTTTCCAATTTCTTCCCTTGAATTTTCAACCTCATCTCCCATTTCATTGAATACATGTGTCTCTTTCATAATAAAAAGGTCGCCGTAAGAGTTATCCCGGTCTTCCAACACATAGCTACCGTTGTCATCCGTATAGGTCAGCGTAACCACATCATCCAATATGTCTCCCGCTTTCATGGTCTGTGTCAGCGTTTTCTTGTCCTCGCTCACACTTCCGGTCAACACCAAGTCAAATGTCTCTCCGTCCTCAGTAACGGTTCCGGTAGCATTACAAATCCACGTACCACTCCCGAAATTTTCTGTCAAATCAATAGCATAAGCATTAAACGGAACCGCAGCATAAACCTCTTTTATATCGGTCACGTTCATCTCTGTCTTATAAAGGACTTCTCCGCCACCTCCATATTCTTCATACAAATTCCTCCATGAAGAAGGAACCTCACCGTTCCAGGTATAGATGTCCTCCATACGGAATTCACGGACATCCTCCACAGCCCGTGTCACACGCCCCGCCTGGTCCAACTCGATGATGTCATAATTTTCGTTCTCCAATTTCGTACGTACCCCTCCTTCCATCGTAGTACGTTGACGATATTCAAACGGGGTTTTCTCATGCGTTATGGCCGATTCCCGGTAATGATACTGGTCCAATAACACCGGATATCCCTTAGAATAGTCATAAGAGGATTTCTGAACATAAAAAGAGTCAACCTCTCCACTCATGGTATATACAGAAGAGGAAGAAACAATCTGCCCCTTTGCGTCATACTCATACCAATAATACGGCTCCTCAGAAACCTCTCCGTTATACACAGTATATTCCTCTGCCGACGCAGGCTGCACTCTTTCCACAGCCAAAACCGGACGAGCCTTCAGGATATTCTCTGTTCCCACTTTCATTTGCGCAGCTTTTCCTTTCTTCCGAATCAACTGTGCATTTACAGTCACAACGCCACACAATATGGCCATGCTAAAAAAAAGTAATCTTCCTTTCATACGCTTATTATTTAAATAATTGGTTGCAAAAATATCCCATAACCTCAAAATAAACAATAAACTTAGGATAAAAAAGTTTAATGCTTTGCTTTCTATTCATCCAATTGCCGTATATAACCTAACGCAATTATATTTCGTTGCACTTTTGACACATCACCATATTTTTCTCTGTTCCGCAGCGGAAAATATTAGATTTTGTTGAACATCAGACCGATTTTTCCGTAACTTTGGCTCATCAACTATTAGCATTGATATCATCATGAGAAGAAGACTACTATCACTTTATGCCGTCCTTTGTATGGCACTGGTCGTAATGGCTGAGGGCAAAGCCAAGTATGTATTTTATTTTATCGGTGACGGAATGGGAGTCAACCAAGTAAACGGAACGGAGACCTATATGGCTGCCGTGGAAGGGCGTATCGGAACATCACCGCTCTGCTTTGCACAATTTCCATACGTGGGGCTTGTCACGACGTATTCCGGTACGAACGGGGTAACCGATTCTGCCGCCGGAGGAACGGCCCTTGCTACCGGAAACAAAACGAAAAACGGAGCATTGGGCATCAAGTCCGACTTGACCACCCGCATCAATAGCATAGCCGCTTTGGCCAAATCAGAGGGGAAGGCCGTGGGCGTCACTACAAGCGTATCCGTGGATCATGCCACTCCCGCATCTTTCTATGCCCACGTAAAAGACCGGAACATGTATCATCAAATCGGCAAAGACCTCATAGCAGCCGGGTTCGATTTCTATGCCGGTTCCGATTTCCTGCAACCGGAAAACAATGAACTGAGCGGAAATAAGGACTTGTACACACAATGCCGGGAGGCCGGTTATACCATCGCACGCGGATATGCCGACTACCGTAAAAAGGCAAAAAAAGCCGATAAAATGCTCCTGTTGCAAACCGAAACGGCCAACAAGGCAGACCGTACCAGTATCCCCTACGCCATAGACCGTCAAAAGAATGACCTTACCTTACAGGATATTACTCGGGCAGCCATCCATTTCCTCAGCCAAAAGGATACGGACGGTTTCTTCTTGATGGTGGAAGGCGGAAAAATCGACTGGGCTTGCCACAGCAACGATGCGGCAACAGCTTTTAAAGAGGTTATAGACATGGACAATGCCATCAAAGTGGCATACGAGTTCTATGAACAGCATCCTGACGAAACGCTGATTATCATCACAGCCGACCACGAGACCGGAGGGATTGTTTTGGGAACAGGTAAGTACGAACTGCGTACCGACCTGCTGAAATACCAAAAACAAAGTGCGGGAGCCTTCAGTAAAATGATAGCCGCACAACACCAGAAAGAGGGCAAAAAGTTCACGTGGGATTTCGTACGCAAGCAGTTACAGGATAACTTCGGATTTTGGTCTCAAATACCATTGGATGAACGGGAAACGGAGCAACTCAAAAAAGCATACGAGAATTTTTGTGAAGGAGTGGCCAAAGACACGAAGACTTTGTATGAAAGCGAAAACATCATTGCCTCTACAGCACGGCAACTCATGGCTCGGAAAGCTATGGTAGGATGGCAAAGCGGAGGACATTCCAACGGCTATGTTCCGGTGTTTGCCATAGGAGCCGGTGCCGAAGAATTCACCGGACGTATCGACAACACGGAAATCCCTAAAAAGATAGCTGAAATAGCGGGCTACAAGGAATAAGGAAGACAAAACACACAACCTATAATAGAAAGAGAAGTACAGGAAGGAGTTCCTCGTACTTCTCTTTTTCTTCTTCAAATGTCATATAGGACTGATTTTATTCTCATTAACAGGAATGACATAGCATTGCAACCAACATTTAAAACGAACGTTACAGTGTCTTAAAAAGACTTTAGTTCCTTTGCAGTGTATTTAGAAAACGACTCAAATACATATAGCAAATAGAAAAAAATGGAAACTAAAGTTTTAACGAATTTGAGCAAGAGTATGGCAATCCTGGCTATCAGCAGCCTGACGACCCATGCCATACAGGCTCAAAGCTTGGTGAGAGGTCAAGTGACGGACACAAAGGGTGAACCGTTAATGGGCGCCACTATCAAGGTAAAGAACAGCCAAGAAGGAGCCATCACGGACTTGGACGGGAAGTTTTCGTTCGAAAGCAAACGGACGCTGACAGCCAAGGACCGCCTGGAGGTGAAATATGTAGGTTTCAAGACACAAGAAATCGAATATTCCAATAAAGCCCTCCAAGTTCATTTGGAGGAAGATGCGGAAGAAATCAATGAGGTAGTGGTAACCGCATTGGGCATCAAGCGCGACGAGAAAGGCTTGGGATACGCCACGACGAAAGTGGAAGGCAGCCAAATCACCGGTACAATGCCGGCTAACTGGTCGTCGGCTCTGACAGGAAAAGTGGCCGGATTGAGCATCATCTCTTCCGGAGGACCTCTAAGTACTAGCCGGATATCCGTCCGAGGAGATGTTTCACTGAATGCGAATGGCAATAATGCTTTGGTAGTCGTAGACGGTGTTCCCCTGAGCAGCCCGATGACCAACCCGGGAATGGCCTACGGAGCCGGCGATGCAGCCGAACTCTCGGTAGACTACGGCAATGGTTTCTCAGACTTGAATCCGGAAGACATCGAAAGTATCCAGGTATTGAAAGGAGCCAGTGCCACAGCCTTGTACGGTTCGCGCGCAGCAAACGGCGTAATCATGGTAACAACCAAATCGGGAGCCGGTGCCAAGAAGGGGCTTGGCGTTTCTTATAGTGCCCACGTCAGTATGGATAACGTCATGCGCTGGCCCGACTATCAATATGAATTCGGACAAGGACAAGCCAAAAACATCGGTGCGGAAGGTACGGCATACGCCGGACAACATTACTATTCATACGGTGCCGGTCCGGACGGGACCCCCAGTACCGGTGGAACCAGCAGCGCATTCGGTCCGCGTTTCGAAGGACAGATGTTCTATCAATACTCTCCGGAGAACCAAGGCCGTGCCGATGCTGCGACTCCTTGGGTGGCTTACAAAGACAACCGGAAAGACCTGTTTCAAACAGGTTATACACTGACCAACTCCGTAGCGTTGACCGGAAAATCAGACCGGGGCAACCTGAGAGCCTCTATCACACATACCAAAAACGAATGGATATTGCCCAATACCGGCTTTCAACGCGTATCGGCCATGGTATCGGCAGCCCAACAAATCTCACGTGCTTTACGTGTCAACTTCAAAACGAGCTATACTTATCGTAAAATCAACAACACTCCCGCATTGGGATACAACAGTAATTCCATTGCCTACTTCCTCATCTTCCAGAATCCGAACGTGAACCTGGACTGGTTGCGCCCCATGTGGAAAAAAGGGCAGGAAGGACTTGAACAGTTGCAGCCTTACAGCAGCTACATCGGTAATCCCTTTGTCACGCTGTATGAAGCAGAGAACCCTTCGGAAAAGCATAACGTCGTCTCTACCGTATCGGCCAACCTGAAGCTAAGCAGCAAGTTCGACTTCATGATACGTTCCGGCATACAACTCTCGGCCGACCAACGCGAACAGCATCGCCCCATCAGCGACGTGGTATTCCGCAACGGGTTCTTTAAAAAAGAAAACGTTTTCGACTACGAATTGAATAGCGATGCCTTGTTGACCTATCATGATTCATACGACGGAGGATTCCACCTCAATGCTTCCGTAGGAGGCAACATGATGCAACAACGTTATGACTTACTGTCGGCTTCCGTCAACGGACTTATTACCCCCGGTGTGTACAAGCTGTCTAACGGAATCTCTAACCCGAACGTCGTGAATACCATCCGACGGAAAGCTTTGAACAGCCTTTATTTCACCGCCAACCTATCCTGGCAGTCCAAACTGTTCCTCGATGTGACAGGACGCAACGACTGGTCGTCTACCCTTCCCCGTAACCACCGTTCTTTCTTCTATCCTTCGGTCAGCGCCAGTGCCGTCATGAATGAATTATTTGCCCTGCCCGACCCCGTCAGTTTCTTTAAGCTCAGGGCTTCTTTTGCCCAAGTAGGTAACGACACCGACCCTTATAAGACCTCCGCTTACTACGACAACAGCAATTTTCCGGGGGCGGCCGAAGTGGCTTCCACTTTATACAATCAAGACTTTAAACCTGAAATCTCGACGAACTACGAGGCCGGCTTCGACTTCCGTATGTTCGACAATCGAATAGGTGTAGACTTCTCGTTTTACTATAATCGCACTAAAAACCAAATTTTGGATGCTCCTCTCGACCCGACCACAGGATACAGCCGCGGCACAATCAATTCCGGCTGCGTCCGTAACAGGGGATATGAATTGGAAATCACGGCCACGCCGGTCCTGACACGCGACTTCCGATGGAACACGACGCTCACATGGTCGAAGAATGACAATAAAATACTTTCACTGGCTGAAGGAGCAGACGAAAACCAGGTCATCAGCACTGTGGGAACCGCATCCATCATCGGACGTGTAGGAGGTACCACAGGAGATTTATGGGGCTACAAACTGGTACGCGACCCCGAGGGCAACGTGATTATCGGAGACAACGGCTTACCCGAACAAGCCGACGAAATCGAATATGTAGGTACAGCCTATGCCGACTGGAAAGCCGGATGGTATAATGAGTTCTCTTATAAAGGCTTTAAATTAGGAATCCTGCTTGACGGACAAGTAGGCGGTACAATCTACAGCATGTCATTCCACAAAATGATGGAACAAGGCAAACTCACACAATCCCTGAACGGACGCCTTCCGGGCACGGAGTATTATATGGATGCCAACGACCCGCGCATTGCAGCCGCCGGCTACACGCCCCAAAGCGGAATGTACATGATAGCACCGGGCGTGGTACGGAATGACGACGGAACGTTCTCGCCCAACACGAAAGTGGTAACTATCGAAAGTTTTTATAAGGAGTATTATCGGAGAGCCAATGTAGAAACCAACTCGTTCGATGCCTCTTTCTTGAAAATCAGAGAAATCCGATTGGAATACGAACTCCCTAAGAAAGTCTTGGAAAAATCTCCATTCTCAAAAGCCTCGATAGCCGTATACGGACGCAATCTGTGGTGTTTCACTGACTATCCTCTCTTCGACCCGGAATCCGTAGCCTTGGATGGCAGTTCCATGGTATCCGGTATAGAAACAGGCTCGCTGCCTACTACAAGAACTTTCGGCTTCAACCTCAATCTTACTTTCTAAAAAACAAAAACAATGAAAAGAACGAATCTTTTAAGAAATATCACACTCGGAATGGTATTAAGCGGCTTTGCCTGCTCGTCATGTACCGACTTCGATGAACTGAATACAGACCCCACACGTATGGAAAAGGTGAATCCCGGCACTCTGCTCGACCCGATTCTTTACGACATGGGCACTTATAACTGGAACCGCTATTACGACTACACATTTCCTTTGATGCAATGCCTCGTAAGCAATAACGGCACAAGCGGGGTCGGATGGTGGAACATGACAGACTCCCGGGGCGACGGAACATGGAACACCTACTACAAATGGATCAACAATGCCAAAGAAATCCAACGGCTCAATGCCCAACTGGCTTCCCCAGAACCGAACTACGAGGCTGTATCCCTCACCTTGCAAAGCTGGATGTACGGCATATTGGCCGATGCTTTCGGTGACATTCCCATGTCGGAAGCCTGTTCGGCCGACCAAGGTATTCTTGCTCCCCGGTTCGACCGGCAAGAACAAGCCTACCGGCAAATCCTCGACAATCTGAAAACGGCCAACAGTTTGTTCGACACAGAAAGCGGACTCGTGTACAACACTTCCGGAGACATGCTTTACAGCACTACCGACGGAGAAGGCATCAAGAAATGGCAGAAATTCTGTAATTCGCTCCGCATGCGTACCTTGACCCGGCTCTTGGATGCAGAAGGTTTTAACGCACAAGCCGAATTACAAGAAATGTACAATAATCCGGCTACGTATCCCGTATTCGAATCTAATGACGATGCTGCCATGTTGGGCATCTCGGGGGTATTCCCTGAAGAGGCACCCATGGCACGCCCTCAAGATTTCACTTCATACGTCAACTTATCTGAATTCTTCATCGACCTGCTCAACTTTTGGAATGACCCGCGCCTGCCGGTATTTGCCACCCAAGTGGAACAGGAAGACGGTACCAAAGCCTACGTGGGACTTCCCAGTGGTTATCTGACTCTACCGGCCATAACAGCTTCCCTCCCCAACCAAAGCATGGCAAAGGCTCCTATGGAGCTTACCTTGATGTCGTACGCAGAAGTGGAATTCATCAAGGCAGAATTGTTCCAAAAAGGAATCCTCCCCGGAGGTGCCACAGAAGCTGAAACCGCTTACAAGAAAGGTGTACAGGCTTCTGTGGAACAGTGGAACGCCACACTCCCCGCCGATTATTTCGATAATCCCCAAGCCCGATACGACGGTTCCTTGGAGCGTATCATGAATCAAAAGTTCGTGGCCTTGTATTTCTGCGACTATCAACAATGGTTCGAATACAACCGCACGGGGTATCCGGTTCTTCCCGTAGGAGAAGGCATACAAATCAGCCACAACCAAATGCCTCGAAGGTTTAAATATCCGGCCGCCGTGCAACGTACCAATATGGCAAACTACCAGGAAGCCAAAAAAAACATGGGCGGCGATGAGTTTTC
Organism: Paraprevotella xylaniphila YIT 11841; assembly: GCF_000205165.1. Lineage (GTDB taxonomy): Bacteria > Bacteroidota > Bacteroidia > Bacteroidales > Bacteroidaceae > Paraprevotella > Paraprevotella xylaniphila. The sequence continues at coordinate 90,231 of NZ_GL883879.1, read as the reverse complement.
CATCAAATTGATTTGGCAGAAGTAAAGCAAAACATAGAAGAACATGAAAAAAATTATTGTAGCAATGGCTGTTTGCTGCTGCGCAGGAACAGTCCCCGTAGAAGCCCGTCCGGAGAACCATACGGAAACAACCGTCTCCACGTCCCATCCGGAAAAAAGAAACACCGAGAGTAAAGAAGCGTCAGGCACGGAGTTTGTATTCGACATATATGGCGACATTCCCGTAGCAAAAGTAGTTTTCGAATCCGACCACTTCCTCGGAGAGGGTATCGCTAAAAAGTGGGACACTTTCGTCCATAACTATACTCATGAATACGACATGTCCGTCGGTTTCTCCGACACATCGGTAGAAATAGTCAAACCGGCGGTATACAAAGCCGTCAACAAGGTGAATAAATATTATAAGAAAGCCGTCAACAAAAATCAGATTAGCCGCGATGCCGCCATCACCAACATGGCCCATATCCTGGACTGCGCCAACGTAATCTGCTTCGAACAAGACACCCAAACCTTAGAGCAAGCTTTGCGCTCGGCCGACCGACCGGAAGCAATCATCGCCCTATTCGATAAAGTAAAACTCAGAAAACATTAAAAAGCTATGAAACGTAACTATAAACATATCCTATTCCCGTTTGTTTTATGCGGACTGATGGCTGCCCAGACCTCGGCAGCCCCGGGAATCGTCAAAGGCCGTATCACCGACACCCAAGGAAAACCCGTAGCCCAAGTAGTCGTGACAGACGGACGTAATTTCACTACGACCGATGGCACGGGACATTACCGCATGGAAAGCGATGCAGAACGCCAACCGTTGGTTTACATCTCAACCCCATCTGCCTACAAGTTACCGGCAACCGACGGAATTGCTGACAGGTTCTACCAATTCCAAAAAGCGGATTCGCAAGAAAACACCTGTAATTTCACGCTTGAACCACGGGAAACCCCTACCCGCCGGTTTGTGTACATTGCCATTTCCGACCCTCAAGTGAAAACCGACGCCCATCTCGACCGTTTCCGGAAAGAAACCGTTCCCGACCTGAAATGCACTGTGGATTCTTTCAAAGGACAAGAAGTGGTAGGCATGGCCGTGGGAGATTTGGTCTGGGATGCCATGAACCTGGTAGAACCATATAAAGAATGTGTTTCCCACTTGGGACTGACGATGTTCCAAGCCATCGGAAATCATGATTTCAACCTTAAGTATGCCGATATGGAACGCACGGCAGTTCCGGAATCGGGTTATGGAGAAGCCGATTACCACAAAGCATTCGGCCCTACCGATTACTCTTTCAACATCGGCCAGGTACATGTCGTAACCATGAAAGACATAGACTACCAAGGCGGAAAGAAATACAAAGAAGCTTTTACTCCGGCCCAACTGGCATGGTTGAAAAAGGATTTGAGCTACGTGCCCAAAGGCAGCCTCGTGTTCCTCAACCTGCACGCACCTACTTCCAATACAACGGCAGAGGGCAGTGGAAACACAAGTAATACATCAGAGTTGTTGGACATTCTCAAAGATTACCAGGTACATATATTTGCCGGCCATACCCACTTCTACGAAAACGCACAACCTGCGGCTAACATCTACGAGCACAACATAGGAGCCGCCTGCGGAGCGTGGTGGGCCGGACACGTGAACCGTTGCGGGGCTCCCAATGGATACCTTATAGTAGAGGTAGACGACAAAAACGTGAAATGGCACTACAAAGCTACCGGGAAACCCTCTGACTACCAATTCCGCACCTATAAGCCGGGAGAATTCAAGAGCCAACCGAAACAAGTCGTGGCCAACATCTGGGACTGGGATCCGGACTGGAAAGTAGAATGGTTCGAAGACGGAAAACCGAAAGGCCCGATGCAGCCATTCGAAGATGAAGACCAGGACTTCATCACAATGAAAAACGGAAAAGCAGAAGGCTACCACACCCGCCATCTTTTCCGTGCCCAACCTTCCACGTCGGCCCGAACCATCACGGTCAAAGCGACTAACCGTTTTCATGAAAACTACACACAACAAATCGAACTATAAGCCTGATAAAAATGAACATCTATCAAAAAACCATTGCTACAGCCTGTCTTTGCCTCGCCGCACTAAGCATCCAGGCACAGACTCAAGTCATCGCCCATCGAGGTTATTGGAAAGCCGAAGGTTCGGCACAAAACTCATTGGCCTCTTTAAGAAAAGCGGCCGAAGCGAAAGTCTACGGGAGTGAATTCGACGTACAAATGACTGCCGACGGCATCGTGGTTGTCAATCATGACAATACCATCGGTTCGACAGCCATATCCCGGGCTACTTACGAGCAAATCAAAGAGAGCAAACTCAAAAACGGGGAGACGTTACCCACTTTGCAAGCTTATTTAGAGGAAGGACGCAAGCTGAAAGACCTGCAGCTTATTCTTGAAATCAAGAAGAACAAAAACAAAGAACATGAAGACCAAGCCGTGAAAACCATCGTAAAAATGGTAAAAGACATGGGAATGGAAAAACAAACGGAATACATCTCTTTCAGCCTGAACGTATGCGAACAGTTAGTCAAAGCCACCAACGGAGCCTCCGAGATATTCTACATCAACGGAGACCTCTCGCCCCAGGAAGCCAAGGCCAAAGGTTTCACCGGCATAGACTATAATTTCAAGGTGTTCGACCAACATCCCGAATGGGTAGAAGAAGCGCATCGTTGCGGTCTGAAAGTAAATGCCTGGACGACGAACAAAGAAGAAGACCTGAAAAGAATGCGCGACCTGGGAGTAGATTTTGTCACGACCGACCACCCCGTAGAGGCCATACGACTCATGAAAGAAAAATCATAGCGGACGAATCATTCCTCAAAACTCACATAAGGCTGCAGGCGTTCCAAATCGGAAGGGGAAAACTCCTCGTACAACGACAACGCTTGCAGCTTTTTTATCGGCCCGTATTTACGGCGATGCTCCACTATCACCCGGCTCTGATAGAAATTCAAATAGGGATGACGGCGCAAGACTTCTACCGACATCCGGTTGACCAGCAACGGACGATGTACGGCCGGAGATACCGTAAACCATCTTCCGATGTTTTCAGGCAACTCCCCCATCTCCTTCAGTTGAGCCACAGACACAAAACCGCCCAAACGGTTGCGATAGTCCACAATCCGCCTCGCATAATAAGAGCCGATACCGGGAATCTTCTTCAATGTAGCCGTATCGGCCGTGTTCAGTTCCACCCGTATGCCTTCCGGGAATTTCTCTTGCCGTGGAGGGAGTTCCACGGTGTCTGTTCCCGGCAGACCGTGAGGGTACAAGTCCGACATCAACTTATACTTATCAGCGATACGGATATAAGGCAACAGCCTTTCGTAGTCTCCTTTTGTCAGTCCGTAAAGTTTGGAAAAATCTTCCGGACGGTGGTAACGTCCGCCACGTGCCCGGTATTTATAAATATTGCGCACTTGCCATGGCGACAAGCCCAAACGGAGCAAAGCGGTGGAATCGGCCGTATTGGGGTCGAAAAAGAATGTAGCCGGTTTCGCCTTAACAGGTTGTCCATAGGTTGGCCCGCTACGTACGACTACCACGGTATCCGGTTTCAATCCGGCAAAAAAGCGTTCATAAACCAACGAGTCTCCGCTGCCTTCTTTCGCCGGTGTCCGACGGTCGAACCACAAGAAAAAAGAAGTGGATAACACAATCCCCATCAATACGCCCGCCAACAGCAAGACCGCCCTTCTGTCCGCTTTCGAAAAATAGAAGAGATTACGCCACGTCCGCCTCATTTTCCGGTCATTTGAACAATTCGTTTACAAAAATGGAAGCAATGGCCACTGGGGCCACAAATTTCAACAGAAAGATATAGAAGCCGAAAAACGGTATCCGGAGCTTCCCCCAATCCGTCACTTCCTCCCGCACGATCCTACGGTCAAGATACCAACCGGTAAAGATAGAAATGAACATCCCGCCCAAAGGCAGCATCAGCTTGGCTGTGACAAAATCGAAAAGATCAAAAATAGTCATTCCTCCCAAACGGATTCCGTTCAACAGCCCGAAAGACAAAGCGCAAAATACCCCCAACGTCATACAAACCAAGGTCACCACGGTGGCAGCTTTCTTACGGGAAAGTTTAAAACGCTCGTGCAGATAGGCTGTAGCCACTTCATGCAAAGAAATGGTGGAAGTCAGCGCTGCCAACACCAACAATACGTAAAACATGAGCGAAAAGATATAGCCCACCCACGGTACACTCTTGAAAGCCAACTGGAACACATTGGGCAAAGTGACAAACACCAATCCCGGACCGGCATCGGGCGACAGCCCCGGAACAGAATAGACTGCCGGAAAAATGATGAAACCGGCCAACACGGCCACAAACGTGTCTATCAACGCCACGCTTCCGGCTGTCTTTACCAGATTGGCATCACGCGTAAAATAGGAAGCATACGTACAAAGACATCCCATGCCGACACTCATGGAAAAGAAAGCCTGCCCCATGGCATCGAGCACCACCTTGCCGTCTACCTTACTGAAATCGGGACGCAACAGGAAAGCCAACCCCTCGGACGAACCGGGCATGGAGAAAGAACAAACCACCAAGACACAAATAATCAACAGCAGCAACGGCATCATGACTTTGGAGAACTTCTCTATGCCGTCTTTCACCCCCCGGACGATGACGACATGTGTCAACAGGATAAAAGCCGCCATATAGAGTACAGGTTTCCAAGGACTGCCGACAAAGTCATTGAAGAAAAGCGTATAGTCCTTGCTCCCGGAAAGCCGCCCCGTAGCCGATGTCACCATATACTCCAATGTCCATCCGGCCACTACGCCATAATATCCCAAGATAAGAAAAGCTGCCACGACCCCCATCATACCGACCCATTTCCAATGTGTGCCCGGTGCCAACACTTCGTATGCCCCTCCCGTATTGGCCCGTGAACGGCGACCGATAAGAAACTCGGAAACCATCACCGGTATGCCCAGAAACATCACACACAGGATATAAACCAAAATAAAGGCAGCCCCGCCGTTCTCGCCCACTTCGCAAGGAAAACGCCAGATGTTCCCCAACCCGACAGCCGACCCGGCCGAAGCCAATATGATCCCGATCTTACTTCCAAAATTCACTCTTTCATTTGCCGACATAAGCCCGTTCTTAAAAATTAGACCTGTAATGCCGACAAAAGTACGAAAAAAGAATTATTTTTGCAGATAAATTGTTATTTATATGACGCACGAACTAACAAAATGGATAAGAAGACATCCGATTAGCGTTATCCTCATTCTCGTAATCTGGTATCTCTCGCTGTTTACCCCACCCAAGACCGAACTGGCCAACGTACGCTTTATTGACAAGTGGGCGCACTTGTTGATGTATGGTTCGTTGGCATTTGTCTTATGGATGGAAGACTGGCGTGTGCGGAAGGCTTCCCCCTCCATGCCATGTGCCCTTGCCCTCTATATAGGACCGGTAGCCATGAGCGGACTCATCGAATTGGCACAAGCCTACTGCACCACCGACCGGAGCGGCGACTGGCTCGACTTGGCCGCCAATGCCATAGGAGCATTGGCCGGCATTGTCCTCAGCGGCATGCTCACCCGGAAAATGCGCAAGAAAGCATAGCTCGCCGCACGCTACGCCTTCGCACCCCTATCCTTCCCGCCAAAGTTTATACGGATAAGTACGAAGGTGGGAATTGTAGTAACGGCGATCGCCTGTGACTTCCCGTCCAATGAAACCGGGCTTTTCAAAAGCTTCTTGTTCGTCGGAAAGTTCCACCTCGGCCATAATCAGCCCTTCGTTGTCGCCATAGAACTCATCGACCTCGAACACGTGCCGCCCCGACCGCACAAGGTAACGCGTCTTGTCGATTACACCCGGTTCGCACAACCTCATCAGGTCTTCCGCGTCCTGCAAGGGTACTTCCGTCTCGAATTCATAACGCGAGATGCCCGCTTCATTCGAACGGCCTTTTATCGTGAGATACCCCTTGTCGTCGCGAATACGGACACGCACCGTAGCCTTCCCCACCGTAGAAATATAGCCCTGCCGGATACGGCTGCTACTGTATGCCTGCGACTTGAAGTCACCCGTGACCAGAAACTTACGTTCTATTTCAAAACTCATTTCCCATGATGGCGAAAGCAATGATACCCAAGACAATCAGCACCGCCAAGGCACCGATCAAAGCTCCCATTGCGCGTTTCTGCTTCTTCTCTTCACGGGCGGCACGAGCGGCACGTCTCATTTGTTTTTTCACACTCATAGTCGTATCGTTTTAAAGGTAAAACTCATTCTCCTCCGGCAAACTCCATCAGATAGGACTTGATGAAGCCATCCAATTTCCCATCCATCACCCCGTTCACGTCCGATGTCTGGTAATTCGTACGGTGGTCTTTCACACGACGGTCGTCGAACACGTAACTGCGTATCTGGCTCCCCCACTCGATTTTCTTCTTTCCGGCCTCGATTTCAGCCTGTTTGGCCTTACGTTTCTGCAAGGCACGGTCGTAGAGCTGCGACTTCAAAAGGCGCATGGCATTCTCGCGGTTCTCCAACTGCTTGCGGCTTTCCGTGTTTTCGATGAGGATTTCTTCTTCCTCGCCCGTATCGGGATCTTTATATTGGTAGCGCAAGCGCACGCCGGTCTCCACCTTGTTGACGTTCTGTCCGCCGGCACCTCCGGAACGGAACAAGTCCCATGACACACGGGAAGGATCCACATACACTTCTATGGAATCGTCCACCAAAGGTGTCACGAACACCGACGCAAACGAAGTCATGCGCTTGCCCTGCGCATTGTAAGGCGACACACGCACCAAACGATGCACGCCATTCTCCGATTTCAGGTAGCCGTAGGCAAACTCGCCCTCGATTTGCATGGTCACCGTCTTGATACCGGCCTCATCGCCGTCCTGATAGTTGCTAATGGTACATTTATAACCATGGGATTCCGCCCAACGCATGTACATGCGCATCAGCATCGACGCCCAGTCCTGACTTTCCGTACCTCCGGCACCGGAATTGATTTTCAGCACCGCGTCCATCGGGTCTTCCTCCTGCCGCAACATATTGCGCAGCTCAAGGTCTTCAAGGGCATCCACCGTACGACTGTACAATCCGTCCACCTCTTCTTCGGTAACCATCTCTTCCTTGTAGAAATCAAAAGCAAGTTCCAACTCATCGCACAGCGTCTTGACCTCCTTATAACCGTCAATCCACTTCTGCAAGCCCTTTACTTTTTTCATCTGTTCTTCCGCAGCCTTGGCATCGTCCCAAAACCCCGGAGCCTGTGTGCGGAGCTGCTCTTCCTCCACTTGGATTTTCTTGTTTTCAATATCCAGATAGCGGTAAAGCGCCTCAGTACGCGTCTTAATATCTTTCAGTTGCTCAATGGTTATCATAAACTCAAAACTTTATCACAAAGATAGATATAAAAAACCAAAAATCTTATCTATTCCACCCAAAAATAAAAAAGGACAAGCATAGACAAAGGTATGCAGTCCCCCCAAATCTGCCATTTTGTCAGTTTTCATCGTCCGAGAATCGCTTATTTGAGGGCATCCGCGTCCTTACCCGTCTATAAACGAATCTCAAAGCATGCCTTTTTATCAAACCGTCGGTCGTTCGTCCATCCGGCTTGACAAAAGAAACCGTATTTCCGTCAACCTGCGGCAATGTCGCCACCGGGATGATTCCATTTCGTCCCTCTGCACGACTATCTGTTTCGGATTTTTGTAATCGAAAAACAGGCTAATAAAGAAAAAATACCCCAAAACAAGAGGTATTTATACCCTTTTAAGCCCCCTTATTCTGCGTCGTACTGAGAACATGCGAAAAACATGCTGAGAACAAAAAATCGCTTTCAGCCAAACGATTTTTTGTTCTCAGCACAATGATTTGCATATATACCGTATATTTGCATTTTCAGTCCTGAAAAGCCGTATTTTTATACAAGATTTCTTTCCAGAACGATACTTCTTATCCTTTTTTAGTCTGTGAATGTTCTCAAAACTCTGCCATAATGGCAGAGTTTTACACTCAGACAGAAGGAGTCACCGGTGGCGGACAAGGAACTTCCGGCGGCGTATCCTCCACGTACATGGCTTCTATCTCGGCCGCGTAGTTACGGTTCACCACCGGACGTTTCACCTTCAACGTATTGGTCAGCTCTCCTTTTTCCATGCTGAACGGCTCTGGCAGCAACGTGATGCGCTTCACCTGTTCATAATGGGCAAACTCTTGCTGCAAGGTATTGATACGGAAGAGCAACATCTTGTTGATGTCGGCATTCCGGCACAAATCCGCCGTATCGGCATACCGGATATGATGGCGTTCGGCAAACTCCTTCAACAAGTTGTATTCGGGAACGATAAGCGCCGATACGAATTTACGTTGGTCGGCAATCACTACTATCTGGTCGATGTAACGGTCCACCACCAGTTTCGACTCTATCATCTGCGGGGCAATGTACTTCCCGTTAGAGGTCTTGAACAAGTCTTTAATCCGGTCGGTGAGGAACAACTCACCGTTCTTGAGATAACCGGCATCGCCGGTATGGAACCATCCGTCCTCGTCGATGGCCGCACGGGTCGCCTCATCCTTCCGGTAATATCCTTTGGTTATGGATGTTCCGCGCAGCAGTATCTCATTGTCGTCACCGAACTTCAGCTGCAATCCTCCGATAATACGCCCCACGGACCCTATCGTCTTGGTTTGCCCCTTCCGGTCGCAAGAGACAGTGGCCGTGGACTCCGTCAACCCGTAACCGGCCACCATGTTGATGCCGGCCGAATGGACGAATTCTTCCACAACCGGTGGAATGGCAGCCCCGGCAGTAGGGAAAAAGTTGGCGTTCTCAAAACCCAAGGTCCGTTTTAAAAGAGCGATTACGGTTTTCTCGAAAAACGTATACCGCAGCCTCAGTGAAACGGGAGGAATCAGACCGCGCATCTTATAATGCACGTTATATGCCTTGCCCACCTGAAGTGCTTCATGCAACAACTTACGCTGTACGGGATTGCTCCGCCTTATCTTCTCCTGCACGCCGGCATATACTTTCTCCCAAAAACGGGGTACGGCACACATGCACGTCGGATGCACTTCCTGCAACGACTGCAACACGTCGGCAGGCCGCAGATTGACGGCCAACTGCGCACCTTCGGACAGGCAAAGGTAAGACCATGCCCGTTCAAACACATGGGTGAAAGGAAGGAAGTTCAACACGACATCCTTTTCCCCAAGCGTCAGGACCGCGTCGTTGGCGATAATCGCATCGTGATACATCCGGTGGCTCAGCATCACCCCCTTGCTGGCCCCCGTGGTGCCCGAAGTATAAAGTATATTGGCCAAGTCGTCCATCCGAAGTTCGGCCGCACGCCGCTTCAACTCCTCATTCTCTTCATGTCCGGCACCGGCTTGCAGGAAATCCTCAAAATAGACCGACACCGTGTCCTGAGGATTCTTTACCACGGAAGAGTCGAAAATAATCAGTTTCTGGAGCGTCGGACAATGGGGCATGCTACGGAAAGCAATGTCATATTGGTACTGTTCGCCGACAAACACATAACGAACCCCGGCATCGTTCACCATGTAAACCACCTGGCTCTCCGAACTGGTAGCGTAAAACGGTATCGTGACGGCCCGCACGCCGTAAGCCCCGAAATCCACGTACAAGCATTCGGGCATGTTCTGCGAAAAAACAGCCAGATTCTCCTGCACATCCACCCCCAAGGCCAACAGGGATGCAGATACTTTCCGTACGACTTCCGAAAACCGGTTCCAGGAAACCGGCACCCACACATTCTTTTCATAATCGCGATAGCTCATGGCCGTTCTGTCGCCATAACGTTTGGCCTGTTCATGGACGAGCACTGAGAAAAGACTTGTATTCAGCATAATCTTGACTTTTTAATATCTACAAAGTTATGGTTTTAAATGAAACGATGTACAAGAAAACCTCAAAATATTTAATTTTTCTCCAAAATACCTTAACTTTGCCTCAAAGAAACACAATTATGGACATTGAAGCATTGACACAGGAAGCCATCGGCCTGCTCGAACGGATGGTAAGCCTTCCTTCCGTAAGCAGGGAAGAAAAGGAAGTGGCCGACTTATTGGAAAATTTCATGAAAGAACGGGGCAAAACGCCTTGCCGTACAGGACATAATCTTTGGTGCATCTCGCCGTTTTACCGGACCGGGCGCCCCACCCTCTTGTTGAACGCACATATCGACACCGTGAAACCGGCTGCAAGTTGGACGCGAGACCCGTTCCGCCCTACAAGGGAAGGCGAACGTATTTACGGATTAGGCACGAACGACGACGGAGCTAGCGTGGTCGCTTTGTGGCAGGCTTTTTGCACATTATCCGGTAAAGAACAACCCTACAACCTCATCTTCTTAGCCTCGTGCGAGGAAGAAGTCTCGGGAAAGAACGGTATAGAATCCGTGCTCCCCCTGTTGCCGCACATCGACTTGGCCTTGGTGGGCGAACCCACCGGCATGCAACCGGCCATCGCCGAAAAAGGGCTGATGGTATTGGATGTCACGGCCCACGGCAAGTCGGGACACGCGGCACGTAACGAAGGGGAAAACGCCATTTACAAAGCCATGAAAGACATGGAGTGGTTCAGGACGTACCGGTTCCCGAAGACTTCACCGCTCTTGGGAGACGTGAAAATGAGCGTGACGGTCGTCCATGCCGGCACGCAACACAACGTCGTGCCAGACCAGTGCGCTTTCACCGTAGACGTGCGCAGCAATGAGAACTACTCCAACGAAGAAATCTACCGGACAGCCTGCGCCCATACGGACAGTGAAGTGAAAGCCCGCTCTTTCCGCCTGAATTCTTCGCGCATAGACGAGAACCATCCCATTGTGGCCAAAGCCAAAGTTTTGGGACGCACACCTTTCGGATCGCCTACGCTCTCCGACCAGGCGCTGATGCACTTCCCGTCTTTGAAAATGGGGCCGGGCGAATCCTCACGTTCCCACACGGCGGACGAATACATCACCGTAACGGAAATCCGGGAAGCCATAGCCTTATACATCGAGCTGTTGGACGGCCTACAGATATAAAGAAAGATTTGCGGCTCCGGCTGAAAGTCTCTCAACGCCCTATCCAGACTTCGGGGTTCAGTTTCTGAGTCTCTTTCCGCAGTTGGAAGTGCAGCACGCAATTACCCGTACCGTCGTCCTCCACCGTACCTAAGATATCACGCGCCTTGACCTTCTGTCCCTTGCTTACCCGCACGGAAGACAAGTTGCAGTAGACGGAAATATAACTGCCATGGCGCACCAATACATTCTTGGTATCTCCAAACTGGAAGACGGCCGAGACTTCGCCATCGAAAATGGAACGTGCCATAGCTCCGGGACGCCCTACATAATTGGTTCCCTTATTATCCAAACGAACGTTCTTCAAGCCCGGCACATTATAGGTTCCGAAATGGCTACCCACCATGTAACTTCCCGTAATGGGAACCGGCAGCCTCCCTTTATTCCGGACGAAATTGCCATTCAGGGCTTGTTCCTGAGGCGTAATCCATTTATACTCCGGAGGGATGGAAGAAGATTTTTTCCCTTCTTTCTTTCCCGAAGCGGCTTGATTACGGCCCTGCTTCCGCTGCTTCTCCGCTTTCCGGCGTGCCTCGGCTTCGGCTTTCTTACGGGCAGCCTCGGCTCTCTTGCGCGCCTGCTCCACCTCGTAGGCTATCATCTGGTCTATCTTCTTGTCCAAAGCGGAAAGCTGCTGTTGCTGTTGTTCTACCTCTTTTTTCAGGTGCTTCTGCCTCTGCCGCAATCCGGCTACGTTCTTTTGCTCTTCGTCATGCTGCTTTTGCAACAAAGCCTTTTGCTGCTCGCATTCGGCAATCAAACGGTTTTTCTCGGCTTTCACACCCAATAATTCGTTCTTCTGCGCCAACAAATCGTCCTGCTTACGTACAATTTGCTCAGCCAACGTACGCTGATAATTGGCATATTCCCGGGCATAACGCGAACGACGGTACATCTGAGTCACAGAACGGGTGGAAAGCACGAAAAGCAAAGGACTCCCCACCGACTTGCAAGCCCGTGCATAACGCAAGGCTCTGGCATAATCGGCCTTCTTTGTTTCCAATTCGGCTGCCGTACGCTCCACCTTCCGTTCCAGTGCATTTACCTGGTCGCTGACCTTTTTCAACTGCACCTCCATCGTGTCGATATAACGTTGTCGTGCCTCCAACCGGTTGGCTATCATGCTGATGTCACGCAGCTTGGTGGCTACGGTTTTCTCCGTCGTTTTCAGTTCTTTCCGGGAACGGGTCAAGCCCTTCTGTATTTCTTTCTTCTGAGTTTGCAGTGCCTTTATCTTACGATTGGTCTGCGCCTCCAACGTTCCTCCGCCGGACACGAGCATCCATACCGTAAAAAACATGACCAACCTACATTTCATTTTATCAGTTGTTTTAAAATAAGGTCGGGACTGACCCTCTTGTATTTTCCGCCCGGTTCCGGAGTCAACTCGATGCTTTTCGCATTCCATTTCAAATTGCTCAGCGAAAAGACAGCCGTCAGGTCTTTCCCCGCTCCCGTGACGGATAATTGCATCTTGTCGGGAAAACTTTTTTGCTCCACACTCGCAAAATGCTGATACGTCCAGTTCAGACGGGGCACGGAACCTTGACCTGTAACGGCAATGGACGTATTGCGAATCAACCCGGTCAGCAAGTCGACCACGAACTGGCATTGCAACAACGAACCGCTATTCGAGGTCAGAATCGTACTTTCCTGATTCTTCGAGATGGTAAAGTCCCGCTCTTGCCAACGGCCTTCCTGTCCCGGCACAAACACATCGTTCCAAAACAAAGCCTGCAACGTATAGAAATCCACACCGGCCTGCTGCAAATAAGGCACGTCCGCGTAATCCACCTTTACGTATTCCCTTCCCATCCGGTTGACCATCATCATGTATTGGGGCGTAAATTCCAGACGTCCTACTTCCATAAAGCCCATGGCCACAAGCGAAAGTTGGATCACCTCATCCCGTTTCAAGTTACAGCTTCCGCCCACCGACAAAGATTTCCCGCCCAAATTCAAGTCAAGGTTCATTTTCGAAGTGACAGTCCCCTCCTTCAAACCGGACAACGCCATCTTGTCTACCCACTCCACGGCACCACCATCATCATGCGGCTCCGTCTGCGTTATGTTTTTAGTGGAACGGCAAGCCGACAGACACAATACAAAAACGGCAACCAGGACACCCCATACGAAATTCATTCTCTTCATTCTTCAATATACTTTTTCATTTGGATCTTCTTTTTCAAAAGCCGGGAAACATCACCCCCTTTTTCCTGTGCCATCTTCCAATACTTCAAGGCACCCTCCATGTCGCCGCATTGTGCATAAATATCCCCGGCATGCTCCAAGACTCCTCCGGACACTTCTTCGTCTTTCCCGATGTCCCCTACAAGGACACGGTCCATATAAAGCTTGGCCTCAGCATACTTCCCCTTGATAAAAAGAATCCAGGCATAAGTGTCGATATAGGTCTTGTTTCCCGGTTCCGCCACAATCGTGCGGTGGCTCATTTCTTCTGCCTTGTCCAAATCCTTTTTTTCCAACGAGAGATAATAAGCGTAATTATTCAGGCAACCGACATTCTCCGGGTTGTACACCAGACAAGAGTCGTATGCGATGAAAGCCGAGTCTTTCAGTCCGTTGCTGTAGTACAAGTCGCCCATGATGGAATACATATCGGCCACTATGCCGTGGTCCGTATCCGGCTTGATCTGCCGCACGCCTTTGCGGAACACATCCAAAGCCTTGTCTTGACGTTCAAGCTGATAATAAGAAAAACCCAAATAGAAATAATAGGGTAATTGTTCCGGGTAATGCATGATGGCACGCGTACAAATGTCCGCCACCTTCGGATAGTCATTGGCATGGACAGCCAGTTGCACCAACTGGTACAAAGCCACCTGATTGTCCGGCTCAAGCTTCAGGATGCGTTCCAAAGCCGGTTCGAGTTGGCCATTTATATGTTTCATTTGCAGATAGGAGGCATAAAGCGTCAGCATATCCACCGTCTCAGGGACAGCATCGAAGATGCGGTCGAAAACGGCTAATACCAAAGTGCTGTCGGCATGCGCATTCTCTTGGTCTACGATATAGTTACGCATGAGCATGACCCTGGCCCGTTCGTCAGTCTCTTTTCCATATAAGATTGCATCCAACTGGGTCTGATAAAGCGAATCTTGGCCCGTCTGCTTATAATAATCGAGCATGGACATGCGCAAAGCCTGGTTCCCGGGCTCTTTCTTCCGGACTTCCTCATAAACGGCAAGAGCCTTGTCCGGCTGTTGCAGCAACAGATATTGATCGCCGATTAATACACGATAAGCCAAATCGTTAGGATTCTCGCGCGCCAGACTTTCCAATTCGGCAAAGGCCTTACCGTCCTCTTTCAATTCACGATACAGCCGGAACTTCTCCATGCTGATGGACAGGTTCTTGCCTTCAAGCGTCTCTATGCGGTCGAGTGCACTAATCGCCTCGCGGTATTGCTCACGGTTCATGTACATATTAACCAACTGCGCCAATACATCCGAACGGGTCGGATTGCACCGCACCATATCTTCGAGCACAGGCACGGCCTGCACATCATTCCGGTTGCGCAAATAAAAAGACGCAAGGGCTTCCTTATAATATATATTATCCGGTTCCAAAGCCACCGCACGGGACAGATGCGACGCGCACCGGGCAGAGTCATCCATCCCCAGATAATACAATCCGAGATTGTATAACGCTTCGGCCGCATCGGGATTGATGTCCAAACAATGTTTATACAACTCGAAAGAATCATCGTAACGCCCGGCCAACTTGCTCTTCACGGCCTCGGCATAATAATAATCAAACCTGCGTTGTGCCTCGGCCGATATACCTTGCGTCTTCCCTCCCGTCGCACAAGACGTGAAACAGACTGACAACATGGCCCAAACTCCGCATATCAAAACTGTAACCTTCTTCACTGACTTTATTTTTCTCCCGAATGGCCGAAACCACCCGCACCTCTTTCCGTATCATCCAAACTCTCCACAGGCTTCCATCCGGCCTGCTCATAACTTGCCACAACCATTTGCGCAATCCGCTCTCCGTCCCGTATCTCGAACGGCTCGGATGACAAATTGACCAGAATGATACAAATCTCCCCCCGGTAGTCCGCATCAATCGTCCCCGGCGAGTTCAACACGGTTATTCCTTTTTTCAAGGCCAGTCCGCTCCTCGGGCGGATTTGTGCCTCCGTCCCGTGCGGCAAAGCGATATAGAGTCCCGTCGGCACCAGGCAACGCTCCAGAGGTTTCAACACGATGGGGCTGTCCAGATTGGCACGAAGATCCATTCCTGCCGAGTCCGAAGTGGCATATTGAGGTAGCGGATGATGCGATTTATTAATAACACGTACTTCCATTATATATAGAAATGATTGTTTTTGAGGTACAAAAATAACCAATTCCCGGAACACAGCCATTGATTTTTTGAGAAAAAGAGAGAATGTCAACCTTTTTAATTACTTTTGTGAAGAATCTACAAGAATGAATATGAATTGGCAGCAACTGATATCCAACAAACGGTTGGGATTGGAAAAATACCACCAAGTCCGGAAAGACGACCGCACGGAATTCCAACGCGATTATGACCGTCTTATATTCTCCGCACCGTTCAGACGTTTGCAGAAC
The DNA here is from genome assembly GCF_000205165.1 of Paraprevotella xylaniphila YIT 11841. Classification (GTDB taxonomy): domain Bacteria; phylum Bacteroidota; class Bacteroidia; order Bacteroidales; family Bacteroidaceae; genus Paraprevotella; species Paraprevotella xylaniphila. The sequence goes on along the minus strand of NZ_GL883879.1, from coordinate 74,533 downwards.
AAAACGCAAGTGTTTCCGCTCCCGGGAAGTGTGTTCGTCCACAACCGGCTGACCCACAGCCTGGAGGTGTCCAGTGTAGGACGTTCATTGGGCAACGACATCTCACGGGCACTCTTACAGAAGCATCCGGAACTGCACGGAAGCCATCTGACCGAAGCCGGTGCCATCGTGTCGGCCGCCTGCCTGGCACATGACTTGGGAAATCCGCCCTTCGGACATTCGGGCGAAAGAGCCATAGGGACGTTCTTCAGCGAAGGCAAAGGCAACTGGCTGAGAACCTACTGCGACCCCACGAACGGGGACCGGCTCAACGAACGGGAATGGAACGACCTGATTCATTTCGAAGGAAACGCCAACGCATTCAGGTTGCTGACCCACCACTTCAAAGGCCGGCGCGACGGAGGGTTTGTCATGACTTACACCACCTTGGCTTCCATCGTCAAATACCCCTTTTCGTCCAACCTGGCCGGCGGACATGCCAAATTCGGGTTCTTTCAAAGCGAAATCCCCGTCTACCAACGGATAGCCGAAGAACTGGGCATCCCTCGCCAGACCAGCGCAGAAGGCAGCCTGCGATATGTGCGCCATCCCTTCGTATATTTGGTAGAAGCGGCCGATGACATTTGTTATGAGATTATGGACATCGAGGATGCGCATAAACTGAAAATCCTCAGTACGGACGAGACCCAAAGCTTATTGTTGGGCTTCTTTGAGGAAGAACGCCAGAAAAGTATCCGGAAAAACCTGCAATACGTCAGTGACATCAACGAACAAATCGTCTACCTGCGTTCCTGTGTCATCGGTTGCTTGGAAAGTGAATGCGTGAAGGTGTTTTTGGACAATGAAGAAGAAATCCTGGCCGGCACCTTTGAAGGTTGCCTCATCGACCACATTTCCGAAACGCCGCGAAAGGCTTACAAAGCTTGCGAAAGCATGGCATACGCCAAGATTTACCGGAGCAAGGATGTCGTGGATATCGAACTGGCCGGTTTTCAGGTTATCACCACGCTGTTGGAACTCATGACAGAAGCGGTATGCCACCCTGAGAAAGCGTATTCGCAGTTACTCATCAACCGCGTGTCACAACAGTACGACATCGGAGCCGAACGGCTCTACGACCGCATCATGGCCGTATTGGATTACATCTCCGGCATGACGGACGTGTATGCCTTGGACTTATACCGTAAAATCAATGGCATGAGCCTGCCTTTCGTATAACCGAGAAGCCTCATGCCGCCTCCCCCGTTATCCGCGTCCGGAGAAGGTTTCAATGTGCCGCCTGCGCTTTTCCTCCCGAATCTCGTCCACGGCAATCAGGATGCCGGTCTCCTCCACGTCGCCGAACTCGTCGTTGATAGCCGTGCCGAACATCTTCATCGTGGGCGACAACCCCATGTAGGCGTTCACCAAAGGTGGGATATTATAACCCAACTTGCGCACTTCCGAATTCAGTATCTTATAGTCTTCCTTGAAATCCTCGTAAACGAACAATTTACCCAATTCCTCCGTATCGGCTTCCAACTGCAAGGGATGAATCGGCACTATCAGCCTGTCCTTATCCTCGAAATGCTTTTTCAGAAAATACAGAATCATATCACGCCCATAACGGTCATAAGACGGATACATGGTCATCTTACCGAAATAATAGCGCACGTCAGGCACTAAAACCGTCAATGCCCCCAAGCCGTCCCACAAGTTGTCCAAAGTGAACAAGCCTTTTGAACCCTGTCGCGTACTCTGGTATTCCAACGTCACGAACGAACGTCCGAGCTCTATCGTATAGGGCATATAATTCTTCATGAAGTTTTCCGAGAAGTGGAACATGTGGGAAGTAGCCAATATGGGCTGCCCATCCTCACGCAGCTTCACGTCTGCCCCAATCAAATAGCGGTATCCTCCCAAAATTGCTTCTACATCAGGGTCCCATACGATCAACTGCTTATAGGGTTCTTCCATCATGTCGAAGTCATCCAAATCGAGCGACATCCCCGTACCTCCACCGGCAGCCCGGAAAGCGATTTCACGCAAACGGCCGATTTCGCGAAGTACATTCGGTGAATCCTGCCACGTCACCACATATATCTCATTGTGGCTTTTGTTCGTATAACGCAACCTCTTATCCGCAGTCAGTTCTGCCTTCAGCAGCTCTTTACTCACCGGAGCTATGATTTCTTCCATATCATCAATCTGTTTTCTTCTCTTTATAACTTATACACTTTTTCCTTCACTTCCTGTGCCCACTGTTGGGGGCTTTTGGACTTGTCGAACGTGCTCCATGGTATCGGTTTCCCGATTACGACCCGATACTCGCCATGCCTGCTGCGGTACATTTCATCGGGTAAAAACAGCATGGCCAGGTTAAACTTGAGATGCAACCGTTTGCACCATTCCGCGATGGAATAAAAGCGGTCGGAATTCTGCCCTATGAAATGTATCGGCACCACATCCCGCCGGGCAGCCACACTTTTCACGATAAATGTCTTGCTCCATGCCAAGTCCCTTATGCTGCCGTCTTTCATACGCCGCGAACAAATGCCAGCCGGGAACATGATGACTTGGTCATCAGAACGAAAAGCATTCTCTACCATTTGAGGGAAATTACGCGCCTGCTTCCCCAACTTATTGATAGGTATACACAGGGGAGCCAATCCTTTCAGGTTCATCAGAAGGTCATTCACCAGATACTTAATCTTCCCGTCGTAATGACGCCCGAGCACCATTCCCAAAGTCACACCGTCTATGGCACCCAACGGATGGTTGGACACAAAAGTATATTTCCGGGACAAATCGGAAATGTTCTCCAAACCGTCCACCTTTACTTTCACATCCAAATAAGCCAATGTGTGTTCACAAAAGTCAACACCCACATAACCTTGACGCAGATACTCATTAATAAAATCCTGATGAATGAGACGTTTGAGCCCGTTAATCAGAAAACCGGGAATATATCTGGCTTTCTTTCCGGCACGCGTCCGTATGATGTCATCAAGATCGATTAATGTCACAGCTTTATCCGGCATGATTCTTTCCTTTGTCTCCATTGCAACAGCAAACCTCCATCTTTAACTCAATCTTCCATATTCGTAAAGAAGTCTCACGATACCGTCACTTTAGAGTTGTTAATGATATAAGTCCCCTTCGGCAATCCACTAATCCAGTTTGTCCCTTTGTTCAGTCGGAACAACCCGTAAAATACGCCATTACCCTTATACACCGGAAGCATCTGGGAATGTCGGCTCGTAACCAACAACGAACCTCCCTTCATCTTAATCTTAATTGGATAAGTCGAAGAGACTCTCTTCGTCTTGTAGACATGGGTATATTCGGAAAAAGACACGTCATGCCCTACCGAATCTGCCTTAGCCCGGATGGACACGCGGTCTACAGCCGAAGTGCTTACGGAACTAAAGGACATCAATAGCACCCACAAACTAACCTTTTTCCAACTATGCGCCCACATTACGTTTAAAATTAACTTCTATTTTGCAAAAATAGAATGAAACTATCAGTATCCAAGATAAAGGCTGAATATTTTAAGAAATATTAGACATATAAGGTTTGAAATCCCCGTTCCGCTCTCATTTCCGTTTCAATATCCCGCCCTTCAGAACCGGACAATAATCAACAAAAGCCGAATGGCACTCTACCTTTATCCCGTATCGTCACATCCGGCTTTCGTTGAGTTTATCCTCAGCAGTCAGGCTAATAATTGCCTTACCAAGGAGCTGATAGCCTTACCATCAGCTTTGCCTGCCAACTGTTTCGTGGCTGTGCCCATCACTTTGCCCATATCCTTGGCACTCGTAGCGCCTACGGCAGCAATAATGGCTTTGATTTCCTGTTCCAGTTCTTCTGCCGAGAGCTGCTTGGGCAGATAACGGCTGATGACTTCTACCTGAGCCAACTCTTCGTCGGCCAGATCCTGACGTCCTTGCCCTACGTATAAAGCCGCAGTGTCCTTGCCCTGCTTGGCCAGTTTAGCTAAAATTTTCATTGCCGCATCATCTGTCAACTCATCGTTTGCTCCCGGAGCGGTTTTGGCTTCCAAGAAAAACTTCTTGATGTTCCGCAACGCCTCCAACGCGACTTTATCCTTGGCCTTCATGGCCACTACGATATCCTTACTGATTTGTTCAAAAAGTGCCATATCTTATTTCTTCTTATTATATACTAAAACACTATCATCGACTTTTCCTCTCCATTAGTTCCTGCCGCCATGCCATCGGCCGCGTTCTCCATTCCGGCTGTCTTGCTTTTGATACTGGACAACACTTCCTTGCTACGCTTATAGGTAGGCGTATCTTCCACCATGGAAATCACATCGTCGTTATCCAAGTCGTCTTCTCCGAAAATATAAAGATGATGCGGGCGCTTGATTTCCCTTTGGTTCATGTCATGCGTGTAAAACTCACGTCGGCGTTCGGCTTTCTTTACGGCTATTTCTTCTTTCTGAGCCCGCGCTTCTTCATCTTCAATGCCATGCTTGGCCATCACATTATCCATGCCCGGCACGTTCTTCAGACCGAATCCGGTAGCCAACACCGTGATCTTTACCTTCTTCTCCAACGTAGCATCCGTGGCCAGTCCGAACTTCGTCTCCACATCGTCACCGAACTTACTCATGAATTCATGCACTTCGTTCATTTCTTCCATGGTCAACTGGTCGCTCTCTTCCTGGTCGCAGAACGAAATGCTCAGCAACACCTTCTTGGAGTTGAATATGTCGTTGTTATTGAGCAACGGGGAATGAAGCGCACTTTCAATGGCCTGGCGCACACGCCCTTCACCCTCTCCGAATCCAGTACTCATGATGGCCACGCCACCGTCTTTCAGCACCGTGGTCACATCCTGGAAGTCGAGGTTCACAATGCCATGTACCGTAATAATTTCGGCTATGCTCTTGGCGGCAACGGACAACGTATCATCTGCCTTGGCAAAAGCATTCAGCACAGTAAGCTCCGGATAAATCTCGCGCAAGCGTTCATTATTGATAACCAACAACGCATCGACATGCTTGGATATTTCCTCCACACCGTCCAATGCCTGGTCTATTTTCTTCAATCCCTCAAAACGAAACGGTATAGTCACGATACCGACCGTCAGGATACCCATTTCCTTGGCACATTGTGCTATCACGGGAGCTGCACCGGTTCCGGTACCGCCTCCCATTCCGGCCGTAATGAAGACCATACGGGTTCCGTCGTTCAGCATTTCTTTTATACCGTCCAAACTCTCCATGGCTGCCTGACGAGCACGTTCGGGACGGTTTCCGGCCCCCAATCCTTCTGTCCCCAATTGCAGACGCGTCGGGATAGGAGAGTCGCTCAAAGCCTGATTGTCGGTATTGCACAGCACAAAACTCACATCATGGATACCCTCCTTATACATGTGATTGACGGCGTTACCTCCGCCTCCCCCAACTCCGATCACTTTAATGATGCTCGGGCTGTTCGTTTTGAAGTTAAACCGTATGTCTGTTTCTTCTTGCATAATCTATTTTGTTTTTCTATGTTATTCTTCAGTTACCGTTTTAGTCAAATCCACAAGTTTCTCTTTAAACTTCTTCCAAATCCCCCCTTTACTTTTCGGTTCCTCTCTTTCGTAGACTTCCTTATGCGTTTCCTCTACCGGAACAAAACCGGGAGCCGTTTGCGGCATTTCCTGTTCTTCTGCAACCTCCTCGGGCACTTCCTCCTTCATTACGACCTTGGGTTCCACGCAATTCTGGTTTCCTTCGTTCATCAACGCTAACAAAGTATTCAAAGAACCGTCCTTCACAACCTGCTCGGCATGAACAGCTTGTAAGGCAAAAGGTACAATACGCGCAAAACGCGTTTTATCCGGATGAAGACGGGCTGCTGCCGCTTTATCAAGGTTCTTCACATTGGATGCCGCACCCGAAATGACAATTCCGGCCAACAACTTATCCTGATAGCCGCTGTTACGAATCTGTGCTGCCACATTGCTCAAGATTTCTTCCTCACGAGCCTCTACAATGTCCACCAACAAACGCTCCTCAATCGTACGACCGTTGTTCACCAGAAGATTCTTGGCCAGTTCTTCACTGCTCAGATCGGAATAAGCCGACCCGTATTTCATCTTCAGTCCCTCCGCTTCGTCCTCATCAATTTGCAGGCTGCAAAGATCCTGAGTGATATTATTTCCTCCTAACGGTATCACTGCCAGATGGCGCAACAAGTTGCCTTTATATACTGCGACAGTAGTCGTTCCGTAACCGAAATCCACAAGAGCACAGCCCGAACGCTTCTCCGTATCCGTCAGCACGCAGCCGGCTAAAGCCATCGGTGCCACAAACATGCCGGCCACGTCAAGCCCGACCGCCTCCACACATTTCAGAATATATTCTTTAATTTCCGTTTTGGCAATGATATTCAGATAGTTTCCGTCTATCTGGCTGCTCAGGACCCCGACCGGATCCACCGTAGTATCCAAACCGACATGGTATTCCTGCGGAACCACTTCCAGTATTTCATAGCCGGCATATACCGTATTCCTGTTGGTCTTGAGCAAAGAATCCACCAACTCTTGCGATACCACGGTTTTTGTGGCAAACTGACGTGACACCGTGTTCTTCTTCGTCCGCAACGACTGGCCTCCTATTCCGACAAAGACCTTACGCACGCGCATTTCCAACGCATTCTCCATCTTGTCGACAATGTGTTTCAAACACATCACGGTCTTGTCTATATTATATACCACACCCTTGCGGATACAGTTCCGTGCATCTACCTGTTCGATATCCAACACCTGCACACTGCCGTCTATATTCTTGCACCCGGCCACACCCCGTATCTTCGAGGAACCGAATTCTATCGCTACAATGATTTCTTTCTCTACAGCCATATCATTTCTTATTTTTCTTGCAAATAATTTGATTGTTATACTTCAGGCTGATCTGGGAGTACTTATTCCATCCCACCTTGTTCAGTCCTTCCGTATAAAATTCTTTCATCCTGCCCAGTTTGTCTTCCACATTCGTGGGACGCCCCAAAAGGATCGTATGTTCCCCTACTCGGGGCACTAATTCCACCTCACCATTCTTTAGCACATGAATCTGTTGGATTTGGTGGTTCCAGAACGGGTTATCTTGTATCAGCCTTCCCAGACGAGTCAGATTCTGCCGGGCATACTGCGGTGTGATATCCCCGGTCGCCACGACCAAATCAGCGTAGTAGGAGGATTTCGGCATCTGCCGGCCCGCACGGTCCAGATAGTAATCCTGTCCGTCGGAAGACATGACATGCAATATAGGAAGACGTTGCTTGATGCGCACACATACCTTCCCGCCGGGCGTCTTATAGCTTGTTACGTCCTCGATATAAGGATTCTTCCGCAAAGCCTCTTCTATCCGGCTCAACATCACCTCGTCCATTTTTTGTCCCGTCGGGTTGCATTTGCGGCTTTCCAACAGCCTCAACACTTCTCCCGACTGGATGAAACCGGTCCGCAGACTGTCTTCGACCACAACCTCCACGCCATTGCACACAAGCCCTTCCTTGGGTTTGTTCAGCACCGTGACTGCTGCGATAAAATAGCAAAACAGTCCCACCAAAAACAATATAATGGCCAACTTCTTAATCATCTCTCTTCCAATACCTCCGTAATCTGCGGAGCATAGGATTCCAAATCTCCGGCTCCCAACAATATAAACACATCCGCATCCGACTGCCGCACTATTTCCGGCACGTCTTCCTTCCGGCACAGGCATTTCTTCACCGTAGGAGCCAAACGGTCGTATATCAGCCTGCTCGTCACGCCCGGGATAGGCGCTTCACGGGCAGGATAAATATCCGTAAGAATCACCTCGTCCAACAGCGAGAGGCTCCCGGCAAACTCCTTATAAAAATCACGTGTACGCGTATAAAGATGAGGTTGGAATATCGCTGCAATCTTCTTTCCCCGGTACAATTCGCGGACAGATATCACGCTTTGACGTATCTCGGCCGGATGATGGGCATAGTCCGTCAGGAAAACGGCCTTATCGCTCTTCATGCGGAAATCGAAACGCCGGTCCACTCCTCTGAACGAAGCCATGCCTTGCTTTATCTCTTCCGGTGTCACGCCGCTGATTTGCGCCAAGGCCATGGCCGCTATCCCGTTCTCGATATTGATGCTTACGGGAACGCCCAACTGCACATCCTTGATATGCCCTAACGGAGAGATAAAATCAAAATATATTTCACCGTCACCGATACGGATGTTCTCCGCATGGAAATCCCCGTGCCCGCGACTATAAGAATAGGTCATCACCCCCTCTTGTACATCCGGCTGCATCTCCAGTCCCTCGTGCAGGACCAAAAAACCTCCCGGACGAATCAAGGAAGTATATTTTCTGAAGCTTTCCAAATAGGCCTCTTTCGTCCCGTAGATATCCAAGTGGTCGGGATCGGTGGCTGTAATCACAGACGCGTATGGCGTCAGCCAATGAAAAGAACGGTCGAACTCGTCGGCTTCAATGACCACGTAGTCGCTCTTCGGAGAAAGAATGTAATTCGTACCGTAATTCTTGGTGATGCCACCCAAAAAGGCATTGCAGTCCACGTGGCTCTGGTGCAGGATATGGGCCGCCATGGACGATGTGGTGGTTTTCCCGTGCGTCCCGGCCACACAAAGTCCTTTATGGGCACGCGTCAACGCGCCCAACACCTGCGCACGTTTCTCTATCTCGAATCCGTTCGCCTTGAAATAGGCCAACTCGGCATGCTCGCAGGGGATGGCCGGTGTATAAACCACCAGGCAAGCGTCCTTGTCCCGACAAGCGGAAGGAATCTGTTCCACATCCTCTTCATAGTGAATCCGGGCACCCTCTTCCTGCAACTTCCGCGTGAGTTCGGAAGGCGTGCGGTCGTAACCTCCCACACAAAGCCCTTTCTGCAGGAAATAACGGGCTATGGCACTCATGCCGATTCCCCCTATTCCTACGAAATACACAGCTTTTATCGCGTTCATTTCCATCTTCTACTTCTTCCTTTAAATAAACCGCTCCCGCTCGGCAGAGGCAAGCAAGCTTGCCTCCGCGCTCGCTTAATCGCGGTTTTCCCTATATGCCACGGCGAGTTTGCAAACCTCTTCCGCAATGCGGTCGGCAGAGTCCGTAAAGGCCATGGCTTTGATATTCCGGCCCAATGCAGACAATTTGTCCGCATCCCGGATGACATTCAGGGCCAATCCGATTAATTTGTCCACGGCCTCGTCATCTTTGACGTAAAGCGCGGCTTGTTTGTCGACCAAAGCCAACGCGTTTTTAGTCTGGTGGTCCTCGGCCACGTTCGGCGAAGGCACCAATATGGCCGGCTTGCCCAACAGGCACAATTCCGAGATGCTACTGGCCCCGGCCCTTGAAATGACCAAATCGGCAGCCGCGTATGCGTCCTCCATCTTGGCGATGAAATCCGTCACGAACAGATTGTCGGGCTGCCCTTTCAGTTTCAACTGTTCCTGTATATGGGCAAAATAATAACCTCCCGTCTGCCAGATAAACTGCACACCGGAAGCCGAAATAGCCGTAAGATTAGCGAGCACGCTCTCGTTCAAAGTACGCGCCCCCAAGCTGCCGCCTATCAGGAGCACCGTTTTCAGCCCCGGCAGCAAGCCGAAATCCGCCAAAGCCTCTTCACGGCTTTTGGTATTTTCCAACAAACCTTGACGGACAGGATTTCCCGTCAGGATGATTTTCTCTTTCGGGAAAAAACGCTCCATTCCGTCGTAAGCCACACAAATCTTATCGGCCCGCTTGGCCAACAACTTATTGGTCACTCCGGCATACGAATTCTGCTCCTGTATCAATGTGGGGATTCCCATTGCCCCGGCCACATTCAACGTGGGACCACTGGCATATCCTCCCACTCCCACGGCCGCCATCGGCCTGAAATCACTGATAATCTTCCTCGCCATTCTCCGGCTTTTCCAAATCTTGAAAAGCACGGCAATATTCTTCAGCAAATGCTTGCGGTCGAAACCGCAAATCGGCAATGCCTTGATAGGATAACCGGCAGCCGGAACACGCTGCATCTCCATCCGCCCCTCGGCTCCGACGAACAATATCTCGGCTTCCGGATGCTGCGATTTGATGGCATTCGCAATGGACACGGCAGGGAATATATGTCCGCCCGTTCCTCCTCCGCTCACGATAATCCTTAACTCTTCTCTCATGAAACTGAATTTTATCAGCAAAAATAATAATAAATCCGGTATTTCTATCCTTTTTTCTTCCTTATTTTATTCCGGATAAGAATTATTCCTTACAAAATCATTTGATTCAGCCCATTCTCTCATCCACTTGCGGCAAACGTTTTTTCAATCTGCGCCAAATGATTTTTCATTCTCAGTCGAACGATTTTTCAATCTCCTGAGACCGGTTTTCCAATCTACGGCAATAAATTCAAAGAATATAACTTCTTGAAAACAAGCCTTCTATACACAAAACCACCCACAAGCCTTCCACAAAGGGCAAGCAGCGGATGGAGAATCATAAATCATGACATAAAGGAAAGTCCGTTCCCTTCCCGGGAACATTACCGTCCCTCATGCGAATCTTTCTTCAATCTTCAGTTTCTTCCGTTACCTGGGGCTTTTTCTTGGCCGAACGGCTTACGCTCAGGATGACTCCCATATACACGCAATTAATCAAAGTGGAGGTACCCCCTTTACTGATTAGCGGCAAGGGTTGCCCCGTCACCGGAAAGACCCCGACGGCCACTGCCATATTAATCATGGCTTGCGTGACGAGCATCAACGATAGCCCCATCACAAGGAAAGCCGGGAAGTTCCGCTCGCACCGGCTGGCTATCCTGGCCGACCGGAAGAGCAACACGATATATAGGAACATGACGAAAGCTCCGCCGCCCAATCCGAGTTCCTCTATGACGATGGCATAAATAAAGTCGGAAAACGACTGTGGCAGGAAATCGCGTTCCACGGAATTTCCCGGCCCCCGGCCTATCACATTACATGTGGCAATGGCTATCTTGGCATGCGTCACCTGCGGATTCTTGGTCAGGTCGTAATCCGCCGCATCCTCCGGTATATTCCCATGCCCGCGTACACGACTGGCCCACGTAGGCAAACGGTGCAAGCCGGGCCATTCGCTCATGGATTCTGTCGTAGAGTCCGGTGCAAAACGCAAAAATGAGAACAAACCGGCTCCGGCAATAACGATAATGCCCAATAAGGTGCCCAACTGTTTCCAAGGTATCCCGCCTATGAACATCATCACCAGAATGACCAGGAAAGTCATGGCGGCCGTAGAGAAGTTTTCGGGGACAATCAGCGCACAGATTACCATCGAAACGCCCATAATCCACTTGAACGCACGACGTTGCGCACCGGCCTCGTCACGCATGCTCGAAAGAATCATGGCTGTCGTGGCTATCAATACGCCTTTGGCTATCTCGGAAGGCTGAAAACCGATACCGCCCACCTCAAGCCATCGGCTCGCGTTGTTCACCTTCGTGGTGAACATGGCTATCCCAAGCAAGAATACGGACAACGGTATGCCGGCCAAAGGTATCAACTTAAAATAACGGCACGGTATCTTATGCACCAAAATCGTGGCCAACACGCCTACGACGAAATATGAGGCATGCTGCAGAATCGGCTTCCAATAATACCCTGTCTTGTAACTCATATTACTGGAGGCACTATACACTTCTATGATGGATATCATGCCGAGGAAGAACAAAATCATCCAAATGACCTTGTCACCTTCGAACAGGCTCCACTTCTTTAAAACTTTTACAGGTGTGACCATCCTTTCGCTCCCTTACTTTACAACGCCCTTACCAATGATTTGAACTGTTCGCCACGGTCTTCCATGTTCTTGAATAAATCGAAGCTGGCACAACAAGGGCTCAACAATACGGTATCGCCGGGACGGGCCATTCTGTAACATGCTTCCACGCAGTCTTTCATGCTATGGGTGTCGGCAATGGGAATACCGAATGAATCGAAAAAGGCATGCAGTTTCCCGTTGTCTGCCCCAAGGAACACCAGTCCCACACATTTTTTCCGCACCAGTTCGGCTATGGCCTCATAATCATTCCCTTTGTCTTTTCCTCCCAAAATCAATACCGTGGGCGTTTTCATGCTCTCCAATGCGTACCAACAGGCATCCACGTTGGTGGCCTTGGAATCGTTGATATAATCCACGCCACGCACACGCACCACTTTCTCCAAGCGGTGTTCCACGCCTTCAAAATCACTCAGGCTCTGACGAATCACCTCGTTCTTCACCCCGGCAATGTCGGCCGTGATGCCTGCCGCCAAAGAGTTATACATATTGTGCTTCCCGGTCAAAGCCAATGACTCCTGTTCCATGTTGAACGGCGTGGGGTATTCTATCACATATTGCCCGTCGGCCAGATAACCTATCATCCCTTCTTTCTTCAAGATGGAGAACGGACACTTCTTGGCCTTGATTTGGTATTTCTCCAATTCTTTCCGGATAATCGGGTCGTCATTCCAATAAACGAAGGCATCCGTCTCTTCCTGGTTCTGCAAGATGCGCATTTTGGCATCCACATAATTCTGCATGCAATGGTCGTAACGGTCCAGATGGTCGGGCGTGATGTTGAGCAATACGGCAATGTTGGCCCGGAAACGGTACATGTTGTCCAACTGGAAACTGCTCAGTTCTATCACATAGTAGTCATAATCTTTCTCGGCCACCTGCAGAGCCAGGCTTTGGCCGATATTCCCGGCCAACCCGACATTGTAACCCGCTTTCTTGAAGATATGGTAAATCAAGGATGTCGTGGTAGTCTTGCCGTTGCTGCCCGTAATGCAAATCATCTTGGCATGCGTATAACGTCCCGCAAACTCGATTTCCGAAATGATAGGGATACCGGCCTCTTTCACTTTCAACACCATCGGGGCATCTTCCGGTATGCCCGGGCTTTTTATCACCTCGTCCGCATTCAGGACTAATCCTTCCGTATGGCCGCCGTCTTCCCACGCAATCCCGTAACGGTCCAACATGTCTACATAATGAGGTTTGATTTTTCCCATATCGGAAACAAAGACATCAAAGCCTTTTTTCTGAGCCAGCACTGCAGCACCCACGCCGCTTTCGGCCGCTCCCAATATTACCATTCTTTTCCCCATAGCTTCTTCCTTATCTAATTTTTAACGTTATAATCGTCATGGCCGCCAAGATGATCGTGATAATCCAAAAACGGACCGTAACTTTCGACTCTAACCAACATCCTTTAGGCCAGTTGCACAGCACTTTCACGTCTGGGGCCAACTGCCCCGGGCGCACCCGGAAAGTATCATGGATCGGGGCTCGCTTGAACACTCTTAACTTCAGTCCTTTCCGGTTCCCCCATCTCGCATAGTTCACTTGCAGAATCACGCTCAGGCTCTCCATCAGGAACACGAAACACATCAAGGGGATAAGCAATTCTTTATGTATGATGATGGCCGTCACGGCAATGATGCCTCCAATGGACAAACTGCCCGTATCCCCCATGAATATCTGGGCAGGATAGGCGTTATACCACAAGAAACCGACCAATGCCCCGACAAAAGCACAGATGAAGATGACCAGTTCCTCCGAACCGGGTATATACATGATATTCAGATAACTGGCAAAGGCTATATGACTGGACACGTAGGCCAATACGCCCAACGCCACACCGATAATAGCCGAATTGCCCGCCGCCATGCCGTCCATGCCGTCGTTCAGATTCGACCCGTTGGACACGGCTACCACGACCAAGGTCGTCATGACCACAAACAAGAACCACCCGGCAGCCGTCTTGTATTTTCCGCAAAAGCTCATCATCTCGGCATAATCCAAATTGTTGTCCTTCACGAACGGAATCGTGGTAATAGTCGATTTCACTTTCTCGCTTTTGTGCACAACGACTTCTGTATTGCCCAAGCGCTGTGTCGAAACATTCTCCCGAATCACTGCGTCGGGACTAAGCCACAATGTCAGGCCGACAAAAAGCCCCAAAAGGGTCTGTCCCGCCAACTTGTAAATGGGGCGCAAACCATCCTTGCTTACTTTCATCTTGATATAGTCGTCCGCAAACCCCAAAACGCCCAACCACACAGTCGTAATCAGCATCAGTATCATATAGATGTTACGCAAACGCCCGAAAAGCAAACAGGGGATGATGATGGACACAATGATAATGACACCGCCCATCGTGGGCACACCCTTCTTCTCCACACCATAGGGATCTATGGAAGCATCGCGTTGCGCCTCACTCACGTTGTGGCGTTTCATCCATTTGATGAAGTATTCCCCGAACCAGACGGAAATGACCAACGACAGAATCAAGGTCAGCAAAGCCCGGAAAGAGATGTAGGTCCACATGTGCGAACCGGGAATCCCGTACTCTCCTAAAAATCGAAACAAATAATACAACATGCGCGCAACGGTTAAATGCCAAATACTCCTTTTATTACCTCATGGTCGTCAAAATGATGCTTCACGCCTTTCACCTCCTGGTAATCTTCATGCCCCTTCCCAGCCACCAACACCACATCGCCGGGACGTGCCATCATGCAGGCCGTACGGATGGCCTCCTTACGGTCGACAATGGAGATTACCTTGCGCATTTGCTCCTTGTCCAGTCCGGCCAACATATCGTTGATAATTTCCTGCGGCTCTTCGAAACGCGGATTGTCACTGGTAATGATTACCCTGTCGCTGTTTTTCACCGCTTCCTGCGCCATAATCGGACGCTTACCCTTGTCACGGTTGCCTCCGGCACCGCAGACCGTAATGACTTCGCCGCGCCGTTTCAGTATTTCGTTCACGGTCGACAACACATTGACCAACGCATCTGGCGTATGGGCGTAATCGACAATGGCTGTCACTCCCTCCCGAGAACGAATCGTCTCGAAACGTCCGTTCACCGGGCGCAATGTACTAAGGGCTACCAAAACGTCCTCAGCCCCGCGCCCCATACAAACGGCTGCAGCGTACACAGCTAACAAGTTGGATACATTGAAACGGCCTATGAAGGGGACGCTCACCTCTTTGCCATTGACATCCAAGCACATTCCTTCAAACGACTCTTCCAACACCTTTGCCTTGAAATCGGCAACCGCACGCAAAGAATAAGTATTCACGACGGCCTTTGTGTTCTGCACCATGATCATTCCGTTACGGTCGTCAACATTCGTCACGGCAAAAGCCCCCTTGGGCAAACCGTCGAAAAATGCCTTCTTGGCATCGCGGTAGTTCTCGAATGTCTTATGGTAATCCAGATGGTCTCGCGTAAGGTTCGTAAAAATACCTCCTGCAAACTTCAGACCTGCGATACGGTGCTGGGCCACGGCATGCGAACTGACTTCCATGAAAGCATATTTACATCCTTCGTCTGCCATACGCCCCAACAAACGGTTCAACGTAATCGGGTCTGGCGTGGTATGCTCTGTCGGGACAGCCTCGTCATCTATATAGTTGCAAACCGTGGAACAAAGTCCGCACTTATAACCGAACACCCGGAACATATTATATAATAAGGTGGCAATCGTAGTTTTCCCGTTCGTACCGGTCACTCCGACAAGTTGCAATTTGGAGGTCGGGTCACCGTAAAACACCGTAGACAACCGCCCCACCGCACTTTCGGAATCCTTCACTTGTACGTACGTCACCCCTTCAGCCTGCACCTCTGGCCATGCCTCGCACACTACGGCCACGGCTCCTTTCTCTATCGCCTTGCCGATATAAGCGTGACCGTCGGCCTGCGTCCCTTTGACGGCGACAAACAAATCGCCCGGCTGCACAAGCCGGGAATCCATATTGATTCCCGTAATGTTCCGTGCGGTATCGCCTTCGACCCGTACGACACTCACGCTTTTCAGCAAAATATCTAACTCCATCATCATGCTTCCCTCTTATCTTTTTAATTTAATCTGTATGGTTTGCCCTTTCTTATATTTGACGTACGGCGGGATGCTCTGCGAAACCACACGCCCCACGCCTTCCAATTTCACTTTCAATCCCCGGCTCTCCAACATATACACGGCGTCTTTCGCCCCCATGCCTTTCACGTCCGGTACGATTTCCATCGGCGTATTGTCACCGCGCAACGTCACGGCATTCCCGCTGTTCACCGCTTTCCCCCAAACGCTCTTTCCACCTTTGTCCGTGCTCCAGTCTTGTTTAAAAGGAATATCCAGTTCTTTCAGTACTGCCCGCGTGGCATTCAAGTCACCGTCCAACACATCCGGGACGAAGACGGAAGCCGAATCTGATGCTTCCGACACATCGCGATATACCCCTTTCGCCATGACGCTTTGGGCAATCTCGCTGAACACCGGACCGCAATGCCCCCCTCCCGAAGCAGGCAGGCCGGACTTTTGTATCGCGACGATGCAACTGTATTTCGGCCGGTCTGAAGGATAATAGCCGCAGAAACTGATAAGATATTTCATCCGGCCTCCATGATAGCCGCCCTTGCCTTGGGCCACTTGTGCCGTACCGGTTTTCCCCGACACCTTGAAATCCTTGCATCCGGCTTTCTTGCCCAGTCCCTTACTTACTACCATTTCCAGTATTTCCTGAATGTCGTCCAGGGTCTTCGGAGAGCATATCCGCTCTTTGATGACTTCCACCGGGAATTCGCGCACGATTTCGCCATTCTTCCGGACGGCTTTTACAAAACGCGGACGTACCATCTTTCCACCGTTGGCTATGGCATTATAGAAAGTCAATGTGGCTATCGGCGGTATCTGGGTCTCATACCCGATGCTCATCCACGGCAAGGCCGTCTTCGACCAATTGCTGCCGTCCTTCTTCGGGCGGCGCACCCGCGGCTCTCCGCTTCCCATCAAAGGTATATTCAGGGGAATGCCCACTCCTTCACGATACAGCCCGTCCACGAATTTTTCCGGATGGTCTTTATAGTTGTCGTCTATCAAGCGGCTGACCCCGATATTGGAAGAATACATCAGCACTTCAGGCACACTGATTCTTCCGTAACCGCCACGCCGCCAGTTGTGATCCTTCATCACCCGCCCGTGCATCTCCCACTGTCCGTTACCGGTGTCTACGAAATCATTCTTCGAAATCTTTCCGTCCTCCAGTGCCACCATGATGGACGCGGTCTTAAAAGTAGAACCGGGCTCCATTAAGTCAGACACGGCGTTGTTCTTTACCTCGCGATACTCGCCATCCGCACATTTCGTCATGTTCACAATGGCCTTCACATCTCCCGTGGCCACCTCCATCAGCACTACCACGCCCACGTCGCCATTGATGTTTTTCAACTGTTTCAACAACGCCTTTTCCGCCGCATCCTGCATGGACACATCGATGGTCGTTTCAATATCATTACCATCCACCGGAGGGGCATCCACCAGACTCAACCACTTGTTACGCACCTTGGCACGATGGGACACGCCTTCCTTGCCCCTCAAAATGGAGTCGTAGGAAAGCTCCAGGCCGTAACGCGCCGAATCCTTACTGGCATACAAAGCCCCCAACGTACGCGTGGCCAATGAGCCGTAAGGCTTCTTTCGTTGATTGAATTCCTCTGCATAGAACCCGCCCTTGAAAGGAGACTCACGGAACAACGGCAGTTTCTTGCACTCCTTATACTGGATATAAGAGATTCGCCGACCGTATATCTGCCAGTTCCTCCGTCTCAACTTTTTTCCCTTTTTCAGCCGTTTCTTGAAATATCCGGCGGTTTTATCGGGAAAGATTTTACTCAACCCCCGGGAAATGGAATCCAAGTCGGCCATCAACACGCTGTCCCTCCAAGCCTGCAGTTCCTTGGCCGTCTCCGGATTCTTGTCCGACGCGACATAATCCATATAGATCTTATATTCCGGCAAGGAGCTGGCCATAATCTGCCCGTCTGCCGAAAGGATGTTTCCACGCTTGGCAGGAATGGGCACATTCTCTTTTACCAGTTTACGGCTCACCTGCGTCCAATACTCGCTCTCCACGAACATCAGGTAGGCCGCATTGCCCAATATATACAAACCGCCCAAGCTCATCAGTACGATGACCACGAAGAAACGGGGCATTATCTTTTTATTGTCGAAGTTCATTCTTCTTCCTCGTTTTGGGATTTAATCAAAAAAGGAGGTTCTTTCGGACTTTGCAGCACGCTGTCCGGAGTCTGTCTCAAACTTTTTTCTATCTGGCTTTGCCGTGTCTTTACGGTCAACTCGCTAGAACGGGTCAGCGCACGGTATCTCACCTCCGTCAATTCCGTCTTCAACTTTTCAATCTCAATCATCTCCTGCTCTGCGGAATAACGGTTCGTGATATAAATGATGGCAAAAAACGTACAGAGTAAAATCAATCCCATCTGGCGACGCAACCACCCGGCCGTAAGGATATCCCCACCCAATATCTCGCGTAAAGACACGTTAGGACGTTGGTCCACGCCCTCACTCTCCGTGAAAGCCTTGATAGGAGACAGTTCACCCGGCCCGGCCTTTTCCTCGTCGCCCGGCACCACGCCATCCCCCTCGGACAGCCCCCCGCCCGGCTCGGCCTCCTCTGCTCCGGGACTTCCGGCAGCTTCCTCCGTGGGCACACCGACGAGTTCCACGTCCGTTTTTTCTTCCAAATCCAGTTCTTCCTTCATCCTTTATTTCTTTTCCGCGATTCTCAACTTGGCACTGCGGCTACGGGGATTCGCACGCTGCTCCTCTTCTCCCGGCACTATCACTTTATTATGGACAGCCCTGAGCGGACAATCCACATTGCCATAGAAATCCTGTATCCGCTTGCCCTCCACATTTCCGGTTTTGACTAAATTCTTCACCATCCGGTCCTCCAAAGAATGATAGGTCAACACCACCAAGCGGCCTCCCGGGCGGAGCAATTCGACCGCAGCCGTCAACATCTCCTTCAAGGCGTCCATCTCCTGGTTCACTTCTATACGCAAAGCCTGGAACACCTTAGCCAATTCTTTCTTCTCCCGGTCACGCTCAAACAAAGGCTTTACGACCTCCATGAACTCTTCCGTCGTCTCAATCCTCCTGTGCATACGGGCTTTCACCACCCATGAGGCTAATTTACGGGCATTCTTCAATTCGCCGTACAGGTAGAAAATGTCGGCCAACCGCTCTTCCGCGTAATCATTCAACACATCCGCCGCTGTCAACTGCGCCCGCTGGTTCATCCGCATGTCCAACCTCCCGTCGAAACGAAACGAGAAGCCCCGTTCCGCATCATCGAAATGGTGGCTCGACACGCCCAAATCAGCCAGCAGGCCGTCCAACTCTCCCACGCCGTAATAGCGCATCCAGTTCTTCAGGTACCGGAAATTGCTCCGGACAAACGTAAAACGTCCGTCAGCAACGATATTCGCCTCGGCATCTTCGTCTTGGTCAAAACTATACAAATGCCCGGCCGTATCCAGTCGGGACACAATCGCCCGGCTGTGCCCTCCTCCTCCGAAAGTGACATCGGCATATACCCCGGCAGGATTGACCACCAGACCGTCTACACATTCTTTCAACAAGACAGGGACGTGATAAACTGCTTCTTCCATCAATATTTTACATTACGCGAGGTCAAAGGTACGAATTTTCATAGACACATACACCTTATTATAATAAAATATTTATCGACATGCTGTTAATAACTCCATGAAGAAAGAACGCGAGGCATCTGCAAGAAAAAGAGCGATTTTTTTCCCGGCAGAAATAGTTTTTACTATCTTTGCCCACAGTTAGACTGAAACCTTATGAAAAAACTCTTGTTATTGGTATTCCTAATAGGAACAACCGCATTTCACACCCAAGGGAAAATCCGCGAAAAACGTTCGATTGTGCGACTGGAAACCGCAATGGGCAACATTCGTATCGCGCTGAACGACGAAACACCGGTCCACCGGGATAATTTCCTCAAATTAGTTTCAGAAGGATTCTACGACGGAACGCTCTTCCACCGCGTCGTGAAAGACTTCGTCATTCAAGCAGGCGACCCGAATTCCAAACAGGCTCCGGGCGGAAAGATATTGGGAGAAGGAGGGCCGGGATATATGTTGGCTCCCGAAATAGACCTGCCTTTCCAATACCATAAAAGAGGAGCGGTGGCCATGGCGCGCGAAAATGACGCAAACAACCCGGACCGCCTAAGCAACGGGTCGCAATTTTACATCGTATGAGGAAAGAAATACCGCCCCCGGGAACTGGCCTTTGCCTGGACCGCGCTGAAAGGCGGTGTGTACGGTGATTTTGAAACCAACAGGAAAATGGAGCAAGAATACCTCACCACCGGAGGCACACCCGGGTTAGACGGAGGATACACCGTATTCGGCGAAGTCATAGAAGGGCTCAATGTGGTAGAAAACATCCAATCCACCGCGACAGACTCCCACGACCGCCCGCAAACCGACATCGTAATCCTGCATGCCGTGGTAGAACAAAAATCAAAGAAGGCCGGAACAACAGGTAAAAGACAGCATTTGCCAGGATTATATTAAAAACATCCGATTTCATCGGTGTTTTCTTTTCTATTCGTCTGCCTACGCACGAAAGGAAATAATGGTAAAATAACTCTTTATACCGTTTTTTGCGATTTAACCAACCTTTTTCATTACCTTTGCCTTGGTTTTAATCTAAGACTTGTATATTCATGAAGAAAATCTTATGCGGACTTTCTCTTTTTGCCGCTTTTTCGTTAAGCTCTTGCATACAAAACGAACCCGCCAACTCTGAGTGTGATATAGAAGAGGCTTATGTTCTCGCATCTGACGAGGAGGCTTTGTTCTTCACCCCGAATGACGCAGTGAAGGACGTGGCGTCGTCCGACACGTCCATCGTGTTTTATCTGCGCGAAGACTTCACAGACTCCACGCAGTTGCAAGCGTTGAAAATAAACTTCAAGCTCACTCCGGGTGCCTCCATCACACCCGAAAACGGTAGTGTGCAAGACTTCACGCACGGCGGCATACGCTACCGGGTCATGTCCGAAGACCGGCAATGGCACCGGGATTATCATGTAAAGTTTGCACTCATACAGCCCATAGAGACCGACCTTTCTTTTGAAAACATTAAGATGGAAGCCAATGGACGTTATTACGAGTGGTTCGAAAAATCGGCACACGGCAACGACGTCCCCCAATGGGCTACCGGCAACCCGGGTTACGCCATCAGCCGTTCGTCAGCCAAACCCGACGAGTTCCCTACGATACCGTGGACAAAGGATGCCATAAACGGACAATCCGTCAAGCTCGAAACGTGTGACACCGGTCCTTTCGGTGTCATGGTCAATATGCGCATCGCAGCAGGCAACTTGTTTATCGGGACGTTTGATGTGGCCAACGCCTTGAAAGATGCCATGGCCGCCACGCGCTTCGGCCTGCCGTTCAACAAAAAACCATTGCGCTTTGAAGGATATTACAAATTCAAGCCAGGCGAAAAATTCCAGAACAGAAAAGGCACCATCATTGAAGACCGCATTGACGAACCGGACTTATATGCCGTATTATACAAGAACACGGACGGGCACGGGCAACCTGTCACCCTGAAAGGCGATGACGTATTGACCCACCCTAACATCGTGGCTTTGGCACGCATCCAAAATCCGGTGCATGATTTCAACACATGGACCCGCTTTGACATCCCCTTTGAATATAGCGGCAACGTAAACGAGAAACTACTAAAGGCTTACGGCTACAACCTGGCTGTCGTCTTCACTTCCAGCATCGAAGGAGCCAGTTTCTGCGGCGCCGTTGGAAGCACGCTGTTGGTAGATGAAGTGAAAGTGGTTTGTGAAGAATAACCCATAATAAAGAAGAGAACATGAAACATCTGAAATATATCCTAATCTTTGCCCTGTCATCAGCCATGGGCACGTTACAGGCACAAGACCTCAAAGAACTGATGAAGGAAAACCGCGAGAACCGGGAAGCCAACTATGCGAAATGGGGACCGACATCCGACCACGACGGTATGGGTTATGTCGTCAGGGCCGGATTCGTGCTAGGCGGAACGACTCCTCTTCCTCTTCCCAAGGAAATCCGTAAAATCAACGAATTCGCTCCGAAGGGCGGTTTCAGTTTAGGAATAGACGGATATAAGTACTTCAATACGAGATGGGGACTTTCCGCCGGACTTCGTTTTTTCATGCAAGGCATGCGCACGGGGGCTGAAGTGAAAAACTACAACATGGCCATCGTGATGGGCGAAGACGTGGTAGAAGGACGTTTCACGGGGACGGACATTACCGAGACCCGCATGACGGGATTCACGATTCCCGTAACGGCCACCTACCGCGTGGGTGCCAGATGGACATTCAATCTCGGCCCTTACGTCAGCTATTGGATTTATCGTGACTTCGACGGCGAAGTCTTCGACGGCTATTTGCGCGAAGGCTCACCCGTGGGACAAAAGATAACCATCGGTACCGACAATCCGGCTTCTTACGACTTCAGCGACAACATGCGCCATTTTTCTTGGGGGATGGAATTCTGTGCCGACTTCCGTATAAAGAAGCATCTCAACGTCTTTGGACTGTTGGACTGGGGTATGAACGATGTGTTCAAAAGCGACTTTGAAACCGTCACGTTCTCACTCTTCCCACTCTATGCCACTTTCGGAATGGCTTATTATTATTGATCACTTAAAAAAATATGAATATGAAGAAGTTATTTACCTTATTATTATTTTGTGCAAGCCTCACGCAAGGGTACGCCATGAACGCTGCTTCAACAGGAAGCAAGGCATCTAAAGAGTACACAGACAAACTCGTTGTCACCATTAACGGTGAATCCAGTCCTGAACAAACTACTAAAATCACGGTAGAGACCCCCAAAGACGGCATCATGAACATTACACTTCCCAACTTCTGTCTTAGCGCAGGAGAAGACATGATGTATGTAGGGACAATCAAGGTGAATGAAATCCCGTTGACAGCTTCTGGATTGTATAACACATTCACCACGAACCAGACCATACAAATCGAGGCCGGAGACATACCTATTGAAGGCATGTGGCTCGGTCCTATGTTAGGCGATGTGCCCCTACAAATGGTAGGTAAAATTTCCGATGACAAATTCTACACTACAATCGACATTGAAATGGTCTTGCTCGGACAAACTATCCACGTCGTATTCGGCACGGACGATTTTGGTTCTTCCATTCATTCTGCCCTGTCTGAAAAGCAAATGCAAACGACAAACGTCTACACTCTGCAAGGCATTCTCGTGAAGGGCAATGTGGAAAAAGCCCATGCCCTCGACGGATTGCAGAAAGGCATTTATATTGTAGACGGCAAGAAAGTTATCAAAAAATAAAGTAACGGGCTGCGATTCCCCCAAAAAAAGATGACAAATGCCGATGGAGGAGACTCCATCGGCATTTGTCATATAAACAGCTGAATACAAGCCACTTCCCAAACCTCAACGACCTTCTTCGAAAAACTGCGGAGAACGAAAAATCAATCTGCTTAGAATGATTTTCCATTCTCCTGAGATCAATTTTTCAATCTCCTGAGATTGATTCGCTCCCTTCTGCCAATGGCATCCGGATTTTCGTTATATTGACACAACGCCCCACCTGCCCCATTTCTCTTCTTACCCTGCCCCATCCCGTCGGGCAAAAACGGTAAACCCGTGATTCTACTGAAATTACTACCGTAAAAGCCGAAAATACTACCGAAACAGGAAATGCCCTTTTGGCCTTTCTGCCTACTTTTGTATTGGCCAAAAGAACTAAAAGCGGCTATTTACAAACTATAAAAAGACAGATAAGAATGAAGAGATTGTTTACTTTGTTATTGGGGGCAACATTTGGCTGCGGAATACAAGCGCAATATCTCCCAAATACAGGTTTTGAAGCATGGAAAGAAGTTTGCGGTAGTTCCTACCAATCAAGTAAAAGCGGACAAAGCGGTGGAGCCGAAGGTTTCAGGCAACGCCCGGGAACCGAACCAATGGATTGGAACGGTTCAAGCGTAAACCAAAAAGTTTGGGCTATCTTTTTTCCACAAGAAAAACAAGAAAAACTCATAACACAAGGTGTAAGCAGAAACGGAACAAAATCCGTGGTTCTCACCAATAAATTTGTCGGTGTCGGTACTATAGGTAGCAATGCACCCGCTTTCATCACATTTGGCACCCCGTGGGTTTATGCCATTTCTACTATTGAACAGTGTGATGGCGGTGTATATGGCGGGACAAATTTCACTTTCCGCCCGGATGCCATCAGAGGATGGTACAAACGTACGCCATCCACAGAGGGAAATGAAAACGCCCACATAATCGCCTATCTGTGGAAAGGGACCTACAGCTCAGAAATCAAGTCACACACAGCAAACGACATAAAAGAAGATGTAGACCGCGTTGTTATGGGAAAAGAGAGTGGAACGGCAAACGGGACGCTCATTGCGTCATGCGACTATGGATTCGCCACTACCACAAACAATGACTGGCAAGAAATCATCGTGCCGCTAAATTACGAAAAAGGGCAAGAAAACACCATTCCTGAAAAAATGAATGTCATCATTTCAAGTGCCGATTATTGGACGCGTGCTAACATCAAAGACCAAAGCATACTGGAAGTGGACGACGTGCAATACTTGTACTATTCCCAATTAGCCGAACTCTCGTACGACGGCAAAAGCATCGACGGTTTCAGCAAAGACAAATACGAATATACCATCACGGCAGATTACGACGAAAGCAAACTTTCCGCTAAAGCCGACGGCATAGGCGCCACCGTGAAGAAGTCTTACGATGAAGAGACACACAAGCTTACCATCACGGTGAAGGGGAACGACATCAGTGCCAATACAGAAAACTTCCATACTTACACGTTGGAATTCAAGCAGGCAGAAGAACAAATACCCTTGGAAAGCACCGACTATTCCGGCTTCTTGACCGTGACCGTCAATGGCAATTCCGCAGATTCCCAAATCACAACTATCCGATTAATCAAGAATACGGACGCGTCCTATTCCTTCGCCTTGGACAACTTCATATTGGGGGCAGGCGAAGATGCCATGCCCATAGGTAACATCTTATTGAAAAACCTAACCGTAAGCGAAGACGGGAAGACCTTTACCGCAAACCAAACCATACAAATCACAGAGGGAAACAAAGAAGGTGTTACAAGTTGGCTCGGACCGCAATTGGGGGATGTCCCCGTGGTGCTCTCTGCCACCAAAAACGGTGACAACATGACAGCCGACATCGACATTGACATGACTAGCACTATCGGACAGGTCATTAAAGTCTCTTTCACGCCAGTACTGGAAACCAAGTTTACCAATCCATTGCTCGTGACCATCAACGGCAATTCCGCAGATCCCCAGATTACAACTATCCGATTAATCAAGAATACGGACGCGTCCTATTCCTTCGCCTTGGACAACTTCATATTGGGGGCAGGCGAAGATGCCATGCCCATAGGTAACATCTTATTGAAAAACCTAACCGTAAGCGAAGACGGGAACTCCTTTACCGCCAACCAAACCATACAAATCACAGAGGGAGACAAAGAAGGTGTTACAAGTTGGCTCGGACCGCAATTGGGGGATGTCCCCGTGGTGCTCTCTGCCACCAAAAACGGTGACAACATGACAGCCGACATCGACATTGACATGACTAACACTATCGGACAGATAATTAAAGTCTCTTTCGCACCAGAACTTGTCATAAACGGCACCACAACGTTAGAAGTGACCGGAGGAGGGCTTTACAACGTGACTCTCTCCCGTAATTTTGCGGCAAATTGGAACACGATATGCCTACCATTCGACACTACACCCACTACATTAGGTGCAACACAGGTACAAGCTTTCACCGCTTGCGACGGAACTACACTCACTTTCACTAAAACAGAAAGCATGATGGCCAACACGCCCTATCTCATTTATTTTGAAAAGGCACCTGCCACTCCCTTGTACATCAGCACAGAAATCAAAGCAACCGTCCCCACTTCCGTAACCCACGGCAACGTGACCTTCGTCGGCAACTATGAAGCAGGCAAGAACATGGAAGGCCTTTACGGCGTAGCCGAGAAAGCAGGCGAACAGTACATCATGCGCGGCGGAAAGGGCAGTACACTGGGCAGCACAGGAGCCTATTTCACCGTAAGCGGATCTGAAGTGAATACCCTGCGCATCCGCCTTGAGGGAACCGGAACCGGCATCTCCGACGTGGAAGCCGGGAAAGGCGGCCAAACCTTCGACATCTATAGCCTGAACGGCATCAAGGTGCGCAGCCAAGCCACCACTACCGACGGCCTGCCCAAAGGCATCTACCTCATCAACGGAAAAAAACATATCGTAAAATAAAAACAGGAGACACCGAAATGAAAAAGAACATTTATACCACGCCCGTTGTGGGAATAGTGAAATTGGACACAACAGGAATTATCGCGACATCCGCACTGGGCACCGGGGACAGGAACGACATCGAAATAAAGGATGAAATCTTCGAAGGCGAATTCCGTTCCAACCGGAATCACTGGGAAGGACTCTGGTAAGGCTAAACCTGAACTTTATCCATAACGCAAGTGTGGGGCGCAGCACGGAACGCAGTTCCGGCCCGCCCCACATTTCTGTTTCCCGGCACTTTGCCAAACAGAAAACAAGCACAATGCTAAGCCTTGGCGTTGAGGGCAGACCTTTTCTTCAGGTAATCGTCCAACTTCATGCCTTCCATACGCTCAAAGCAAATACGGGCGGTCTTGGACGAGCCGAAACCGACAACGACACAATCGGCCACCGAGACGATTGAGCCGTCGGCCACTCCGCGCTTCAATGCACTGATACGGTAAGAATTGATGTAGTCGTGGCAATTGTTATAACCTTGGCTCCGGAGGCATTGCAATAACAAATGGCGGTTGATTCCCGTGGCCTCGCACAAGCGGTCGCGCCCGAACGTGTTGTCTTGCCACTCACGGTCATGTTGCATGAAGAACTCCACCCGCTCAAAACGACGCCGGTTGGTTTCGTTGAAGTCCTCCTTTTCGGCCTGCACGATAACCTCTTCCGTGGGTGCTTCATCCACCTCTACAATCTCTGGCTTAGGCAAATGGATGGCCATGGTCTCCAATGTCCGATAGAACAAATACATATTCAAAAGACAGAACAAATAGAAATAGACTAATAACAACATGGCATTGAATACTGCCGTAACTACTATATAGAACACCATATTCAGCCCCATGGCGGTCACGTAACCTTTCAAATAACGGGGTATCTCGGCATTCTTGACCAACAACCGGGGCAGGCGAAGTATATTGGTCACATAGTAGACAGACAACCCCAAACCTGCCAGACGGAACAACATGTCCGGCCCCCACCAACACTCTGCCAGTTCGGAGTAGGTATGGACAATCACCGGACGGTTTCCCAAAAGCAGACTGGCGACATATAATATAATAAGGAATATGGCCGGCGAGGCATAACGCCACATCCGTCCCCACTGCAAATATCCCGGCATGGGGATGCTCAAGGGATAAATGCCCTGAAGAAAAGAAGTCACCACCAACAACAAAAGCATGAAAGGATGGAGCAAGCCGACATTCGCGAACTTGAGCAAGGGCATGAACGGGAAGGACACACAAGTCAACACTCCGAATATGCCCATAATCCATGCCAAGGACAAGTATTGCACCTTATAACGGGAATACAAGAACAACACGGAGGCCATCATCAAGTGGATGGTAGCAATGACGACGAGGGTAATAAGAATATAGGTCTGCATATCAGGCAAAGATATAAAAAACAGCCCAGTTGCAAAAGCCTATGGATAAAAAATTGATTCTGATTGCTGTTGACGCCACTTTCCGTAAAGCCCCGTCTTTTGCGGCAGGCGACGGTTGCCAATAATCCGGAAAACTCGTTAGCCAACAAGATTGTGCACATTGCCTTTTTGCCCAAAGGGTCCTCTGGTATGTTAAAGTCGAAAAGATTATCCGGGTTCATGATTTCATTCCAAAAATAACATGTACTTTTGTGTGTCTTGAAGAAACAACTGTTTTAAGGCAAACTTATAAAAGAAAGGATCTTAAGTATGAAAAAAATGAATCAGATCTTGGCAGCAGCCTTGTTGGCTTGCATGGCCGCCTGCACAAGCAACCAGAAAAAAGAAGCTGCAACAACAGAAACGACAGAAACGGAAGCAGCCACAGCCGTCGGCGACACAACTGCCCTCGCCATGACGGGCACCTTTGAAGGTATATTTCCGGCTGCATCCTGTGAAGGCATCCGCGCTTCACTGACAATCAATGCAGACAGCACTTATACCTATAAAAGAGAATACATCGGCGAAAAAGACGGGAAGTATGAAAGCAGCGGCATTTACCACCTGAAGGCAAAGGACTTGATTGAACTGATTACTCCTTCTTCCGGAGAAAAGACTTATTTCAAACGTGTCGAAACAGGCTTTATGCTGTCTGACAGCCTGGGCACAGTCAATCAAGGCGAGCTTACCGGACACTATATATTGAAAAGACAATAGACTTTTCATTTGGCACACGCAAAAGGAAGAAGCCACATAGGCTTTTTCCTTTTGTGATTCAAAGCTTTCTTGCATATCCCTTAAGGACATACAAGCCCCGGACATTGCTTCCCCCAAGCTCGGAATCAGGCAAAAACCTCCTTCAGGACATCCAAGGATTTCAATTCAGGGAACTCCGGGACATGCAGCCTGTAATACTCATCCAACACCTCTAAGTAACGACCGCGCTCCAGACGGTTCATCGCAAAAAAACGCATCGTATCATAGTTCATCCGCATGAAGAGGGGGATGAGATCCGCCTCTTGCGGTTCCAAATATGCATGGCGAGACGGGGAAGAGGACACAAAACAAGCCTCCACCATGTCGAAACAATCCCCCTTGTGCCACTCCTCCACGTTGGGATAGAAACCAAGAAACCGCGTCAGCCGTGTGAGAAAAACCAGATGGAAGTTTGAGAACCCCTCCCCACTGGCATCCAACCATTGCAAAGAATA
Source organism: Paraprevotella xylaniphila YIT 11841 (assembly GCF_000205165.1). Taxonomy (GTDB): domain Bacteria; phylum Bacteroidota; class Bacteroidia; order Bacteroidales; family Bacteroidaceae; genus Paraprevotella; species Paraprevotella xylaniphila. The sequence continues at coordinate 45,618 of NZ_GL883879.1, read as the reverse complement.
GAGGATATAGGAAAAAAGTGTGTCGCTCCCCTCTTCATGTTTCAACACACGGCAAAGGAATTCGGCCAGGAACAAAGCCATGGAAGACTTACGTGGGTCGTACGGCAACGTCTGATAAACATACTTGAACCGCACATCCCGTATGCGCTGCAAAGCCGACTTCTGCCGGTAGTCGAAATCTATCTCCAAAATGGAAAGCGGCCGAAAGAACACACCTTTGAGGGCCGCCTTACGCGATTTTGGCAACTTTACCATGAAAGACACCGTCCCACGTATGGCCGTATAGATATCCACAATCAAAGAATTGTCGTTGTATTTTAGCGTACGCAACACCACGCCTTGCGTTTTTTCCTGCATAAATCTCCATTTTTGGGGACTAAAATTAGGAAAAACGACCGAAATACGGGAAAAAATCACCAAAAACACATTTTTTTGAAAGATTTTCCTCGATTTATTTTGTCGGTTCAAAGAAAAGCCATACCTTTGCATCGCAAATGAGAACGGTAGTCTGCAAATGACTTGAAAACGGTTTCAGAAAGCAAAAGAGCGAAAGCTCAAATCGCGTTGGTCCCTTCGTCTATCGGTTAGGACGAGAGATTTTCATTCTCTAAAGAGGAGTTCGACTCTCCTAGGGACTACTAAGTTGAACGAATTATTTAAACGTAAAGATGGCAAACCATAAATCATCATTAAAAAGAATACGGCAGGAGGAAAAAAGAAGACTCCACAATAGATATTACGCGAAGACCATGCGTAATGCTGTTCGTAAGCTTCGTGCTACGACAGACAAGGCTGAGGCTACAGCGATGTATCCCAGTGTACAAAAGATGTTAGACAAATTGGCTAAAGTAAACATCATACACAAGAATAAAGCTGCCAATTTGAAATCTAAATTGGCCATTTACATCAACAAATTGGGATAATTCCGATAGTATCATATATAGGAAAGAGTTGAAGTTTCTTCAACTCTTTTTTTGTATCTGTACCCATTGGGCAAACTGTCCCTAAGAAACCGTCGGCATATTGATGAACACTAAATACTCCCCCTCCCCACGTATCACGAACTCTTCACCGGTCGCCTCGTTCAACGTCCCTTGCCACCAGTTGGCAAAATCGCGCAAAGGATAAGCCAGACCTTCCCCACGCAAGCCTCGCGTGCCGAAAGCAAAAATCGAAACCTGTACTCCCTTGCAACAGAAGAAACGGCAATCCCCTTTCACCGGTACGAAAAAACCATAATCCGTATACATACGTACTTCCGCTCCCATCCGCATATATTCCATCAACAGGCTGATATTCCCCAAAGTATGATCTTCCCTACGCCCCGTGGCACCGACAATGGCAATCCGACGAAATCCTTTTTCCAACAGATAGCTCACAGCTTTGGTCTGGTCGTTTGTCTCTTGGTCCGGATTATACCGGATAATACCCGCATATCTTTTCTGGTTTTCCACGCTCAACGAATCTCCATCCCCTACAATCCTGTCCGGCACGCGTCCCGACTCTAAACAACGGTCGGCCGCCCCGTCACAACATACCGTAAAAGGAGCTGTATCCAGTATCCTCAACGGCAAAGCCGACACGGGAAACTCCCCATTCCCCACGACCACCGCTTCCGGCACAAAATCCCAACCGACCCGTCTCATTTCTCCTCTTCCATCATTCGTATCCATTTCTTATATCCTCCGATAGCAATTAGGGCATAAAGGCCGTACAGTCCGGCCGTAAAATAAAGTTCTTTATAAACATACAATCCACAGCAAACCACATCGACTATAATCCACACCAACCACTGCTCTACGTATTTACGGGCCAGCATCCATATTCCCACGATACTCAAAGCCGTCGTAAAACTGTCCGACCAAGGCACGTCACTATTGGTAAACTCTGTTAAGATCCAGGCAATCAATACCAAAGTGACCACAAAGACCGAGAACAGAGGCACATAAATCCGGGGAGGAGTATGGGTTATCGGCAGAGCAGAAACAGCGTCCTCCTTTCCGCCCCACCCGTATTTCCAACTCAACCATCCGTACGCAGCCGCCAACAGATAATAAACATTGATAGCAAAATCTGCGTATAACCCTGCTTCATAATACACGAAAATATAGATGGCCGGCATGACTACACCTACTATCCACAAATAAATGCTAGCTTTATACTCTAGCCAAAGATAAATCAGACCGACACAGGTACCGGCTATCTCCAGACAATTACCCATCACCTCTTTTTCCAATTATTAAAAAACCGACATCATGACCCGGCAACTTCTTTAAACGGCAAAATTACACTTTTCGGCCGACGCAAGCAAACATCCTCGTCTAAACACGACAAACCCACAGGATTTTCACGGTTACATAAAGGGCAAAACCCTCCTTTTTCCTTTCCCCTTTCAAAGTTTTTGCGTATATTTGTGCGTTAAATATGAACGAATTAAAACTATGTCAGAAGAAGAAATAAAAGGCACAAATTATTCGGCCAGCAGCATTCAGGTGTTGGAAGGACTGGAAGCCGTACGCAAACGTCCGGCGATGTATATCGGAGACATCAGCGAGAAAGGTTTGCACCACTTGGTTTATGAAACCGTGGATAACTCCATCGACGAAGCACTTGCCGGCTATTGTACTCACATAGAAGTCACTATCAATGAAGACAACTCCATCACCGTACAAGACAACGGCCGCGGTATTCCGGTAGACATGCATGAAAAAGAGCACAAGTCCGCATTGGAAGTCGTAATGACCGTACTTCATGCGGGTGGCAAGTTCGACAAGGGTTCCTATAAGGTGTCCGGAGGTCTTCATGGTGTCGGTGTGTCTTGCGTAAACGCCCTTTCTACCCACATGCTTTCGCAAGTCTTCCGGGAAGGCAAGATTTACCAACAAGAATACGAATGCGGCAAGCCGCTTTATCCGGTCAAGGTCGTAGGCGAAACCGAACTTCGGGGCACACGCCAACAGTTCTGGCCGGACAGCAGCATCTTCATCACGACCACTTACAAATATGAGATTCTGGCCAACCGTATGCGCGAACTGGCATTCCTGAATGCCGGTATCACCATTATCCTGACCGATATGCGCGAAAAGGACGAGAACGGTGTGCCGCGCAGCGAGACATTCCACAGCAAGGACGGCCTGAAAGAATTCGTGCGCTACATTGATTCCAGCCGTATCCACCTGTTCAACGACGTGATATACCTGAACACGGAAAAGCAAGGGGTTCCTATCGAAGTAGCCATCATGTACAACAACGGTTATACGGAAAATATCCACTCCTACGTCAACAACATCAATACCATAGAAGGCGGTACGCACTTGGCCGGCTTCCGCACGGCACTGACCCGTACGCTGAAGAAATACGCTGAAGACGAATACGCCAAGGAATTGGAAAAGCTAGAGAAGAACAAGGTGGAAATTTCCGGCGAGGACTTCCGCGAAGGACTTACCGCCGTCATTTCCATCAAAGTGGCCGAACCGCAGTTTGAAGGACAGACCAAAACCAAATTGGGTAACAGCGAAGTAGCCGGTGCCGTACAGCAAGCCGTAGGCGAAGCCTTAAGTTATTATTTGGAGGAACATCCAAAAGAAGCCAAACTGATTGTGGACAAAGTCATCCTGGCTGCGACAGCACGTGTGGCCGCCCGCAAGGCCCGTGAAAGCGTACAGCGCAAGAGTCCGATGTCGGGCGGCGGTATGCCGGGCAAGTTGGCCGACTGTTCGGACAAGGATGCAGCCAACTGCGAACTGTTCATCGTCGAGGGTGATTCGGCCGGCGGCTCTGCCAAGCAAGGGCGCAGCCGTCAATATCAGGCCATCCTCCCCATCCGCGGTAAGATATTCAACGTGGAGCGTGTCATGTGGCACAAGGCTTTCGAACATGAAGAAGTGAACAACATCATACAGGCTTTGGGCGTACGTTTCGGCTTGGGCGAAGACAGCAAGGAAGCCAATTATGAAAAGCTACGCTATTACAAAGTAATCATCATGACCGATGCCGATGTCGATGGTTCCCACATTGACACACTGCTGATGACGCTCTTCTACCGCTACATGCCCGAACTCATCCAGAAAGGCCACTTGTATATCGCCACTCCTCCGCTTTATCGTTGCAAGAAGGGTAAAATCGAAGAGTATTGCTATACGGAAGCCGACCGCCTGCGTTTCATGCAACAATATAACAACGGTTCCGAACAAGGCATGACAACCCAACGCTACAAAGGTTTAGGAGAAATGAATCCGGAACAGTTATGGGAAACTACCATGAACCCCGAAACACGCCTGCTGAAGCAGGTCACCATCGAAGACGCAGCCGGAGCCGATTACGTGTTCTCCATGCTGATGGGCGAAGATGTCGGACCGCGCCGTGAGTTTATCGAACAGAACGCCACTTACGCCAATATCGACGCATAAACATGGACGGGCAATGAAAAGCCCCCTGCCATATAAAACAAAAGAATCCGCTTCGACATAGTCAAAGCGGATTCTTTTGTTTCTATCTGCAAGCAATCAGTCTACCACTACCTTACGAGTTGTACCATCGCTCATCTTAATCAGGTTGATGCCACGCTCCGGCTGCGTAATCTTGCGACCGTCCAACGTATAGCGGCCTACTTCTTTCACCTCTTGAGCTGCCGGCAAACCGTTGATGGCAGAAGCGTCGAACTCTTCAATATGCCCGAAACGCGACCATTCCACGGCATTCTTATAAGCTTCCAGACTGCCTTCCGGAACATAAAGCGTCACTCCGGACAAGTCGTACGGGAATGTATTTTCCTCCAATACTATGGGAGAGGGATTATAAACCCGGCACTCTTTCAGCCTGCAATAAGAGAACATGCCATAACCATAAACCGCCTCAAGGGTTGAAGGCAATGAAATAGACTCTATCCTGTCGCCAAAATAAATCTCAGGCACAGTGATATCCGCGCTGCGCATGCGCGCCCATTCATCCGGCTCGCCGATATACTTCACCCCCTCTTCTATCCTTACCCTCGTCTTGGCCGGAGGTACCATATACACCGTAGCGAGGTCTTTGGCATACACAATACCATCCACCGACTTGTAGTAAGGATTGTCGGGCGACACCTCAAAGGCTTCTACATAATATCCAAAACCGGAAGCTTCCCAATCACCGACAGATGCAGGCACATAAACCTTCTTGACGGGCAGGTCTGCAAAAACATCCGGCAAGAAAGTGATACCTTCTTCCAATGTCAAACCGGACAAGGCCGTACAATAATCAAAAGCGTTGCCAACCACAGTTTTCAACGAAGCCGGCAGGTTGATTTCCTTCAACTTATCACAATTGGCGAAAGCATAGGATTCTATCGTCTCCAAACCATCGGGCAGAACCACCTTGACCAAAGATGTGGGACGGTCGAACGGAGTGAACGCCTCTTTGCCGATGGTCTTTGTACCCGGCTTGATGGTGATTTCCGCCAAGTCGCCTGCCAAGCCAATGGCCGTCGTTCCGGCATAAATAACGCCAGGCTCATGGTTTTCCAACCACGGTGTCCCCACGAAAGCGGAACTTTCGGCCGACGCACTCCCTTTAAAGATAACCTCCGTCAACTGCTTGCTGTTGCCGAACGCACCGTAAGACACCATTACCCCGTCGGGAATGGTCACTGAAGAAATCAACGAGCCATAGAAAGCCATACCGTCCACCTTGACAACATCGTCAGGCAGCACAACCTTGCCGGTCAAGGCCGGTGCCACCAACATGGCCACCCAACCTTCTTCTCCTCCGCCTATGGCTTCGTCCGCCTTTTGGAGCAACACATTGCCGGAAGCCGCAAAGTGCTTGTTTCCTTCGGCCACAGTCAGTTTTTCCAACTTCTTCAACATGCCGAATACCGGCACAACACGATCTTCAAAATTATAATCATCCGAAGGAATCTCAACATGCGCCACATCAGCGACATCCGCCGGTATGTGGAATGATGTCAATCCACCGGCCAAATCCACCAAGCTCCTTTCCCCATTAAAAGGCTCACGTGAATAAATGGCATTGTCCTCTGAAACATATTCGGCATTTCCCGCTGCGACAGACAAAGAAACCAAATTCTCCATAGCGGCAAACTGCGCAGCTTGATAAGACGATGTCAACCTTGCATCCGCCGGCATCGTATAAGATGTCTTGTCCACACTGAGAAAAACGATTTCACGCAACCTCACATCAGAATTCCATTCTGTATACCATCCGTACAGCACATTGTCTTCTACTTCATAACGTTCACTCTTGCCGGACATCTCTAACTTGGCCAAAGACGGGCAACCGTCAATGGAAATACCTTCTGCCGAAGCCGGGAACGTTGCGGAAACCAAAGACGGGCAGTCCTTCACTGTCAGATTAACCAAACCGGCCGGAAACACAATACCCTCGATATTGGGCTTATCCTCCAAATACAATGAAGGACGTTCTCCTCCCACCGCATCGTCCGGAACGACCACCGTGCCTTTCACCATGCGCGGAATGACAAGGCATCTCTTCGGCAATGTCTTACTGTAAAGGCATCCGTCCTGCGAAAAGAAGAATTCGGAACTTGGATCCACCGTCACTTTCTCCAACTGGTCGCAATCGTCGAAAGCATACTTTTCATCACTGAAACCTTCCACCGTGGCCGGAATCGAAAGCGAATGGATGGATGAAGCGATGATGGCATCCCCACCAATCCACACCACGCTGTAGTCCACACCCTCATGCTGCACAGAGGAAGGAATGACTATATCCTTCACCCCACGGGGAATGGCTGACAAAGTAACCCGTTGGCTTTCTCCGCTACGGACGATATACTTATAACCATCCACCACAAAAGTGACCGGTGCGCCCCAAACCTGCACGCCTGCGCCCCACAAAAGGGCACAAACCCACAACCATAAAAAAGTAACTCTTTTCATAACTTATTTTTTTAATTACACATTGCTCTCTTCGTAAGAGATAAACTGACGAGAGTAATAAGCTATACAATATAGAGATACAAATCTGTTTTATGTCAGACTCTTGACAAAGTACTGAATTTGTTTGTAACCTCTACTATATTTATCTTCGTTATTCTTGTATTTTTCAAGTTATTAGCATAACTTTGTCCTGTCAGTTTATCTCTTACGAAGAGACAAACCAACGACATAATAAAGCCCCAATGCTCTAATCTTCAAAATAAAAAATGCCGTTTTAGCATAAAAAAATAGCTAAAACGGCTTTTATTATCTTAACACCTCTATCAAAATCAATAAGCAGCTTCGAGCACCGTAGTGTAGATAGACCGCATCAACAAATCATCTTCTTCCGAATAGTCGGAGAAACTTTCCAACACATTGACACGATTCCCATAGAAAACGGCAGTGGCAGTTGCTCCGTCATATTCCTCACCAAAGTCATAAGCATAAATGACACCATTGGCCTTGTCCTCCCATCTCCAATAGGAAAGCTCCACAGAACCATCGCGGAAAAATTGCAAGTAAGTACCTGCTTGCGAGAACAGCACACGTTCCATGGCTTCACTTCCCACGTCGAAGATGTCTTCTTCCGCCCAATCTATGCCGTAACTGTTCACATAGGTAGTCACTTGGTCGGCATCCACACGATAGATGGCATCATATACATTCACCTTTTCCATATAATACTGTGCACGTTCTTCCACGGCCGTCCACATACGGCAAAGATTTCCGGAATTTCCCGTCAACTCATCGTCCACGTTCACAGCCTTTTGTACAGGAACCTCGGTCTCCACTCCATCATAGCCTATCATTTTAAAAGCTGTGATATTACCGTTTCCGTCCCGTCCTTCCACAACCAATGTACCAAGCCCTTCCAAACTGTATTCATTTTCAATAACTTGTTCAAAACGCCCTGCTATCAACATCGTGTTCTCAATATTGCGGCTGAACACAGGACGGCGATTGAACAAACCGGCCACTTTCGTAGCCTTGCGTGCCGCAGCTTTCACGCCATAAGGATAGGCGGCAGCCTTTATCGCCACATATTGCCCGTCAGCTGTCAGTTCGATAGAACGGTAAGGAATTTCAGAGGTATTGATTTCATACTTTCCGCTCACGTCCGCATAACGTGCAGCATCGGGCAAATCGACAGGAGCAGAAGTGTCATATTCGGGAGCAGACTGAGGGATGTCACCGCCTCCTTCGCCTTCACCGCCAGAAGTCCCGGGACGCAAAAACACCTCTTCATAACCATCCTCATCCACAGCCACCATTTTAGTATCTGAGATAGAAACAATCGTCCAACGCATCACTTCGCCATCGGCCGAAACGGTCACGGTCTTAGAAGCCGCATCATAAGTGAACGAAAACGGATACCGTTCACCTTCCTCCACTATCACGCCACTTCCGTTAGCATTAAATGTAATTTCATCTCCATACCACAACCATGTACCCAACAACTCTTTAGGTGCTCCCACATCACCTTCATCGTCATCGTCGCAAGACACAAAACTTACTCCCACCATTAAAGCCAGAAGTAACATCCATAAATAACTTAGCTTTTTCATAATACCTTGTTTTTAATTAATAAATAATCGCACTCTTCCCAAGAGAGCGACTGACGTATTTAAAACATTATGAATGAATTCCAGACTATGGTTTTAAATCACGTGATTTAAAACAGCTTGCTCATTTTGTTGGACAATGCTAAAATATTTTGCATTGTTCTTTCTTCTTTCTCAAATAATTATGGTATTTTTGCATTGTCAGTCGCTCTCTTGGGAAGAGAGCGACTGATATTTTTTTACTTTCGCAGAACAAGCCTATACTGTCAGACGGTTTACGATTCACATCATCCCTGCATATCGGCTCTCATTCCAAGTAGCCCTGTTCTTTCAATTCCTTTGCTGCACTCTCCAGTTCCGTGTACCATTCTTCGCCGAAACGGCGTATGAGCGGTTCTTTCAGGAAACGGTAAACCGGAAGATTCAAATGCCCGCCCTTCATCACGGCCATCTTGCATACATCCCAACGATGGTAGTTCAACGCCACACAACCGCCAATCTTCTTCAAACGAATGGGGTAAAGATGGCAGGACAACGGTTTGTAGAACGAGATCTTCCCTTCGCGGTAGGCTTTCTCCAAAGCACAATAACAATAACCGCGCTCGTCATAACACGTGAACACGCAATCTTTCCCGTTGACAATACTGGTGACCATATCTCCGTCTTCATCCGTGTAAACCACGCCCTGCCGGTCGATCACAGCCTGGGCCGAAGCCGACAACCAAGGCCACACCACCGGCAAAGCCTCTTCCAACTCGGCCACTTCGTCCAATTCCACAGGAGCACCCGCATCTCCCTCTATGCAACACTCCCCCTTGCAGGCATCGAGGTCGCAACAAAACTTCTCGTTCAAGCAATCGATAGAGATAATGGTATCGTCTATCTGAATCATAGGTATACGGTCGTTCTTCATGGCATCCTACCAGTTTATCGGTATTTCCCCGTGTTGTTCCAAATAAGCATTGGCCAAGCTGAAATGCCTGTTCCCAAAAAAGCCATGATAGGCAGACAATGGAGACGGATGGGCCGAAGCCAATACCAAATGGCGGCTACGGTCGATAAACGCCCCTTTCTTTTGGGCATAAGCCCCCCAAAGTATAAAGACCAGATGTTCGCGTCCCTCGGCCAGTGCCTTGATGGCGGCATCGGTAAACGCCTCCCATCCCTGACGCTGATGCGACCCGGCCTGGTGGGCACGTACCGTCAATGTGGCATTGAGCAACAACACACCTTGTTCAGCCCAACGAGCCAAATTGCCACTCGGAGGCACCGGCACCCCCAAATCATCATGTATTTCTTTAAAAATATTCTGCAAGGACGGCGGAAAGGGGACTCCGTCATTGACAGAAAAACACAAACCATGCGCCTGCCCCGGCCCGTGATAAGGGTCTTGTCCGATAATGACCACCTTCGCCTTGTCATACGGACAGAGGTTGAAAGCATTAAAAATCAACTTTCCCGGAGGATAACAAGTCGTCGTACGATACTCCTGACGAACGAAATTCGTCAACTTCACGAAATAAGGCTTCTCAAATTCCGGAGCCAAATGCTGTTTCCAACTCGGTTCTATTTGTACATCCATAAACTCTTTCTTTATACCTACAAAAATAAAGCTTTTTTTCGGTAATCCGGAGATTTATTCCCGTTTTTGAGACCATAGGCGCATCAAAGGCTCCTCAACGCCATGATAGAGAAGAAATGCCGACACCCAAGAGAGGACAAAAAAGGGCAAAGCCTCCACGCCCCTGAGTGCGGAAGCCTTGCCCGGGATTCATGAATAAAGTAAAATTAATCTTTTATCAAGTTCTGGCCCGTCATGTCGGAAGGTTGTTCCAACCCCATGATATGCAGGATGGAAGGTGCCACATCGGCCAAAATACCATTCTCCACCTTAGCCTGCTTGTTGGCTGTCACGTAAATGAACGGCACTGGATTCAACGAGTGAGCCGTATTGGGCGTACCGTCCGGATTGATGGCATTGTCGGCATTGCCGTGGTCGGCAATAATGATGGTCTCATAGTCGGCAGCCTTGGCTGTCTCCACCACTTCCTTCACGCATTCGTCTACGGCCTTCACCGCCTTTTCGATAGCCTCGTAAATACCCGTATGGCCCACCATGTCGCCATTGGCAAAGTTCACCACGATGAAGTCGTACTTGTTCTCCTTGATGGCAGCCACCAGCTTGTCTTTCACCTCGTATGCACTCATCTCCGGTTTCAAGTCGTATGTAGCCACTTTCGGAGACGGAACCAAGATACGGTCTTCTCCTTCGAACGGAGTCTCGCGCCCACCGTTGAAGAAGAACGTCACGTGTGCATATTTCTCCGTCTCTGCCGTATGCAACTGCGTCTTACCCTGTTTGCTCAGGTATTCACCCAACGTGTCCTGCACGTTCTCTTTCGGGAAGAGGATGTGCACGCCCTTGAAACTGGCATCGTAGGGTGTCATACAATAGTACTGCAAGCCCGGTATTGTCATCATGCCCTGTTCCGGCATGTCCTGCTGAGTGAGCACCACAGTCAGTTCCTTGGCACGGTCGTTGCGGTAGTTGAAGAAAATCACTACATCGCCTTCCTTGATTGTACCATCCACCGTAGAATTATTGATAGCTTTCACAAACTCATCGGTTACGCCTTCGTCATAAGATTCCTGCATGGCAGCCACCATGTCCGTAGCCTGCTTGCCTTCACCTTTCACCAAAAGGTCGTAAGCCTCTTTCACACGTTCCCAACGCTTGTCGCGGTCCATGGCGTAGAAACGGCCGATGATGGAAGCAATGACGCAGCCTGTCTTCTCGCACTCGGCCTGCAACTGCTCGATGAAGCCCTTTCCGCTCTTCGGGTCGGTGTCACGCCCGTCCATGAAGCAATGCACGTAAGTATGCTCGATGCCGTAAGTCTTGGAAATGCCGCACAGCGTGAACAGATGGTCCAACGAAGAGTGCACGCCGCCGGTAGAGGTCAATCCCATCAAATGCACGCTCTTACCGTTCTGCTTGGCGTATTCGTAAGCCGAAACAATTTCGGGATTCTTCAAGATGCTGCCGTCGGCACAGGCACGGTTGATTTTCACCAAGTCCTGGTACACGATACGGCCTGCGCCGATATTGAGGTGGCCCACCTCGGAATTCCCCATCTGTCCGTCGGGCAATCCCACGTTCTCACCCGAAGCCTGCAACTGCGACATCGGATAATTCTGGGCCAAATAGTCCATATACGGCGTCGGGGTGTTGAAGATTACGTCACCCTTGCCGTGATTACCCATTCCCCATCCGTCGAGAATCATTAAAAGTGCTTTCTTTGCCATAATTTTATATTTTTTAGAATGATCATTCTTTCCGTTATCCGTGCAAAATTACGAATAGTTTTCGAGAATATTCCCGCCTGCGAAGAAATTTCACACCTTTTATCTCTATGCCTTTCCCATGCCTCTTGGTACAATGGGACAAAAAGACAAAACTTTTTCAGCCCTCTGCCATTCGTTTCAGCGATGTGCAGAGAACGGAAAATCAATCTGCGCCAAACGAAAAATCAGTCTCAGCCGATTGATTTTTCGTTTGGCGCAGAAAAAAAATCGAATTTAAGGAGAAACATAACACGTTTATAAACAAGTCATTGCAAGCTGTCAGCATTTCAAGTCAGACCGTCTTCAAAGCCCTCCGACCGTACCGTTTATTTCAATCCCGCACGACGGCATTGCACCATCGTCAGTGCAAACCAGCCCAAGAACAAAAAACGGACAAAAGGAGAAAACGGGAACGGAAAAACCATCAGGACAAAAGCCATTTGTGCATGAAGAAGATGCAGCGTCTGCAAAGGGGTGACGCAAGTTTCCAACAAACGGCTGTAGAACGCAGAAAGGGAGTGCACCGCCTTGCTGCGCAAACAATAACCTTTGAAAGCCGCAAAAACGGAAGGACGGGAAGCCGCATACTGTCCGGAACGGACGGAAGAGGACGGCAGAATCATTTCTTTCTTCATCATCGTAAAGTTTTAAAGGTTGAACTTCATGGTGCAAAGAAACGATGCCGTCGTGTCAATCTACGACACAACACCGGCTTTTTTTGTTAAATCTTTGATTTTCTCCCGCAAAAACAACTTGAATTCGGGCGACTCCAACACTTCCACGTCTTCAAACAGCCCCAACACGAACCGCCCCACGCCCTGAAAACTGCACACATCCGTCGACAACAACCAATGGTCCGCCCCGTCGGGCTGCAACGAGCGGATGGCCTGCGGGCATTCTTCCTTCAACAAGCTGCACGCCAAACGGCCGAGCCGCAACACGACCCGGCGGCGTTCCTCGCCACTGAAACGGAACAGGTCGGTATACACCATCGCATGCTGTTCTTCGTGGCTCCACAATAAATCCAAGACTTCCACCCTGCCGATACGGCTCACTTTGAACGTCTTGTTCTGGCCGCTTTGCAGTTCGTAACAACGAATCCCGTCATGATGGTCCAGAAACAAATAGGGTTCCACCACACGGTTGCTCGTCCGGTTGCTGTGCGCAGAACTGTAATCGTGCAACACCACCTGGCGGTGGAGTTTCACGGCCTCGTACAACTGCTGAAGCTTTTCTGCCTGTCCCGGGTCGGTTTCCACCGCATTCAATATCCCGAAATCATAGATACGCTCCAGTTTATGGCGCAAATGACGCACCTGTACATCCGTACCGGAAGCCATGTCGAGCACGTGCCGTAACGTGAGTGCCTCGTCTTCGGTGAAATGGACCAACTGGGTGATTTCCTTAAAGAAAGGCGACGACTTATCGAGACGGTAAACGCTACCTTGCTTGACCACCTCGAAACCGATGTCGCGGAACAGTTCCAGGTAACGGTACAACGTGCGGCGGCTCATGTCCAGCTTGCGGCACAGTTCTTCCAAGGAATATTCACGGTTTTGCGTGAGCAACACCATCAGCCTCAACTGCCGTTCAAAAATACCCAGTTCCATCGGTCATCGCCCTTTCGTCTCGTCGGGAGCAAAGAGTTCCATCTGTCCGTCTCCCAACAGGTTATAACTCATCCGGTGGTAGGGTGTCACGCCATGGCGGCGGATGGCTTCACGGTGCGCCTTGGCCGGATAACCTTTGTTGGAATCCCAATGGTACACAGGATATTCCTCATGCAAGCGGAGCATGTAATCATCGCGGTAAGTCTTGGCCAAAATGGAAGCGGCGGCAATGCTCATATATTTCCCGTCACCTTTCACCACGGTGGTATGCGGCAGGTCCCGGTAAGGCTTGAAGCGGTTCCCGTCCACCAAAAGAGCCTCCGGACGAACGGCCAACTGGTCGAGTGCCCGGTGCATGGCAAGGAACGAAGCGTTGAGGATATTGATTTCGTCGATTTCCTGCGGCGTGACGACGCCTACGGCCCATGCCAACGCGTCCCGCTCTATCTGTCCGCGCAACAAATACCGCTTTTTTTCGCTCAACTGTTTGGAGTCGTTGAGCATCTCATTGCGGTAATCTTTCGGCAGGATGACCGCCGCAGCGTACACCGCCCCGGCCAGACAGCCGCGCCCGGCTTCGTCAAGGCCGGCCTCTATCAAATCTGGATTTAAATACGGTAACAACATGGTGGCAAAGATACAAAAAGAAAAGAGGCAAAAGCATGCCGGCACAAAAAATCCCATAGAAGTTTGCCCGTCAGTCTATCTTTATTTACCTTTACCTCCTACTAAAGACGCCTCCAATCCCATACTCGTCCGCTACAGGTTCAAACAAGCGGAATGAAAAGGGATTTTATCGTCTTTTTCACGAGTTTGAAACAACAAACGGTTACCTTTGCCCTGACTAAAAATCATAAAGATTATGGATACACAGATTTCATTCGGCATTGAAGAAACAACTGACGGATTTTTAGCTTATCAACTGCAAAATCCATCTTGTTATGCTTACGGTTCAACCGAAGAAGAAGCTTACGAAGCACTCTATACCCTGACGCACGAAGAAAGGGAAATGTACACGTGGGAGGAGTGGAACTAAAAAGCGTATCAAACCATCCGTGCCCCGAAGACTTGGTGTTATAACCTGTCCTCGGGGCACGGATGTATAACTAAAGAGGAAGCCTCAGAACATCTTGGCAACCCTTTCGATGCCTTCGGCCAGGGCGTCCACCTCCTCGAGGGTGTTGTAGAGGCCGAAGGAGACGCGCACCGTGCCCTCCACGCCCAGACGGCGCATCAGCGGCTCGGCGCAGTGGTGGCCCGTGCGCACGGCGATGCCCAGGCGGTCGAGCAGCGTACCCATGTCCAGGTGGTGGATATCGCCCACCAGGAAGGATATGACGGCATCCCGCTCCCCGGCTTCGCCCAATATGCGCATGCCGGGAATGCGGCGCATGCGCTCCAGTGCATAACGGGCCAGTTCCTGCTCGTGCGCATAGATGCTGTCCATGCCCAAGGCGGAGACGTAATCGAGGGCGCGCGCCAACCCCGTGGTGGCCACGTAGTCGGGCGTGCCGGCCTCAAACTTGAACGGCAATTCATTAAAGGTGGTACGTTCGAAAGTGACGTGCCGGATCATCTCTCCGCCTCCCATATAAGGCGGCAGACGGTCGAGCCACGTCTCTTTGCCATAAAGCACGCCCACGCCCGTGGGACCATAAATCTTATGGCCGCTGAAGGCAAAGAAATCACAATCGAGCGACTGCACGTCTACTGCAAAATGCGGAGTGCTCTGCGCACCGTCCACTAATACGGGCACGCCGTGGGCATGGGCGGTTTCAATCATCCGGCGTATGGGATTGACCGTGCCCAACACGTTGCTCACGTGCGTCACGCTGACGATGCGCGTGCGGTCATTAAAAAGCTGCTCGTATTCGTCCAGAACCAGTTCACCACGGTCGTTTATCGGAACCACCCGCAACTTGATGCCCCGCCGCGCCTGCAGGAGTTGCCAACTCACGATGTTGGAGTGGTGCTCCATCTCGCTGAGGATGACTTCGTCGCCCTCGCGCATGAAGGCCTCGCCGAAGCAGGAAGCCACGAGGTTGATGCTCTCCGTCGTGCCGCGCGTGAACACGATCTCGGCCGGCGAGCGGGCATTCAGGAAGCGGCGCACCGTCTCGCGGGCCGCCTCGTGCAGCTCCGTGGCCTGCTGCGAAAGGAAGTGCACGCCCCGGTGCACGTTGGCGTTCACGTTGTAGTATTCGTCCGTCATGGCTTCCACCACGCAGCGGGGCTTCTGCGTCGTGGCCCCGTTGTCCAGATAGACCAACGGGCGACCGTAGACCTCGCGCCCCAGGATGGGGAAGTCTTTCCGTATCTCTTGTATGTCGTACATCTTTCTCTTATTTACATAGTTTGCATCCCGAACAACGGTTCAGCTCGCCACGGAAACGCTTCTCCACCAAATGGTGCAGGCGGTCGCGCAAGGCCTCCAAGGAGATGGCGTCGATGACTTCGCCCGCAAAGGCGAACTTGAGCAACATCTGTGCCTCTTCACGGCTGATGCCGCGCTGCTGCATGTAGAACAGGGCTTGTTCATTCAGCTGTCCCACCGTGGAACCGTGGCTGCACTTCACGTCGTCGGCATAAATCTCCAACATGGGTTGGCTGTACATGCGGGCTTCTTTGGTGGCACAGAGGTTGGCATTGCGTTCGTTCGACACCGTATGCTGCGCGCCCTGCCGTACCAGAATCCGTCCGGCAAAGGCGCCTACGGAACGTTCGTCCATCACATACTTATACAACTGGTTGCTAGTACAATGCCCGGCACGGTGGTCTATCAGGGTGTTGTTGTCCACGCGCTGCTCCTTGTCGGCTATCACCAGGCCGCAGAGGTTCGACTCGGCTCCTTCGCCGTCCAACACCAAATCGGTACGGTTGCGCGTCTGGCCGTTGTGCAACGTAATGTTGTAGAGGTTCACCACGCTGCCGCGCTGCTGACGCACATACATGTTACTGAAACGCCGGTTCTTCACGTGTGTCTCCTCCAATTCATACAACTCCAGACGGGTGTTCTCTGCTGCGAAGACTTCCACCACTTGGGTGGTCAGGAAATTGCGATCGTCCATCGCATGGTCGCAGAAAAGCAACCGCACCTGGGCGTTTTCTTCCAATACGACCAGTACGCGGCGGTTGGCCATCAGGTCCACGTCGGAACGCAGGATGTTCACCACCTGCAACGTGCGTTCCACCACCACGCCACGCGGCACGTAAATGAAAAGTCCGTCTTGCACCAACATCGTGTTCAGCGCGTTAATCGCGTCTTTCTCCGTACGGGCCAGTTTGCCGTAGCAGGCCGACACCCGGTCGGGATAATCCTCGGCCGCCTGCTTCAGGGAGCATACCACCACGCCTTCGGGCAACGCGGCGGCCGGAAGTGCCTTCCGGTAGAAACTGTCATTAACCATGAAATAGAGTGAAGTGCTCAGGTTCGGCACATCACAGCGGAAGGCCTCGTAAGGATTGACGGGAAACTCTACCCGGTTCAGGTTCAGCCCGTAGTCCGGCGCAAAGGCCGCCGAGACATCCGTATACTTATAGCGTTCCACTTTCTGCGTAGGGAAACCCTGACGGGTGAAATCCTCAAAAGCCTTGTCGCGCAAGGCATTCAACGCCACTACACTATGGCTGTCGAGCATCTCCCGGCATCCGGTGAAAATATCTATGTATTGTTGTTCGCTATTCATTGCCGCTCAAGTTTTTAAACGGCCGAAGTTTCGGCCTTGATCCAATCGAAACCCTTGTTTTCTATCTCCACGGCCAGTTCCGGGCCTCCGCTTTTCACGATGCGTCCGCCGAGCAGCACGTGCACCACATCCGGCTTGAGGTAGTCCAACAGACGTTGGTAGTGGGTGATGACCAAAGCCGAAGTTTCCGGCGTGCGCAGCTTGTTGAAACCTTCGGCCACGATGCGCAAGGCATCCACGTCCAGTCCGGAATCCGTCTCGTCGAGGATGCTCAATTTGGGTTCGAGCATGGCCATCTGAAATATCTCATTACGCTTCTTCTCCCCGCCGCTGAACCCTTCGTTGACGGAACGGTTGGCCAACTTGCTGTCCAGTTCCACGACCTTACGCTTCTCACGCATCATCTTCAGGAAATCTCCCGCGCTCATCGGTTCCATCCCGTGATACTTGCGTTTGGCATTGATGGCCGCACGCATGAAGTTGACCATCGACACGCCGGGAATCTCCACCGGCTGTTGAAACGACAGAAAGAGTCCTTCGTGCGCCCGTTCTTCCGGTTTCATGGCCAACAAGTCCTTGCCGTTGAACGTCACGCTGCCACTCGTCACCTCGTATGCGGGATTTCCCACCAACACATTGCTCAACGTGCTCTTTCCGGCTCCGTTCTGCCCCATCAGGGCATGTATCTCCCCCGGATTCACCGTCAGGTTGATACCCTTCAATATCTCTTTGCCATTGATGCTGGCATGCAAGTCTTTTATCTCTAACATAATGTCTGTCTTTTAAGTTTGTCTATCCTACCGTGCCTTCCAATGACACATTCAGAAGTTTCTGCGCCTCTACGGCAAACTCCATCGGCAGTTTGTTGATTACGTCCTTGGCATAACCGTTCACAATCAGTCCCACGGCCTCCTCGGTAGGGATGCCGCGCTGGTTGCAATAGAACAACTGTTCTTCCGAAATCTTCGACGTGGTGGCTTCATGCTCCACGATGGCCGTCTCGTTCCGTACGTCCATATAGGGGAAAGTATGCGCCCCGCATTCGCTGCCTAACAACAGGGAGTCGCACGAGCTATAATTGCGCGCCCCGTCGGCTTTCGGCGCCACACGCACCAACCCACGATAGGAATTCTGGCTTTTGCCGGCCGATATGCCTTTGCTGATAATCGTGCTCTTCGTGTCGCACCCCAAGTGAATCATCTTTGTGCCCGTATCGGCCTGTTGGTAATTGTTGGTCACAGCCACGCTGTAGAACTCAGCTTGGGAATGGTCTCCGCTCAGGATGCAACTGGGATACTTCCACGTAATGGCAGAACCTGTCTCCACCTGCGTCCACGAAAGCTTACTGTTCGCCCCGCGCAGGTGCCCTCGCTTCGTCACTAGGTTCAGCACGCCGCCGCGCCCTTCGGCATCGCCCGGATACCAGTTCTGCACCGTGCTGTACTTCACCTCTGCGTTTTCGTTCACCACGATTTCCACAATGGCCGCATGCAACTGGTTCTCATCGCGCATCGGAGCAGTACAACCTTCCAGATAGGACACATAGCCCCCGTCGTCGCACACGATGAGCGTACGTTCGAATTGCCCCGTATTCCGCGCATTGATCCGGAAATAAGTGGAAAGCTCCATCGGGCAACGCACGCCTTTGGGGATATAGACAAAGGAACCGTCGCTGAACACTGCGGAATTCAACGCCGCGAAATAGTTGTCACGGTAAGGGACCACCGAACCTAAATATTGCCTTACCAAATCCGGGTACTCACGCACGGCTTCGCTGATGGAACAGAATATGATGCCGCGCTCCGAAAGTTTTTCCTTAAAGGTGGTCTTCACGGACACGGAGTCCATCACGGCATCCACCGCCGTACCGCTCAGTGCCAGGCGTTCCTCCAACGGGATTCCGAGCTTGTCGAAGGTTTTCATCAACTCGGGGTCTATCTCGTCCAAAGACTTCGGCCCGTCCTTCTTCATGCCCTTCGTCGGGTCGGCATAGTAGGAAATGGCCTGGTAGTCTATCTCCGGTATCTTCAGGTGAGCCCACGACGGCTGTTCCTGCGCCTGCCAGTAGCGGAAAGCCTGCAGGCGGAATTCAAGCAGCCATTCCGGTTCTTCCTTTTTGGACGAGATGAGACGCACCACATCCTCGTTCAGGCCACGCTCGATGATTTCGGTCTGCACGTCGGTACTGAAACCGTACTCATATTTCTTGTGCGCCACCTCACGGACGAACTGGTTTTTCCCTTCGTCCGGTCCTTGCCCGTCCTTGGGAACGTCCCCATTTCTCTTATATTCTTCTTTCTTATACATTTCTTTCATATCCTCTCACTTATAGCCAAAGAGAGGAATGCCCCATAAGTACACCTCATGACCGCATTCCTGCCCTTCATCGTATTATGTAATAAGGTAAATAGCTACCTTAACTGCTTTTTCGGGTCTTGCCCGAAGGCCGGTGAAGCCGCATCCTCCACAGCCCGGACCACATGAATCTTGCACACGTCGAACAGCTTGTCGGACATGGCACGAACCGGATGATACAGACGGGAATTCCCGACCGTCGGACCGGATATCAGATGTATCCTGAACGCGACATTCAACGCGCAACTCAGAAATACCATGTATTTCAATCCGCCCAACAAAGCTCCCCCCAAACGGTTCAATCCTCCTAATTTCACGGTTTCCACGGCTTTAGTCAACATATACGCCAACAGCGACAGCCCGACCGGAACACCAATCCACAGAAGGATGAATGCCAACGCCCGTCCTACGGATACGTCGCTTCCTATATAAGGAGCTATCCAATCGCCCAACGCGGAATAAAGCATGAAGGCAACCCACAGCCCCGCCAAAAACCCCACAATGGAGACGACTTGGCGAAAAAATCCGCACATCAGCCCCTTGACAAAGCCCGCCAAGACCACGGCCAGAATCAGGATATCCAACGCATTCATCACCTTTTTACAGCTTGGCCTTGACCTCCACCTCTTGATAGGTTTCAATCATGTCGCCTTCGCGCAAATCGTTATAGTTCACCAGACTGATACCGCACTCGAAGTTCGTGCCCACCTCTTTCACGTCATCCTTGAAACGTTTCAGGGCATTGATTTGCCCGGTGTGCACCACGATACCGTCGCGAATCACGCGAGCCTTGTTGCTACGCTGCACTTTTCCGTCGACCACGTACGCACCGGCTACCGTACCCACCTTGCTGATATGGTAAACCTGACGCACCTCCACCGTGGCCGTCACTTCTTCTTTCACTTCGGGAGCCAACATGCCTTCCATGGCAGACTTCACCTCCTCTATCGCGTCATAAATGATAGAATAAAGGCGGATGTCGACACCTTGTTGTTCGGCCATCTTGCGGGCCGAAGCCGAAGGACGGACCTGGAAACCGATGATAATGGCCTCTGAAGCCGCTGCCAAAGCCACGTCGCTCTCGGATATCTGTCCCACGCCCTTATGAATCACATTGACAGCAATCTTTTCCGTAGACAACTTGATCAAAGAATCGCTCAAGGCTTCGATGGAACCGTCCACGTCTCCCTTCACGATGACGTTCAACTCTTGGAAACCACCCAAAGCGATACGGCGGCCCACCTCGTCGAGCGTCAGGATCTTCTGCGTGCGCAAACCTTGCTCGCGCTGTAACTGTACACGTTTGTTGGTAATCTCACGTGCCTCTTGTTCCGTATCCATCACATGGAACGTGTCGCCTGCTGTCGGCGCCCCGTCCAGACCCAGAACCGTGGCCGCCTGAGCCGGGCCGATTTCCTTCACACGTTGGTTACGCTCATTGAACATGGCCTTCACGCGGCCATAGTTCGTACCGGCCAACACGATGTCGCCTACATGCAACGTCCCGTTCGACACCAGTACCGTCGCCACGTAACCGCGCCCCTTGTCCAAAGAAGACTCGATGATGGAACCGGTCGCCTTACGGTTCGGGTTGGCTTTCAAGTCGAGCATCTCGGCCTCGAGCAATACCTTCTCCAACAACTCTTCCACGCCGATGCCTTTCTTGGCTGATATGTCCTGGCTTTGGTATTTGCCTCCCCAGTCTTCCACCAAGAAATTCATGGCCGCCAATCCTTCTTTGATTTTATCGGGGTTGGCCGCCGGCTTGTCCACTTTGTTGATGGCAAACACGATAGGCACGCCTGCCGCCATGGCATGGTTGATAGCCTCTTTCGTCTGCGGCATGATGTCGTCATCCGCCGCAATGATGATGATGGCAATATCCGTCACTTGCGCGCCACGGGCACGCATGGCCGTGAACGCCTCGTGTCCCGGGGTATCCAGGAACGTGATATGCCTTCCATCCTCCAACGTCACGTTATAGGCGCCGATATGCTGCGTGATGCCTCCGGCTTCCCCGGCAATCACATTGGCATTACGTATATAGTCGAGCAAAGAGGTCTTGCCATGGTCTACATGCCCCATGACGGTCACAATCGGGGCGCGCGGCATCAAGTCTTCCTCATCGTCTTCCTCTTCATTCACCGCTTCGGAAACTTCCGCACTGACATACTCCGTCTTGAAACCGAACTCCTCGGCCACCAGGTTGATGGTCTCGGCATCCAGACGTTGGTTGATAGACACCATGATGCCGATGCTCATGCAAGTCCCGATGACCTTCGTTACCGGGACGTCCATCATCACGGCCAATTCGTTCGCGGTAACGAATTCGGTAAGTTTCAGCACCTTGCTTTCTGCTGCCTGTTCTTCGAGCTGTTCTTCCATGGAAGCCCGGGCATTCTCCCGCTTTTCCTTACGGTATTTGGCTCCCTTTCCGGCTTTGCTCTTGTTCGTCAGGCGAGCCAACGTCTCTTTTACCTGCTTAGCTACGTCCTCGTCAGATACCTCCGCCTTGATGACCGGCTGTTGGCGGTTCTTGTTCTTGTTATGTTTGCCGCCTCCCTGACCGTTCGCCCCGGGCGCATTGTCCCGTTTTTTCCCGTTCTGTTGGCCCGCCACGGCATTCACGTCCACACGTTCCTTGCCGATGCGGACGCGTTTCTTTTTGCTTTCGGACGCATTCTGCCCCCCTCCGCCCTGGCGCGGGCGGTCGCCGCCTGCCTGGCGGTTCTTTTCTTCACGCTCCTTGCGTTTCTCTTCCTTCGTCTTTTTCTTAGGACGGGTAGACTGGTTCAAGGCCGACAAGTCTATATGCCCCTTCACCTTGAGTTGGGGAGCGGCCTGCGCCGTATGGTTCAGGCGGAACACACCGTCCGTTTCCGTACCGATGGCATTGCTCCTTTCCTGCAGGAGTGCCGCCTTCCGGTCCACGGAGTCCTCCTTCCCGGCCTGGGGGGACCCTGCCTGTTTCGGTTCCTGTCCTGCCACGGGCGCTTCCGCTTTCGCCTCAGCCGGACGGGCAGGAACCGGAGCCTCCTTTTTCTCCGGAGCAGCAACCGGCCCCCGCGCCCCCAGGTTATCCAAGTCGATATGCCCTACGACTTTCGGCCCCTTTCCTAGTCTGGCCTCGGTCGCTGTCTTGATCTCCACCGGCTTCTCTTCGGGAAGCGCGATGGTCGCTTTCTTTTCTTTGTGTTGCCGCTTACGGCTGACGGCAGCGGCATCGTCCCTCAACCCCTTGTCCTTCTTGAACTCGGCCACCAACATCTGGTACTGTTCGTCGGAGATTTTGGTGTTGGGATTGGCTTCCACGTCGCTGAAGCCCTTTTTCTGCAGGAACTCGACGGCAGTCTGGAGCCCTACGTTGCATTCTTTGGTTACTTTATTTAGTCTTATGCTCATACTTGTGCTTATTCTTCCTCAAATTCTTCTGCTAAGATTCTCAATACCTCGTCCACGGTCTCTTCCTCCAGATCGGCACGGGATACCAACATTTCACGCGGCGCGTTCAATACGTCTTTAGCCGTTTCCATGCCGATACCCTTCAGCGCGTCTATGATCCACTGGTCGATGTCGCCCACGAACTCGTCCAGATAGATGTCGTCGCCTTCTCCTTCGGCCCCTTCTATTTCACGGAACACGTCTATGGTATATTCCGTCAGCATGCTGGCCAATTTGATGTTCAACCCGCTCTTTCCGATAGCCAACGAGACCTGGTCTGGATTCAGGTAGACTTCCGCCTTGCGCTCCTCTTCGTGGATGCGCACGCTGTTCACCGTGGCCGGGCTTAACGCGCGGGTAATGAACAGCGAAATGTTCTGCGTGTAGTTGATCACGTCGATGTTCTCGCCGCGCAACTCGCGCACGATGCCGTGCACGCGGCTTCCCTTCACGCCCACGCAGGCTCCCACCGGGTCGATGCGGTCGTCATAGCTCTCCACGGCAATCTTGGCACGTTCTCCCGGCATGCGCGCAATCTTGCGCACCGTGATCAGGCCGTCGTGTATTTCCGGCACCTCGGCTTCCAGCAAGCGTTGCAGGAAGACGGGGGAGGTGCGGCTCAGGATAATCTTGGGATTGTTGTTCGTATTGTCCACGCGGGCCACCACGGCGCGCACGGCCTCGCCCTTGCGGTAAAAGTCGGAAGGTATCTGTTCCGTCTTGGGCAATATCAGCTCGTTGCCCTCGTCGTCCACGCAGAGCATCTCCTTTTTCCATATCTGGTACACCTCCGCGCTCACGATCTCGCCCACACGGTCCTTATACTTGTTATACAGGCTGTCGTGCTCCAGCTCCAGGATCTTGCTGGCCAGCGTCTGGCGCAGGGTCAGGATGGCGCGGCGGCCGAACCCCGCAAAGTCCACATTCTCGCTCACCTCTTCGCCCACTTCGTAATCCTCGTCAATCTGGCGTGCCTCCGTGAGGGAAATCTCCCGGTTGCCGTCCTTTACCTCCCCGTCGGCCACGACCGTGCGGTTGCGGTAGATTTCAAAGTCGCCCTTGTCCGGGTTCACGATCACGTCGTAGTTGTCGTCCGAGCCGAAGAGCTTGGCGATGACGCTGCGGAAACTCTCCTCCAACACGCTCACCAACGTGGCGCGGTCGATGTTCTTCGTCTCCTTAAACTCTGCAAATGTATCAATCAAACTGATGGTTTCTGCTTTCTTTGCCATGGTTCCTATTTAAAACTTATTGAATACTTCGTGTACTTTATTTCGTCATACCGCAGTGTAACCGTCTCTTCCACCCATTTCGGGCGCTTCTCCCCCTCCAGCTTCCTCTTGACCTTCACCGTCACCTCGAAACTCTCCGGGCCGGCAGCCGTCAGCACCCCGTGGAGCTTGCGCCCGTCGGCCATGAGCACGTCCACCTCGCTCCCCACATGGTTCACGTATTGCTGCAGGACCTTGAACGGCTGTCCGATCCCGGCGCTGCCCACTTCAAGTTCATAGTCCTCTTCCTCGCGGCTCAGGCGGCTCTCGATGAAACGGCTCAGCTCCACGCAGTCTTCTATCCATACCCCTTCGGCGTGGTCTATCTCCACCACGATGCGGTCGTCCGCGCTCACGGCCACGTCCACCAGGAAGTAATCCCGGCCCTCCAGCCATTCTTCCACTAACCCTCTTACAATGCTCTTTTCTATCATGCGATTACACTATTAAATGCAAAGTGAGGAGCCCGCTCAAGCCCCTCACTTCATCATACGACTGCAAAAGTAGGCAAAAAGCATCAATCTGCCAAGCTTTCAAACAGTTATTTTATATCATTTGAGAAAATCCGGTTCAAAAGGCTTCCATAGACACCGTTTCGTCATGGTTTCGCAACACGACACGCCCGCCTTCCGAAGGCAATTCGAACGAACTGACCGCATCTGCTTCCGGGCGTACCACCATCAATAAATTCTCTTTATCAGGCACCGCCACGACGACTTCCAATGAATCTGCGGCCACCCTTCGACTAAACACCACGCTGTCATTGATTTGAAACAGCACGCTATCGCCCCGGAAACCTTCATCCAACGATATCCGATACTCCGTCCGTGCCTCTTCCGTTCCATGCGTCCCGTCAGGGAAACACCACATCCAGAAGAACACGACAACCGCCAACACGACTACGGCCATAGCCATGATACCGAACATGATGCCCTTGTTAGGATTCGCCCTTCTCTTTTTCATTTTTTCACCGGTTTAAGCAAACTTGCATAACGTTCCGTATCTGTCAAAATCTCTAAAGCGGTTTTCAAGTCCTTATCCGCTTTCAACTGTTGTTGGACCACCCCGCGCCTGAAATAATAACGGGCTACGATATCACTTTCCAACACCGACTTGATTTCTTCCTTGTTTTTCGGGACTTCCAAGTCGGCAGACACACCGCCCTTCATCTTTGCAGCCAACGCCTCGAATTCCGGCTTGGCTCCCTCATAGCATCCCTCGAAGCGAGCTGTCCGCTCCAACAATTTCATCATTTCCTCTGTACGACGCTTATAAGTAAAATCACTCCCTTCCACCATCTTCACAAAATCAGCGTAATCCGCATCCGTCAAGGAAAACTCCCCGGCCGGCGCAATGGCAGCATGCGTCTGCACATAATGGTTGACGTAGTCCAACAACACATCGGAAGTGGCTATGTCATAAACGATGGACGGAAGACTGTCCGGTGTAATCACCACGTCCGGCTTAATGCCGCCACCGTCGCGAACCTCGCGGCCACCGGCCGTCTTGAACGCTTTCGTCAGACTGTCCGGCAAAGTCTTCGCAGAGCCGTCCGGATTCAAATGACGGTAGTCATACGCCTGAATACAGCGTCCGCTAGGAATATAATAGCGGCTCGTCGTCACCTTCAGACTTCCGTGATAAGGCACCTCACGAATCATCTGCACCAACCCCTTACCGTAAGTACGCTCACCGACTATCACGGCACGGTCCCAATCTTGCCATGCCCCGGAAACGATTTCGGCCGAGGATGCCGTAGAACCGTCTACCAACACAGCCACCGGAATATCCACGTCCAAGGGTTCTTTCTTCGTGTAGTGTTCCGAATTGACCGAAGCCAACTTGCCTTTCGTGTACACGACCTTCTGTCCACGGGGCACAAACAAGTTCGTCACCTCTACGGCCTCGCTCAACGGTCCGCCCGGATTGCCACGCATGTCTATCACCAACGCCTTGGCACCCTGCTCCTTCAAATCGACCACGGCCCGGCGGACATCGCGCGAACAACCGTCAACAAAACGTTCGAAATAAATATAACCGATACCGTCTGCCACCATTCCGTAATAAGGCACGGGGGGCATCGCGATATTCCGGCGCGTAATCTTGAACGACAAAGGATGTTCCACTCCGGCACGCTTCACCGTCAGTTCAAAAGTCGTACCTGCATCGCCCCGTAAGTTTTCGCTTACTTCCTGCGTGCTCTTTCCTTTCATATCCTTTCCGTCGATGGACAGAATCAAGTCCCCTCCTTTCACTCCGGCTTCTATGGCCGGGCTGTCTTCCTGGGGTTCTATGACCATCACCCGGTCTTCTTTCTTATAGAATCGGATTACAGCCCCTATTCCGGCATATTTCCCGGTAGTCATCTCTTTCAGTTCATCCATTCCTTCTTCCGGATAATACACCGTGAAAGGATCCACCTGCCGCAACATGGCATCTATCCCCCATTCTATCACCGTATCGGCCGACAGGGAATCGACGTAGAACATATCCAGTTGCTTATAAATGTCATTAAAGATTTCCAGATTCTTTGAAATCTCGAAGTTATGGTTACTGTCCTTTTGGGCGGACACGGGAACGGCCGACATGCAGCAAAGCCCCACAGCTAAGAATATCTTTTTCATACCGCAAATTTAATCATTTCAACCATACGGTAGCAAAATATGGAGACAAGTATTCTTCCGGCTTATGATTTTTTCATTTTAAAGTCATTTTTTTCACCAATAAATTGCACAATTCAAAAAATACCACTACTTTTGCATCGCAATTAAGGGGAATGCCCCAGACTGCTTCAGTAGCTCAGTTGGTTAGAGCACCTGACTGTTAATCAGGGGGTCGTTGGTTCAAGCCCATCCTGAAGCGCCCAATTCCCGTAATTGCACTTGCTTCAGTAGCTCAGTTGGTTAGAGCACCTGACTGTTAATCAGGGGGTCGTTGGTTCAAGCCCATCCTGAAGCGCAATCTACGAAGAGTGTTTGTCTACACGACAGGCACTCTTTCTTTTTTTAACGATTCTTCGTTCTCATTCTTTCGGCGGATTCTTTTAAAATCCGTATTTTTGCAATCCACATCATCCATTTACACCTTATTATATTATAGATGATAAAGATTAAAGAAGGATTCAAAAACGAAAGGGTAGTGTCTGTTTCGGAAAAGCTATTGGAGGAGTACAGGAAAGACCCCTTAGTTCGGAACCTCTATATCCGTAAAATAGGCTACTTTCCGCAAGCACGCTTCCACTTCATCCAAAAAGCCGACGGATGTGACTATGCCATGCTCATCTACTGTATAGATGGAAAAGGTTGGTATGAAATCAACGGCCAAACTTACATACTCCGAAAGAACGAGTTTGTCATCCTTCCCTCGGACACTCCTTACACTTTCGGTGCGTCATCCCGTAATCCTTGGAGTATTTACTGGCTTCATTTCCAAGGCACACAAGCCCACCGTTTCCTCCCTTCGGGATATGCCCCGCAGCCTCTACAACCGGGAGACGACTCCCGTATACAAGACCGCTTGCGGCTTTTTGACGAGATATTCCATAATTTCTCCATGAACTACCGCAAAGAATATATGCTGTATTCCTGCCTATGCCTATACCAATTTTTAGGTTCCTTCACTTTCCTGAAGCCCTACCGCAACATTACCTCTACTATGGGAAGTCCTTCTTTCGCTCACCGCGTTATCCGTTTTATGCATGAGAATGTGCAAAACAATCTCACTTTATCCCAACTTGCCGCACAATTCAAATACTCCCCCTCCCATTTCTCGGATATGTTCCGGCAGGAAATAGGTGGTTCTCCCATTCACTATTTCATTCAACTAAAGATGCAGAAAGCCTGCCAACTGTTAGAATTCAGCGAACTAAAAATCAATGAGATATCGCAATCCTTAGGTTTTGAAGACCCGGCCTATTTCTCACGGACTTTCTCCAAAATCATCGGTATCCCGCCCTCACTCTACCGAACGCAGGAAAACCAACGTCGGCAGTTGCACATCGTACCGTAAGAAAATACAAGCAAATCGGAACATAATCAAAGCCGCAAAATCCACAAAATGCTTTTCTTTGCATCAGTTTTTATTCTACATTTGAACGAATATGAAAAGAAAAAGCATTGGAATTGTTCTTTTAAGTGCACTTTCTCCTTACGCCATGAAAGCGACGAGCGACAACATCGCCCCTTTGGCCCAGATTACGGCTTCCTCGTCCATGGAAGGCTACGAAGCCTCCCGTGCCATTGACGGAATAATCCGGGTGTTCGACCAAGGTGAATGGCGTTCGCAAAGCCAAACCAATTTCTATGGCCAAATAGAATACCCTTCACTCACCTTGCAATGGGAAAAGCCCTACACCATCGGGGAAATCCTCCTCTACGACCGCCCGGACCCAGACAGCCACTTGGCCGGAGGAATTTTACATTTCAGCGACGGCAGTGAACTCAAAGTGTTTGAAATACCTAATGACGGAAGCCCCAAATCAATTAAGTTCCCTGCCAAGACGGTAGAGTGGGTCAAGTTTGAATCCACCGATGCCGACGGCCTCCATCCCGGACTGTCGGAAATAGAAGTCTATACCGCCAAAGATTCGCGCAAAGATTTCGTATCAAAAGTAGACCCTTATATCGAATCTGCCCGAGGACGCTATTTCTTTTTCGTCACCGGAAGCCAGCCTTTCGGCATGATTAGCGCTGCACCACTCACCCGTAACAAGAACCAGTACGGGGGCGGATACAACTACAATTCCACAGAGGTGTTAGGTTTCCCCCAAATTCACGACTGGATGCTTTCTGGCGTCACCCTGATGCCCACCACCGGTAAAGTAGACCCGACGCAAGGCGAACAAGGTTGGAAATCGCCATTCCGTCACGAGGGAGAAATCGTCCGTCCTGGTTTCCACCGGATGTTTTTGGAACGTTATCAGCTGTGGGTGGAACAAACAGCTTCCGACCGTGTCTGTTTCTACCGCCTGACCTATACCGGAAAAGAAAACAATATTTTAAACCTGCTACTTAACCTCGGAGGCTATGTATCCACATCCACAATGTTCAATGCCGACGTGCGTAAAACCGGAGACCGCGAAATCGTAGGTTCTGTTGATACGGGGGGACGTTTGTGGGGCGGTCCGGAAAGAATCAGGATATACTATGCCCTACGTTTTGACAAAGCCATGGACTGCATGGACGGTTGGGATGGCACGCAACGTTTCCAGGACACCGACAGGCTGAAAGGCACAGGCACGCTCA
The DNA here is from genome assembly GCF_000205165.1 of Paraprevotella xylaniphila YIT 11841. Taxonomy (GTDB): domain Bacteria; phylum Bacteroidota; class Bacteroidia; order Bacteroidales; family Bacteroidaceae; genus Paraprevotella; species Paraprevotella xylaniphila. Next base: position 16,164 of record NZ_GL883879.1, on the reverse strand, counting down.
ACGCCCGCAACGAAGGCATGAGCTACTATGACGCTCCGACTTCCGGTGTAAGTCTCAAATATCCAGTCGCTACCGGCGACACGGTATTGGTAAAATGCGCCATCTCCTATACCAGTGCCGAAAATGCCCTCGCCAATTTGGATTCAGAACTCACACACTGGAACTTCGACCAGGCTTGTGCCGACTCACGTGCGGAATGGAACCGTTATCTGGGGCGCATCGAAGTGAAAGGTGGTACGGAGGCTCAGCAGACCAAATTCTACACCGACCTTTGGCATGTCCTGTTGGGCCGTCATAAGATAGACGATGCCAACGGATGTTATCCGGATTACACCGACGGCACACGCCAAGGGTCACAAACGGTCAACGTGAAATACCATACCCGCACGCTGCCCAAAGACAACCAAGGACAGGCACGGTTCCACATGTACAGTTCGGATGCCTTTTGGCTTACGCAATGGAACCTGAACATCCTTTGGGGACTAGCCTGGCCGGAAGTGCAGGACGACTTCGCTGCCTGTCTCGTGCAATATGCCCGTAACGGTGGCCTGTTGCCGCGCGGTCCCGTGGCCGGAGGCTATTCTTACATCATGACCACTTGTCCGGCCACACCACTCATCACCAGTGCCTACCAGAAAGGCATACTCACCAAAGTGCCTGCCCAAGAGGCATTCTGCGTCATGGCATCCAACCACCGGGGCGGTGGCATGATGGGCAGCACGGACGAAATACGCGACTATGAACGTTTGGGCTACTTCCCCGACCATGCAGGCAACACGCTGGAAGCCGCCTTCCAAGACTGGGCATTAGGCCAGATGGCCCTCAAGATGGGAAAGAAAAAGGAAGCCCGTTACTATGACCGACGCAGCCACGGATGGACAGCCTTGTTACACCCCGAAAAGAAACTGGTGTTCCCCAAGAGCTCCAACGGCGAATGGCTGCATACCGACGGCCTGAGCGGATGGGGATGGACAGAATCCAACGCTTGGCAGGCCACTTGGTCGGTATCACACGATATTGACCGGTTGGCCGACATGATAGGCGAAAAAAAGGAAGCAGCCCGCATGTTGAACCATGCTTTTGAACAAGCCGCCCCGCAATCATTCGTTTTCGGCTACACCGACGGCTACGTGAGCTATGCCAACCAACCGGGCTGTTCCAACGCACATGTGTTCAACCATCTCGACGCACCGCGCCTATGCCAGTACTGGGTACGCCAAGTCAATGAAAAAGCCTATGGAGCCACTACACCGGACAAAGGATATGGCGGACACGATGAAGACCAAGGGCAGATGGGCGGCGTGAGCGCCCTGATGTCCATAGGACTATTCAGCCTGACGGGTACCTGCGACACTCACCCATATTACGATATCACGTCGCCCGTGTTCGATGAAATCATCATCCATCTCTCGCCCGACTATTACACAGGAAAGGACTTCCGTATCAAGACTTACCATAATTCTGCCGAAAATTGTTATATCGGCAAGAAACTGTTCAACGGGCAGCCCCTGGCCGACTTCCGCATCAGCCACAAGGATCTGACGCAAGGCGGACTTCTGGAATTATGGATGGAAAAATAAAAAACACAAATATGAGACAAAGCAATTACGACAAAACCCCATTCACAGCCGTGGAGGGGAAACTATGGAAAGGTTGGGAGGACATCTGCGGCGAAATCCGGCGCGTTTGTCCCACACGCCCCTGCGGACAGACTTACGTAATCCGCATCGAATGCTACCAAGGCGTACATCACGACGAACTGCGCGAAGCGTTTTCTTCGCTCTCCCCGTCCTTATGGATTGATACCGAAAGGCTGTTCAAGTCGCCCGGGACCATACAGGAAATGACCTTTCCTTATGTGACGGACGACCGCCTCTTCGGCTTCCGGTCACATTTCAAATATGCTGATTTTTTAGACCAAGAGAAGACGCGCGAGGCACAAGCCCTCATTGCCGCCACCGAAGGATGTGTTGTCGTCTACGGGCATGGCGCGGCCTTAGTGGCACCAGAAGCCGGCCTGACCGTATACGCCGACATGCCCCGTTGGGAAATACAGCAACGGGCGCGGCGGCACGAAATACACAATCTCGGCGTGGACAACCGCGCAGAAGAGCCTTCGCGGCATTACAAGCGCGGCTACTTCGTGGACTGGCTTGTATGCGACGACTTGAAGAAAAAGTTGCTGCCCACGGCAGATTATTGGTTAGACACCACGATTCCCGGCCGACCGAAGATGATTAAGGGCGACACGTTGCGCCTCGGGCTCGAACAGACCGCCCGGCGACCATTCCGCGTCGTGCCTTTCTTCGACCCTGCACCATGGGGCGGACAATGGATGAAAGAAGTGTGCGGCCTCGATCCTAAACAAGCCAACTACGGTTGGTGCTTCGACTGCGTACCGGAAGAGAACAGCCTCTTCCTCCAAGTCGGAGGCGAACTGTTCGAAATCCCTGCCAACGATTTGGTGTTCCACCAGACCCGCGCCTTACTCGGTCCCCCCGTAGAATCGCGTTTCGGACAAGACTTTCCCATCCGTTTCGATTTCCTCGATACCATGGGCGGCGGAAACCTGAGCCTTCAGGTCCATCCCACCACGCAGTATATCCGCGACACATTCGGCATCTATTACACACAAGACGAAAGTTATTACCTGCTCGATGCGGAAGAAGGAGCCACCGTCTACCTCGGCTTGAAGACCGGCACCGACCCTACGGAAATGATTGCCGCCCTCAACCGCGCACAGGAGACGGGCGAACCCTTCGAGGCAGAAAAGTACGTCAACCGCTGGCCTGCCCGCAAGCACGACCATTTCCTCATCCCCAACGGCACGGTACACTGCTCCGGAGCCGGAGCCATGGTGTTGGAAATCAGTGCCACGCCCAGCATCTTCACATTCAAGCTGTGGGATTGGGGACGCTTGGGACTGGATGGCCGCCCCCGCCCCATCAACATCGGGCACGGCTCTCATGTCATCCAATGGGAACGCCAGACAGACTTTGTCCGTCGGCATTTGGCCAACCACGTGGAACCTGTGGCCGAAGGCGAAGGTTGGCGCGAGGAACGCACAGGCCTGCATGAGAACGAATTCATCGAGACACGCCGCCATTGGTTTACCGGCACCGTGCGTCACCACACGGGCGGCGGCGTAAACGTACTCAACGTGGTGGAAGGCGACGAACTCATCGTAGAAAGCCCCACGCATGCCTTCGAGCCGTTTGTCGCCCACTATGCCGAGACATTCATTATTCCGGCTTGTGTGGGTGAATATACAATCCGTCCCTACGGAAGTTCCATAGGCCGGGAATGCGGCACGATTAAGGCGTACATCCGTTTCAAATCCTAAATACCGTATCAACATGAATTACACCCAAGACCCGCGTATCGTCCTGACGTTAGATGCAGGTGGTACGAACTTCGTGTTTTCTGCCATGGCTAACGGGCAGGAAATCGTCAGCCCTCTGTCTGTCCCCGCTGTGACAGATGATGCAGCACGGTGCCAACGCACATTGGCCGAAGGCTTCCGAAGCATCCGGGAAATACTGCCTTATGCTCCTTCGGCCATCAGTTTCGCCTTTCCGGGACCGGCCGACTACGCGCACGGCATCATCGGAGACCTGCCCAACTTCCCGGGTTTCCGGGGAGGCGTGGCCTTAGGCCCCTATCTGGAACACGTTTTCGGCATTCCGGTTTTCATCAACAACGACGGTAACTTGTTCGCTTACGGCGAAGCCCTGACCGGCATCCTACCGGAGGTAAACGACCGGTTGAAAGCCTGCGGCTCGCAACGGCGTTACCACAACCTGATTGGTGTGACGCTCGGCACGGGTTTCGGGGCAGGCATTGTCATCCGGAACGAGCTGCTCACGGGCGACAACTCTACCGGTGGCGATGTGTGGTGCCAACGCAATCACAAGTATCCGGAATATATCGTGGAAGAAAGCGTGAGCATCCGTGCCGTGAGACATGTCTATGCCCGGGAATCCGGTTCAGCAGAAAACCTTTCCCCCAAGGATATCTTCCAAATCGCCGAAGGGACACGGAACGGCAATCCGGAAGCAGCCCGGGCAGCCTTTGCCGAACTGGGGCAAATGGCCGCAGAAGCCTTAGCTTCCGCCCTCACCCTGATAGACGGCCTTGTAGTCATTGGCGGAGGTTTGTCGGGTGCCTATAAATACATCCGCCCCGCCTTGTTTGAAGGTTTGCGCGGCACACTGGGCATGCGCGACGGCAGCCGTTTCCCCCGTTTGCAGATGGAAATATACGACTTGGAAGACGAGAAAGAATTTGAAGCCTTCGCAACCACCCCAAAACGCCTCATTCCTGTCCTGGATACCGACAGGACCATCCCCTATGACGCGTTCAAACGTACGGGAATAGCCCTCACCCGGCAAGGGACCAACCGTTCCATTGCCTTGGGAGCCTATACATTTGCCTTGCGGCAATTAGACAGGCCATGACATTTTGTTAATATTCCCATTCAGGAATCCCTTTTTTGTCCCCAAGGCCGGAAGCCGCTAGAAATACGCGATTCTCCGAGACTACGACACGAAGAATTTGTCGCCTTCCAAGGCTTCCGGCTTTCATTTTACCTCCTCCGGAAAGCACAACTTCCGCAAGGTCGATAAAGCCCCGGCCGAGTGGCTATAAAATATGAAGACAAATATCCTTTCTTATCTTTATATTCGAAATCAACGCTTTAGCTTATAAAAGAACAGACAAGGATTATCCTCTTCTGCCATGGTAGACACAGCCCGCTCCATCACACGCAAATGCCTGTCTTGTATGCTGTCCGCAAAACGCCAAGACTTCAAATCGAACGCATTCTCATAGCCAATCAAGTAACCGTCGTTGTCCGTTGACAGTATGTTCACCAAAGGAAGACAATCTACATTCTCCTTATCCACTCCATATCCATACCGTTTCACACGGCCTGCAACCTTGTCCGCCACGGCATAATAAAGATTGGAAAAACCCAACAAATAATGCCCACTTGTCTCGAATATATCCGTAAAGCCCACGAAAACACCGCGTGACAATTCTTCCGCATAACGGTTGATACCATAATCTTCAATCTCAACCAACTGTTCTTCGGCCAGAACCGGTTGGCGAGTCAACACTTCCATCCGAGGCTGCAAGGACATGTCTTCGGTTGAGTAAACATATATCCGGTTGTCGAACGGCAACACGCATGCTATCTCATTGCCGGACAACGCGAAAGGATGCCTCCCTGTGTATTCCTGCGTGTTGTCCGTCTGCCCGGGAAACCTGTATACAGGCTCCCCTTCTTCTTTTGACATATCAAAATCCGACATCACCACGTTTTGGTCGTTATAAATGTAATTGGCACAAAAAAGGCGATGCCTGCCCAAACTCTCTGCCGTTCCCAACAAAGAAAAAGTAGCAGGCGGGAAAAAAAGCGTATCAAGCAACTTCCCATTCTGGGCATACACCAAAGCGCGGTTCCGGATACCGTCAATCACTCGTAAGGTACGTGTTGACTTGTCCCAATAAGCCGTGGACACTTTTATATATTCACCCTCTCCATTTCCGCGCTGCCCAAAATTACATATATAATGCCCACTGCGGTCGAATGCCAAGACGCTCCTTTCAGACACCACAATCAGCAACGAATCTACTGGTATGATTTTTTTTATACCCTCCACCATACACTGTGCCCCCGACTGCAGGGGCACAGCAAAGAATGCCTCCACAGCTAACCCGTCACCGTTTTTCCGCATTCCATCATCAAAGCCATCAAAAGCCTTCAAAGGAAATTGGACTGATTCACGGCACGCGAACAATAAAAGAGAAGGCAATAACACTAACAAGAATCTTTTCTTTACGAATATCATAACAACAAAGACAAAATCATAATATATTGAACATGAATATACTATCCAAAATCAAGCTGCACATGAACAACTTCACGGTACAAATATAGAGAAAATACAAAAATCACACTTTCTACCATGTAACACTTCCTTTTTGATTTGTTACATTCCGTACTTTTCCCTATCAAAAAATGACAAAAGCCATAAAAAGACAGACACCTTACATGTCATTTTGACTACCCATACACCTCTATCCTAAAGAATTTGCAATATGTCAAACCTCCCATTCAGGAATCCCTTTTTTGTCCCCAAGGCCGGAAGCCGCTGGAAATACGCGATTCTCGCGGATTAGGGGACGGACAATTTGCCAAACACCAGAGGCTCCTGCCTTTCACGAAACACAATGAAAAGGCACAACTTCCGCTGATATGAAAAAGGTAATGTAAGCATAAAACAAGATTCACAAGACAATCTGTCATTCCTTTTTAGTACAGCAAAACACCTCAAATAGAGAAAAAACGGGCCTCGGAGGTGCATCGCCACCCCGTTTTCGGGAAAACTTCGCACCGACATGCAGAGGGTTGGCGAACAACATGCGGACAAAAAAAATGTTTTTTCAGCCAAACGAAAAATCATTTGGCTGAGACTGAATCACAAATTCACTCAACAAATGCAAAAAACAAACCGAAAACCGTCTAAAAGGTTAAAAGAACCAAACAAGAAGACTTCACAACCACTCTATTTACCTTCCTTTGCAGGATTCCGTTTTGACATTATGTCAGCCTCAGTCTAGCCTGAAAGACAAAATTAGGGGGCAGCCCCCGAAATCAGGAACCACCCCCACATCCCACGCCGAACCGGGATCAGCGGATGACCTCGCCTTGAGGTATCCGGTGTTTAGGTCGTAAATCTTCCACGTACAAGCCGGACATATGCTTTTCCGAACCGTCGAAATTAAAACGCGACTCACCGGAAGGTATAAAGAAATCCACGGTCTTCACTTTTTTGGGAAGCGGAGGGAAAACCAATACGAAACGAACAAACTTGTCCCTGCTGTCCTTTATCCAAAAACATGTATCCGTAGGATAATACTCCACTTCGCGCAACATGTAACGGTCGCCTCTCTTGTTGTCGATAATGGCCCATCCTGAATTAAAATTAAAAAACCACCAGTCCTCTGGGCAACGGTACGTAGCCGTGACATAAGTCGCGTCCTTCGCACGGTAAAGCTCATAAGCCCCCCTACCGAAAAGCACCTGCCCCTCTTGCTGATTCACTGTATAAGGTGCCTTATAGATAGGGAACGTGTGCTCATTGTCCATTCTGTAATAGGGCGAAGCCTTGCGTTCCTGATACAGCGCGGCACGGTTCTCCGGACGCATATCGTAGGCTCTCCGCCGGCTTGTGGCACATGAACTCAGCCATAGCACAACCGCCAACATTCCTATAAGGCTTTGGGCACTATTCACACTCATAACATGTCCTTTTTGATGTCACTTTGCAAATATGACGTTTTTCTTATAGATAACCAAATATTTTCCCATAAATTTGAAAAGAAAAATATGAGTGTCTCCAAATCAAAAAGGCTGTCCGCAGGATAGCAGACAGCCTTTCGGTTATCATTTTCGTTGATGAAACAATTTATTCGCCTCCTTGTCCGTCATTGCGCGGGCGACGTTCGCGGCGTTCGCCTCTCTCAGGACGCTCGCGACGGACTGGACGCTCTACGTAGCCTTCCGGCTTTTCGAGCAACACGCGACGGGACAACTTGAACTTGCCTGTCTTCTGGTCGATATCCACCAGTTTCACCTGAATGTGGTCGCCTTCTTTCAGTCCGGCTTCTTCCACCGTTTCCAGACGCTTCCAGTCGATTTCGGAAATATGGAGCAAACCGTCGCGACCCGGCATGAATTCCACGAATGCACCGTAAGGCATCACGCTGCGAATCACACCGTCATACACCTCACCGACCTCGGGCACAGCCACGATAGACTTGATTTTACCCAAAGCTGCGTCTATCACGTCCTTATTGGCGCCACTCACCTGTACGACACCTACACCGTCTGTCTCCTCGATGGTAATGACAGAACCTGTATCCTCCTGGATACCTTGGATAATCTTTCCACCCGGGCCGATGACAGCACCGATGAATTCCTTCGGAATCGTAATCTGGACGATGCGAGGCACATGCGGCTTCAACTCCGGACGCGGTGCAGGCATGCACTCGGTCAGTTTACCCAAGATGTGTTCACGCCCGGCTTTCGCCTGCATCAGGGCCTTCTCCAGAATCTCGTAACTCAAACCGTCGCACTTGATATCCATCTGGGTGGCAGTCAGACCGTCGATAGTACCGGTCGTCTTGAAGTCCATGTCGCCCAAGTGGTCTTCGTCACCCAAGATGTCGGACAGCACGGCATACTTTTCCTCACCCGGATTCTTAATCAAGCCCATGGCAATGCCGCTGACGGGCTTCTTCATCGGCACACCGGCATCCATCAGCGCCAACGTCCCGGCACAAACCGTGGCCATGGAAGAAGAACCGTTGGACTCCAGGATATCGGACACGACACGCACCGTATAAGGGAAATCTTCAGGGATTTGCCCTTTCAGGCCGCGCCAAGCCAAATGGCCGTGACCGATTTCACGACGGCCCACGCCGCGTTGCGCCTTGGCCTCTCCCGTGGAGAACGGCGGGAAGTTATAGTGCAACAAGAAACGCATCTTGCTTTGTTCGAGCACTTCGTCGATAATCTTCTCGTCCAACTTCGTACCGAGCGTACAGGTAGAAAGCGACTGGGTCTCGCCACGCGTAAAGATGGCCGATCCGTGGGGACCCGGCAGTGGACTCACTTCGCACCAGATAGGACGGATTTCCGTAGTGGCACGCCCGTCGAGACGCTTGCCTTCGTCCAACACGCAACGGCGCATGGCATCGCGCTCCACGTCGTGGTAATAACGGTCAATCAATGTATTTTTCTCTGCCAGTTCGTCTTCCGACAAGTCAGCGTGTGCTTCAGCATACGACAATTTGAAGTTTTCGCGGATTTCCATGAAAGCATCCTCACGGGCATGCTTGTCGCGGTTGCCTTCCTGGGCGATACGGTACGCTGCGTCGTAACAAGCCTTCTTCACTTCTTCGCGCAAGTCCTCATCGTTCACCTCATGGCAATACTCCCGCTTCACTTCCTTACCGGCTTCCTTCTCCAACTCTTTCTGGAGGCGGCACATCGGTTTGATGGCCTCATGGGCTACCTTCAAGGCGTTGAGCAAGTCCTGTTCGGTCACTTCCTTCATCTCGCCTTCCACCATCATGATGTTCTCTTCCGTGGCACCCACCATGATGTCCATGTCGGCCTGTTCCAACTGGGCGAAAGTCGGATTGACCACATACTCGCCGTTGATGCGTGCCACACGCACTTCGGATATCGGGCCTTCAAACGGTATATCGGAAACTGCCAATGCGGCAGATGCGGCAAAACCGGCCAATGCATCCGGCATGTCCACGCCATCGGCAGAATACAAAATCACATTCACATAAACTTCTGCGTGATAATTGCTGGGGAACAAGGGACGCAAAGCGCGGTCCACCAGGCGGCAGGTCAGAATCTCATAGTCAGAAGCCTTACCCTCACGCTTGGTAAAACCTCCGGGGAAACGGCCGGCAGCGGCGAATTTCTCTCTGTACTCTACCTGCAAAGGCATAAAATCTGTTCCGGGAACGGCATCTTTGGCGGCACAGACAGTGGCCAAGAGCATCGTGTTGCCCATAGTGAGCATAACGGCTCCATCGGCTTGTTTGGCCAATTTCCCGGTCTCGATGCTGATGGTTCTCCCATCAGGCAATTCGACTGTTTTCTTAATTACGTTCATTTGGTTTCTTAAAATGTTTCATCAATAAATCGGGCAAATGTACGCATAAATATTGATAAATCAGACTTAAAGCCCGTAAAAAATGGCACAACATGGCTTTTTTCCGAAAAAACCGTAGTTTCATACTCCGAGAGAAGCCGAAAGACCCTATCTTTGTAAATGGTTTGTAAACACATGATGCCGAGATGAAAAAAATGACATGCGCCATGGCCGCCCTCATGATACTGGCTACGGCTTGTAAAGACAAGAAAGAACAATTTGAAATCAACGGACGGATTGCCGAAGCCGACGGCAAGACACTCTACTTCGAGGCTGTCACCTTGAACGGCATAGAAGCACTTGACTCTATCCGCCTGGACGAAAACGGCGACTTCCGTTTCCATGGCATGCGTCCTTTCAATCCGGAATTTTACCGCCTGCGTATCGACCGGCAAATCGTCAACTTGTCCGTAGACTCTACGGAGACCATACACGTGGAAGCCACGTGGCCCGCCATGGGCACCGGCTATGAAGTGGAAGGCTCACCCGACTGCCAAACCCTAAAGGAAATCAACGGCAAACTCATCGCCTTGCAACAATCCGTCAGGGACATCATGACCGACAAGACCCTGACGTTAGGGGAACAGGAACGGCTCGTCCGTGAAAAAATAGACCTCTACAAGGAGGAAATGAAAAAGAAGTACATCATGGAAGCCCCTGCTTCTGCCCCGGCTTACTTCGCCCTGTTCCAGACCGTAAACGGAAGCCTCATCTTCAACCCGGTAAGCAATCCGGACGACATCAAGTTCGTGGGAGCCGTGGCCACGGCATGGGACGCGAACTATCCAGGCACCAACCGCACGGAAAACTTGCACAACATTGCCATACAAGGCATGAAGAACACCAAACGCCCCACTCCCGTATCATTGGCAGACATCGACCCGGAAAAGATATCCGCTTCGGGCATCATCGACATAGAATTGCCGGACATACACGGTAAAAACCGCAAACTTTCCGACATCAGGAATAAGGTCGTACTGTTGGACTTCACTGCTTACTCCCTTCCGTCTTCACAAGAACGCATCATGCAGATGAGGGGACTTTACGACCGGTACGCCGCACAGGGATTTGAGATTTACCAAGTATCCATCGACCCCGATGAACATTACTGGAAAACGGCATGCGAACACCTGCCCTGGACTTGCGTCTATGAGAGCCGAGGAGAGGCTTCGGGCTATTTAGGCTCTTACCTCGTGCGCCGCCTTCCCACCTTCTTCCTCATCGACCGCCACGGCGACCTTGTGGCGCGGGACGAGCAAATAGAAGACTTGGAAAAAGCCATCGGGAAATTATGTGAATAGGGCATCACATGACACACGCCTTAACGCTTTGTGTATTTCGAGGGTGAAACGCCATATTCTTCCTTGAAGCAGCGTCTGAAATGACCCACATCGTTAAAACCGTTGGAGTATGCGGCTTCCGTCACGTTGAGCCCTTGTTCGGTCATCAGGTATAAACTGCGTTTCAGCTTTATCTTCCGGATGAACTTATTGCCCGACAGGCCGGTCAACCCTTTCAGCTTACGGTAAAGCGTGGACACGCTCATGTTCATCTTGTCGGCCATGAAAGGGATATCCAACTTATCCTGACTGATATGCTCCGTCACCACGTCGGTAAACCGACGGATAAACTCTTCGTCCAATTTGCTGAGACGAACCTCTCCGGCAGGCATTCCACGTTCTTCGTCTTTTGCCTTTCCCACAATCATCCGAGCCAGTTTCCTGCGCATGTCCAACAGGTTACGTACCCTGCTGTTCAGCAACGTGGCACTGAACGGTTTGGTCAGATAAGAATCGGCACCGCTATCATATCCTTCTTCCTTGTCCCGGATGGAATCTTTGGCCGTCAGCAAAATGACCGGTATATGGCTAGTACGTACATCTTCTTTCACCCTCCGGCATAGCCCAATCCCGTCCATCTCCGGCATCATGATGTCGCTGACGATGATATCCGGCACAAGACGTTGGGCTTCCCTCCATCCCTCCCTGCCATTCATGGCTGTTACCACCCGGTATCCTTCATCGAAGGAAGAGGCCACGTAATCCCGGATATCATCGTTGTCCTCAACAACCAACACAAGCGGCCTGATGTCAGCCTCTTCCCCTTCGTCAGCCACATGCTCTCCGGCCATCTCCGCCGCAACTTCCGAATGGAGAGCCGACGGATAAACTTGGTCGGCCCAAAGGCGGAATACGAAAACGGAACCTTTCCCCGCTTCACTTTCCACTCCCAGCACCCCTTCGTGCAAATCGGCCAAAGACTTCACCAAAGCCAACCCGATACCTGTACCTGAGGCCTGATGCTTTCCCTCTGCCTGGTAATAGCGGTCGAAAACATGAGGCAAGGCCTGAGGTGCAATCCCATATCCGGTATCGGACACGGAAATCTCGGCATACGGCCTTCCTTCTTCCTCTCCACGGCACAAACGCAAACATATATGCCCCTCCGGCGTATATTTCATCGCATTGCTCAATAAATTGTTCAGGATGGTTGTCACGACTTCCGCATCGAAATACATCCGGAACTCTTCTTCCGGAACTTCTATACGGAAATCCACTTTCGGGTTCCGGTTCAGTTCCTTGTAGCGCAAGCCTATCTCGGTCACCAAACGTCCCAATCTGCCTTTGGCCACCCGAAGCTGCCGGTTTTGCGTTTCCACCTTACGAAAATCCAACAATCGGTTAATCAGGTCGAGCAACTGCAAAGCACTCTTATGCACCAAACCGACTTTCTTGCGGTAAACATCCGGCAAATTCCCGTCTCCGGCCAAGTCTTCCAACGGGCCGAGTATCAAAGTGAGCGGCGTACGCAGTTCATGCGTGATGTTCGTGTAGAAACGAAGCCGCTCGTTGTTCAGTTCCTGTTCGTCGCGCATCCTTTTTTCTTCTGCCTCCATGGCGGCTTTGGCGGCTAATTTGCGTTTATAGGCACGCATCCAAAGCCACAAAGCCGACAAGGCCAGTAATCCGTAAAAAGTCCAGGCATACCAAGTCAGCCATAACGGAGGATGGATGCGGACAGACATCGTAGCCACATTCTTTTCGTCCCACTCCCCATTCCTCAGCCTGGCCTTCACTCGGAAGGTATAAGTCCCGAAAGGCATGTTACGGAGCGAAATCTGGTTTTCCTCTCCGATATTGACCCATTCCCGTTCCAATCCTTCTATCTTGTAAGCATATTCCACCTGCCCGTTCTGTGCATAATCGGGCACGGAGAAACTTATACGGAAAGCATTGCGATGATAAGGCAATTCAATCTCCCCGTTTTCTCCCGGTAAAATCAATTTTCCGCCTCTCCCTGTACGGCTGTCCATTTCCCGGCACTCGATGATTTGTACACTGCCTGCACGGCGGGACATCGTATCCAATCCCAAAGGATTGAAACAGCAGATACCCTTCATCGAACCGAAATAAAGCGTACCATCCGCCCCCCGGCAAGCTGACCGTTCAACGAGATTTCCCATCGGGACCCCATCACGGTAATCATAATTCTCAAACCGCTGTTTCCGTTCATCCCAATGAGAGATGCCATTGTTGGTGGAAACCCATATCCTTCCATGCGAGTCTTCTTGAACGGAACGTATGAAAACGTCCTCCAAACCATGCTCATGACCATAAAAAAGAAATGAATCAGGACGGCGAGTGTCCCTGACATACCCCAACCCGGCACGCGTGGCAATCCAAACCCCGCCTCGGGAATCCTCGAACAGTGCATTTACGGAACCATCCGGAAATCCCATATCGGTGTTCAGCTCAGCCGCTACACGCCGGTTACGGTCGAACACTTTAACTCCCCATCCACAAGTCCCGACCCAAAGCTTGCCTTGCCGGTCGCGAAGGATACCATACACGCTTTTTTCCTCCAACTGGCGATTCAGCTCCGTCTCCTTATGTATCTTCCCACCACTATAAGTATACAATCCCAATACGGTCCCCATCCAAAACTTTCCGTCCTCCCTAAAAAAGGTAAACACGCTCAAGTCCCGCACATCCAAAGGCATACGCTCAATCCTTCCCGTCCGGACTTCCATCTTCAGGAGGTCGTTACCAGAAACACCTATCAGCAAAGCCCCCATGCCGTCACCGACGATGGCACTCACCCATCCATAGAACCGTGACAAATAAGGCGACAAATCAAAACGTTCCAACAACCTGCCGCCGCGATACAAGAACAATTCATTTTCCCCGCCTACCCACAACCGGCCCTCTTCGTCCTTATACATCCCATACGCAGGCTTACTGCCCAAAGTCCGGAACAACGGACGATTGTGGCTGACAAAATCCAAGCCGCTGTTATAATTTCCAATCCAGATATTGCCAAATGAATCCTGTAGGATTTTGCGGATATTGCCGGACGAAAGTCCTTTCCCGTCCCCTTCCGGCAACAAGTTCTCAAAAACCACTTCTTCAGGATGCTTGAAAGCCATCTGATGCAAATCCAAGATACTCACACCGCCCATATCGCAAGCGATCCAAAGTTTACCGTCCGCCATCTCACAAATGTCGTAAACACAATCCGACACCAAAGAAGAAGGATTACCCCGGCCATGCCGGAATACCGTAAAATTGTCGGCAAAGGGATTCCACAGGGCCAATCCCCGTCCGGTCCCTACCCAGATATGCCCCATGCGGTCTTTGCAGATAGCATATACCCTGTCCTCCGGCAAACTCTGCGGTGAAGCCGGATCGTGGAAAAACCGGCGTACGGTCTTACTCTTCAAATCCACCATGCTCAGCCCACCGCGATTGTGACCGACATACAATATTCCGGCATCCTCGAAAGCACACAAATTAGAATGATAATCCAAATGGACGCCCATCTCGGACAAGGTGGAAAACTTTTGTGTACGGGTGTCAAAATGAATGGGATCCGCATGATGGGGTGTAATCCAAATCCCTCCGTCACCGGCCTTTGCCAAATGCACCACATTCTCTAACTTTAAACCGTTACGGTTTTCGTAGGTACGGAAACATCCGGTTTGGCCGTCCCAAGCACAAAGTCCGCTGAACTTACCGCCAATCCACAACACATCTTCTGCCTCATCATAAAGGAGCGTGTTCAAGGCATCGGACGTAAGTCCCGAATCATGCGCTTTGTAGACCATGAAACTGTTTCCGTCGAAACGGTTCAGACCGACATCCGTAGCGACCCAGATGCAACCACGCTTGTCTTGTGCCATGCCAAGCACAAAATTATTTGAGAGACCGTTTTCCACTCCCAAGTGCTGCATCTCGTATGGCCGGGCTGTCATAAGCGTCACATGGCATTCCCAAAGAAAAAGCATAAAAAAACAAACGTACCGTCTCATGGCCTTAGAATTTTACGATCCAGTTTTCCGCAAAGATATGATAAATTAAACGGTTCCACCATCCCATCGTATGCTTTTTGCAACAATAGCCCTCTTTTTGACCGATTTCACACTATCTGCATATCCCCATGGAGAGTTTGACGGAATTCCCCTTCTTTC
Source organism: Paraprevotella xylaniphila YIT 11841 (assembly GCF_000205165.1). Lineage (GTDB taxonomy): Bacteria > Bacteroidota > Bacteroidia > Bacteroidales > Bacteroidaceae > Paraprevotella > Paraprevotella xylaniphila. The sequence continues at coordinate 957 of NZ_GL883879.1, read as the reverse complement.
AGAATGATTCCGCACGCTTGCCGAGGAAGCAAGCCATTAACTTTGCGTCAAGCAAACCAAATGGAAGTATATTCACCATTGAAATTGGTGGAATCAGTGTGTCTACTTCCTTGCTACGTCATTTAATTAATAAAAACAACACTGCGGCCCGTGCTACACACACACTGATTTAGCCCGGTCGGCAGACTAACTTCAATTCTAACGAAATGAGAAACAAATTACTCGTTGCCATGGCATTATGCAGCGCAACTTCATCCACGTTGCCCTTGTGGGCGTCTGAAAACTGGCCCGACCCGGCCTTGACCTTTGTTGACCCGGCTTTGACTCCCGACGAGAACGGAGGCGGTGTATATTATGTCTACCATGTAGCCACCCGGAAATTCATGTGCGATGGCAATTGGAAAAACAACTGGGGCACGGAACTCATCGTGGCCGAAGAGGGAAAGAAGGTCACACTGAGCTACGGGCAGGACTATGAACTGAGCCGCCGTCCCGTCACGGACGGGTCTTATAACGACGCATACGGTTGGCGCATGTCCATGATGGAGGGGAAGACGAACAGCAAGCTCCATGAATTCTACATTCCCAGCGAACTTGTACTCTGTGTGGACCATGACAAACAAGGACACATCCTGTGGAAAATCGTGAAACAAGACAATGGTGCTTACCGCATCAAAATCGCCGATGAAGATCCCCTATATGGTGAAAGCTCACAATATGCCGGATGTTACATCGGAATCAACGAAGGCGACTTCGGGGTCAACCCGTTAGTCATCGAAGGAACGGAAGGTGTCGTGAATCCACAATACGACTGGAAGTTTGTGGAGCCAACTGCCTATGACATTTACCAAGCCAAAAAGAAGTTACAAGCCCAGTTAGACGCGGCAGACGCGGCAAACTTCCAAGACATAACGGATTATGCCAACCTTTAGAGCTTGTTTAAATTTTCCTGTTTGA
>NZ_GL883878.1 GCF_000205165.1 Paraprevotella xylaniphila YIT 11841 | reverse complement strand
ATCGTCTTCACGACGGAATTGAGGGCAAGTCCTTTTTCGGTGGGAACAAGCGATTTCTTGCAACGTTCCATGTAACCGCGCTTGAAAAGCGTTTCGATGATGGAGGCGCGTGTGGCGGGAGTGCCGATGCCGCAGTCCTTCATCGCCTGCCGCAGCGCGTCGTCCTCGATTTCCTTGCCCACCGTTTCCATAGCGGACAGCAGGGTGGCTTCAGTATGCAGCGGTTTCGGCTTGGTCTTTCCTTCGGTGATGGAGGTGGCTTTAAGAGTGAGCGTGTCGCCTTCCTGCCAGCCGGGGATGGTGGTTTCATCCTTGTTTTCCTCGCCATAGACGGCACGCCATCCGGCTTGCCTGATGACGCTGCCTTTCACGGTGAACTCCACTCCGGCACATTCCGCCGTGACAGCGGTCACGTCCTTGACGCATTTTTCGGAGAATGCCTCGACCATGCGTCCGGCAATCATGTGGTAGATTATGCCGTCCTCTTTGGAGAGGAACAGCGGTTTCTCGCCCGTGACGAGCAGGGCATGGTGGTCCGTCACCTTCCCGTCGTCCACGCTGCGGCGTGTCGGGGCGGCTTTCGCCCGCACCTTGTCTTTCCATTCGGGCTGCGTGCCGATGAAAGCGAGCAGTTTGGGAATTTCGGCAAACACGTCTTCGGGGATGTAGCGGCTACCCGTTCTCGGATAGGTTATCAGCTTCTTCTCGTAGAGTTTCTGCGCGATTTCAAGCGTCTGTTCCGCCGTGAAGCCGTGCTTGGTGTTGGCTTCCTTCTGGAGGGTGGTCAGGTCGTACAGCAACGGAGTGTCCTCCGTCTTCTCCTTGCGTTCGGCTTTCGTTACTGTTGCGCAGCCTGCCTCCTTTACCTTATTATATAGCTCCATAGCCGGCTCTTTCGCCTTCCATTTCTCGGAGGATGAGAACTTCACGATCTCGCCGTCGCAACCGTCCGTTGCGATATGGAGCTGCCAGAAGGCTTCGGGCGTGAAACGGCGG
>NZ_GL883877.1 GCF_000205165.1 Paraprevotella xylaniphila YIT 11841 | reverse complement strand
GCACGCCCCGTCTCCCACTCTATCGCCCGGCGGTAGATTTCCGCCTTGCGCCAGTCGTCCATCCGCAGGATGTCGCCCTGTCGGGGCACGTACACCGGAGGGATGTCCTTGATGGTATAGCCCAACACCGCCGTCTCCACCAAGATGTTGCGCATCGCATACCAAGGTATCAGGCTGTCCGGCGTTTCCTCCAACCGCCGTTGCGCCTCCGCAAGCCCCAACGCGCCCCCATAATGGCTGTTCACCGGACGGCTGTGCACGAAGGCTATCGTGTCGCCCGGCAAGGCCACCACGCGCTTCACGTACACGTAATTCATCTTGAAGCCGATGCGCCCCTTGTCATTCACCGGATAGTTGAACACCACGATGTCGTTGTAGCGCAGGCCGCGCCGCCCTCGTGTGCGGATGCTCTCCATACGCCCGTCCGAGAAGTCCAGCGACGTGTAGAGCCGCGCACCGAAGATCGTCTTGTCCACCCGTACCTTGTCGCCCGGAAGCAGCGTGGGCGACATCGAGTCCGACGGGATGATGAACGTGTCGGCCACCAAGGCACGCCAACCGTAGTGCACGGCCACGCCCAACAC
>NZ_GL883876.1 GCF_000205165.1 Paraprevotella xylaniphila YIT 11841 | reverse complement strand
CCCCCCCCCGAATGTTAAATAACTTAACAATAAGAGGCCAAGCAAGATAGAACTGAATGATAGTAGACACAAACCACATCTGCCCTCCCATAGAACTCTCCAGTTCAGGAACAAACATTTTGAAAAGTAACAAATTGCCCCACAGCGGCATGAACCATTCACGCCCCATACAAGCCATCCAGACCGCCGTGGCCACGCACAAGACGGCCATCGGCATATAAATCCTCGTAAAACGTTTCTTCAGGAAAGCTATGTATCCTAAAGGCTTACTAAGGTAAGAAAGGTATAAGCCAAATCCCGAACAGAGGATAAAGACGTGTACTCCGGCACCACCAAAGGCTGCTGCTTTTTCCCATATTCCGGAAATCCCCAACATCCCTACAAGATGCATGATTACTATGGTAAAAATGGAATACCCGCGCAAAAAGTTTACCACATCAAGCTTTTTCATTTTCATTTCAATCTTTAAACGGGTTACGATAAATCCCAAGCAGTTGCCGGCCGAAATACAAAAAGAATTTCACATCATCCACAAAGTATCTCCTGAACATTCGCTTGGGCTCCATCAGAAATCTGTAAAACCATTCCATCGCCAACATCTGCATCCATTTCGGTGCCCGTTTCACATTGCCGGCCTCAAAGTCGACCGTAGCCCCCAAAGCCATCCAAATATCGACTCCCGGCATGCGGCTTTTATGACGGAAAATCCATTTTTCCTGTTTGGGCGCCCCCACACCGACCAATACCACATTGGCACCGGAAGCATTGATGGTACGGTAAATCAATTCGTTTTCCTCCGGTTTGTTTTCAAAACCATACGAAGG
>NZ_GL883875.1 GCF_000205165.1 Paraprevotella xylaniphila YIT 11841 | reverse complement strand
CGGTGTTACATTGAATTTGGATGTAACAATGATGCAATAAAAAGGAGGATTGCACGTTTTGGGAAAGGAGTATAGAAAGTTAAATGTTATGCAGTGGTATGACCGGATAAGGCAGGTTAAGTTTTTGTTAGTAGCCACGGCCATCGTGATAGCCGTGGGTTCTCTCATTATATCCAACTATTTAGTACGTGATTTGGCTTTGGGTGAACACCAAAACATGGAAGTATGGGCGGAAGCCATGCGAACACTGAACAATGCGGATGAAAACACCGATGTCACCTTGGTTTTGAAGGTTTTGAATGGAAATAATACCATTCCGGTTATTGTGCAGTATAAATCAGGAGAAATACACAGCTATCGGAATTTGTCATTAAAAGCAAGTAATGCTGCCGACAGTACGAGAGAAGTAAAGCAAATGGCAGAAGACATGCGGCAGGGAGGCCGGGTGATTCGTATTTATCTGAATGAAGGGGCTTCTCAAGGCGTTGATGGTGATTTTATGGAAATCTGTTACGATGATTCCATTATGTTGAAACGGTTGTCTTCCTATCCTTATATACAGTTGGGGGTAGTTCTTATTTTTGTCATAGTGGCTATTTTTGCTTTGTTGAGTTCCAAAAAGGCAGAGCAGAATAAAGTTTGGGTGGGTTTGTCCAAAGAGACAGCCCATCAGTTAGGGACCCCGATATCTTCGTTAATGGCATGGGTAGAGATTTTAAAAGAGACTTATCCCCATGATGAGCTTATCCCGGAGATGGACAAAGATGTGAAACGATTGGAAATGATAGCCGAACGTTTTTCTAAAATAGGTTCTTTACCGGAACCCCGTGAGGAATTGTTGGGCACAGTGCTTGAACACGTGATAGATTATATTTCTCGCCGTACATCCAATAAAGTGTCTATCCGTTGCCTGTTGCCGGAATATCCGTTGAAGGCTTATATGTGTGCTCCGCTTTTCGAGTGGGTGATAGAGAATCTTTGTAAGAATGCGATAGATGCGATGGGAGGACAAGGATGTATCACGGTAACAGCTTTTGAAGATGCGGGGAAAGTGGTTGTTGAAGTTACAGATACTGGGAAAGGTATTTCGAAAAATCATTTCCAGACGGTCTTTAGTCCCGGTTTTACGACCAAGAAAAGAGGTTGGGGGTTGGGTTTATCCTTAGCCAAACGTATAGTGGAAGAATATCACAAAGGACGTATTTTTGTGAAACGTTCGGAAGTCGGTGTGGGGACAACCTTTAGAGTGGAGTTGAAAAAGTATTAAAAAGAGCGTTTTTTGTGCTTTCTATTGTGTGCCATCGCTTATTTTTTGTAAATTTGCAACCCAAATGGATGTACTTGACAGTTATAAGATTGATTTGAAGAACATGCGGACTGATGTCGCTGAATATCAGTTTGCATTGAATGATGCATTCTTTGAAGCTGTGGAAGGGACTTTAGTGAAGAGGGGTAAGGCAGACGCAGACCTGAAGATAAGAGAAAGCGGGGGAGCTTATGTTTTTACCTTTCATATTAAAGGAACGGTACATGTGCCGTGCGACCGGTGTCTTGACGATATGGACGTGGAGATAGAGACGGAACGTATGCTTACCGTAAAGTTAGGGGATGAGTATGCGGACGAAGGGGATATGATGATACTACCATACGAAGATGCCATATTGAATGTCGCATGGATTATTTACGAATTTATTGTGCTAGAAGTTCCGCTCACACACGTGCATGAACCTGGACATTGCAATGTGGAAATGATGGAGGCATTGGCGGCACATTTGGTGACTTCGTCTGAGAACCCAGATGGTTCCGAGGACGAGAAAGGCGCGGATGAAGAAAGTGGCAAACCGGTAGATTCGCGTTGGGATAAATTGAAAAAAATATTGGATAATAATTAAATACTTAAGAAAATGGCACATCCTAAAAGAAGACAGTCAAAAACGAGAACCCGTAAGAGAAGAACTCATGATAAGGCCGTAGCGCCTACATTGGCAGTTTGCCCGAATTGCGGTGCATTCCACATTTATCACACTGTGTGCCCCACTTGTGGCTATTACAGAGGTAAGGTGGCTATCGTGAAAGAAGCAGCTGTTTAATCGTCAGTGAGGAAGATATAGCCAGAGAGCATCCGTGTTCTCCGGCTACTTTTTTTAGAAAGCAGAATTAAGAATGGAAAAAATAAATGCGGTAATCACCGGTATCGGCGGTTACGTTCCGGAATATGTCTTGAACAACGACGAGTTGTCGCGAATGGTTGATACAAACGATGAGTGGATCATGACTCGTATCGGCGTAAAGGAAAGACGTATTTTAAATGAAGAAGGTTTGGGTACGAGCTATATGGCCCGTAAAGCAGCGAAACAGTTACTGCAGAAAACGGGAGTAAATCCTGAAGACATTGATTGTGTGATTGTTTCTACTTCTACTCAGGATTATCATTTCCCCTCTGTGGCTTCTATTGTCATTGGCAAGTTGGGGTTGACGAATGCTTTTGCATACGACTTGCAGGCAGCTTGCAGCGGATTCCTTTTCGCCATGGATACGGCTTCCGCTTTGATTCAGAGCGGCCGTTATAAGAAGATTATTGTTATCGGTGCAGACAAAATGTCTTCAATTGTCGATTATACAGACCGTGCGACTTGTCCGATTTTTGGAGATGGAGCTGCTGCCGTATTGGTTGAACCTACTACGGAAGACTTGGGTTGGAAGGACTCCTATTTGCGTACGGATGGCAAGGGGTTGCCGTTCTTGTGCATGAAAGCGGGCGGTTCCGCTTGCCCTCCTTCGTATTTTACCATAGACCACCGCTTGCATTATCTCCATCAGGAAGGACGTACGGTGTTTAAGTTTGCCGTCACTAACATGAGCGACGCTTCGGCCTTGGTGGCCGAACGTAACGGATTGACCAAGGACAATATTGCTTGGGTCATTCCCCATCAGGCTAATGTACGCATTATCGAGGCTGTAGCACACCGTTTGGAGTTGCCGATGGAAAAAGTAATGCTTAACATCCAACGTTACGGTAATACAAGTGCAGCTACTTTGCCTTTGGCTTTGTGGGATTACGAACAGCAGTTGAAGAAGGGAGACAATTTGATTTTTACCGCTTTCGGTGCCGGATTCACATGGGGAGCCGCTTATATGAAATGGGGCTATGACGGAGCTGGTAAATAAGTGATAAAAGGGAAACCTTCAAAAAAAGAAACATCATAAAAAAGAACGCATCCGTTTATAGATGCGTTCTTTTTATTCAAAGAAAAAACGGAACAATTATGGCGCATAAAGCAGGTTTTGTGAATATCGTAGGTAATCCGAATGTCGGCAAGTCCACATTGATGAATCTTCTGGTTGGAGAGCGTATTTCTATTGCAACTTTTAAGGCACAGACTACGCGCCATCGTATCATGGGGATTTTGAATACGGAAGACATGCAGATTTGTTTTTCCGACACCCCCGGTGTCTTGAAGCCCAATTACAAGTTGCAAGAGTCTATGTTGAACTTCTCGGAATCAGCTTTGCAAGACGCCGATGTGCTGTTGTACGTGACGGATATGGTGGAGACCCCCGATAAGAATGGAGACTTCTTGGAGAAAGTGTCCAAGATGGATGTTCCCGTGTTGGTGCTTATCAATAAAATCGATGTGAGTAACCAACAGGAACTGACTTCTAAGGTGGAAGCTTGGCATGCCGTCCTGCCCAAGGCCGAAATCATACCTATTTCAGCTTTGTGCAAGTTTAACATAGATACGGTGTTGAATCGCATCAAGGATCTTTTGCCGGATTCCCCTCCATATTTCGGCAAGGACCAGTGGACCGATAAACCGGCCCGTTTTTTCGTGACTGAAATTATCCGTGAAAAGATTCTGTTATATTACGATAAAGAGATTCCGTATTCTGTGGAAGTCGTAGTGGAACGGTTCAAAGAAGCGGCGAAATCCATTCATATCAATGCCGTTATTTACGTGGAACGCGAGTCGCAGAAGGGTATCATCATAGGCCATCGGGGAGTGGCATTAAAGAAAGTTTCCACAGAAGCCCGGAAGTCTTTGGAGAAATTCTTCGGTAAGAGCATTTATCTGGAGACTTTTGTGAAGGTGGATAAGGATTGGAGAAGTTCGGAACGGGCTTTGAAAAGTTTTGGATATAATTTAGATTAATAATCAGGCTGTGAAGCCGAAATTCGATAAATTATGGGAAATATAGTGGCAATAGTCGGACGCCCGAATGTGGGTAAGTCTACTCTTTTTAATCGTTTGACCCAGACACGTCATGCGATTGTCAGTGATGAAGCCGGTACGACGCGCGACCGCCAGTATGGGAAGTCGGAGTGGACGGGATGTGAGTTCTCAGTGATAGACACCGGCGGTTGGGTGGTGAACTCGGATGATATATTTGAGGAAGAAATCCGCAAGCAAGTGACGTTGGCGACGGAAGAAGCCGATGTGGTGCTGTTTTTGGTGGATGTCCGGAACGGTGTGACGGATCTGGACGAAGCCGTGGCCAATATCTTGCGGCGTACCAAAAAGCCGGTTATCCTTGTGGCCAACAAGGCCGATACGAATGAATGGATATATAGTGCCGCAGAGTTTTACGCTTTGGGGTTGGGCGACCCCTATTGTATTTCGGCGGCAACCGGAAGCGGTACGGGGGAATTGTTGGACCAGATTGTCTCAAAATTCCCTAAAACTATTGATGACGAAACGGATGAGAATATCCCCCGTTTTGCCGTTGTGGGTCGTCCGAATGTCGGAAAGTCCAGTTTGATTAATGCGTTCATCGGAGAGGAACGTAACATCGTGACCGATATCGCCGGGACTACCCGGGATTCCATTTATACCCGTTACACTAAGTTCGGGTTTGATTTCTATTTGGTCGATACGGCTGGTATCCGCCGTAAGAACAAGGTGACGGAAGATTTGGAATATTATTCCGTCATGCGTTCCATCCGGGCCATTGAGAATTCCGATGTCTGCATTCTGATGCTGGATGCGGAGCGTGGCATAGAAGCCCAGGACTTGAACATATTCCAATTGATACAACGGAACAACAAAAGTTTGGTTGTGGTGGTCAATAAATGGGATTTGGTAGAAGAGAAAAACACGGTAGTCATGAACGAATATGAATATGCCATCCGCAACCGCATGGCACCGTTCGATGATTTTCCGATTATATTTGCTTCCGCTTTGACGAAACAACGCATTTTCAAGGTGCTTGAGACAGCCAAGGAGGTTTACCAGAACCGGAAGAAACGCGTTCCTACGTCAAAGTTGAATGAAGAGATGCTACCGCTGATAGAGGCTTATCCGCCCCCTTCCATCAAAGGCAAATACATCAAGATCAAGTATTGCATGCAATTGCCGGATACGCAAATTCCCTCTTTTGTGTTCTATGCCAATTTGCCGCAATATGTGAAAGAACCCTACCGTCGTTTCCTGGAAAACAAGATACGCGAACGTTGGGACTTCAGCGGTACTCCTATTAATATCTTTATGCGGCAGAAGTAATGAGGAAAATCATTCCCCTATGGATGGCCTTTTTAGGACTTTCCCTATGGGTTTCGTGTGGTAAAAGCGATAAAAGCGAGGTAAGCCGGGCGGCCGAGACCTATTACAATTATTTGATAGAGGGAAAATATGAAGATTATGTCCGCTCTATCGCTTATAGCGACAGCATGACGGACTCCTATCGCAGCCAGATGGTCGATCTTGTGGCCCAGTATGCCGTCCGTGAGAAGGAACGTAGGGGCGGGTTGGCTTCCGTCCGGGCATTAGGAGATACGGTTTCTGGAGATGTCGCCAGCGTTTTTCTGGAAGTGCTGTTCAGAGACAGCACGCGTGAAGAAATCGCTTTGCCGATGGTCCGATGCGGAGAGGAATGGAAGATGCAGTAATCAGTATGAAATAGTTTCAGTCAGTTAAAGATTCCTGAAAAAGGGATAATTAACTGACTGAAATGTTTTAATGGAAATCTTTTGTGTATATTTGTAACATAGCCTTAGGGCTATCCGATAGGTGCCTGTTGCACGTCGGGATACTAAACAATAAAAGAGAACTATGAAACAGTTTGAAACCGTGACATTTAAAGGAACAGCAGTACATACCAACGGGGTGATGCCCCAAAAAGGAGAGGCGGCTCCCGACTTTACGGCTGTGGCCGGTGATTTGAGCGAATTGTCTTTGGGCAGCCTTAAAGGCAAGCGCGTGGTATTGAATATTTTTCCAAGTCTGGACACTTCCGTATGCGCCACGTCTGTGCGCAAGTTCAATGTGAAAGTGGCTCATTTGGAGAATGTGCAGGTGTTGGCCGTGTCCATGGATTTGCCTTTTGCACAAGGACGCTTTTGTACGACCGAAGGCATTGAGAACGTGAAGCCCGTATCTTTGTTCCGCAGCAAGGACTTTGCCGGGAATTACGGGCTGATGATGGTGGACGGACCCTTGGCCGGATTGGCGGCGCGGGCCGTAATCGTTGTGGACGAAAACGGAAAGGTGGTATATGCCCAGTTGGTTCCGGAAATAACGGAAGAGCCGGATTATGACGCAGCCTTGTCGGCATTGAAATAAACCGGTTTGCCAGTCGCAAAAATGAATATGGAAGATGTCGCTTGTGGGGCATCTTCCATTTTTTTATCGTTCCACCACTCTGTACCGGTTGCCGTAATGCGTGTGCACTTTCTGCACCCCTTCGGCCACGAGGGCCTGGGCAAGTTTCGGCAGCGTCACGCCTGCCATCGCCCCGGGT
>NZ_GL883874.1 GCF_000205165.1 Paraprevotella xylaniphila YIT 11841 | reverse complement strand
AAGTATTTAGGAAAATTCAGAAAGGAACAATTCAAGTATTCACCTGTAAGAAGTTACTAATGACAAAAAAGAAATTGCCCGTTCGTTTTACGGGTCAGCACTTTACTATTGATAAAGTGCTAATAAAAGATGCAATAAGACAAGCAAATATAAGTAATCAGGATACGGTTTTAGATATTGGGGCAGGCAAGGGGTTTCTTACTGTTCATTTATTAAAAATCGCCAACAATGTTGTTGCTATTGAAAACGACACAGCTTTGGTTGAACATTTACGAAAATTATTTTCTGATGCCCGAAATGTTCAAGTTGTCGGTTGTGATTTTAGGAATTTTGCAGTTCCGAAATTTCCTTTCAAAGTGGTGTCAAATATTCCTTATGGCATTACTTCCGATATTTTCAAAATCCTGATGTTTGAGAGTCTTGGAAATTTTCTGGGAGGTTCCATTGTCCTTCAGTTAGAACCTACACAAAAGTTATTTTCGAGGAAGCTTTACAATCCATATACCGTTTTCTATCATACTTTTTTTGATTTGAAACTTGTCTATGAGGTAGGTCCTGAAAGTTTCTTTCCACCGCCAACTGTCAAATCAGCCCTGTTAAACATTAAAAGAAAACAGTTATTTTTTGATTTTAAGTTTAAAGCCAAATACTTAGCATTTATTTCCTGTCTGTTAGAGAAACCTGATTTATCTGTAAAAACAGCTTTAAAGTCGATTTTCAGGAAAAGTCAGGTCAGGTCAATTTCGGAAAAATTCGGTTTAAACCTTAATGCTCAAATTGTTTGTTTGTCTCCAAGTCAATGGGTAAACTGTTTTTTGGAAATGCTGGAAGTTGTCCCTGAAAAATTTCATCCTTCGTAGTTCAAAGTCGGGTGGTTGTCAAGATGATTTTTCTGGTTTGGTGTCGTCTTTTAAGCTGCCGCATAACGAAAAATGGTAGCCGTAGTTGCCGGATTTACAGCACTTTCGTATCAATTTAGCACTTCGGTTCGTTAAAAGCACCAAAGTATCAAGTTGGCACGAAAGCCGGCAATTATCGGCTACCATATGTGTGTGCCCTGCATATGCAGGACACACCCCGAAAGCTTTTCAAATAGTTCAAAAATACAAATTTAGTTTTACGAACCAAGTTTTCGGGGTGTTATTTTTCCAGAGGGTGCAAGTCCCTTACGAGCGGATTGAAACCCCGAATCGTTAGCAAGCTGCAAGGTGGTTTATCGTGAGGTATGCACTGAAGGAAGCAGAACTGCAAAAGTCTGTACCGACGAACAGAAAGTACATAAGAGGCATAACAATAAGGATGAGTATCCACAGCAATACGAAGTCCAAAACAGTGTTCTGAACATGCTATTAAATCAGATTATTGTTATGTAGATGTACCGGCGATAGACGGAAGGAAAAAGCATTTACCAGGGGAGGTCTTGGCGATTACGAGTTAATCAATCCAAGAAGTCAGCAGAGGTCATAGTACTTGAGGGCAAACGAGGTGCGAATAGATACCGCATAGGTCTCACAAACAAGGAAGGACTGAACGTAAAGAGGTTTTCAATAGGTAACGGAACACATAGTAGCCCTACTTAACGAAAACAGGTTAAAAACAACTAAAATGATAACAAGAGTAGTACATCCGTTTAATCTTCAAAGAGCATTGGAACACGTGATTGCCAATAAAGGTAGTGCGGGTGTTGATGGTGTTTCTATAAGAGAGCTCCGCAAGGTGTTTTCTGAAAAGAAACTACAACTGATTGAAGCAATCAAACAAGGCAACTATCAAGTACAACCCATTTTAGGTATTGAAATTCCGAAAGGAAATGGGAAAACTCGATTATTGGGTGTTCCCACCACTACAGAACGTGTGTTGCAACAAGCCTTAGCACAAACTATTGCACCACTTTTTGAGCCCGAATTTAGTAATTACAGCTATGGATTTAGACCTCACAAGAATGCCCGACAAGCCGTTGGACAATCTCGGGATTACATCCATTCAGGATTAAACCACATTGTGGATATTGACCTGAAAAACTTCTTTGATGAAGTTGACCACTGTTTATTACTGAATTTAATCTATCAAAAAGTGAAATGCAAAGCTACCATGCAACTCATACGCAAATGGCTCAGAGCACCTATTAAAATCAACGGAAAGCTACGAAAGAGAAGAAAAGGCGTTCCGCAAGGAAGCCCTTTAAGTCCATTATTGTCGAACATTTTACTACATCAACTGGATAAGGAAATGACTCGAAGAGGACACAAATTTGTACGTTATGCGGATGATTTTAGTATTTATTGCAAAAGCCACAATCAAGCCAAGGCAACAAGAGTGGTAATTGAAAAGTTTTTGAAAAACAAACTCAAATTAACTATAAATGAAGAAAAGAGTGGTATCAGAAAACCAATCCACTTCACAATTTTGGGTTTCGGATTCGTACCTACGTACGAGAAAGGAAGTAAAAATCAATACCAACTTATTGTATCGGAAAAAGCATGGAAGAAACTAAAAGAACGACTTAAAACAATCACCCGAAAAACCACACCAGCCACATTTGAAGAGCGTATTGCCAAGATAAAAGAAGTGCAACGCGGATGGTTGAACTATTTCCAAGGCACGAGTATTTTGGGCAAATTACGAGATTTAGATGGTTGGCTTCGCAACCGACTGCGCTATTGCATTTGGCATCATTGGAAAAAACCCGAAAGGAAAAGGAAAAACCTGATTCGATTAGGTGTAGACCAAGACCATGCCTACGCTTGGAGCAGAACACGGAAAGGCGGTTGGGCAATAGCACAAAGTCCTATTCTAGGCACTACCATTACTTTACAACGCTTGAAGAAAAGAGGATATGTTTCCTTAACTGAATTACATTTACAACTTAACCCATCTCTTTGCGAACCGCCGAGTACGTGACCCGTACGCTCGGTGGTGTGAGAGGCGCACTCCGTCAGTTACTGGCGGAGCCGTCTACTCGATTATGCGGTCGGTTTTCATTTTCTCTTCTTTCTCGTTAATTTGTCAAGCAAAGTTACTAAATTTGCAGTCAAGCAATTTCAATTTTTGAATTATGTATTTCAGCAGACCTTGGACTTCTATCTAAGTGATAGGCAGTCCTGAAAATTCCAATCTCTTTTAGGTCAAGACAATTAGTCTATGGGTTTCGTGTACCGACTTTTTTGTAAAGGCGTTACGTTGTCATAGTTGCTCTGTCGGGTAATACTGTCTATTCACTTCTCCACGATTTCAACAACAAAAATGATTGAACGTATCAAATC
>NZ_GL883873.1:6715-6920 GCF_000205165.1 Paraprevotella xylaniphila YIT 11841 | reverse complement strand
GCCACGCCCCATGCCGCCTTCATCGTCCGCCCTCCGTTTCTTTACGGCGCACCCAAATGATTACCGCCAGGCCCGCCAACACGCAAACGCCGTAACGCCACGGCAGGCCTGTGTCCTCCTCCATCATCTCTCCCACCGTGATGCTCCGACCGAACCGTTCCGGACGGAACACCGACAGGTTGCGCTTGGCACGCACGATGCCCCC
>NZ_GL883873.1:0-6705 GCF_000205165.1 Paraprevotella xylaniphila YIT 11841 | reverse complement strand
CGCCTTCATCGTCCGCCCTCCGTTTCTTTATGGCGCACCCAGACCATCACCGCCAGGCCCGCCAACAGGCAAACGCCGTAACGCCACGGCAGGCCTGCGTCCTCCTCCATCATCTCTTCCACCGTGACCCTCCGGCCGAACCGCTCCGGACGGAACACCGGCAGGTTGCGCTTGGCACGCACGATGCCCCCGTCCACCACCACGAGACCCGCTTCGGCACGCAGCAGAGACTTCAGTGTCACCTCGTCCGTATAGAAAACGTCCATACCCGCCCCGCCATCCAGGCCGGGAAGCGTCCACAGGCAGAGGGAGATGAGCCCGGCCCCGGCTTCGGCAAGAAGGCCGGACAGCTTGCGCAGGTCGTCCGCCGTAAGCGTGCGCCGCGACACCACCGCCACCAAGGGCTTTGACCCGGACACCTCCATCAAAGAATCCGTCACCTCTTCATACCTCCCGTCATATACTCCGAAACCCGGCACGGCGGACAGAGCCGCCCCACGGCCGAAAGGCAGGAAATCCACCGGGGGAAGCCAGACCGCCGAGTAGAGGGGAACTGCCAAGGAAAAGACCGCACAGCAGGAGACCGTACGCCACCCTTTCAGGCCGCACTGGTGCTCTGCCCACACTACCCACAGATGCCAGACCGACAAAGCCCACAACATGATGTTTTTCAGCAGCGTAGCCCCATGACCCAACGTGAAAGCCTCGCCGAAGCAGCCGCAATCCTGCACCGACAGCCCCATGGGCGAGAAAGCCAGCCAAACCGTCAGTGCGGTAAAGGCAGACATCACCGCCACCGTACCCCAGGCCACCGCCTTGCGGAACACGCCCGAAAGCAGGAGCAGCCCCATGCACAACTCCCCGGCACAGAGACACACCGACCATGCCAAGGGATGGTCGGCCACGAAGCCGCTCCAACCCCACACGCGGAAATACTCCGACAGTTTCAGCGACGTGACGTAAGGGTCCACGCCTTTCAGCCAACCGGAGGCCACGAAGCACGCACCTAACAGCAAGGAAGGGATATGACGGATTATACGTTTCATATTATTCTCGTTTACCTAACTTTTCTTCCACGATTTGCCAGAACATTTCCTCTATCTTCTCACTTCTTGATGGATTTCCCACCAACACAACACGGTTGTCTTTGTCCAACAAGAAGGTATGGTATACGGCTTCTCTCGGAATATGGGGATTCTCACGGATGAAGACACCTGCCGTATCCACATATATCGGCAAAGAAGGGGACATTGTTCTCATCGTAAAATAAAATGAATCCAAATCCTTGTTCAATGGAAGAAATATAAAATAAACAGATAATTCAGGGGCATACATCTTTGTTTTATCTAACATTTCATTCCACATATACATTGCCTTCAATTCACAAGATGAACATGCGACAGTATCCAAAAAAACAACCAACTTAAAATTTGGATTGATTTTGCCATGCAATGAAAGTGTATCCTTGCCATTCCACATGCACCTCATTTTATCTAAAGGCAATGTTATTGGATGAGACTGTAATTGAATGATACCTTTTTTAAAACTTTCTTTTTCAGAACATGACATTAAAGCAAAAAATACTCCTATCAACAAAATACTGGCATTCCTCATATCAATCATTCTAATTTATGAAAGAATATTACATGATTATCTTCTTTGTTTAAACCTTTCTTTCTAAAAAAGGACAAACCATACGTTTCTTCAATATCCAATATAGTGGACGCGGAAAGCACAGAGATTAACGTATTTCCATGTATTCCTTTTGGACTTGACAAATACGGAAAATCTGAAATAAAATCTTCATTAATTCTTATCAAATAACTTTGTTGACCACATCTCTTATATAAATAAGTACCTATTCCATGTGAATCAAACAAATCAAAAGTCAAATACATCACACTGTCACTTTCAATAAGATTCCCCAAATATTTTACAACGCTTTTATTCCTCGTCTGATCTGATAACTCAGCAAAAGACTTTCCCATATCAAACGTCTCTTCCGTATTAAAATCAAATCTACAATAAGGAACAAATACTGTATCCGTTAAGGTATATATCGTATAATCAAAAGGATGAATTACATATAATTCCTTATTATTTCTCCCACTAAACGAACTAAAAGAATTAAAAAAGACACTTTCATTTTGGGAGAACTCATCGAATCTTCTTAGAACAGTCCCCGTTCGCAAATCAAATAACACGAAGTTATAATAAGTATCATTACCAAAGTCAGAAGACAAAAATACTCGATGTTCATCCCAAAAGTCAAAATGCTTATAAAAAGCATCCAACTGAATTTCTTTTATTGGATGCCCATACACATCATAAACCAATATGGCATGCTGCATAGCAGACAAAACATAAACTAATGAATCGCGGACTATAAAATCGTCTATCGAAAGATATTCATTATGCCCTTTACCCAATCTGTCAATTTTACCAATAAAACGCCCAGTATCATGTTCATAAAACAAAATCCGCTCTCGGTCCAAAACAGCAATTTTCTCTGAATCCACTTTGATTTTATCAACATCAGTCAACAAACATTCCATATTTGTTTCCAACATGACATAACTATAACCGGAAAAGAAACAACTTGCACTGTCGCGCTGTTTTACATCCACATGAAAGGTTGGCAAATCTGCCACTGGCCTTTTCCCACAAGTACAAAAGGCAAATACTATCCCAAAAAACAATAGCATTTTTAATAAAATCGTCCTTCCCATCTCTTTATCTTTTATGTAAAATAGGGGGAAGCCCCCCTTTTATTTTTTTTAATTTAATATGACTTCATACAAATCAATACACTCAATTGGCCTGCAAGAAACATCACCTTGTCCAATACAAACGACTTTACCCGTGAAAGAAATATTCCCCTTGGCATCGGCTTCGAGAATTGTTCCTCCAAATAACTTTATTTTACCCTTTGCTCCTACATTGATGACACACTCGCCTTCTTCTCGCTTAAAAGCGGGAGTAGACTCATTATTATTAGCCAATGCTTCCGCATTCGCCAACAACAAGTCACTTTCACTCACTACATTGTACGCATCATACGTGCGATACCCGGCGTAGGCCGACAGGCCCAACACCAATGCGCCCACCAAGGGCGCGAAGAATTTTTTCTTCTTCATTGTTTTAAAGTTTTAAAATTATACCCTTTACAGGTTTCGCGGCTTCACGCTCTTTTTTGCCGACCACCTGCGTGGGATTCGCAGGCAAAGTAATCACAAAATTTCTGAATGACAATGTTAACTACCGTACTTTTTCATTAACGATTTTATCAGCACCATTAACAAGACATTAACGCCTTATTTCCAACAGCTTAGAAAATACGGTAGTACCGTTTTTCCCTAATTAACACACCGTTAACGCCTTGTTAACGTCATGTTAACGCCAAGTAATGCACCGTTAACGCCTGCGGCATGGCAAAACAGGTTGGCGCAGACCCGCCCCTCCAAATGGACATACACGGCAAGTTTTCAAAAATATGCTTCATCCTTCAGGACACTTTGCAATCTTCTGGAATACAAAAGGTTCCGGTGAATGATATGCTCATCCGTCCTTCAGCCTTCTTTCAGCGGTAATCGTCCCCGTCCGGTATCCCCGTGCCCCTTTCCGGTGAATGCCCGGTGAACCCCATGGATGAGGAAAGTTCACCTTAACAATCTGTAAAACAGCAAGTATGAAAGATGCGAATGGATTTTCCCACATATCTCCCTGTATGGGGAGGAAGCTTAGAAAAACCAAGCAAAGAAACCAAAAACAATTACCGCAAACCGGAAAACCAGTCACAGCACAACGATTTTCCGATTTGCGGCAAAAACAAGAGGCAGAAAAGGAACACAAAGGGCATCCTTTCCCTGCTTACCTCTTCAGCACCAAGCGGAAGTTCCCGAAAGCGTCCCTGACCACATCGAACGGAGTATCCTGAAGGGTCTTATGTACCGTACATTTCATATTCCTTATCCGGGAATGGCTGCTTTCCGTGCCGTCATAAAATCTTGCATGGAACAGTCCATTGAGTTCTTCCAACGACAAGGTGTGATCTTCCTTCAATACCAAAGCGTCCAAAAACACGGCCACACGGGGAGGCACCTTGACCGTACAACCATCGTACGACATATACCCGTCAGACGTATTGACTGAGAAAGAAGCGAGGGCGGAAGACAACGCCTCACGCATAGCATCAATGGAACGTTCTTCGTCCGCCAACTTGAGAAGTTCCAGACTACGGAGCAAGGAATGCCGGAAAACCACTGCCGTCACAACCAAAAGGACGGACGCGGAGATGCAGAAGGCATACAGGAACTTGAAGTGAAGGGCATCCGCCCGGAACGTCTCCGTGGACATCAGGTCATGCCACTGGGGATAGCCCCGCCACTCCGACAACATGAAAACAAAGCCCGAAGCCTCGCACAACCACAAGGCACCCCATAATACGGATGGGTATATCAATCTTAAATCTGTCTTGTTTATTCTTTTCATAACCTGGAAAGTATTAACCATTACCAAAATTTCTGTTTCCCGTCCTTGTATTCAAAAACACGTTCGTCCACCCCGCGTGTAAGGTTCCTCAGAAGCATGAGCGCGTCGAGGGGGATGTCGCGGTAGAGGAGCGAGTCGGACTGCGCCACCTGTACCCCGACCGACTTCCATCCGCCGCCGTCACAAACGAACAGCTCGTAGGTGTCGCCCGGACGGACGAAGTTGTCACGGTGGCGGGGAGAGTAGGACACTGCGCCCACGGCCTTCCCCTCGCCCAAATCCAGACCCACCCATCCACCGTAGAGCGTGGGATGTCCGTAGGAAGTCGTGAGGTCCCCATCCATGGCCTTGAAATAGGAATTGTTGCCGTATGCGCCGCGTTCGGGACCGATGACCGTGCCTTGCAATGCGGAACCGTCGGGAGCGAGGAACGAAACCTCGGACACGTCGCAGTAGCCCTTGTAAGGGCCGAAATAACGGACGTAACGGTAACGACTCACCGTGTCGGTGCGTGCCACCGTGCAAAGGCGCGACGGGGCTTCGCGGATAAGGAAGAGCGTGTCGCGGAGACGGAAGTCGGGCGTGTCGCTGCCCTCGAACACGCCACCCACCATGCGCCCGAGGTAGAACTCGCCTATCATCCCGAACTTGCTCAACACCACGACATCGCCCTTGCGCTTCCCGGGGGAATGGAAAGTCAGGGCACCGGTCTCCTTGTCCATCACGAAGGGATGGGACACGGTGCGCAGGCGCTTGGAAGCGGCATCATAAACGGCCAGACAGTACACCGTGCCGCCGTGACAGTCCGGGAAACGGGCCTCTGCACCATTGTAGGAGATGCAGGCCACAGGTTTCCACTCCAGACGCGTGGACATGCAAAGGTAAAGCGGGCTACCTTTCTCCACCGGGACGGTCAACCGATTGCCGGGCACGCACACGGTAAAAGAATTCTTTCCGGCATACACACCCGTGACATCTTCAAAAAGAGGATAACGGAACACGGGATGCAGGCACTCCGGTGCACCGGGAAGATTCCCGGCCAACGCACGATTCAGACCGAAACGTTGGCGGAACACCTTGCCGTACACGTCGCCATAGTCCTCGGGCATGCCCAGACGCTGGCGCCAGTAGAACATCGAAAACCACCACGTCTGCCCCTGAGGATCCACGAAGAAGTTCCAATAGTGGGGCACATTGTTGTCACCGCGCAAGGGCAGTTCCTCCACCCCGCAGGGGATACCCAAGGCACGGAATATGTAAACGGCCATGTGGCAGAGGTCCAGGCAACTCCCGGACTTCCATTCCGCGATGCGCGGACCGATATGCACGTCACTGCCCATCTGGCCCGTAAAGCGGTAGGGGGACTTGAAGAGGCTGTCGAGAAGGATGCCCGCCGCGTATGCGGGGTCTTCCATCCTCGGGTCGTCTATATGCCGCTCGATGGCCGGCATGAACTCATAATAGAGCTTCTCACGCCATGGCTCCAGTTTCTCGTTGCCCACGCGGTAAGGCAACACGTACTCGCAGAATTGGGAGAAAGGGACGTTCTTCCCCCACGGCTGCTCGCGCCAAACCTTGAAAGCCCATTCAATGTTGCGCACCAGATAGCCAGGGTCGATATAGGCATCCTTCTTCCACCGTACATCGCGCACGCCGGATGTGCCGTAAAGGCGGTAGGCTGAATCCATGGCCTGTTGGTAACCATAACGCCCCGTGGCAAACAACTCGTAGGCCGCATACAGCCCGCGCATGTCCGCACTGTCCATCCCTTGGTGATAGCCCAAGTTGTCTATCAGGTAGAGAGTTGCCGCATATTTCAGGCTGTCGCCCTCATACAGTTTGAGCACTGCCCCCAAACCGGGATTGGCCTCCAGAATGCTGGCACGGACCTTCTTCGCATCATAATAATCCGGCTTTTTCAGCATACCTCCCAACAATCCCGCAAGCGCACATGCCACCGCCGCCACAGACAGTTGCCAAACGCGGCGGCTTGGCCTCCATTTCCGTTTTGTCACATCCTTCATCGTCTTTTAAATCTTTTCTGTTTTTATACGGTTTACGAACAAGTGCAGCAAAAAGCACACAAATGGAAGCGGAATTTACGAATCATTAACAAATCCAAAGAAAAACAATTTTCACTACCTTCCATTTTGATTTATTACGATAAATCCGTTCCTTTGTATCGGCATAAACCCTAAAACAAGATTCTTATGG
>NZ_GL883872.1 GCF_000205165.1 Paraprevotella xylaniphila YIT 11841 | reverse complement strand
TCCTTGCGGTCTTATTCTATATGTCGGCGGCGAAAAGCTCCTGCAAATCGCCGTTTTTTCTCAAATGTTATGCAAAGATAGCCAAATTCAGTGAATTACGGGCTATGATTGCTTGAATTTATATTTAAGTCCATACTCTTCAAGTTTACTGTATAACGTTGTCCTGCCTATTCCGAGCAGTTCGGCGGCGACACTCCGGTTGCCGTTTGCCTGTTTCAACGCCCGTAATATCCGTTCCTTATCCTCCGCGTCATTGCGCAGGGCGAAGCTGACGGGTGAGGTCGGCTTTGTCACGGCAAGCTCCAGATGTTCTTTCGTCACCACACCTTCCTGCGCCTGCAATACAGCTCCCATTATCTTTTGCCGAAGCTCCCGCACGTTGCCCGGCCATGCGTGGGTCAGCAACGCTTTACGGGTTTCGGAACTGAACCCGCTCACATTACATTCCAGTTCCTTGTTGGCTACCTCACGGAAGAACTCCGCCAACGGCATGATGTCTTCCTGACAGTCACGCAACGGCGGCACGGTTATCACGAAGTCATGCAGACGGTAGAGTAAATCCTGCCGGAAACGCTTTTCACTCACTGCCGCTTCCAGATCCTCGTTGGTGGCGGC
>NZ_GL883871.1 GCF_000205165.1 Paraprevotella xylaniphila YIT 11841 | reverse complement strand
ATGCACCACGTCGAGCAGGGGCGCGTCGTACTCATCGATGAGCACCACCACTTGGCAGCCTGTCTGCTCGTATGCACGGCGGATGATGCCTTGTAAGCGTTGGTTTACATTTTCCTCACCTTCGCCACGGCCATATACCTTCTCATATCCAATAAGCTTCAGGTTCAGTTCGCTTTCCAAGCGTTCCTTATCCACGTGCTTGGCTGTACTCATGTCAAAACGCAAAACGGGATATTCCGTCCATTCCGTCTCCAACCGCTCCACAGCCAAGCCCTTGAACAAGTCTTTACGTCCCTGAAAATAGGCTTCCAATGTACTTGTCAACAGCGACTTACCGAAACGGCGCGGACGGCTCAGGAACATATATTTGGAAGCGGAGTGCGTCATACGGTACACATACTCCGTCTTATCTATATACAGATATGACTTGTTTATTATTTCCGAAAATGTCTGTATCCCTATCGGGTAAAGTCTTGTTTTCTGTTCCATAACCATTCTCCTCCGGCTATAAATCTACCGTTCTTGATAATCATCTTTCTATCACCCAGTCTTTCAGGGTATGCCGTTACATGTCGAAGTTGATGCCGACCTTCACCACGGGCAGGCCGCAAAGGGCGAAGCGTTCGGGATAGTTTTTCAGATTAATCTGCTCCATGGCGGCCTCGGCTGTCCGGTTCAGTTTCAGTTCCACGACGTAGAGCGTGGTGGCAGTGCGCATTACCATGTCCACCCGTCCGCTCGGGGTACGTACTTCCACGTCCACATACGTGCCGAGGAGGCTGAAGATGACGTAAAGCATCTGT
>NZ_GL883870.1:27822-147476 GCF_000205165.1 Paraprevotella xylaniphila YIT 11841 | reverse complement strand
CATTTAAAATTTAACTTTTATGAAAATGAAAAATGGAATGTACTTGTTTGCCACGGCAATCGTGGCCAGTACGATGGGATTGGCTTCCTGCTCGAGTGACGAGGAGGTCGCCGGAGGAACGGACCTCGGTTCGTTGATTAACGGGAAGAAGAACGATGTGACTTTGGCTCTTTCTGTGAAAGGGGCTGTGGACAAGCGTTTGAGCCAGGATGAGGCTAACATGGGTGCTACCATCCAAACCATCAGCAACATTTATGTGGTGCCGATGATTACCACCGCTACGCCTCAAGCTTCTTCCGCTTATCTTAATCCGATTAAGATGCCGGATTTCACCAATGGCCTTTCTCGCGTGGAGGAAACTGCGAAGTTGAACGAGAACATCAACGAGTTCAAGGTGTACGGTAATATCAGCGCATTGGATGAAAGCAAAATTTTTGATGGAGTGACTTCCACATTGACACAGACCACTGCGCCTTATGATGCCGAGAAGGTGACAAGTACGTTGTACAAACCGCATGGATTGTATTATTACGGTCATGCCGGCATTACGGGGAATCAGATTTATGGGGGAGAAACTTTGGATGCCGCAAGTACTGTCATTACTGTGGGAATGTCTATTAAGGGTTATAAAGCCATCAAGTTGTCCAATGTAAATTATGCCGTTGGCATGTTGGCGGCCGGTATTATCAATGGAGATGCTTTTACAACTTGTTTCTATGATAACCCAGAGTTGTCAGGTGTGGGTAAGACGGCAGAAGCAGCCGGTATAAAAGTACACAGCATCATTATCGGTGGACAGTCCCAGAAATTGGATACCGATTTTGAACGGGTTGGTACTGATTTGGTATCCATCTATGAGACAGCTACCGAAGTCAACACTGACGGGTTTGTAGACCAAGCCGTTTCTTTTGGCCAGTCTGACGGAAAGGTGGCAGAGGCATCTTTCTATTCCGTAGTAGCCGCTACGAAGGATAACGAAGATGTATCTATGAATATCGTATTCGAGATGCCTGAAAATACATATATCAAGAATGATAAGGGAGAAACTTTAGGTGGAGCTACAATCACTTACCTCTTCTTGCCGTTGGTATTGACGGATGACAAGGCAGACGTTGATGGAAAGGATGTCTTCATGAAAGACTACACTACATTGCTGAATGCCACTGTAACCGACTGGGGACGTGTGTCCGGTTCGGAAGTCATTTCAACGGATGTCAATATCGGTGTGGAAATCAATGTGGCTTGGCAGAAAGGTGTGACCTACGAGGAGGAAATCTAAACCGTAGGCCGTTTCCCTGTTTTCTAAAAAGGAAGGGAAAGTCCACTCATCACAGCAAGGTTGTGCGGCTTTGTGCTGCACAGGCCGTGAGGCCTTGCTGTTTTTCAATAGCAGAATGAACAGAATTGAATAAGGATTTTGATGAAACGAATGAAGACGAACATAGACAGATATGGCATAGGGGCATGCATGGTGTGCGCTTTGTCCTTGGCCGCGTGTATAGACGAGGATTTGTCCGATTGTCCTACAGGCGTAGAGATGCGGGACATTACGGTATCCTACCAGATAGATTTGCAGCACGGGGTTGATCCAGAGTTCGACGATGCTTTGCATTCGCTTCATTTAGGTTTTTGGAATACGCCCCAAAGCCTGTATTATGACAAGATGTTTGCTCCGCAGGACATGCCGGAAGACCTCTATTTTAAGGTCACCCTTCCTATGGGCGATTACGACCATATCGCGGTGGCCAATCATAATAATGACATGGTGACAGGAGGCGTGCATGCTTTTGGGAATGACTTGTCCGGAGTATGTGTGGATGAAACGCCGGTGGCGGGAGATACAGTCCGGGCTTTGGCCTATGCTCCTTTTGTCGGCCTGTTGAGTTTGAAGTTGGAGAACCGGGACCAAGAGCACTACACGGTGCTGATGAGTCCGGTAGTGGGCAAGATGAAAATCCGCGTGAACCATCCTACCACGCTGGCGAACGTCAAGTGCTACCTGTCGCAGACCAAGGGCGGGTTCCGTTGTTGGGCCGATGAATATGTCGACCATGACAAGATGGTGACCGACGCTTCCGGTTTCAGGAAGACGGTAAGCGGCCAATGCGACGATTTCGTCTTTTATTGTTATCCCACCTTGGGGGAAGGTGTCCGCCGGTACGCCACGAAGACCACCGGCACGTGGAAATTGTATTTCTACTCTGAATTTGAAGATAAGATCATACAACATATATTTACCGTGACTGAACCCATAGAGGCGGGGCGCGTGTTGGAAGCCGAGTTCGACATCACCGAATCGGGGGGCGAAGCCGTAGACATCACGGCCGGTGTGGAGATAGACACCGATTGGAAGCCGGGTAATGATTATGAAGGTGAAATGTGACTGGTTATGAACGATGTAAGGAGAAAAGGATATGGAGCATAAGGTACGGAAAGGGATGAAATGGCTGTGGCTCTTCTGTCTGCTGTGTTGGACGGCATGCGGAGGGGAAGAACCGGCCGGTGAGACTTTGTTGCCACCGAAGGATTGCGAAGTGACAGTGTCGGTGAGATTGGATGCTGCTTCTTTGAGAGGGATGGGAGACCCCGGTTCCGGTACGGGCGAAGGTACGGCAGAATGGACACGGATTGACATCTTCCTTGTGTACGATTGGGGGCAAGTGCTTCACTATTCGTTGGGTGAAGATTATGTGTCAGGCAAGGAACAAAAGTTTTACGCTTTTGCTGGAACGGTAAGGGATGTATATGCCGTGGCCTACAAGGAAACAGGCGTGACGACCGTGACGGCCTCTTCGGAACAGGGAATCCAAGACTTGCAGACGGCATTGCTTTCTGGTTTTTCTACGGCAGAAGAGAAAAAGGCCTATTTGCTCAGCCTTTTCAGCGGCCGGGCCGGAAAAGCCATAGAGGTCGAAAAGGAAAAGATTACCACAATCAAAGTAACCCTCCAACGGATAATAGCCAAAGTGGACGTGCAATGGGATGCTGAGGACGCTTATTCTCCCGAAGGTTATGTGGAAGCCCGGATGGGAAGCATCACACTTTACGGGACGGAAAGGGGATGGTTCTTCCCGCAATTCCATCAGGCGGAAGAAGCCCTTACGTACGCAGGGTGTTACCAAGCGGACGATGCGGTGAGCGAACGTAACGGACGTACCTATTTCTACACCTTTTCCGGACAGAAGAATAAGTTTACATTCAGTGTGTCCCATAAGAAGAAGGGAGAAGGCGCAAGCGAGAAGACCGAATACACGGCGGAATTTCTTTCACCGTTGGATGCAGCCTCGTGGCATAAGGTGAACCTGTCTGTGAAAGGAACTTCCTTTGAGGCTGAAAGTCATGACTTGCAGCTGATGTCCAATCAAGGTAATTAACACGTAAAATCATTATAATCATGTATATGCCTGTAATCAATACATTCAATGTACGAAGGATGTCAGAAAGACGTTTTTCTTTGTTTATGGTGTTATGGGGGCTGATGGCTTTGGCTGCCATGGCACAGACACGTTATTACGTGACTCCGGACGGTCAGGCTCCGAAGGTGGAAAATGCTTGGGACGGACCGTTTTACGGGTTGGAAGACGCTTTGTCGAAGGCTGTCCCCGGTGATGAAATTTGGGTGCAGGGACTTGAGGCAGGAGCCGTGTACAAAGTAGATGCCAAAGACAAGCCTTTTTTCCTGAAAGCTGGCGTGAGGCTCTATGGCGGTTTTTATGGAAATGAAACCGATGTGGAGCAGCGTGCCACGCAGGGGAAGGCCTGCAGCTTCACTTTCCGTTCGGTGCTTTCTGCCGACTTGAATGGCGATGACCGAATAGATCCTACGTCCTTGATTTATACGGGGAACACTACCCGGCAGGACAATGCGGTACGGGTATTGGAAGTGAGCGTGGATTGTGCGCAGTCGGATAACAAGAACAACGAGCGCTCGGTGGTGGACGGATTCACCATCATGGGCGGGCATGCGGAAGGGCAAAAAGGTGGAGGAATAGAAGTGAAAGGCGGGGAGTATGCGTGCGCCTATACTATCAGCCGGTGCTTTTTCTTCAATAATTATGCCGCTCAGGGAGGAGCCCTTTATGTAGAGGGGAATGCCGATGAAGCTACGAACACGTCGTTGATAGAACGTTGCATGGTTTACAATAATGCGGCGGGCCAACGCGGGGAATTAAGAAATGCCGGGGGAGGAATCTGGTTGGAAGGTGCCGGCACGGTAGTGAATACTTCCGTGTTTAACAATGAGAATGGGGGAGTCCGTATATCTCCTTCCTCCCGTGTGGTCAATTCTACTGTGGCCCGCAATACTGTAGCCGGTATCGACATGACACGGCAGACGGATGATTATGCGGTGTTCAATACCGTGGTATGGGGGAATACGGCACTGTTTGATGAAATTAGCCCGAAGTTCAAATCTTCTTCTTACCATGAAGTGACGGATGCGGGTGGCATCGACGCGGATGGCAATATTTATGTAAGCGATAAAAACAACGACCGGTCCCAGGCTTCACCGTTCTTTTCCAGTCCCTCCCAAAAGACGAGTTTCGACCGTGATTTCGATTGGAACAATGATGCTTATCCGATTTGGGCATGGGAAGTGTTGGAGGGCTCTGCATTTATAGACAAAGGTGCCGACGAGGTCTACACGGATTATGGAGAAGTTGACTTGTCCGGTTATCCACGTTTTTCTAATGGCAGGATAGACATCGGTGCATACGAGTTTCAGGCGGTACCGGCCGAACGGGTATTGCGTGTCAAGCAAGGGGCTTCGTCGGTCGGTGCCGATGGCAAGAGTTGGGAGACAGCATTTCCGGATGTGCAGGCAGCCATCAACCGTTTGGCCGAGACCGGACAGGCGGGCGAGGTCTGGGTAGCCCAGGGAGAGTATGCTCCTACGGAGTTGATGGAGAACGGCAAGCAGCACACTGCGGCTTTCATCATGAAAGAAGGTATCAACGTTTATGGTGGTTTTGCCGGGACAGAGACCCGCAAGGGAGAGCGTAAGCTTAAGGACGGCGGCATGCCTTGGGAATACGAGTACCTGACGGTATTGAAAGGGTCCGGTTACGTCAGTGAGGATGAGACGGGGCGGAAATGCGTATGGTCTGAAAATGACCAGAAATGGACGGTGAGCGGTAGCAATTCCAGTCATGTAGTATGGTTTGCCCGTATGGACGGGAGTGCTTTCACTCGTTCCACGGTACTTGATGGGGTGACCATTAAGGGAGGAAGTGCAAGGGTTGAATATGCAGGGGATTATGACGGCGACAGAGGGGGCGGTGTCTATATGCAGGCTAATGCCTACCTTAATAATTGTATTGTCACGGAGAATTCGGCCGAAGGGAACGGAGGCGCTGTATATATGGAAGGCGGATGTGTGAGCGGTTCGCTGATTTATAATAACAATGCCGATGGTAGCGGAGGAGGTGTTTACATGGACAATACGGGCATTGTCTTGCGGTCTATGTTGGCTAATAATTCGGCAGACGATGGAGGCGGAATATACATGGCAAGCCATGAAGCCTGGTTTGACGGGCGGCATCCGGAATATCTGATATTGTCTACTTCGGTGGTCAGTAACAATACGAGCCGTAAAAATGGTGCCGTATATTGCGACCGGGGAGGGGTGGTGTTGCATGCCACTATTACGAACAATAACACGCCGAATGGGGCAGATGCGAGTGCGAGCCGAACCTCCCGTACGGGTGGACTGTATGTGGACGAATATGCCTTGGTGGTGAATTCCGTATTGTGGAACAATCAGATTGATGGCATCAACGTTCCTGTTTATGCTGATAACTCTTCGGTGGATAAGGTGCGTTTCTTTTATACTGCTGTTTCTGGCATGGGCAATGCCGTGTGGAACAATACCCTCCAACAGAACTTGATTTCGCTGACGGAAGCCAATTCCCGTCCTGAGGAAAGTGTGATATCTCCGGACTTTGAAACGGAAAAGATGCCCCAGGATATCGGTGTGCAAGCCGGTTGGACTTCGGTGGATTATCATTGGATACCCCAAACCGGGTCTAATTTACGGGCCAGGGGACTTACATTGGGGCAGTTTCCCGAAGACGTTTTGCTGAATCCGGAATTGGATATTCGCGGGACGCTTTTCGCACAGAAACCTTGCTTGGGCGCCGTGGCCGTCAAGGCCATGCCGTTGCATCCGCAGGAAGACGGGGATGTCATCCGTTTGTATGTGGATATGGAGTGTACCACTCCGAGCCACGACGGAAGCAGTTGGGAGAAAGCTTATCGTTCCGTCAATGAGGCCATAGCTTGCTTCGCAGCTTATGATGAGGAGAAAGCCCGTGGAAAATCATTCGAGATTTGTATTACAGAAGGAGATTGTTATCCGCGCTATGCCTTTACCAATTTGGATCCTAAGACGGCTACTGTGAATGTATCGAGAATGCCGGGCGGGGCGACGTTGACGATTAAGGGCGGTTATCAGAGAATGGAAGGAGGAGTGGGAGAACGCGATCCTTTGACATATCGTACTTGGATTAATGGGAATCCCGATGGTACGGCTCTGGAAGACGGCATTTACCATTGCATTACCGTCGAGGCAGGAGCCAAGGTGGTGTTCGACGGATTGCATGTTACAGGAGGATATGCTGCCGGGGAAGCTACAAGTACCCAAGGGGCAGGTTTGTTGGTGGCTTCCGGAGCCGACGTTACCGTGAGGAATACGGTTTTCGAGAATAATACGGCGGTGAACGGTGCGGCTATTTCGGCTTCCGCAGCTAAGCTGACGTTAGAGAATTGTGTGGTCAACAATAATACGAATACTACGGAAACCAATCCGGTCATTTTGTGCAACGACCTTACGATGTACCATGTCACCGTGGTGAACAACATGGGGTCGGCTCCTGCCGATATGGGGGCTTCTTCTTTTTCTGCCGGGAACACGGCGGGGGCTGACACGTTCACCGGAGCTTCCTTGGGGGTTGAAGGGGCTAAAAACTTTGCCAATCCCACGAATCAAGCCGGTGCGACCATGGGATATGACACTTATCTGGGCGGCTATTCCAGTTTCTTGCCGAATACCAGTTCCGCTGAGGCCGGAAGCTTGATAAACAAGGCTGCCGGGACACCTTCGCATTTGGATAAGGACATTGCCGGGAAAGGGCGTAATTTAGGTGGTATGCCGGACAAAGGTGCTTACGAGGCCGACCTGCCGGAGAACGGGACAGTGCTTTATGTCACGGCCGGCGGGGCAGGCCGCAAAGACGGCTCGTCATGGGAAAATGCCATTGCGGGCAATGAGGTTTACGACCTTGGCAGAAAAAACACATTAGGTGTTTCCACAACAGATTCGCGTTATGTGGGTTTCTATGATGCTTCGGCCCGTCCTTATGGTGAGACTTCCGGAGCTAGCAAGTTGTTTTTCGAGCATCTCAATGAAAATAATCTGGAGGCCAGTAATGTGAATTACAAGACGGAATTTCATGGTGGAGTGACCCATGTGACGGGTGCCTCTGGTATCAATATCCGTAACAAACGTTATGAACGGTATATTGGCGGATTGCAATATGCCGTAGAGCGTGCGGCGTCTTCTGCCGAGAGCGGCCAGCGTGTACAGGTATGGGTGGCCGGAGGAACTTATACCGACTATAAGGGTTTCGTCATCCGAGACAAGGTGGAGGTATTGGGCGGTTTCCCGGCTTCCGGAACACCGGGTTTGGATGACCGCCATCCGTTGCTCTCGCAATACATCCCGGCCAATCAGGAGTCGGAGGGCTTGGAGAAGAATTTATATGAAACGATTTTGCAGATACAGGAAACCAATCCGGTTAACAATTCCGGTAGTTTGCCGGGTAGGACCCGTAAGCCTGTGTTGTTCCAACCGGATGTGTGTTTGCCGACCAAATCACCGTCGGGTCGGGAGAGTTCGTATAGCTATTGGGAATGGGGATGGACTTGGAATGATTGGAGCAACCATTGGATAAATAAAGGTTATGGCAACTCCGTTCCTGGAGCGGATGAGACAGCTTCCAACACCTACCGTTGGGAGAACCAAGAAGGAGGTTATGTGGAATATGAAGGAGCCACATGGGACGGTTTCACAATCCGTCACGGATTTTATAAGGGTTACCAAGCCAATCGAGATGGTGGTGCAGGCGTGCGCATGTTCCGTGGCGTGACCTTGCAGAATTGCGTGGTGACGGAAAACTACAATTCCTCCGGTTGTACGCGTGGGGCGGGGATTTATTGTGACGGAGAGAACAGCAAGGTGGTCAATTGTTTTATCCTGAACAACCGTAACGAAGGTGGCGAATCATACGGCGGTGGCATGTACATGATTCTCGGTACCGGGTATAACAACTTGGTGGCTAACAATTATGCACAAACCCATGGGGGTGGTATCTTTATCGAAGCGGCCACTTTCTACAACAATACGATTGCTTATAATCAGTCTAACGGAACGGGCGGATTGCATCAGTATTTTAGTGACAGTTATGGTTCTGCCAACTTACGTCTTTACAACTGTTTGATTTATGGCAACAGCAATGCCGCGTTGGGCTTTGTGGACGTGACAAAATTCAATGGGGCGTACAATAGTTACATACAGTCGAACGTAACTTTAAGCGACGAAGTCTTACGTCGGCTTCACGACTGTTATTCGGGTAGTGCTGCATCGTCCAATCCTTTCGAAAAGGGAGATGAGGCCGCGACCGAGAATAATTACAGGTTGAGTGCTGCCACGGTCTGCTTGAACCATGGTACGGAAGATTTGGGAGACAATATATCCCTTCCCGCCACAGATGTTGACTTCACCGACCGTATCAAGGACTGTACGGTGGACATCGGGGCATACGAGCGGAACAATGAAGATGCCGTGAAGGCTGATGCCGACGGAATATTTTATGTGACTTTCAACGGAAAAGGGACTGCCGTGGGAGATTCTCCTGCGAATGCGGCCTGCGCCATGAAGTTGCAGGAAGTGTTGAATGCAGCCGGACGGTTGGCGGCAAGCCGAGACGGAGTGACGGTGAAGATAGCCGGGTACGAAGGAGCTAATGTAGAGGGAGTGGTTTATCATGCCAATACGCTGTCTGATCCCAAAGACCCGCAAAGTTATACTTTCGTCATTCCTGCGGGGGTGACGGTCAAGGGTGGTTATTGGGAAGGTACGTCTACGGAGGAAGGAAACTGGGATGAGGCATCTCCACGCGATGCAGCCCGTTATATGACTGTGTTGAGCGCGGTTTCCGAGGCCACAGGTACGCGCCAAGAGGTGAACGGCTACCATGCCGTGCAGTTTGGCACGGAAGCCACGGCGGCATTGGAGAAGCCGGCCGTGCTCGACGGTGTCTATTTGGAGGACGGGCAGGCTACGTCTACCGTCGGGTATGGAGATTCAAGAACCCGGGGGGGCGGAACCATTGTGCCAAAGAATGCCCATGTGCGCAACTGTGTGGTGCGTAACAATACGGCTACGGAAGGTGGCGGGCTGTTCGTTTTGCCCGGTGGACGGGTTTCCGGATGCGGTGTGATGGGCAATACGGCTGAAAAGGGAGCCGGTATCTATGCCGGTACCGAAGGGAAAGATATGAGCCAAGTGGAAACGCGTTCTTATATTATCTCCTCCACGGTGGCAGGGAACACGGCTACAGGTACGGGGGGCGGTATATTTGTGGAGCGTGGTGCGGCGTTGACAGCCAATACCGTGGTATGGGGCAATACGGCTCCTAGCGACAAGAACGTGAGCGGTATCACGCAAGAGGTTTACCCGGATGCTTTGTTTGCTTCTATCGACTCCAAGGTGACGGCTTTCTACCCGTTTAATAACTGTTTCGTGGAGACGTATGAAATGCCGTCCAATTACGGCAACAAGTCAATGACCACGGAGTGGAAGCTTTATTTCAAAAACGACTATTATGTGCCAAGGGAGTTCTCGGCATTGATCAAGCATGGGGCATCGGTAAGGTTTCAGAAGAATTGGGTGGACAAACTTGATGTTTCTGTTTACGATATGCAAGGCAATCTTCGTGCGGAGAATACAAGTGACGAAGAATCTCTGATAGATGCAGGAGCCTATGCGCATCCCGGGGGGACGATGAAGATTCCGGAGAATGCGCATGAGGTGGTGCGGCGCATTTTCGTATCTCCTCTCAACAATACGGAATTGACAGAGGAAGAAGCCGGAAAGGAGGGCGAATTGTTGGGATGTTCGTTCTATACCAGTCTTTTCCATTTGGGCGATGCTTTGGAGTATATCCGCCAGGTACGGGCATCCAAGGTCATTCCAAATGCAAAGGACATTGAATTTGAAATCTGGTTGGCTGAAGGCACGTATAAGCCTTTGTACACTCGTGAAGGTGGGGCGGACGAGAGTGCGGGAGAACCAAGCCAACGTGACAATTCGTATGTCATTCCAGACAATGTCAAGTTGTTCGGTGGGTTTAAGGGAGACGAACCGTATGCCTGGGGGGAGATATCCTTGGTGAATGCAAGCGGAGTTCATTTTGAGGATATATCAAATTATGCTCCTGAACAGATACAGGATTTGTTGAACAAACGTGAATCAGGAGAGTTTAGCGGGAACGGTGTGAAAGAGCCCTGGGATTTTGCCCACCAGACCATCCTTTCCGGACGTGTGAATGTGGCTGAAGGCGCACGTAACGTGTACCATGTGATATATAGCAGGGCAGAAGACGACGTTACGGACAGCAAGGGCGTGGTATTGGACGGATTGACCATTATGGATGGCGAGACGGCTTCTACATTGGAAGGACAGAAGGAAATTGGACGAGGAGGCGGTATATATACCTATGGCGTAGACTATACATTGAATCGATGCCGGCTGTTGAATAATAAGGCTGTGCGCGGAGGCGCATTGCATGCCTTGAATGCGGATGTCGTCGTATCCGGTTCCGTGTTTGCCGGAAACGGTACGGTGGATAATCCTAAGGTAGGAGAAGGGACTACGGTGAATGACGTCCGGGGAGGAGCGGTATACGTGGCCGGAAGCCGCGGTGGAAAGGCTTCGTTCAAAGCCGTCAATACGCTTTGGGTGAACAACGAGGCAGACGGGGCTTTGGACGGACAACCTTCGATGGGAGGTGCCTTGGCTACGAGCGGTGAAGATGTTACGGTGGAATTGATGAACAATACCCTTGCAAGGAACAAGGCCAGTAAATATGCGGCTTTATATGTGCCCGGCGGGTTACTGACCAATACGGTGGTATGGGGCAATGAAGGGGAAGGTGCACCGGTATCAGTAGCTAAAATGGTCTATTCAGCTTCCGATGTACCGTTGGAAGATAATGTGGTGTCGACCGGATTTGTACAGCTTGATTCCCGAAACAACCATATTGACGGGCCACGTTTCTCCCGTCCCTCCACGGTGGCCGGTGTCGAAGGATATGTGTCGGATGCACGTTGGAATCCGGGAGCTATTTCTGTTTTGGTAGATGCCGGTCATGGTGAAAAAACAGTCGGGGGAGAGGAATCGGGAGCTTACTGTGAATGGATGAACAGTAATAAGGAGGCGTACCAAGGATACATGGCGGGGGACAAACGTTATGCCGGCCCGAAGGATGAACAGGGACAAGAGCAAGACAAGAAGATAGATATAGGTTTGTATGAATACCAGTATCCGACTAACCTGTATAGCTTGGATGCCGTCTACGTGGCTACGGAAGAAAGCGGCGACCGTTCGGGGGAGAGTTGGGAGAATGCTACTTCCGACTTGCGGGGCGCTTTGAATGCAATGGCCAATTCCACCGGTTCGCAAACTAATCCTTCGACCATCCAGAAAAAGGTATTCATCAAAGCCGGTGAATATAGTATTAAGACCAATTTGTACACGGGCAATGTGGCTTACCAAATCAATATGGGCACAACGGAGGATATCGTGACAAAGAGTCTGACGGTGAAAGGCTCTTATAACGATGCTGGTAAACAGGATTTTGGCCAACCTACGGTAATATCGGCTAAGGATGGGAATACCATCCTGTTGGATGTCAGTACCAAGGGTAAGCCGGTGACTGTGGAGGGCTTGACATTCCGTAGCGGTAATACCGGTGTCCGGGCCAATGCTTCCGGCGAAGGCAAGCTCACATTGAAGAATGTGGCTTCACGCGCCAATATTACAGGCATCGACTTGACGGAGAGCAACGGGGATATTCTGATTGTGAATACCTTGATGGGCGACGGGCAGACTGGACTGAGAGCCACGACAGGAACCACGGTGGTCAATGCCACCTTTGCGCAAAACCAGAGGAAGGCTGTGGAAGGCACCCCGAAAGCGGTGTACAACTCCGTGGCATGGAGGAACGGCGAGGAGTTGGACGGGTTGTACGGAAAGGGAAATGTCTCTTTGGGAACAGCTGAGAACAGCGACATTGAGCATGGACCGAACTTTGTGGATCCGGATAATGGGGATGTTTTGTCACGTGACTACCGTATCCGTCCTAACCTGACTTTGTTGGACAAAGGCGACAATGCGGCCTATCAGCGTGAGGTGTTGGGAAAAGAAGATGAACCGATTCCGTCTGCCGAAAGCGATTTGGCCGGAAGCCAGCGTGCGGTGGGAGAAGGCATCGACGTGGGAGCATACGAATATGCGTCGGAATTGAAACCGGTGATTTATGTGAAAGCCGGTGTGGCAGGAGGAGACCAAAGTGGAAGCGACTGGGCCAATGCCATGGGCGATTTGCAAGGGGCTGCCGATTTGGCTACAGTATATGCCCAGGGCCACGAAGGGGAGAACGGTTACGTGTTTGTACACGGGAACGTGAAAGGCTTGCCGTTGCGCCTGGCCCGCCAGAATGTGAAAGTATATGGCAGCATGGCCGATGAGGCCGGAGAAACACCCGACGCCGTGTTGGCGGCACGGAAGGGCTTGTTGGAAGTTTCCGGACGTTCTTCCTTGTCCTCCCTGGAAATGACCGGTGCCAGTGTGGTGGACGGCTTTGAAGTGAAGGGCGAAGATAACAGAGTTTCCGCAGGCATGTTGTCTACTTCTATCCTTGCATCCGGCAGCAAGTTGGATTTGGGAACCGGTGGAGTATTATATAATAGTATTGTGGACGGGGCGACCGTGGACGGGCAAGGAAAGGCCGTGAACGTGACGGCTGTGAACGGCGGCACGTTGGGCGATGCCTCGAAGGAAAACACGGTGGAGGCCGGACAGGAGAACGGTTATGTGGCCGATGGATATTGGGCATACCAGTTGAAGGAAACGGATACCGGGAATATCGATGGCGGGAAAACGGATATCGAGACTTACATGACGAGGGCCGGACATGAGAAAGACCTTGCGGGTAACCTGCGTGTGCGTGGCACGGTGGACAACGGCTGTTTCGAGACATGGAACGTGGAGGGGAGCGCGGAGGTGACGGACGGTGACTATCCGCATGGAAAGTCAGTGGTGTACGTGCGCGAAGGCGGTGAACTGCGCCTGAAGCGCGGCTATGCTTCCGCATCGCCTTTCAACCCCGGGTTCTTGTTGTTGGAACACGGTGCCGGCTTGTGGGGCGGAGGCAGGCAAGTCGCTTTGACGCACTTTGCCGCAGAACGCAAACTGGTGGCGGATAACGGATATAAGGACTTGGTGGCTATGCCATTCCGTGTAGACCGTATGACAGTGGACGGGAAAGAGGATGCCCAAGTAGGCATATTCCGGTATGACGGGAATTTGCGTGCAGGACATGACTACGCTTTCGAGGAGAGTGATTCGAAAGCTTGGAGGGATATTTCTTCGGGTGTGCTTGAGGCTGTGACGGAAGGGTTGCTCTTTGAGGCACCGGAAGGACATGACAAGGACATGACCCTGCGTTTCTATGGAACGGATTACAAGGAAGACGGACAGCCGAAGAGCATCGAATTGAAGCAGTATAATTTCAATGCTCCTTGGAGTTCCGCTGATGAAGACGGGGCACCCATAAGGAGAACATGGGATGGAACCTCTTCGGTTCGCCATACCTCTGTACGATGAACTACGAGGATATGGAATATGGCCGTGTGGTGTATGGCTATGCCAATGATGGGTATTACACGGCTATGGGCTTGTCATCCGACGGTACGCGTGTACAGGGTAATATTCCTGCGGGCAGCGCAGTCTTTACGCAGACGGCAACCCTGAAAGAAAAGGAGACGTTTGACGTGGGGATGCGTGCCGAAGAAGTGCAGGAACCGGTACGTAGTACGGACTTGGCGCTTTATATTGCGCCTGAAGCAGGCAAGCGAGGCGTGGAAACCGGTGGCATCCATGACGAGTTGCAGTTGATGGCGGTGCCGTCGGAAGAAGCCTCGATGGAATTCGACTTGGCGCACGACGGCGTGAAATGGATGAACGACAACGGCGAACCTGAAATCTTTGCCGTACGCGACGGCGGACGTTATTCGTTGCTTTCGGCCATCGACCGTGAAGGCACGATAGGCGTGGGCGTAAGCCTGCCCGAAGCGGGAATGTACTCCATCGGCATTCCGGAAGACTGCGAGGCCGGGGATTATGAATATGTGATACTGAAAGATGCAGTGACGGGCAAGGCGGCCGACCTGAAAGAAGGGGCTTACTCGTTCCGGACGGCGGAAGCGGGAGTCGCTGAGGGACGCTTTACTTTGAGTTTCAAACGTATGGATGCAGACCAACGGCATGATATATATGTGAAGTCCGGTATGGGCAAGGCCACCGTGTTTGGTGTGGCCGACGGCGATGCCGTGACCGTGGTGACGGTCGACGGTAAGATTGTGGCTACCGAGGAGGCTACAGGAAACGAAGTGGCTTTTGTACTGGCAAGAGGGGCTTACCTCTTCAAGGTGGCCGGTGCCGACGGACGGACTACTGTGGTAAAAGCCATGGTCCGGTAGAGGATAGTGGATTTTAAGGTTGGTGAAGCCCCTCGCACGGTGAATGTGCGAGGGGCTTCTTATATGGTCAGGCCGGACTTCAGAGCTTTTCTTTCAGGTAGCGGCCCGTATAGCTGTCCGGGCAGGCCGCTACTTCGTGCGGTGTGCCGCACACGACCACGTTGCCGCCTTGCGCGCCTCCTTCCGGACCGAGGTCGATGATGTGGTCGGCACATTTTATGACATCCATGTTGTGTTCGATGATGACGAGCGTGTGGCCGCGCAGGATGAGGGCGTCGAAAGCCGCCAACAGGCGTTTGATGTCATGGAAATGCAGTCCCGTGGTCGGTTCGTCGAAGATGAAAATGGTAGGTTCCACCTTTTCCATGCCGAGATAGTAGGCCAGTTTCACGCGTTGGTTCTCGCCGCCCGATAGGGTGTTGGACGATTGTCCCAACTTGATGTAGCCCAGTCCCACGTCTTGTAGTGGTTTGAGCTTTTTGGAAATCTTGGCTTGCCCCTGTGCGTCGAAGAACTCGATGGCTTGGTTCACTGTCATGTTGAGCACGTCGTAAATGTTCTGCCCGCCGAATTTCACCTCCAACAGGTCGCTTTTGAACCGTTTGCCGTGGCATGACTCGCATTCCAGCACGAGGTCGGCCATGAACTGCATTTCCACCGTGACTGTCCCTTCGCCCTTGCATTCCTCGCAACGTCCGCCTTCGGTGTTGAAAGAGAAGAAGCCGGGCGTGAAACCCATTTGCTGGGACAGCGGTTGTGCAGCGAACAGTTTGCGTATCTCGTCGTAAGCCTTGATATAAGTGACGGGGTTGCTGCGCGAGGATTTTCCGATGGGGTTCTGGTCCACGAACTCGATATTTTTTACCATTTGCAGGTCGCCTTCCAGTCCGAGGAACTCTCCCGGGCGGTCTGCCACTTCGTCGAACTGCCTTTTCATGGCACGGTAGAAGATGTCGCGCACGAGGGTGGACTTGCCTGAGCCGCTGACTCCCGTGACCACCGTCATGACGTTGAGCGGGAAGCGTACGTCGATGCCGCGCAGGTTGTTGGCCCGTGCGCCTTTCACTTCGATATAGTTTGTCCATGGGCGTACGCTGTCCGGCAAGGCGATGGTTTCCTGCCCCGTCAGGTATTTCACGGTGTAGCTCCGTGTGTCCTGCGGTTTCTCGGCCAACATCTGCTGTAGGTCGCCTTGGAACACCACCTCACCGCCCAATCGTCCGGCCTGCGGTCCGATGTCGATGATGTAGTCTGCCGCACGGATGATTTCCTCGTCATGTTCTACCACGATGACCGTGTTGCCTAATTGTTGTAATTGCCGGAGCACACGGATGAGTTTGTCCGTGTCGCGGCTGTGTAGTCCGATGCTCGGTTCGTCTAAGATATAGAGCGAACCCACCAGGCTGCTGCCCAATGACGTGGCCAGGTTGATGCGTTGGCTTTCGCCGCCCGAAAGCGTGTTGCTCAGGCGGTTCAGGGTGAGGTATCCCAGTCCTACGTCGAGCAGGAAACGGATGCGGTTGTTGATTTCTGTGAGTAGGCGTTTGCCCACTTCCGCCTCGTGGGCGGTGAGCGTCAGCGTGTCGAAGAACTTCTTCAGTTCGGTGACGGGCAGGTCTACCAAATCCGAAATGGCCCGCCCGCCCACTTTCACATATCCGGCTTCGGGACGCAGGCGCGTGCCGTGGCATTGTGGGCAGATCGTCTTGCCCCGGTAACGCGCCAACATGACGCGGTTCTGTATTTTGTATTGGTCTTTTTCCAACATCTTGAAGAAGTTGTCGATGCAGACTTCCTCATCGGGCGATGAAGCACCGGCCGTCCCGTGCCATAGATAATCTTTTTGTTCCCGGGTCAACTTGTAATAGGGTTCAAAAATAGGGAAGTTCACTTTCTGAGCCCTACGGCAGAACTCCGTTTTCCATTCGCCCATCTTTTCTCCGCGCCAACAGACCACGGCTCCGTCGTACACGCTGAGGGCCGAGTTGGGGATGACCAACTTTTCGTCGATGCCGATGACCCGTCCGAATCCCTCGCATACGGGGCAGGCACCGACCGGCGAGTTGAAGGCGAACAAATTGTCCGTCGGTTCCTCGAACGTGATGCCGTCCGCTTCAAAACGTGTGGAAAAGGAGTGCAGGATACCCGACGGCACGATGCGCAGCATACATTGCCCGTTCCCTTCATAAAAGGCGGTTTCGGCCGAGTCTGTCAGTCGGGAAATACTGTCTTTGCTGTCATCGCAACTCATGCGGTCGATGAGCAGATGGATGGTGCGGTGTTCGCCTTTCGACGGGTCCGAGGACAGTTCCAACATGAAGTCTTCGATGCGCACGACCTCGCCGTCCACTTCGATGCGCGAGAATCCTTGCTTGAAGTCGCTGTCCAGTTGCTCTTGAAGGGTACGTCCTTCACGGACCTGCAACGGGGCGAGTACGGTGAAGCGCGTGCCTTTGGAGTAGGACAACATACATTGCACTACGTCTTCCGTGGTGTTTTTTTTCACTTCCTGACCGCTCACGGGGGAGAAAGTGTGCCCGATACGGGCATACAACAGGCGCAGGTACTCGTAAATTTCAGTGGAAGTCCCTACGGTGGAACGGGGATTGCGGCTGCTCACCTTTTGCTCGATGGCGATGGCGGGCGGGATGCCTTTGATGTAGTCGCATTCCGGTTTGCTCATTCGTCCGAGAAACTGCCGGGCGTAAGCCGACAGGCTCTCCACGTAGCGTCGCTGTCCTTCGGCGTAGAGCGTGTCGAACGCTAGCGAAGACTTGCCCGATCCGGACAGGCCGGTGATGACAATCAGTTTATTGCGCGGAATGTCCAGGTCGATATTCTTCAGGTTGTTCACCCTTGCCCCCTTGATGTGTATGTAGTCGTTCATCAGTTGTTTTCGTTAATTGTCCTTATGTTTGCAAAGTTAGTCAATGTTTGGCAAAGGCATGATGGATTTTTATTGTATTTTTGCACGGAAATAACGTGTATGATGAATAAAAAATCACTTTTGCTTTTGATGATGTGGCTTTGCAGCTTTGCGTTGCAGGCCCAGTTGTCGCCCAAACGGGAGTTTCGCGGCGCATGGATACAGTGTGTGAACTATCAGTTTATGGGGTTGGGTACGGCAGAGATGCAGCGTACGCTGACGTACCAGTTGAATGAACTGCAAAAGTGCGGTATCAATGCCATACTGTTTCAGGTGCGCCCCGAGTTCGACGCGCTTTATGCCAGCAGCTTCGAACCGTGGAGC
This sequence comes from Paraprevotella xylaniphila YIT 11841, assembly GCF_000205165.1. Lineage (GTDB taxonomy): Bacteria > Bacteroidota > Bacteroidia > Bacteroidales > Bacteroidaceae > Paraprevotella > Paraprevotella xylaniphila. The sequence continues at coordinate 129,406 of NZ_GL883870.1, read as the reverse complement.
CGTTATCTGACCGGAAAGCAAGGCACGCCGCCTTCTCCCTATTGGGATCCGTTGCAATGGATGATAGCCCAATGTCATGCACGGGGTATGGAGCTGCATGCCTGGATCAATCCTTACCGGGCCAAAACGAAGGGTACGAAGGAACTGGCTGCCACACATGATTACAGAAAGCATCCCGGGCGGTATTTCTGGTATGGCGAACAACTGATTATGGATCCGGGGATGCCTGAGAACCGGGACTACATTTGCAACGTCGTGACGGACATCCTGTTGCGTTATGACGTGGATGGCATTCATATCGACGATTACTTTTATCCTTATCCCGAAAGCGGTTTGCGCATCCCGGACGACCAGACGTATGCGCGTTACGGGAACGGGATGAACCGCGATGACTGGCGGCGGGAGAACGTGAACCTTTTCATCCGCCAGTTGCACGACTGCATCCATGCCGTGAAGCCTTGGGTGAAGTTCGGCGTGTCTCCTTTCGGTATTTACCGTAACTTGAAGAGCGACCCGGAGAACGGCAGCAATACGCGCGGACTGCAGAACTATGACGATCTCTATGCTGATGTGCTGAAGTGGGTGAAGGAAGGTTGGGTGGATTATAACATTCCTCAGGTGTATTGGGAAATCGGGCATTCCGCAGCAGATTATGATACACTGATACGTTGGTGGAGCGAGCATGCCGGCCACAGGCCGCTCATCATCGGGCAGGACGTGGACCGCACGGTAGCCAAAGCCGACCCCGTGGACCCGAACAAACACCAGATGGAGCGCAAGATGGCCTTGCAACGTTCGCTGCCTAACATCGAGGGCAGTTGCCAATGGTATGCCAAGGCCGTGGTGGACAACAAAGGAAACTATGGCACGATGTTGCGCAACTATTACCACCGTTATCCGGCTTTGCAGCCTGAGATGCCGTGGATAGACCACAAGCGGCCGAAGAAGGTGCGCAAGCTGACTGCCTTGTGGACGGAAGACGGCTACATGCTGTTTTGGCGTGCGCCAAGGGGAAAAGGCGAGATGGACCGTGCGTGTCAATACGTGGTTTACCGTTTTGCCGAGGGCGAGCCTGTAGATTTGGAATATGCCGAGAATATCGTGGCGATTACGCCGAACACTTTCTATAAACTGCCGTACGAGGACGGAAACCGGAAATATACGTATGTGGTGACGGCACTCGACCGTCTGCAAAACGAGTCGAAAAAGGTGAAGAAGAAAATACGTCTTTAGAATTGTATGCGGACGGCATGAAAATCGTTTGTCTGAAAGGAGGACTGGGGAACCAGATGTTTGAATATTGTCGTTTCCGGGATTTGATGGACTCCGGAAACGGTAAGGTTTATCTGTTTTACGACCGCCGTAGGTTGAAACAGCATGATGGATTGAGGCTTTCCGATTGTTTTGAACTGGAATTGCCTTCCTGTCCGTGGGGGATAAGACTGGTGGTTTGGGGGCTCAAGATCTGTCGTGCCATAGGAGTTTTGAAAAGGCTGTATGATGATGAGAAGCCCGATGCCGTGTTGATAGACGATTACAGCCAGCATCGGCGTTTTATACCGAATGCTCGTCGTTACTTCTCTTTCCGTCAGTTTTTGGCAGAACTGCAGAGTGGTTTCGTACAGATGATAAGAGCCGTGGATTACCCGGTATCGGTACACGTGAGGCGCGGAGATTATTTGCATCCTTCGAACTCGAGTTTCGTTTTATGCGGAGTGGACTATTTCCGGCAAGCCATTGCTTATGTCAGAAAGAAGAGGCCCGATGCGCGTTTCTTTTTCTTTTCCGATGATATGGAATGGGTGAGGGAGAATCTTTGGATGGAGGATGCCGTATATGTGGAACATACGGAACTGATGCCCGACTACATGGATTTATATTTGATGACTTTGTGTCGTGGGCATATCATTTCCAATTCCACGTTCAGCTTTTGGGGGGCATATTTGGCCGTAGACGGCAACGGTATGAAAATCTATCCTCGTCGGTGGTTCCGCGACCCGACATGGATCACTCCGCCTATTTTTTCGGAGGAGTGGGTCGGGTTATAGGATATAAGATACGTCCCCGGGAATTTCCGTTTGGGATTTCCCGGGGACGTGTGCATTACGTAGAATGAAGGTGTTAACGTTTCCGTCGAGACGAGAACTTTCGTTTGTACCACAAGTAATAGCCGCTGAGCGGGAGAATCCCTCCGATGAAAGCAGCCAGGAAATAAAGCACCTTGGTCCATAGGCCGCCCCAGGAGCCGGTGTGGAAGGCATAAAACCAACCTTTCAGCGTCTGTGAGGCCGGGGCATCCTTATAATAGGTTATGGAACCGAGGCGACCTGTTTGCGGGTCAAATTGTATTTTATCCGTTTGACGACGGTCGGTATTCGGGTTGGGGGCTACTTCTATGCCTTCCGTAGCCAGTTTGACCGACTTGTAGGTCGGATAAATCTGGCGGACAGCGTCTGCGGCTTTGTCCCATACGGCATAATTGAAAGTGTTTCCTTCCCGGCCTTTTTCTCCCCTGATATGCTGCTGTCTTTCCGGCCAGGACTGTTTTGCGGTATCTTTCCGTCCCTTTTGCTGAAATTCCGGTCGAGGCGTGTTTTCCTCTTTTGGCGCGGTGCCACCGAAAAGGGAATAGGCGGCAGTGCGGTACCAAGTGAACGACCAGGTAAGCCCGGTCAGTGCCATGACGAGGAGGAATGGTGTGGCGTAGAAACCGAGCGATACGTGACTGTCGTACCAGAAACGCCGCCATCCTTTGTTGCAGGATACTTGAAGGCGGTTTTTCAGAGCCTTTTTGGTTTTCGGTATCCAAATCACCACACCACTGATGAGTATCGCAACGAAGACCAACGTAGTGATACCGACGATCGTTTTACCCACGGTCTTGTCTCCTTTCCGGGGCGGGACATCCATTAGCCAACGATGAAGTTTGCGCATGATCTGAAAGAAAGGATAGCTTTTGTTCCATCCGTTTATCTCGCCGGTGTAAGGGTTTACGCTTAGCGTCTTGCGGTTTAAGTGCTCAAAGCTGACCATCCAGGCTTCTTCCGGGTCGCCTGACATTTGCAGGCCGGAAATCTGCAATGAGTCCGGAAGTTGCATGCCGAGCTTCGTGACCAGTTCGGAAGGCGTGAGCGGCTTTGCCCCGTCCTCTGCTTCGACCCGGTAAAAGCCGGGATTCAAGGCACGGGTGACATCCTGCTCAAATACCAACGCCGCCCCCGAAAGGCAGACGACGCTGATAATGATGCCGAATGGAAGGGAAAACCAAAGGTGAATCTTGGCGAATGTTTTTCTCATATCCCAAAATTAGTTCGTAGCAGACAGTTTGCCGATGGCCGACACGCTGTTGTGGGTAATGATGGTCAATCCTTTGGTGGCTTTAGCCGTGGCCGGGTCTATCTTGTAGAGTGCCGGAGCGTCGCCGTCTGTGGTCGTGACCGGAATGTAGGCTACGCCATTGTCGCTGAAAGGAATACCGAAAGACGAAATCTTGTCTTGGGCCGGCAATCCCTCGGTTACTTGGGTCAGCGTGCCGCTTTGGCCCTTGAATACGGCCAATTCTTTGGTCGGTGCATTCTTGCCGCTCATCGTTCCTTCGCTGTACATCTGAAGCAAGAAATAGTCGGCCGTGATATGCCAACAACGGAACATCGGATGTCCGGTGCCTTGTGACTCGAGGTTATAGTAGTAATCTGGGTCGAAAGTGGTCTGGCCGGCCTTGATGCGGACAACGCCCGAAGGCAGTTGTCCTGTGACTTTCTTCAGGTCGGCAGAAGAGGTGGCCGTACGTCCGTAGCCCGGAGAGAATACATAAAGGTCACCGTTGTCCGCTGCCCAAATGGTTTGATAGTATTGTGATTTCATACGTCCGCAGGCGAAGCCAATCTTATCGGTTTCCGCAATGACCGGAGTATCGTTGAAGCTGTCCCCACTGTAAATAGCTATGAAAGCCTTGTCCGGATATTGGGTCGAAGGGATTTGCCCGGCTGTATATTTTCCGGAACCGCTCCCCCCGTCTTGGGTTGCTATGAGGGCTTGATCCGTGACTTTTTCGGGGTAGGTGTTCACGCCGTAGTGGCTCATGCCCATGGGGACTACCGAGGTGTAGAGCTTGCCGTTGGCTTCTACGAAACCGGCAAAGCTGACGATTTCTCCGTTACCCAGGAAGTTTTCCGCGATGCGCGTACCTGTTGTCGTATTACCGGTATGTACGTTTAGATAGTTGAACTGCAAATATTTGGCATAATGGCCTTTGGAATCTTTCTCTTTCGAGCCATCGTTGGTGGAAGACGTGATGACATTGTCTCCCCATGTCCCGTATGTCGTTACACGGTTGAACGTATATTCCCGTGCTTCTTTTACTTTTCCGGTTGTGGCGTTCAGGACATAAGAGGCTCCGGTACCCGCATTTCCATCGTTATATTGCAAGCCGAAGAGGTATTGCTGCCCGTAAAATACCCAGTAGGATGCACCGATGGCTTCCGTGCCGTTGCCCAATACCGTCACGCTACCTTCGTCGAGTGTCTCGCTGGTGACGAGATAAGTACCTTCGTCTGCCTTGGCTGCAATGACGTATTTGCTTGTACCCGGAGCCGTGGCGCCGCCATTGCCATTGCCTCCGCCGGGAGTGGTGTCGTCGTCGCTGCACGAAGTCAATGCGCCACCGGCGCAGAGGGCGGCAGCAAGCGCCCAAGTGAAGAATCTTTTTTCCATGTTTTTAATTATTTATTGAGTGAATGATGCTGTTTATTTCCCGAAGTATACTCTTACCTTTCCATAGAAAGCCCGTCCGGCCTTTTGCAGGCTGTAATTGTCGTAAAGCTTTTCGTCCGTCAGGTTACGGCATTCGAGTGAAAAGTTGTAACGTCCCTTGGCCACACTGTAATTCAGCGTGAGGTTGTGGGAGAACTGTTCGGGGACGCGTGCTTTGGTGTCCGGGTCGCCGAAGTCTTCCCAGTACAAGGGGAACTCGTGTTGGTAATAGCTGTCGTAGGTGAGCGAGAGCATGTTGCCTTTGCCGAACAAGTCATGCCAGTAGAACGACGCGTCGAAATTGGCGTAGCGGTAGGGTTGGTTGGGGATGCGCTGTCCGTAGGTCAGCGAAGCCTGCCCCGTGCCTTCGGCCAACCGTTTCTCACGGTCGATGGCGTCCATGCTGTTGAACGTCCCGCCCAAGCTGAACCAGTCCGCATAGCTGTAACGCAAGGAGACATTGTACCCTTTGGTCTTGACCCGTCCGTGGTTCTCGTTGAATCCGAAGTCCATGCCGCCCACGTTGTCCAATCCGCGACGGATGTAATCCTTCGTGTCGCGGTAGATGAGGCTTCCCTCCATGTACAGTCCGTGTTTGCCGAATCGCGGAGTGTAGCCGAGGTTGAAGTTGACATTGTCGCTTTTTTCGGGACGCAGGTTCGCCCGCCCGGCTTCCAGGTCTTCGTCGCCGAAAAGTTCGTCGGTCGAGGGCAGGCGGTAAGCTTTCTCGTATGACAACTTGGCCTGCAGGTTTTTCAGGATGAAGTAAGTCCCTGCGGCCCCGTAGCCGAAAGCACTCGTCTTTTGCGACATCTGTATGTAGTTGCCGATACCGTCGTCGCTTTGGGATACGGGGCCTTCGTTGTATTGGTTGTAATACTTGCCGAACACCGTGGCGTTCCATTTCTCTGTAGGCATGAAGCGGTAAGACAGTCCCGTGACGTTCTTGCGGGAACGCTTGGGGATGGTGAAGTCCGAAAGGCGCGAACTTCCTGAAACGTACGAACGGGTGGTGCGTTCAAAAGTGCTCAGCACATGGTTGAACGTGACCAAATGGGCGTGGCCGATGCGGTAGTTGGCCGTGAGCGTACCGTTCCAGTTCTTGTTCTTGGCCTCGTTGTTCTGGTTGGATTGCTCCCCCGGCACGCCGGTATATTTCCGTTGTCCCAACCAGTTGTATTTGTAAGATGCCGTATCTATGTTGTGGGTGATGTTGTGGTTGTAGTTGACATTGGCCATGACATCGAGTCCCTCGACCCACAAGTTGCGTTTGCGGTATTCCAAAGAGGGGATGAACGAGAAGCCATGACGGTGTTTTTCTCCGAACACGACTTTCTGCAATACTCCGTTTTGTATTTCCTTATAAAAGTGGGTGTAGCTGAAGCCCAGCATCAGGCGGTCGGCCCATTTCTTGTCGGTCACCCCGATTTTGCCGCTCACGGCTTCGTTGTGGAAACGGTCGTTGAAACGTTTTATATGGTAAATCTTCGTCTTGTCGGTGTTCTCCGAAATGCCGTCGTCGCTGAATTCCGTAACGTAGTAATCAATGTAATAGTTGTTGTCCGAGAAATTCTGGAAAGCGTTGATTTCATACAGCAGGCCGTTCTTGAACGACTGGCCGAAGTTGACGAAAGATTTGTGGGTGTTGAACGAGCCGTAAGAATAAGAGGCATCGGCAAACCAACCGAGTTTCCTTTGGTTGGTGACGATATTGATGACCCCGCCCAAGGCATCGGTACCGAAACCGACGGGAACCACTCCGCGGTAGACCTCGATGCGTTCGGCGAAGTTCACCGGCAGGTTGTTCAGATTGAGGGCCGTTCCGGCTCCTTCCTGCGGTACGCCGTCGATAAAGACCTTGACGTGTTTGCCCGTAAAACCGTCGAGCATGAGTTGCATGTCCGAACCCATTCCGCCCGTCTCGCGCAGCTTGACGCCCGGAACGGTGGTCAGCACCTCGGCCAGGTTCTTGTTCAGTCCGGCCATGCTTTTCAAGTCTACGGCCACTGCGTTGAATGCCGATTTGTTGATGCGGCCCACGTGGCTGGCTTCCACTTTCACTTCGGCCAGTTCCATATCTTTTTGGTGCATTTTGATATTCAACTTCTGGCGTTCGCCGGCCTGGAGAGTGACGGTACGTTCCACCGTGGCGTATCCCATAGCCTTAAACACCAATGTGTGTTTTCCCGCGTCGACTTTCAAATGATAGATTCCTTTTTCATTGGGACGTGTTCCGATAGAAGTTCCTTTGACTTGTACGGTGGCAAAGTCCATGATTTCGTTAGAAGTGGAGATGACCTTGCCTGAGACCATGGCCTGTTTTTGGGCTTGTCCTGAAAGGTGGCCTATTCCCGTAATAAATACCAATGTAAGGCTTAACAATCTGATTACCGTTTTCAATGTTTGATGAGTTTAGGAGGTTTGTTTTGCGAATGCAAAGATACGACTTGGAAAGCGTGTCTTGCAATCGTGGAAAGTCGGTAATTTGCCGGATTGGAAAATACTTGTTTTTGGGTATTGTGGTGTTGCTTGATTGTTTTACAAGGTTATGTCAGCAGAGGAATGGACACATGGATACTTGAAAGTAAGTATATTGTGAAAAACGAACAAAAAGAGCGGGAATGTGTGGCCTCACATTCCCGCTCTTTGTTTATGCTTAGTTTCTGAACACCAATCCGTTTCCGTCCGCATCCACGATGATGGGTCTCGTCCGGTCGATGTGCTGTGCCAACATGGTCTTCGACAAGTCGTTCAGCAGGTAACGCTGGATGGCCCGTTTGACCGGACGGGCACCGAACTCGGGATCGTAACCCGCATCGGCCAGGAAGTCCAGGGCGGCATCGGTCAGTTGCAAGGCTACGCCGTTGCCCTCCAACATCTTGGTGATGCCGTTGATTTGCAGGCGCACCACCTGTTTGATTTGTTCCTGTGTGAGCGGCAAGAACATGATGGTCTCGTCGATACGGTTCAGGAACTCCGGACGGATGGTCTTCTTCAGCATGCCGAGCACCTCTTTTTTCGTCTCCTCTATGAGGGCTTCGCGGGCTTGTGCGCCGGTCTCCGGTGCCAGTTTCTCGAACTGGCTCTGGATGTAACCGCTTCCCAGGTTGCTCGTCATGATGATGATGGTGTTCTTGAAATTCACCACGCGTCCCTTATTGTCGGTCAGACGGCCGTCGTCGAGCACTTGCAAGAGGATGTTGAATACGTCCGGGTGTGCCTTTTCTATCTCGTCGAACAAAACCACCGAATAAGGTTTGCGGCGTACGGCTTCCGTGAGTTGTCCGCCCTCGTCGTACCCTACGTATCCCGGAGGCGCACCGATCAACCGGCTCACGCTGAATTTCTCTTGGTATTCCGACATGTCGATACGCGTCATCAGCGTCTCGTCGTCGAAGAGGTATTCGGCCAAAGCCTTGGCCAGTTCGGTCTTGCCTACACCGGTCGTTCCCAAGAAGATGAACGAGCCGATGGGGCGTTTCGGGTCTTGCAGTCCCGCACGGCTGCGCCGCACGGCATCGCTCACGGCCTGTATGGCCTCGTCCTGCCCGATGACCCGTTTGTGGAGTTCCTCTTCCAGATGGAGCAACTTCTCGCGTTCGCTTTGCAGCATCTTGCTCACGGGAATGCCCGTCCAACGGCTTACCACGTCGGCGATGTCTTCCGAGGTCACTTCCTCTTTAATCATCGCGTCTCCGCCCTGCGTGTCCTTTAACTGGTCTTGTATCCGGTTGATTTCGTCCTCCAGTGCCTTGAGCTTGCCGTAGCGGATTTCGGCCACCTTGCCATAGTCGCCTTCGCGTTCGGCCCGTTCGGCTTCGAACTTCAACTGCTCAATCTGCTGTTTGTTCTGTTGGATTTTGTTCACCAGTCCGCGTTCAGCTTCCCATTTGGCCTTGTAGCTGCTTTCCTGTTCTTTCAGTTCGGCAATCTCCTTGCTCAGTTGTTCCAGCTTGGGCTGGTCGTTTTCCCGTTTGATGGCCTCGCGTTCGATTTCCAACTGTTTCAACCTGCGTTCGATTTCGTCCAGTTCTTCCGGTACGGAGTCACGTTCCATACGAAGTTTGGCTGCCGCCTCGTCCATCAGGTCGATGGCCTTGTCCGGGAGGAAACGGTCGGTGATATAGCGGTTGGAAAGTTCCACGGCGGCGATGATGGCATCGTCTTGGATACGCACCTTGTGGTGGTTCTCATACCTTTCCTTCAGCCCCCTCAGGATGGAAATGGTGCTGAGCGTGTCCGGCTCGTTGACCATGACCGTCTGGAAACGGCGTTCCAGTGCCTTGTCCTTCTCGAAGTACTTCTGGTATTCGTCCAACGTGGTGGCACCGATGCTCCGCAACTCGCCCCGTGCCAAGGCAGGCTTCAGGATGTTGGCGGCATCCATGGCACCCTCGCCCTTTCCTGCGCCCACCAACGTGTGGATTTCGTCGATGAAGAGGATGATGCGCCCTTCGCTTTTCGTCACTTCGTTGATGACGGATTTCAGACGTTCCTCAAACTCTCCTTTGTATTTGGCACCGGCGATCAGCGCACCCATGTCGAGGGAGTAGAGTTGTTTGTCTTTCAGGTTCTCCGGCACGTCGCCCCGCAGGATACGATGGGCCAGTCCTTCCACGATGGCCGTCTTGCCCGTACCCGGTTCGCCGATTAATATCGGGTTGTTCTTCGTACGTCGGCTCAGGATTTGCAGCACGCGCCGTATCTCTTCGTCCCGTCCGATGACCGGGTCGAGCTTTCCGCTCCGCGCTTCTTCGATGAGATTCTTGGCATACTTGTTGAGCGCCTGATAAGTGTCTTCACTGTTTTGAGAAGTCACTTTTTCCCCTTTTCGCAGTTCGTTGACGGCAGATGCCAGTTCCTTTTCGGTGATGCCTGCGTCCTTCAGTATTCTGGAGGCCGTGCTTTTCACGTTCAGCAAAGCCAGAAGCATCGGTTCGAGCGAGACGAACTCGTCTCCGCCCTTGGAAGCGTAATCCTGTGCCCGTGTCAGCACTTCATTGCTTTCACGGCTCAGGTAAGGTTCGCCCCCCTGGACCTTTGGCAGCGAAGCAATCTGGCTTTCCAGTACCTGTTCGATTTGCCGGCTGTTGACTCCTAATTTCTGAAAGAGGAAATTCGTGACATTTTCTCCCACTTTGAGGATGCCGGCCAACAAGTGTTCCGGTTCGATGGCTTGCTGTCCCCTTGCCTGTACAAGGTTGACGGCTTCCTGAATGGCCTCTTGAGCCTTAATGGTAAATTTGTCAAAAGTCATGGTTGTTTCCTTTCTATATTTAATTGTTTATTTTTCTGTTTCCCAACGTGGCGTTGTCGAGCCACACTTATCTCGTATCAAAATGTTTGCCATAAGGCGTAGACTGACAAAATGTCATGAAAGATGAAAATATGGCAGGCGGAACGCTTCGCGGGCTGACGGAATCGGCAGATGTGGTTTCATAAAAGAGATAAGCCTCTTTGTCAAAAAGTCAAATCGGCCTTCATGAGAATCCGTTATTTGCGTCCTTGTCAGGGTGGCTTCGGAAATACGCGATTCTCGCAAGGGTGGCGGAGAAGCTGTTTGTCAGCTACAGGGGGCTTACCGGTAACATCCGGAAAGCCGGGTGGCAAGGTTCTGCGCAGGAGAGTGGAGGAGGTGGTAGCACAAACCGGACGGACGTGGCATTTTGATATCCGTTTTTTACAGGTGGAAATGTTTCAAATAGAATGAAATCGAGCCGGAAAAAGCTTTTCCCACGTCGTTTTCAGGTGCTTTCCGCTTCCATGTACGGACATTTCCCGTACGACATGCGGAGAAAAAAAATGTTTTTTCAGCCGAATGGAAAATCAATCTCTTGAGATTGAAACGCGTTTAGGCTTAAAAAGATAAAAAAACGAACTTCAAGTGTGAAAAAATGTGTCTGGAAACGTCCCGAAAACGTCTGGAACCATGATTTATAAAGGTTTTATCGCTGTACCGTATTGTCTTTTTGCTGTCATTTTGAAAGCAAAAAGGCAGAGTGGGTCACAAGAAAACTTCGTTTTCGTTTGCCTCTGCACCTGCCTTTGTTTATCTTTGTTTCACGAAGATAGGATGCGGCTCGGCAGTCTTTCGTTCAAAAGCAAGCTTTTGGCTTGGAACTGCGCTCGCCTTTCGCTATCTTTGTAAACGGAAAACAGTACTACATAAAATGGAAAAAACGAAATGGAGTGAGAATGTCATTCTGGTGGATGCGGATTACGTGGATGCCGTGGCGTTCAATTTAATCGTGAATTTCGAGCGGATGCTGAACCGTCCGATTCCTAAAGCCGACTTGGCGCAATGGTTGGTTTGCGCGGCTTTGGACGGGGGAGTCGGCGAGGGGAAGAACGACATACAGGTCGTGTTTATCCACGGCAAGGGGCGGAAAGCCTTGGACAACTTCACGCCCTCGGACTTCGAGGCCGAGCTTGACGGCAAGGCGTTCTGCGACGGGCATTTGGGGGAGTTCAAATTGAGTTCCGTACAGGTGGAGAACTTGGTGGACGGAGATGCCCTCTATTTGCAGTCGCTCGAGGCGTTGGTCGACGAGAAAGGTATCAAACGACTGGTCATCGTGCCGGACGTGGAGAAATACGGTCTTCGAGTACGCGAGATTTTGGGCCGGGCCGAGGGCAAGGACGTCACGTTGTTGGCCATGGAGCCTCAGGCCGGGAGAGGGTTCCGGCAGGAGATCCTCGGTTATTCGTTGATGAATGCGTTGGGCATCAGAGGGGACGAAATTTGCGATTAAGCGAGAACAGACCGAACTTGTTCGAGTCTGCCGAGCGTGGGCAAATTATCTAATTCAAATAAAAATCAAAAAAACAGGCTTTTTCTTTGCTTCTTGGAAAAAGTCATTAACTTTGCATCCTATACATATTTAATTATAATACCGAATTCAAAAAATGGGAAAAGTTTTAATTATCGGTGCCGGCGGTGTGGCCACGGTAGCAGCGCACAAAGTGGCCCAGCATCCGGAAGTGTTTGACGAAATCATGATTGCCAGCCGTACGAAGGCCAAATGCGACGCCATCGTGAAGGCCATCGGGAACCCGTCTATCCAAACGGCAAAGGTGGATGCCGACAACGTGGAAGAGTTGGTGGAACTGCTGAACGGTTACAAGCCGGACATGGTGATGAACCTGGCCTTGCCTTATCAGGACTTGACCATTATGGAAGCTTGCCTGCAAACCGGGTGCAATTATCTGGATACGGCAAATTACGAGCCGAAGGACGTGGCTCATTTTGAATACAGTTGGCAGTGGGCCTACAAGAAACGTTTCGAGGAGGCCGGACTGACCGCCATCTTAGGGTGCGGTTTCGACCCGGGCGTTTCCGGTGTGTATACGGCATACGCGGCCAAACATTATTTCGATGAAATCCATTACCTGGACATCGTGGACTGCAATGCCGGAAACCATCATAAGGCTTTTGCCACAAACTTCAATCCGGAAATCAACATCCGCGAAATCACGCAGAACGGACGTTATTACGAGAACGGGCAGTGGGTGGAGACGAAGCCTATGGAAATCCATAAGGACCTGACGTATCCGAACATCGGTCCGCGTGACTCTTATCTGTTGTTCCACGAAGAGCTCGAATCGTTGGTGAAGAACTTCCCGACCATCAAGCGGGCCCGTTTCTGGATGACTTTCGGACAGGAATACCTTACGCACCTGCGCGTGATTCAGAATATCGGTATGGCACGCATAGACGAGGTGGATTACAATGGGGTGAAAATCGTTCCGTTGCAGTTCCTCAAGGCCGTGTTGCCCAACCCGCAGGATTTGGGTGAAAACTATGAAGGCGAGACCAGTATCGGTTGCCGTATCCGTGGGGTGAAGGACGGAAAAGAACTGACTTATTACGTGTACAATAATTGCAGCCATCATGCCGCTTATCTGGAGACCGGCATGCAGGGGGTTAGCTATACGACGGGCGTGCCGGCCATGATCGGGGCCATGATGTTCCTGAAAGGCATCTGGAAGAAGCCCGGTGTGTGGAATGTGGAAGAGTTCGACCCGGATCCGTTCATGGAGGAGTTGAACAAGGACGGGCTTCCGTGGCACGAAGTGTTCAACGGCGACCTTGAACTTTAATCCTGCATTTCCCGGAAGGCATCCCTTGCCGGGGTGCTGTGGGGAGGTGGAACATAGATGATTTGATTATAAAAAAGAATATGGCAAAGAAAGAAGAAGAAGCAGTTTTGTTTGCGGGGCCGAATACGGAAAAGCTGAAGGCCTTGCAGGCTGCAATGGACAAGATAGAGAAGAACTTCGGAAAGGGTTCTATCATGAAACTGGGCGATGACCACGTGGAACAAGTGGATGTGATTCCTACGGGATCCATCGCTTTGAATGCCGCTTTGGGCGTGGGGGGATACCCTCGCGGACGTATCATAGAGATTTACGGTCCGGAAAGTTCCGGTAAAACGACCTTGGCCATCCATGCCATCGCCGAGGCGCAGAAAGCCGGCGGGATAGCCGCGTTTATCGATGCGGAACACGCCTTCGACCGCTTTTATGCCGCCAAGTTGGGCGTGGACGTGGACAATTTGTGGATTTCACAGCCGGACAACGGGGAGCAGGCATTGGAAATAGCCGACCAGTTGATCCGTTCGTCGGCCATTGACATTATCGTGATAGACTCCGTGGCAGCCTTGACGCCGAAGGCCGAAATCGAGGGTGACATGGGGGACAACAAGGTCGGCCTGCAGGCCCGCTTGATGAGCCAGGCCTTGCGCAAACTGACCTCCACGATCAACAAGACGAACACCACTTGTATTTTCATCAACCAGTTGCGTGAGAAAATCGGCGTGATGTTCGGTAATCCGGAGACGACGACCGGCGGTAACGCTTTGAAGTTTTATGCCAGCGTACGCTTGGACATCCGCCGTGTGACGAGCATCAAGGACGGCGACGAGGTGATTGGAAACCAAGTGCGCGTGAAAGTGGTGAAAAACAAGGTGGCACCTCCTTTCCGTAAGGCTGAATTTGAAATCACTTTCGGAGAAGGCATTTCCAAAATCGGCGAAATCGTGGACTTGGGTACGGAACTGGGCATTCTGAAGAAGAGCGGTTCGTGGTACAGTTACAACGACACGAAGATAGGGCAGGGACGGGATGCCGTGAAAAAGATGTTGAAAGATAACCCCGAACTCTGTGACGAAGTGGAAGGACTGATTGCGGCAGCCTTGCAGGATGCCAATTCCAATCCGTGACAATATCCCTTTTTATGAACGAAAAGAATGGCCGTAGGGCTGTTCTTTTCCGTTTATTTGTAAGACAACCCTAACCAAATTTTTAATAACATGAGAGTATTACGAACTTTATTTTTATTGATGAGTGTGGCTTCGTGTCCTGTTGTCATGTCGGGAAAAGCCGCAAAAACAGCTAAATTCCATGTGGATGAGGTGAGTATGATGATTGGTACGGACGGTAGCCATGAGACGGAATACGGGGGGACGACTCCGGCCGTGGGCACGCCGTTTGCCATGACCCAATGGTGTGCGGCGACCCGTATTAACGGCATATCCCGTACGATGTATCGCCATTGCGATTCGGTCTTAATCGGTTTTATGGGCACGCACCAACCGGCCATCTGGATGGGGGATTACGGGTTCATGACCCTGATGCCCCAAAGTGGGGAACTGAAGATTAAGGCGAAGGACAGGCAAGTACGTCTGGACCGTGGGAAAGAAGTGGCTAAGCCTTATTATTACAAGGTGTCATACGCTTCGGGAAAACATGGCGGTTCGGAGATTACCACGGAAATGACGGCGACTTCACGTGCGTCTTTCTTCCATGTCACATACCCAAAGGATGAAAAAGCCTTGCTTTATTTGGAGGCCGGAAGGGAAAACGAAGGAGGCTTCATACGCATCTATCCCGACAAGCGTGAGGTGCATATATATAATAAGGAAAGGCATGATGCCCATTTGGGGCCGGCCTTGCCGGGGTTCAAGGGATATTATGTGTTGAAGTTCTCCCAAGATTTTGCCGATTACGGTACATGGCGCGACGGGGCGGTCAGCGGAAAGTCTGTACAGGCGGAAGGTGGTTCTGTAGGCGGATATGTCGAGTTTCCTGCGGGGACGACGTGGGTTGATGTGCGTATCGGCAGTTCTTTTATCGACTTCGAGCAAGCTGCGGTGAACCTGTCGAAAGAGATTCCGGCCAGGTCTTCGTTTGCATCCGTGACGAAAAAAGTGAAAAAGGAATGGGAGGAAAAGCTTTCCAAGATAGACTTGGAGGGGGCGAGCGAAGAAGACCGTACGATATTCTATACGGCATTTTTCCGTACCTTGCAGTATCCTCGGGAGTTTTCGGAATATGGCCGTTATTACAGTCCGTTTGACGATAAGGTGCATCAGGGCGTTTCCTATAATGCTTATTCTTTGTGGGATACTTTCAGGGCTGAACATCCTTGGCTGCAAATCATGGCGCCCGAACGGGTGGACGACATGGTTACGGCATTGGTACAAATGTATGAAGAGGGCGGTTGGATACCCAAATGGCCGAATCCTACCTATACGAATATCATGATCGGCACGCATGCGGACGCTGTGATAGCGGACGCTTACGTCAATGGCTTCCGCGATTATGACGTGGAGAAGGCGTATGAAGCGATTCGTAAGGATGCCTACGTGCCTCCTACGGGTGACGATAAGTCGCGTTGGGGGGACCGCGAATGGTGGAACGGGGGATATGAAGCACGGGGCGGATTGACCAATTATCTGAAAAACGGGTATGTGGCCGATGACAAGACCAATGAATCCGTGGCCCGTACGTTGGAGTTCGCTTTAAGCGACTATTGCATTGCCCAAATGGCAAAGGCTTTGGGAAAAACGGCTGATTATGAAGATTTAATGAGAAGGGCAAAGAATTACCGCTATTTGTATAATCCGAAAACGAAACTTTTCCAAGCGCGTAATGCCGATGGCAGTTGGGCCGGGGAGCATTCAGGGTTTACCGAAGGGGCCAACTGGACTTATCAATTTTGTGTCATGCAGGATGTGCAGGGGCTGATAGATTTGATGGGGGGGGACGAGTCTTTTGCCGCAGCGCTCGATAACGTGTTCGACAACGGGCATTACCGGCATGACAATGAGCCTGGCCACCATTATGTGTATCTATATAACTATTGCGGTCGTTTCGACAAGGCGCAAGAACGTATTCCGGAAATCTTGGACACTCATTACAGGAACGGGGCGGACGGGTTGTCGGGAAATGACGACTGCGGACAGATGTCCGCTTGGTATCTGTTCAGTTCGTTGGGCTTTTATCCGGTGACTCCGGCATCGGGAGAATATGCGTTGGGGATTCCGAGGTTCCCGTCGGCCCGTGTGGAACTGCCGCAAGGCAAGGTGTTGACAGTTCGTGCCGAAGGGCTGAAAGAACATAAGCATCTGCCGGTTATTCTTTTTAACGGAAAGAAACTGGATGCGCCTTTTATTGACATCCGTGACTTGATGAAAGGCGGAGTTTTGGAGTTTAAAGCCGAGTGAAAAAGCCGTGAAGGACTGAAGGGCGGGTTTCAGAAATTGAATCCCGCCCTTATGTATCCGGAAGCTTTGGCGCGGTCGCTGTAGCATATAGTAAAACCGACAGGGCCGATGAAAGTGCGTAGGTCATACTTTACGGCTCCACCGAAGATGTGATATCCCGACAGGTCGTTGTCGTTGAAGCTGTTTTTGAAAAAATGCATCCAGTCATCCGATGTGGCGGCGATGTTGAATATACCACTGACGTAATGCTTCCCTCCGATGCGTTGACGGGCTTCTATTCCCGCCACGACCAAAGAACGATGGGGCATCTCGAAATGGTTGATGCCGTAAAATGGTATTTGTTGACTGAAGTATTTGCCTCTTTCTTGTCCACCGAGCGTGTTCATTTCGGCAACGGTGTTTTCTGTCGTCAGATAGCGCCCTTCTATCCGGGGCATTAAAGTGAAGCGTGAGTTGAAAGAGAATGCGGCGTTCCAATGTATTCCCGCTGTGTGGAAGGCTTTGTTCCCGTTTAATGGTATGGCATAGTAATATGCCATTTCCAATTCGGAACCTTTTGTCGGGAAATAATTGTCGTCCAATGTATTGACGGCATATTGCGTGCCGAACTTCAGGTAGCTTTCTTTGGTGATATCTGTCGGCGAGTTGTCCTCGAAGCGATAGAGGAAGGAGCCGTAGTTGTAGAGTTGGTAAATTCCTCCCAATTTGAGACGTACGTTTTTCCAACTTTTGGTGAATCCGACTTCTCCGAAATGATGATTGAAGCTGATGCCGTATGTCCGTTCTCCTTTCTCATAGATGTTAAAATCGTTATAGGTATAACGGTAGCCTGTGGTAAGGTTCCATTCCCTGCCTAAGTCGAGATTGTAATGTGCGTCGCCATAAGTTTGCTTTCCTAAACGTAAAGTCAGGTTGACGTGGTGGTTCCTTTTTTTCCCGAGCTGCATTTGCCCGTTGAACAGCAAGGCGGCCAGTTCTTCGTTGTCGAACCTAAGTCCAAGGTTGATGGAATTTCTGGGTGCGTCGCCTATCAGGATTTTTAAGCTCCCTGCATAGCGCGCTTCGATATTTCCCGGGCGGTGCATGTAGAAGAAAGGAGGTGTGGGACGGCTCACGATGGAGTCGTCGGGAGAGAAGCGGCTGCCTATAGCCTGTAAGGTGTCTATTTGTGAACGGGCTGCTTGTGCTCCACGTCCCATCAGGGAGTCTATGGCGGTTGTGTTGAAACTGGTTGTGTTGTATCCTTTTACATTGACCTTGATATAGACGTCTGAAAGAGCTATGTTTTGTTCCCAACGGTCTTTCCTTTGCAAGTCGATGAGTTGGTTGAGTTGTGCGAAGATATTGTTTTGAAGTTCTTCTGCATTTTTCATCGGATCCTGTACATCCACTCCTATGACTATGTCTGCTCCCATTTGTCGTGCCACATCTACCGGATAATTGTTGATGATGCCACCGTCAATGAGAAGTTTGCCGTTCATGGATATCGGGGCAAAAGCACCGGGAATGGACATGCTGGCACGTATGGCGATGGGCAGTACGCCGTTTCGGAATACGATCTCTTCGCCCGTCACCAAATCTTGGGAAATACAAGCAAACGGGATAGGCATTTTTTGAAAATCAATGGAGTCGTGGTAGCCTTCGGTGAGTTGCCATAACATACGCCCGATGTTTCTTCCTTTGATGACCCCTCCGCTGATTAAGTCTTGCGGTTTTTCAAAGAAGGGGACGGAGAGGATGTATTGTGAATTTTGTTCCCGGGCCTGTAGGTTAAGTGCATTGCGATAAGCTTTGTCGCTAAGCAATGTGTTCCAGTCTTGTGCCATGAATATGCTGTCGAGCTGTTCGGTCGTATATCCTATGGCATATAACCCGCCGATGATACTGCCCATGCTCGTACCTACAATCATGTCGATGGGGACTCCTGCTTCTTCAATTACTTTCAGTGCCCCGATGTGTGCCGTACCTTTTGCACCACCTCCGCTTAGTACTACGGCTACCCGTGGGCGTGCCATAGAAATATGGAATACCAATAAGGTGCAAAGAAATAATAGAAGTCGTGCTATTTTCGTCATACATTTTAAATTTTTTCAGCCATTTTGGCAGTTTTCAGGTCTGACTGTCGCAGATGGGCTTGTCCGAGAACAAAGATAGCGGAAAAACTCTCTCTTGATTCCGATAAATCTTTTTTTATAGTTTTTTCTGCTTCATGAGATAGTTTGGCACGCGGTTTGTTTTTATAACAGTGCGTTGCTTTTGTAAGAGGCGGACGCAAGAAATACATTCAATTTAGATTAATAATAAAAAAGTAGATATATTATGGGAAAGATTATTGGAATTGACTTGGGAACTACAAACTCTTGTGTTTCCGTATTTGAAGGTAACGAACCGGTAGTAATCGCTAACAACGAAGGCAAGCGTACGACTCCTTCTATCGTGGCGTTTAAAAACGGCGAACGCTTGGTGGGTGATCCGGCCAAACGTCAGGCGATTACGAATCCGAAGAATACCATTTTCTCTATCAAACGTTTCATGGGTGAGACCTATGACCAGGTACAGAAAGAAATCTCGCGTGTTCCTTATTCAGTAGTAAGAGGGGATAACAACACGCCTCGTGTGGATATTGAGGGTCGTCTCTATACTCCTCAGGAAATCTCTGCCATGGTTCTCCAGAAGATGAAGAAGACGGCTGAGGATTATCTGGGTCAGGAAGTGACGGAAGCAGTGATTACCGTGCCGGCTTATTTTTCCGATTCTCAGCGTCAGGCGACGAAAGAGGCCGGACAGATTGCCGGTTTGGAAGTGAAACGTATTGTGAATGAACCGACGGCTGCGGCTTTGGCTTACGGTGTGGATAAGTCCAATAAGGACATGAAGATTGCTGTCTTCGATTTGGGGGGCGGTACATTTGATATTTCCATACTGGAGTTTGGTTGCGGTGTATTCGAGGTGCTTTCTACCAATGGTGATACTCACCTCGGAGGTGATGATTTCGACCAAGTGATTATCGACTGGTTGGCTGCTGACTTCAAGGCAGAAGAAGGAGTAGATTTGAAACAAGACCCGATGGCATTGCAACGTTTGAAAGAAGCTGCCGAGAAAGCCAAGATTGAATTGTCTTCGTCTACGACTACGGAAATCAATTTGCCTTATATCACGGCTGTAGGCGGTGTACCCAAGCACTTGGTGAAGACCTTGACGCGTGCTAAGTTCGAGCAGTTGGCTGATAATTTGATTCAGGCTTGTAAGGTGCCGTGCCAGAAGGCAATGCAGGATGCCGGTTTGAGTAATTCAGACATTGACGAAGTAATTCTTGTCGGAGGTTCGAGCCGTATTCCGGCCATCCAGAAGTTAGTAGAAGATTTCTTCGGCAAGGCTCCGTCTAAAGGTGTAAATCCAGATGAGGTCGTAGCGGTAGGTGCTTCTATCCAAGGGGCTATCCTGAATAAGGAAGCCGGAGTGGGCGACATCGTATTGTTGGATGTGACGCCGTTGTCTATGGGTATTGAGACGATGGGTGGCGTAATGACGAAGTTGATTGAAGCCAATACGACAATCCCGTGCAACAAGAGCGAAGTCTTCAGCACGGCTGCCGACAATCAGACGGAAGTGACTATTCATGTATTGCAGGGAGAACGTCCGATGGCCGCTCAGAATAAGTCTATCGGTCAGTTTAATTTGACCGGCATTGCGCCTGCTCGTCGTGGAGTTCCTCAAATAGAGGTGACTTTCGACATCGATGCCAATGGTATTTTGAAAGTGTCTGCCAAGGATAAGGCTACCGGTAAGGAACAGGCTATCCGTATCGAAGCTTCTTCTGGTTTGAGCAAAGACGAAATAGACCGTATGAAAGCTGAGGCTGAAGCTAATGCAGATGCCGACAAGAAAGAGCGTGAAAGAGTAGACAAGATGAATCAGGCTGACTCTATGATTTTCCAGACTGAGAACCAGTTGAAAGAGTTGGGTGATAAGATTCCGGCTGACAAGAAACCTGCTATCGAAGGAGCTTTGCAGAAATTGAAAGATGCCCACAAGGCGGGTGATGTTGCCGCCATCGATGCTGCTATTGCCGAAATGAATGCAGCATGGCAGGCTGCCAGTGCACAGATGTACCAGGGTGGTGCACAGCCTGGAGCCGGTGCACAGCAGAATGCCGGAGGGCAGAGTAATGCCAACGCTGGAAACTCTTCTTCTGATGATACTATTCAAGATGCAGATTTTGAGGAAGTCAAATGATTCCGATAAGGAAACAGATAATAAACAATAAGCAAAAGCGTGCAGCTCAATGAGTTGCACGCTTTTTGCGTTTATGGGGTTCATGGTTGCTATGTGTTTTCTATGGGCTTTTTTATCTCTTATTTGCGACATATTTGCGACACGTCTTATTTGGCGATAAGGTACAACTTAGATTGATATAAACCATTTATAACGAGAAGAATATGCCAAGAGGAAATTACATCATTCAAAGAAGTTGCGAGGAGTGCGGTAAAATCTTTACTCCTCCGACATTAGTGTCGAAGTATTGTTGCCCTGCTTGTTCCAAGAGAGCATATAAGAAAAGACAAATCGCAAAAGAGAAAGAAGCGATACGCCAAGCACTGATTAGACGAATACCATCCTGCAAGGGGTATCTAACCGTAAAAGAGGCTATGTTGATTTACGGCATTAGTAAAGATGTACTTTATCGTATGATACGGCAAGGATTGATACCGTCATACAATTTTGGCCAGCGTCTGATACGCCTTAGTCGGCAGTATATGGATGAACACTTCAAAACAAAGGCAGGGAGTAGAAAGAGAAAAAAGGAAGCATTGTCCTTTGAACCCAAAGATTGTTATACCATCGGAGAGATCGCAAAGAAGTTCCATATCAATGACAGCAGTGTATTTAAGCACATACGCCGTCATTCTATTCCTACACGCCAAATCGGTAACTATGTTTATGTTCCCAAATCTGAAATTGATAAATTATATAAGTCGTTATGAAGAAAGCATTACCTAATACCAAAGTGACCGTCAAGCTCAGAAGGTCGAATTATAAAGAAGAGTGGTATCTGATTATAGAATCATACCCAGTTTATAAGCGAGGTTCTAAACGAGCAAGCCGTGTGGTGGAATCCATTAACCGGACTATATCCACGCCTGTTTGGGACAAATCGTCCATTGCACGTATTTTGCCAGATGGAACATTCAACTATAAGCCTAAGCGTGATTTGAATGGGATTATTCAATGCCGTTCAACGATAGACCAAGAGGCTTGTATCTATGCCGACAATGTGCGGAAGTTACGGCAGCATGAATACGATAGTGCCATCCTATACACTGATAAGGAAAACGAAATCGCTGCACAGAATGAGCGGAGCGAACAGGACTTTATCAAGTATTTCAATGGTATTATAAGCACACGTCATCCCAATAGTTCCGATTCGATTATAGTCAACTGGAGGCGTGTAGGCGAATTATTGAAAATGTATTCACAAGGGCAGCCAATTCCATTCAAGACGATTTCAGTTAAACTGCTTGAAGATATAAAGATGTTCCTTCTGCGTGCTCCAATGGGAGGGAATAAGAAAGGTACTATCTCACAAAACACGGCATCGACTTATTTCTCTATACTCAAAGCCGGACTGAAACAGGCATTCATTGATGAATATCTCACTGTTGATATAAGTGCAAAAGTAAAGGGAATAACAAACATTGAGAAACCCCGTGTTGCACTTACCATGAATGAGGTGCAAATGTTGGTTGATACCCCTTGCAAGGATGATGTTTTGAAACGTGCGTTCTTGTTCTCTATTCTCACAGGATTGCGCCATAGTGATATTCAATCTTTGAAATGGAAACAGATTCAACAAACAAGTAAGGGAACATGGCAAGCGGTCGTTGTACAGCAAAAGACAAAAAGACCGGATTACAAGCCTGTCATCCAACAAGCACTTCAATTATGTGGCATACGTCCAAACGATGATGAAGCACTTGTTTTTGAAGGACTGACCGATGCCTCTTGGATTTCTCGTCCTCTGAAAGTCTGGATAGAAGCATCCGGTATCAAGAAGCACATCACCTTCCATTCAGCAAGACACTCTAAATCTTCTTTCTTGCTGAAAACGTGCAATTTGCAAAGACTTGTTTCCTGATAGGTAACGATTTAGAAACGAGCGAAGTTCTCACTCTTGTTACATTTTGCATTAAATCAAAAGAACGCTGCACTTGGATACAAAGGTAATAAATTTATTGATTTAGGAGCAATATAATCTAAAGTTTCTATTTCAAATTATTTTCTACGAAGATTTTCGCAATACTCAGTTGGAGTAATTCCCACATGTCTCTTGAACATACGGCTCAGATGTTGCGGATATTCAAAGCCAAGTTTGTAGGCGACTTGTGCGATAGTTTCTCCACTTGCCAATTCGTTTTTTGCCTGTTGGATGATGTACTGACGGATATAGTTGCTTGCCGTATCACCAGTCATCTTTCGAATCAAATCCCCAAAATAGTTAGGTGACATACAGAGTTTATCGGCACAGTATTGTACAGTAGGCAACCCGAAAGATAATTGCAGCTCCTGTTCAAAATAAGAGGAAAGCAATATATTGAATTTCATTAGCATATCCGAATTTTCCAACTTTCGGGTGATAAACTGCCTGTTATGGAAGCGCAGGCAGAAATTCAACATCAGTTCGATATAGCCTACGATAATACGGTTTTGGATGTCATCTTGCGGTTTTCCTAGTTCATCCCGTATTTGTTTCATCAGCGAAACGAAAATATCACGTTCCTCATCAGTCATGTGCAAAGCCTCGTTCACACGGTAATCGAAGAAAGAGTAATCCTTGATATTCCTTTCCAACTGTGTGCCATGTAATAGATCTGAGTGGAACAACAATGCCCACCCTGTCAGATTTACCCATTCTCCGTTGTCTTCTTTACCGCCTATCTGACCGGGAGCTACACAAATTACCGTTCCTTTCTTGTAGTCATACTTTCCACATCCGTATGACAAGCCTATATCAGCTTCATCATGAAAGAAAATACCATATACGCTGTAATTATTTAGGCTATGGCGCACAGGCGATACTTCTTCATAATTGACGATACAGACCAATGGATGCTGTTCTGCTTGTCCGAGATAACGGCTGTAATCATTCGGAGTTTTGACTTTCAGTATCTTGCTCATAAAATATATCTTTTTGCTATTCAATGACAAAGGTACTCATTTTAGACCATCAATATAATACAAATACTCGAAAATCAGTAAAATCGGTACAAACTACCATTTTATTGTTACGTCCGTTTTTCCGTGCTCACCTAATTTTGCATTATCAAAAACAAGAATGATGAACAGAAGAATTAACATTTCCGATGAACTATATGAAGATGAGGTCGTATGCTACCTCGCATACCGCTATCATACTACCCCAAAGAAAATAGTGCAATGTTTTCTTGTACAGGATGACTTTATTCCTGCACCTGAAAATGATTCCACAACATTTCGTTTGGAAGACAATGAGATGGAGATTATGCGGGGATTGACTTGTGGGCGTTTTTAATGATAGTTAGAACTGAAAAATTATAAGTCATGGATAGAAGAGATTTTTTGAAAATGTCATCACTGACAGCTCTGGTGGCTGCCAGTGAATGGACGGGATTATCGAAGGTCTTTGCTCAAACCCCGTCACAGACGAAAAATGAACAAATTTCTCGAAACGGAATTTCGGACAATATGGAATACCGGAAACTCGGAAGATTGGATGTATCTGCAATCGGACTCGGTTGTCTGCCGATGGTCGGTTATTACGGTGGTAAGTATGACAAACGGGAAATGATTGCCCTTATCCGTCGGGCGTATGACAAAGGTGTGACCTTTTTCGACACAGCGGAAGTGTACGGACCTTATGTCAGTGAGGAATGGGTAGGCGAAGCCCTTGCCCCGTTTCGTGACAAAGTGAAAATCGGCACGAAGTTCGGTTTCGGAGTGGAAGAAAAACAACCCACGGCATTGAACAGCCGTCCCGACCATATCCGCCGTGCTGTGGAAGGGTCGCTCCGTAGGTTACGGACAGACCATATCGATCTGTTGTATCAGCATCGTGTTGATCCGAATGTGCCGATGGAAGATGTTGCTGGAACGGTCAAGGATTTGGTGCAAGAAGGTAAAGTGTTACACTGGGGCTTATCCGAAGCGAGCGCACGCTCTATCCGTGCCGCCCATAACGTCTGCCCTGTTACAGCCGTTCAAAGTGAATATGCCATCTGGTGGCGCGAACCGGAAATAAAAATTTTCCCTACACTTGAAGAACTCGGCATCGGTTTCGTTCCTTATTGTCCGTTAGGGCGTGCTTTTCTCACGGGCGTAATCAATGAAAACAGCCGTTTCAAGCAAGGAGATCGCCGATGGAATCTGCCGCAATTTACTCCAGAAGCATTGAAACATAATATGCCGCTTGTGGCACTTGTCCGTCAGTGGGCTCAACGCAAGGGGCTGACTCCTGCGCAATTCGCTCTTGTGTGGATGCTCTCGCGCAAGCCGTGGATTGCACCGATACCCGGCACGACCAATCCCACCCATTTGGATGATTTTCTCGGTGCTGGAACAGTCCGCCTGTCGGCTTGGGAAATGGAGGAATTCGACCGTGAATATGCGAAGATAGACCTCATGGGACACCGTGCCGATCCGTTCACCGAAAGTCAGATTGATAAATAATGGCAGGTATGGACTACATTGTGTTGAATAACGGAGTGGAAATGCCGATACAGGGATTCGGGGTTTTTCAAATCCCTGATGCAGCCATATGCGAACATACCGTTGCCGATGCTATCAGTGTCGGTTATCGGCTTATAGACACGGCATCGGTGCACGGAAATGAGCATGCTGTCGGTGCGGCTATCCATAAAAGCAGTATCCCACGAGAAGAATTGTTTGTTACAACGAAGGCATGGATTTCCGAAATGGGATATATCCAAACATTACGGGCTTTTGAAGCATCCCTTGCACGATTGGAATTGGATTATATTGACCTTTATCTGATTCACATGCCTTTCGGCGATTATTATGGAGCATGGAAGGCAATGGAAGAACTTTATGCGACCGGACGAATCCGCGCTATTGGGGTTTGTAATTTCAATTCGAATCGTTTGATGGATTTGTGTCAGAATGTGAAAATTATTCCGGCAGTCAATCAAGTGGAAACGCACCCTTACACCCAACAGACTGAAGCGATGCAAATCATGCAGTCGCTTGGCGTACAAACCGAATCATGGGGGCCGTTGGCAGAAGGTAGTAACGGATTATTTACAAATCCAGTCTTGTCTGCGATTGGACGTAAATATAACAAGTCTGTCGCTCAAGTCGTGTTGCGTTGGCATTTACAGCGTGGAATTGTCGCTATTCCTAAATCGGTACATAAGGAGCGTATGGCGGAAAATTTCGCTATTGGTGATTTTTTGCTGTCAGACGAAGATATGGCAGTTATAGCTTCAATGGATACAGGTCATAGTGTGATTCTCGACCTGCACGATCCGAAAGAGGTGGAACGACTTTATAATATATAAACAATCACTAAAATACAGAGAATTATGCCACATATAGCAGTAACTATGATAGCCGGCAGAGACCGGAAAACAAAACAGATTTTAGCTGAAAAACTATGTAGCACATTGATAGAGACGCTTGGTGTCGAATCGAAATTTGTATCCGTTTCCATCGAGGACATAGAAATGGAGAAATGGGAAAGTGCGATGCAGAGAATACCGGAAAATACTATGATTATCAATCCAAATAAATGAAAATATGAGACGATTATTATTATTTATTCCGTTGATGTTGCTAACTCTTGTGTCTATGGCATCCTGCGGAGAACCCAACAATGAGCCATTTGTTCCCGAGCAACCGGAGAATCCGGGCGAAAATGACAACAATCCTGATACACCGACTTCGGGAGGTAACGGTCGCTATTTGGTGCTTTATGCTTCACGCACGAACAATACGAAACAAGTGGCAGAGCTGATTCAGTCCACGCTTGATTGCGATATATTGGAAGTCGAGCCTCAAACGCCATACGACAATGATTATAATGCCATGTTGGAACGCTCGCAAGAAGAACTGGCAGCCATCCGTCAAGGCAATTTCCCTCCAATCAAGACATCAATGGAGAATTTTGACAACTACGACATCGTATTTGTCGGTTATCCGATTTGGTATGGCAGCATAGCGACACCGATGCAGACATTTCTACACGAACACGCCGAAAAACTTGCCGGAAAGCGGATTGCATTATTCTCCACCAGCGGAAGCAGCGGCATATCTTCTTCAGTAAGTGAGGCTCGTAATCTTTGCCCGGATGCAACGATTATAGAACAGTCATTGCTTTTGACATCTTCAAGTATTTCACAAATGGCAACCCGTGTCCCTGCATGGTTGGACGAAATAGGAGCAAACCGAGAAGAACCTGATACGCCTGAAGTGACTTCTTTGAAGATAAACCTCACAGTCGGCGACCACACGATTTCCGCCACGATGGAAGACAATGACGCCGCACGGGATTTTCTCTCCCGTCTGCCGTTGGAGGTTACACTGAACGATTACAACAACACAACCGAGAAAATTTTCTACCCCGACCCAGAATTAAGAACTGAGGGCGTAACACGGGGGTGTGCCCCTACGCCCGGAGACATCACGATTTATGTTCCGTGGGGCAACGTGGCAATCTTCTGCAAGAACTGGTCGCACAGTAATGACCTTATAAAAATTGGTCATATTGATGGTGATGGTATCGATGCGTTGAATGTAGGTGGTGATATAAAGGTAAAAATAGAAAAGCAATGATATGGATATAAACGATTTCAAGGAATTTGTAAAGACGGGACAAGCCCTGAACACTGGTGATATACACCGTTTCATGGACGACATGAGCAATGAGGCACGGCGCACCACATTCAGGTTAAATACAGCCTACCATACTCCCGAAGAGGTGCGTGACCTGCTTTCCGAACTGTTTGGCTACCGAGTGCCACAGTCACTCCGTGTATTTCCTCCCTTCTATGCCGATTTCGGCAAGAATATCACGGTGGGAGAAAATGTGTTTATCAATGCCTGCTGCCACTTCCAAGACCACGGTGGCGTAACCATCGGTGACGGATGCCAAATCGGGCATAATGTGGTGTTCGCCACACTCAACCACGGACTTGCGCTCGAAGACCGCAAAACCACTTACCCTGCTCCTATCCTATTGGGAAAGAATGTATGGGTAGGCTCCAATGCTACCATCCTGCAAGGTGTAACCATTGGCGACAATGCGGTAGTGGCAGCAGGTGCGGTAGTGACGAAAGATGTAGAGCCAAATACGATTGTAGGCGGTATTCCGGCAAAAGTTATCAAAAATATTAATGACAAATAATTACTTAAAAGCGAATAAATATGTTAGGTAATTTCACTTTTCACAATCCCACGAAACTATATTTCGGGGAAAACTCATTGGAAAATTTGAGTAAAGAACTGGACAAGTATGGCAAGAATGTCATGCTGGTATATGGTGGCGGTTCAATCCGCAAGAACGGTATTTACGATTCAGTAATCGCTGAATTGAACAAAGCTGACAAGCAAGTAGTCGAACTTTCCGGTGTCATGCCTAATCCTACCATCGAAAAGGTAATGGAGGGTGTGACACTTGCAAGGAAAGAGAATATTGATTTCATTCTTGCCGTCGGTGGCGGTTCCGTCTGCGACTATTGCAAGGCGGTAGCAGGTTCTGTCTACTGCGAGCATGACCCATGGGAATATTATTTCAATAACTGGGGCGAAATGACCTGCCGTTGGATTCCTGTCGGCTGCGTCCTTACGATGGCAGGGACGGGTTCGGAAATGGATAGTTGTTCCGTCATTTCCAAGCACAGCGAGAACCGGAAGAAATTCTATTATTTCCGAAATCCGGACTTCTCCATCCTAAATCCTGTTTACACCTATACCGTTCCAATGTACCATACGGTAGCGGGCGTTTATGATATCATGTCGCACATCTTGGAGCAATACCTTTCGGGAACGGACGACAACACCACCGACTACATAGCCGAAGGATTGATGCGCTCCCTCATCGTCAGTTCCCGGAAAGTACTCGGTAATCAGGAAGATTATGAGGCACGCAGCAACATCATGTGGACTGCGACATGGGCATTGAACGGACTTCTTTCCTGCGGAAAACCTACCGACTGGATGGTACACATGCTGGGACAGGCTGTCGCTGCCTATACCGATGCTACCCACGGGCATACGCTATCAGCCGTCAGTGGAGCTTATTACCGTCTGCTCATCGACCGTTCTGAAGATGCGGTAATGAAATTCCGTCGATTGGCAACTGTCGTGTGGAATATCGTCCCTGCCGGGAAAACGGATAAGGAAATCGCATTGGAAGGACTTGAACGAATGGAGGATTGGATGCGAGAATTGGGGCTGGCAATGAATATCACGGATTGCGGAGCCAATTTGTCACAATTAGAAGGAATTGCCGATGCGTGCCCTATCAACGAAAGCGGTTATGTTGTCCTTACTCGTGAGGATGTGATTGATGTATTGCGTCAAAGTCTTTAATACGGTAAGGATGAGAAAATCAATATTGGCCCTCTTGTTTATTTCCCTTTTATCGGCGTGCAATACGCAACCGGTAAAGGAAACGAACAAACAGAACAGCACGAAAATGGAAAAGAAGAATATCGGAAACCTGTTGGCTCTTTACCCGAAACCGATGACCGTTGTCGGTGCGGAAGTCTATGGGAAAGTGAATTGGCTCGTTGTCGGTCATACGGGCATTATCGGACATGACCGCATACTCGTGAGCATGAGCAAAAGCCATTATACCAATCAAGGTATCAAGGAATCAAAGAAACTGTCTGTTAATTTGGTAGACCGCGCCATGCTTCAGAAAGCCGATTATGTGGGCAGTGTAAGTGGTGCGCAGGTGGATAAATCGCAAGTGTTCGATTATCATTGGGGTGAGAACGGCACACCGGTAATTGACGCTTCACCACTTACAATGGAGTGTGATGTGGTAGATATTTACGAAACAGAAGGATTTGACAACTTCATCTGCTCCGTAGTCAATACATACGCTGCCCCGAATGTGCTTGATGCCAACGGCAAGCCCGACTACAACAAGCTGAAGCCCGTATTGTTCGACTTTCCGACCTATTCCTACATCGCTACGGGAGAAGTTATAGGCAAGTGTCTCAATCTTGACAAAGCACCGTCCATCTGTGCCAAAGAACCGATGCAGTCTGACGGCATTGTCCGACTTTCCAAGATTGAGGTCTATCCCGGACATTTGGAGGAGTATATGAAATATGCTGCGGAGGTGGGTGAAATTTCCTTACGCACCGAGCCGGGCGTACTGACCATGTATGCCGTGCAGGAAAAAGAAAATCCTTGCATGATTACGATTTTGGAAACCTATTCAAGCAAAACGGCTTACGAACAACATATCGCATCAGAGCATTTTCAAAAGTACAAGCAAGGAACATTGCACATGGTCAAATCATTGGAGCTGTCCGACCAAAGCCCGGTCAATCCGGCAAACCGAATCAATAACTTCATTCAATAAAAAGCTATGAACAGAATTATTTTAATTTCAGTATTTACCATTCTAACAATCAATGTTATGGCACAGGAAAAGATAGTACAGACCGCAGGGCGCGACCAGCTTGGCGAGTTCGCACCCAAATTCGCAGAACTCAACGATGATGTCCTTTTCGGAGAAGTGTGGAGTAGAAATGACCTGCTCAACTTGCGTGACCGCAGTTTAGTAACAATAACATCACTCATCAGTCAGGGCATCACGGACAACTCGCTGACCTTCCACCTGCAATCGGCGAAGAAAAACGGCATCACCCGCACCGAAATCGCTGAAATCATCACCCATATCGGCTTCTATGCCGGATGGCCGAAGGCTTGGGCTGCCTTCAATCTTGCCAAGAATGTATGGGCGGAAGATGTAACTGGTGAAGATGCGAAAGCGGCTTTCCAACGCGAAATGATTTTTCCCATCGGCGAACCGAATACCGCATACGCAAAATACTTCATCGGTAACAGCTACCTTGCCCGGATATCAGATTCGCAGATTCCTTTCTCCAATGTCACTTTCGAGCCTCGTTGCCGCAACAACTGGCACATCCACAAGGCAAAGAACGGTGGCGGACAGATGTTGATCGGCGTAGCCGGACGCGGTTGGTATCAGGAGGAAGGCAAGCCTGCGGTAGAGATCTTGCCCGGCACGGTCATCCATATCCCGGCAAATATGAAACACTGGCACGGTGCGGCGGCAGACAGCTGGTTTGCACATCTCGCCTTTGAGATACCCGGAGAAAACGCTTCCAATGAATGGCTTGAACCCGTAACTGACGAGGAATACGATAACCTTTTGAAATAATATCCCATGTATAAATTCTTATTGGTATTGTTGTCGGTCGTTGGTATGGCGACCGCAACTTTTGCTCAACAAAAACAGGATATGAACAACAGACAATCGAATAATAAAATCCTCGTCGCTTATTTTTCTGCGACAGGTACTACTGCCGATGCCGCTAAAAAACTGACAAAGGCTACAGGTGGAGAACTTTATGTGATAACTCCCGTAAAGCCCTATACGAGCGAAGATCTTGATTGGAATGACAAACAATCACGCAGTTCTGTGGAGATGAATGACCCGAAGGCACGTCCGGCAATCAAAAGCAAGAAAGAGAACATCTCTGATTATGATGTGATTTTCATAGGTTATCCTATCTGGTGGGACTTAGCACCGAGAATCATCAATACATTTATCGAAAGTCACAATCTGAAAGGTAAGACCGTAATCCCGTTCTCCACATCTGGAGGCAGTTCTATCACCAACAGCGTGACTACTTTGAAACATACCTATCCCGATTTGAATTGGCAGACAGGAAAATTACTGAATCGCATGAGCGAAAATGCTATTCACGAATGGATTGATAAACTGGAGTTTTTGAAATAAAATGATGACACCCTTATTTATTGGCGGTATTGGTATGCAGGAAGTTTTACTGATCGCATTGGTTGTTCTGCTTTTCTTTGGCGGCAAGAAAATTCCTGAGTTGATGAAAGGCATTGGAAAAGGTGTACGCTCTTTTAAGGATGGAATGAACAATATCGAAAAAGAGATTGAGGAAGAGCCTACGAAAAAGGAATGAGCATGAGAGCGAAAGAGGGCAAAGCGAGCGGTCTGAGTTTTTGGGAACACTTGGATGTACTTCGGGCGGCGATTGTGAAAATCGTCGCCGTCACCATTATCTTCGGTATTTTCGCGTTCATCTTCAAAGAAGAACTCTTTACTATCATTCTTGCTCCCAAAGAGGCTGGCTTCATTACCTATCGTATGCTGTACCGGCTAAGCGGACTGATTACTCAAACTGGCTCCCCAGATTTCTTCGTGCAACTGATAAACACTGGGCTTGCCGAACAGTTCATCATCCACATGAAAGCGGCGTTATGCGTCGGAGTGCTGTGCGCTTCTCCTTATATTCTTTACCAACTGTTCCGTTTCGTATCGCCGGCTCTGTATGCAGATGAACGGAAATATGTTGTGCGTATGGTGGGAGGCGGTTATCTGATGTTCATGCTGGGAGTTTCGGTCAGCTACTTTCTGATCTTCCCACTGACATTCCGCTTCTTGGGCACTTATCAGGTAAGTGGCGATGTGATGAACATGATAACATTGCAATCCTACATATCCACAATGATGCTGATGTGTCTGGCTATGGGAATTGTATTTGAAATACCGATTCTCTCATGGCTTTTTGCCAAACTGGGATTGCTCTCTGCCGACTTCATGCGCAAATACAGGAAACACGCCGTAGTGGTTATTCTTGTCATAGCGGCTATTATTACTCCGACTTCGGACGTGTTTACTCTGTCGCTTGTGGCTTTACCGATGTGGTTGTTGTATGAGGTGAGTATTCTCATCGTGAAATATTCAAAGGTTAATGAAACTATTATTGCAGCATAAGATAATATTCAGTTTTTTCCTTCTGATGGCGATCATTGGCAGTATGGTCGCCGTCTTGCTACATGAGCGCAATCGTGTAATGGCGATAGAAGGCGATATGCAAGCCATCCACAAGGTACAACACAACGGCAATACCATCCACCGCCATATTACCATCCTCGCCACTTACGGCGAAACCGCCCTTGCTTGGGAGGATGAAGATTTTGAGAACTACCATTCGCTCCGTATCTGTGTAGATACCATGCTACAAACCATACACAATGGAAATGAAGAGTTTGTCAGCCGGGCGCAAATAGACACGCTCCGCCATCTGCTGGCAAACAAGGAAGAACACCTACGCCAAATCATGCTGCTGTTCCGTGAGCAGGACAACCCGGATAGTCTGCTGCTTACCCGGTTGCCGGAAGAAGCCAAAACTAAAACCGTGACTCGCAAGAAAAAGGGTGTCGCCGGATTTTTCGGTGCGAAAGAAACGGTGCAAGTAACGCCTTCCGCCTCCGCCACACTTTACGCATTGAACAAGAAACTACAATCCATGCAGGAAGAAAGACAGGAAACCATCGACACCTATGCTGATAGTCTGCGCCGTCACAACAAGGCACTCAATCGCAAACTGCGCAACCTGATAGCCACAATGGATGGGCAGACCGAACGCATACTGACCGAAAAGGAACTGCGTCTTGAAGCCTCCTATGACCGTTCAATGCACATCATCACTTAGCTGGTCGTCTCCGCCATCGTGCTGCTCGTCATCTCGTATCTGATTATACAGCGGGATATAAAGGCAAAAGACAAAGGTCGGAAACGGCTGGAAGATACAATAGAGGAGAATACCGCACTGCTGGAAATGCGCAAGAACATCATCCTGACCATGTCACACGACATCCGCGCCCCTTTGAACATCATCAGCGGCAACGCCGAACTGGCGATGGACACACGGGAAAGGAAGCGGCGGAACATTTATCTGGACAATATTGGAACCGTATGCCGCCATGTGGTGCATTTGCTCAACAATTTGCTGGACGTGTACCGACTGAACGAGGCGAAAGAGATACGAAACGATGTTCCATTCAACCTGCACGAACTTCTGGATCGTACCGCTTCGGGATTTTCCCACGTGGTCAACAACAAGGGCATTCTTTTCGACTGCGATTTCAAGGAAACGGAAGTCAGGCTCTATGGCGATGCGGACCGCATAGAACAGATTATTGACAACCTGCTTACGAATGCTGTCAAGTTCACGGAATCCGGTACCATCGGTTTCAATGCCCGCTATCACAAAGGGGAATTGGTACTGGAGATAAAAGATACCGGCATCGGCATGACAGAAGAAACGCTCTCACGCATCTTCCGCCCGTTCGAGTGTCGGACTTCCGCAGCCAATGCCGACGGTTACGGACTGGGGTTGCCCATCACGCAGGGGCTTGTGAACCTGCTCGATGGGACAATCGAAGTGACAAGTTCCATCGACCGGGGAAGCACGTTCCGTGTAACCCTTCCATTGCCGGAAACGGACGAGCCTTTAGTGGGCGAGAACCGGATACTGCCGTGTCCCGGAGATCTGCCCCATAATGTGCTTGTCATTGATGATGACGGCATGTTGAGGGATGTAATCAAGGAGATGCTGGAACGCAACGGCATGTCCTGCACGGTATGTTCCACTGCCAAAGAGGTGGTCAGGGCTATGCGCTCTCAAAATTACGACCTGCTGTTATCTGATATCCGGATGCCCGGCACCAACGGCTTCGAACTGCTGACCCTGTTGCGCAGTTCGAATATCGGCAACTCACGCACGATACCCGTTGTCGCCATGACCGCACGTGGCGACAAGGAAAAAGACGCTTTCCTTGATGCCGGATTTACAGCCTGCATCTACAAGCCGTTCTCGTCTTCGGAGTTGCTCGGTCTGCTTTCTACTGTAAAGAGATGTCGGAAGGATGATGGTCATGGATTTGATTTCAGTGCGATGCTCTCAGAAGTCAGCGATAAGGCCGGACTGTTACGTTCCTTCGTCATCCAGTCTGAAAAGGATATGGAGGAACTATCATCAGGGATGAATGACAATGACCGGCATAAGTTGCGCGAGACCGTCCACCGTATGCTTCCGATGTGGGAACTGTTGCAGATGGAAGATGCCTTGTCCGCCTATCGTACCCTGCTGAAAGACGACACCGCAACTGATGACGCTGTACGGGAGCACACACGGCAGATAATGGAATGTACCGCCAAGCTCATAGCGGGAGCGGAGAATGAAATAAAAAGACAGACAAATGAAAAGGAAAATACTGATAGTTGAAGACAATGTCGGCTTGTCGCAGATGCAGAAAGACTGGTTTGCACAGGTTGGTTATGAGGCGGTGACGGCCATGAACGAGCCGATTGCCCGTTCGCTGATACGCAAAACGCAGTTCGACCTGATACTCTCGGATGTGCGCCTGCCGGAAGGTGACGGCATCTCGCTCCTGGAATGGCTCCGCAAGGAGAAGAAGGATATCCCCTTTATCATCACGACCGAATATGTGTCGGTTCCGGATGTGGTACGCACCATCAAATTGGGTGCGATAGACTACCTGCCCAAGCCGGTACGCAAGGAACACCTGTTGGAACTGGCAGAGGATGTATTCCGGCCGATGGTTATCGTACGGAAGCAGGAAAAGAAACTTTTCCACCGGACAAGCCCCAAGATCCTGCAAGTGGAGAAATATGCCAGACTGGTCGCTCCGTCAGAAATGTCCGTGATGATTCTCGGAGCCAACGGTACGGGCAAGGAATCGGTGGCGCAGAGCATCCATCAGGGCAGTGGGCGTTGGAACATGCCTTTCGTGGCGGTGAATTGTGGAACATTGCCACGTGAATTGGCCGCCTCGCTTTTCTTCGGACACGAGAAAGGGGCGTTTACCGGTGCGGATACAGCCAAGACAGGCTATTTCGATATGGCAAAAGGCGGCACGTTGTTTTTGGACGAGATAGGAACCATGTCCTATGAGACACAGTCCATGCTGCTCCGGGTGTTGCAGGAAAACACCTATACTCCGATAGGCAGCGGCAAGGAACGGATTGCAGATGTGCGTATTATCGCTGCCACGAACGAGGATTTGCAACAGGCTATCAAGGACGGCAGGTTCAGGGAAGACCTCTATCACCGCCTTTGCGAGTTCGAGATCCACCAGCCGTCGTTGGCCGAATGTGCGGAAGACATCATCCCTTTGGCTGAATTCTTCCGAGAACGCTACTCGAAAGAACTGAAACGGGAGACATACGGCTTTACGGACGATGCCAAGCGCAGGATGCTTGCCTACCCGTGGCCGGGCAATGTACGTGAACTGCAAAACAAGATCAAGCGTTCCGTACTTGTTTCGGAATCACCGGTATTGGAGATAGAAGGATTAAATATAGAAATCCATCAGCATGATAATGAGCCAATTTCTATAACTGCTATCCGTCCGCTAAAAGACGAATCGCAGGAGAAAATCTATATTATAAACGCCCTTAAAGCCTGCAACGGACACCGGGAACAGGCAGCTGCGATGCTCAAGATAAATCCGGCAACACTGTACCGGAAAATGAAAAAATACGGGCTGAACTAAAATTGATGTCTGTAGCTAATGCAAATCTCGCTGAATATGTGTACATTTGCAAGTAAATAGAGAAAAAGCGGCATATCGTCTGTGAGACTGTTGCCGATGATTATAACATAAGACCGCAAGACGTCTCAAGCGAAAATCTGGAAAATTTGAACAACGGGAACTATTGCGTGATGCTTATGCTGTGCTTTCGCATAGCGTGCATTCACGTACTCCCCGTTAAGGCTATTCCAGAACCGTCGCTTGAAGTAGTGTGTGTGCACGCTTCTTTTTTGGACGGCTTCCGATCCGGATTTAAAACAGAATTTATATGTCAAAAATCCAAGCAGTAACGGCAATGACATTAGACGGTTTCCTGCCGGAATCTGATGATGTGCTGACACAATGGGTAATGAACCACAGAAAAGGGTTTGTTCATTGGCGGGAATACTGCAATGCCTGGATTTTACCTCATTCCATACTGGATTTGCTTTGTGAGAAAGACAGTAAAAACTCTTCTTTTACTTATCTGGCAGAAGTCCATGATGCAGAATCCCTTGAACTTTTGCGGGGACTCTTCCACTACAACCTTGTGGACGAATTCATTGTTTATCTGTTTCCTTATTCCACTGGAAAGGGAAATTCTGTGCAGAAGATCCTTCCTCCCAAGCAATGGCAATTGCATAAGGCCGTTGCTTTTTCCAATGGTATCTGCCGTCTGATTTACCGCAATCCTTGTAAGATGTAACTTGCATATCCTTATTGGCAAAAAGAGCTGTACTCGCTACGGAAAATCCTTTGTTGTTGGAACTTTCGGATCTAAATACAGGTAAAACAGAATACACGAATGAAGAGATTCCGCCTTTTACATTGCCATTGAAAGATGAGAATACGGAGAAAGCATCCACTATCAAAGTTCTTCAAATATGCAACGGATACCCTAAACAGGCAATATTGTTGCTGAAAATAAATCCGCTATACAGCACCGTAAGATGAAAAAATACAGCTTGCAATAGATTGATAACACGAATAAAGTTCATTCTTTTTTTCAGCAGTGGTCGTTTCTTGAAAGCAAATCTGTACATTACAGCGTTCATTTTCCCGTTTCTTTGTTCCTCTTTTTCGGCTTTCAGGCGCAACGACTTTGGAGTGAAGCCCGTCCCGAGCCTTCAGGCGAGCGGCAAGTTGTTTTGGGTGCCCGAAATCATTTCGGGTGCCCCAAAACACAACTTGCCATGTTCGTTTGAACATGAATTTTTCTGTCGAAAAATCAAAATATGGCATCTTATCCACTTCCCGTCTATAAAATCCTTCCGCAGCCATCTTTATCATTTTTTGAATATCCAAAACCGGAGCCACCGGGGTACTTGGGCGGTGTAACAGGATGACATACAGTGTCACAGACCGTCAGCAGACCGCCATGATAGTGCCAATCCGGAAAAATTATCGTTATTTTGCCGCATGTCAGCATGTGTTCGGCAGTTCAATCATCCAAGTGTGCGTCAGGTACATGGTGTATGGTTGCCTTAAACCGTCCGGTAACGGGTGAACGGGGATATGTAAGAACATAATAAGGCAACCGTTTCCCCATGTGTGAATGCGTGACCGGCTTAATGTCAGACTGAACACGTGGGGGATTGGATACATGACCGGCTTGCCGGTCGGATGTACATACCCGTCAGATAATGCAAGCATGTAATAAGGGTGGTATTCTAACATTCACAACGTGATGAAAATGCAGGACTGCCGGAAAAGAATTGTTCAACTATCAAAATTAGATAATTCATG
Organism: Paraprevotella xylaniphila YIT 11841; assembly: GCF_000205165.1. Lineage (GTDB taxonomy): Bacteria > Bacteroidota > Bacteroidia > Bacteroidales > Bacteroidaceae > Paraprevotella > Paraprevotella xylaniphila. The sequence continues at coordinate 91,790 of NZ_GL883870.1, read as the reverse complement.
GTAAAGAGAAAGGAAGTTAAAATCGACGAGGAGCAGATACGCCGCGTAATGGCCGGGGATATTCCCGCCTCTGTCCTGGAAAATCGTTATGGGAGCAACGCTGCTGACTCCCAAAAAGAAGATGATAAGAAACCGGAAACGGAAAACCGGTCGGGGATTCCTGCCAAATCCGACAAGGTGGAAGTTCCCGGTTCCGGTGTGTCCGGCGGTGAGGAAGAAGCACCGTCTCCGGTTCTTCGGGGGAAAACACACCGGAAAAAGAACAGTCTTCAGGAGTATCCCGAACATCTGTTCGGCAACAACGTTGTGAAAGAGCGCCGGCAGACCTATGTCAGCAGCGAGAACTATGAACGGGTGCGCACCCTGCTTTCCGTGATAGCACCGACTGTCAGCATTTCCTGCTACATCGACAATATCCTTTCGGCCCATCTGGAACAGTACCGTGACGAGCTGAACGCCATCTACAGCAGCCGTATCAACCTGAAACCGTTATGATTCTGCCTGTGGCCGCATGAAAAAAGGGACACCCGGAGGTCGGTTCTTCTTCTTCCTTCCTCCGGATGCCCCTTGCTTTTTCTTTCAGGGGTCGGATTTATCTCGTACCGGTGGCTCTTACTCCCTTCGGTATCGGGTTGTCGAGCATTATCCGGTAGCATAGCCTGCCGTCCACATTCACCGGCTCTTTCGCCACCATGAAACCGGCGCATTTCTCGACCTTCGCGGCATCGAGTATCATGCCGGCGATGAAGCTGTTCGAGAAGCGGGCGCAACGCGGATCGTTCCATATCGTGAATCCGTTTCCGTCATCCGAGACGAACATGTACCAGTCCTTTGGCCTGTCCTCATCCCTGGCGATACACAGCCTGTTTCCTGCGTGCAGGCTCAGTTCCCTGCTCAATATCCTGCTCAGGTACATGCTGCCGTCACGGCATACCGTGATGATCCGTTTGCCTTTGTAGGTCAGTGCCGGATGGGAATTGCTCTTGTCATAAACAGTCAGTTTCATAATCGATTATGTTTTGAGTGATACATTTATTGTCTTTTATGCCGCCTCGCCGGCCATGATCAATCTTCTTTGGGCGATGAACTTCCGGTTTGCCCGGACGGATTCCATCATCGCCTGTGCCCTGCGTGTCACCACCGAGGTCTTCTCGCCCATGTGCCTGGCTATGGTGCGGAATGAGCTTCCGGTCTCGTAGAACCGCAGCATGAATATCCTGTAATCCTCATAGGAGAAATGCCGCCTGAGGAACTTCTGTATGTCCCTTACCAGCCTGTCGCATCCGGTAAGCATCTCTTCCCGTTCCTCTGTCTCTTCCGCGCAGTCCGTCTCACCCAGTCTTGCGAAATACTCGTCTCCGGGGCTGTCGTAACGGCTTTCATCCCTTGCGCCCGACTGCAGGATTCTCCGGTAGCATCCGAAGAAATAGGACTCCGGATCTTCTATCCCGACACTTGAGAACATTATCTGCTTCCTGACAGCCAGATATGCGTCATGGAACGCGTCCTCGTCGATTTTTCCATAGATGGAGAGTCTCTCCTTCAATCTCGCGTATGAACGGTTAAACCATCCGTTGAATTCTTTCACGTCTTTTGTTGCCATATCCTTTTGCTTTTATCTGTTAGACATCCGGCCCGTGGTACGGGCACTCTTGTTTCTTTGTATGCCTTACAGCCGTTCTCCCACCGGAAAGACGTCAAGGCTCGGCAGGAAAAAATACCGGAGCGCGGAGCGCGAGGATGATTTTTTCCCCGCCGACCCGTAGGGCCCGGCCTTGCGCTCCGGTGGGGAACGGCTACCTTTGCTTCAAAGAAATAAGTGTGTCCTTTTCCGCTTCTTACCATCCGTAATTATCCCCTGGCGGTGAAAAGGGATGTCTGCCGGTGACACCTCTCGTCCGGTTTGCAGCCCGTCTTGATTTTTTTATTTTCTTCGCTTCCGGAAACGGTCGGGATGGCATTATTTCCTCGTTCCGTTTTGTAATAAAAATCAATGTCAAACTTAAATTTGCAGGAATTATGGAAGTAGTGGTCATAGAGAAGGCGACTTTCGAGAGGATGCTTTCGGGGTTCGATTTTTTTGCGGAAAAGGTGGAGCGTCTCTGCCGGGAACATGAGGATTTGGGAGAAAGGGAGTGGCTTGACAGCGATGACGTGTGCAGGCTGCTCTGCGTCAGCCCAAGAACCTTGCAGACAATGCGGGAGAACGGGACGCTGGCTTACACGAAGATAAGCCACAAGGTGTACTACAGGCCGGAAGACGTGAAGGCCGTCTTTCCCGCAGCAGGAATGAAACGGCGTATCGTTGCCAATAAAGGAAAGGAATGGAATACCGATACAGGCAACCAATAAACATCGTGCTTATGACTGACAATGACAACATCCGGCTGCTGACACCGGAAAACGACATGCGCGTGCGATCTTTTTTCTCGTCGCTTGAAAACCTTTCAAACAGGGTGGAGAAAATACGTAAAGACAATAAACCCTCGCTGGACGGGGAACGCTATTATACCGACAAGGAGCTGGCTGTGATACTTAAAGTCAGCCGCAGGAGCCTCCAGGATTACCGCAACAACGGCATACTGCCATATACCCAGATCGGCCGGCAGAATCCTGTACAGGGCTTCCGATATAGAACGCACCTTGATGGACGGGTACAGGGAAGCGTACAGGTTGAAAAATACATAAACATCGAACTTTTATCATAACATGATTCAAAATGAAAAGTGGGGAGAAACCGGCTAAAAGCAGGGAGAAGAAAGTAAAAAGTAGGGAGAAAATCATCGCTTTGCTTTCACAGGGCAATACACTGAGCGCAGCAGCACTTGCCCAGCGGATAAGAATACCCCCCAAAGCCGTGGAAAAAACAGATTGCCAGGCTGAAAGCGGACGGAGTGCTCCGACGAATCGGGCCGGACAAAGGCGGATATTGGCAAGTGGTCGAAAAAACGGATTGATTTTTCTGGAAAGAGCGCAGTTTGCTGCCTGCTCGCTTCATCCATCTTTCAAAAGCAATTTGGAAACAAGCAAAATTCTATATTCTTCTTGCTTTGTAAAATAAAAAGATTTAATTCTTGATTTCAATCTCTACTTGTGTGAGAAGTTCGGCTACAGAAACAGTTGTAGCGTGATGCAAAATGCCAACGGCTTTTGTGTGAACATCAGTGAGCGTGATTTGGACTGCTACATCCGCTTTTGGGAGTATAGCTGTGGAAGAGGCAACTTCCCCGACTAGTCTATCATCATTGTGCGCAATAACTTCGAGAAGGACCAAGAAGAAAACCTGAAAGATTTGGCTCGGTTTTTCAAGGAGTACATGCCACGCTACGGTTACAAATACCTATGCACTAAAGGCGACGACTATAAGTATTATCAGACACTTGGTTTGAAGTGTATAATGGACGGTTTTTGTTCCAATTATGCACTAGCACTGAAAGAATTGAATGTCTAATACATGAATTAAGATTAAGGAGGGAACTTCCCTCCTCTTTTCTTTTTATATAGCATAACATTTTATACCTTTGTATTCAAATTGATGATATAAAAATAAAACAATGGATAAACCCATGAATCGAATAAAAGAGGTGCTTGAAGAAAGAGGAATCAAGCAGACTTGGCTGGCAGAGAAACTTGGCAGAAGTTTCTGCATAGTCAATGCATATGTTTGCAACAGACGACAACCAAGTTTAGAAGTTCTGTTTGAAATAGCATCCATTCTTCAAGTAAACCCTAAAGATTTAATTGATAGCAAAAATTAATGTATTATGGCTAAGACTCAAGACGAAATAAAAGAATTGCTTTCCACGAATTTATTTAAAAAGGGAATTGCGAATAATTATATTACTATCAACAACGATAATAGTTATATAACATACCATTGTAAGAATAATACAAAACGTAAACTCAGTAATCCAGAGGAATTTGTACAAGCAACAGCATATCTAAAACTTGTTATTGACTATAATTATTCGCCTCTGAATATATCTGTCAATGAAAATGTTCAAGTAGGTTCTTCAACAAAAGAAGCGGATATTCTTGTTTATAATGAGACAAATTCTAAAATCTTGATTGTAGTTGAATGTAAAGAAGAACAAATAAATGAAAGGCAATTTCAGGTTGCAGTTGATCAAGCATATAGCTATGCCCATTCTTTGGCAAGTCAGTATATCTGGGTTACGTCTGGGATTAAAGATGAGTACTTTGAGATAGTTGAACTATATCCAATAGAACGAATTAGCATCTCAGACATTCCCAAACGAGCGGGGAAAGTTGAAAGGTATAAATATGTAAAAGGAGAAAAAGAACCTCAAGCCGGGACACAGGCAGAATTGAGGCAAAAGTTTAAGTCTGCTCACGATGCATTGTGGGGTGGCGGAGCTTTAGCTCCTACTACGGCTTTCGATGAATTGGACAAGCTTATTTTTTGTAAGATATGGGACGAGAAATGGAGAGACAATACTCCAAAAACAAAAGGGGAACCGTTTGCTTTTCAAATCATATCTTATCCAGAAGACAAAGATGATAAACAGAATCTGAAAGCTAAAACGGAACTTGAAAAACGTGTTCGAGAGTTGTATGAGCATGGGCGCAAGAAAGATCCAGAAGTATTCAAAGATGACATTAAGCTTGACAAACACAAGATATATACCGTCGTTCAGTATCTACAAGACATAAATCTTTCCAGAACAGATCTTGATGCAAAGGGGGTTGCCTTTCAAAGTTTCATGGGAGAATTCTTCCGTGGAGACTTCGGACAATTTTTTACGCCTAATCCGATTGTTGAGTTTATCGTTAATTCTATAAATATTGATAAGGACTGGAAAGTACTTGACACATCCTGTGGAAGTGGTGGTTTCTTGCTTTATGCTTTAAAAACAATTCGTGACGAAGCTAATGAAATATATGGCGAAAATGCTGAAAGTTCATCATGGAAAGATTATTGGCATGAGTTTGCCGAAAAACATTTATTCGGCATTGAAATCAACGAGCAAATATCGCGCGTTGCCAAAATGAACATGATAATTCACGATGATGGCCATACTAACATTATCACTAATGATGGTCTTAAGAATAATAAAACATTAGAGATAGAAAATCGTAATCTTAAATTTCAGGATGGAACGTTTGATTTGATTATGACCAATCCTCCATTTGGTTCTACTATTAAGGCAGACGAAGTAAACTATTATAAAGAATATGAGCTGTTTGAAAAGAATCTTGGCATAACTGAGATAAAAGACCGGATTGCAGATGACAACAATAAAAAGAAATGGCGTGCATCTCAAAGTACAGAAATTCTGTTTTTGGAGCGATGCTATAAATACCTGAATGAGGAAAATGGATATTTGGCAATAGTCGTACCTGATGGCATTCTGACAAATTCAACAAGTCAATATGTACGTGATTGGTTGGTTGAAAAATTCAAAATACTGGCTGTTGTTTCTCTACCACAGCATACATTCTCACACGTTAAAGCCGGTGTAAAATCTTCTATTTTATTTCTCAAAAAACATCCAAAAGTTGTGACTCAGAAATTTGAACAAACGCTTAAAGATGTTAAGGCTCTTGTGCAGAAAGAAAAAGACCTTGACAAAGAACAGCGCACAGAACGGATGTTAGATCTTTATAAGGAGCGAATCTTTCAGTTTGTTAATGACTATAAAGTTTTAATGATAGAAGTTGAAAATATTGGTTATGACGCTACAGGAAAGAAGATAGAGGGTAGTGAACTGCCTGAAGTTGCAAAACGTATTAAGTCAATAATTTAGTATTGCTTATGATTGAAAATAAAATAAATGTCTCACAAGCTTTAGGTAATCGTTTTGATGTGTCTTTTTACAATGCACGTTTTGACTTTGTATCTAATTCGTATCCTTCTTTTGATTTAGGACAATTAGTTTACATAAATCCTCCTGTTTCATTTGATGGCATTTCTGATAATGAAGAAATGTCATTTATTCCTATGGAATCTATTGATGAACATAATGGAACTATTAAGACATTGAAAACTATCCGATTTCGGGAGATTAAAGGTTTTACAAAATTTCAAGAAGGCGATCTGTTATGGGCAAAAATTACTCCATGTATGCAAAATGGGAAATCTGCAATTGCCTGTAAACTAAAAAATGGATTTGGCTGTGGTTCAACGGAGTTTTTTGTGCTAAGACCAAAATCTGATAATATTTTAATTGAATATATTCATTATATATTACGGGATAAGCGAGTATTAAAATCTGCTCAAAATTCATTTGGTGGCTCTGCAGGTCAACAACGTGTATCAAGTTCTTATTTAAAGTCTGTAAAAATACCACTCCTTCCTATTGATATTCAAAAACAAATTATCAAGCAATATATTCAAGCGCAAGAAGCAAAACAGAAAAAAGACGAAGAAGCGAAATCTTTGTTAGATAGTATAGACTCTTTCGTGTTAAAGAATATGGGAGTAGCTTTACCCTCAAAAGATATTTATGCAAAAGTAAATGTAGTTTCCTTATCTCAATTAATTGGCAATAGGTATGACCCTTATTACCATAATGAATACTTTGAAGAAGCATTTAAACATCTAAAAGAGACCTCCAATTACAAATTGGTAAGATTAAGTGATATTACCGTATTGATAACAAGTGGTATTACTCCAAAATCAGGCGGTGATGATTATACTGATTCTGAACATGGTGTAGCATTCATCAGAAGCGGCAATATTGACATTATGGGCGAAGTAGATTTTGATAATTTATTATACATAAGACGCAATGTCCATAATACTCGAATGAAGTCATCTAAAGTACAAAACGGTGATATAATGATTGCTATTGTTGGCGCAACAATAGGACAAGTTGGAATTTACCATTCGTCTCGTGAAGCAAATATCAATCAGGCAATAGCTTTAGTACGATTGAAAGATGGATATAATCCGGAATATATTAAGGAGGTAATAAAATCTTCAATAGGCCAACTTAATCTTGATCGCCTTAAACGACCAGTAGCCAGGGCTAATATAAATCTTGAAGAAATATCCTCTATGCTCATTCCTGTGCCTGAAATCGAGATTCAAAATGAGATGGTAAAAAGTGTTGTTTCAATACGACAACAAGCAAAACAACTTCAAAAAGAAGGAGTTAAATTACTTGAAAGTACAAAACAAGAAATAGAAAAAATAATATTAGGCTAATCCATGAAAGAAGATATTTATAGCATTGCATGTCAATGCCAAACAATCATAAAGACGCAAGTAAGAATTACACGGAATAAAATACCATATTCTCATTTGAATCTTATATTTACAGATTATGATATTAATGGTGATATAAAACTATTAGAGACAAATCTGTTGGCTTTAGTGGAAAATATCAAAGTCAAATATCCGACAATATCCCAGTTACTACAGAAACATATAGATCAATATGATAATGATAAAATTATACATTTAAGTGCTATTGAAGCCATTGTTGACTGTATCGTTTCTTTAGAAAAGAAAGATGTAAATAGTAAACGAATTTTCATAAGCCATTCGTCCAAGAATAAAGATATTATTGAAAAATTTGTTGATTACATCTTGCAACTCGGTATAGGAATAAAAGCCGAAGACATCTTTTGTACTTCTATTGAAGAAATGGGAGTAAAAAATGGTGAGGATATTCGTAAACACATACAAACGAATATTCAAAATGTAGATTATGCGTTCTTGATAATTTCTAAAAAATATAAGGCCAGCGAAATCTGTATTAATGAAATGGGGGCAGTATGGGCTTACGACAACAAAGTACGATTATATCTTTTACCTGATGTGAATTTTAATAAAATAGGTTGGTTGTGCGACACTCGAAAGGCAGAAATGATAAATTCATCTATAGCCTTAGATGCGTTACATAAAGAAATGATAGAATATTTTGGATTACCGGATAAGGAAATCTGGAGTCGCCAAAGAGAAGCATTTCTAAAATATATAAATAACATCAAGTAGAAATTATGGCAAAGTTAGAAGGAATAATATATAAGACATTTAATCATTATGTTGTGCTTAGAGGTTTCGCCCCCATAAAGGATTTGGCCGCAATATCTCATAAACCAGATTCATATCAAAGAAATGCTTTGGACAATCATAAAAAAGAAATCGTTGAGTTTCTTGCAAATGGAGAATACAAGTATTTCCCTGAAATTACTCTTGCTTGCAGAGTACATGATTATGAGAACTTTGCAAGAAATATCGGTATTGATAATGCGGTAGATAGAGATGATGCCCAATTTGTTCCTGGATTAAAAGTTTTAAGTGAAAGACTCCCTTATGAGGGGTATCGGGCAAGACATGCTTATTTAATCAAAAGAACAAATACTGAATTAGTTAGGGTTGACGGGAATCATAGATTGGAACCTTTTGACAGTCCTGCTGATAGCGTTTGGACTGAAACAAATGCGGACATAAATGAGTTGAAAAAACTTATTGTGCCTTTTACTGTGATATTCTCAGCAGAAGAACAAGCGGACAAGTTTGAAGCTGGTATATTCCATAACATAAATTTTAAGCAAGAACCATTAAGACAAGAGGCAAGTTTGAAAATTATTCATGATTTGAATGTGTTTGACGATAAAGAAAATTTAGGGAAAGAATACCCAATTGCACTTCGTCTAATAGAACAAGTAAAGTCAGGACGATACAATGCGATTCCTTGGTTAAGGGTTAATGATTCTATTGACCAAGACTATTATCGTACTGCTTGTTTGAGAATCGTACAATTAATTAACAAGTTTATTCCAGAAATTAAAGAGGCATACGAAGAAGAGCAAAAAAGGTTGCCAGGTACTCAAGCAAAATATGAAGAATTGGATTCGCAATTAGTTAAACTTCAAACATTGCATGATCAACTTGTAGAGAAATTAGATGATTTCAAATTTAGGAGCAATTATGATGTAACTTTACCAGAGTATAGGACACTGGAGAAAGATGTTTATGGATACAGTTTGCAAGTACGCGATTTGCAAAATCAATACAATGGAGCAAAATACTCATTAGAAGTCAGAAAGAGTCAATTGAAAACTTATCAATCATTTCTCGATAAGGTACAAGATGCAAATGCCATAGAACAAGCTTTAAATATAGTTGGACGAGAATATGAACAATTTGAGGGAAACGAATATGGGAATATTGCTTTCTTGTGTGCAATGGTGTTTTATGCATTATTAGATAAGAATCGACTTAAATCCTTTGTGTATTGGGCGAAGCAAAATGGAATAAACAAAATTGTTGATGCAGACGATTTGTCCAACGATGGCTCAGAGAACTTGGTTAATATGTTTGAGCGAATACATCAGACAAAAAGAAATGAGATTTTCATATCAATGCAATTTGGGGATTCTCAAAGTGAATTGATATACGAAAAAATTGTTCGAGCAGTAGAGACATTTAATGCTAAACATCGCAATATAACATTGAATCCAAGACCTATTAGAATTGATAGAACCATTGAATCAAGCACATTCTCCATTCAAGATAAAATACTGGAAGCTATACAATCATGTAGTTTGATTATTGCAGATTTAAGTAGTGCTAACATTAATGTTTATCATGAAATAGGATATGCAATGGGGGTGGCACAATCTCACAATATGATTCCTAACATGATATTATTATATAAAGAAGACACTGACCACAATAAAGAGAGAAAAGATGTGGATAAATTTATTGGATTCAATTTAAGGAATTTGTCACAACTTCGTTTTAAGGATTATTCCCAGTTAGTTGATGGGCTTGTAGAACGATTAGAAAAGCATTACGGTGTATAATTATGGGCAAAACAGTAACAACATATCTCATTGATGGAGATCCGAAAGGAACTCAATACGCATTCATTAGCAACAAGATTTGCCAAATGTTTGTCGTGCCACGTTCTAACCTCTCTTATTTGAATACACAAAAGAAGTTGCAAAAACCTGCGTTTTATATATTACTAGGCGAAGATGAATCAACCAAGCCACAGGCATATATAGGTGAAACGGAAAACTTTAAAGAACGTGTAAAAGACCACGACAGCAAAAAAGCGTTTTGGCAAAAAGCACTCATATTCGTATCGAAAGATGCCGATATGACTAAAGTTGATGTGCAATACTTAGAGTATAAAGCGATAGCTGAAGCCAAGAAAGCAAACGCTTTTGTTTTAAGCGATAATAAACAAATCCCTAAAGCACCGAATCTACCAGAACATCAACAGGACTCAATAGATGAATTTTTCGAAGATGTGAAGTTTTTGGCATCATTTATCGGTTGCAATATCTTTGAAGTATCACAACCGAAGGAAGAACATTTGTTCTACACCAAAGGTAGAGGATGCAATGCAAAAGGCTTCTATAGTTCTGATGGATTCACAGTCCTAAAAGGAAGCATTGTTGCCCCAACAATGGTACCGTCTTTCAACTGGAAAGAAAAGCGAGAAAAGATGCTTCAAGACTACACCGCCAATGAAAACGGAATATTGGTATTGACATCGGATAAAACTTTTTCAAGCCCCAGTACTGCCGCCGATTTCTGTATTGGTAGTAGCAACAACGGCTGGTTAGTATGGAAAGATAAAGATGGAAATACATTAGATTCAGTTTATAGAAAACAATTAGAATAGATGATATGAATATATTTTCTAAAATTTACAAATTCTTATATGATTTGAATAAGGTTGAATCTGAATTACATTGGATAAGAAAAGGATGGTATATAATATTGTTGATTTTTTCGTCAATGTATGTATTAAAAAACTTTGATACATTTGTAACTCAATGTTTTATTTGCAAATTTGATGGAAACAGCTTAATTTTTGTTTTATGGTTATTGTTATTAATCATGCCTCTTATCAATAGTATAGAAGGATATGGTTTTAAATTCAATAAAGAACAAGCCAAGCAAGATGAAATAACACATAAAATCAAAATATTGAAAGAAGATATTATTAAACAAAATAACCATCCTGATTTAGCCGAGTTAGAAAATCAATTAAAAGACATTCAAAAAGAATACACAAATGAATAATTATAATAAGAATCAAGAATTAATCCGCAAATATATTCGTGAATTGATTGATGACGGATTAAAGCAGATGAAAGATTATAATCTTTCAGAAGAATTGTATGGTATATGGCTGAAATATTCTCAACAAGTTTTGGAAATAACTACCAAAGATTATAATCCTGCAATTTTATTGAATTATCTTAGTGTTGTTATGTCAATTAATCCCCAATTAAAGCCTTTTCAAAAAATTGGAATATGCTTGGATTACCTTATAGGGGTATTGAGAATTATTTAAATAATAAAAGCAGGTTAACTCTGATATATTACATTAAATGCTAAACTTCGACGAATACATTCAGCAAGGCGAGCCGCAAAAGCGTGAAAAAGGCTATGCGTGGCAAACGGCAATAGGACTTCAAGCGGTAGATGGCCTGAAGCCCTCCGAATATCTTATTGAGACTGCTCGTAAGCATATTGAGGGGGATATAACCATTGATGAAGTACAACAACTTATCAAGAGTTACTACGATTCGAAAGATATTCGTACTGAAAAAGATTACGAAACGGAGGAAGCCGATAAAGTTTCTGCTAATATAACCAAGCTATTGAACGAGCGTTCGTTTGCTTTCACTGTAGCTGGATTGACCGCTATCCATCGACGAATATTTGATGGTGTATTCAAATTTGCTGGACAAATCAGAGATTACAATATTACCAAAAAAGAATGGGTACTTCGTGGTGATACCGTATTCTATGTATCTGCTCCAGACATTCGGAAAGCCATCGAATATGACCTTGAACAAGAAAAGACGTTTGATTATACGGGGTTGGACATTTATCAAATAGTCAGCCATATAACTCAATTCGTATCGGGATTGTGGCAGATTCATCCGTTTGGAGAAGGTAATACCCGAACTACAGCAGTGTTTGCCATCCAATATTTACGTTCGATGGGATTCAATGTTGAGAATGACCTTTTCGCTAAACACTCTTGGTACTTCCGTAATGCTTTAGTTAGAGCCAACTATCAAAACATACAAAAAGGAATCAAAAGGGAAGTTGCCTATTTGGAACGATTCTTTCGTAACCTATTGATGGGAGAAAACAATGAATTGAGGAATCGTTTTATGATAGTAAATGCGCCCGAAGACATACTCATCTCCACCCCGACAAGTACCCCGTCAAGCACCCCGTCAAGATCGGAAAATCCATTACAGATAGATAATGAAAATATCATCCGGTTAATAAAAGCTATTGCGAACAATAGATTATCTGTCAAAGAGATGATGGCAACCGTAGGATTAAAAAACCGTGAGAATTTTATGGAATACTCACTCAATCCAGCCATAAAAGAGGGATTTGTTTCTATGCTCTACCCCGACAAGCCTCGCCATCCCCGTCAGAAATATCTGTTGACGATTAAAGGATTGGCAGTGTATAATTCTAAATATATGCAAAAATGACAGACAAGAACTGCATATTCCCTATTCAATCTGAGAACATAAACATACAATCAACTAGAAAGCCATTACAAGCGTTCTGTAACATATCTGCGGAAATGTCCTATCTTCAATACATTGTAGCTGATAGCGGACATTCCACAAAAAGACTGAAAATAGACGGCACAACACGTGTATGCAAAACAATGAAATACAATGATTTGCATTTGTCCTTGCATTCTATGTACTTGTAAAAACGGAGGTTGTACTGATAAAATGAATTGTCACTGATAATCAGTGATGTAAATATGCTGCGTTGGTAGTGTCAATATTCTTGGCTATCCAATAGGAGAAGATAGTATTATAAAAATTGCAGACATCAAACTTACAAACGAACTTTTGGATGTCATTTACAACAATGGAAAAAAGCTGTATGAAAACTCAAGAAGTAAGGAAAAATCGACCAAAGAGAAGAAGAAATAAAAAGTAGGGAGAAAAATCATTCACTATGCTTTCTAAGAACAACACGCCAAGTGCAAAAGCTTTTGCCGTACAACGCTATAGGAAAGCAGATAGCCTGACCGAATGCCGACAAAGTGAAAAGCACATTGAACCGGACAAAGGCGGATATTGTCAAGTAACCGAAAAAACGGATTGATTTTTCTGGAGGGAGCGCAGTTTGCCGCCTGCCCGCTTCATTCGGCTGTCAAAAAATATCCCTCCTATAGGATATCGGAACAGCATACAGACCGGTAGTATTCTACTGAACGTATGCTGTTTCTCTTTTGTTTTTGTTCCGACTTTTCCGTCGGTCGCTTGTTTCCGCTGCCGACGGCATCCATTGTACAGACGTGAAAGGGAAAAAGTTTTCGGGCTGAATACGCTCCGAAGGAGGAAGATTCTGCCCGAAACGGCCTGCCGCCCGACTTTTTCACTTTCAATGAAGTCTGTACTAACTTCCATGGGCGGCGAGGAAGCGGGCGACCGCGAAACAGGGATTCTAATTGGAAGATGCCCCGTTTTCACGTCTCCTTGCCATCAGCTTATCCATATCCTCGGAGATTTTATCATCGGTCACTTTGGCATAGCCTTGTGTGGTCCGGATGTTCGTGTGTCCCATCATCTTGCTGATACTCTCGATCGGCACACCTACTGAAAGCGTCAAGGTTCCGAACGAATGTCTGCTTGCATGGTAGCTGAGATTCTCTTTCACGCCGGCCAATATGCCTATCTCGTGGATGCAGTACCAAAGCCTGTCCCGATTGGGCAGAGGGAATACCGGCCTGCCGTCATCGGTTGTATTGTAGAGGGACAATATCTGTTCGGCTACGGGGTGTAACGGTATAAGGGACTCGACATCGGTTTTCTTCCTGTTAATACGGATATACCTCCTGCCGTCCGCGGTTGTTCCGATATGCGAGGGATAAAGCCGTTTCACATCGACATATGACAGCCCCGTGAAGGCCGAAAAGATGAACGCCCTCCGGGTAAGCTCCTGCAACCTCTCCGGCATGGGCTGCTCCATGACCCGTTGCAGTTCCGCCCGGCTAATGTGTTTCAACTTATAATCCGGTTTCTTCTCGTATGGGATATCGGCAAGCGGATTGAAACGGAGTACCTCTCTGTCCACCGCAATATAGATAAGACGGTTCAGCCATGTAAGGCAGTGGTTGATATGCCCATTCCCGCATCCTTTGGTTTTCAGATAGAGTTTATAGCCCCAGCCGAAGTCTTCGGTAATGTCCTCAAAGGCGATGTCCCGCATACCCAGCGACAGCAGATACTCGTGCAGGTATGCCTGCGAGGATTTGGACTGGCGGTAAGAGGAGGTCGAGTTTATCACTTCTGAGCGGATTCTCAGTCTTTCCCGCTCCTCCTCTCCGGCTTTCATCAGTGTGGTGGGAACGGTTGCAACATGGGTAATCTCGTTCTTGAGCATTTCCGCCGTGACCATACCCGCGTCCTTCAACAGATTGTCATATGAGGTTTCTATTCTGGAACGGAGTCCGACAAGGAGGTTGTTTGCCCTTGCATCCTTTACTTCCCCTGTTTTGGCGTTCCAGTTTTTGGGATTGCAGTAATAACCGGTGGCAAATACACTGCTCTTGCCGTCAACGGTGATACGGCACAGTATTGAAGTCGTTCCGTCTGCTTTGACCTTGCCACGGTTGATGTAGTATAGAATGGAAAAAGTGCTTCGCATAATCGAATTGTATTTATAGGGTTAGAGAATGAGTTTCAAATCTTTTGTCGCTTCGATGTATTTGTCCATATCCTCGAAGAGTTTCTTAGGGGTTACACGGGCATACACCTGGGTGGTTCTTATATCCGCATGACCCAGCATCCTGCTGACAGTCTCGATGGGTACTCCGTTTTCGAGTGTCATGAGGGTCGAGAACGAGTGTCGTCCCATGTGGTAGGACAGACGCCCCTTGATTCCGACCTTCATCTTAATGCTTGTCAGACACCATTTCAAGGCTTGATATGGAATCACCGGGAACAATGTCGCCCGTGTGTCGTCACGGTATTTGTCGATAAGGTCTATCGCTTCGGGCAGCAGTTTCACACGGCTCAACTGCCCGTTCTTCCCCCGGCGGTATTTCAGCCACAACGCTCCGCTATCGTCCCTTGACAGGTTATCGGGGGTGATCGCTACCACGTCCACGTACGAGGTTCCGGCATAACAGGCGAAAAGGAACATGTCCCTGACAATGGAGTGTTCCGGGCGGCATCCGGTAAGTTCTATATCCCGTATCTTCTCGAAATCCTCCTTGCTTAACGCTCTTGGAGCTGTTTCCTTCTGTTTGGGTAATTTGTAGTGCTCAAAATAAAATTTATCCGAGTGCCCCTCCTTGAAGGCTATGCGGCAAATCTTCTTCAGGATAGCCAGGTAGTGACGTACCGTCTGGACACCCAAGCCTTTCTCTATCACCACATACTCCTGAAATTCCCGGATGAACTGCTCGTTGAGCTGGCAGAAAGCAAGGTCGGAAACTTTGAACCTGCTGCTGACGAAATCAGCGAGACGGCTGCGGGTATAAAGGTAATTGGGAAGTGTACGGTGGGACACATCGATACCTACACGTGCCCTGACTTCCCCGATATGCCTGTCGAAGAGTTTGAGCAAGGTCATCCGCGTCTCCTTGCTGCCTTGAAAGGCTTCCTTGACCGCTGTCGCATCGAAATCGGTCTTTCGTTCCACAAGGGAGTCGAACGCGGAGTTTACAGCCAACAGCAGCTTGTCGATTTTCGCGTTGACTTCCACCGCCTCCTTGCTCTTGCCGTTCAGACGGCTTTCACGGGGATTCCACAGTTCGGGAGTGCAAGAGAGCTTGCAGCTGAACTGCGCCATCGTCCGGTTAACGGTGATGCGCCCCATTATCGGGGCTTTGCCGAATTTGTCCAGTCCGCTCTTTTTGAGGTAGAGCAACACCTTGAATTTTTCTACTTTCATACGCTTATATTTTTAGTGGCAAATTTACCTGTTTTATAAGCGCTCTTCGATATGCAAAACCATGACAATCAGTGTAATATATCGCTGTTTTAAATTGTTTGATCCGCTCTTCGTTACCTTATCCCTGCCGGTAACAGCCCTGCTAACGATTTGGTAACTGAATATCCTCAATAAGCCTCGCTTTTTTGCGTTTTACTCATGTGGAAGAATATAGAGAAATAGTTAATTACCAGTAAATTGCGTTGTGCTTTCTTTTCGTTGCCATTACTCATATTACTTCTTTCTTTCCATTGTGGGCGACATAGCTACGCTTCGCTGTTGCTGGAAAATGGCGTTGACATATACACAATCAAGTCTTTGATGGGACATACAAACGTCAAAACTACGCAGATTTATACGCATCTTGTAAACGAACAAAAGGAGAAAGCCGCCAATACACTGTATATAGAAAATTTGGATTTATAGGTTGTGGTGGTTATATCCACCATTGAGCATCAACGACTTATGTAATACCAATCATATACTTACCACCATTTGCCCCTCATGAAGCATCGGCTTTTTGAGGGGTGTTTTGTAGCATTGAGACTTTCGGTGAGGAATGTGTTAGTCCCAATAATAGTTTATTCCCCTTTTATTATGTTTTCCAATATATTCTCGTATTAATGAAACTTAAATCTGTCAGTGGTAAATGAGCGGTTGATTGGTGGTGGTTAAGCACCTATTTAGCACTCATAAACATCCCTATACTTTTGCGGCATCAACTTTAATACGAAGAAAATGGTTTATAAAGTAAATTCATTGGAGGAAATGCCGAATGCGTTGTCCTACCTGATTGAGTCCGTAGAAGTACTACAATCCAAAGTAAATGCCTTGCAACATAAGCAGGCAAGTAATTCACCTAAGTGGATGGATATAGATGAGCTTTGTACTTATCTGCCATCACATCCAGCCAAACAGACAGTTTATGGATGGGTATCTACCAAACAGATTCCCGTACATAAAATAAATAAGGCTTTGGCTTTCCTGCAATCGGAGATTGACGATTGGTTGAAGAACAAATCGCACAAGACCCAAGATGACTTAATGGAAGAAGCCAGACGATTTGTCGAATCTAAAAAGATTATCAGATGATGGAAACGACAGATTATTGCTTTTCGTTCTTTCGTAAGCCCATTCAAAACATCGAACCGATAAGGGCTGTAGGCATTGTGGATGTGTATCGCTATGTCATCGGGCATTATGCGCAACCACAAACCGAGTCTCTGCGTTCGATGCTATCTTCTCCCGAATCCAAAAGATACAAAGCCACCCATTTCGACTATTGTACTTTTTCGGGATTATTCCGTAAACGGAATGAAAAGGAACTGATTATGCACTCAGGATTGATGTGTCTGGATTTTGACCATGTGGAGAATATCGTGGAGCTAAAACAGCAATTACTCAATCATGAATATTTTGATACGGAACTATTATTTGTCAGTCCATCCGGTAATGGATTGAAGTGGATAATACCTGTAGACTTGAAAGGCTGGGAACATTCCCGATATTTCAAGGCTGTTGCTAATTGTATCAAAGCAACAGGTTTGCCATCAGCGGATATATCTGGCAGTGATGTAGCTCGTTCTTGCTTCCTGCCATACGACCCACAAGCATATATTAACCATAAATACAAAGATGATGTCGAAGAAAATATTTTCCGCCCAAGATTGGGAGAATGTCCCTTCTGAAATACAGCAAATACATACGCCAAGTATTGCCCCTATATATAATAAGGTGGAGGAAGATGTGGAAAGTGTTGTTCGGGAGATAGAACGGCGTGCCATTGATATAGCCCCTAATTATAAAGATTGGGTAGAGTTGGGCTTTGCACTTGTGGATGGATTAGGAGAGAACGGACGGGAGTATTATCACCGCATCAGCAGGTTTTACCCTACCTATCAAAGGGAAGAAACGGATAAACAATACACGCATTGTCTGCACTCCAAAGGGCAAGGCATTACTATCCGTTCTTTCTTCCATTTGGCAAATCAAGCTGGAATCTTATTGGCTTCGTTCAATAAAGAGCGTTTATCCATTTTGCCAAATATCCAAAATGGTAAAACGGGTAAATGGATAAAATCAGAGGAAGAACTTCCTGCATTTCCTGAATGTGTGTTTGAACACCTTCCTCCTTTTCTAAATGAGGTTGTCAATAACTCCATTTCGGTAGATGACCGTGATACAATATTGATTGGGGCTATTGTATGTTTGTCGGTATGCTTTCATAATGTTTGTGGAGTGTACGATGAGCGTATTGTTTATCCGAACCTCTATCTGTTCGTGGTAGCGGATGCCGGTATGGGAAAAGGAGCATTGACCTTATGCCGGGAATTGGTAGCCCCCATCAACTGCCATTTGCATGAACTTTCCAAACGATTGGAACAGGAATATAAAGAAGCAATGAACACATATATTAAAGGTAAGAAAATTGATGGAATGACTATGCCAGTCGAGCCACCCATGCGTATGCTTGTTATTCCTGCCAATAGCAGCGCAAGTTCTTTCTTGAAGATATTGGGAGATAATGACGGAATCGGACTGTTGTTTGAATCGGAGGGCGACACGTTAAGCCAGACATTGAAATCGGACTACGGCAATTATTCCGATGTGTTGCGAAAGGCATTTCATCATGAGTCGGTCAGTTTGAGTCGGCGTAAGGACAGAGAGTATTGTGAAGTAGCTAATCCGAGAGTGTCAGTCGCTTTGGCTGGAACTCCCGAACAGGTAAGAAGATTGATACCTGATGCAGAGAACGGATTGATGAGTCGCTTTTGCTTCTATATTATCCGCTTCAAGCGAGGTATAAGAAATGTGTTTGCCACAAATGATATTTCCCAATCCAAGAATGCCATGTTCAAACTATTGGGAGATAAATTCTGCCATCTGCATGAGGAATTTATAAGGCAGGGAAATTATTTCTTTTCTCTTCCTTCCGATTTACAGGAACACTTTATAGAATATCTCAGTCGGGTGAATGAGGAATGTTGTGACGAAGTAGATAACAAGATGCAAGGAGTAGTCAGACGGATGGGACTGATTGCTTATCGTACAATGATGGTGTTGACTGCTGTCCGGCATTTGGAAAATGTATATCGTAATTCTTCCTCACTTGATAAGACAGAACAATTACTTTGCCATGAGTATGACTATTCTATAGCCATGAGTATTTGCGAAACCTTACTTTATCATGCCGTATTCATTTATCGGAATTTGTCAGGAAGCCAGTCCAAGCGATTACAAGCCGCTTCACAAGAAACTGGCGTTTATGCACGAAGGAATGCCCTTTATAATATGTTGCCCGAAACATTCACTAAAAAGGATTATGATGCGACAGTTTTAGCTTTAGGTGAGAATGGGAGTACGGCAAATAAATGGATAGAAGCCTTTATCAAAGATGGCAAACTAAGCCGAATAGAACAAGGGAAATATAGGAAGATTTTTTGAGTGGCAAGTTTGTGTTTTAGTGTCACTAAAACCTATGCGGCAAGCGGATAGAACTTCCACTCTCAAAAAGTCAAATTACCAATATCAAAAGTCAATATGAGTATGAAAGAAAAGAAACTTGGTGGCCGCCCAAAGTTGGCGAGTTATCAGAAACGTACGAAATGTTTTCGGGTAATGTTTACCGAAAACGACTATATCTATATCCAATCCAAAGCGGAACAGGCTAGATTGTCTGTCAATGAATTTTGCCATCAGGCGGCAATGGATTGTCAAGTCTGTCAACGCATCAGTCCTGAAATGGCATCGGCAATCCGTGACCTTTCCGGCATCGCCAATAATGTCAATCAGATAGCCCGTCAGATGCACACTTATGGTTTGGAAGTAGTAAAGCAACAATGCTTTTCAATCATATCAGAAGTCAGCAGAATTATCAACCAAGTAAAGAACAATAGCCATGATAGCAAAGATTAAAACAAGAGCAGATTTCGGAGGAATAGTGAATTACGCCAACGACCCAAAGAACAAGAAAAAGAGTGCGACACTTTTAGCACATGAAGGTGTCTGTGCCATCAGCAATAAAACCATAGCCGATTCTTTTCAGATACAAGCGTCCATGCGCCCGAAAGTAAAAAGTCCGGTGAAGCACGTATCACTTGCTTTTTCTTCACAAGACATTAGCCGTTTCCCTGATAACGAAGAAGGAGATGCGCTGATGGTGGAGATTGCCGAGAAATGGATGGAGCAGATGGGGATTCGTAATACTCAATATATCATAGCTCGGCATCACGACACGAAATATCCTCATTGTCATTTGGTATTCAATCGGATAGACAATGACGGCAATCTTATCTCTGACAGTAATGAAAGAATACGTAATACTAAAGTATGTCGGGCTTTGACTAAAGAATATGGACTGTACTTTGCCCCTAAAAACAGCAAAGCCAGAAATAAAAGCCGTTTGCATCCTCATCAATTGCGGAAGTATAATCTACGGTCTGCAACTCTTGATGTGCTGGCTGTATCTCACTCATGGAATGATTTTCTTGGCATTCTCAAAGGTCAAGGCATAGATATGTGTTTTAATCGTTCTGATAACTCTGATAAAATTCGTGGTATATCCTTTTGTATGGATGAATTTAGCATTGCTGGTTCTAAACTTGACCGTGATTTGAGCTTCAACAACCTTTGCACTATATTGGGTGATGTAGCTGCGGAACTGATTATTCAACCCCATCAAGTCATAACTCCCGGTGGAGGTGGAGGAACCAACAATGAACAAGGCGGGCGGGATGATAAAGACAAGGATAACCAAAGAAGCGAACCTTTTTATAAACCTTCAAAACGTAGAAGATAATGAAAGAAGATGTAATAGCTGCAAATCTTGCAAATTTGCGCCAAAGTATCAGTGAACTGAAAGAGTGTATTGAAAAACAGAATGTCACTGTTTCTAAATCGGAACAATCTGTAAAAGTGGAATTTGATGAAAAGACCATTTATACTGGAATTGCCAAAAGTTTCTGTACTTGCTGGAATGAAGCCTTGTCTGTGATCAAGAAACATATCTGGCAACAGCAGCCTAACACATTGCCGTTTTCGCTATGGTTTCCGAAACTCATTGATTTATTCAAGCAGAAGTCCAAACTTCTTGAATATCTTTATCGGCACGTTTGCGATTACAATCAGAATCGTATAACTATCGAAACTAATACCCGATGTATATTGAAACGGCAGGATGAGATATTAGCAAAAATCAATGAATTGAAAAGCCCTGTAACCGTTATTCCACCTAATATCAGTGGGTTGTTTATATATGGCTATCATATTAAGCTACGATATGTCATGGTCTTCATTGTCGTTATTATGATATGGGCCGTTGCTGTTTCTGTTAGTAGTATGAAGTATAAGGAAGAGAGCTTTGCGTATTATTCTATGTATAGAGCAGTGAAGGAACAGAATCAGAACTTGATAGAAAAGCAGATAGCAATAAAAGGGGAAAATTAGTATATGCTTCTACGTATATACTGTTTGCTCCAATTTATCCCTTTACATTTTAATCAATTGTGAAGGAATTTTTTATATTGGTGTATATTAATATAATTTTAAGAGTTATGATTTACGGATACATTAGAGTAAGCAGTGACAAACAAACTGTAGAAAACCAACGTTTTGAGATAAGTAATTTCTGTAATAATAATGAGTTGACAATTGGCGATTGGATTGAAGAAACTATTAGTGGAACGAAAAATTACACAAAACGACAGCTTGGACGTTTACTGCGTAAAGTACGCAAAGATGATATTATCATCTGTAGTGAGCTTTCACGTCTTGGACGCAATCTTTTTATGATTATGGAAATCTTGAATATCTGTATGACAAAAGAATGTAAGGTATGGACAATTAAAGATAACTATAGACTTGGGGAAGATATACAAAGTAAAGTCCTTGCCTTTGCTTTCGGATTGTCAGCTGAGATTGAACGCAATCTTATCAGTCAACGTACAAAAGAGGCGTTAGCGAGAAAAAAAGCAGAAGGGGCAATGCTCGGACATTGTCGTGGCTTTCGTTGTAGACTTAATCCCAAATGTGCCAACAAGCACGATTATATTGTAAAAGAATTGGCTAAAGGAACAGAAAAAACAGTTATATCTAAAAGATTGAAAGTATCAAAAACTACATTATATCGTTATCTCGTTTATACGGGGCTTCATTTGCCTATAAACTGTCAACAAGAAGGATGGGAAGAGTATGGTATCTATCATTGATTTCTATGTACTACAGAAGCGACCCTCAAAAGAGGGCTTCGATATTGTCATTGGCAATCCACCGTACGGTGCTAAAATTTCATCTATAGACAAAGCATGCTTCAAACATATATTTACATCTGCTCAAACTATACCTAATATACAAAAAGGATCTTTAGATACTTTTTCGCTTTTCATTGATTTAGGTTACCAAATATTACACACTAAAGGAAATGCAATCTTTATTGTTCCACTAAGTGTTACTGCTTCCGATGCAATGTCAGGACTTCATAGACTACTAATAAATCACTGTGACGAAATCTATGTCAGTTCATATGGAGACAGACCACGCCGTATATTTGAAAGTGCAGAACAACAAGTATCCATTATTAGTTTTAAAAAATCCAGCAACAAGGCCACAAGAATTATGACTACGCATATCAACAAACGCTATTCTGATGAATCTCTGTGGTTACTCTTAGATGACCTAAAGTTTGTAAATGCCCTTCATCATATTCGCAATGGGAGAATTCCAAAGATAGGCAATGAAATAGAATTAGGAATATTATGCAAATTAGAGCGTTGTGTCACAACAATAAAAGATGTGTATAAACGAGAAGGTTTACCTATTTATTACCGGAAGGCAGGTGGTAGGTACTATAAAATAATAACTAAGATTCCTACTCATTCTTCTGCAGAAGGGGAATTGAAAGTCAGAGAAAAATATCAAAGTCTTGTAGGAGCAGCCTTGTCAAGTAACCTTTTCTATTGGTTTTGGCTGATACACTCAGATTGGCATAACCTACGATCATCCGAATTAGAAATGTTTCCTATCCCATTCGAATCATTTTCAGATGAAGAACTTGATAAAATAAATACTTTATATGATACTTATCTTAATGATTTATATTCAAAGAGCCAGACAACTAAAACGGGACTGAAATGTTTTTTTGCAAGACAATCTAAAATGCATATTGATGCAATTGATAAATTTATTGGAGAAAAATATGGTTTATCTGAGATTGAAATAAAATTTTTAATCAATTATGACTATCAATATCGAAATGCTGAATAAGCATTAATTCTGAAAGGAAAGATTATGATAATTGGAGGGATTATCCTCCAATTATCATTCATTCTCCAGCCAACCTAAATTCTAATTCGTAATTTTTGATAAAATCGGTTTCCTCCTGCGTCAATCCGTATAGCGGACAGATGTAGTCATCTATCTCATCAATGATGGCTTTGGAGCGTACAATTTTGTATTCCTTGAATGAATCAACATTATAGGTGGACTCTCCAGAAGTTATTCTGATATTAGCTTTTGCCTCTATGTCAGAAAGATAACGAGAATACAACTTGTCAAGATAGTCAATATCCTCAGCTGAGAGCTGTGGAACTGTGAAATTCTCTATCTCGTATGTCTTCCAATTTAAATTATCAGAAAAAATCTGATAGAACCAAAATGACAAACTGCTACTGAGTACGCAGCCAACAGCATCTGCGATTTTGGAATTAGCGAAATAGATAGTTCTCTCTGCTGATGAACCGGTACTATAATTTGTTACGACTTTGAAATATCGCCCTCCTGCAAACCTATATATGATTGGACTCCCTGAAGTCTTGATAAGAGATCCTAACTTTGTATAGTTGAAGAGTTTGTTTAAGATGGTTTTCTCTATTTCAGAACCTATCTTTGGAATACGACCATAAAGTGTTTGCCCTTTCACATCAACAAATTGCAAATTATCAATGAGCCTTTGTAATTCAAACTCATTCCCTCTTCTGTGCATCTTGGTTGAGAAAAGATACTGACATGGCGTTTCAGTCTTCTTAAAAAGAAGTATCGAAGTGTTTACTACAGCGTTCTCAAAAACAGGCTTAGGACGTACTGCATACGATGATATGTATATGGTATCACAGTTTCCCATCAAAAGACGGTGTACGCCTGTTAGGGAATCACTTGATGTCAAGGATATTGGAACGATATAGGCAAAACTCCCATTCTTCCTAAGCAGATTGTATCCCAATTCTATGAATAGTGTATATGTATCAAGAGACCCCTTCTGTAATCCTCGGATGCTATTTGCCGTCACATAGGTATTCTTATAATACCTCTTTGTTTGGTTGTCGTATTTCGCTCCGTACGGTGGATTGCCAATGACAATATCGAAGCCCTCTTTTGAGGGTCAACAATATGTCATTGATACAATGCTTCCACAAGATTATTGAGCTGTTCTTCCAATTCAGAGTAATCGGTATTTGTTTCTCGAATAAGAAGAATCTGTTTTGCAATTTCGCCAATAGCGTTTTGTATTTCTCTTTGCGGAACAGGTATTGGAAGATTACGAATATGTTCTGGATATATGTGATAGTCACCGCCTCGTTGGTCTGTCAACAGCTGGTCTGCCATAGAAGAATTAAGGATGCCAAGCAAATAATACAGGTCGACCTTCTCAGACAGAGATTCCATAGCTTCACGGCTATGTTTACTGAATTTCTTTACACTAGAAGATATGCTTTTATTGCTAACATCTTTCAAATCTTTCCAAAGAATAGCACAGTAGATAGAGTGATTATGCAGAAAGTGTTCTTCTGCATCTATTATCACGTTGATAGTTCCTAAACAATTCATGATAAGTTTTGGACGGTCATACAACTCGCGAAAAGTTGGACGGCGTAGTTTCTCTGGGCAGCGTTCCGTGTTCCATTCAAGATAGCGTACACGTTTGACTTGAAATTTGTCTATATCCTTTGCTTCAATATACTTTCTACAATGGATAGCATCGTATGTGTCACTTATCAAATCTTCTTTTTTGAATGCTCCTTGGGCATCCTTCTCATTGGCATTAACAACCATTCCTACGCTTATATAGCAGAAGTCACCCAATACATTCATATTAGCAAAACGGTTTCCTGTTCTTTCCTCTTCTGTCAAGTTCCAAACATAATTCTTCTTGTCCAGTTTTAATGCCTTTGGAGATTTGCTTAACACTTCACGGATGGTCTTGTCCTCAAAGATTTGTGTGATGCGAAGTTCACCCTCTGGTTGACTGTTCTGAATAAATGGAATACAGTTACTCACTGTGGCATTCTCAAAAATCTTTGTTCCATTTAGGTCGGCTATTTCCAACAAACGATACTCTTCTACAATCATCTTACGGAGTTTCTTTCCATACTTTTGATTTGTCAAAGGATATGGGACTATCATAGAAAATACTCCATTGGGGCATAGTAACTGCATACCAAGTTCCATGAAAGGAACATACAAATCCCACTTCTCATTAAGCGATTTATACTTCTTGCTTGCCACTATACGCTGCCGCTGTTCGTTCAATTCTGGTGATGCTATCTGTGTTGGCGCACTGATGTATGGTGGGTTACCAATGGCTATGTCGAATCCGCCCCCATTTGAGGGTCGTGAGAAAACATCATGGAACCAGGTATGCCAGAGGAAGAACTGACTGTTTGCAGACAAGTCCATATCTTCAAAATCAATATGAATACCTTGTTCAACGAGTTCCTGCTTTACAATATCTGCAATGTCCTTTCTCAGCTGCATTTTCTTGTCATGTTCAGGGCAAGCGTAATATTCAGTAAGTTTGTCGCGTAGATTTTTGCGATAAACATCTAACATGCTATCAAAGAAAGTTAGACTTTCACCAGCTCCTATTTTCTTTTCTGTCATCGTTGAAAGGTCAACACCCTTATATTGCTCCAGAAGGGAATTCCCCTGCATAATCTTGAAATCAAGGTTAGGCAGAGCCTCTGGTGACTTTTCGTCAACAATCAGTGAGAGCCAGAAACGAAGTCGGGCTATATCCACTGCTCCACGTTCAATGTCAACACCATAAATGTTGTTTTGGATAATGTGACGTTTAATGTTAGCTGCATTCTCTACAATGTTTGGCTCAATAGCAGAACGGCAGAAGAACAGTTCGCGCAGCAATCCCATTGGAAAAGCACCAGAGCCAATTGCAGGGTCGCATATCTTCACATCGTACAGTTTCTGATCAATGTATTCCTTTAATTCGCCCAGCTGGGATGCATCGTGAGTTGTCACAAACTGACGTATACACTCCTTGTCTTCTTCCCTCATGTCTGTTTGCAGATATGCTATCAAGCTTTCTCGGCACATGTACTGCACAATCTCTTTCGGCGTATAGAATGCACCCTTATCCTTGTTGTCCTCCAGCAGGTTTTCAAAGATGCGTCCAAGCATTTCTGGATCAACGCCCACTTCTGCATCGTTTGGGTCATTTTCATCGATGGTAAAGTTGTACTGCGAGAGCATTGTCAGCAGGCCATTAAAATAGCTGGCAGGAAAATGACTGGGCTTCTTGTCAAGAATGTCACGTTCAAACAGACCGCCGTTCAAATATGGAATACGACAGTTGCGGAAGCCTTCTACTTTTGTGTCGTAAAGGTCGCCCTGATCTGAACGGTTACGGTCTAAACCTTCTGTAAACAAGTCTTCTAATATGTCATCAAGAAAGTTTTCCTTTTGACGTTCATTTGCATTCTTGAAAATATTCAGCATGAAATCACGATCGCCTTCGCCCCATTCCTTGCTTGCAGGAACGCCAAGCCAGCCTTTCTTTTGGAGGAAGTGCAGGAACACAATGCGTCCAAGAAGTTTCTTCACATAGTCACGAATGGGTTTTTCCTCACGGTCACGAATTTTGTCAGCAGCCATACCCGTATGGTCAAAGCCTGTATCAATGAAGTGTTGACGCATTCCGTTTGTAGGGTCAACCATGTAATTGACAAAAGCTTCGTATTGAGCCTTGTACTTCCCAAAGAACTCTTTAGAAAGAGCTTCAACGTTGAATGCATTTTCGATGTCTTTAATTTCAAGAGAATTCCTTTTGTCGTATAGAGCTATGAAGTTGTCAGTTGCCGTGCGGCATGACTGACCAGGCCCCAGCAGGAACGTATAGCGTTTGCTGTCGGTGGATTCTTCTTTGTTGCCACTCTTTCGGCAATAGGTGAAACGCCAATCCCAACGAGTATCATCCTCGTAATGGAACAGCATGAAGGCACAAGAGAATTGATCCATGACAGCACGGATGAGCCGCTGGATGTTCACACGGTTATGCTCCATCATAACCCGGTCGCTGACTGTCACATCGAAAATCTGTAAAGGTTCAACGCCAACATACATCATTCCAACTTGCTTGATGCTGCGTATTCCCGTCGCTTCTGCCAGTTGTCTTCGTTCGGGCTGACTCTCCAAAAGCTCTGTTTCAAAACCATCCTCAAAGTCATCTTCACCGAAAATGGGAAAAATAACATTGTTGAGGAACGAACTCCAGCCTTGATATCGGCTGCTTAAATATTCTTTTAATGACTCCTTATTCATGGGGGTATTTGTTTACTTGATGGTTCCTAATACAATAGATGCTTCGCCTTGTTTACTTTCCACATGGGCTACGAGTTTGCCGATTTCTCGCTCCAGAATCTCGTCTATATCTTGTTGCTCTATGGCAAAGAGACGTAACCCCCGCTCTTCTAATTCTTGACCAATAGCCAATACTTTTTTGATAATATCAAAACTTCCTCGGTCAATAAACTTACGAGCATTTTTCAGCAAAATCTTGGATTGTAGTGATAAACTAGGTGTGCTGTTAATTTTCACCAACATTTCTTTTGCAGCCGTAGCCTTGTCACCAGCCCTTGACTTGTTGATGCGGACAAAGTATTGGTTATAAGTCTTTATGGCTTCTGCCGAAAGCTGTCGCCAGTTATCTGGTAATGGAACACGTTTGGCATTTTCTTTCACACGCATATCTTCAAGCAGTTCAAGCAAAGAAATTATTTTGGCGTTATACAGACCCTCGGCTTCTGTACGTATTCTAATTGCAAGCCTTGCAGAGTGTGGTGCTTTTACTATGAAATATGCCGTTCCACTTGCAGCCTGTGCTATCTGCCAGTCTTTATCAGCTTGTTCTATTTGCAGATAACGTTCAGGGTGAGTATCCTTGTATTGTTTCAGTTCATATACATACTTCTGCAAAGGTGATTCCTCACCGTCAACAGCTTTGGCAATATCGTAATGTACCACACTTTCCTCTTCCGAGAAAATCTTACTGTCTTCACCAAACAGGACATGGAAGGATTGTAACTTGGTATGTGCCTTGCGAACCAACTGAATCTGCGCATCGCCTTCTGCACTTGGCATGAAGTTATAAACATAGACAAAAGGCTCTTTACTGCCGATACGGTTTACACGACCTATGCGCTGCATCAGGCGAGTGGAGTTCCAAGGAGTATCATAGTTCAGAATAACATTGGCACGGTGGAGGTTCACACCTTCTGCCAAGACCTCTGTTGTAATGATAACATTGTAGTCATCCTTCCAAACACCTTCGTAATTGGCATCGAAATTTTCCTCAATCGTGTGTTCCATCTCATCACGATTGGCAGCAGTAATGACAAGTGCCTTATAACCCTTTGCCTTTACCGCTCTCGCAAGCGATTGTACTGTGTCTATAGCTTCCGAGAAGATAACCAATTTTCCAGAGGTATTCTTTTGTGGATTAAACAATTCTGGCTTGATATTCTCTTTGAATGCATCAAATTTCGGGTCTTGTGGGTTTTTTGCCCATCGATCATAGAGATTAGAAATGAGTCGGAAGTCTTCTTTCAGTTGGATATAGTATTCCTCCTTGAAGTCTTTGCGGTTATATTCTGCATTCTGTCCCTTCTCGTTACGCCCTTGTTCCGTCAATTTTGTTATCTTGGCTCTGATTTCTTCTACACAATCATTAAACGAAACACGTCTACCACGTTTCAATGTTTTGGTTTCATAGTCAAGTTCTTTGTTCACGTCAATTTGCGGACAAACGAAAATTGTGTCGTTCTCCCACATCTTAATCATGTTCTCTGTGTAACGTCGCAGGTTCAACAGGGATTGGGTGAAAGCAGTGAACGAACTTTCAAGACGCTTCACAAGAAGAATCTGCATGATGATTGCAAGCTGCTTGGCAACGTCGTTGACACCACGATTGCCTCGACCAGTATGTTTTCTTTCGTTGGCAGGGTCAGTAAAATATTCAATGGCACGATAGCGGAAATATTTTAACCACTCGTCAGTCTGCAACTTTTCTGCCTCCGTTGGAGCAATGATTGTCATAGTATCAGAGAACAGTTGAGCCAACTCGTCATCCATGATGTATTCAAGATTGTTAGGTCCAACAATTTTGGGAAATATCAAGCCTTGTGATTCCATATCATCCTTGTAATATTTCTCAACGTCAGTTCTTGTTCGGCGTTCTAGAATATCACTTAACACGCAATCACGTAGTCTCTTTGACACGGCATCCAAGCGTTGGCGGCGCTCATCTGCTGGTATGTCGTTGCTTCTATCTATCAGCGATTCATATTCTCGGTTGACATCTGCAAAGAACCTTTCGATATTACCACTTTCAGCCTTCTTCAATGTACTGTCATTGTGGTTTCTCTCAAAAAGGTAAATCTGATTCTTCAAGTCATTTGGTCGGTTGTTCTGCGGTGTGGCAGAAAGAAGACCCACGTATGGATATACCCCTGTATTAGAACAAATCTTCTGTATCAGTTCATCAAGAGACTGGTACATCAATGTGGCACTGTTGCGGAACTTATGGCTTTCGTCAATGACAATAAAGCCATAATTCTTTTCTTGGAGTGTTCCACCAAAATCGCCAGAATCGCGGCTGTCGTCATCGTCATCTTCGCAGCTCTCATCTTCGGCAACATTTCCGATGCGTCCAGTTGTAATGAAGTCAATGTATGGCGCAATCTTCTCGTCAGAATTTTTGTCGAACATGGCTATAGTCTTCTTCCAACCCGATTGAATGGCAGGAGGAGTAATGACCAATACTTTACGTTCTCGTCCATCGTCTTCTGGTACGGACAAGAAACGCTTGATGATGAGCGTACCAATAATCGTCTTGCCAAGTCCCACCACATCTGCCAACATAAAGCCACCATGTTCGTGCATAATGCCGATACACCTCTTGACAGCTTCTATTTGATATTCCAGTTTGTGGATGTTCGCTGGCAGATAAGTTTCTATCTGTTGTCCGAGTGATTTGTCTACAATGTCACCAAACTTAATTTGTAGCAATTTGATATATAGTTCGTATGGAGTGAATGATTGTTGTTCACTTTTGCGTTCTTTTTCCACGTCATCTGTTATAGGTGCAGATTTAAGGATTTGTTCTAAGAATTGTTTGTTCCAAGGTTCAGATATTTCCCATTTTTCATTAAACCATATCAAATGAGATTTATTACCAGGTATTTCATCAAGCGATAACACTTGATTTGGAGCTGTTTCAATATAGTTTAATTCAGCGTTACCTTGTAATCCTTTTTGTGTAAAATTTGTACTACCCACGATACCAATACCAATGCCGTTTGACTTTCCGTCAAAGATGTAACACTTAGAATGTAAAAATTGAGTTTCGTCATTTTCATTTTTTCGAAATACACGAATCTGAATCTTTGAATCATTGTTTTCCGTACAATAATCAAGAAGCAGACGTATAGCATCTTTATATTCCTCAGTAACATTAAGTTCGTGGATATCAGTTTTTATGAAGTCCAGCGGATAATTTGCATCTTTATATTTAGGTGACTTTAATTGATTTACGTATATATAAGGGTCTTTTCCTATAAGTAAACGAAGCGTTGTTCCTTCTTTTTCAATGAAAGACCTCAAATTTTCTTGTAGTATAGCTAAACCGGGAATATCCCAATAGCCTGTGGCAATACTAACTGTTTTAATACCATCAATGGCTAAGCATTTTCTCAATGTTGTTGTCATTGAAAGTGCTTCTATGGAATTATCTATAAGTGTATTATTCATTTTAATTCTATTCTATGGTTTGAAAATATGCGCTAATTACATTCTTTCTCTCTCCTCTCTTTTACTTTTTCCAATCCCGGCATCTTTTTAGCCAATGCACTTTCTCCTGCTGGAAAATAGAGAGGAAAAACTTTATATAAGAAACCCACAACTTCACTACGACTTTTATCCATATTGTAAAAAGCAGAGCAGACAAAGTACATTAGTTCTTGCTGACTACATGTTTCTTTAGGTTGTATGCTTATTGAGGGAGCAACTATCAAGTCATGTTCAGCAAATGATAGAGCACTGGCAAGAATAGCTTCCTGTTCTTCTTCGGTAAACATCTTTATTTTCCCAGCTAACCATTCAAGCTCTCTTTGCCGGAGTGCTTGTTGTTTTTCGTTTTGATGCTCCAATAGGATTGCTACATTTTCTTGTTGCTTTTCTGTCAAGGCGTTTTCTAATGCTTGGT
This sequence comes from Paraprevotella xylaniphila YIT 11841, assembly GCF_000205165.1. GTDB lineage: Bacteria > Bacteroidota > Bacteroidia > Bacteroidales > Bacteroidaceae > Paraprevotella > Paraprevotella xylaniphila. Next base: position 60,378 of record NZ_GL883870.1, on the reverse strand, counting down.
TCTTTCGTTTAAGAACGTTGAATTTTAGCAAAGCAGCAATGTACATACAGAAATATCCTACTGCAATATCGAATATTAGGACAAGCAGATAATTGTTACTTGAGTTTTGTATGCCACCAGCCATATATTCACTAATAGGGATAACAGTTAATAGCATGATAATGGCTATTGCATAAAGCACTCGGTATCGCGTTTTATGGTTTACCTGTGGCAAAGAGGCAAACAAAAAGGCGATAATCAAAACGGCTATGATTGCAAAGAGTGGTATGAAAGAGGTCTCCATAGGTTTGTTGTTCTGTTTATGGTTTAACAATAATGCGCCAATAACCAGCCTTGTCTGAACCTTCGTGAACCAAAATTCCCATACCCCTAAGGCTCTTGATATTTTTCTCTATAGCGCGTTTAGTTACACCAATCTTGTTGGCCATATTATCAGCTGTGATTGAAGGATCTGAAATAACGAGGTCGATTATCTTTTGTGCAGTTTTACTGACTTTCTTCTGTGTTTCCGATGTATCTCCGAACTTATCCGCATTTACACCGAACTTTTCGACCGAACTTTCTTCATTTACACCGAACTCTTTTGTGTTTACACCGAACTTTTCGACCGAACTTTCTTCGTTTACAGGGTACTTTTCGAGGGTACTATTTACCCTGTTGGCTACTTCCTCTACAGGTATTCTTCCGCTTTCGTTCCAGTTCAAATTATAGAACGTGGTGTAGAAAGAGGTCGCTTCCGTTTGATATTGCGGTTCTTTGCCTTGCAAGAAATTAGGTAATTTCTCTGTAAGCTCTCGCATTTTGCGTAAACCGGAACCACGTTTCTCCATATAATCCAACTGTGTGAACACATCTGCAATGACAGGATTACGACGCATGGACGGCACTTTGTATATGTCACGGTCTTGAATTTGTGTACCGTCAAGCATAGCACCAGGTGATACCAGTTCTACGCGGTCATCATAAATGTCGATATGTACTTCACCGCCCATTATAGTATAATCTCTATGGATAAGGTGGTTTACCAGTCCTTCAAAGATGGCACGGTCGGAATAGTCGGGGAGGTTAAGGCGATAGTTTGGCATCTTCACCCAGCCGCTCATGGTATAGTTTTTGATGAAATCCATACCATATTTTAAGAGCAGCACAAGGTTAGCCCGATGTTCTACGGAACTGATGGCATCATCCTTATAGAGTCCAGTCCAACGGGTGCAGAAAATACGCGATTGAAATACCGTGCAATTATCCACAAACAGCAATCCTGCATTGGTCAGTTTGCCGTCAGGAGTTACTAGTCCGAATGATTCCAGATACTTGTCGTTCCATTCTTGATGGGTTTGCTCACGGAAAGTATTGGCAAGGATGATGAAAGAATGTTTGCCGGCATCCACTTGGGTAGGAAGAGAATCCCATGTCATGTGCGTGCCTTTTAATACCAACGAAAGTAATTGTTGGGAGTTGCATTCTACACTTTCATTGCCAACCCGTACATATGCGGTACGTGTCCCATCCTGATAATAGTAATAAGGTGTAAGCGTTCCTGCCTTTACTTTCACTTCAAGCAGGGTATGCCCTTCGTGTTCTATCGGAATAAGCTGAACTTCCGGCACAGGGTCAAGTCGTGCCTTCATCATTTCACTGATAAAATCAGCATCGGCTTGTGGATTCTCCAACCCTACAATTACACCGTCATCATTCACTCCATAAAACAAACTGCCACCGTCCGTATTGGCAAAAGCCGACACGGATTTAAGCCATGACTTTACTTTCTTACGTTCCAGCATTTCCTTGAAATCGTAAGCCGAGCATTCCACTATCAATGTATTGTTATGTATTTGCATAGTTTCCTTATTGTTGTTCGGGTATAATATCCCAATATCATACACAAAGGTAAGGATAAAACCGAAGAATCTGTTAAAAACATCGCTTTCTTTTGATTTTTATGCGTTTATGTCTCGTTGTTTATGAATAAAAATCGTACTTTTGTGAGCAAGAGCGTGTGTTGCTTATGGATGCTTATTTTCGGATTTGCGATATAATTGCAACACGTGTGCGTAAGTTGCTCATACAGAGATACTGTTGATTTTGAGGAAGTGAAGTAATTACATTAGGTGTTAGTTAATAGATGCGGACTCCCTCCATCAACTTCCAAAAGTTGATGGAGGGAGTCCTTTTGTTTGTATACTTTTATTTGAGTAGAGAGGCCGGATATTTCAAGTCTTACTTACCCTTTTCTAAGATAAGTTTTAATGAGGGATTCGAGTCTCTTCCGGGGGAATTCGGGGTGTACGAAGCATCGTTTGCATGTTTGGTAGAGGGCATGCAATAACAAATATAGGGGGCTGATGATTGCGACAAGAACCCATAATACTGCATTTAGGAACAATAATAAGAAGGCATACAAGCGTTGCATCTTTGTGAAGCTGGAAAATATAATACTGGATTATGCTTGCAAAAGTATGTTTTTTTTCGTACCTTTCGAAATATAACCATATAAAATATTGAAAAGATGAGGAATGTGAATAAAATAATAAAGGGGATGGTTTTCGGGCTTGCCGTTACGGCGGTTGGGCTGTGTGTTCCGCATACTGCTGAGGCATGTACGGGAATTACGTTGAAGTCGCAGGACGGCGCCACTGTCTTGGCTCGTACCATAGAGTGGGGCGGCAGCTACCTGAACAGCCGTTATGTGGTTGTTCCTCGGGGGTATGTGCAACAATCATATGTGCCTGGAGGACAAAAAAACGGATTGAAATTTACGGCGGCATACGGTTATGTAGGGATAGCCGTGGAGTTGGAGGATTTTGTGGCCGATGGACTGAATGAGGCCGGACTGGCTGCCGGTTTGTTTTACTTCCCTCACTACGGTAGTTATGAAGCGTACGGTGAGGGGCAACGTGAGAGTACATTGTCCGATTTGCAACTTGTACCTTGGATGTTGTCTCGGTTCAAGACGGTGGATGAGGTAAAAGAGGCGCTTGGAAAAGTACATGTAGTGTCATCCGACCCACGTGCTTCTACAGTCCATTGGCGTATTGCGGACGCTTCGGGACGACAGGTCGTGTTAGAGATTGTGGGCGGCATTCCTCATTTTTATGAAAATGAATTAGGCGTGCTTACCAACTCTCCAGGTTTTGAATGGCAGATGACGAACCTGAACAATTATGTAAATCTGTATGCCGGAGGGGCAGAGGCCAAACCGTTTGGCAAGGTGAAACTTGCAGCTTTTGGCGCGGGCAGCGGCTTTTTAGGGATTCCCGGCGACGTGACGCCTCCGTCCCGTTTTGTGCGTGCGGCTTTCTATCAGACTTCTTCTCCCATGCAGGCTACGGCGCGGAAGACGGTGCTGCAGGCTTTCCAGATATTGAATAATTTCGACATTCCTGTAGGGATTGAATTTGCAGATGCCAAGGTGCCGGTGGATATTCCGAGTGCCACGCAGTGGACTTCAGCCACGGATATGACAGGTTTGGTGTTTTATTACCGCACCATGTACAACAGCGAGATCCGAAGTATCGACTTGAAGGCCATAGATTTTGCCCGTGTAAAGTACCGTTCTGTTGCGATAGACGATGTGAAAGAACAACCGATTGTTCCAGTTATATTGAATTAGTGGTGGAAAAGTTGTACTTTTGCAAGGAAATAAAGACGATGGCGAATGAAAATAGGAATTATTGCAGCGATGGCTTCCGAACGCGAACAGTTGGCCCGGTTGGTCAAGGGAATGCGTACGGAACAGCATGGACTTTTTGAGTATACCGTAGGACGGTTGGGCGGGAACACCTTATATATCATGGAGTGTGGTATTGGGAAAGTGAACGCAGCCGTTGGTGCGTCCGAACTGATGGCCCACATGCAGCCGGATGTGGTGGTGAGTACGGGAGTGGCCGGAGGCATCGACGAAAAAGCCGGGGTGATGGAAGTCGTGGCAGCCTCGGAAGTCGTTTATCACGATGTGTGGTGTGGTAACGGGAACGAGGTCGGACAAATACAAGATATGCCGGCCAGGTTTGTTTGTGACGGGCGTTTGCTTTCCGTAGCTGTTTCTTTAGATGCTTCCGTACCCGTGCATGCCGGGTTGATTTGTACCGGTGACAAGTTCATTACGGAACGCGCCGAGTTGGATGCCATAAAGGCCGAATTCCCGGAGGGATTGGCCGTAGACATGGAATCGGCTGCCATAGCTCAGGTTTGCCACCTCTACCGCGTGCCTTTCATCAGTTTCCGGATTATCAGCGACACGCCGGGAGCCGATGCGCACTGGCAGCAGTACGAGAATTTTTGGGAAACGATGGCCGACCGATCTTTCGGGGTAGTACGTACCTTCTTGGAGGGTTTGCCTTCTTCTTTGTCTTAATCCGAAAAAACATATAAATCCAATGAAGAAAATTCCAAGTTTTACGATTGACCACATTCACTTGTTGCGGGGCATTTACGTCTCTCGTAAAGATGAAGTGGGAGGTGAGGCAGTGACCACGTTCGATGTCCGCATGAAAGAACCCAACCGTGAGCCGGCTTTGGGGCAAGGTGCGTTGCATACGATAGAACATCTGGCGGCCACGTTCCTGCGCAATCATCCGGTATGGTCCGATAAGATTGTGTATTGGGGGCCGATGGGGTGCCTGACGGGAAATTACCTGCTGATGAAAGGGGACTTGCAGTCGGAGGATATTGTGGAACTGATGAAAGAAACGTTCCGTTTCATTGCGGAATATGAAGGGGAAGTTCCTGGGGCAACCCCGCACGACTGCGGCAATTATTTGTTGCAGGACTTGCCGATGGCTAAATGGGAGTCTGCCAAATACCTCCATGAAGTGCTGGAACAGATGACGGACGCCAATTTGCATTATCCGTCGCAGGAAGGTTGAACCGTGCGCGGGCAGAGACGAAAATTCGTTTCGTAGGAGTGGACGGTAGATATTTTTTCAGGAACTTGAAGGGGATGGCTTTGCGAGAGGCCATCTCCTTTTTTAGAAACTGTTTCATTTGCCCAACGGTTGTATCTTCCGTCTTAATGCCTTGGAGATTTCCAGAAACATGTATTGCCGTGGGAGCGTGTGGATACGTGCGCTGTCGGCCGAGTATTTACGACGGGCATACTCTTTGGATTTCTCGAAAGTGAGCCGCGACATTTCCTCCTGCGACTTGCCTTCGGAAGTGGAATCCAGTTTTTCTTCGGGGAAAAAATCATCCAGGTCTATATCTCCGATCATCGTAGTCTCCAGAAAATTAGCCTGGTTATGACTGCGGTCGGTGTAATACCCAACATACATGTGCCCCGGAATACGCACCAATATCGGGTCGATGTTGATGGCGCGGAGCAGGGAGGCGAACAATACGCTGCCGTCCACGCAGTTGATTTGCGAAGAAGCCAAGGCGTCTTCCAACGTCCGTACGCGTTGGGAATAGACCACGTTGCTCGAAAGACTGCTGTATGAAATCGAACTGTAACGGAACTTGCGCCGTTGCAGCACGTTCCATAGGGCATAAACCTGCTTGTCCACGTAGTCTTTACGCTTGTTCTGATAGCCCATGAAACGGTTGACGATACGTGTGTTCAAGGCTTCCCGCAGGATTTTGTCTATCAACGGACTATCCTCGTTCACGTATGCGGCAAACAGGACGCCTGTATTGTGGAAGCGGTTCTTCTTGTCATTGTAGCCGATGAGGCATTCATTGATGCTGCGCACGGAGAACGTGCGTACGCGTTGGCTTGCCTCCCGGTCTTTGATTTGTACTTCCACCGACACGGTGATGGGTTCGGCCTGTGTGTTGTTGCGTAAAGCGTCGTAGTTCCAAAGAATGTCGGGATACACCGTGTAAGCCTTTCCTTCCTCGGGAAGGATGAATTCCGATACGGAACGTTTGAAAAACGGTGTTTCTGCCACCTCAACATGGAGGCGGGCGTCTTTTACGGGACTTGTGATTTGTATCGAGATTCCCGATTTGGGATTGCCCAACGCGCCTTTTTCCGTGGGGGCTACGATGAGGGTGTCCGTAGTGGCTGTGGAAAGAATCAGGGATGGGAAGATGTTTCCCCCTAATTCGTCATTCAGTTCAAACGTGGTGGAGGGGAAGATTTTGTCACGCAGGTGGAAGAAAGCCACCGTAAGTCCCCCGGCCAGAACCAGGAGGGCCAGAATCCATATTATGCGTTGGGTTGCGCCACGGCTTATTTTAATGACTATCATGTCTTCACCTCCTTTTTTGTCTGTTGTCAACCTCGTGTCGGATTTATTCTCCCGTTTCCGTAGAGTCTGTGGCTACCACCGTGTCCAAGACTTCATCTTTCGTTATTTGGTAATTGCCGTCGGGCGAGATGGTAATGGACAACGGGATGTAGATGTCCGAAGCCGGGTAGCTGACACTGGCAGCGAAGCGCAGGTTGTTGCCGTCCACTTTGTCGAAAGCCATTCCTTCCAAGATGGCATGGGATATGAAGCCTTTTTCCATATAGTTTCTGAAGTGGTTTTTGGTAAAGGCTTTATTGAAGATTTCTTTTCCTTCGCGGTTCACGCGCAACCGGATATAGTTGTCGGCATAGCGTTCGCCGCCGTCCCCCGTCACTAACGGAAGCGTGTCGTTTACCTCCCGTACGATGTCGTACGTATATCGCGTTTGTCCGACTTTGACTTCTGCACTGTAATGATAGTCTTTCATTTCCTGCACGGAATTTGTCGTGTCCGGTTTTTCATATTCACTGTATCCGCTGACGGTTTGCGGGTTATTTCCACCGCAACTGTAGCACAGCAGTACGGTGCATGCCATACATAGGAATTTGAAATGTGTCTGCATTTTCTTCTTTTTCTCAACCGTTTCACAAAGGAACAAAAAAAAGGCGAGTTGGACAAGCTTGTCTGTTATATTTTTAGGTCTTCTTTTGTTGCCTGTTATTCCATAAATGCCTATCTTTGAAGCCCCCAAGCATTTGCAATGAAAATAACGTTCTGTTTTGTCATAGTTTTGTGCCTGTCTCTTTTGTCGGCTTGTCGCGGGAAAGAGACGAAAGCAGAGGCCGTCCGGGTCGATACGCTCTCCTTGGTTATGCAGGTAAAGGAGTGTGCCCGTCTGTATACGGCCGAATATGAAGTGCATAAATTAGTTTTGAAGGATGACCCGTTGCGGGTGAAAGGGAATCTCTTTCAGCGGACGTTCGATGTAAAAGTGCCTATCGGCGAACGCAAGGTCATGATACCTCTCGATGTAACCCTGAAAGCTTACATTGACTTCACGGGGTTCGGCGAGAAGAATGTGTTGCGTTCGGGCGACCGTATTGTGGTCACTTTGCCCGATCCACGGGTGGTCGTGACCTCCTCGCGCATCAATCACGATGAAGTGAAGCAATTTGTGTCTTTGACACGTTCGGACTATACTTCTGCGGAACTGGCCGATTTTACGCGTCAGGGGGAAGACGAGATTCTGGCTTCCGTGCCGCAGTTGGGCATTTTGGAGATGGCCCGCGAGAATGCGGCCCACGTGTTGGTGCCGATGTTGACGAGGTTGGGCTATGACGAGCGGAACATAGTGGTTTCTTTCCGTAAGGATTTTACGGCGGCAGATATGCCGTTGCTGTTGGAACGTGAAGGACGGACTGAAAAACTGAAATGAAATGGGAAAATGGTTGAGTGCACTGAAGTGGTTGGTCGTGGCCGTCGTATTGGCAGTCTTTATCGGGTTGTTGGTAAAATGGAACCGTAAAGGAGGCATATCGGTGGAAGCCGGTTTTGATGACCGTATCGAGCTGACCTCTCAGGAGATACGTCGTATCGAACAAATCGGGCAATGGGAATTCTTGTCGGTCCAGTCTGAAGTCGTGGCCGATACGTTACGCGAAGGATTTTTTACCGACGACCGCTTGGTGGCTGTGTACACCGGAGTCCCCCGCATCGGCATCGACATGAACCGGGTGACCGGGGAATGGGCGCAGGCACATGGTGATACCGTGACTCTCCGTTTGCCGGCCGTGCATTTGTTGGACAAGGATTTTATCGACGAAGCCCGTACGAAGGTTTTTTATGAGAGTGGGAAGTGGTCGAATGACGTGCGTCGAGATTTGTACGACCGTGCCTACGTGAAGATGTTGCGCCAATGCCTGACACCATCAAATATGCGTAGGGCAGAGGCCAATGCACGCAATCAGTTCACGGCCTTGTTCCGTGCTTTGGGTTTTCATACGGTGGAAATCTATTTTATAAGATAACCCAACTTAATACTAATTCACAATAAATGTTATGAACTTAAATCTTATTAAAATTGTAGGAGTCGCCGTGGGGGTTGCCGGAATGACGGTGGAGACCCGGGCGGCCGTAGTGCAGGAGTATGTGGCCGAACGGGACAATACCCAAGTTAGCGCGTGGAAGAGCCATCGTCCTGAAAAACGTTTGTTCACGTCCAAGGCTGTGGAGGAACAGATACAACGTGCCAAGAAACTGTTGACGAATACGAAATTGGCATGGATGTTTGAGAATTGTTTCCCGAATACGTTGGATACGACCGTCCACTTCGACGGGGCGGACGACACCTTCGTGTACACGGGTGATATACATGCCATGTGGTTGCGGGATTCCGGTGCGCAGGTGTGGCCCTACGTACAGTTGGCCAATGAGGATCCTGAACTGAAGAAAATGTTGGCCGGAGTGATTCGCCGTCAGTTCCGGTGTATCAATATCGACCCATACGCCAATGCCTTCAATAAGGAGGCGACGGGAAGCTATTGGGCGTCCGACATGACGGATATGAAGCCCGAAGTGTATGAGCGGAAATGGGAAATCGACTCGCTGTGTTATCCCATTCGTCTGGCCTACCATTATTGGAAGGTGACGGGAGATGCCAGTGTCTTCTCCGACGAGTGGCTGCAAGCCGTGGCCTACATTCTACAGACGTTCCGGGAACAGCAGCGTAAGGATGGGAACGGCCCCTATCATTTCCAACGCAAGACGGAGCGTGCGCTCGACACCATGACCAATAACGGATGGGGCAATCCGGTGAAGCCTGTGGGGGTGATAGCCTCGGCTTTCCGACCCTCCGACGATGCCACCACGTTTCAGTTTCTGGTGCCTTCCAATTTCTTTGCCGTGACTTCCTTGCGTAAGGCTGCCGAGATATTGACCGAGGTGAACCATGAAAAGACGTTGGCCAAAGAATGCCGTGAATTGGCGGATGAAGTGGAGGCCGCCTTGAAGAAATACGCCGTATACGATCATCCCCGTTACGGAAAGGTGTATGCTTTCGAGGTGGACGGTTTTGGCAACCGTTTGCTCATGGACGATGCCAATGTGCCCAGCCTGTTGGCCATGCCTTATCTGGGTGACGTGCCAGTGGACGACCCGGTGTATCAGAATACCCGCAAGCTGATATGGAGCGAGGACAATCCTTATTTCTTTAAAGGGACGGCGGGCGAAGGCATCGGCGGGCCGCATGTCGGTTACGATATGATTTGGCCGATGAGCATCATGATGAAGGCTTTTACGAGCCGTGACGACAAGGAAATCAAAGCCTGTGTGGAAATGTTGGTGAATACGGATGCCGGTACGGGATTCATGCACGAGTCTTTCCATAAGAACGACCCGAAGAACTTTACCCGTGCATGGTTTGCTTGGCAAAACACGTTGTTCGGCGAATTGATATTGAAACTGATTAACGAGGGGAAGGCAGACTTGTTGAACAGTATCGAGACGGATTGACCCGGGAATACGGGATGCCGGCAAGGAAATCCGGTGCGGCGAAAGCTTTCCGCCGCACCGGATTTATTTGTAGGGTGATTCGGGTTCCAACTTGCCTCCCTGCCATCCGTACACTTTCGTATGGATTTCGTGGCAGATGCGTTCAAAGTCTTTCTCTTCGTCCAAATCGCCGTGCACCATAAGGAGCAGGGGGAGCGGCGAGAGGTCGGCGGCGTAAGGAGGCTGCATATAAGTACGATGTTCCCACAGGCGGAAACCGCAGCGGCGGTAGAAGCCGATGCGCCGTGCGGCAATGTCGGTTGTGGGCGGCTCCACTTCCAGCACGATAGGTTGTCCGGCTTGCCGGATGAAGGCATCGAGGATGCGCCGTCCCAGTCCGCCGCCGCGCAAGTGGGGGCAGGTGGCCAAGTGTTCCCCATAAAGGAACCCGTCCAAGGTCCAATAGTTGAACAGTCCGGCAAACGTCCCGTTTTCCACAACGACTTGAGGGTGGAAAAGTGGGTTGTGGTCGGTGTATTGGCGTTGCCGCTCCAGTGGACGGCGTTCTTCGGGCGGGAAAGCGTCCGTCATGAGCCGTTCGGCTTCAGCATAATACGGGTCTGTCGTTTTTACAGGTATGAGTTCCATTTCTGTTTGTTTTTTGGATTAGTCCTGCAAAAATACAAAGTTCGTTTTGCTTTATCCATTAAAAAATGTAATTTTGTTGTAAAACGTAAGGAAAAAGAAGAAATGACAGGACTTTTATGGCTTTTCACCGGTTTGGTATGTGGTGCCGGTGTTGTTTTTTTGTGGACGAAGGCGCGTGTGTCTTCCCTGCAGACCCTGCTGCAGGCCCGTGAGGAAGAGATGGAAAAACGTCGTCTCGACATGGAAGAACTGGCAGGACGGCAGTCGCAGGATTTCAAGGAGCGCGAGGGGCGCATGGAGAACCGTTTGGCCGAGTTGCAAGAACGGTGCGAGACGTTGAATCGCGAGAACAAAGGGTTGGCTGCCGACAAGCAGACGGTGGAAAAGGAATTGGTGTTGGTGCGCGAACAGATGGTGCGCGAGGCCGAAGAGCGCAACCGCCGTTTCAAGGAACAACTGAATCTCATGCAAGAGCAGTTGCAGAACGCTACCCGTGAAATATTGGGACAGCGCACCCGTGAGCTTTCGCAGCAGAACACGGTGCAGATGACGGCTATCATAGACCCGTTGAAAGAGACCATCCGGGAAATGCGTACGGCCATGGACAACAGCCGCGACACGCATAACAAGAATACGGCTTCGCTGGAGAAAGCCATCGAGGAAGTGATGAGGCGTACGCGTGAAATCGGGGCTGAGGCCGACAAGCTGGCTTCGGCGTTGCGCAACGAGAACAAGGTGCAGGGGAATTGGGGCGAGTTGATTCTGGACGAATTGCTCGAAAGCCAAGGGCTGAAAGAAGGCATACATTACGAGAAGCAGGTAACCCTGCGCGACCGCACCGGCAAGGCCATCTTGAACGAAGAGTCCGGGAAGCGGATGATTCCCGACACCATCCTGCATTACCCCGACGGGAAAGATGCGGTGATCGACTCCAAGGTGTCGCTTACGGCTTTCGTGGACTACCAGAACGCCGAGACCGATGAGGCGCGTGCCGAAGCCCTGCAGCGGCATGTCCGTAGCGTGCGGCAGCATGTGGCCGAATTGGCCCGCAAGGATTACAGCGCGTACATCAAGTTGCCGCGTCAGGCTTTGAATTACGTCATCATGTTCGTGCCCAACGAAGGGGCACTCCAGTTGGCGTTGGCCGAAGCACCGGAGTTGTGGCGTGAGGCTTTTTCCAAAGGGGTGTTCATCACCGGCGAGCAGAACCTCACGGCGGCACTCCGCATCATCCAGATTGCGTGGACCCAAATGCAACAGGCGCAGAACCAGGAGGCCATCTATGATACGGCCCGGATGCTGCTCGACCGCGTGGCCGACTTTATCGGCCATTTCGAGACTGTGGGACAGAAGTTGCAAGATGCTTCGTCCTCCTTTTCCAAGGCCGCCGACAAGCTGAAGGACGGGCGGTTGAGCGTGGTGGGGGCGGCCAACAAGCTTATCAAGTTGGGCGCCAAGGCCAGTGCCAAGAAGGTGATTCCCGAAGAGAACGAACCGTTGCGCGGAGTGGAAGGGACGGCGGAAGCGCCTGCCGGACTCCAAGGGTAAACGTGTCGGTAACTTTCATGAATGGACGATATTTCGTGGTTTTGCTGTCTTTTTGACAGTAAAACCACGTTTTTTGATTAAGGCATGCCCTGAAAACCGGCAGGTTTTAGAGGGGGCGCAAGGTGCTTTGGGGTACATTTTTTAGCATTTCAGGCTTGTTTTTTTACTATGTTGGGGATTTTTAAGAATCAGTCTCAGCCGAATGGTTTTTCGTTCGGCTGAGAAAACATTTTTTTTCTCCGCATGTTGTTGAGGGAATGTCCGCGCATGGCGACGGAAAGCACCTGAAAACGGGATAAGGAAATGCTTTTCAGGCGTGGTTTTATTCTATTTGGAGTGTTTTGGTTTGTAAAAGCCGGATGTCAAAATGGCATGTCCGTCTCCTCGGTTTTTTTCCTTTGTCCCGCCCTTCTGCGTTCCAATTTGTTTTCCTGCGTGCAGGATGTCACGGGAAATCCCCAAGGGCTGTCAGATTGTCTTTCCGTCTCCCTGCGAGACTCGCGTATTTCCGGGTACTTCCGTGAGGGGGCGGAAATACGCGAGTCTCGTGGAGGTCGGTTTTACTTTTTGTCAATGTCAGGATGCTCTTTGGTTGATAGGGGTCAAGGCAAACCTGTCGGCAGAAACTTTGGTCATTTCAAATCCTCCGCTTTTCAACAAGTCGTTGACTTCATATTTGAGGTTGCTGATTCTCCGTTTGGAAGCAGGCGAACCGTCAAAGAAATTCTCATTGAATACGGTATTGAGTTCCGTGAATGAGATTTCGTGCGTGGGCTGTTTCATCAGGTAGTCCAACAGGGACACCACTTGGCAGCGGCTTGGGTAGGCTATGCCGTCTATGATGATTTCGTTGGTATAGATGTTCACTTGTATCTTGTGGAGTTCGCATTCCGACGTGTCTGCCATCAAATCGACCAATTCCGGATGGCGTTTTTGTTGTTGGCGGAAGTACCATACCATCATGGCTGTCATCAGGCATAAACATACGAAAGCAATGCCCATCCAGTAATAGGCGTGGAATATCATGTTTTGCGTGTGCCTTATGGCCAATAAAGGTAGGGTGCCATCGTCGCAGTAGGTTTCCCATTCCATACAGTGGTGTAGGCTGATGCATGCCCCTATGATTGCAGTCAGGATTAAGATGGCAGCCGATGATGCGATTAGGTTAATAATGTAACTCGCTCTAAATTGGACTTTGATTGAAAATCAAGAAGTTGGGCGTTTGCCTATATTATATAGGTAACAATATGGAAACGAGCGACCTTCTGCTCGTTTCTGTATTTTGCAATATGCAAAGAACGCCTTAATTCGGGGACAAAGATACGATATTTTTCTAAATATCCAATGATTTACAAGAGGAATTTTATGGAAATTAGAACTTTTGCGTAAAATCTGATGCTTACCGACACAATATGCATCCAAAAACAAACAGCAGGTATTCGGATATAGTTTATCCGAATACCTGTTGCCATAACGTTTTATTGCTGACGATGATTCTGACATCGACTTTCATGTACTGTTGCAATATTGGGGTATTTTGTCCCTGTGTGCTCACAGTGGCTGTAGCCATAAAATAGTTGCCATCTTCCCTATGTATGAGTTTGGCATTATGGCTTATGATGTTGCAGTTATAAGATGCATTGTCGTTGCCCTCGAAAGAAACATGAGCTGTCCTTGGCTCATCGAAAAGATGCAAATACTCAAAAAAATCTTAAAACATTCTTTATCCCCGATTAAATATCGTACCTTTGCAACCGAAAGAGTTCTTTGAATGGTTATGCAAATCACAGCAGGATGCTACATTCTGTATATTTCTAATTCGTAACCTCTTCTTTTTATGAGATAAAAACTTATCTCATTCTCATTTACTTATAAAAAATAAGTACTTTCGATGAAAAAACTCTTCAATATTTAGACTTACTGACATAGGGCTGTCATAGAAGACGCTATCTTTGTATCAAAAAGTATTAAACTTAATATTATAGAATATGAAAAGATTATTTTTATGCTCATCATTTGCTGATGTTGCTAATCTATTTGTCGATTGTGCCAAAGAAGATTTGCAAGGGAAAATTATAGCTTTTATACCAACTGCAAGCCTTACAGAACCAATACGATTCTATGTAAAAAAGGGGAAAAAGGCTTTAGAAGAAGCAGGAATGATTGTTGAAGAAGTCGAGATTACCCAACTGCCCAAAGAGGAAATATCTTCTATATTACATAAATGCGATTATATCTACATAACAGGTGGAAATACATTTTTCCTTTTGCAAGAGTTAAAAAGAAAAGGTGTTGATAAAATTATATCTAAACAAGTGAAATTGGGTAAACTGTATATTGGGGAATCTGCCGGAGCAATAATAGCCTCTCCCGATGCAGAATATATGAGAAGTGTGAATTTTGATCCAATAGAAAAGGCTCCTGAATTGAAAGACTGTACTTCTTTAGATTTGGTCGATTTTTATACGATTCCCCATTATGGAAATTTTCCATTCAAGAAAAAAGGTGAAAAGATAGTTCAACTATATAATGAGAAGTTGCAGCTTATTCCTATAAGTAATAAACAAGCTGTTATTATTGAAGATTCAAATATTCAAATTAAAGATGCAAAATGAATAGAATAGACCGTATTTCTGCTATATTGATTCAGTTACAATCGCACTCGTTAGTGAAAGCACAGCAAATTTCAGAACGTTTTGTAGCATAGACGAGATGCCAAGAAAGCATATCAAAGCAGAATGCAGCAACAAGAACGGTTGGCAATTCGTTACCTCAAAATCGGACAATCCTCCCAATGTCCTTATTATAAAGGGATAAAGATTATATTCCAAAATTACACTAAATAAATGAGAGGGGAATGTATTAAGTTTATTTCCCTCTCATTTAGTTTAGTTAGTTTCCAGAAACTTTATTTTGAGCTTTTCATAGCACGTTTTATGCGATTTGATTCTTGCAAAAGCTTATTGGCTATACTATCTTTATAAGTAGCCATTTCAACCATTTCATGATGATGGCGAATAGAATCCTCGTAGGCAGCAACACAATTTCTTACATCATCTATAACTCTCTCATCTCGGCAAACAGAAAAATGCTTTTCGATGTATCGAACATTTGGGTCGTCAGATGGAAGAACCATCTTCAATGCCCGATATTTCAAGTCTGCTACCTCCCAAGCTTGATACTCTCGCCATTGGGCTAGGTTGCCCCAAATGGAGATGACAAGAGATAGAGCCAAGCCTCCAATGAAAAGAAGAACATACTTTGAAGTTGGCTCGAAGCGATGAGTCACTACTTTCTTCAGAGGTGTGTTATCCATTGCGTGAAGTTTGTCCTGCACATTTTTTGATGTGGCATTCAGCTCTTGTTTCACCTGATTAATGGTATCAAACAAGAGTTTGCTTCGCTGTTCATCTTTGCTTGCTTCTTTCTTGGTAAGGTCGGTAAAGATACAGATAGCCTCTCTTAATCTTACCAATTTGTCAATAGCTTCCCCTTCTTTTACAGCCATAGCAAGAATAGCTTTTTCAAGTTTGCTTGTATCAACACTTACAGAGACCGGAGTGCTTTCCGCCTCTGTATTCTTTGGTGAGGCAGAAAGTTCATCGACTTTTTGCTCCAATCTCTCAACTGTGCCGTAGATGGCTTCTAACATTTCTTCTTTCATGTTCGATTCTAATTTTAAGTTTATGACTTGCATCAAAGGCTAAAGCCTCTTCTGCGTTTCTTCTTTTTTTTCTTGGATGATTCATCCTCTGGGAATTGCTCAAAGGTCTGTGCATTGGCAGGAGCAAAGAGTCCTATGGAAGAAATACCGTCCCAAGGATCCTGACTGCTCTCCGACATGAATGGCATCTGCTCATTCTTGTGACAACCCTGCTCATATTGCTGAGCAGATTTGGCTCTTGCTGATAAAAGGTTCTCCGTTCCCTCTAATTTCGCATTCAGTTTGCCAAAGCTATAGTCACGGCTAATCTGCGTACCCTTGAAACAATATCCGTCCTTACAGAAACGGATGCCTTGAACCTTGGTTCGCTCCTTATCCTTATAGACAAACTCTAAGTGAACACCTCGTTTTGCAAGTTCATTCTTGAACTTCTGCCAACTATCAGCACCTTTCAAGGCCTCCTTGACGGCATTGTGAACCTCGTATTTGGCACGCTCTGCATTGCGCAATTTGCGAGTGTTAGTCTTGCTCTTGTCCGTTCCGTAAGTCAATCCATACTTGGATTTTAGAGCCTTGGTCACTTGCTCATTACGCCTGTAATCGTGGGCGTCTGATATGAGTTTGCCTTCATTGTTGATGCGGTTATACACGATATGACAATGTGGATTGTCCGTGTTGTGATGCCTTACGATAATGAATTGGGTATCGTTGATACCCATCATTTGCATGTATTCAAGGGCTATCTTAGCCATGAAATCATCCGTCAAACGTGGCTTGTCATCGGGCTTGAAACTGAGTGCAATGTGTCCCACAGGCTTCTTAATCCTTGGATTTAGCTGTCTTTGCAGCTCAAAACTTTGTACTATCTCGGCATTCGTGCCGAGTAACACTCCATCGGATGCAAGGATTTTCGCCTCGTCCTTGCCTGTAACATAGCGGATGCAACCACCAAATGAGCTGCCCTTCTTTAGCTTGCCTATCATGTGGTATCCTCCTTTCTGCCCATACTGCTTGGCTTCGGTTTATAACTTGCTTGGCGATACTCGCCAAGGATTGCTTTCAATCTCCTCAACAAGTCCACTACATACACATGGGTTTCCTGGAACCCTCTCTGATGCGACAGCTTGGTAAGTTGGTTGAGGTTGTTCGCCATGCCAATGAGGTGCTTGGCGATGGCTACCGTCTCTGCGTTGTGTCCGCTGACCACCTCGCCGTTCAAGGCGGACTCACGGATGTACTCCGCCAATTTGCGGTTGGCTTTTCTCGCCCTCAGTCTCAAAGCCTCGTAGCTTGGCTTCGAGAACTTCACCGTGACAGACTTCGACAGCTTGCGAACCCTGCCCGTAGGCGGTCTTCCGCCCTTTTTCCTATTCTGTTCCTGTATGTTTGTCATTCGATATACTGTTTACAGTTGGTACACTCACTTTCTGCGACCGTTGGGAGCAAAATTCCTCCGCCCTCATGGTGGAGCGAGGCGTTTTGGGGGTTCCCAAAACATAACCTCGCTCCCTCTCAGAACACGTTAGTTGGAACTACAGCCTTTCAGCTATCCACGTCCAAGGTCGCAGACCTTAATTCTCACAATTTGCGCCAAGCCTCGAAGTCCTCTTCATAAAGGCTTAGGTGGTGGCGCACGATGTTCTCGATGATGCCCGATACGCTCATGCGTCTCCCTCCGAGGATGCGGACGACACGATCAAGACGGTCTCGTACATCGGAACTGACGAAGACTGGCTTGCGGTCGTCAATCCTTGGAACCTGGAGGAAGGTCTGCTGATACTCCTCCAATGTCGCCTTGCGCTGCTTGCCACTGATGCGCTTCTGCGGATTCGGTGGCGATTGAGCCTCGTTCGTTGATGTTTCCTCTCTATAGGGAGTTGTTGCAGCAACTTTCTCTACAATTGCTCTCAACTCTGGGTTCTCTACACCATCATAGAGAGAATTACAACTACTTGGATTGGCTTTGTTGCCATACGTAGATGGTTTAACAAAATCCAAATACTCTTTTTCCATCAGCTCCTTTTGCTCAGGAGCCAAGACTGCATCTTTTGTTCTTGCCATAGCTTATGCTGTTTTATTTGTTAGTATAGTGGTCACGGTTTGCACCATTGACCGATTGTCGGGTGCAAAGTAAGTGTACTGAGTGCAGCCATGCAACTGATTGGGTGTAACGTGGCAATTTAGTTGTGGCTTGCTTATTTGCATACCGAGATAGTTGTGAGAACTTCAACGTATTTCTCAACTCATCATTGTTCATGTATTCGTTGCAGTCGTGCAAGTTTTTCTTGTTGTTTTTGGCGTTGAAGTCGGCAAACCCCGGCAACATACTGCCACAGAAATTGAAAACGCTTGTTTTTAGATTGCCGTGCCTTATCTTTGCACTCACAAACGTGGAGCACTGCATATGCGTGGAGCTTTGCGATAAACATAGTATTAACTTAGAAAAAAGAAAAGTATGGGATTCATCGTATTCGAGGAAGAGGCATTCAACTATCTTGATGCCCAGTTGGAGAACTTCGTGAAGCGCATGGACAGAATCCGTGAGCGCAGTGAGGACAAGACCATGAACAAGTGGCTCGACACGCAGGACGTGTGTCAGACGCTCAACATCTGCCCACGGACAGTGCAGACGCTTCGGGACAACGGAACTTTGGCTTATACGCAAATCAGCCACAAGACCTACTACAAGCCGGAGGACGTGATGGCTATCGTAGCAGTAGTGGAGGACAGGAAAAAGGACATGCGCTTTCGCAAGCGCACAGGTTAGGCTGGCAATATACAACAGCCACTTTATCCAATGCAGCAAGTAAAACGAGTAACGTAAGTATCAACAATAAAACGAGACAACTATGAGCAATGAAGTAATGACAAGAAACAGCGAGTGGATGAACCACATCGTGAACCACCTCAACCGAATGGTTGACAATTTTGAACGTGCCGTGATGAACTACCGCCCCATGCTTGGCGGTGAGCGCTTCATGACGGACAAGGAGCTTTGTGCCAGGCTGCAACTGAGCCGAAGAACCCTGCAGGACTACCGAAACAACGGTGTCATCCCGTATATCCAGCTTGGCGGAAAGATACTCTACCGCGAGTCCGACATTCAGAAGATTCTGATGGCTAACTATCGTGAGGCGTACAGAATGAAAGGTGTATAGGAGAATATCCTTGATGAGTGTGTGAAATGAACAAGGCGACAACGTATAACTTACCGAGTGTGGCTGTTATAGGTTGTCGCCTCGTTTTATTGGCTATACCGAGTTGGTCGTGTTTACCGAGTGTTCTCCTTATGGTCTGTATAAAATCTAATACCATGCTAAAACACACTGCGGTGGTTCGCCCAAGTGGCTGGAGGCGCAAAGCCTCCAAGGAACGTTGCTTTATGGCAGGGCTATGCCATTGCGTTCTCTGTAAAGATACAGACCAGTTTAGTGCGGCTTGTCTGCCTGCCGATGACGGACTGCATGATGAACTCCCGAAAGGCTCGGCTCTCAATGCTGTCAATACGGAAGGCTACCGCAATGACGAGTTCAAGACTATACACATCATAGCTGATGCGGTCGTTCTTCCTGACATGACGGCGTACACCCTGCTCTTTCAGAATGCCATCCTTGAATACAGCCTTGACAGCCTTGCGCACATAGCAGCCGAACACATTATACATGTCGGCAATCTCCTGCATGGTCATCCATACAGTATCGGTCGGCATGGATACCGTTCCGCTCTCGCTGATAGTTATAACTCCTCTGTTCATTTTCCAATAGTTTTTTCGTTCGATAATCTGTTCCTTTCTCGCTTGGCAATAAGCTTATCCATGTCATTTGAAATCTTCTGCTCCGTCACCTGCGCATAGACCTGTGTGCTTGTGATGTCTGCGTGTCCCATCATCTTGGCTATGCTGCCGATGGGAATGTCCTCGTTGAGCATCAAGACTCCGAATGTATGGCGGCTGGCGTGGAATCCCAACTTATTACTTATGCCAAGCACCATTCCAAGGGTATGCACATCAAGATAGATGTCTTTCTTCTCACCCAGTGGAAAAACAGGCTTGCTGTCGTCCGTGGTATTGTAGAGCGAAAGAATCTTCTCGGCTATCGGATGGAGTGGCACGAAGAACTCCACGCCTGTCTTCTCTCTTTCCTTGCGGATGAACTTCCTACCCTCGGAGTTCTCACTGATATGGTGAGGGTACAGTTTCTTTACATCTATATAGGATAAGGAGGTGAGCGAGGCAAAAATGAAACATCTGCGTGCAAGCTCCGTTCGCTCGTCAGCCATCGGGGTAGAGAGCATCTTGATGAAGTCTGCCTTGCTGATATGGGTCATCTTCGGGGCTGCCTTCTTCTCATACCCTATCTTGGCTATGGGATTGAAGCGGATAATGCTCCTGTCCACTGCCTTGTACATCAACATGTTCAGCCAGAGAAGGCAATGGTTCACGTAGCTGTCGATGCGTCCCTGGTCTCGTTTCAGGAATAGCCTGTATTCCTCCCCGAAATTCTCGTCTATGTCCTCAAAGGCGATGTCGTCCTTATCCAACGAATGGACAAAGGCTTTCAGGTTCTTCTGCCATGTCCGCTTGTGCAGAAAGGTTTGTCTGGCTTTTGAGGTTCGATACCATTCCACGATGGTATCACCAAAACTCAGCAAGAACCTTCCTGTCGTGTCCTTGTCCTTCAACACAGCCTTCAGCATTTCCACGGTGATGATGCCATTGGTGGTAAGAAGTGAGTTGTATTTATCCTTGACCTCAGCAAGGAAACTTGCCAATCGTCCGTTGTCCCTTGCGTTCCGTACCTCTCCCTTCTTGGCGTTCCACTCCTGTGGGGTACAGGATATGCCTGTGGAAATGGCTGCACTTTTGCCGTCAACGGTGATGCGGCAAAGTATGTTGGCTGTTCCGTCTGCCTTCACCTTCTGTCTGTTGATGTAAGGCAAAATTGAAAATGTACTTCTGCTCATAGTTGTTGTCCTTATAATATAATAATGTAGTTGAAACTGTAAAAAGAAAAGTTGAAAGCCTTGTTCATAATGCGAGAATAAAGTCCTTCTCGGTTGCAGCGATGAACTTGTCCATGTCCTCAAACAGCTTCTTTTGGGTTACTCTCGCATACCGCTGCGTCATCTTCACATCCTTGTGACCGAGCATCTTGCAGATGGTCTCCATCGGCACACCAGCCTCCAGCGTAATGAGGCTGGCGAACGAGTGTCGTCCCGAATGGTAGGAATAGGTCTTGCTCGTTTCTGCCAACTTGCAGATGGTGATGAGATCGATACGAACACGATTCGTGCTCAGCAATGGGAAAAGGGTATCTCTTGCCTCGTCCTCGTATTTCGCCATCAGCTCCAACGCCTCGGGCAGGAGTTTCACCCTGGCAAGTGTTCCGGTCTTCTTACGGTTATAGATGAGCCATTTGTCGCCATCCTCCAACACCTTGACATTGGCTTTCGTGATGGAAACGGTGTCTATGAAGGCTGTTCCTGCATAGCAGGCGAAAAGAAACATGTCACGGCTAACGGATAGTCTCGGCTTGTCTTCGGGCAGTTCCACATCACGGATTTTTATGAAATCAGACATGCTGAGAGACTTGGGTGTCGTAACCCTTGGAGTGCCAACCCGATAATGGGCGAACAGCAGGTTCTTGCACAAGCCTCGCTCAAAGGCGATGCGGCACATCTTCTTGAAGAGCGACACATAGATGGTGATGGTTCCTGATGAAAAGCCTTTCTCGTCAAGCAGGTAATGGTGAAAGTCACTGATGAAAGGCTCGGTCAGCTGTCCGAAAGCCAAATCAGTCAACCTATACTTCTCCCCGATGAACTCAGCGAGATTCTTGTGAATCTTTCTGTAAGTCCAGACACTGCTCTTCGACATATCGATGCCCTCATGGGTGCTGAGTTCACTGATATGCTCGTCCACGAAGGAGAGAAGGGTGGTCTGTGTCTTGACGCTGCCCTGCAAGGCCTCCTTGACATCCTTAGCCTCGAAGTCCGTTCTCTTTTCCACAAGCACATCGAAAGCCTTTTGGATGGAAAGCAACAACTGCTCGATGTCCTTGTTGGTCTCCACGGCTTCCTTGCTCTTGCCCTCCAATCGGCTGGCACGAGGATTCCAAAGCGATGGAGTGCAAGACAACTTGCAGGAGAACTGCGCCATAGTCCTGTTCACCGTGATGCGTCCCATGATGGGAGCTTTTCCGTTCTTGTCCATTCCGCTCTTTTTTAGGTAGAGCAACACCTTGAATTTTTCGATTTTCATAACGCTTACATTTTGAGTGTGCAAATATAATCATTTTGTAAGCGTTCCTTGATACGCAAAACATTGAGAATCAGCGCAATAAAATCCGTTGATGCACAAAGTTGCCTTTCCGCATTGTTACCTGCTTTGCATAGGTAACTGTAGCTCACGATTTAGTAACTGAACTACTTCAATATTCCTCACTCGCTTGCTTTATGCCGATTTGGCAACTTTGTGCAAATCTGCTCATTCCCAACTGTTTATGTTCCAACCTCTCTTATTCTCCTTTGGCTGCTTTAGAGCTTTATGTTAAATTTTGTGTTTCATGTTTTTATTATTTTTATCCGGTTAAGTCCTACAAATTTAAAAGAAACGTCTGGAAAAAACAAAAGAAAGAAGATGTTTTTTTGGCGTTGACATTTTCTGATAATATTTGATACCGGATTTGATAATATTTGATAGCGAAAAGTTGCTTGTGTCGTTTTTGTTATTTTACTTTGTAATGCTCAGTCGTTTAAATAAAATGCAGGACTATGAAATATGTGTTTTTAGCATGGGTGCTGATGTGTGGATTGGGGTGGCCGCTCCCCATGCACGGGCAGGGAACGGCAGGTTTTGAAGGCGCGGATTCGCTTTACCGTAAAGTGGAGGGTTTCGGTGTCGGGTTGCCGCAGGAAAAGGTGTATCTCCATTTGGACAACACCTGTTATTTCCTCGGCGACACCCTTTGGTATAAAGGATATGTCATGCGTTCCGACCGGGGCACGTTGACCGACCTGAGCAAGATTCTCTACGTGGAGCTTCTCACGCCGGACGGGTATTCCGTGGAACGGCAGCAATTGGAGATGGAGGACGGCACAGCCCACGGCATGTTCGTGCTGAAGGACACGCTTTATGCCGGTTACTACGAATTGCGGGCTTATACGCGTTGGATGCTCAACTTCGGGCAGTGCGAATATCCCCATGTGCGTATTTCGGAGGATTTGTTCTACAGCAAGAAGATGGCCAAGGAGTTTTTCCGCGACTATGAGAAACTTTATTCCCGGGTGTTCCCCGTGTATGACAAACCCGGGGAAGCCGGGGATTTTGTGAAAGACATGACGTTGCGCCCCATGCGCCGTTACTATAAAACGCCGAAGAAAAAGAAACCCGAAGTGGACTTGCGTTTCTATCCCGAAGGGGGGAACCTCGTGGCCGGCACGGCTTGCCGGGTGGCCCTTGAACTGAACGGCGAGGACGGGCAGCACCTTGGCGGCATGGAGCTTTCCGTCCGGGATAAGGACGGAAAGGTGGCGGCTGTTTGCCGGACGGACGAACGCGGCCGGACGACATTCCGCCTGCCGGACGTGTCGGAGGACGCGGATTACCGTGCTACCTTCACTTACAAGGGGTATGGGTATGAGGAAGAACTTCCCGAAGTGGAGAAAGAAGGTTGTGCCTTGGCTGTCACGGTGGGCGACAGCGTGGTGGAGGCCGTGGTGCAGGCTGTCGGTGTGGATAACCCTATAGCCGTGCACGTCATGAGTGGCGGAGTGTCCCGTTTCTACCGTCCGCTTCCTGTTTCCCTTCTTTCGTCCGGGGGCGTGGATGTGGCGGACGGGGCGGCATCCGGATGCCGTACGTGCCGGATGGCCATCCCGTTGGACAGCCTTCCCACGGGAGTCAACCAACTTACGGTGTTCGATGGCAAGGGGCGCATCTACGCCGACCGGCTCTTTTTCGTCAACCATCACGACTACGGTGCCCCGGGGCTGGCCGTTTCCGGTGTCCGCCAGTCTTACGAACCTTTCGATTCCATCACCGTGCATTTGCAATTAGCCGACCCGGCGGATTCCCTGTCCAGCCTTTCCCTTGCCGTCCGCGACCGGGAAACGGAAGAGGATACGTACGACAACGGCACGATACTCACCGAAATGCTCCTTGCCAGTGAGATCAAAGGGTTTGTGGAAAATCCCGGTTATTATTTCGAATCCGATGACAGCCTCCGCCGTCAGGCCCTCGACCGGCTCATGATGGTGCAGGGGTGGCGGCGTTACAAATGGCGCGAGATGGCGGACGTGGAGCGGTTCGCGCCCGCTTGGTTGCCCGAGAAGTTCCAGACCATCGGAGGATGTGTCAACCGCTCGGAAAGGCAGAACATAGATTTCAAAAAGATCAGCAACTTGAAAAAGGAGGTGAACGTCTGGGCCATGTTCACGCAGGGGCCGGAGACTTTTGAATTGAAGCAGCAGACGAAAGACGGTTCGTTCTATATGGCCATGCCCAAGATTTACGGTGATTGCATGATGTTCCTCAGTGCGGCGAAACTGAAAAAGGATATAGGGTATGTCCGCAAAAAACGCCAGAAAGGCTTCACCGACGAGGAGGCTTGGCCGGACTATTATGTGAAGTTGGACTTGTTCCACCCCCATTTTGCGCATCCCTACAGTTTTTATCAGGACATGTCGCCGCACGACCTCGAACCGTTTGCCCACGAGGACAGCCTTGTGCGAGGTTCGTTCGACGGTCGCGTGTTGCCTTCCGTGACGGTACGGACGCGGAGGAACGGGTTGCGTCATTACGACCCGGCGAAACCGGCTGTGGTGATCGACGCGTATGATGCCTACAACATGATGGCCGACTACGGTCTGGCCGATGTGCCTTTCTATTATTTGAGCAGTCCTGCCGTGTCCACGCTCGTTTCGTTCTTGTTCGTGGGCGACATGAACAAATACCGTGATTATTTTCTTCGGACGACCTTCAACGCTTGGCCCAACCGCTTGTGGGACAAGCCTGTCATGCCGAACACGCCGACCCATCCCGTTCCCGATTGGCTGTCGCGTGGGGAATTCGAGAAATTCCGGTCGCTGAGCCTGTTGGAACGGTTCTATATTTATACGGACTATGTGCCCCGTGAAATGGGGAGTTGGAAATACCGGCAGGACAACCAACCGGAAGTCATCGTGGGGATGCAGCTCCGTCCCAACGGGGAATATTTCCCTTCTTGCCGTGACCGCCGTTACCTGTGGCACGGTTATGCCGTCTGCGACGATTTTTACAGCCCCGACTACAGTCGCCGTCCTTTGCCCGGAACGGAAGATTACCGCCGTACGCTCTTATGGATGCCCGAAGTGAAGTTTGATGCGAAGGGGAGTGCCACGGTCCGCCTTTACAACAACAGCAAGCGGACGGCAGTCAGCGTAGAGGCCGTGGGCGTTACGGACAGTGGGCGGTATATGCAATATAATAATGTGCGGTAAGGATGTAGGGGGAGTTGGATGTGGAAATGCGAAAGGGGAAAAGTCAATTCCCCTTTTTCGTTGCCATGACCAACTTGCCGGGAGGAAGCCGGAGCAATTCAAACCCCATATCCTTCAATGCTTCGTTGGCCTCATATTTTAGGGTGCTGATTTTCCGCTTGGCAGAGGAGGAACCATCGAAAAAATTCTCATGGAACACGGTGTTGAGTTCCGAAAATGAGATTTCATGTTGGGGGTGTTTTACGAGGTAGTCCAACAAGGTTACCACTTGTAAGCGGCTTTTTCGTGAAATGTTCCCCAACGTGACTTCTCGGGTATGGATGTTGACCCGTAATTTCTTGAACTCGCCTTTTTGTGCGTCCGACATCGGTGTGTCCTGTTCCGAATGCAGCTTTTTTTGGTGGTGGAAGTACCATAAGGGCATGGCGGCCGTCAGGCAGATACAGATAAAAGCAATGCCCATCCAATAGTAGGCGTGGAAGACCATGTTTTCTGAAAAATCCAAGGCTGTGGCAGACATGTTTTCATTCTTGCAATAGTCTGCCAATTCCATGCAGCGGCGGATGCTAATGCCCATTCCCGTGAGGGTGCATAAGACTAAGGCGGAAGCCAATATGATGCTTAGGTTAAATTTGTATCTAGGTTTCATGATATATGTTTATGGTAAATCGTAAACAAAATTATGATTTATTTGAATAAAATGCAAGGTGTCCGGCTCTTTTTTTTGTAGGAAAGTGCCGTCTGGAACCGTGTTTTCACCTGTTGTGTGTATGGCCGGTAGGAAAATGAAAAGAAAAAGTGCCTTTCTCGATGGCTGAAAATCAGTTGCTTGACATTTTCTGATAATATTTGATAGTTGATTTGATAATATTTGATAACGAAGTTTTGCGTTTGACGGCGATATTGCTTTACTTTGTATGGTCATCTCAAACCATGGTAAGGAAGAGGACAAGTAATTGGAGCATTGACTTAATTTTAAAAGAAAGAAAAATGAAGAAGAGTTTATTCATGAAAGTTTTGGCATTGTTGTTTGTCGGCGCAGGTGCATTGGCGTATAGCTGCTCTGGGGATGATATTTTTGAAGAGGAAGAGGATGCACGTTCGTTGGCGAAGCGGGCGATGAGTACGAGAGGGGAACATTCCGACGCTTATTGCGTGAATCCTGTTACGGCTGGCTCTTATACGGGTACTAGCTTAAGTAAAAAATGTGATGTCTCTGTTTCGTGGAACGCAGGGTATATAGGTGGAACTCAGCGTATTCCTCAGTCAGAATTAACTGTAAGTGTGTCACGTTGTAGTGAAGTTAATGCTTCTATCGTAAGTGTTGATGCAACTTGGTATGGAGGTAGTAACATTGGGGTGTTTGGTACCATAAGCTATACTTATGAAGTTTATGTAAAGTATATAGATGAATATGGGAACGAAAAATTTCGGTGGGAGAAAAGACGTGGAAGTGATAGCTATGATTTCCCACTTCATTTGAATTATATTACGCCGGAAGAGTTGGAGGAAATTCTAAAACGTTAAAGATGAATAGGAAAAAAATCTTGTGGTTGGTGGCAGCATTGCTGCCAACCACGCTATTAGGAAAAGGTGAAGTGGCCTATACGCGTTTGCAGTCTTTCTATTCCAATGCGGGGATGGTGGGCATAGACAAGGTGGTGCTGTCCGACACGGCCACGGTCATGTATTGCACGGCGAAGGGGAAAATCAATGCCTGGTTCCAATTCTCACCGTCCACGTACCTGAGCGATGAAGAGGACGCACGCTATCCCGTGAAGGGGGCTGTAGGGTTGGCGTTGGGCGAGAAATGCTATATTCCGAAAGCCGGGCTGTTGGAGTTCCGTCTGCTCTTCGAACCGATGCCGAAGGACACGAAGATATTCGACCTGATAGAAGGAACGGACAAGGATATGTTCCGCATCTATGGCATCCACGCAGCCAAGACCAAGGTGAAGATTCCGGAGGCCAAAGAAGAGATGGACGCGGAAGAGACCTCCGAGAAGATGTTCCAAAAGGGAAAGGCTGTGGTGCACGGCAAGATAGAGGAATATTCACGGGATTGGAATAAGGGGATTTTGTTCTTTGATGTCAGTTTTTTGGGACATAGGGAGATTGCCCCTTATCCCATAAATCGCCCTTGCACGGCTTTGAAGCCGGACGGGACATTCTATGCAGAACTTTCTTTGGACCATCCGGTGTGGGCGGAAATGAAGATGGAAGGTGGAAACTTGCCTGTTCCTTTCTATGTCCGTCCCGGGGATACGCTTGACATCACCGTGAAAGGGGTGCGGGAAGGTAATGTGACAGTGGACTATGCCAGTAGCCATCCGAAAGGCTGTTATGAGAACCTGTTGAAACATCAGGACGTGCCGCTCATCTGTTACGGATGGGAACGTTTGTCGGATTATGGACGGAACCTGGACACTGAATATTTCCTGAAGAATGTGGACGAGAGTGTGGCGGAAAACATGCGGCTTTGCGACTATGTGGCATGGAAGTACAAGCTTTCTCCATGGGAGACGCATCTTTTGAAGAACCGTCAAAGGTTTGAATTGACAGACCGTTATTTGTACATGGCCAGCCGGTTGTTTGAAGAAAAGGTGGAACGCCCGAGAAAAGTGCAGGTGCAAAAAGAAGATTATGCAGGTTATGATTATTCAGCCTATAAGGTGTTGAACATCCTTTCTTTGGATGATCCGTCGCTTTCTTTCTTGCCTTATAGTTTGGGGTATCCTCCGTCTATCGATATGACATATATGATGGCTTTCCTTGATATGTATGCTTTTTGGGATAATTCTTCTGAAACAGAACCTTTGGACTATGTGAAAGTAGAAATAGAAAAAGACAGCCTTCAAGTGAACCTTTTGCGCGAACTGACCGGCGCAGAGGGGACTCCTTGGGCTGTGCAAGCCTACCTCACACAAAAAATTACAGGTTTGCAAGGGGAATGGAGTGTAGGACAACGCGAAAGGTTGGTGGACTTCTTGTCTTCTTCCTATTTGACTTACCCCTACTTTAAGGAGAAAATAAAGGAATTGAACCGTTTGTCCGGGAACTCGGCCTCATGGGTCTATGAAATACCGGAAGGGGACGGTTGTCGGGAGATGAAGTCTATTTTAAATAGGTATAAAGGCCGGTATGTGCAGGTGGTTTGGCTTTCAGACCCGAATGGGGATTGGAGCTTTTGTTCCAATTCATCCGTGAAGAACATCATGGCAGATTATGAAAGTTTTCCGGACTTGCAAATCGTCGCGATAGTCAACGGGGAGGCGTATTCGGATGAAAACAGGTTCGCCCAAATAAGAAAAGAGTTGTCTGCACCAATCGTTCATATAGAAGATGGCGAAAGTTACCTCAAACTACAGGAGTTGTTCCATTTCTACAGCAGTGGCAAGCAGATGACTTTCGACCGCAACGGGTTGGTCTTCAAACAAACGCTCGACATGAAAAACGAAACGATGTTCCGTGACCGGTTCCGCCGTATATTGAAGGCGGAAAAAGAGATGCAACGATGGTAATGGAGAGAAGCAGCCAACATATCAGGGGAAGTGTTCCCGAAGGAAAGCAGGTGGCAGACGGGGCAGGCGTTTACTTTTACTTGTTCCTGTGCCTGTTTGCCGCCTGTTTCTTTCCACCGGTAAGGGGCTTTTCGGAGGAATGGCTAAGGCCGAAATGGGTCTTGGCCGAAGCCGTAGGGCTGTTGGTGCTTTTGACATTCGGGATACAGGTGCTTGTGGCCTGCAGGCATCGAGGTTCCGGACGGCGGGCTTTTGGGTGGTGGGGGCGCGTGGAAGACGCGTTTTGCGAAGCCTTAGTGGGCGTGGCTTTCTTGGAGGCCGTGTATGCGATAGTCCGGATGTTCCGGGGAGGACAAGAAGGGATGGCGGCATCCGGCACGTTCGACAATCCTGCCGGGTTGGCTTTCTGCCTTTGCGCCGCTTTGCCGTTCCATGCCTGTTTGTGGCAAAGGTGCCCGGGAAGGCTTTGGTTCCGTTCTGCCCTTGCCGTATGTGCTTTGGTCATCTTGACAGCCATATTATGCACGGGTTCCCGTACCGGATGGATATGTTTGGCATTGTATGCAGCCTTGTGGTTGCAAAAACAGTGGCAAGGTCATCGTATGATGAAACTGACGATTCTGGCGGTGTTGGCTGTTGGTCTGGCCTGGGGCATTTCGGTGGTCAAGACGGATTCCACCAACGGACGCCGTTTCATATTGGAACGTTCATGGGAACTGGTGCAGGCACGGCCTTTTGCCGGATATGGCCCCGGCGGTTTCCTGCGGGAGTATATGCCCCGGCAAGCCGACTACTTCAAGGCGCATGCCGATAGCGGACATGCGTGGTTGGCCAGTGAGGTGTACCATCCGTTGAACGAGTTCGTATGGGTATGGATTGAGTTCGGTTTGCCGGGCGTATTATTGACATTGGGGGCTTTGGCTTGGCTTTTGTCCGGATTGTTCCGGAGGCGCGACATCTTTTCCCGCATGTTGGCTGTTTCTTTGTGTGCATGCGTCGTTTTTGCCCTGTTTTCCTATCCGTTGAAATATCCGTTGGCTTCGGTGATAGGGATAGCGGCCGTGGGACGTATGTGTAGCGGTATGCTTGGACGAGGCAGGATGAATGGGAAATGTTGGCGTTGGGTTGGCATGGCCGGAATTGTGGTAGCGGTCGTGGCGTTGATAAAGGTGTCCGTTGCCTATTCTTATGAATATGAATGGAGCCGGGTGGCTCGTCAGGCCTTGCGCGGGCATTCGCGTGAAATGATGCCCCGGTATGCGGAATTGTACGGGCATTACCGCCATGACGCTTCTTTCCTGTATAATTATGCCGCCGAACAGTTTTATGCCGGGCGTTATGAGGAGGCGTTGTCGACGGCAAGGGAATGCCGGGCGTTATGGCCCTCGTATAACTTGTCCCTCCTGACCGGGGACATTTGCCGGGCGGCCGGGAAATATGGAGAAGCCGTGCGACATTATGAACAGGCCCATTGGATGTGCCCCGTCAGGTTTGCGCCTTTGGAGGGACTGTATTACGCATACAAGTCCGGAAGACAGACGGATAGGGCGGATTCTGTGGCAGACGTGGTAGCCCGGAAAAGGATAAAGGTGGATTCTCCGGACGTGCAACGGATTAAAAAGGAAATATTGGAGGATGTGCGGCACGGCGAAAAGACGGTGCCGCGAGACGGAATGATGAAAAAGCTATGAAACTTATGAAGATAAGAAAACCGGTTGTTGGGAAGATGGCGGTTACGGCAGTCATCGTGATAGTTGCGGTTGGGGTTTATGCCGTCTGGGGTTCGAGGCGTTCGGAAAGGGTACATGTCCGCGAAATGGCTTTGGCTGAAAATCCCGGTTTGAAGGGGATATTGGAATTATATCAGGAAGATTCGTTGAAATACGAGGCGGCTTTGTTCCTGATAGACAATATGGCATATTACCAAGGGGCTGACAGTGGGGAGTTGGAGTCCATGTACAAGGCATACGATATATTCAGCACGGGACGTTACACGTACCGGCAGGCGTTGGATTCGGCGGAAAGGTTGTGCGGAAAGCCCAAAAACGTGCAGCAGATACGATGGAAAGCGGACGTGGACATGGAACCCGGCTTTTTGGTTTCCAATATAGAATGGGCCTTCAAGGTATGGAGGGAACAGCCGTGGGGCAAAAACGTTTCGTTCGAGCAATTCTGTGAGTATATACTGCCTTACCGCATAGGAAACGAGGAATTGGTTCCGTGGCGGGAAAAATTGTATTACCAGTTCATGCCTATTATCGAGAAGTATAAGGATGACCCTCAAATAGAGAACCCCACATTTGCCGCCCACATTGTTTTGGACAGCCTGCTCCGGGCACCTTTCCATTTCACGGGCGAAATGGCGACGAGCGTGCGTATCGGTCCGAGGATAGCGGACTGGAGGGGCGGAAGTTGTCTGGACTTGTGCGACATGTTGGTATACATTTACAGGGCGTTGGGAATCCCTTGCGGCATAGAGGAACTTCCGATGCGTGGTAACAACAACGCGCCCCATTACTGGAACTTCTTGGTGGACCAACATGGACAGACTTGGTATTTTTCCATGTTTTATTGGTGGCACCGTTTGCTGAAAGCCGAAGTCTATGACGATGTGTATGGAAAAGTGTTCAGGCAACGGTTCAGCCTGAACCGTGCCATGACGGATTCGTTGCAGTTGCCGTTGGACAGTGTGCATCCTGTATTCCGCTATCCATTCTTCGAGGATGTCACCCGTCTGTATGCCACGGACAAGGCTTTTACTTTATCCGTTGGGAAACGGCATCTCGTCCGGCACGTGAAAAGGGGTGAGGTCGTTTACATTTGCATGTCCGACCGCTATGCTTGGAAACCTGTGGGATGGACAAGGTATGACGGCTCCAATGCTGTCTTTAAGGATTGCCACGGAGGTACCATTTACTGTCTGGCGGTTTATGACGCGGCTCATGACAAATTGGATCCGGTGTCTTCACCTTTCAGCGTAGGGAAGGAGAACGGGAAAATGGAGTTTTATGAGGCACGGGAAGAAACGGAAGATGTCGTTCTGCTGAGCAAATTCGGAATGCTTGGGGAGTTCTTTTTGGGACGGATGGTCAATGGGGTGTTTGAGGGCAGCAATTCGCCTTCTTTCAAACAAAAAGACACGTTGCTCCTGATTCGTGAGATTCCGGGCAGGCTTTGCACAATGGTAAAAACAGATTCCTCCAAAGCATACCGTTATGTGAGGTATTACGGTCCGGCAGGTGGTTATGGGAATATCTCCGAGGCCGGGTTCTATTCGTCTGCCAATGACACGGTGCCGTTGGCCGGAAAAGTCTTGGGTCCGGAAGACGGTGCGGCAGGCGACCATTCTTATTTCAATGTGTTCGACGGGCATACGGACACATCGTATGATTATCCTTTCGCCGACGGGGGATGGGCCGGACTCGACCTTGGCGAGCGAAAGCATATAGGGAAGATTGTCTATACACCCCGTAATCGGGATAATTTTGTCTGTAAGGGGGATTTGTATGAGCTTTGGGTTTGCCGGGAGGGGAAATGGAGGCCGTTTGCCCGGCAAACAGCCACGTCAGACTCTTTACTTTTCAAGGGTGTGCCGAAACATGCGCTTTTGTTACTCCGCGACTTGAGTAGGGGAGAAGCGGAACGGTTGTTCGAGTATAAGGATGGCAAACAGGTGTATTGGTAAGCAGGAAGAGGATGAAAACACTCCCTGCCGGCATGTCTTTACCGGCAGGGAGTGACCCTTTCCTTAAGGAAATATTCTTATGAACGTTTGCTGCCGTCGGGATTGTAAAACAGAATGAGGTCCATCGGTTCACGATCCAATTCAATACGGTAATAGATACCTGTGTCCGTTCCGTTGGGATATTCAATGCGGTCCACATCGTCCTCACGAGGATTGAACGTGTAACCTTCTTGTGTGAAGCTGTTGACTACGGCTTCAGGAACTGATGTCCATGCCATATCCTCAAACTCTGTGAACAGCCATTGGTAATTCGTATCTACATGCATGTCCACTTCTGCGTTGTTCAGCCAC
>NZ_GL883870.1:0-27812 GCF_000205165.1 Paraprevotella xylaniphila YIT 11841 | reverse complement strand
TTCTGCGTTGTTCAGCCACAGTTGTATTTCGTAGCCTTTTGCAGTGCGGTTCATTTCAATAATATTGGCACCGGGATATTTGGCCGCTACCATTTGGCGTACTTCCTGTGGGATTTGTGCCGAGGGGTCGGAGCCACTTCCCGGGTGTTGGCTTCCGTCCGCATTGTAGTAGAGTATGATGTCTGTAGGTTCACGGTCCAATTCGATACGGTATTGTATGGACGTTTCTGTTCCGTTGGGATATTCAATGCGGTCCACATCGTCTTCACGTGGGTTGAACGTGAATCCGTTTTGCGTAAAGCTGTTGACAACGGCTTCGGGAAGGGATGTCCATGCAATGTCCTCGAATTCCGTATAAAGCCATTGATAGTTGAGGTCGAGGTGCATGTCCACTTCTGCGTTGTTCAGCCACATTTGTATTTCATATCCTCGGTAGGTACGCTCGACTTCCACGATTTGTGCTCCCGGATAACGGCTTTCTACCGTTTGGATGATGTGTGGATCATTCCGGAAGTTGTAGTCATCCTCATCGTCATCTTTACATGCGGTCATAACCGGGGCGAGCAATAAGATGAAAAGCCCCCATTTCCATATATTCTTTCTCATTTTGTTTTGTTTTTTTTAAGGTTTATATTCTTGTGAAAA
The DNA here is from genome assembly GCF_000205165.1 of Paraprevotella xylaniphila YIT 11841. Lineage (GTDB taxonomy): Bacteria > Bacteroidota > Bacteroidia > Bacteroidales > Bacteroidaceae > Paraprevotella > Paraprevotella xylaniphila. The sequence continues at coordinate 27,167 of NZ_GL883870.1, read as the reverse complement.
TCTCGTTTTTTCAGTCTATCTCGCGGATATTGAATTTCCGGTCGAATTTGAGGTCTACGTCGTTGGTAAGTTCCACTTCATACTCACGGCTGTCTTTTTCTATTTTGGTGATTTTTTCCCCGGGAAACATGTCGTTCACTTGTTTCTTGATGGGAGCCGGGATAAAAAAAGCAGGAACTTCAGACCTTTTTCCGTCTACTTCGGTCCAATCGCCTTTGCTGTCGAAGGATATTTCCGTACCGTTGACAAGCTGTACGTCGTAGGTGGCCGATTTGAACCAGTCTTTGTCTATTTTGATATACGAAACTTTAGTATGGGCAAATTGCTGTTTTAGAATCGTACGTGCCGGAACAGGCAAATCGTTTACATTACGGGTGATGACATCATTGTCAGCGCAAGCTGTCGTTACGATGACCATTCCCAAAAGCAATATGGCAAACATCTTTCTCATAACGGTAAGTTCTTTTAATGGTTAGTAATGCTATTGTAACCGCAAAGGAAATACCTGATTCTGGAAAGATTTGGGATTTATACTTCAAGTTCTATGGCTTTGCAATTTTTAACACGAAGTGGTGTCGTCCGTCATGATAATATGTGAGTTTTATATGGTAAAGATTGGCTATGGATTGGGCGATGGACAGTCCCAATCCGGTCGATTCCTTTTGTCCGGCATTACCTTTATAGAAACGTTTGAATATTTGTTGTTTGTCAAGTGCCTGGTTTCCATCGTTGATGATTTCGATTCGGGAAGAATGGATAACGATGTCTACGCGTCCATGGTCCGGGCTATGTATGATGGCATTTTTGATGAGGTTAGTCAATAAAGTATGAGCCAGTGATTCGTTCATACGGATGCGGCAGGTTTCCGTGTCCGACAGGTGATAGTCCAATTCTTTTTCTTCGTACAAGTCAGACAAGAGTCCTATAATATGCCGGGCATGCCGGTTCATGTCTACTTCTGCAACTTCCTCGAATTGCCGGTTTTGGATACGTGAAAGCAGGAGCAGGGATTTATTGAGCTGTATGGCACGGTGCAGGCTGCGGAACATATCGTCGATGGTTTTCAGTTCCTCTTCATCGAGATTCTCATGTTCGGCCAATAACTCCAACTTACCGTTGATGACAGCCAACGGGGTTTGCAGTTCGTGGGAGGCGTTTTCGATGAATTCCTTCTGTTCACGGTATGCTTTTTCTGCTCGTTCGTGCATTTCAAGGGCAGCACGGTTCAGGGTACGGAACTCCCGGATACGGCAATCCGGATTCAAATAAGGTGCCGGGCGTCCGGGTGATACGTTTTCAAGCCATTCCAACAGGCGGTCGAGCGGACGGAACACGGACTTCAGGATAAGGCGTGTGCTGAAGATGATACAACAAAGCAATGCGATGTAAAGTGCGACAAGGTATTTGAATATGGCCGTTATCAGGTCATCCCTTTCCAAAGTAGAAAGCCGAAGTTCCAATTCATAATATTTCAGGTCGGTAGCCATGAAACAGGACTTCATGATACGTACGGGTTCATATTCATCTTCAGTCTCGATATATACCGTACCGTCATAGTACCGGTCGCGATAGTGCTCGACTTCTTCCGTGGCGAGTGGACGGATGCTGTAGCTGTGTATGATTTTATCCTCGGTATCTAAAAGAGTAGAATCCGCCAGAATTTTCCCCACAATAATATCCCGGTAATTCGCCAGGGCATCGTCGGTCTCGTCCATTACTTCGTCGATGACGGTGTAATAGAAAAAGGTTCCCCATCCGCCTAATAACAAAAAAAGGAGGAAAGAGAGATTAAAGTGGGTATAACGCAATAACTTCATGGGCGGACTGGAAGATTTACGGCATATCGAATGCCAGTTTATAACCGAAGCCGTAGACGGCTTTTATTTCAGCTTGTGCGCCTGCGGCTTTCATTTTCTTTCGCAGGTTCTTCACTTGGGAGTAAATGAAATCAAGGCTGTCCGCCTGGTCAATGTGGTCGCCCCATACGGATTCTGCCAATGCCATGCGATTGATGAGGCGGTTGGGATTGCTGATGAAATAATACAGCAGGTCGAACTCCTTGCGGTTGAGGTTCAGCTCGTTCCCATCTACGGTTGCTTTACGGGTGTCGGGCACTAAAGTCAGGTTGCCCAGTACGATACTGGTGTCTCCTCCGGCCTTTTTCCTGCGCAGCAGGGATTTCACCCGTGCATTAAGTTCAGCCAGATGGAACGGTTTGGCCAGATAATCGTCGGCACCGAGGTCAAGCCCTTCCACCTTGTCCTCAATGGAGTCTTTGGCCGAGATGATGATGACACTTTCCTGTTTGCGCGTCCGTTTAAGGTGGGCCAAAATGGACAACCCGCTTCCGCCGGGCAGCATGATGTCCAATAAGACACAGTCATAATCGTAATCGTTCACTTTTTCCATGGCAGAAGCATAATCTTCCGCACACTCCACGATGAATTTTTCACGTGTGAGGTATTCCCTGACGGTATTCCGCAACTCCTCTTCGTCTTCAATTAGCAGGATCTTCATGGTCGTTCCGTATCGGATGGATTGTTGATAGGTAATACGTCTTTCTTCCGGTAACCTGTGCTGTTGAGGATAGCCACTAAATCACCATTTTCCTGGCAGATTCTTACCTCTATATAAGGAATGCGTGGGTGATGGTGTATCTCTCGTGCTTCGGCGTAAAGCCATCCGGAGGATACGGCTTTCAAGAATGTGATATTGGCGCTTAAGGACAAGGTTACCTGTGCGTAACTGTTGGCTACTGCGGCAAAAGCAAGGTCGGCCAACGTGAAAAGGGCACCTCCCTGACAGACTCCGGCTGCGTTGAGATGCGCCGGAGTGACTTCCATCCGGGCTTTGGCATATCCCGGACGGATGTCGAGTATTTCGACACCAGCCGCCCGGGCGAACCGGTCGTTTTGTAATAATTCAGATAAAGTCATACTATAGTTGGATAAAAATGTCAGGCGAAAGTCTTTCGTATTTCTTCCCAGTGTTCACAAAGCGACATCATGGACGGGAACAACAAATCGGCTCCGGCATCGAGCAGTACTTTGTCGGGCAACGGGCCTGTGTTGACCGCAATGGTGAAGATGCCGGCGGCAACTCCGGCTTGTACACCCAAGGGGGCGTTTTCCACCACAAGGCCTTCCCACGGTTGTATACCGGCTTTTTCCAACCCCATGAGATAAGGTTCAGGGTTGGGCTTGCCGTATTTTACATCAAAGCTGGTCACCATCAGTTCTCGCCGGAAAATGTCTGGGAAATTATGGTTCAGCCGGTCGATAAGGCTGATTTGTCCGGAACCGGTGACGACCATCGGAGTGAAACCGCCGGCTTTTACCTTTTTCAGTAGCTCGTAAGCGCCCGGCATTTGCGGGGCTTCCGGGCAACGGCTGAACACGTCGGACTTGGCTTTGTAGATGGTCTGTTTTTCCTCTTCTGTGGCTTTACGTCCCCAACAGCGTTGTGCCAGCAGGTCGATGGTACCGCCTCCTGTACGCCCTTCGTGCATGTACGCCTCTTCGGGTGTGATATGAAGCCCGAACTGCGTCATGGCGTGGCTCCAGGAATACGCATGGTTGGGCATGGAGTCGAAGAGGACCCCGTCCATATCAAAGAGCACGGCTTTAAGGCTCGTCGCCCCAAAGCCGTGCTTCATTAAATATTTGTCTTTTTCAGTTTCAAACATGGGCTTATTTGTTTAAGCGTGCACGGATGGCTTCACTTTCTTTTTCGTAACCCGGTTTGTTCAGCAGGGCGAACATGTTCTTTTTATAGGCTTCCACGCCCGGTTGGTTGAAGGTATTTACGCCCAAAAGGTTGCCGCTGATACCACAAGCTTTCTCGAAGAAATAGATGATTTGTCCCAAGTAGTATTCGTTCAGCACGGGGACACTCAGGCGCATGTTGGGCACACCGCCGTCCACGTGAGCCAGTTGCGTACCCAGTTCGGCCATTTTGTTCACTTCGTCCACACGCTTTCCGGCCAGGAAGTTCAGGCCGTCCAGATTTTCGTCGTCCGAAGGGAAGAGCACCTTGTGGTTGGGCTGTTCGATGCTGATGACGGTCTCGAAGATGGTGCGTTCACCGTCCTGAATCCACTGTCCCATGGAATGAAGGTCGGTAGTAAAGTCCACGGCAGCCGGGAAAATGCCTTTTTGGTCCTTGCCTTCCGATTCTCCGTATAATTGTTTCCACCATTCGTTCAGGTAGTGCAACTTAGGTTGGTAGTTTACCAAGATTTCGATTTTCTTGCCTTCTGCATACAAAGCGTTGCGGCAGGCTGCATATACGGCCGAGGGGTTTTCCATGAAAGGTACGTCCGCAGCAGTAGCTTTTTCCATGTCGGCGGCACCGGCCACGAGTTGTGCGATGTCGAAACCAGCCACGGCGATAGGCAACAAGCCTACGGGAGTGAGTACGGAGAAACGTCCGCCCACATTGTCGGGGATGATAAAGCTCTTGTATCCTTCCTTGTCAGCCGTGGTACGGGCGGCACCTTTCTTGGCATCGGTTACGGCCACGATGACTTTGCGGGCCATGTCCTTGCCGCGTTGGTCTTCGCATTGCTTCTTCAGCAGGCGGAAAGCCAAAGCCGTTTCGGTGGTCGTGCCGCTCTTGGAAATATTGATGACACCGAATTTCTTGTCGGCTAAGTAGGCGCACATCTCGGCCAGATAGTCTTCGCCGATATTGTTTCCGGCAAACAGGATGACCGGGTTCTTCTTATCGTTCAGCAACCACTGGAAACTGTTGCTCAAAGCCTCGATGACAGTGCGTGCGCCGAGGTAGCTTCCGCCGATACCGGCTACTACGACCACTTCGCAATTCTCGCGAAGTACCTGTGCCGTAGCATTCAGTTCGCCAATGAAGTCAGAGGTGATGGATGACGGCAAGTGCAGCCAACCTAAGAAATCGTTACCCGGGCAAGTGCCGTTTTCCAAAGCTTCCTGTGCGGCTTTCACCTTCGGCTCGTAAGCCGCGATGGCATCAGCGTTCAGAAACTGTGATGCTTTTGTGATGTCTAATTGAATATTCTTCATCTTTTTACGCTATTAAAAAACAATAATGAGTTATCGGAATGAATCGGTGAGCAGTTTTATCTCGATGCTCGGCGAGATACGTTCGTAAAGGATGTTATATACGGCATCCAGAATCGGCATGTTGACATGGAGGCATTTGTTGATGTCCTTCATGCATTTGGTGCCGTAATATCCTTCGGCTATCATTTCCATTTCTATTTGCGCGCTTTTCACACTGTAACCCTTGCCTATCATGGAGCCGAACACCCGGTTGCGGCTGAAGTTGGAATATCCCGTGACGAGGAGGTCGCCCAGATAGACCGAATCGATGATATTCCGTTCGATGGGGTGTACTACCGTGAGAAAGCGGTTCATCTCCTGTGCCGCGTTGGACATGATGACAGACTGGAAGTTGTCTCCATACTTCAGGCCGTTGCAGATGCCTGCTGCAATGGCGTAGACGTTTTTCAACACCGAAGCGTATTCGATGCCGATGACGTCGTCGCTGGTTTTGGTCTTGACGTATTCGCTGCTGATCATGTCGGCAAAGTTTTGCGCCTTTTCCAAGTCGGCGCATCCTACGGTCAGATAAGTAAGCCGTCCCAGAGCCACTTCTTCCGCATGGCTCGGCCCTCCCAAAACAGCCAGATTCTCGTCGGGCACGTTATACACCTGATGAAAATATTCCGAACAGACCAAGTTCTCGTCGGGCACGATACCCTTGATGGCTGTGACGACAAACTTGTCGCGCAGGCGAGTCTTGAGTTTTTTCAGGTGGCTTTTTAAATAAGGTGAAGGAGTAACGAATATCAGAGTGTCCGCTTCTTCCACTATTTTATTGATGTCGGCAGAGAAGTGGATACGGTTTACGTCAAAATGCACGCTGGTCAGGTAAGCCGGATTGTGCCCCAGGCGGCGGAATTCCTCGATGCGGTCTTCCCGTCGCATGTACCAATGGATGGAATCGTTTCGCTCCAACATCATCTTGGCGATGGCGGTAGCCCAGCTACCGCCCCCCATGATGGCTATGGTTCCACAATTTCCCATATTTTCCGGTTGTTATATTTTAGCAATCCATTCGGCCACGTCGTTGACAGATGGCTTTTCGATGTCGAGTTTGTATTTCTTGATGACCTCTCCCACTTGTTGCTGTAGCTTTTGCGGATTGACGTCCTTCATGTCGCTTACCAGGTTATATCCGGCTTTTTGCAGCACGGGCACGAGTGCCTCGGGCACTCCGATGGCAGCGTATTTGTCGGCACTGTCCTTGGGTACTTTCTTTTCAGGGCGCATTTGCGGGAAGAAGAGAACCTCTTGAATCGTGGTCTGGCCCGTCATGAGCATGACCAGACGGTCGATGCCGATACCGATGCCGCTAGTGGGGGGCATGCCATATTGCAAGGCACGCAGGAAATCCTGATCGATGAACATCGCTTCGTCGTCGCCCTTCTCGCTCAGGCGCATCTGTTCGATGAAACGCTCTTCCTGATCTATCGGGTCGTTCAATTCCGAATAAGCGTTAGCCAATTCCTTACCGTTGACCATCAACTCGAAACGTTCGGTCAACGCCGGATTGCTACGATGTTTCTTGGTGAGCGGCGACATTTCCACCGGATAGTCGGTGATGAAAGTCGGTTGGATGTAAGTACCCTCACAGAACTCGCCGAAAATCTCGTCGATAAGTTTGCCTTTACCCATTGTGTCGTCGATTTCCAGGTTCAGGGTCTTGCATATCTCGCGGATTTCCTCTTCGCTCTTCCCGTTCAGGTCATATCCTGTCTTTTCTTTGATGGCCTCTAAGATGGGCAAACGACGGTAAGGAGCTTTGAAGCTGATGGTCTTTCCGTCCACCACGCTCTCCGTGCCCCCGTTCACGGCGATGCAGATGCGCTCGAGCAACTTTTCGGTAAACGCCATCATCCAGTTGTAATCCTTATATTGTACATAAAGTTCCATGCAAGTGAACTCCGGATTGTGGCTCTTGTCCATACCCTCGTTGCGGAAGTTCTTCCCGATTTCGTACACACCTTCGAAACCGCCTACGATGAGGCGTTTCAGGTAAAGTTCCGTGGCGATACGAAGATACAGGTCGATGTCGAGCGAGTTGTGGTGGGTAATGAACGGGCGCGCACTGGCTCCTCCCGGGATGGATTGCAGGATAGGTGTCTCCACCTCCGTGTAGCCTGCTTCGTCCAGGGCGGCACGCAACGTTTTCAGGATGGCCGAACGCTTCAGGAATGTTTCCTTTACGCCGCTGTTGACAATCAAGTCCACGTAACGTTGGCGGTAGCGCAGTTCCGGGTCGTCGAAAGAGTCATATACCTCGCCGTCTTTCATCTTGACGATGGGGAGTGGCCTAAGGCTCTTGGCCAAAACCGTCAGTTCTTGCGTGTGCACGCTGATTTCTCCTGTTTGAGTCTTGAAAACAAAGCCTTTGATACCGACGAAATCTCCCAAATCAAGTAATTTCTTGAAAACGGTATTGTATAAATCCTTGTTTTCTCCGGGACAAATATCATCGCGGGTGACGTACACCTGAATGCGCCCTTTGGAGTCCTGCAATTCGAGGAAAGAGGCTTTGCCCATGATGCGTCGGCTCATGATACGGCCCGCGATGCACACTTGGCGTTTCTCTTCCGCAGCATCATTGTATTCGGCTTTGATGTCGGTCGAGAAAGCATCTGTCGGGTATTCGTCAGCCGGATAAGGGTCGATGCCCAAGGCACGGAGTTCGTTCAGGTTGTTCCTTCTTACGATTTCTTGTTCACTTAACTCTAAAACATTCATTTTTATTCTGATTTCGATATTTGGGACAAAATTACAAAAGTTTTTTGAGTACCCCAATGATTTACCCGTTTATTAATATGGGGCTTAAGTTTCCGGAAGCATGCTTTATACTTCCTTTTTTAGAAAGTCAGACTTGCATTGTTAAATTTGTGTTAAATATCCGGGGGGGGGTAATTTTATTAAGTATAAAAACGCTAACTTTCGCAAACAAATAAGTAGAGTGATAACTTTTAAAAAAATGGAACTATGGGAACAAATGTTTGGAAAGGAGTTTTGGCCTTATGTGTAGTTGCCGTTACGATGGCATCATGTGATTTTGTGAATAAAATGAAAGAGAATGCCACCACTACGCCGTCGGACACGATTATCGGAGCCAATGTCGGCGAGTTGGACGGGAAGATAGATGAATTGTTGGAATTGGCCAAGGCAAAAAAGGAAACGGCAGAGTTTGCCGAGATTTATACCTATTTGAATTACAAGCCGGGCAATCCTTCTACGAGTGTGACGATACAAATCGTGACGCCGGAAGATAAGAACAAGATGGCGGAATATAGTTGGTACGACAATAAGGATGTCCGTAATAAACTGGATAAACAGGACATGGTGATTTCGGATCATGACGATAATGTGATTGACACTTATGACGGCTTCAAGGATATGCTTTTCACCTACAATGACGTGTCCAAACTGGTGGAGAACTTGCCGGTGTTCTGTAAAGAGGCTTTGGAGGCGTCCGGATATGGGGAAGAGGGCTATGTGCGAAGCTACCAGATAGAAAAAGGTGATGCTTTTATTACGGTGGGGCATAAGTCTTCCAATATGTTGACCAAATCTTATCATATTGCGGAGGACGGTGAACATATTATAAAGGAATAAAGAGAAAGTTTGATTTTTGGTGTTTTGCTGCCATTTTCCATCCTGTGAGGTGTTGCTACACCGTTTTTTAGGATTGGGATATGGCAGCGTTTTTTTGAGGGTGGATTTGCAGATGGACAATCACAAGGCTTTTGATCCTGATATGGGTTCGAGTCTGTCTTCTCAGTTGGTATCAGGCAGTGGCGGGGAAAGAAGCTTTGAAAATATGGATAGGGATGTGTTGGCAGGTGCTGCCGAGCCCGGAAAAGGCTTTTTTCTATCTTTTTTCATTCCTCGTAGGGATTTTTGGGCTATTCCGTTGCTTTTGGGGTGCAACATACTGGTGTTTTTCGTGATGTGTTTGACCGGCGTGGGGGTGTTGGAGCCGGATAATATCAGTTTGTTGCATTGGGGAGCCAATTTTGGCCCGTTGACTTTAACAGGTGATTATTGGCGTGTATGGACTTGCAATTTTGTACATTCCGGCCTTATACATTTGATAATGAATGTATATGCCCTTTTGTTCGTAGGCTTGTTTTTGGAACCTATGTTGGGCTCTCTCAGGGTCGTCATGGTCTATTCTCTTGCAGGGCTTTATTCTTCGGTGGCCGGTTTGTTTTGCCATGCAGACTGGATTAGTGTAGGGGCTTCCGGAGCAATTTTCGGCCTGTATGGTGCTTTGTTTGCCCGTTTGTTGTTTTATAAAGGCCAATCTTCCTGGCGAAAGATTTTGCTCATTGCCATCGGAGGATTTATTTTGTATAATTTGTTGTATGGGATAGGGGATAATAATGTGGATAACGCTGCGCATACAGGAGGGTTGGTCGCAGGATTTTTGTTGGGGGTGGTATATGGAGTGGCAGATAAGGTGCGTGAAAAGGGCAAACGGATGGTTGTGGCTTGTCTGGCAGAGTTCGTCTTGTTGTCTGAGCTTGTCTGTTGGTTTTCCGCCTTGACACACGGAATGCCTCCCGATTACCAAGACGTGCGCGAAGCTTGGCGGAGTGGGCAGTTGGAAGCCTATGTGGAAAACGGAGAAACGGGTATTCATCCTGAAGAGGATGGTATGGGGCAGAATAGGGAGTATACCGTAGTAGAGGGTTGGACCATGACAGATCAGGATGTCTGGATTCCTTTCAGCGATGAAGCGAGTGGTTTCAGTTTCCGTTATCCGTCCAATTGGCATAGAAAGCCGGATGGATGGTCGGATTTCCGCATCGAAAACGGGTTGAACTGGATGACTATAGAGTATTCGGATGCTACGGCTGATACGGATGCCCAAGGGATGAGGGATGCTTTAGAGCTGAGCGTATGTGACGGTGACGGGCATTTGCTTGTGGGGTGTACTTGCGAAACGGTCGTTCTGAACGGGGTTGAATTTGTGAAAGTCAGTAGCCCTCAACGGATTTCCCTCAAGGATGGAAAATGGATTGAGGCGAGGCGTACCACTTACGGATATTATAAGGATAATCCTTTACGGTGCATGACCATCGTGCAGTGGGCCACGAGTGAACCTTTCCGAAAAGAGATGGATGAAATGGCACAAAGTTTTTTCGTACGGGAACCATAAAGGGCATTTGATTTTTCTTTTTTGTGAATGACGGCTGAAGGTTCACCGTAAAGCGTTGTGCCACAGTGTGGAACGCATTTTTTCGGTGAACCCCTTGTGAAGGCTGTTTGAGTGAAGGGTTCACCTTAATCGTTTGATTATTAGATAGAATGAAGGATGTGAACCCTTTTTTAATGAAAACATAATGAAGGGGGTGGGGAAGGAACATCACCTGCAGGACATCCGTAAAAAGTTCTCAGTAGATTGCTCGAACGTTTGCCGCACACCGGAAAGTCGTTTGCCTGACGTTTTCGGACTGTTTTCGCATTTCGATGGGACCAAGACGGCATCGCTGAAGTTTATGAGTTAATTAAAGGTGAATTTTTTGAACGGAATGAAAAAATAATTATCTTTGCCGCAGAATTTCCGGGTTCGTGCGAAGCTTGCCCTGACGGAGTAATTTGTCAGGGATGCTGAAAACGGACGGAAGCCTGCGCCGAACCGCTTATGCGGGGGAAGGGTGGGGACGGAGATTCGCGACATATTAAAGGCGTTTACGTGACGTCTTGTTCTTGACTCTAAGGAATCTGGTAAATTTCAATCACTGTCAGGGATGAGGCAACAGTAGATGTCCTCGGGATGTGTATATATGCGCATCCCTTTTCGATACGGGGCACTGTGTCGTAAAGGGAGAAGTTATATCCATATCGGCGTGGGCTCTGGATGTTGCTCGTTCAACAGTGATGGGCATACCAGAGCCTCTTAGGGTGGGACGAGTAACGACGGTCTCACGCTTTTTTTGTGTCGTCACACAGGACTTCCGTGCCAAGGTGTGATGGATACGTTGATTAATGTAGCCAGTATTCCGGAAGAAAGCGGTAGCCGTCTTCCGAGTGAGGGATTGCCTCCCGTCACAGCCGCCGGTTCGCAAAGATGCGGGACCGGGGTGTCCTTGGAGTATGTCCTGCATCCGACGCATGGCCTTCCGCAAGATTGCCGATGGTATGTCTTGAGAGCTACGTATGGACGTGAACGGGAGGCTGAAGACTTGTTGAAGAAACGGGGCGTTTTGGTGTATGTGCCGAAACGGAGGACATTGAAGATGGTGAAAGGAGAGAAGAAGAAAGTAGAGGAATCCCTCTTGCCCAATCTTGTTTTCGTGTTTACGGACGAGTGCACGGCTCGCCGTTTGGTGTCATTCCCATTGAAATCTGAATCCCGTCGAAAGGACAAGATGCCCGTAAGCCTCCATTTCATGTACGACCATACGTCTTTGAATGAAAACGGGCTGAATGACGTGGTGGTTATACCCCACAAGGAAATGGTCAATTTTATTCGTTTCACCATCGGAGGGAGCGAGTCTATCCGTGCCGTCTCGCCGGCTGATTTCCGGATTAAGAAAGACCAACAAGTCGTGATTACCGAAGGGGATTTCAAGGGCGTAGTGGGGCGAGTGGCCCGTATAGACCGCCAGACGTGTGTCATCGTGGATTTGCAGCCGATATGCTTTCTGGCTTCGGCCTATATTCCTAAGGCTTTTTTGAGGGAACTTCCCGTACAGGATAAATCATGTATATAATAAAAGAGGTAGAAATGTTTGGTTTATTCTTCTTTGGCCGTTATCTTTGTGGAAGAATCATTTAAACAGGTTGTGAAGATGAGGTTTCCCATAGGCATACAGAGTTTTGAAAAACTGATAAAGGCCGGTTATCTATATGTGGATAAAACGGAGCTTATCTATAAGATGGTGGATACCGGTAACTATTATTTTCTGAGCCGTCCGCGACGGTTTGGCAAATCATTGTTGGTTTCCACTATCGAGGCCTATTTCAAAGGGAAAAAGGAGTTGTTTAAAGGGTTAGCCATGGAACGGCTAGAGACGGATTGGACGGAATGTCCGGTGTTTCATCTCGACTTGAACACCGGGAAATACGAAAGTGTCCAATCGCTTTTAGATACGTTGAACGAGGCCTTGACGGCATGGGAGCAAGAGTATGGGGCAGTGGAAGCGGAACGCAACGTGGGCTTGCGCTTCAAGGGAGTTGTGCAGCGTGCTTACGAAAAGACAGGTCACAGGGTCGCGATATTGGTGGACGAGTATGACAAGCCGTTGCTTCAGAACATCGGCAACAACGAACTTCAGGAAGAGTTGCGTGGTATTCTCCGTTTGTTTTATTCCGTGCTCAAGACGCAAGACCGCTATATCAAGTTTGGTTTGCTAACCGGAGTGTCAAAGTTCAGTAAACTCAGTGTGTCCAGCGACTTGAACAATCTGGAAGATATTTCGCTCAATCGCAATTGGGCTTCACTTTGCGGTATCACGGAAGAGGAATTGCACAGCGGGTTGAAACCGGCGGTGGAGGAGATGGCGGAAAGTAACGGACTGACTTATGAAGAAACACTGGACCGATTAAAAGAAATGTACGATGGTTATCATTTCGATCGAGATTCCATAGGGGTGTACAATCCGTTCAGCTTGTTGAATGCGTTGAAGAACAAACAATTCAATGACTATTGGTTTGAAACGGGCACTCCCTCTTTCTTGGTGGAGATTCTGAAACGTACGAATTATGAATTGAACCATTTGGCGTACGAGGAACAAACCTCGGATATGTTGAACAGCATAGATTCCGTACATAGGAATCCGGTTCCTCTGCTTTATCAGAGTGGTTATCTGACCATTAAAGGATATGACGAACGTTTCAGAATGTATAAGTTAGGCTTTCCGAACCAGGAAGTGGAAAACGGATTTGTGCGTTACCTGTTGCCATATTACGCCCCGAAAGAAAGGGGTGAATCGGAGTTCTTCATCCAAAAGTTCATCCAAGAGGTAGAGCGCGGCGATGCCGAAGCTTTCATGGAACGTTTGCAGACGATGTTTGCCGATAACAGTTACCAGGTAATGGGCAAGATGGAGCTCTACTTTCAGAACACCATGTATGTCATCTTCAAGATGATGGGCTTTTATACCGAAGTGGAGCGCACTATCCATCGCGGCCGTATCGACATCGTCATCAAAACGTCGGATTACATCTATGTGATGGAAATCAAACTCGACGGCAGTGCCGACGAGGCTTTGCGGCAGATTCATGAGAAAGGTTATGCCGAGCCTTACCGTAAGGATGGCCGGAAGGTGTTCCTCGTAGGTGTGAACTTTTCGTCTGATACCAAAGGGGTGGAAGAGTGGAAGGTTGAGGAGTAAAGAATGAAAGTGAATCTAATGGAATCCGAGAAAACCCAAGGCGTGGTATGCTGATTGGGAGGTGTCCGTTTGTCTTGAGTTTTTAGGAATAGGTATCTTCCGTGATGCCAGTGCTGAAATGGCAGCAACTTATCACAGTGTGATTGGAACGGTAAAGCTTCATGGCGGTTCCATCTGGAACTTCATCGGAACTTTTTTTTAAAATCTTTAACGGGTGTAGGGGTTATGTCAACATGGTTTCTGGCAAAATCACTTTGGCTATTGACCAATGTTAAATTCAAAACTAATTTATTAACAAAACTCGGTTTAGGGTATTGAAAAATGCCCTTTCAAAGGGATATGCCCTAAATTGAGTGCTTACATTTTAATCTTATATTAGACGTACGGCCTGAAAGGCAGGGGGTATGTCAGAATTGGATGTTTACGGTATAATCGGAAAACATCTATAAATGTATTAAAATCAACTGTCATATTAAAATTAAGAAGTAATTATGAGGACAATTACAGCTGTCATTCCTGTGCGTGCCGGTAGTACGCGCTTGAAAAACAAGAACGTAGCCCCTTTTGCAGGGACTAACCTGTTAGTTAACAAGATTCGTCAATTACAAGAAGTGCCGGAGATTACCAAGATAGTGGTTTCTTCAGATTCTGACATGATGTTGGCAATGGCCAAGACTGTAGGTGCTGATACACACAAGCGTGCTCCTGAATATTGTGATGAAAAGACAAAAACATTCGGTGAGGTAGTGCGGCATATAGCTGAGAATGTAGACGGTGAAACTATATTATGGGCCACTTGTACTTCTCCTTTGGTTTTTCCAAGGCATTATAGGGAAGCTATTGCTGCATATTATCCTGCGTTGGGGAATGGCTATGACTCATTGATGAGTGTTGAGTGTTTCAAGCGTTATATCTGGAATGAGAATGGACCGCTGAATTATGAATTGGGTTTGAAGCATGTGCCAAGCCAACAACTGCCTGCTTTGTATTTTGTAACAGATGGCATCCTGATGGCTCCAAGAGAGAAAATGATAGAATGGGCATATTTTCATGGTCAACATCCCTATAAATTCATCGTTGATAAAAGAACAGGATGTGACATAGACGATGGTTTGGATTTGGCATGTGCGCGTGCGTGGTTGGATATGGATGAGTCTGTTTCTCAGATAGACCCATATATGGTAAATACTACTGTTGGGGGGGTAAAATATAATAACATAATATATTGCAATCCTCTTTTCCACTTGGCAGAAAGGAGGGTTGCATGAAAATTTCAGCATTGTTAACCGGGCGTGGTAATAACTCCCTTAAAGACAAAAACATTCTTCCAGTTCTTGGCCGACCGCTGTGTCAATATCCTGCAATGGCAGCAAAGGAATGTGAACTTATCACCGATTTTTATGTCAGCAGTGATGATGAAAAGATTTTAAGTGCTGCTGAAGAGGTCGGATATAAGCGTATTGTCCGCCCTGCAGAGTTGGCATCACCTACAGCTCAACATGTAGATGCCATTGTTCATGCGCTTGGTGTAATGAAAGATGATGGATGTGAACCAGATATATTGGTAGTTTTACTCGCAAATAACGCTATAACTAAGACTGAATGGATAAGGGAATCTATAATGAACCTTATTGATAATCCGGGATTATCAGCGTCATGTCCAGTTATGTTGGAGTTGGATCGCCATCCTTATCGTAGCAAAAGATTACGTGAGGATGGCTGTCTTGATACTTGGTTTGATTTTCATGGTCGTCAAATATCAACCAACCGTCAGGATTTACCCTTGAATTATGTGCTTTGTCATAATTTCTGGTCTCTTCGCCTGTTAAATTCCATTTATGGCAAGGAGGAAGGTCAGGCTCCTTGGAGATTTATGGGTAATTATGTTAAGCCTGTTATTGTGAAGGAAAGTTTTGACGTGCATGACATGGATGATATATACCGTACGGAGAAATGGCTTAAATCGGAAGGTATGTTTTGGTGATTCTTGCTAACATGAATTACCAAAAATCAATGTAAAGCCTATGGAATAAACAGTATTGATAACTCTAAAATAATATATGACATATGACAAAAAGAGACCAAAGGGTTTGCATGCCAAACTCATTGTATTGTTTCATGTTTTACCTCTTCCTTTCTACGGAAGAGCAAATAAAGGATACAGTGTATTTTTTTACGAAAGATATTCCTGAGGAAATACGAAAGCATATGCCGCACCGGTATTTTTTAGATTTGAGGAAATTGTATTTTAGGAATCGTTTTGTTGCGGCTTTATTAGTACCTGCCATACGGAAAATCAAGTATCCGGAACTTTTTCGTTCGGAAATTTTTGGATTGGATTTTAATTGGTGGTTGTTGCGAGGGCTGAAGATGGGGTATGTAGAAGACTGCCCGAACGTGTTGGATATATGGGAAAAGAGCAGTCTTTACGCACGGTATATGTCGTTTGAAAAAGCACCCTCGTTTAAACGTATGATAGCGAGATTTTTTTTCGGGGATTATTATTGTCACCCTGTCGGGACATCACGTCTAGTTACCGCTGTTTATACTTCTTCCCCTTATGACAAGCCTTACCATAAGGGGAAAGAGAAAATAGTCATGCGTCTTGAAGAAGCATGGAACAGTTTTCCAGAATCCAAGAAAGAGCTTATTCTTAGGATTTTTAATATTGATGAAGAATGTATGGACAGATTCAGGAGTTGCAAAGTCATCTTGTTGACGCAGCCTTATGCCGTAGACGGGCACATGACAGAGGAGGAACAGATGAATGTTTATAGAAAAATAGTGTCTCATTATGGCGAGGATAATGTGGTAATCAAGCCTCATCCGCGTGACAAGTGTGATTACAAGTCTTTTTTTCCGCATGTGGAAGTGTTCGACAAAGTGGTTCCCATGCAACTGTTGGTACTTTTAGGTGCGGGGTTTGAACGGGTTGCGACTATTAATTCATCATCGGCCTTGTCATTTGGTTTGGATACGGCTATTGATTGGTGGGCCGAAGAGATGGAACGTGACCTTGTGAAAGATGAAGGTTTCTGTACGTTGCAAGAAGCCCGTCAAGCACTTCAGAAACATGGGTAGAAATAAAATATTAGCCAAAAACATATCATTTGTCCTGATAGGCAATGTGGGCTCCAAGTTAATGGGGTTCATTATGTTGCCGTTGTACACGAGTTGGCTTTCACCCGCAGATTATGGTGTCACCGACATTATGGGTGTTTATGCAGGGCTGTTGCTTAACGTAGTGGCGTGTGATGTGAGTGATGCCATATTTGTGTTTCCTTCAGGAGCGACAGAAGTTGAAATAAAAAAGTACTATTCATCTGGATTCTTTTTTCAGATTTTTTGTAGTTTATTGTGCGCCTTTGCTTTCTTTCTGTTGACGTTTATCGGAGCGAAGAATAGCTTTTTTGAATATATATGGTATGTCTATGGCATTTTAATTTCAAATTTGTTTCAAAAATATGCGCAGGATTTTTGTCGTGGTATCAATAAAATGTCTGTGTTCAGTTTTACCGGGATTGTGCAATCGGCATCAATAGCTCTTTTTTCCATATTACTCATTCCTCGTACGGGTGTTTATGGGTTTGCTACTGCGATGATAATCGCTAATACAATAACTGGAATATTTACTTTTTTCTATTCCCGTTCATATCGGTTCTTGTCCGTATTTATGTTTGACTGGACTTGTCTAAAACGAATGTTGAAATATTCCATACCGCTGATTCCAACGGCCATCATGTGGTGGTTGGTGTCCAGTTTAAACCGGCCATTGTTGGAACGGCATGTAGGGATGTTTGCCATTGGTTTGTTTGCTGTGGCAAACAAATTACCTAATGTGCTGAATATGGTTTTTGGATTATTCCAACAAGCATGGAATATAACGGCAATAGAAGAATTTGCAAAAAAAGATTTTTCTCTGTACTACAATAAGATGTTCCGGGTGGTTTTCGGTATGCAGACGTTTCTTTGCATGGTATTGGTCTTGTTTTCAAAGTTGTTTGTCATGCTGTTTACGTCAGCAGAATATATGGAAGCTTGGAAGTATGTTCCATTGTTATGTCTGTCGGTTTTATTTTCAAACACTTCGGCTTTTGTTGGTTCTGTTTTTACGGCAATTCGGAAAAGTAATTATATTTTTATTTCCACTATTTTTGGAGGGGTAGGAGCCATCGTTTTCAATTACTTGCTGATACCTCAATATGGTTTGTTGGGTGCTTGCGTGGCTATTATCCTATCTCACTTATTGTCGATGGTGAGCCGAATATTCTTTTCTGCGGGTTTTGTAGAGTTTAAAGCAAAGGCGGTAATAGTATATAACATACTAATTATCATGTTGCTTTATTTTGTTAGTTTGATGGAAAAAGGGTGGATTTTAGGATTTACCTTTGCCATAGGTTTAGTGGTATTTGTGAGTGTCAATCATGACACATATTCTATATTGATTTTAAAATTGAAAAATACGGTAGGTAGGCATATAAATAAGTAAAAACATTATGAAAAAGAAAATTGCCTTTTATTTGAATAACCCAACATTACCAGAGGGTGATTATTCTTCTATTATAACTGGAAACCCGGGCTTGGGTGGGTCGGAATACGAGTTTTTGTTAGTTCCTTATTTGTTGGAACAAAGAGAAAACGAAATAGATGTATACCTTTTTGTGAATTTTAAGGGAACATTTCCTCATAAGAATGTTTTTTATGCAGGGCAGTTGTACGATGTTTGCGTCAAATGCTGTGACTTGGGGATAAACTTGTTGGTTGTGGATATTAAGTATTTTGATAAAAATGTGTTGGATGGCTTTTCGAAATCCTTGTCCATTCTTGTTTGGGCGCATAATACTGTGAAATATTCCTTGTTGGATTTATTTGTGAAGTTGCCTTACGTTCAAAAGATAGTGAACGTGGGGCGTGAGCAAATGGAATTGTACCGTGACCATTTGGCCACATTAAAGTCTACCTACATATACAATATATTCCCAATAAAAGAACGGGAGTATTATGCGGCTGAGGATAGGGATAACCATAATGTGGTTTACATGGGCAGTATAGTGCGTGCAAAAGGGTTCCATGTTTTAGCCAGTGCATGGAAAAAAGTGTTGAGTGAGATTCCCGATGCCCAATTATATGTAATCGGGAGTGGTAAACTGTACAATCGGGATGCCGGGTTAGGACGATATGGGATTGCGGAAAAAGATTATGAGGATTTGTTTATGTCGTATTTGACAAATGAAAAGGGGGAAGTGTTGCCTTCCGTTCATTTTCTGGGAATCTTGAAAGAAGAAAAATTAGGCGTAATGGGAAAATGTAAGGTTGCAGTACCTAATCCTACAGGAGTGTCGGAATGTTTGCCTATAACAGCTATGGAAATGCAACTTGCTGGTTGTAGTATTACTACGGTTTTGCATCCTGCTTATTTGGATACTGTTTTTAATAAGTCTTATTTATACCGGAATCCTTCCCGATTGGCACAATATATCATAGCTCGTATTAAGTCTCCTTCGGATGATGTTGGGGCATTATATGATTTTATACAATCCCGTTTTGGTGTAGAAAAAAACATCGAACGTTGGGAACAATTGATTTTGCATCCAGATGAAGTTGGTGTAGAGGAAATTAGTGAATATAACTATCATCACAAGAAAATAAAAGAAAAGTTGCTCGTATATAAAATGAGATATCCATTGTTGAGATGTATTCCACCCGTAGAAATTTTTTATGATGGCATTTCTACAGTTAAGTATTATTTGTCCCGAATAGCGGAGAAACTAAAGAGGTAAAATAGGCGTATGGCTATTATTTATGTATTATTCGCTTTTTTCGTCCTATTGACTTTATATGATTTTAAGAAGGGGGTATTATTGTTTATGCCTTTTAAGCTTTTTTTTGGAATGAATGTAAGGTTGTTGCCGAGTATGACGGTTGATTTTGCCTTTTGTTTATTTGCAATATCTCTATTTGGGCTGAGGAGGCACTTGTTTGTGAAAGAGAAATTCCCTTTAAAAAAATGTTTTGTCATTTATTCAGTTTCCTATGTGTTGAATTGCTTGTATCCGGATATGGCATTGAATTATATTCCAAGAATTTTGATTAGCGTGTTATGCTTTTCGTATGTATATTACTGTTGTTTGCAGAACCGGAAAGATATATATTTTGCTGTTTATTCTTATCTGTTTTTTATAGTCCTCTTATGTGGAAATGGGTTATTAGGCCCCTTATTGAGCATAAATCCTTTGGATGATTATATTCAATCTGTATCCAATGAGGAACTTTCGTTCTTTTCAGACAATGATTTGGTGCGTTTTGGTCGTGAACGTTATAGGTCTTTTATTCCACATGCCATAAGTTATGGCGTATTGTGCGTGACGCTATTGTACCTTCTTGTATGGTATTTATTGAAAGTGGCACGCGGTGGAAAGGCTTGGATAATTATAGGGATTTGTTTGTTGTTAAGTGGGGTCGTGATATGTACGTCACGTACTCCGATTTTGGGGCTGTTCCCTTTTGTCATGATATTCCGTGATATGAAAATATCCTTTCGAAAGATAAGGCCTTTTCTCTTAATCCTTGTTTGTTTTCTGTTGCTACAAGGCGATTATGTCTTGTACCTTTTAAAATCCGTATTTGCATCCGATGTGGCTGACGATGCGGGAGGAAGTTCCACGGAAATGCGGATGGTCCAGTTTTCCATCGCATTAAGGTTCTTTTTGCAATCACCCTTGTTTGGCCAAGGGATGGAATTCAATCCCTCATCATTTTATAATGAATTTTATGGGGGAGAATCGGTTTGGTTGCCCTTATTGACTAATCAGGGGTTGGTCGGATTGGCCGGATACCTTTTTTATAACGTATGTTTGTATAAGATGGCTCGGCCATCGCCGGGCAAGAACGTTTTGTATGCCTTATTGTTGTCATGGTTGATTATGCGTTCTGCTACAAGTCTCATTGGGGTTACGGATGCAACGTTTTTATCTGTTTTCTTCATTATTTATAAATGGTATAATATAGAACAACATGCTACTGACAATTATTGTTCCCGTTTATAATGTGCGTGACTATATTTTATGTTGCTTAAAAAGCATTTGGTCTCCGGAAGTTGAGGCACTTTATGAGGTCATATTGGTCAATGATGGTACTTCGGACGATTCTATGGAGGTTGCAAGTGGATTTATTCCTACGATGTCCAACATAACTGTCGTAAACCAAGAAAACAAAGGCTTGAGTTGTGCGCGCAATGCGGGGTTAAACCTTGCCAAAGGCAAATACGTGTGGTTTGTGGATAGTGATGATTGGCTTCTTCCCGAAGCTGTAAGCAGAGTTATTGATGTGGTACGAAGATGTGATGGAGTGGATATGATTGCTACCCGTTTGCTTCATCATGATGAGGCTACCGGAAGGGAGTCTGCTGAGAATTTCCCTTCCATGTCTGCAAGGACCGGACGGGAATATATGTTTGTGGGGAATCTGAAAGGAGCCAGCCAACGCTATATCTTGCGTCGGAAGTTCCTTTTGGACAATAACTTGCGCTTTCTGCCGGGTGTGTATCACGAAGACGGGGATTTTGGAATCCGAATGACTTATCTGGCGCAATCTTGCTATGTTCTGCCGGATCCGGTTTATGTGTATAGGCTTCGAAAGACTGGCAGTATTATGTCTTCAAGAAAGCAAAAAATGAATACTGACCTGGTGGCTATTTACCAAGGATTGGTTAAGTTTGCTGATTTGCATGTTTCGCGTGAGGATTATTGGCCGTTTCGCGCCCAGGCTATTACTTGTTTATGGGATACCATCTTGTTCTCCCGGCAACAAATATTTACTCCAGAGTTTAAGGAGTTCTATGCAAAATTTAGCAGGTATATCCATCAAGAAACCGGGTTCCTGTTAAGACACAGTAGGGAGTTGACGATAACCCAACTCAGGGCTGCGGTACATTTTTATTTGTTCCCTCTTGCTTGGACAAAGGGTAAGCGGTTGTTGCGTATGGGTTTAGAATGGTTTAAATGTAGATAATGTGATGGGAAGGAATAAATTTGATTTGATAATTCCGGTTGTTTTTAAAGATTATGGGATGCTTAGTAGGGTATTGCGGTATGTGATGAAGTATATATATCCGGATAATATATACATCATTACGGATGCGAGGTACCGGAAGTACTTGCCCAAAGAAGCCAGGAGGATGGAAGTGGTTGACGAGAATGTGTTGTTGCCGGGTTTGTCCTTTTCCCGAATAAGGAACCTGCTCAAGCAAAGTGGTAATATGGATAGTCGTCCAGGATGGTATTTGCAACAGTTTATTAAGATGGGTTTTGCATTGAGCGATTATTCCCAAAATCAATATTACTTGTCTTGGGACGCTGATACGATTCCTTTGAGGAAGCTAGATTTCTTTGTGGATGGGAAGGTTATGTTCGCTATGAAAAAGGAATTCCATAAACCTTATTTTGACACAATAAAAAGGATTTTGGATATCTCCGAATTTAATGAGAAATCTTATATTGCGGAACACATGATGTTTGACAAGCAAATCATGGCAGATCTGATAGGTAGGATATCTTCGTGTGGCGTTAGGGGAGAGGACTGGATAGAAAAAATTATAAATGCGGTTGAACCCGGTGTTTCCAATGGTTTTTCCGAATTTGAAACTTATGGGAATTTTTGTTTGAATTATTATCCTCAGTCTTATGTGGAGCGGCATTTAAATACCTTTAGAAAAGGTGGGTATATTGCTGGACGTTTCATTTCTAAGCAGAGATTAGAATATATTTCGTTTGATACGGATACTATATCTTTGGAATTGAATGACTATCCGGATGTATGGACGGCTCGTTGCTTTTGTTTCCTGTACCGGAAATACGTCGAAATGCGTTATCGTTGGATAAGCCATATTTTACCCTCTTCTATATAGTTAATAAATATTAATATTCTATAAGAAAGGCATGCGGTTCCGGCTTACTTCCTTTCAAAAGAAGGGGAGGTGGCATGAAAGGGTTGTATGTTTTGAAGGCCTGCATGGGCAGGCTTTTTAATCTATGTAACCGATACAAAAATTATATGAAGTTGAGGGCGTGTGTCATCTGCGTAGGACGACATTGTGTAATACACGGGCATGTGGGGGTAAATATAGATCCCTCGGCAAAGGTTTCTATCGGGGATAATTTTTATATGTCAAGCGGCGGGCATCGGAATCCACTTTGTGGCAATATCGAAGGTTTTTTTATGCAGGGGAGAATGCCTGCATATGCATAGGAAATCATGTAGGTATGAGTAGCACGGTACTCTGGGCTGCCCAAAGTATAACAATTGGCAATTATGTGAAAATAGGAGCAAATGTGAAGGTTATGGATACAGATGCGCATGCTTTGGATTTCAATGTACGTAGGGTTAGAGAGGAAGACGCTAAGCAAAAACGTTGTGCGCCTGTGGTTGTCGAAGATGATGTATTGATAGGGGTTAATAGTATTATCTTAAAAGGTGTGACGATTGGTGCGCGTTCTATAATCGGTGTTGGAAGTGTTGTTACCAAAAGTGTTCCTTCCGATTGTATTGCTTGTGGGAATCCTGCGCGTGTGGTAAAAATACTGAATACGGACTAATTATTTTATACGGTGAAAATACTGGTATTTACAGGAGGTTTAGGTAATCAGATGTTTGCTTATGCCTTTTATCTTTACCTGAAAAGGCTTTTTCCTCAAGAGCGGTTTTATGGCTTGTATGGAAAGAAACTGTCAGAACATTATGGGTTAGAAATTGATAAATGGTTTAAGGTGTCATTACCTCGTCAACCTTGGTGGGTTTTGCCTGTTACGGGGCTATTTTATTTGTATAAACAATGTGTTCCAAATTCTAAATGGTTGGATTTGAATCAGGAAATCTGTAAAAATCCCAGGGCTATTGTGTTTTTCCCTTTTAAGTTTACAAAAAAATATATACCGGATGATAATATTTGGTTGGAGTGGAAGGTAGATGAATCCGGTCTCTCTGAAAAGAACAGGTTACTTTTATCCGAGATTCGTTCTTCAGATTGCTGTTTTGTTCATGTACGTCGTGGAGATTATTTGTCTCCGACTTTTAAATCTCTTTTTGAGGGATGTTGCACGCTTTCTTATTATCAAAGGGCGTTGAAAAGTATGAAAGAGATAAGTCCATTCGTAAAGTTTGTTTGCTTTTCAGATGATATTCAATGGGTAAAGCAGAATTTGGAATTAGGGAACCGTGCTGTTTTTGTGGATTGGAATTCTGGTACAGATTCTCCGCTTGATATGTATTTGATGTCACAATGCCGATATGGTATAATGGCTAACAGTACCTTTAGTTATTGGGGGGCGAGGTTGGGACGGAAGAAAAAGAGAATCTATTATCCCCAGAAATGGTGGAACCATGGCACAGGACTACCTGATATCTTTCCGAATACATGGGTAAAAATATAAAAATGTAATAATCATGAGGATATTGTATTTTATCAACGGTTTAAGCTACAAAGGTGGCATGGCACGTATTGTTGTGGATAAAGCCAATTATTTGTCTGATGTGTTAGGTCACGAAGTTACAATATGTACATACAACGGTAAAGTGGAATCTGCTTTTAAACTTTCTAATAATCTGATAATAAGGACAATAAAATCGGGGGGGGGGAGAATGCAACCATAATGAAGAAGTTGGGTTGTATCGCAAAGGATATTAGAAAAGTAGGTAAGGTAATCCAAGAGGTAAATCCTGATATTGTAATCAATGCGCAGACACAGGTATTGACATGGATAATTCCATTTGTGAAAAGGAGGGTTCCTAAAGTCATGGAGATTCACTTTTCTAAAGTCGGGATGGATTATAATTTGCATGACAAAAGTAAAATATTTAGAACGTTGTATTTTGGGATTGCGCAATTTATATATGCGCGTTATGACAGGTTCGTGGTGCTTACCGAGGAAGACAAACATTATTGGAATGTGAAGAATTGTGTGGTGATAGGGAATTTCACCCCCTTGGTTTCTCCTGTGTTGTCTGAGTTGGACAATAAAAAAATAATATGTGTGGCGAGGTATCATGAACAGAAACGGTTGGATTTGTTGGTGGAAGTGTGGCGAAGGATACATTCAAAATACAAAGGTTGGCAAATTGATGTTTACGGTATGGGACCTGATAAGGCTTGGCTGCAGGACAGGATAGACGCTGTGGGGGTGGCAGATTCATTTAAACTGAATGACGCTGTTGACAATGTGATGGAAAAGTATTTGGAAAGTTCCATCTTTTGCTTGACATCGGAACATGAGGGATTTGGCTTGGTCTTAGCGGAAGCCGCGATGATGGGTGTACCTATTTGTGCGTTTGATATAGTTGGGGTGAAATGGCTGCTATCTGATAAGGAGACAGCATTGCTTTGTCCGTTTGGTGATGTCGACGCTTTTGCTCAGAATCTTTCCATGTTGATTGAAAGCCGGTCATTAAGGGTTAAACTGAGGACTGCGGCAAAAAAGAGAATGGAAGATTTTAGGATTGAGGTGATTATGGAAAAATGGAATAGTTTGTTTGAAGGCTGTGTAAATAGACTTCAAATATAAAATGATTTTTTATGAACATCCTTTTTTTAATGAAAGCCTTTGAACTCGGAGGTCAGGAGATGGTAACGACTGTGTTGGCAAAGAGTTTTGTAGAGCATGGCCATCAAGTGACGATTGTTACTTTTAAACCACCTTCGCCTCTCATGAGGCAGCGATTGGACGACCGCATCGCTTTTTATGTCTTAAGCGGCTATCATGTGGGGCATGGAAATGTGGCTACATTACGAGGCATCTTGACAAGCCGTCATATAGAAGTCGTAATCAACCAATGGGGACTTCCATTTTTTCCAACTTTGATTTTGAAGAAAGCGGCCAAGGGGCTTGGGGTTAAAACGATTGCTGTTTACCACAATGATCCTTCTACTAACGGAAAATTAAAGTCTGTGGAACTCCTTCTGGAAAAAACGGGAAATCCGTTAAGAAAGTTCCTTCTTCGGATGGCGCATGGGCTATTTAAGCAAATAACTTCTGCAAGCATGCGGTATGTGTACCGCAATAGCGACCGTTATGTGGTGTTGTCGGAAAGTTTTGTGGATGGATTTCGAAAATTCACACGTTTGAAAGACACAAAAAAGCTTGCGGTTATTACCAATCCAGTCACTATAGAAACGTCTGGTTATGAACTTGACCTTATTAAGAAGTGTCAGGAGGTCTTGTTCGTAGGCCGGATAGATAATAACCAGAAAAGGGTGTTTCGTGTGGTTGATGTATGGGCGCAAGTGGAACGTGTATGTCCTGATTGGACATTGGTAATTGTAGGAGACGGGCCGGATAGGGAGGGTATGGAAAGGTATGCGAGTTCTTTGGGGTTGAGAAATATTCGGTTTGAAGGGTTTCGTAATCCTCGTTCTTATTATGAGCGGGCTTCCTTATTGCTTTTGACTTCTGAATATGAGGGGTTCGGACTTGTGATTGTGGAAGCTATGAGTTTTGGAGTTGTACCTATTGTCTTGGATAGTTATACGGCTGTCCATGATATTCTTGAAGACGGAAAGGACGGACGGATTGTGCCATATCGTTCTAAAGAGGGTTTCTGTCCTAAGGCAATGGCCGAAATGCTATTAGAATTGATGGAAAACCAGAGAAGCCGGGAACGTATGGCAAAAGCGGCACGGGACAAAAGTTTCTTGTTTTCACGTGGAAGTGTATGCATTCATTGGAATAAAATGTTAAAAGATGTTGTAACGGGGGGGGGTGATTTGCCGCCCTTATTCAAACAAAAAGAGATAATCTATGTCGGGCGATTGGATTGTAATCAAAAGCGTGTGCTGCGGATTTTGCAAACTTGGGCTTTGTTGGAACAGTGTTATCCGGATTGGCGATTGACTATAGTGGGTGATGGGCCGGACAGGGTGAATCTGAAGAATCAAGTATTTGAATCGCAGTTGGAAAACGTTTCTTTTGAGGGCTTTCAGAATCCAAGAGGGTATTATGAGCGAGCTTCCATCTTATTGCTGACTTCGGAGTTTGAAGGTTTTCCGTTGGTGCTGCCGGAGTGTATGAGTTTTGGGGTGGTACCAGCCGTTTACGGGAGCTATTCTGCTGTATATGATATTGTGGAAGACGGTAAAAATGGTTTGATTTTGCCGTATGATAAAAAGGGATATAATGCTGAGCTTATGGCAGAAAAGCTGTCTGTCCTGATGCAGTCGTCTGATGAGCGTCAGCGCATGGCGGAAAATGCAATAGTGACGAGCCGTAAATATTCTTTAGATTCTGTATATCAATCTTGGGAGCAACTTTTTGATTCTCTTTTTTAATAGCATATTTCTTTTTTTATGATGTCTGATTCTGTTCGTATTTTGAATGCGAACCTCTTGTCCATTACCCGGATTGAACTGCTGCAAAGCTTGAAACGCGGGGTATTGGTCACTCCGAATCTCGATCATTTGGTCAAACTCCAGCATGACCGTGAGTTTTATGACCTTTATCAAAAGGCGGAGTGGGTGGTTTGCGACAGTAAAATCTTGTATTTGTGCTCTCGTTTGCTGAAGAAAGGAATACCGGAAGCCATTCCGGGTAGCAGTTTCTTTACGGCTTTCTATCAATATCATAAGGATAATCCGGATTGCCGGATATTCCTTTTGGGGGCGATGGAAGGTGTGGCGCAAAAGGCCATGGAGCGTATCAATGCCTCGGTGGGGCGCGAAATCGTGGTAGGGGCGATGTCTCCTTCGTATGGTTTTGAAAACAAACCGGAG
>NZ_GL883869.1 GCF_000205165.1 Paraprevotella xylaniphila YIT 11841 | reverse complement strand
ATTTCAAACAGGAAAATTTAAACAAGCTCTTAGAAAAATAAGATAAAGATTGGTCGTTCGTATCGTATATTCGTATATATGATTATAGGGATGCCGGTTGTGTGGGGAGAAAAATGCTTTTTTGTCCTATTCTTGTTGGGGATTGTCCTATCATGATAAGACGCAAATGCGGTATCTTTGCCGTAGAATAAAAACTAAGGTACGAATGAAAAGACTCTTTATGCTCTCTTTGGCCGTTGCGTTCGGTTGGGGAGCCCGTGCACAAGTGACGGAACGGGAGCGTCCGTCCGATTGGAAATACTTAGTGGAAGGTGCCCGTTTTATGGACCGTTTGCAACCGATGAAAGGCGAAGTCCTGTCGGCCGACGTATGGGGAGCGGACAGTGTCCGTCCCCGTCTGGTGGATAATGGGATTGAATTGGCCGGAACGTCTTTTTGGGGTGGAAACATCTTGCGGGAGCCTGACGGGAAATACCATCTGTTTGTTTGCGGATGGCCGGAAAACTCACCTAAAGGCCACATGTTCTGGCCTAACTCTACGGTATACCATGCCGTGGGCGAACGTTTGGAGGGCCCGTATACCGTGCGCGACACGATAGGCAAAGGACACAATCCCGAAGCGTTCCGGCTGGCGGATGGCCGCGTGGTGGTCTATGTCATTGACGGGTATTATATTGCCCCTTCCGTGAAAGGGCCGTGGCAGTACCGAAGATTCACTTTCAATACGCGTAACCGCAACATCGTGGAAGGCTTGTCCAACCTGACTTTTGCCCGTAGGCCGGACGGTTCCTACCTGATGGTGTGCCGGGGCGGAGGCGTGTGGGTCAGCCGTGATGGCCTTGCTCCTTACGAACAGTTGTCAGACCGTAGCGTATATCCTCCGGTGGAGGGACGGTTTGAAGACCCGGTGGTATGGCGCGATTCCCTGCAATATCATCTGATTGTCAACGATTGGTTGGGACGCATCGCCTATTACCAACGTTCCAAGGACGGGTTGCATTGGGTGACGGAACAAGGCGAAGCCTACGTGCCTGGCGTGTCCGTGCATCCGGACGGACGGGTGGAGCATTGGTTCAAGTACGAGCGTCCCAAGGTGTTTCAGGACGAGGCGGGGCGTGCCGTGCAGATGAACTTTGCGGTAATCGACACCATAAAATGGGAAGACCAACCGAACGATAACCATAGTTCCAAGAATATTTGCATTCCGTTGAATCCGGGATTGCGCTTGGAAGTGCTTAACAAGGAACCTATTACGGCAGGCACGAAGGCCATAGAGGTGAGGATACGGGCGGAACAGGGATTCAACCCGCAAAAAGACATAGACGTGAGGTCCTTGCGTTTCGGGTCGTTTACCGAAGTCAATTTCGGCCGGGGCAGCAAGGTGGTCCGTACCCGTAAGGAAGGGAAGGATTTGATTGCGGTGTTCGATGGGGCGGGGAGCGGCATCGGGCCGGATGAGTTCGCGCCCAAATTGTTAGGACGCGGCAAGAAGGGCGGTTTGCTTTACGGCTATGCTTCCTTGCCTTACGTGGATTACCGTCCGGCCATGCTTTCGGCGGCTTATCCCATGTATGACAAAGAACGGCAGGCTTTGATTCTGGAAGTGAAGAACTATGGCTTGTCGGCTTCCCGTCCGTCCCGTGTGGCGGTGCAGGCTGACGGACGTACGTTGGCTGAAGGCGAAGTCGGGAAACTGTTGCCTTATGGTGTGCAGGAACTGCGGATGAAAACGGCATTTGCCCCTACGGCAAAAGAATTGTCCACATTGACGGTCGTGTTTTATACCGACGGGCAGGAGACGCGGCGTGACATTTTAAGGTATTAACGAATCAAACGATATTATGAACGTATTACCGGAATATTTGTGTGCCCTGTTTCTTTGAAGTTGGTGTCTGTCATTGGGCGTGGCCCGTGCTTCCCGTGAAGTGCTGAACCTCAATCCGGATTGGAAATGTCTGTCCGGAGGCCATTCCGGGGCTGAGCAACCGGCTTACGGTGGCAGGGCGTGGGAGTCTATCAGTCTGTTTAGTATTATTTAACTGGTTGGAATAAGTCTTTTGTGGTTCTCGAACGTATTTAAGATAAAGATGAGTTGGTTTTTTCATGCACTTATTCATCGAAATTAGGTTAACAGTTAGTTTGAGGATTGGTTTTGCGTGGGGTAAGAAGGTTGTTTCTTCAGGAAAAAATGCGTGGGAACAATGAAAAGACAAATTTTATTATTAGGATTAGTTTTGATGGTATGCCGGGGGTGGGCGGCCGAATGGCAATGGTCGGTGCCCATACCCGGCATTGTTTCTGATGAGACCGGTGGGCATCCGAGGGCATTCCTTTACATCCCGGACGATTGCCATCGGGTGAAAGCCGTCATGGTGGGCAACCACAACATGTGTGAAGAGACGTTGTTTGAGAATGTGTCTTTCCGCCGCTCCATCCGGGGCATGGGACTGGCTTTGGTTTGGGTCACGCCCGGATGGGACCAAGTGTGGAATGCGGATAAGGGTACACCGGAAGCGTATTGGCGTATGTTGGAAGATTTGGCTGAGGTCAGCGGATATGCGGAACTGTCGTATGTGCCCGTCGTGCCCATCGGCCATTCCGCCATGGCTACTTTCCCTTGGAATTTTGCCGCGTGGCATCCGGAGCGTACGTTGGCTGTGGTGTCTTACCACGGCGATGCCCCGCGCACGAACCTGACCGGCTACGGGCGCGAAAACATAGAGTGGGGACGTACGAGGAATATCGACGGCATCCCCGGCCTGATGGTAGAGGGAGAGTATGAATGGTGGGAGGCCCGTGTCAATCCGGCCTTGGCATTCCGCATGATGTATCCCGAAAGTTGCATTTCGTTTTTGTGCGATGCCGGTCGCGGCCATTTCGATGTGTCGGACCGTACGGCGGAATATATCGCCTTGTTCGTGAAGAAGGCCATGCAGGCGCGTCTGCCGGAGGATGCTCCGGAAGGCCGTGCGCCGGAGTTGAAGAAAGTGCGTCCCGAGGACGGGTGGTTGGCGGAACGTTGGCATCCCGTGCAGCTGCATCGGGCCAAGGCCGCCCCTTTTGCGAAATACAAGGGCGACGTGCATGATGCGTTCTGGTATTTCGACCGTGAGATGGCGGAACTTACGGAAGCCCGTTATGCAGAGGAACGTGGGAAGGAACTGCTGTATCTGGGCGTGGAGCAGCAAGGGCGTCTGGTAGGTTACGACCCGAAGCACCATGTCAAGGCCAATCCGCGTTTCACGCCGGAGGCAGACGGGGTGACATTCCGCTTGCGGCCCGTTTTCACCGATAGCCTCCGTAGCAAGGTGGTGCGTCCGGACGTGAAAGGGCATCCTTATATCGAACGAATTTGCGGCCCGGTGAAAGTGGTGGACGATACGACATTCAAGGTGGATTTCTACCGCATGGGCACAGGCAATGTGAAGCGTACGGCAGAGATGTGTCTTGTGGCTTGTTACGATGGGGACGACCGCCATAAGAGTGTGGTGCAGGAACTCACCATCCGCATTCCTTATCCCCTTAAAGAGGGTAAACGGCAATGTTTGCTCTTTCCCGGTCTGGAAGATGTCGGGGTGGGGACGGATGCGGTGTCGCTCAAGGCCGTTTCGGATTGCGGCCTTCCTGTGTCTTATTATGTGAAGGAGGGACCTGCCGAAGTGGAAGGTTCTACCTTGCGTCTGACCCGTATCCCGCCCCGTGCCAAGTTCCCGGTGAAGGTGACGGCGGTGGCCTGGCAATACGGCTTGCCCGGGCAGGTACAGACGGCCGAACCTGTGGAGCGCAGCTTTTATGTCCTCCGCCGTTGACGGATAGAGGGGAGTACAAGGACTATAGACTCGTTGTATTTGCCTATGTGTCATACGATTGTATGTTTTTGAATCAAAATGTAAGTGAAATGAAGATTTCAGGAAGCCGGGAAATAGAAATAACTTCTCTGAAAATTGTGTTTCGTGAATAATTATACGTAATATATGCAGGAAAACGCCTTTTATTCCGGAAAAATGCGAATTTCTTTCAGGCGAATGAAAAATCGTTTGGCGCAAAGCGGCAAATCATTCGGCGCAGAATGACGGGTGTGCCTTTGCCTTTTGGTGTTTGGGGAGGCTGAAAACGCCCGAAAGTATGGCTTTTTGAGGTGGAAAAACTCTATTTGGTTCGTAAAAACATGGATAGACGAAGTGCCAAAATGTACTTCCGTTGCATCTTGTCTGCGGAAGTTTCTTGTGAACCGTATTGCATGGGCCGGTAAACAAGTCCATAAGGAACGTAAAGGGCAAATTTTGCTTTCTTCTTGACTTTTTCAATCTTCACGAGAATCCGTTATTTCCGGTTCGTCTTACGGAAAAGTGGAAATCACGGATTCTCGTGAGGCAAGGATTTACTTTTTGACATATTGTCAGTCCATTCCGGTTTGCTTGTCTTTTGACGCTTTCGCTTTGTTTTTAGATGGGCGTTCAGCTTCTTTCTTTTGCAGCCACTCTGTGGGCGTGCAATGTTCGAACTTCTTGAAGGTGGCAAAAAAAGTGGAACGTTTGAAGCCACAGGCTTCAGCGATGGCCGACACTGTGTACTGGCTGTTCTTCTCGTCTGTCACGCGGCGTTTGAATTCCTCCACTCGGTAAAGGTTGATGAAGTCGAAGAAAGTCTGTTTCAAATGTTGGTTTAGCATTTGTGACAGTTTGGCCGGAGTCGTATCTGCCATAGAGGCCAGTTCCGTGAGGCGCAGGTTGGGGTTGGTATACGGCCTTTCCTGCTCCATGCATTCCTTGATTTTTTTATAGATGGTTTTGTGTTCATTGTGGTTCATTTTGGATTTTTGGTACAAAGCCTGTGCCCGTGCTTCTTCGTACTCCTTTTTCTTCTGTTCGTCCCGTTCCTTTTGCATCCTGATTGCCCGGGAGGCTGCGATGGCCATGTCCATTTGATGTTTGCGGGAAAAGGCCTGTTTGATCCTCATGCGTTTGGTCTTGAGGACGTGGAACTGCCATGTCGCGAGGAGCAACAAGATGAACAGCAAGGTTTCCAGATAGAACAGAATGGAGGGACGCACGGAGATTTGCCATGTCGTAGCGGTCTCCTCGTGTCCGGCTAACCTGATTTTCAAGTCATGGTTGCCTAAGGATAGTCTGTTGAACAAGATGTTTTCCCCTTCCGCATAAGAACGGAAATCGCTTCCGTCTATCGAATATTCATAATACCGGCCTTGCGGATGCCCGTAGTTGAGCAAGAGGGGGACGATAGCCAATGTTTGGCTGCGGAAATTCCAACCTAATCTAATTTTATACTGTGTGGATTGTAGGTGGAAATCTGACGGCGACAACGGCAAGCCGTCTACCGTGGCTTCGTTTAGTATCACTTTTCCTCTGGTCGGGCGTGTGAGCAATGTCTGGTCTTTTCGGGGAATGTAGATAAGCCCTTCGGTACAGCCAAACCAGAATGTGCCGTCTGGTGTTTCTTGGAATTCGTTCCGATTGAATTTCAGTGAAGGGAGGTTATCGGTCTCGTTGAACTGGCGGTAGTGTTTCAAATCCTTTTCAAACAGGAAGAGGCCTCGGTCGGTACCAATCCAATATTTTCCCTGCCGGTTTTCCGTGACGAAGAAGATGTTGCCGACCTGTATGCGGTCGTAAAGGTCCAATGTGGTATATTCGCTCAGGTCCGATTTGGTGCGGAAAACGGAAGTCTCCGACATGGCCAATATGTCACCGTTGCGGCAAAGGTTGAAAGTCAGGTTAGCTTCGTTATTAAAATAGTTTTTAGGAAAATCTCTGGCTTGGATAGTTTGTGTAAGCGGGTCATAAATAGCCAGTTTGTCTATGCAGCCTATCCAACCTTTGCCGGTAAGGTCGAACTGTATGTCGCAGATGTATCCGTCCGGTAGTTCCGAGTTGCGGCTATGGAAGTGCTTGACGATGTTGAAATCCGTGTCGAGCACAAAAATTCCCATATTGCTGCATGCGAAGAGTAACCGGTTTTGTAAAGGCTCGATGCGACTGAAATTACCGCTTCTCAGTTTTTCGTCCTGATCCAAATGGTGCAGTTCCAAAGTTTTCGGATTGAGGGTGCATAATCCTTTTTCATAGGTGGCGATGACGAAATGTCCGCCGAAGTATTGGATATTGGTCACGATGCGTCCGCCGAGTTGTTCGGGAGTGAAATAGTGGACGATGTCCCGTGATTCCGAGATAAACCACAGTCCTTCTCTTGTGCCTATGGCTTTGTCTCCGTCGTGTATGCAAAAACTTCGTACGGTAAGCTTTCCGGTGTCGAAGTTCTTGTACCGGTAAATCTGGAAAACCGGTTGTCGGTAATAGTTGTAGCATGCACCGTCTTGGGCAAAGCCGAACCAGTTGATACCGAGTTCCGCATCGTGCCAGAAAGTATAGACGGCATTGGCCGGAAGAGGGTAGTCTGGAGTGTCTGTACGGAAAGTCCGTACGATTTGGTTCGTATGGGTGTCTATGATATAGGCTCCGTTGCCATCGGTAGAGACATAGAGCTGGCTTTTGCCATCGGAATAGAGGTCGTAAATGACCGGGCAGTCCATATTGATATAGGGACGGAATGAAGCTGTAGCCGGGTCGAAGGCAAACAAACCGTTGTTGTTTGTTCCTATGAATAGGCGTTCACCCACGCGGCAGATATTACGAAGGTATCCAGTGAATAGTTTGGGGTCTGCTTCAAACGTTTTCAGGGTCTTTTGCCGTAGGTTCAGGTGAATCAGGCGCTCGTTGCTGCAAAGCCATGCTCCTCCTTTGCCGTCGTCTGTGATGTCATTGATGCTATTTCCTTTGGAAATGATGTTGTTTCCGATTTTGATGGTTTCTGCTTTTTCTGGATTTTCGTATTGCCACAAGCCGTTTCTTGCTCCGATGAGAAGTGTGTGCCCCACTTTTCCGAATCCGTTGACATAATTGATTTGAGGACAGATATGTTCACAGGTTTGCAATGGTTGGTTGACGAGATAAAGTCCTTTGCGTGTACCGAACAGGATTTCTCCCTTTTCAGTTTCCACAATGTCTGTCACGGCATTGAACGGTTTTGGGCAGTCTATATGAAAATGTGTAAACGAACGGCCGTCGAACCGACAGATGCCGTTGAACGTACCGAACCACATCATTCCTTGGCTGTCTTTAAATATTTTGTATACCGTATAATTGGGCAAACCATCTAAATCCGTCATATAATGTATGTGATGGGGGATATTCGCCATTAATGGAATACACTTATGATACGGGAGGATGGTGGCAAAAACAAATATCAATAGATAGGTTCGGAAAACTTTCATGAATCGATTTATTTCGTTAACGTCTGCAAATTTATATTTTTAGGCGCAGGATTGCAAGTTTTGGCCTTGCAAATTAGGTGGAAAAGGCTTGAAAAAGTGGTGTTCCCCGCATGGAAGCTCATATCTGCAAGTCCGTCCAATTTTTACAGACTGCTGATTGGGGGGGGTAAATATTTGTGTTTCAGTATATTATATAGTTATTAGTCTGATGAAATCTCAATAAACGCCATGAAAAGGACAAGGGGTTGTTTTTTGATTTTCCAATCCATAATTTTGCGATGTCCAAAAGGCGAATAAATATTAAAACACATAATATCATGAAAGAGCTGAACGAAATTCCTAAAAAAGAGTTGGTGGCAGAAGCTTATGCCCTTTATCGCGAAAAGCTAGTGGCTTATGCTTATAAACGTATCCATGACATGGAGGATGCCGAAGATGCCGTGCAGGACGCATTCATCCGAATCCTGAATATGGGGGACATGGTGTGTGCCGCTACCATCCGTAATCTTGCGTTTACGGTCGTCCAGAACATTTTGGTCGACCGGCTGAGGGGACGGGTGAGAAAAGCTGAGGCCTATTCGTATATGTATGACTTCCGGTCGGAAGCCTCGGACGAGATGGAGCAGAAAATACATGCCCAAAGTCTGGTGGAGAACGAACATGTACGGATGAAGGCATTGCCATTGGCTTGCCGGAACGTGTATTACCTGAACCGTTTCAGGGAGAAGTCGGCCGAGGAGATTGCACAGCAACTCCATGTCAGCCGCCGCACGGTACAGGCGCAAATACAGAAAGGCCGTATGTTGGTTAGGGCTTATCTTAAAGCTGTCGGGGAATATTGAATCCTGAGTATGTTTTTGTATTTTTACCTTAAAAAAGAAAAGAGCCATGGATATATTGAGATTTTGTTGGTGTGCCGTGTGGGTGATAGGAACAGTGAATATATGGGGAGCACGTGTGGCCGGAGTTTGGGACGAGATTGTCTTCGGGCAGCCGTCTTCCGAGCGGCGGCACGGTTTTTCCGGCACGGCAACCGAGATTGTCAGAGGAGGGATGGAAGAACCGGCCCGTGTGTTGTTGCCTGTGCCCGGCGAACGAGTGGAGGGTGGTAATATGACCTTCACGATGGAAGTGGATCCGGAGCGGCAAAATTACTTCACCGCCCGTTTTTGGGGTTCCGACAGTGGGAACAGCAATCTGTTGATATTGTTTTGCGAGGGAAAGCAGGTGGGCTACCGCCATTTGGGCGACTACGACGTGTTGGATATCGCCAATGAGGATTTGCCGCGTCCGGGACATTTCACTTATACCACCGTGCCCTTGCCGCTCAGCATGACGAAAGGGAAGAAGAAAATAGAATTGAGCATCCGCTCCACCGGACGTATCGCACGTTACGGAAATTCTTTCGACGCGTACCAGAAAGTAATGGAGAAACCGTCGAAGGCCATTTATAAAGGGTATACCCATACAGAGGCCTGTTTCCGGCCTTCCAAGAAAGAAATTCGGGAATTCGAGCAGGGAGAGCGCCGGGTGCGTACGGCACCGGGTGAAGAAGTCATGGAGGAAGTCAGGCAATTTGTGAACCGCCAGATATCCGGCTATATGAAGAAAACGGAAATCGATCAGGAAACTGCAGCCCTTTTGGCATACGCTTACCACGAACCTTGGACGGTGGCTTACCGGAACAAAGCCGTGGCGGAGCTGGTCATCCGTACGGCCGACCAATATTATGAACGTTTTGCCCGTGAACCCAAATCGGTTTACGACGGTTCATGGCTGACAGTTGGTCCCCTGTGCGAGGCTTTGAATGTATTCTTGCCGGAGATTCGTGAAGTGTGGGACGGGAAAATGGCCAACGGGCGTACGCGGAGGGAAAACTGGACGGACATGTTTGCCGCGTGTGTGGACTATGCCAAGACACATCGCCGTTCGTACACCAATCAAAGCATGATTGTGGATTTACATCTGTATAACGTGAACCGTATGTTGGCTGTTTTTGCACCGGAAAAGGCTCTGCCTGTCTGGCAAGCCCTGGCGTTCATTTATGAATCCATGGGCATAGCCCCATGGTCGGGCAGCTTGTCGGCCGACGGGCAGCCTACGTGGCCGTTGGGGAAGGCGTATTACCAGTTCTCACCGGACGGACTGAGCAAGGAATTAGGCTACGTGGGCGGCTATGGTGAAATACTGAACTGGATGGTGCATCTTTATGAGGCTACGGGTGAACGCGGCCTGACGGACACTCGTGACCCCTTGGTTCGTGCCCAGATGTTGAAAATCCTGCATGCGCGGAGCCATTTCCGTTATCCCACGCCAGATAATGAGGGATATGCCGCCATGCGTGGCGAATCGGTCATCGGTTGGCGTGACCATGGCTATTATCCGGCAGGCATCACTTACGGTGAGCGCGGCTACCATCGCGAGGGCACGCCCATCATGGCTGCGGCCGCCACGTTGGATCCAGAAGCGGTGGCATACGCCCAACAAATGATGGAGGACAACCAGTTCTTTGCCGTGGTCAAGGAGAAGATGAAAGACCGAGGATTGAATTCCACCTATACGCTCTTGCGTTTGCCGGGCGAATATGAGCTGATTATGAAACAGCCGCGCCGTGAAGGACGTCTGCCCATGTCGGAAGGCATGCCGGACGTGCTGTTTTCGGACGAGGAAGTAGGCGTGGTGGCGTTGAAGAACGGGGATGAAATCCTATACACATCTTTGTATTGGCGGGCCAATTTCGCGGTGAACTTCTTGGCGCGTGTACACTACATCACTCCAGAATGCGACCGTGTGGCCACCGTGTTCGAAGACATCCGGTATACACCGAGCGGATATACCTACACCCGTCCCGAACGGAACAATCTCTTTTTCTCTCCCGCACGGAATTTCTATCCCGAGGTAAAGTCGGCTCATACCGGTGAGCAGCTTCCGATAGCGAGGATACCCGATGGTGTGGAGTTTAAGCCCGGACAGGAAAGCGTCTATGCCGGAAAGGGGGATTTCTATACCTTGCGTTACGGTAAATATCTGATAGCCATGAACTGTACCCGTGACCGGACATTCGAGGTGGCGGTCCCGACGGAGGGACGGGTACATACCTTCCCCGGAAAAGAAGTCGTAAGGGATAAGGTCTTGACAGTACAGCCACGTTCGACAACGGTACTGATAGTGGAATAATCAAAAGGTTGATATTAAATTAAATTTTACTATAATGAAGAAGACAGGAATTTGTATCGTGATATGTATGTTCGTGGGGTATGGCTTTTCGCAGACTTTGCAAGCCCCTTTCGTACATCCGGGGTTGAACCATTCCCGTGCCGATTTGGACCGGATGAAAGAGAAAGTCCTGGCCAAGGAGCACCCTTGGATTGCGGGTTGGGATTCCTTGTGCAATTTCCGGGATTCCCGT
This sequence comes from Paraprevotella xylaniphila YIT 11841, assembly GCF_000205165.1. Classification (GTDB taxonomy): domain Bacteria; phylum Bacteroidota; class Bacteroidia; order Bacteroidales; family Bacteroidaceae; genus Paraprevotella; species Paraprevotella xylaniphila. Next base: position 66,922 of record NZ_GL883869.1, on the reverse strand, counting down.
GCAGATTTCAAAGCCAGTCCGAAACCTACTTTAGGAGGGTCTGACGGTACGCGGCAAAGGGCGGAACGCGATGCGAAGGCGGCCTATTACAACATGTTGCGTTGGTATGTGACCGGAGATGAGTCGCATGCCCGTTGTGCCGTGGACATATTGAACGATTGGTCGAACAGCATAAAAAGCGTGGTGACGGGAGAATTGTTCATGTTGCCGGTAGCGGCTTTTATGAAAGCTGCCGACCTCGTCCGGTTGTATCCCGGATGGGAGCAGGAAGATCGGGAGCGTTTTGAAAAAATGGCCCGTGATTATTTCTATCCGGCTTGCCGGGATTTCTTGGGCACGCCGGGATCTTGGCCCGGATGGGACGGCCCGGCCAACACGTGCTGCCTTTACATCGGAGTGTATCTTGATGATGCCGAAATGGTGAACAGTGCCATCGACTATTATAAAAACGGGGCAAGCGGAGGCAGTATCAACCAAGGTATTGTCTTTGACGGCCAACCTACGGAAATGGGACGTGACCAACCCCATGCAGTGATTGGACTTGATTTTTATGCAGACCTCTGCCAGACGTTGTGGAATCAGGGAGTGGATATGTTTTCCTATCAGGACAACCTGTTGCTGAAAGGTTTTGAATATTATGCCAAGTTCAATCTCGAACATCCCGTAGATTGGGAACCTATCGTATACCAAGGGCATAAATTTTACTATCCTGCGCCGTCCAGCGGGAATCCCGGTTCCATGCCGAACAACCGCATATTGGCAAATGAACTGGTATATCACCATTATGTAGACCGGAAAGGGCTTGATGCCCCTTGGTTGCGCACGATGATGAAACTGAAAAACGTGGACGTGCTGTACGGTTTGATGTACACTTGTTCCGATACGACCACGGCGTATGTGCCTTGTCCCGTACCTCCCGTGCCGGAAGGGCTGGAAGCGCAGGGAGGGTTGCACCGGATTGCTTTGGATTGGAAGCCGGCAGGTGGAGATGTGGCAAATGGTTACGACATACAACGTTCCATGTCGCCGGACGGTGGTTTTGAAACCATAGGAAGTTGGTCGGGCAATGCCACTTCGGAGTATGCCGATACAGCCATCGTTCCGGGAAAGACTTATTATTACCGTGTGCGGGCCAAGAACCAGTCTGGTGAGAGCGGTTGGACGGCTCCCGTGAGTGCTACGGCGGAACAAGGAACTACCACATTATTTCCGGCCGGATGGACGCAGAGGGATATTGACAAGGAAGACTGGATGATAGACGGGGTGACAAAGTATGCTCCGGTAAACGGTAACACTTTCGTGGTAACCGGTTCCGGACGGGATATATACAGGCCGGACCATCCGGAAGGTAATTTCACATACTCGGCGGTTAGCGGTGATTTTGAATTAGTGGCCAGGATGTTTTCGGGCGAACAGTTCGGAAACAAAGAGAAATTCGGGCTTGTGGTACGGGAGAACACTACGACATCTTCCCAAAAAGTCATGTTGTGGGTAGGCGATGCCGGAACGCGGCAAACCCATTTCATTTGGCGAGGTACGTCCGACGGTGGCGGATGGATAGACGGAAGCGACCACACATGGATGCCGTTTTGGTTCAAACTGGTGCGCAAGGGCGATAAGTTTGAAGCATACGTTTCCGATTACGGAACGGTCTGGCACCAGATTGGGGCGGCGGACATCCCGTTCCCGACGGATTGTTTGGCCGGAATATGGGTCTGCGGCGGTGGCGGCCGCCCGGAGGGCTATACCGTAAGTTTCGACCATGTGTCCTTGACGGCTGCCGGTACGGCCTTGCCGCCCATGCCGGAGAATTTGAAAGTGGAAACATCGGGCAGCACGGCCTTGAAACTGTCTTGGAGCACCCAAGGCCATGTGTCGGCTTATAAACTGTGCCGCGCCACATCGCCTGACGGGCCGTTTGTCACGTTGGCCACCAATTTGTCCGAACCTTCGTATGTGGACGACGGTCTGGAGCCTGCCACCACCTATTATTATAAGGTATGGTCTTCCAATGCTGCCGGTGAGAGTAATGGGTGTGCAGAAGGTTCCGCTTCCACATCCGCCTTGTCTTTGCCTTCCGCTCCTTCAGGAGTAGAGGCTTTTGCGGGTAACGGTTTCGTGGGACTGTCGTGGGAGGCTACTGGCGAGCGTACGGCCTATTACCAAGTGCGGCGCGGTACTTCCTTTGGAGGACCCTATACTTTGATGGGGCGTGCGATGGACTGCCGTTTTACGGACCACAAAGTGGACAACGGCCAGATGTATTATTATGTGGTGTCGGCCGTGAATGCCGTAGGCGAGGGCAAAGCTTCCGACGAGGCAAAAGCCTATCCCCAGGTGGGCCGTTGCCAGTACTGGCCGTTGGACGAAGGCTCCGGAACGGAGGCCACGGACGTGTGGAACGGTGGTGTGGCGCAGTTGGCGGGTAATGCCGTGTACGAAGGCGGCAAGTTCCATTCCGGTGTGCGCCTGAATGGCGGCCACCTGTCCTTTCCTTCCGGTTGGGCATCGGGTTGGAAGGATTTCAGCCTGTCGCTTTGGGTGCGCCCCGAGCGTGTGGAGAATTGGGCACGTATTGTGGACTGCAACCGGGGCACGGACAATAATTTCTTTTTGACGGTCCAAGCCGCGCAGACCGGTTTCTTGCGTTATGCCATCACCCAGGGCGGTAATTCGGATGAGCAGCAAATCAACACGAATTTTAAAATGAAAGCCGGAGCGTGGACGCACATCGTGCTGACGCAAAAGGGGAGCACGGGAATCCTCTATGCCAATGGGGTGGAGGTGGGCCGGAATGAGAACCTGACCTTGTCGCCGTCTTCCTTGGGAGCGACCGCGCAAAATTTCATCGGCCGTTCGGCTTATGCTGCCGACCCTTCTCTTCTCGGTTGGGTGGACGACGTTCGCGTGTACGATTGTGCCTTGGATGCCGGTCAGGTTTCGGCTTTATATGGAGCCGCCACGCAGGCCATCATTTTTGGGGAGTTGGCAGAATGCAAGGTGGGCGATGAAGCTTTCACGCCTCCGGTATCCTCCACTTCCGGTCTTTCCGTGGCTTTAAAGAGTTCAGCTCCTTCCGTGGTTGAAGTGGTGGACGGTCACGGTCTTTTACCTTTGTCGGTGGGCCGTTCCGAAATCACGGCGTTGCAAACGGGCAATCTGCTTTATGCCTCCGCGCTTCCCGTAGTCCGTACGCAGGTCGTGATTGAGGGAAGCGGTGTGGAAAGTATGGCACAAGCCGGAGCGGAATGGTGTGCGGAAGTTTCCGGTGGCAGGCTTACGGTCCGCTTCTCGTCAGTTCCTGCCCGTAATACGGTTGTCGGCCTGTATTCGCTGTCCGGTACATTGGTCGGTACGGTCGGGGTTTCCGGAGGTTTGGAATGCGGTATGCCGGTCGGTCAAATGTCTTCCGGTGTATATCTGTTGAAGGTATCCGACGGAGAACATACGGGTGTGCGTAAAATCATATTAAACAAAGAGACAAATGGGAAAATGTAAAATGGCCATCTTGTTGTGCCTGATGGCTTGGACGGTGCAGGCACAAATACGGGTGAGTGAATGGCCCGAAGGAAAAGAAGGGCTGAAACGGAATCCGGATTACGAGGTGTACGTAAAGCCTCTTGCAGGCAGTGACAGTGAGTGGAGGCAAGTTCCGAATCTGGATTGCGAAGTGGATGTGCGGAAAGTCCGTCACGCTTCTTTTGCCGAATTCGAGATGGGTGGGCCAGTGGCGGTGAAGGTCAGGAACTGCCGTGCCGATGCTTTGGGCGCAGACGGCCGGATGGCAGTGAAGGTGAAACCGGCTTCACGGGGCATTGTGGCCCGGCAGGTGGACGAGCGTACGGTGGAGTTCGCCTTGCAGCGTCCGGAATTCCTGAGTGTGGAATTCAACGGCGAGCGGAAACAGAACCTGCATGTCTTTGCCAATGCCATGCTTACGGAAACCTATACAGGCGATGAACCGGGCACTATCAACTGGACGGCTCCAAACGCGCAGGACATATTCATGCAGGACGCACGGCTGATTTATTTCGGACCGGGCGTGCATAAGCCCAAGGATTTGCCTAGCGGGGAAATCAAGATACCGAGCCATACGACCGTTTATCTGGCACCGGGCGCGGTGGTCCGCGCACGGCTTATTGTAGACCGTGCCGAGGATGTGCGCATCATCGGGCGGGGCATCATTGCCCATCCGTTGCGCGGCATCGAAATCACCTATTCCAAGGACGTATTGGTGGACGGTGTGACCGTATTGAACCCACAGCATTATACGGTATATGGCGGACAGTCGGAAAACATCACCATCCGTAACCTCAAGTCTTTTTCTGCCCGTCCTTGGAGCGACGGCATAGACCTGATGTGTTGCCGGCATGTGAAAATCCACAACGTGTTCCTGCGTAATTCGGACGACTGCATTGCCCTTTACAACCACCGTTGGTGGTATTGGGGAGGAAGTAGTGACTTTGACATTTCGAGGGCCACTCTGTGGTGCGACTGGGCGCATCCGGTCAATATCGGGACGCATGGCGACGACCGTAGCGAGACCGGCGAGACATTGGAAAACGTGCGCATACATGATTGCGACATCCTTTTCCATGCAGGCGACGGCATGCTTACCATCGGTTGCGGTGACAAGAATACCATCCGCGATGTGACGTATGATTCCATTCGCATAGAAGACGTGCCGAAAGCCCGCTTGTTCGAGATGCGCGTGGATTACAGTGAAAAGTATAACCGTGCGCCGGGCAACCGTGTCGAAAATGTCCGTTTCCGCAATATTTCGGTGACGGCCCCGGAGGGGAATATCAATCCTAGCCTGATCATAGACTACGACAAACAGAGGAGCGTAGGAGGGTACACGTTGGAGAATGTGACGGTGAACGGCCGTCCGTTCCGTCCGGAAACAGATGTGGTACGCACGATGACGGTGAAATGAAATGTTGATTTTTTAAATTATTTGTAAACCAATAAATATGAAAAGAAACGTATTATTATGGATTGGGTTGGGATGCACATATCTTTCGGTGGCAGCTCAACAGATTGAGATGGTTACGACTACAGCTACGGAACGTTGGAAGGGGCAGAAGGTCAAAGTGTTGAAAAATGACGGGCGAAAGGCTGATGTGTATGTTTATACGGACAGCCTGATGCAAGAGGTAGACGGGTTTGGCGGGACTTTCAACGAACTGGGTTGGGATGCTTTGCAGTGTTTGGATGCAGAAGAACGTGGAAAAGTCATGGAAGCCTTGTTTGCTAAAGAAGGCATAAACTTCGCTTACGGGCGTACACCGATAGCTTGTAGCGATTATGCTTTTGCCTATTACTCTTATGACGACGTGAAAGACGATTATGAGATGCGTAATTTCAATGTCGGGCGTGACCGTTATACTTTGATACCCTACATTAAGGAAGCCTTGAAGTTGAGGCCAGACTTGAAATTGTGGGCCAGTCCGTGGACACCCCCCATCTGGATGAAAATCAATGAGCATTATTCTCTGAAAAGCCATGGGGTGGATAAGTTAGGGACGGGACACAACCGTCTTGATCCCCGTCGGGCCACATTCATCCATACGACCGGCTTCAACATGCAGGTCGGCTACTTGGAGGCATACGCACTTTATTTTTCCAAATACATTCAGGAATACCGGAAAAATGGGGTGAACATCAGCATGGTGATGCCGCAGAACGAAATCGCTTGGCAACCGGCTTGGCCGTCTTGTACATGGCGCCCCGAGGATCTGGCCATTTTCGTCGGTAAGTTCCTGGCCCCGCAATTTAAGAAAGACAGTATCGATACTGAGATTTGGCTAGGTACGGTGAACTATCCGAATCCCGATTATGTGCGTGCGTTCTTGAAAGACAAGGATGCAGCTGCGGCCATCGATGGTATCGGAGTACAATGGACGGGAAAGCAAGCGTTACCGGTTATTCAGCACGAATACCCCCGTTACCGTTACATGCAGACGGAAAACGAATGCGGCGACGGGGAGAACGACTGGACTTCGCTTGAACGAAGTTGGAAAGCCGTGGTGCATTGTTTCAACCATGGCGTGAGTTCCTATATGTATTGGAACATGGTGTTGGATGAGACGGGCAAAAGCGGTTGGGATTGGGCTCAAAACTCCTTGGTGAGGGTGAACCGCCAGACACGTGAGGTGGTCTATACTGATGAGTTTTATTTGATGAAACACCTGTCGCATTTTGTGCAGCCCGGGAGTCGGCGGTTGAAAGTGTCTGCCCCTGGGAACATGTTGGCTTTCCGTAACCATGAGGGCAAGACGGTGGTTGTGACATACAATTCAGGACCGCAACCAGAAAAGCGTAACCTGCAAATAGGCGGCCAACGGTTGGAATTCGAGTTGCCACCCCTCTCCCTTTCCACATTGGTTTGTGGATAAATGTGATGAGGCCGTAGGTATTTTCTCGTTCCCAATCGTAGTAGGAAATAGGAGAAGTTATAAAATTATGGTTTAACTTTAAATTTTTGTTTTTATGAATTTAGGACATTTACTAGGGTTCTCGTTGTTATGCTATGTTGGAACGGCAGTGGCTCAACGACAAATCCATGGCGTGAACGGTTATTACAATTGGACACCTGCCCAGTTGGAAATTGGTGCGAAAATGGAGTTCGGTAACGAAGGTGCAGCGGTGAAGAATGAAGATTACCGGAGGAGTTATGTGGTAGACGGTGATTACATCAGGTCTTATTTGGGAGTGCATAATACGAATTATGAACCCGAAAAAGGTGGGTTCTTGATGCGTAATCGTTTCGATATCAAGGAAAAGATTGCCGGTGAGGGACTTATGACGATAACCCCGGCCTTCCCTGTCCTTGCCTTAAAAGCTTCCACCATCAAGAACTCGGAAAGCAAGGCCGAAGGCGGTACAAAAGACAAAGGTTCTTTTTGGGTTGAAATGAGATGGTACAGCCCTTATGAGGGAGGTACAAGCGTCAAGGAGAACTTCGGGGACGCGTATGGCGGAATGTGGGGATTCAATCAGAAATCCATGGACATCTTTGCTTGCCAGTTTGCTTGGGGAGAAAAAGACGCGCTTGGCCGCGATTCTTTGGAACTCAAATATAATGGAGACTGGAACAGGCTCACGGGAACGCCCGATTCCACTTGGGCTATATTGGCGAATGGCGACAAACAAGCCAAAAAGGAAGACACGACATATTTGGCGCATCGTATTCCCGTGTCGTTCGATGAAGACAAGTCGGATGTCGTTATGGCATGGAACTTTGCGGCCATCAAGGACACTGCCACCGCAGAACGCTTGGAAAGCATGCGTTTGTTGGAGCGTTTGGGCAGCTTTAAGCTCCAAAGCATTTATTTGTGCTATATCTGTCGGGCAGATACATTGAAGAATATCATTTATGATGCGGAAAATCCCAGTTCCATCGTTTCGGCAGACCCGAAGAACAAGGAGGACATGCCGTATGTAGACATCAAGTGGCTCAAGACGTTCCGTTCCATGGCCGAATTCAAAGAAAGCCTGACGGCTGAAAATAATTGGGGCGATGGTGAGAAGGTAAACCCTCAAAAGGACGTGCTGAACACTGTGCTGTGGGAAGCGGAAAAGGTTATTAAAGGTTTCCAGAACTACATGGGGGATGCTGACAATGCCTATGCGTCTTTGAAGGAAATACATGCGAAGGCAGACGGGGTCTACAACAAGGTGGATGCCACGACAGAAGAGTATTTGGCCGCTATTGAAGAGGTGAATGCCGCCGTAGCCGAGTTCTATTCATTCGTAAACCCGACTGAGGATTTGGTATATAATTATATCCGTACTTCTGACGGTTCCGTTTCTTTGTATGCCTTGTCTGATGAAGTGACGAAAGACAGTTATACCGGACGTCCTTTGGCTTTGGGTGCTAACGAGAGTGCCATGCCTTTAACTTTTGTGCCCGTTGGCGAAAACAACGGTTTGGTCACATATAACCTGAAAGGCAAGGATGGCGTGGTGGTGCAATGCACTGACGGGACTTTGCTTTTGGTGAACGGTGCAAGCGATGCGGCCTCCTTTACCTTTGCCGACCGTGACGGTTTCGGACTGTTCGATATGAAATGTGGTTCATACTATTATTATAAGTCCGGTTATGAGTTGAAGACGGTAGATGAATTCCCGGATACGGATTACGAAGGTATGCAGCCTTATTTGTTCCAGATAGAGGATGCCTTGTCGAGCTATGTTCCTTCGGACGACGAGAAGACCGGGCTGTTCGAGGCTTGGGAGTTCAATGGAGAGGCAGAAGACGACCCGGGCACCAAGGGGACTATCAACGGTGCGGAACTTGTGATGGGCGAACACGGCCAGACCTTCATGTTGGACGGTTGGCGTATGCAACGTTGGCGCATGTGGTCGCGTGTGAACAAGGATACTTATAAGGATGCAGAGGGTGAAGATTTGCAGTGTCTGAAACTGACGGCGGCTGATACATACGATTCGTTCGACGGAACGTCTTTGGGCAATGTGACTACTTATCCGACCAGTCCGTCCATGCGCCGTGAAGGTGGCGTGTTCACGAACTTCTATGACCGTGACCCTGAAGGCGGAGTGCGTGACGAGTCCTGTATGATTAGCCTCAACCCGGGCGTACGCCGTTATATTGCCATGAAGTGCAAGGGTACGAACCCGGAGATTACGGTGGATAAGTTTAATTTCCTTCAGCAAGTGAACGGTTTGAATTCGGAATTTGCTTTAAATTTGTCAGATGCGGAAATGAAGGGTGATGTGTATTATTGGGACTTGTTGCGTTATGTCAGCGTGGGAAAGACCAATTATGTAAGCCAATATATGAGCACACAGGGCTTCCAACAAGGCGATGCGCTTTACATCGACTGGATCCGTACCTACGAGACTGTGGACGATATTCCATCCGAGAGCTTTGCCACAGGCGTGCGCGACGTGCAGGCCGATGGCGGTGACTTGAAGGTCTTCGTGACGGGGCGCACCATCAACGTCTTCACTTCGGAATCTGGTGCAATTTATACGGTTGACGGCACTTGCGTGTCCGAGTTCGAGGGCACGGTGCATGAAACCGTCCGTCCGGGTATCTATATCGTACGTGCCGGAGCGGCAGTGAAGAAAGTCATCGTACGTTGATATGCAAGTCCGGTTAGGTTAGTCCTTGTCCGGTAAGAGCCGGAGCCGGGAAACAGATAAATCCGCGCCTTTTTGACAAGAGGCGCGGATTTATTGGATAAAACGGACAAAATGATTTTTTATCCGCATGTCATGCCGGTAGTGTTATCGTTATCTTTCGTTGTATATGAAATCAAGCCCGTAACGTTCATAGCGTGAGAACTTCCTGTCGGAGCTGACAAGAGGTATACGGTCAGAAATCGCTTGCGCAATTATCATCCGGTCGTTTGGGTCTCGGTGGTCATCATATAAAGGCAAATCAACCAATGTGTCTATGTGTGTGCCTGAAGTTGCGACCATGTTAATACCTAATTCGCTTAACCTTTGCAGTGCTACATTTGCTGCACGGCGTATGTCTTTGCATTCAGGAATGCGCACCTTTCCTATTTGTATAAGATGCACGAGTTCAGCAAAGCATACGGAACTTGAGAAGAGCAATGTTTCATAATCTTTGATGATAGCCTTGACATCATCGCTTATAGAAGCCCCGTTATCTTGTCCGACCATAAAGGCAAGGATATTTGTATCGAGGTATGCTCTCATTTCAATATGTATTTCAAATCTTTCTCATCCCATGTAAATAGAGGTTCGGGGTTTTGTGAGAGCCATTCGCCCAACTTGTTGAATTTCCTTTTACCTCCGCTGTTTTTTATTTTTGTAAGCAGTTCGATGGCCTCTTGGCTGTTTGTCCGCATGGATGGTTTCCTGTTTTTCTTTTCCATAATAGTATTCGTTTTCTTCCTAAGTGCTAGAAAGCAAAGGTAGCAAAACATTTTTTGAATGGCAAGTGTCTTGTGGTTTGGTAATATGATTTTTTTGTTTGGCGTAGGTATTTTCTTATTCCCAATCGTAGTAGGGTATAGAAGGGGATAGAACAGCCCTTTCCGTAGGGAATGAATAAATGAAGAAAATAAAAAATAAAGTTATGAGGTTTAAGTATTTGTCATGTATCGCGGTTATGGTGCTGACTGGTTTTACCGCCTGTCAGGATTCGGATGACGTGGGAGAGAATTACACGACGTTCACCGGAGAAACCATCAGTGATTTTCTGGAGAATAATGCGGAGTATTCCGATTTTACGGAAGCCTTGAAAACGGCCAATGCTTTCTCTTTGTTGGAGTCGTACGGAGCATACACTTGTTTCGTGCCGGACAATGAGGCGATGGAAGCTTACGTGAGAGAACAAGGTTATGGGACGTTCGAACATTTCTTGGACTCCGTGGAGGCGGTCAAGGAGATGGTGTTCTACCATTTGATTGACGGCGAAAGCGGAGGCGTGGGCAACTATGAAACGGCCGGGTTTGAGAACGGTGCCATTGAGACGAAAAACATGTTGGGGCGTTATTTGTACACCTCCATTGCGCCTGACGGGGCGGCTTGGATGATCAACAGTACGGCACGCATCATTTCGGGGGATCATATAAAAGTGAACGGCGTGGTGCATTTGGTAGACAAAGTCCTGGCCGGTAACACGGATTTGTTGGCCGATTATATCGAGTCGGAAGGGCATTTCAAACTGTATGGCGAGGCTTTGCATGCTACCGGATGGCGGGATTCATTGATGCTTTTGGACGATGAGACTTATGTACAGGCTACGACCAAACCGTCTAACGACCCCTATTCTTCTACTTGTTATTTCCCCGCAGCTAAGAAATTCCGTTATACAGCCTTATTGGAGACAGACTCCGTGTTGGCTTTGAACGGGATCCATACTTTGGACGACATGCGGGAATATGCAGAACGGTATTATCCCGAAGGGGCAGATTTGCCGGATGATGACAAGCGCAGCAGTCTCAGCCGTTTTGTAGGTTATCATCTCTTACCGGTGATGCTGACTTCCAATCAAATTGTGAATACACGGGATTTGGTGATAACGCAGACTTGGATGGACGAAGACTGGCGGCGCGAGAATTACCGTGACGGACGTTTCTGGTTGGAGCAGTATTTGGTACCTATGGCAGACGAGTCGATTATTACGGTGCAAGCATTCCAATGGGGTGACCAACCGGCTCAAAAACCGGTGTTCAATGATGAACGCAACTGTTATGACCCGAAATATACGAATATGGCCGAAGAAGAGGAAGATGTGGTGACATTGGATATGGCGCATAGTAATCTGGATTGCCAGAACGGGGTCATCCATGCGCTTACCGGCATGTTGGTGTATGACAAGGATAAGATAGGACGCATTATGCGTGGCAAGCGTTTCCGTATGGATTTCACTACGTTCTTTCCTGAGCTTCGTAACAACGATATTATTTCTAACAAATGTTATTATATACCTGAGGGGTATTGCAAGAAATTGCGATACGAGGAAAGCAGCAATGTCTTTGCAAAATATGTAGGGGACAACATGCACAGCGACTACTTGCATGATTTTATGGAGATGTGGGGCATGTTCGATGTGTCTATTACCGTCGGGCCGATACCGGAAGGAAGTTACGAAGTTCGTATCGGTTATCGTGTAAACACGAACCATCGCGGTATCACGCAGTTTTATTTCGATGGTGTGCCCTGCGGTATACCTATTGACATGCGCTTGAAAGGAACTGATGCTTCTATCGGTTGGGAACAGGCATACGTGTACACACAGGTCAACAATCCCTATATCGGCAGTTGGGGGGAAGGAAATCCGGATGACTATTATGGCTATGAAAATGACAAAAGCCTCCATAACCGTAACTTTATGAAAGCTCCGGATAGTTTCGGGTCCAAGGAACTGCTGATTTCAGGTGTGACCGGAGGAGTGAAGGCTTCAGCCCGTAACGACCCGTATGCTTTGCGTAAAGTCTTGGGGATTTTCAGTTGGCCGGAAATGGCGACGCACGAATTCCGTGTGGTACAAATGTTGGACGGAAGTTGTCATTTCGACTACATCGAGTTCATTCCGACCAACCTGTTAGAGGATGAAGATACGCATTGACGGGAAAAAGTATTTTTTTTAAGCTTCTTGTAGGTATTTTAAAAATCCCAATCGTAGTAGGGTATAGAAGGGGATAGAACAACCCTTTCCGTTGGGAATGAATAAATGAAGAAGATAAAAGAATATAAGTTATGAGGCTTAAGTTTTTGTCATGTATCGCGGTTATGGTCCTAGCTGGTTTTACCGCCTGTCAAGACTCGGACGACGTGGGAGAGAACTACACGACGTTTACGGGAGAGACCATCGGTGACTTTGTGGAAAACAACGCGGAATATTCCGATTTTGCGGAGGCGTTGAGGGTGGCGGGGGCTTTCTCCTTGTTGGAATCGTACGGGGCGTATACTTGTTTCGTGCCGGACAATGAGGCGATGGAAGCTTATGCTTCGGAACAAGGGTATGGCACGTTCGACAACTTCTTGGACTCCGTGGAGGCGGTCAAAGAGATGGTGTTTTACCATTTGATAGACGGTGAGGCCAATGGCGTGCCTTATTATGAGACAGCGGGGTTCGAGTCCGGTGCCATCGAGACGAAAAACATGTTGGGGCGTTATTTGTACACCTCCATTGCGTCTGACGGTGCCTCTTGGATGGTCAACAATACGGCGCGTATCGTGTCGGGCGACCATATTAAAGTGAATGGCGTGGTGCATGTGGTGGACAAGGCGTTGGCCGGCAATACGGACTTGGTGGCCGATTACATCGAGTCTGAGGGGCATTTCAAACTGTATGGTGAGGCCCTGCATGCTACCGGGTTACGGGATGCCCTGACGCTTTTGGACGATGAGACTTATGTTCCCGCTACATCCAAACCGGCAGACGACCCTTATTCGGGTAGCGCGAATTTCCCCAAGACTAAGAATTACCGTTATACGGCTTTATTGGAAACGGATTCCGTGTTGGCCTTGAACGGTATCCGGTCTTTGGAAGACATGCGGGCTTATGCCCGGACGTACTTCCCCGAAGGGAAGGATTTGCCGGACACGGATGAGCGCAGCAGCCTTTACCGTTTTGTGGCCTACCACCTGTTGCCGGTGATGCTGACTTCCAACCAAATCGTAAACACGCGGGATTATGTGATGACCCACACCTGGATTGATGCGGACTGGTTGCGCGAGAACTATCGTGACGGTTCGTTTTGGTTGGAACAATATCTGGTGCCTATGGCTGACCAGACTATTATCACGGTACAGGCGTTCAAATGGGGAGACCAAGATGCGCAGAAGCCCGTATTCAACGATGAACGCAACTGTTATGACGCGAAATATACGAATATGGCAGAGGAAGAAGACGATGTGGTGACATTGGATATGGCGCATAGTAATCTGGATTGCCAGAACGGGGTCATCCATGCGCTTACCGGCATGTTGGTGTATGATGAGGATAAGATAGGGCGTATCATGCGTGGCAAGCGTATCCGCATGGACTTCACCATCTTTACGCCGGAACTCCGTAACAACGATGTCATCTCCAACAAGGATTATTATGTGCCGCAAGGGTATTGTAAGAATTTCAAGTTCGAGGAAAGCAGTACGATATTTGCCAAGTATATAGGTTCCAACATGCACAGTTTCTTCCTTGGGGATTATCTCGAAATCTGGGGCATGTTCGATGCGTCCATTACCGTGGGGCCGGTGCCGGCAGGAAGTTATGAAGTGCGCATCGGTTATCGTGTGGATGCGGCCACGCGTGGCATCACGCAATTCTATCTGGACGACGAGCCTTGCGGCATCCCTATCGACATGCGGCTGAAGGGAACGGACGCTTCCATCGGTTGGGAACAGGTGTGGCAGTTTACACAGGACAATTCCGGGGCATGGTGGGATGAAGGTTCCCGCGAAGACGACCCATACGGTTACGAGAATGACAAGAGCATGCACAACCGTGGATTCATGAAAGGACCGGACAGCTTCTGTTCGCGTGAATTGATGATGGGGCAAAGCGGCGGGATAAAAGGTTCCACCCGTAACGATCCTTTCGAGATGCGCAAGGTATTGGGGATTTTCAGTTGGCCGGAGACTTCCACGCATGAATTCCGTTTCGTGCAGATGCTCAATGGCAACTGCCATCTGGATTATATCGAGTTCATGCCGACTAACCTGATAGAGAGTGAAGATACACATTAAAAAGGAAACAAATATTACCGTATCATGAAATACTATAAATTACTGACGATGTTGGCTCTGGGGGCTGCATGGGCGTTCCCGGTCGCCTGTACGGACAAGTTCGAGGAGATGGAAGACCATATCCCGTCGTGGCTGAACAGCAACATCTATGATTACCTGCAAAAGCGCGGGGACTGTAACTATTATATCCGTCTGATAGATGATTGCGGGTATACGGATGCCATGAAGGTATCGGGAAGCAATACGCTGTTTTTCTCCAATGATGCCTCTTTCGAGCGTTTTTTCCAGGAAAACGAAATGGGGTATCGCCGTTACGAGGACTTGCCTTATTCTTTCAAAATGATGTTGCTGAAAATTGGGACTATCCCTTATTCACAGCTGTTGGAGCGTTTGTCGTTGAGCGACCGTGGGCAAATCACGTTCCGCCGTACGACGGATTTCGAGGTGGAAGATACCATTCCGGTGGTGGCCGCCGACAAGTTGCCGGACAGTAAATTCTTTGCACCCTATCGCCGGGCAGGGAAACCCATCAAATTGTTGTCCGATGCGACGAAATGGACATTGGTGCAGTTCTTCCCCGATGTGATGGAAGGTAAGCGCATTACGGACGATGATTTCAGTTTTGTGACCGGCATTCCCCGTGAGGCTGAGGATGCGTCATTGTTTGCCAACAAGATTATCCAGAAGGACATCGTATGCCAGAACGGCTACCTGCATGAGTTGGAGGATGTATTGGTTCCGCCCGAGAACATGGCAGCCTATATCCGTTCCAACGGAAATGTGAGTCGTTTCAACAGTTTGATGGACCGTTTCGCTTGTCCGGTGTTCTATAAACGTGACGAGAATGGCGATTCTATTTTCCAAACCCGTTATTTCAATCAAAGTCCGGCGTATGCTTTTACGGAGTTCAACGGTACGAATGCACCGGGTTTGCTTTATTTCGATCCCGGATGGAATTTGTACCAACCCAAGGGGGGAAACTCCAACCAACCCGGTTATGAAACGGATATGGGTTGCATGTTCGTGCCAACGAACGAGGCCATGGACCGCTTTTTGTCGGCCGACGGAGAGGGCAGCGATTTCTTCGAGGCTTTCGGTTCGTGGGACAACGTGCCGGATAACATTGCCGCTGACATCGTGGCCAATCATCAGAAATATTCTTTCCTTTCTTCGTTGCCCAGTCGTTTTAACGACATCAAGGATGAGGCCGGTTATGAGATGGAAGTAAGCAAGGAGAATATCGTGGATAAATTCGTAGGGCGCAACGGAGTGGTATATGTGACGGACAAAGTCTTTACGCCGTTAGACTACCGGACGGTGATGGGGCCGGCTAAAATCGATTCATTGAATTCCATATTCAACCAAGCCATGGTGGATGCACAATTCGTTTACTATTTGCGTTCTTTGAAAAGTACGTACCAGTTTTTTATCACGCCGAATGAATACATGACGGATTACGTGGATCCGGTGGCCAAATCATATGCTTCGACCAATTACCAGTGTAAGTTGGATTTTAACTTGACAGCGCAGAATACAGTGGCTGCCACGGCCACCCGGACTTCGGACGGGGAAGTGATTATGGACAATGGTTTTCCTTTGGGCACGAATGGAGTGGTCAGCAATAGCGGCATCCTGAAAAACCGTTTGGAGGACATCCTGAACTGCCAAACCCTGGTGACGGCCAGCAATGAGGATTTTGCTGCGGCGCGGGCTGCAGGGCAGGAATACTTCATTACCAAGGGCTATGCCCCGATTCGTATCACGGCAGATAATAAAATCAGCGGGGCTGGTAATGAAACTCCTTTGTCCATTACGAAAGTATATAATAAGGAGAACGGCAATGCTTATTTGATTGATGGCATTCTGCAGAATACCACCACTTCTATCTATGACGTGCTTTCCACACGGGATGAATTCAAGGAGTTTTATGACATGTGTGCCTTGTTGGGCATCTTTGTCAACAACCCGACTACTTCTACCGTGGCTCCCGGACGCAAGGTGAAGTTCTTGAACCAATATCATTATACCGTGTATGTGCCGACGAACGAGGCGATACGTGGGGCACAGGAAAAAGGCTGGATTCCCACAGTGGCGCAGATTGAGAACGAGGGTGACCTGTCGGTGCGTGATTCGTTGGAGAACGTGATGGAGCGTTTCGTGCGTTATCATTTTCAAGATAATTCCGTGTTCGTCAAAGGAGAACAAGTGGAGGACGAGGCTTATCTGACTTCTACGATCAACGAGAATACGAACAAGTTTTATCCGATTTATGTGACGAACCGGGGCGGAAGCGTGACCCTCTCTTCGGAAGCGGACCATGCGCTCGGAAAGGTGACGGCCCATGTGCTGACGAATGGAAACGCCTATAACTTGATGACGCGTGACCTTACCTTGAACAATAGCGACAAGGAGAAAGCCACGACAATTGAGGCTTATACGTATGCCGTAATTCAGCAAATAGACCAAGTGCTGATGTTCGACCGTCCGTCCGGTGATTCAAAACAGAATTAAAATGACCTTAAACAGCAATGCAATGAAGAGAGTATTGATATTATTGGCTTTTTTAGGCACAATGCTGCATGCCGGGGCGCAGGTGATGGTGAGCGGGCATGTGGTGGATGCGAATGACGGCCTTGAACTGATGGGCTGTACCGTGGCTGAAAAGGATGCCACGAACCGTGTGGTCGGGGGAATGACTACGGATATGAACGGTAACTTCGCATTCAAGGTGAAGAATGTGAACAATAAGTTGGTGTTCACCTATATGGGGTATAAGACGCAGGAGTTTCCCATCGGCTCTCAACGCAAGTTCAACGTCAAGATGGTGGACAATACGATGAAAGTGAGCGAAGTGGTGGTCAAGGCTCATAAAAAAGGTCCGGACGGGGCGTTCAATATCCCCCAACGGGAGGTGAGCATGGCCATGACGACGTTCAAGATGGATGCCATGGAAGGCGTATCGGTGGCTTCGGCGGACGATGCCTTGCAGGGACGTGTGGCCGGTCTGGACATTGTCATGGGAGGAAGTCCCGGTTCGGGCAGCCAAATGCGTATCCGTGGAACAACTTCCATAACCGGTAATTCGCAGCCTTTGGTGGTAGTCAATGGTGTTCCTTACAGTGGTGAAATAGATGAGAGCTTCGACTTCGGCACGGCCAATGAAGAAGAATATGCGGACTTGTTGAGCGTGAACACGGAGGATATCGAAGAAATCACGGTACTTAAGGATGCGGCTTCTACGGCCATGTGGGGATCCAAAGGAGCCAACGGTGTGCTGCTTATCAAGACCAAGCGGGGTACACGCGGCAAGACACGGGTTTCTTATACCTATAAATTATCCGGTGCCACACAGCCCAAGGGAATGAAGCTCCTGTCGGGCGGTGACTATACCATGATGATGAAGCAGGCATATTTCAACCGTACGCTGAGTGGGCGCGACGAGACTTATGAACAGTATGACTATGACGAGTTGCGTTATGAACCCGATAACCAGAATTACAATAATAATACAGACTGGGTGGACGAGGTGACGCGTCACGGTTGGACGAATGACCACTACCTGACCGTATCGGGAGGAGGCGAAAGGGCTGCTTTCCGTATTTCGGGAGGATATTATGACGAGAAAGGTACGGTCATGGGTGAACGTTACAAACGTTTCTCTACCCGTTCGCAGTTGGATTATTATGTGTCCGACCGTATGTTGTTTACCTCAGAGTTCCAGTTTACCTATTCGGATAACGACCGTAATTATGATAAATTGTTAGATATAGCTTACAAGAAGATGCCGAACATGGCCGTTTACGAGGAAGATGCAGACGGAAACAGTACCGGGCGTTACCTTAACATGGACATCAATACGGACTTCAACAAGGAACAGCGTGACTTGAAGAATCCTGTGGCTTTGGGCAAGTTGGCCAAAAATGACCTGAAAGGTTATCGTCTGATGCCGAAGATGTCCTTGCAGTATGACTTTTTCGATCCGGCAAAGCATTATCTGCGTTATTTGGGATGGGTGGCCATCGATTTGAACAACGAAAGGGAGGAAAAGTTCTTGCCGGCCGAATGCGTGTACAACGCTGCGGACAATTACGGTTCGGCCAATGTGGCAGAAACCAAGACTTCCGGTAAACTGACTGTGGCAACGGAGCATGGTATCACTTATCAGAGCCATTTCCTGAATGACGACCATAACTTGCAGGCACAGGCTCTGATGCAATTGACTACTACGACCAGCCATTCCCAATATGTGAAAAAACAAGGATTGCCGAGTTCGGATATTACGGATGCCACGGCTACAGGTTATATTTCAGGAACGGAGAACGGTAACAGTAATGATAAGACCTTGGGGTGGATGGGACGCGTGCACTACAGCTTCAAGGGACGTTACATCTTTGATGCCAATTTACGTGTGGACGGATCCACGCAATTCGGCCCCTCCAACCGTTACGGCTTCTTCCCCGGCGTGGGTGGAAAATGGATTATTTCGGATGAACCTTGGTTGAACAAGTACACTGGAAAGGTTCTGACATTGTTGGCTTTCCGTCCGAGTTGGGGTATTGCCGGACGACAACCCGGGAAAAACTACCTGCAATACAGCTTGTTGACAACGAATTCCACGGGATATATGGATTTGAGCGCGGTGTATCCTACCCGTATCCGGCTCGACGGCTTGAAATGGGAAAAGGTGACCTCGTTGAACTTGGGATTCGATATGGAACTTTGGAACGGGAAGGTATCTGTCGTGTATGATTGGTACAAGAAGCGTACGGACGACTTGTTGTTTAAGGATATCGATATACCGTCTTCTTCTGGTTTTGCTACTTTGACCTACAAGAACGTAGGACGGATGGACAATGACGGTTGGGAACTTACAGTCAATTTCAACAAGGTGGTGGAAAAAGGCAAGTTCTCGTTGGATATCAATACGAACTTTGCTTCTAACAAGAACATGATCCGAAGCCTTGATCCGAGTGTATTGAACAACTTCAACAATCATTCGGCCTTTGGGAACGGTGCTTATTATACCCGTTTGCAGGAGGGAAATTCTTTCGGTTCTATTTACGGCTTCCGCTACAAAGGTGTGTATTCTTACAGTTATGACCGTTATGACCAGGCTGTTGCCGAGGGAAAAACCTGTCCGGTGGCCCGGGATGAGAACGGTGTGCCGATGACGAACTTCGACGGAACGGTGAAACCGATGTACTATTACCACAGCACGACCAAGTACCAGTTCCAAGGTGGGGATGCCATTTACGAGGACATTAACCACGACGGTAGTATCGACCAGTATGATGTGGTTTATTTAGGAAACTGTAACCCCAAAATGCAGGGTGGTTTCGGGTTCACTTTGCGTTATGACCGTTTCTCCGTGAATCTGTTCTGCAATTACCGTTGGGGCAACAAGATTGTGAATATGGCCCGTATGAACGCCGAGAACATGTATAATGCCTACAATCAGTGTACGACGGTGAATTGGCGTTGGCGTAAGGAAGGTGATGTGACCGACATGCCTCGTGCCGTATATAACCAAGGGTACAATTGGTTGGCTTCCGACCGTTATGTGGAAGACGGATCGTTCCTTCGTGTGAAATATATCACTTTCCGTTACCGTTTTCCCTCTAATTGGGTAAAGCGTATCGGAATGACGAACCTGAGTGCTTATCTCACGGTGAACAACCTTTGGTGTTTTACCAAATATTCCGGTGTAGATCCAGAGATTTCTATTTGTACGGATACGGCCAAAGACTATTATGGCATAGCTGTGGACAACTCCATGACTCCACGTGCCAAGGAATGGACTTTCGGACTTTCAGCCACATTTTAATTAAAAAACGGAAATGATGAAAACAATGAAATACTATCTGAAAAATATCTTGTTGGCAGCCTCATGCCTGTGGGCTTTTACTGCATGCAACGATTTCCTGACACTTTATCCGGAAGATGACATCGTGGACGATGAATATTGGGAGACGGGAGAGGATGTGCAGAGCGTGGTGGCCTCTTGCTACCGTTTTATGTTGGAAGACAATGTGATTAGCCGGATAATCTATTGGGGGGAGGCGCGTTCGGACAATATGGATTATTCGACATCGGCTTCTACGGACGAACAGTATCTGAAAGATGCCAATCTGCTGTCCTCTAACGCATTGGTGACTTGGGGCGATTTTTATAAAGTCATCAATATCTGTAACAAGGTCATTAAGTCGGCTCCTGCCGTACGTGATCGTGATGCCAACTTTACCGAAGAACGTTTGCACAATTATCTGGCAGAAGCATATACCTTGCGTGCGCTCTGTTATTTCTATTTGATACGTAGTTTCGGTGATGTGCCTTACGTGACGGAACCCAGCGAAAGTGAACAGCAGGATTACCAAGTGGCACAGAGTTCGGCTGACGGTGTTATCGTACCGGCCATGATAGAGGATTTGAAACTGGCGGAAAGTTATGCTCCAGAGGAGTGGCCCACGGAACAGTACACTCGTGGACGCATTACAAAAAATGGCGTGCGTGCGCTTCTGGCCGATGTGTATTTGTGGAAAGCTTCCGATGTAGGCAATGCCGATGCACGTGCCGACTATCAAGCTTGTGTGGATGCTTGTGACCGCGTGTTGCGCAATGAAGCTTTATATGAGACGGAGATGATGATGGTGGAGGGAAACCGTATATATAATTCGGTCTTTTATACAGGAAATTCCACCGAGAGCATTTTCGAATTGAATTTCGACAGCGAAGGGAAGATGAATGGTGCTACGGCCAATCTGTATGGTAACAGCAGCAAGGGTAAGAGTGCGCATTTCGAACCGACAGCGCAAATGTTCAATGCTTATCAGGACGTGCAATATGATTACCGTGCCCGTGACTTTGTGGCAGCTACTGTGGATGTCGGGTCGGACGGTGCTGTTGTTCCTCCTACGAGTTTCAAAGTGTTCAAGTATGAAGGGCAGTCGCCGGCATCGGCTTTGGTGCCCCATTCTTCGGGAGAATATGTTTACCGAAGTTCTACCAGTACGGCTAATTGGATATTCTACCGTCTTTCCGACATTTATTTGATGAAAGCGGAAGCTTTGGCCGAAATGGCTGTGACGGATGACGAACGGAAGACGGTTATCTCGTTGTGTAACGTCACTTACAAGCGTGCCACGATGGAAATGGATTCATTGGAGTATGCAGATTATCCTACGATGGATGACGTGCGTGCGATGGTTCTGCAAGAACGTCGTCGCGAGCTTTGCTTCGAGGGTAAGAGATGGTACGACCTGTTGCGCAAGGTGCGCCGGGAAGGGTCAACTTCAAATTCGTATGCTTTGTTAGAGGAGGCGTATGCCCGTGAGATTTCTACTTACAAGGCTCGCCTGTCCAATCCGTTGGCTTGGTATCTTCCCATATCGTTGACGGAGATGAACGCCAATACCCAATTACACCAGAATTCATATTATGCAACAAAAGAACAGTAATTCCAAATGAAGGACATCATGAAGAAGATTATGATAAAAATATCGTTAGCCGCCGGGGCATTGGCCGTTATGGCCGGTTGCCAGGATAACCTGTGGGACGAGCATTACGGTTTGGACGGGACCGTGGAGACCCGTAACCTGATGCAAGTGTTGGAGAGCATGCCGGAGTACTCTGAGTTTTGCAGTGTGGTGAAACGTGCGGGACTGGATTCCGTATTGGCCACGGACCAGACCTTTACGGTATGGGTTCCGGACAATGAGGCTATGGCCGGTTACACGGTGAATGCGGAAACGAAGTCTCAATTCTTGGAGAACCATATTTCCCGTTACCTTTATGGAGGGGTAGACTTGGCCGATACTTCTTCCGTGAGGGTGAAAATGCTGAACGGGAAATCGCAGGACTATGCCCGTGAAAACGGTAACTATACTTTTGCCGGAGTTCCGGTAAAGGCAGAAGAAATCCCGGCCGGAAACGGACTGGTTCACGGTTTGTCGCGGATAGCCCCGTTCTATTATAATCTGTATGAGAATATCTGCCAGGAAGGAAATGGGACGGATTCGCTTGCGGCATTCCTGACTTCTTTTGACGAATACACGTTCAATGAGGAAAAGAGTACGGCTATCGGCAAGAACGCTTTGGGACAAATCGTGTACGATTCGATTTTCGATTTCAATAATGATTGGTTGCGGCGGTATGGTCATTTGCATTCGGAAGACAGTGTGTACACGATGATTGTTCCCTCTGATGAGGGATGGAAAAAAAGCCGGGGGCGTATGGCAGAGTATTTCCGTACTTTCGGCGAGACGTTGAAAGACACCGTGAAATCCTTGATTATTCCAGACAGGGAGTATGCCGTAAGTACGGCCTTGTCGGACTCCTTGTCGGAAGCTTGGATGAAGCAAGCCATTTGTATGGATTTGGTATTCCGCAAGGACGTTGATTTTTCCTCTGTTCCCGGTGATTCTTTGGCTTCCACTTCGGGCAATGTATTCCATCATCCTTCTTACCTGTTAGCCGGGGCCGTTGAAGAACCTGTCAGCAACGGCCGGATTTGGAAAACCGATGACTTGCTCCATAAGCCGGAGGAGTCTTGGTTGAAGACCATCGTGGTCGAGGCCGAGAATACTTCGGGACGAGAGTCCAATTATGCGGTTATCAGTTCGCGCAGCTCGTCCGCTACTCTGTTTCGGGATTCTGTATCAGAACAACGTTTTATTGAGGTGACGGCTACCAGTGAGAATCCTCGCCAACAGCCTATTGTACAGTTTACCGTGCCTAATACATTGGCAGCCCGGTACAACGTGTATTGTGTGTTTGCTCCGGCTTGTGCCTATATGGAGGGCGTGGAAGCTGACAGTACGAAAGTGAATTTTTATTTGAATTATGTGCATGAGGATGGTAGGATGTATGAGGATGAGGTAATCGTGGGTGAGACTCCGACGAATGGCAGTACCATGACGAAGATGTTCGTCACCCAAATCAAGTTGCCTTATGCCAACTATTCGGAATCCCCCTTTTCCGGTCCTGAAACGCAGGATAATGATTGCGTGAAACTGCGTGTGCAGGCGAATGTGGCCCGGAATGAGACGACGAAATATACCCGTACCATGCGGATAGATTGCCTAATTTTTGAACCTGTAATAGAATAATGCGATGACGGACATATTAAAATATGCCATGATGACCATGGCTTTGGGATTTGTTTCCGCACAGGCCGGAGAACTTTTCGGACGGGGAAAAGAGGTGCGAGAAATGTATGTGAGTGGAAAGGTGACAGACGCACAGACCGGATATCCTGTGCAAGGAGTCAGGGTGGCAGCTGGAGCGTGGTCTTCTTTGACGGACGAAAATGGTAGGTATAGAGTGCGTGTACCGTCTTATATGGTACAATTGACGCTTTCTTCGGAAGGATACTTGCAGCGTATCGTGCCTTTGCAGGGCGATTCGGTGAAGGAGGTTTCTGTGTACAGTGATGCGTTCCTGACGTTGAAAGGGGAGGATGCCTTTACCAATACGCAAGCCGTTTCATTAGATGATGTGTTGGGGGAACGATGGGGAAGCGATGTGCGTACGGCCACCCGGAGTGCTGTGGGCGGTGAAGGTTCCAACATGTTCATACGGGGATACAATTCATTAAATGTGAACGCACAGCCTTTGATCGTTGTGGATGGTACGATATGGGATACTTCTACGTTGGTGGAGACCGTTCATGACGGCTTTTATGAGAATCCGTTGGCTTTTATTGACGTGAACGACATAGAGTCCGTACAGGTTATCAAGGACGCGACTTCTTTATACGGCAGTAAAGGAGCTAATGGGGTTATCCTTGTGTCGACGAAGCGTGGGCGCAGCATTACGACCCGTATCGCAGCCGACTTGTCTTTCGGTTTCCAACAGGCTCCTAAAGCCATGAGGGTGATGGGGAGCGATGCCTATCGTACCTATTTGAGTGAGATGCTGAAAGGCAGCGGGCAGTCTGGCAAGTGGGCTACGTTGTTCGATGGATATTTAGGAATGAATCCGGCAGCAGCGGACTATTCCACTTACCACCAGCATAATGATTGGACGGATAATGTGACCCGTAACGGCAATATGCAGCATTACGGCATTAATGTGCAGGGCGGGGACGATATTGCCAAGTATTCCATTTCGTTGAGCTATGACGGACAGAAAGGCGTAGTGGAAGAAACGGACTTTTCCCGTTTGAACGCCCGTATCAATTCCGATGTGTTCCTGACCAAGACCTTGACTTTGGCTACGGATGTGTATTTTACGAATCTGAATTATACGCTTCAGGATGACGGGGTGAACAAGACCACCTCGCCGCGTTATTTGGCACTGGTTAAGGCTCCTTTTTTGGTGGGATACAGCTATACTGACGATGGTACTCAGTTGACGAACACGCTGAATGACGTGGATGATTTGGGTGTGTCCAATCCGTTGGCTTTGTTGGCCAATGCCGAGAATACGAACAAACAATACCGTTTCGGGGTGAGTTTGGCACCGAAATGGGACATAACGGACAACTGGTCAGTTGAGGGGCGTTTTAGTTATAGCTTCAATAACTCTAAAAGCCATTATTTTTCCCCGATGGTAGGCGTGTCCCCGCAAGTCGTTGGCAATCAAGTGTGGGAGAATACGGTGAAGGACCAGACGGTAACACAGAACAACTTGTTCGGTGAGGCCAAAGTGTCTTATCATAAGTTGATTCACAATGACCATTTTGTGGATGCCTTTGTGGGATACCGCATTATGAATTCCTCTTTCAAGAGTGTATATGAGGACGGTCATAATACGGGAAACGACAAGGTATCGAACATGAATAATTCTTTGTCTTACCGTACGGTGGACGGCTTGAACACCGATTGGAGTTCCGTGGCTTTGTATGCACAAGGAAAATATACCTATCAGGAACGTTATACTTTGTGGGCGGCAGTTTCCATGGATGCTTCTTCCCGTTTCGGAAAGGATGCCCCCGGAAGTTTCCGGATGTGCGGAGGCACGTGGGGGACGTTCCCGAGTGTAGGTGGCTCATGGTTAGTCACTAATGAACGTTTTATGCGTCCATTGGCTTTTGTCGACCGTTTGAACCTAAGAGCCAGTTTCGGTATCACAGGGAACGACAACATCGACGGTATGTATGGCTATTCTTATCTTTCCGGAGTGAATTATCTGGGTTCAGCCGTGGGTCTGAAGTTGGCGAACCTTGCCAATTCTGCCTTGAAATGGGAGACGACACGCAAATGGAACGTGGGTGTGGATTTGGCTTTCCTGAACGACCGGTTGGGCATCAGCGTGGATTATTACCAACATCGGACGAAAGACTTGCTCACATGGAAGCAAGCAGATACGGAAACCGGTTTGGAAGATTTCCTGCAAAACGGAGGCGAACTTTCCAACAAAGGAATCGAAATAGCCTTTTCTGCCAAAGTGTTGGATACCAAACCGTTCAAATGGAATACGGAAATAGGCATCGCTCGCTATAGGAATGAAATCACGGCCTTGCCGGATGGGGATTACACTACGGAGATATTGGGGGGAGAAGTCTTGACTTCTGTAGGCCGTCCTGCCGGAGTGTTCTATGGTTATGAGGCTCACGGGGTGTATGCTACGGAAGCCGAGGCGCGTGTTGCAGGATTGAGGATACAGAATGAAGATGCCTCCTATAGCACTTTTCATGCCGGTGATGTACGTTTTGCCGACTTGCACGCAGACGGGGTATTGGATGATAAGGACAAAACGGTCATAGGTGATCCGAATCCTGATTTCACTGGTTCGTGGGGAAACCGTTTCACGATGGGGCGTTTTGCTTTGGACCTACTCTGTACGTTCAAATGTGGCGGTGATATATACAATTATCAACGGCAGACTTTGGAGAGCATGTCCGGTACGTTCAACCAGACTCAGGCGGTCATGAACCGTTGGCGCTACGAAGGACAGGTGACGGATATGCCGAAAGCGGTGTATGGCGACCCGATGGGGAACAGTCGTTTCAGTTCGCGTTGGATAGAAGACGGCAGCTTTTTCAAGTTGAAGGATGTACGTCTGTCTTATCGTTGGCCTATCAACAACATTTATATCCAAGGCGTAACGTTTTGGGCGGGTGCTTCCAACCTTTTGACCTTGACCAAGTATCTGGGGCCGGATCCGGACGTGTCCATGCAGTCCGGTGTGTTGTACCAAGGTATCGACAATGGATTGTTGAGCCACGGTCGTTCTTATCAAATCGGTGTGAAACTTAATTTGTAAAAACCATGAAGAAGATTTTGAGATATACCTTATTATATATAGGTTTTGGATGCGCCGGATGGTTGTGTGCTTCTTGCAGCGACTTTTTTGAAACGGATTCTGATGCCGTGTTGAAAACCGATGGGCAGCGTTACGAGGACGAAACAGCAGCCCGGGCCGGGTTGTTCGGCCTGTTGCAAGGGTTGCAGGCTGTCGGGGACAATTATGTGATTATGGGCGAACTCCGGGGGGACCTGATGGATGTGACGGAAAACTCCTCTCAGGAATTGCATGACATCTGTGAATTCAATGTGGATGAGGAAAACTCTTACCTGAAAGAACGCGAATATTATGCGTTGATTAACAATTGCAATTATTATATCCACCGCTTGGATACCACTATTACCCGTAGGGAGGAGGATAAGAATTATCCTGTCAAGGTGTTGCGTCCTTATATGGCACAGGCCAAGACGCTCCGTGCTTGGTGTTACTTGCAGTTGTGTTTGGATTATGGACGGGTGAAGTATGCTGACGATGCCTTTTTGGATGTGAGTCGTCCGGTGGAGATGCGGACATTGGATTTGGATGGTTTGTTGCCTGTGTTGATTCAGGATTTGGAAAACGTGTTGCCTTGGATGGTATCGGACGACACGCCGACAAGCAATGGCTGGGTGATGGGAAATGCAGATCCTGGTTTTGCCGGTTCTGTGCGATACGAGAATTATACGGCCAACCAACTGATGTTGCCTATACGTTTCGTGTTGGGCGAACTTTATATGTGGAACCGTGATTTCTTGAAAGCGGCGCAAACATATTATGACCTGATATATTGGAACCGTTTGACGACATCTTCTTATGCAAATTCCTACAATGAGTCCACGTTGTTGCCTGCCGGAATGAATTGGCCGACACAGTTCTCAGGGTTCGCGTATTCCGACATTTTGACAGCTATTCCTTTTACTGACGAATATGCAGGGAATTCTTCCGGATTATCCAAAATGTTCAATTCTTCGTATGTTCTGGCTCCTTCCCAAACGTTGATTGATTTGTTCAATGGACAGGCTTATACCATCAACACCAAACCCGTGAGCGGAGACTTGCGTGGAGAATACGGTACATACGTCCGGGAGATGGAAACCGTGAACGGGAGTGAGACGGAACGTCCGTATGTGGACAAGTATAATTATATGGAAGCCAATGACAACGCTTACGTTATCTTGTGCCGCACGGCTTTGGTTTACCTGCGTTATGCCGAGGCCGTCAATCGCTTGGGAAAGCCTAAACTGGCATTCTATGGTGTGCTGAAATATGGCCTGAACAAGGATACTTATGAAATATACAATGACCTGTTGAAAGACGAATTGACCGGTGAGCCTTGGATAGATTTCGGGCTTACGTATTCGGGAAATGTGGGCTTCTTCTCCGGGAACTACGGTTTGCACGGGCGTGGTTGTGGGCAACAGAACCTGCAGCTTGACCCGACGTATGTCATCGAAGAATGTGCTACGGCCGAAGATACCCTGCGATTCGTGGAGGACGAACTTCTTGCGGAATATGCCTTGGAGACGGCATTGGAGGGTAACCGTTTCCATGACCTGATGCGCATTGCCCGTTATCGGAACGATCCTTCTTATTTGGCAGACAAAGTGGCAGATAAGTTTACGGGTAGCGGACGCGAGGCCATACGCGCCAAACTGAAAAATCCGCAGAACTGGTATTTGCCTACGACGGTGAAGTTTGACGGAAAATAAAAAAGGAGGATGTATGAAAAAGATGATATTATTGTGCGTTTGCCTGGCCGGACTGAATGCCATGGGGCAGCAGCGTGTGTTTAAGCATCCCGGCATATCCTATACACAGGCTGACATCGACAGGATGCGGGCCATGGTGGATGTCGGTCAAGAACCTTATTATTCGGCTTTCCTTGAATTCAAGGAAAGCCGTTACACGACTTATCGTGACTATGAACGTCCTTTGCCTGTCCACGAAGGGCAGCCTGTCATTTGGGATAATCCTAATTTGTGGTTGGATGAGTTCGGACAGGTGGCTTTCCATAATGCCATGATGTGGAAGCTGACGGATGAAACGTCCTATGCGGACAAAGCCGTGGCCGTGCTGAACCGCTATGCTCCCGTACGTAGTATTAAACCTTATGGGACGAATTGCTTGGATGCTTCCAAGGCTACCATGCTCATTGAGGCTGCCGAATTATTGCGTGATTATGAGGGATGGAAACCCGAAGACCAACAGGGGTTCAAGGATTTCCTGGTGAGTCCCGGATATAGTACAGTGGAAGATTATTATGCCAAATACTCCTCA
This sequence comes from Paraprevotella xylaniphila YIT 11841, assembly GCF_000205165.1. GTDB lineage: Bacteria > Bacteroidota > Bacteroidia > Bacteroidales > Bacteroidaceae > Paraprevotella > Paraprevotella xylaniphila. The sequence goes on along the minus strand of NZ_GL883869.1, from coordinate 38,224 downwards.
TCCGACACGTTGGAAAACCGTGTGACGGTGTATTGGAATATTTTTCAAGGTGATCCGGGACGACATGGCAACCAAGGCTTGTATGGTTTGCGTACCCTGATGGCCATGGGTATCTATTTGGACAACGATACCATTTACGAGCGGGCTTACCGAAAATTGTTGAGTCTGTCCCATCGTCAGGATGACCTGCCTTATCCTAAAGGGCCGAAAATACCGCACGGTGTTCAGTCACACGTGAATGATGAATACTATATCTTATATGACGCAAGCAAGATTACGGTGGGCGAGGAGAAAGACTATGGTTATGACGATGAGTTGAAGTATTGGATTTGGGAGAACGGCCAGTGTCAGGAGGCTTCGCGTGACCAAGGGCATATCATGGACGGCATGTGTAATATGGTGGACATTGCCCGTACGGCATGGAACCAAGGCGATGACGTGTTTTCTGCCTACGGCGGGCGAATCTTGCAGGGCATCACTTATGCAGCCAAGTACAACTACGGTTGGTATAACCGTGAACAGATGAAGAACAAGTATTGGCCGGAAGAAGAACTTTTTGAGCCAACGGTGGAGAATGGGCAATTCATCCGCCGCATGGCGCGTTGTGCCCGTTGGGAGGGCCTGAAAATCAATCCATGGTCGGAAGGAAACCAAACGGATTGGACGAGAGGGAAGCAGTTTCACAGTCCCGGTACGATGTGGATGCAATATAAGGTACGTATGGGATTACCGGCAGATAGTTTGCTTTGGGTACAGCGTGCTTTCGATGTGAAGAAGGCGGAGGATGGCAGCATGCCCGGAGGTTTGTTGGATTACCGTACGGTTTGGATGGCCGGAGATGGCGGGACGTTTGTGGATGGTCGGCATGTGTCTGGGCTTCCGGCCTTGCCTGGAACGATACGGGCCGTGGATTATGACTTCTATAGTTTGGCCGCAAACGGTGAAGGGCTGACTTACCATGACAAAGGCACGGAAAAATGTAAGTTGTATCGTACGGACGGTACCGTGGAAATAGAAACGGTAGGCGATAGCTATGTCGTAACCGGGATGGAAGATGGTGAATGGATGAACTATAGTTTTACCGTAGCCAAAGACGGGTATTATCGCATTTGGGCCGATGCTGAGGTGTCGGTAGTTGGAGGCGCACTGTATGCCGCAGTGGATAATGGCACGGCTGTTGGGGGCGAATTGCCTGTGGGACAAGGATTCCAAGAACATGAGTTAGGTGTGTTGAGGCTTCGTGCGGGTGCCAGTGTGTTGCGTATGACCGTAAAAGGAACGGATAATGCAGTCCGTCTGCGTTCTATCCGTGTGGAGGAGACAGCCCGTCCTTCGGAAGAAACCGATTATGTGTGGAACTCCCGTGATTATTCTACTCCTATAGGGAAAGGGGAAATTCTGACAGACCAGAGTGACAAACTTTTGGTTTCCAATCGTTATGCAAGTGAACTTGTACCGACTTTTACCGTGGTGGGCGAACCTATGGCATATCATATAACTTCGGATAAATTGTACTTGGCTATCCATGGTGTGAACTTGAACATGGTGGCGTTCCAAGAAGCAACCTATCGGTTACCCGGAGGAATGGATGACGAGACGAAGGCCAGTACGAGCGGGCAGGCGGCAACCTATTCCGTGAAAGGATGCGGAGCGGGCGGAGACGAACAGTTGTTCGTCTGGCAGTTGGATTCTTCTGCCAACCGCCGTATCGAGCCTTTATTGGGGGATTGCTATGCGGAAGGCGTGGAGGCTTACACATTGAAAGGTTTGTGCTTTGCCGTGAATGGAGAGTCGCTGTATAAAGACACGAGAATAGATGACATTGGCTTTTATACCTTGGAAGAGTTGATGGCACGCTATGGTGAGGATTTGAAAGATACTCCTCTTACTGTGCCTCGCATATCAATGGAATGTGAAGGTTCTCCTGCCGTTTACCGTATAGACGGTACTCGCGTGCCGGTGGATACCTCCGGGCCGGATTGGCGCGTGGCCTTGCCGGGCGGAATCTATGTGGTGGACGGTAAAAAGTTGGTTTTGCCATGAGGTACGGAATTTGTGGAACAGTAAATAAAAGATATGATATGACACACAGACATTTTTTGCGTGGCTTGTTATTGGTCTTACTCAGTGTTTGGGGCATGAAGGCAGAAAGTGCCGGATTAGAGGAAAATGGCGAAAAGTCGTTTGTCCACCCCGGTATCGTTGTCACGAAGGAGAGCGTGTCCCGAATGAAAGACTATATTGCTCGTCGGGCTTATCCTGTGTATGAAGGTTTTCTATTATTGAAATCTTCGCCCCGAGTAGGAGAGGCATATAAAATGAACGGCCCTTACCCTTATATTTCGCGCGACCATCCGGATTACAAGTACACCTCGAATGGGATGAGTTCGGATTTCAGTGCGGCCTACGAGGATGCCCTGATGTGGGTGTTGACGGACAACCGGATGTATGCCCGTAAATCGATGGATATCCTTTCGGCTTATGCTTCTACCTTGCAAGGAATACCAGAATCGAACGACCGCATGCTTTTGGCAGGCTTGGAAGGATTTAAGATAGCCAGTGCCTTGGAAATACTGAAGCATACGGACTCCGGAATCCCTGGGACCGAGATTGAAAACGTCGTGGCTATGTTGAAGGAACATTTTCAGCGGGCAATGGACGATTTTTATGCCATGCCGGCCTGTACCAACGGAAATTGGGGCTTGATCGTGACGAAGGCTTATATGGCAACAGCCATCCTGACGGATGACAGGGAAATGTATGACCGGGCAAAGGATTTCTACCTGAACGGAGAGGATAACGGCACGATTCGGAACTATATCGACGGTGAGACCGGACAGCTTCAGGAGAGCGGGCGTGACCAACAGCATAGCATGTTGGGACTGTCGGCCATGGCGATGGTGTGTGAGGTAGCTTGGCATCAGGGAGATGACCTTTATGGGTTGTTGGACAACCGTTTCTTGAAAGGGTGCGAGTATGTGGCACGTTACAATTTGGGCTACGATGTCCCTTACAAGGTATGGAAAGATGTGACAGGAAAATACAGCAACTGGCCGGTCATATCGGAAAAAGGACGAGGGGTGATACGTCCCATCTTCGAGGCTCCATTCAACCATTATGTCCATCGCCGTGGGTTGGAAATGCCCTATACGGAGGAGTTATTGGAGAAGTTCCGTCCTGAGGGTTTCAATCCCGAAGGTGATTGCGGGTCTTTATTGTTCTATGAGGCTGCTCCGTTGCCTGCTCCCGAAGGTCTGGGACATTTGGATGAAGACTTTGCCCGTGCGGATGCGACGGTGGCCGGATGGACGGCTGTGACTTCCGGCGTGGAGCTTGCTGTGGATGACGGGTGTATGGTGGTGCATTGTGCCAAGCAGTCTGACGTTCCTATCGCGGGGACATCAAGTTGACGGGAAAGACTTTGCTTGATGGGCGTAACTGGCCTGTGTTTGCCATCAAGGTGGACGGCGCGGAACCTGACCGGATTGCGGTGGACACGGAACGCGGGCCTTTCGGCAACGGTTACGGTAAGTGGACCGGTCGTATCGGGGACGACGTGTATTATTGCGACCTCCGCACGAGAAATTTCGGTGCGGATAACCGGTTGGGCAGTGAAGACCTATGGGAACTTTCGCGGTTCGGTTTGAAAGTGGCGGGATTAGTGAATGATGTTTATCGTGTGGCTTGGGTTAAAACATTCCGTAGTGTGGAAGAACTGGAAAACTTTGTTACGGGAGTGCCATCAATACAAACCGTTGCTGATGTGCGTTATGATGTACATGGGAGCGTGCTTCGTCTGTGGGCAGACGGGGCATTGCTCGATTTACGGCTATATTCGGCTGATGGTAGCCTTTGCAGTATGTTGGGTGACAGATGGGGCAAGACGGAAATACACCTGCCGGGGCGTGGGGTATTTGTCTTGCGTTGGAGTGACAACGGTAGGCGATGCCGTTCATTGAAGGTTTGCATGGGGGATATGAGATAAATGTAAGAATGGGTGGTAAAGTGCTATTCTTTGTCGATATAATTCAATGTATTGGTTGAGGCTTTCCCTTACCTTTGTAACAAGGTAATCCGGTTTCTTTTATCAAAATGAGAAGGAGCACCAATAATTATCTTGATTTCTAATTTTTAAAATTAACCACAATGAAAAAACAATTCTTTCTATCTCTCTTCATGTGCGTGGCCTTGTCGCTGCATGCACAGACGGACATGACGGAGCGCATTGTCAATCCCGGCTTCGAGGAGGAAGCTACCGGTTGGGAAATCAGTAGGATGGGACGCCAAGGAAATAGCGACTTCCCTTTGAAGGTGGGCGATTATTATGTCGAGACCTGGAGTGGAGCCGGAAGCCGGGTGGCGGATGGCAGTGTCGAGCAGGTGTTAACCGATTTGCCTGCGGGTACTTATACGGTGAGCGTGGTCGCGCAGAACATCCAACAGAATGATGCCGATGCCAAACAGACAGGGGTGTGGTTGTATGCCAATGACGACAAAACCGAAATTAATTTGCCGGGAAAATATGACGTGAAGACTACGACGGTAGATGGTACATTGGAGATTGGTCTCCTTGTACAAGGGGCAACGGGGAATTACGTATGTGTGGATGATTTTCACTTGACTCTTGAAGAACCAACGGAAGAGACTTATGAAGTTTTTCGTGAAGAGGTGGGCAAACTTATCACAGAAGCCGAGAGTATCGACAAGCATCTTGACACACCCGAACAGAAAGTGCTCGATGCCGCTTTGGCTGACGGGAAAGCTGTGGTAGACGGGACTTCTACTAAGGATGTGACCGAGGTGTATGCTGCATTGAAGGCTGCCATTTATAATTACCGGCTTGCGTTGGCTTCACCCGAAGAACCGTTGGAAATGACTTCCAATATGTTGAATCCAGATTTTGAGGACGATACCAAGGGATGGGTGTCTACTGGGTTCGGCACCCAAGGCAATGACGTTTTTGTGCTGAAGAGCGGTTCCTATTATTGTGAGATTTGGAATGGTGGGGCAAAAGTGCCGGATGCTGACATCTACCAGTTTGTAGAATTGCCCAACGGGAACTACCGGCTTACATTGTCGGCTCAAAACATTCTGGAAAGTAATCCGGCCATTGTACAGAGTGGTGCTTATGTGTATGCCAACAATGCGAAGAAAGAACTGAACCGAACAGCTCAGTACACGCTCGATTTCGTGGTAGTGGACAATCAGGCTCAAATAGGAGTGAACACAATAGGATGTACCGGAGACAAAGTGGCTTTTGATGATTTCCATATTTATTATACGGGATTCGATGCCGATGTCCAGTTTGCGGAGTTCAAGCAGATGATACAGGAAGGAGAAGCGTTGCTCGCTTCCTACCAGCATGCCGACAGTCTTGCCGCGCTGACGAAGGCCGTGAAAGAAGCCAAGGCTGTGACTGAGGTGGAAGACATCGCGGGTTATGCAGCCGTTTTGCGTGCGGCAATCAATGCCTCGCAAACCAGTGTGGGGGATTATGCTTTCTTCTTGGAAGCCATCCAAAAGTCGGAGAAGGTGCTTGCCGAAGGATTGGCTAACGGCGCGGACGGGCTGAAGGCGGCCATCGACAAGGCTGACGGGCTTTACAAGGCGGCCAAGAGTACAAGGGAAGAAATAGAATTGTTGGTCAAGGAGTTGGCTCAAGCAGAATTGCTGTATTATGCGGCCAATCCTTCGGGTGATGTGCCGGGGGTGGTGACATCGAGTTTCATTCCCCGTGGTGCCGTCGGAGCTTTGGGACGTGTCACCGTGAATGGCATGGAAGAGAAGGACATCAAGTTGCAGGGCTATTGTTGGGCCACCCACAAAGAACCGACTTTGGCAGACAATTATGTGACCGAAGGGGAGCAAGTGTTGAACTATCCCGGTCTCATTTATATCATGGAACCTTTGGAACCGGCCACAGTATATTATGTACGTGCTTTTGCCATGACACAGGGTAATGCTGTGGGATACGGTGAAGTGCGCAAAATCATAACGCTTCCCATGGGGAACTGTACTTGGAGTTATGCCAACAATGGGGAACCGGCAGATAACGAACGGATTAGTAATGCGTGTCGCGAGGCGATGGATTACTACAACAAATGGACGAGCATACGGGATTATGGGATTACAGTGTCTTTTGGTGCCGGCACTCCGACGGCAGAATGTAGTTATGGGGGATGGATGTCGGTAGGACCTAACCCTGCATACCAACGCACTGGAACGGTAATGCATGAATCCAATCATGGTGTGGGAGTAGGTCAACACGGACGTTGGTGGTATGAAGAACTCAAGGCATCTACCAAGTGGCAGGGTTTGTATCCCACCAAAATGCCTAAAATCCAGTCCGGTGTATGGTGGCAAGGTGACTTGGCCAACCTTATTGTGGAGTTTTTGACCAACGGACAGGATTTGTGTAACGGTGATGGCATGCACATGGGGCCTTTCGGCATCAACGGAGCCGGTGCGGACAATGGCACGCGTTTGCTTTATATCGCCAATGCCTTGCAGACGTTTGGACTGGGGGTAGACGGCTTGCCTCCTTCCGGTGGTTCGCCCACTCCTTATTATATATTCGAGAGCGAGGATGATGTCAAATACTATATCACGAACGAAGATGAGGCTTACGGACGCGGAACGGCTTACCTGACAGAGAATGCGGACGGCACGTTGGCTTATCGTGCTGTTTCTACGGACGAATTGGTTGGTGACGATGCCTACGCCTGGTATCTTGTATTCCAACCCCAGACATGCTATTACCTGTTGCGCAATGCCAAGTCGGGTAAGTATTTTACTTTCAAAAGCGGTACCATCAAGACCGCCGAAGTGGCCGAACCCGGAGAGAATGAAAGTTTCCACCTGATGAGAGGCCGTGTTCCGGTTATTTTGGGAGCGGGTGAACATTCCATTAATACCAAGGGGTATTGGATATGCGAAGGCAAGCGTAGGATTGAGACTCCTCCGGCATTGCAGGCCGAGGCAGACGGAGAGATAAAGACGGCTTCTTCGCAGGATTTCAGTAATGCGGCAGCCAACCAACGTTGGGTCATCCTCACGGCCGACCAGTTGCGTTTGGTGGACGAAGGTAAAGTGGCTTTGAACCGTGAGAAGCTGCGCCGTTATGTGGCCGGTGCCAAGGAGATGATGGACGTTCCGCATCATGATGCCACGGACGATGCTTCCGGTAGCTTCACGGCCTTGACCCAAAAGATGGAAGCGGCAGTGGACAAGCTTACAACCGTAGAAGAACTGGATGGTGCCATCCGCGAGATGTACACGGGCATCACTTCGTTCATGGCGAACACGGTGCTTGACAACCTGTCGGCCTACGACCTCTCTTTCCTGATTGACAATGCCGGTATGGAAAGCCTCGATGGTTGGGAATGCGCTCAAGCCGACGTGCTTCTTTTCACGAACGGGCTGTGCAATACTTCTTCGACGTTCGACATGTATCAGACGTTGAAACAAATGCCCAAAGGGGTGTATCGTGTCGGGGTACAGGGTTTTGAACGTCCGGGTGCCTATTCCCAAGTCGGTAAGGATTATGTTTCCGGCATTGACAACGTGGCCGCAGCTGTTTATTTATATAACAAGTCTTCCCTGATTAACAATATCATGGCAGGAGGACAAGAGAAAAAGTTGGGAACGGCTTCTCAGGTCTTGACGCAGGATTTGTATATCCCTAATAATGTGGCCGCAGCTGTCGATTATATGGAGGAACATCTTTACGACAATACGCTTGTCGTAGAAATCAAGAAAGATGTAGAAGACATGAAAGTGGGCTTGAAAAACACCAAGGTGGTTCCTTCCGACTGGATTGTGTTCGATAATTTTAGCCTTTTCTATTACGGAAGTAACGTGACCGAAGATGATGTGACCGGCATCAATGATGTGGAGGCAGACACGGTGGTTGAAGGAATGCAAGGAACCTATGACCTTTCGGGGCGTGCCATTTCGAATCCTACCCGTCCGGGAATTTACATTGTAAATGGTAAGAAGGTTGTGGTACATTGACGAGGGTAACAAGTACAAATATTCCGGGGATGCCAAGAACGGCATCCCCGGTTTTTAGTATTGGCAAAAAATGGATGCTTCTTATGGGGCTTTTTCTATTTCCATGGCCGCCCCGCCGGAAGCTTGCAATTCTAGTTTGAGGGACTGGCCGCCTTTGATGGTCTTTTGTCTGGTGGCAACCTTGGTACGTGTGTCCAAATCAGGGTCATCCTCGTAAAGTGTCACCACATACTTCTTTCCCCGTTGCAGGAACTCCGTGGGTAACGAGAGTGTCCGTGCGTCCATACCGTTCATGACTCCCACAAACCATTTTTGTCCGCTGCGCCGTGCGATGGCTACGTACTCACCGATTTGCCCGTCTATCGGGTAGGTCTCGTCCCATGTGGTCGGTACGTGTTTCCAGAAGTCCAGTTCCTTTTCGCCTCGGTAGAGTTGGGGCGTGTCGTACCAATAGAGGAAAGTGATGGGACTGTAATACACCACAGGCATGGCCAATTGGTGGCCGTGTGTGGCTTTTACCCGGTTGTTGAAGTAACAAGGCGTGTAGTCTGCCGGTCCGGCAAGGAAACGCGTGAAGGGTAAGGTGGTGTTGTGCCGTGCGTCGGGCATGGTTTCGTTACCGGCTATGCCTTCCTGGGTCATCAGGTTGGGCAGGGTGCGGCTCAATCCCGTGGGGCGGTACTCGTCATGTATGTCCACCATGATGCCATAATCCGCGCATTTGCGTACGGCGTTATGCAACCAGATGGTCCAGAACTGGTTGCCCACCTGTACGAAACCGAACTTGATGCCTTTGATGCCCCATTTTTTATAAAGGGGAAGTATGTCGTCTAATTGTTGAATCAGGGCGCGTTGGTTCACGTAAACCCATACGCCGATGCCTTTTGTGGCCGCATAGTCGCAAAGCGCTTTGAAATCCAGATCCTTACCTTCGGCCACTTTTGTGGCGTCACTGCTCATGAACATCTCCGGCCCATACCATCCGGCATCCAGTTCTATGTATTGCAGGCCTCGTTCGGCTGCGAAATCCACAGCCGCCAACGCGTCTTTTTGTTTTAACCCACAGCGGAATGCCTTGCCGGGTTTAATCCATGAAAGGTCTCCTTGCAGCGCACAGGGATCGTTCAGGTTCAGGTAGATATGGTTGTGGGCAATCAAATCTACGGGGCGTTCTGCCGCCATGATGACGCGCCAAGGCGTATCGTAGGGCGAGATGACATCCGCGCAGTCATACATGTTGGCCGTGACGGTGTTCGGCCGGGAGGGGGAAAGTCCGAATTTGGTACGCACATAATCGCGCATGCGGGCTTCGCCCAAGGACACGGTCAATCCGTCCGGCAGCTTCATGGTCAAGGGGCGTTCGCTTTCTCCGTCCCATCCCTTTAGCGGCAGCAATGTGATGGGGGCTTGTGCCCACGGTTCATAGTAGGCCATGGTGCCTTCGGGCATGGCAAATTCGGTCAGTTCCTTGGTGATATGCAGGAACAGCCCGTTGGTGGTGGAGGGGAAGTGGTAGCGGAAGGCCACACCTTCGTTGTAAGCCCTCACTTCCACGTTCATGAAATAAGTACGGGAACGGTCATAACCGTCCGGTGCTTTTTCCGAAGGGGCTTCTCCTTTCCTGAACTTGACACACAGGCTGCGGTAATGGTCTGGGATTTCTGCCCGTTCGCCATATAAAGGTTTCCATGTCTCTTTGTGTTCGGCAGAATCCACCCCGATAAAAGCCAAGTTGTCGCCCCACTGCTTGCAAGGGGCGTTAGGAATGTCGAGGGCACTTTCCAATAATTTGTTTTCTATGTCTACTCCCAGGTCTGATTTCCCTATAATCTTTTTTCCCTTGTATGATAAGGTGTAGGACAGCCGGGTTGCACCGTCCGAATCCTCTTGCGTAAAGGTGAACTCGTAATTGCGGTCGGGCGACCATAGTTTGTAAGTGTGTGGCGAGGCCCATCCCGAGGTGGCCAACCACAACATGCACAAAGAAATGAATTGTTTTTTCATTGATGGTAAAATTTGATTTTTAAAACCTTGTTCATATCCTAATACGATTGGGAAAGGCAATTCACTTACGCCAAACTGATTTTTTTTCTTTTCGAGTCAGTATTTTGCGGTTTTCAATCGTATTAGGATATAGAAGCGTTTAATGATTTAGATATAAGATGAAAAAGTTTTTTGTTTGTGTGGGAGGACTTTTCCTCTCCTTTTCGCTGTATGCGCAGCAAGTCAAGCATCCGGCCTTGCTGTTTACAAAGGCGAGGGTGGAAGCGGCCAAGTCGAGGATGGAGTCGGATACCTGCATGGCCCGTTGTTGGGAGGACATCCGCAAGGTGGCCGACGGGGCTTTGAAAGGAAATAATTTCCGGAGGGCGGACTATCTATCTTTGGCTTACCTGATGACAGGCGACCAACGTTATGCCGACCGTTTGAAGTCCATTTTGCAATCGTTGACGAGTGCCAAGACATGGGGAAGCGAGGAAATGCTGTCGCGGAAGCCCGTATGGCGGTCCGATTTGGGGTTGTCCCACAAATGCCTGATGTCCGCCCTGGCGTATGATGCCATCTACGAGACCTTGTCCGGACAAGAAAGGAAGGATTTGGCTGAAAAGTTGCTTCGTCTCGGGTTGGAACCGGCTTTGGGCGACTGGGTATTGGAACCCACGCGTATCCATACCCTCAATTCCATGGGACATAACTGGTGGACCTCTTGCGTGTACAATGCGGGCATGTTGGCTTTGGCGTTGCAGAACGAGCTGCCTCAGGCCCGCGAGTGGGCGGCAACCTTGAATGAGGTCATGCCCGAATGGTTCGGTTTTGCCGGGGACGTGTTGCAAAACAAGATGAAAACGTTCGACGAGTCCGGAGGCATGTACGAAAGCCTCAACTATGCCAACTTCGGCATACAGGAAGCTTTGCAGTACAGGATAGCCTGGCAGAACGCGTATCCCGGCCAGAAGGCTTCTCCCATACCGCAACTGGAAAAGCTGCCCGATTATTTCCTGCAAGTTTGTTATCCGCGTACGGGCATCCTTTACGACATCAATTTCGGTGACAGTCATAAGAATGTGACGGCAGAGTCGAGCATGATGCTCTTGTATGCCTTGGGGATACAGCGTCCGGACATGTTATGGTACTTCAACCAAGTACAGGACGGGCAACATCGTGACGGTTATTTCCGTAACCGCCCCATGGGGTTCCTGTACATGCCGGACGCGCGGAAGGCACCCGGAACGCCGGATTTGCCGACCTCATGGCTGCTGAAAGATTTCGGATGGGCCATGGTGCGCGATTCATGGAAAAAGGATGCCACGATGTTGGCCGTCAAGAGCGGGCATACCTGGAACCACTCGCATGCCGATGCCAATTCGCTCATACTCTTCCATAAAGGCGTGGACATCCTCAAGGATGCCGGGAATTGCAGCTATCCCAATCCGGAATACCGGGGATATTTCTTCCAAAGCGATGCGCACAACGTGGTGCTTTTCAATGGCGAAGGGCAGTCGCGGGAACAGCAGTATGAAGGCTCTTATCTGCGCGGTAGCCTGCACCATCTGATGGATAACGGGCAGGTGAAATATGTGTTGGCCAACGGTACGGGGCCGATGGCGGACAAGTTCAGCCGGAATTTCCGCCATTTCCTTTGGATGGATAAGGTCATTTACGTGATAGACGACATCAAGGCACATCATGCCGGGCACTTCGAATGGTTGTGGCATTATAGCGGAAAAGCCGTGAAGCGGGGGCCGGACTTGACCGTCACGTCGGATAGTGCGTCTGTCATCATCCGTCCGCTTTATCCCCGTCTGCTGGCCTTGTCCGATTTCGTGCATGACTATCCGGAAGATTTGTATTGGGAAGTGAAGACCGGACCGACGGAAGACTTGAAAGGCAAAGAGGAGTATTATTCATTCCATTTGCCCGGTGAGCATAAACGCATCAAAGGGTTGACCGCCATCATCCTGAAAGACCATCCCGGAGACAAAGACCTGCCTTATATGGAGAAACGCGAAGGCAAGGACTGGATAGGGCTGCGGGTGCGTCGCGGTGGTAAAGTGACCGACATGTATATCAACCAACAGGCCGACGGCAGGTTGATGCACAATAATTCATGGATTGAGGCCGACGGGTGGACCACGGATGCCTATATGTTCACCGTGACGTATGACGAAGGGGCAGACCCGTCTACGGCCGGGGACATTTTCGTTTGCTATGGCAGTGCCCTGCGCCGGGGCGGCGTTTCTTATTATTCTTCCTTGTCGAAGCTGTTCGTGATGCAGCATGCCGAAGGCAAGGAGCTGGATGTGCACGTACAAGGACAGCCCTACGTGCGGGCTGTTTTCCATGCAGGCTCGCGTCCTTCATCCTTGCGGGTAAACGGACATGCAGAAAAGGTGGTCTATGAGGATGGAAATGTGATATTGAAGAAACAGGTTAAATCATAAAAAACATAGATAGATGAAACAAAGAAAATGGTTATGTAGTTTGTTGTGTGCCTGTGCCACTATGGCTTGCGCCCAATCCGTTTATCCCGGCATATACGGGGACAAATTCAAGGAAGGGGTGAAAGTGCCGCTTGCTGCGGAGAGTTTTGAATTGCAGGACGTAAGGTTGTTGCCGGGGCGTTTCCGCGACAACATGATGCGGGATTCCGTTTGGATGGTGTCTATTGGCGTGGACCGCTTGTTGCATGGTTTCCGGACCACGGCCGGTATCTTTGCGGGGCGAGAGGGCGGTTACATGACCGTGAAGAAGTTGGGCGGATGGGAGTCCCTAGACTGCGAGTTGCGGGGACATACCACGGGGCATTTCCTTTCGGCCCTGTCATTGATGTATGCCGCGACGGGAAGCGAAGTGTTCAAACTGAAAGGCGACAGTCTTGTGGCCGGTTTGGCAGAGGTGCAGGTTGCCCTTGGGAACGGTTATTTAAGTGCATTTCCTGAAGAACTGATTAACCGTAATATCCGTGCCACAAGTGTTTGGGCACCGTGGTATACTTTGCACAAGATATTCTCCGGGCTGATAGACCAATATCTTTATGCCGGCAACACGCAGGCTTTGGAGGTGGTGAGAAAGATGGGCGACTGGGCCTATGCGAAACTCAAACCCCTTTCGGAAGAGACGCGCCGCAAGATGATACGGAACGAGTTCGGAGGCGTCAACGAGTCGTTTTACAACCTTTATGCCTTGACGGGCGACGAACGTTACAAATGGTTGGCCGGTTTCTTCTACCACAACGAGGTCATCGACCCATTGAAGGCGCAAAAGGACGATTTGGGTACGAAGCACACGAACACGTTCATCCCGAAAGTGTTGGCCGAGGCCCGGAATTATGAACTGACCGGCGATGCGGACAGCAAGGCCCTGAGCGAGTTTTTCTGGCATACGATGATTGACCGCCACACGTTTGCGCCGGGTTGCAGCAGCGACAAGGAACATTATTTTCCCACGGACAAGTTCACCGCGCATATCAGCGGTTATACGGGCGAGACCTGTTGCACATACAACATGCTGAAACTGAGCCGCCACTTGTTCTGTTGGGATGCCTCGCCCGAGGTGGCCGATTATTACGAACGTGCCTTGTACAACCACATCCTCGGCCAACAGGACCCTGCATCGGGGATGGTGGCCTATTTCCTTCCTTTGCAGACGGGTACGCACCGGGTGTACAGCACGCCCGAGAATTCGTTTTGGTGCTGTGTGGGCAGCGGGTTCGAGAACCACGCCAAGTATGCCGAAGCCATTTATTATCATGACCGGGACGGCATCTTCGTGAATCTGTTTATCCCTTCCGAAGTGAAATGGCGGGAAAAGGGACTGGTCTTGCGGCAGGATACCCGTTTCCCCGAAGAGGGCAAGGTGACGTTCACGGTCGGGTTGGACGAGCCGAAGCAGCTGACGGTAAGGCTCCGCTATCCGTCATGGAGCAGTGAGGTCAGCGTGAAAGTCAACGGCAAGAAAGTGAAAGTGCGGCAAAAGCCCGGCTCGTATATCCTCCTGTCGCGCCGTTGGAAGGATGGCGACCGTATAGAAGCGGATTATGCCATGGGGCTGCGTCTGGAGCGTACACCGGACGGGACGGAGCGTGGGGCTTTGCTTTACGGGCCGGTGGTACTGGCCGGTGAATTGGGGACGGAAGGCATGCAAGCGCCTGCACCGTATTCCGATCCGGCGAAGTACAATGATTATTATTCGTACGACTATCATATTCCCGAAGGGCTGCCCTGTGCGTTGCGTTGGGACGAGAAGCATCCCGGCAACGTGTTGCAACGCAAGGGAAAGGCTTTGGCGTTCGTCACGCCCGACGGCGTGGAGGTCAAGCCCTTGTATGATGTCCATCGCCAACGTTACGTGGTATATTGGAATTTGCGCTGACACCTATCTCTCGTGTCAGGACTGTGCCGATGAAAACAGAAAGCCATTCTTGCCGTGCCGGGGGCAGGAATGGCTTTCGTCTTGTTTTATTTCTTGATCGTGTAGGAGACCGACTGTCCGGCTTTTACTTTCACCTTGTCTTTCCATTTGAGGAAAGCGTTGTCGCCCAAAGGTTTCTTCGCTGATTCGCCGTTTTCGGCCACGAGGGTGACTTCCGCATCGTATGCCGTGGGGTTGGTGAGGCGGAGAACAAGCCGTTTGGTGTCGTTTTTTACCACCTGTGCTTCCACGCAGTCGAACACGTAGAACTGGCCGAGGTCGGTGCGGACATATATGCCCGGTATTTCCAAAGCCATCAACGCCCCGTTCGTCTCGTTCCATCCCGTCTCCCATCCGTCGGCCCGCGAACCGCGCCGGTCGGAGTCGCAGTAAGTGAGGCGTTCCGTGATTTTGCCGTTGGGTTGGATGCCCTCGGCATGCGCATGGATGATGTCGCGCAGGAGTTCGGCATACAACGTGTCGCCCGTGGCGCGGTAGAGTTTGAACAGCGCGTCGCCCGACTGTGTGCAGAATCCCGGTGCGCCATGTTTGTTTTGTGTGCTGGCCCATACGGCACCTGTCAAGTTGGCTCCCAACTGGGCCAATGGCGTGTCGTCGGGCAGACGGTAGTCGAACGAGACGGTCCACGAAGCGCATAAATGAGCCAAGTCTTGGGCTTGTTGCAGGTAATCGGCTTTTCCGGTCTTTTCGTATAGTGTCGTTAAAGAGGTCATCAGGGCGGCGGCGGTTTCGGAATCGGAATTCTGCAGGATGTCCCCACATCCGCCCGAAGTGAAGCCTACAATGGAAAACTGACGGTAGAAGTCGGATGCAGCTTGTTCGGCCACTTCCAAATAATCCGGGCAGTTGAAGTATTCCGCAGCCAACGCCAGTCCCCCTGCGGCCATTGCTCCGCTCGTGGTGTTGAACACGGCCACTTTTCCTGTTTCCACGTGCAGGTAGTTCCCCCATGTACCTTCTTCCTTCCATGTGCGTACGAATGCGTCGGCCAGTTTGCGCACGGCATCTTCCCACTCGGGCCGGATACGGTCGCTTTTGCCCATCCGCTTCATCAGGTCGAATTGTTTCACCATCCAATAGAGCACGTCGGCATTGCGGCGCGTCACAGCCACGCCCGGCACGACGGCGGCGGCATCGCGGTTGAGCACCGTGCCGTCCGGTTGCAGGATGTCATAGTAATAACCGCTTTCCCCTTTGGCACGGGGCAGGGCGAAGTCGAACGTGCGGGCCACGCGGCGCAGGTGTTCGTCGTCGCCGATGGCAAGCATGGGATAGGTGTTGATGAGTCCGCCAATCCATCCGTACGACATCCAGTCGGCCGTTTCGGGGCGGTAGAACTCCACAATGTCTTTTTGGTAATAGCGTGCGTCGATGTTCCGGTCCATGATGGACAACACTTCGCTCATCGGCACGAGGTGGCGTGGAGCGGCGCATCGGATATGGCGTTTGCGGTCGTGCATGAAGTGGCCGAGCAGTTGCGGCACGTCGTGGCAGGGATAGCTGAGGCGGGTCACGCGGATGGTGATTTCGTCTCCCTTGCGTATCGCGAGGCCGCGGTCCGGACTGGGGCTGAAGCCGATGAACTCCGGCTTTTTCTCCCTCACGCCGGGCGCACTGATGACGAACGAGGCCATGCTGCGGTCCGGAGCCTCTTCCACTATCAGCGCGTGGTCTATGATTTGTCCGTCCCGTTCGATTCCCTGGTCGGTCAGGAGGAGAACACCTTCTTGCTTTTGCCGGTCGAGGAATGCGATGACCGGAGTGGCGGCGTTGCATACGCTCACCTCCAAACGGGAGGAGCTGCCAAAATCAGGCGAAAGCTGCGGGATGGGGTTGGAGGTCAGGGCCAGGTCCGGACGGTCATAATCCGACGGGTCGAGCCCTGTGGCGTAATTGCGGTTCACGATGCGTTGGCGGTTGCCGTTGTAGACGGAAGCCGGAATCATCACGTAATTGTCGCTCGTCCAACGGTAGCGGTCGAAAGCCACGGCCACACCGGATTCGGGCATGTCTTTTAAAGCCTTGAAGCGGAACGTGAACAGTTCGCCGTCCTGTACCTTTTGTTTTTCCGTGCGGACTTCCCATTCGGGGTTTCTGCCGTCTATGGGCGTGCGGCTAACTAACCGTTCTTTGTCGTAACGGCATCCCAATAATCGGATTTCGCGGTTTTCCTCCGGCGTTGCCGGAAGCCATTTCTGTGCTTGCAGGCACAACGGGCATAGCAAGAGGTATCCCGTTAAAAGTTTCTGTTTGATCATCATCGGATGGATTTGAAATGAGAATCGTGTTTTCGGTCGCAAATTTATCATATTTCCTCTCTCCCTCCAAAAAACTGAAAGATAGTTTTGCCTGTATGGAATGGCTTCACTTGGGGGTATAGTGCTGACAAAATGTCAATCAAAGCACTTTTGATAGAGCTGTTAAATGCCATAAATAGAAACGAAATGTTAATAGGACACCGGATGAAATGTTCCTATGCCGCATTTCTTTCATTTTTTTACGCTTTTTTGCTTGCCGCTTTCAGCCAAATGATTTTTCATTTGGCTGAAAGCGATATTTTTTTCTGCGCAGAAAAAAATAAAAACCTCCGCAAATGGGTCGGAAACAAAGAAGATTCCGTGGTGGAAGCATCATGGAAAAGCTCTTTTTCGAGCTATTTCACGACGATGGGCGTACAAGGAACTAATGACAAGATGTAAGGTGAATGTGGGTAAAAGATGACCGCTTAGCCGTAAATGTCCGCAGGATTTGGGCTTTGCCGTGAGGCCGAGTCGGTATGAATCCCGAGTGAGTGTCTTTCTGTTCCGGTGCCATCGTGCGAGAATGCATCGTGGGGAGCTGTTTATCTTTTAGGAGGGAAATGGCGCATTCTCGCATGTGTGTCTTTTGCATTTTGACATTTTGTTTTTATGTGGCTTTTCGTTCAAAATGGGGTGCCGTTTCGTTCAATTTCATGAATACGTTTTCGGGCAGGAGTGGTATGGCTTATCTTTGTAAGTAGTGGGAGCCTTCCGGATTTTAACGAGTGGCATGGCTTGGGCTTTTTGTGGTGTAGCAAATTTTTTTGAATATGTTACATCGCATGTAATTCGAGTTGTTTTTTAGGCTCGTTTGTGGGTGAAAACTATATATTTGCAACGTTTACGGAATATAAACTTTAAGGAAAACCGGAAAAACATGAATGAATCAAATCAAACATTTGCAGGAATGACCCGTTATCGTTGGGTCGTGTGTTCCATGTTGTTTCTGGCTACGGCCATCAACTACATGGACCGTCAGGTTTTATCGCTGACGTGGAAGGATTTTATTGCGCCTGAATTCGGGTGGAACGACACGGACTATGGGCTTATCACGGGGTGTTTCTCCATTGTGTACGCCATAGCCATGTTGGTCGTCGGCAAGTTTATCGACAAGGTAGGTGCGCGGCGCGGTTATTTGTGGGCCATAGGGCTGTGGTCGGCCGGGGCGTGCCTCCATGCCTTTTGCGGGATTGCCACTAACGGGCTGTTGGGTGGCGAGTGGCTGACGGATTTCGCGGGGGCGCGGCAGAACCTGGCTACGTTGCAGACGGTGGGGGACGGTGTGTGGACCGTGGCCACTGTCAGCGTCTGGCTTTTTTTGGCAGCCCGCTGCGTGTTGGCCATTGGCGAATCCGGAAATTTTCCGGCAGCCATCAAGATTACGGCAGAATATTTTCCGAAAAAGGACCGTGGGTTCGCTACCAGTGTGTTCAACAGCGGGGCACAGATAGGGGCCTTGCTTGCTCCTTTCGTCATACCTTTGCTGGCTCGTTGTTGGGGTTGGGAGATGTCCTTCCTCTTGGTGGGTGCTGTGGGCTTCGTCTGGATGGGCGTTTGGGTGTATGTGTATGATGCGCCGCAGAAAAGCAAGCGTGTCAATGCTGCGGAACTGGCCTACATTGAGCAGGATTCCGTCGCCGATGCTTCTTTAGCCGAAGGTACGGATGAGGCTCGTCCGACGAGGGGTATCAGCATTTGGAAGTGCCTGACTTATCGCCAGACATGGGCTGTCGTGGCCGGACGTTTCCTGCCCGATGGCGTGTGGTGGTTCTTCCTCTTTTGGGCACCGGCTTACGTGCATGATGTCTACGGATACAGTTCGGACTCCACGACGGGCATGTTACTCATTTTCACCCTCTATCTGATTTCGATGCTTTCCATCGTGGGGGGCTATTTGCCCACATGGTTCGTGGGGCACAAGGGTATGAACCCTTATGCCGGACGCATGCGCGCCATGCTTATTTATGCCTTCTTTCCCCTTATCGGCTTGGTGGCCCAGCCTTTGGGGAGTTGGTCGTATTGGTTTCCCATCGTGATAATCGGCATCATCGGGGCGGCGCATCAGAGTTGGAGCGCGAATGTCTATTCCGTGGTGGGCGACATGTTTCCCAAATCCGCCGTGGCCACAGTGACGGGTATTGGTGGTATGTCGGGCGGTATCGGTTGTTTGCTGTTCAACATGTGTTCCGGTATGTTGTTTACCTATTCCAAGGAAACGCAGATGGAGTTTTTAGGCTTCCGGGGTATCGAAGCCGGTTATATGATAGTATTTATGGTGGCGTCGTTAGGGTATCTGTTGAGTTGGGTCATCATCAAACTCTTGGTGCCGCGCTACCAGTTGATTAAAGAATAGGAGACAAGAAACATGAAACCATTTATGGACAAGGATTTCCTGCTCGGGACGGATACCGCGCGGGAGCTTTATCACGGGCATGCCGAACGCTTGCCTGTCATTGATTACCATTGCCATCTCGACCCACGGATGGTGGCGGAGGACTACCGCTTCCGTTCCATTACGGAATTGTGGTTGGGGGGCGACCATTACAAGTGGCGTGCCATGCGCACTAACGGGGTGGACGAACGTTACATTACGGGCGATGCTTCCGATTGGGAAAAGTTTGAAAAATGGGCGGAGACAGTACCCTATACCTTGCGCAACCCGTTGTACCACTGGACGCATCTGGAACTGCGCACGGCTTTCGGCATCGACAAATTGTTGAACCCCTCAACGGCTCGCGAGATTTACGAAGAATGCAACGAGAAACTGGCACAACCTGGGTTTTCCGCACGTGGGCTGATGCGGCATTACCATGTGGAAACAGTATGCACCACCGATGACCCGGTGGACAGTTTGGAATACCATATCGCCGCGAAAGCGAGCGGTTTTGAGATCCGGATGCTCCCGACGTGGCGACCGGACAAAGCGATGGCCGTGGAGAGTCCCTCGTCATTCCGCGACTATGTGGGGCGGTTGGAGCAAGTTTCCGGGCAGTCCATTTCCTGTTATGCCGATTTTGTCGGAGCATTGGAAGCACGTCATGACTTCTTTGCCGCACAAGGCTGCCGTCTTTCAGACCACGGGCTGTCGGAATTCTATGCAGAAGATTATGTGGAAAACGACATTAAGCGGTTGTTTGACAAGGTATATGGCGGTACGCCTTTGGACGGTGCGGAATGTGCCCGTTTCAAGTCGGCCATGTTGGTGGAGTTTGCCCGGATGGATGCCGAAAAGGGATGGACACAACAATTCCATTACGGGACGATACGCAATGCCAACAGTCGGATGATGCGTCTCGTGGGGCCGGATACGGGTTTCGATTCCATCGGCGAGTTCAACACCGCCCTCTCCATGGCACGGTTCCTTGACCGCTTGGACAGCCGTGGCATCCTCCCCCAAACCATCCTCTACAACCTGAACCCGGCGGCCAACGAGATGGTGGCCACGATGATTGGTAATTTCCAGGACGGGAGCGTGCCGGGCAAGATACAGTTCGGTTCGGGATGGTGGTTCAACGACCAGAAGGACGGGATGGAGCGGCAGATGAACGCCCTTTCCGTGCTCGGCCTGTTGAGCCGTTTTGTAGGGATGCTGACCGACTCGCGGTCGTTCCTTTCCTACCCGCGCCATGAATACTTCCGCCGTACGCTCTGTAACCTTTTGGGGCGTGACGTGGAGAAGGGCGAGATGCCCGTAGGCGAAATGCCGCGCATCCGGCAGATGGTGGAAGACATCTGCTATTACAATGCCAAAAACTATTTTAGGTTCTAAAGAAAAGAAGATATGGAAAAAACTTGGAGATGGTTCGGGAAGAAAGACAAAATCACGTTGTCCATGTTGCGCCAGATTGGCGTGGAAGGCATCGTGACGGCTTTGCATGACATCCCGAACGGGGAAATCTGGCCTTACGAGGCAGTGGCGGAAATGCGGGACTATGTCGTAGCGGCCGGTCTGCGTTGGTCGGTGGTGGAAAGCCTTCCGGTGAGTGAAAGCATTAAGTATGGCGGTCTTGACCGTGACCGCCTGATAGAGAACTATATCGTGAGCTTGGCCAATCTGGGCAAGGCCGGTATCAAGACGGTGTGCTACAACTTCATGCCCGTGCTCGACTGGGCGCGTACCGACTTGGAACATCCGAATGCGGACGGCACGTCGTCGCTTTATTTCGACCGTGCGGATTTCGCCTATTTCGATTGTTGCATCCTGAAGCGAGAAGGGGCGGAAACCGATTACGGGGCAGACATCATGGAACAGGTGGAACGGAAGAAAGCTGTGATGACACCGGAGGATGACCATAAACTGGTGGAAAACATCATCATCAAGACGCAGGGGTTCGTGAACGGCAATATCAAGGAAGACGATGAGAAGCCGGTGGAAATCTTCCGCGAGCTGCTCGGCCTGTATAAAGGTATAGACCGTGATGCCTTGCGCGAGAACATGCGTTATTTCCTCTCCGCTGTCATGCCGGTATGCGAGCAATACGGGGTGGACATGTGCGTGCATCCCGACGATCCTCCCTTGCAGATACTGGGGTTGCCACGCATCGTGACGTGCGACGAGGACATCACTTGGTTCCTGAACGCTGTGGACAACCCGCACAACGGGTTGACGTTCTGTGCCGGTTCGTTGAGTGCCGGAGCGCACAATAATGTGCCGGAACTGGCACGCAAGTATGCTTCTCGCACGAAATTCGTGCATCTGCGCAGCACGGACGTGCTGCCCGGCGGCAATTTCAAGGAAGCTTCCCATCTGGCCGGACGTGCGGGCATCATTGATTTGGTACGCACGTTCCAAAAGGAGAATCCTTCCTTGCCGATGAGGGTAGACCATGCTCCTCTGATGTTGGGCGACGAGAAGATGGGGTACAATGCCGGTTACTCTTTCCACGGGCGCATGTTGGCCCTTGGGCAGATGGAAGGGGTTATGGCAGTAGTGAACCGTGAGATAGCGGAAGGAAAAATTTGAAAATGGATAAAGGTTAAAAATAAACGGACATGAAGAATTTATTTGATATTCAAGGACAAGTGGTGGTCGTTACCGGCGGTACGGGTGTGCTAGGCCGGGAAATCGGGGAGTACCTTGCCCTGCAAGGTGCCAAGGTGGTACTGATGGGGCGTAATGAAGAGACCGGCAAACAGATAGCGGATGATATTTGCGGAAAAGGCGGCGAGGTGATGTTTCTGAAAACGGATGTGATGAATCCGGTCGTAGTGGAGCAGAACCTGCAAGACGTGTTGTCGGCCTACGGCAAGGTGGATGCCTTGCTCAATGCGGCGGGCGGCAACATGCCGGGTGCCACCATTGCGCCGACCGGGACATTCTTCGACCTCAAGGTGGAAGAGTTCGAACGGGTGTTGAATGTAAACCTTACGGGAACGGTCATCCCCACGCAGATATTCCTCCGCCCGATGGTGGAGGCAGGAAAGGGCGCGATTGTCAATTTCAGTTCCATGGCGGCTTTCCGTCCCATGACCCGCGTGTGCGGTTATGCGGCAGCCAAAGCGGGCATTTCCAACTTCACGGCCTTCTTGGCCAATGAAGTAGCCACGAAATTCACTTCCGGCATCCGTGTGAACGCCATCGCGCCGGGCTTCTTCCTGACGAACCAGAACCGTGCGCTGCTTACCAACCCCGACGGTAGCCTGACACCGCGCGGCGAGGATGTCATCCGCCAGACACCGTTCAAACGTTTCGGCCGTCCCGAAGAGCTTTGCGGCACGATACACTATCTCATCAGCGATGCCTCGGCCTTCGTTACCGGGACGGTGGCCGTGGTGGATGGGGGCTTCAATGCCTTTGCCATGTGACGGTTCTTCTTCCGATTCGCCCTGCTTGGAGACAGGGCGGATTGGAAGGGGTTGTGCCATCAATACTTGTGGTTAGGAGGAACTGCTGTGAGGAAGGGGAATGCCACAACCTTGCGTATAAGTTGATTGTTAATTAAATAATACAGTATTATGAGAAAAATTATGTTTCTCGCGTCTGTGGTGTGTTGGATTGCTTGCAGTGATACAGAAGACGAGGATAAGGAAACAATGTGTCCTGATAGTGAGGACATAAATAAGATTGAGATAGTGAAGGAAATGTTGTCAGCTACAGATTCTTCTTTCTTCGCTTCTTTATTACCTTTATTGGAACGGAATCGAGTGATACGCCTTGACAGCCGTGACGATTTGTCTGTGTGGTTACCGGACACGTTGCCAGTGCCTGAGGATTTGGATTTCGAACGGTATACTTATTTGTTGGGGAGCGCGGAACTTCATATTATGTGAAACGTGACACGTTGGTGGAAGTTGGTGGGTGCTTCGAATACTTATTTGACTACTTTTATTCCCCTGCCGATACTTCTTCCGTCCGTTTGATTTGTGGGAAATATGCCAAACTTCCGGCATCGTGCGGTGTGTCGCTTTCGGTGAGGAGCGAACGTGGTTTGGGATTGATATACACTACGAATGTTTTAAAGAGTGGTTTGTCGACTCCCGAACTTGATATGGAAGACAAGGAATTTGCTTTGATACGTATGATACCGGATTTCTTAAAGTATGTGACGTGGCCTGAAGCTTGGGACTATACATTCTTTTATACGGTGGATTACAGCCGTTATTCTGTGATACTTTGGAAATACACTGTAGAAAGTGGTGTGGGGGTGAAAGGTTTTAAAGTGGAACTTGTTCCCTTGTCGCCAACCGTGTACCGTTATGAGGTCACACACGAGTTCTATCCGTCTTTGATTGGTGAGAAAACTACTGCTTATATGGCTTCCGTCATAGACAAGGTTCCTGATAGTGTCACGATAGACTATGTTTTTAATGAAATAAAACCGTGGTGAATTGTAATGGGTATGCGTACTTCAGTTGGTGGCAGTCACCATGGGCCGTAGAATAGCGAGTGGACATCGTGGAATTTATCTGCAATGAGTTGGCCGTTGGTGTAGAGATGTGTCGCACCGTTACAGTGTACAATGTCAAACAAGTGTCCGCTGCATTCATTCGGGATGTCAACGGTATTTCATTACCCGCTTTTTTATCTTGTAATGTAGAATTGCAGAAACGCTTGTGGCAAATATATGGATAATTTTTGGCCATGCAAAAGAACCCTCCACAAAAGATGTCTCTATGAAAGACAAATCCGTGTGGAGGGTGCTAAAAGAAGTGTGTGGAATATTTACTTGCTATTTTTCATTAAGGCATGGATGCGTCTGGCTTCAGCTTCGGGATAATAATAAACTTCCGTGGCCGGATGGAAAATATAGTTTTCGTATTTCAATAACTGTAACCGGGCAAACTTCTTATCTTCCGACATGAGGATATCCAGTCTGACTGTAGTATTGTCCACCGGAGCTACAGGAATGCATTCGGGAACCCCATTAGCTTCAATGACATGTTGCAATGTATCAAAATGTTCCGGAGAATAGTATAGATGGTATTCTTTAATTGTACTGCCGGTAGGAGCATATACGGTTCTGGAGGCATGGCTCAAAATCCGTATCATGCCATAAATGGCCATACTTCCTCCACACGCCATGAAAACGAGCGAAAGGATATTGCTGTCTGTAGTGTGCATCGTAAGGGTAAGCGATACCATGAAAACGCCTATTGTTATAAGTATGCCGGATGAGACTGCGTTACGTGAGTTGAATCTTTTTTGGATATCCTGTTCGTTAGGATGTTGGGCTATAGCTTGATTTTCCATATCTTTTTAATTATAAAATAAAACATAATGAGATAATACACTATTATTCCGGCAAAATGAACCTTTGCCAGTCTGTCTATAAATCGGATAAGGAAATCTCGCTAAATGAGTAGGCGGCATAAAGCGAATACATAGTATTCGCATGAAGGTTGGCAGTAGAATGGGGCTGCCGTTTCGAATTGTTTGCCATTGGTGCTCATTCCGCATAGTGCAGATAATCGTTTTTGGGTGCGGAATGGCAGGTATTGCAAAGTCTGTAAATGGAAATTTTGCAGAGAACGTGTAGGTTGGGCTGTCAATACCCGTGCCCATACGATTTCCGGTGAAATTTCCCCATCGAATAAGACTTGTGGCTTTACCGTGTGTAACTCTTGCTGTTTGTGTACATTTTCGGCATATACTTTTTTACTTTCCGAGTGTTGTTCACGGAAAGCGTTCGTATTGGCAGAAATTAGAAATGTAATGGCTGCAAATAGGAATGACAGTATGATTTTTTGAAAATGCTTCATTAATAGTACAAAGATACGCACTCTTTTGTCTTTTGAACAAAAGAGTGGAATCCTTTTAACTTAATTTATGTAGCTGTTGGAGTATAAACGCCTCTGTTTATATCCACATCCTGATGCGCCGCATGGCTTCGATGCAGTCTTCGCGCTCGCCGAAAGCCGTGAGGCGGAGGTAGCCTTCGCCGTTGGGGCCGAAGCCTACGCCCGGTGTGCCGACTACGTTTACTTCGTATAGCAGTTGCTCGAAAAAACGCCAGGAACCCGTGTTATCGGGTGTTTTCAGCCAAATGTAGGGCGCGTTGACTCCGCCATAGACCTTGAATCCGGCAGATTGCAGGCCTTCGCGCATGATGTGTGCGTTTTCCATATAATAGTCGATGGTGGCTTTCACTTGCGCCTTGCCTTCTGCCGTATAGATGGCTTCCGCTCCGCGTTGGGTGATGTAACTCGTGCCGTTGAACTTGGTGCATTGGCGGCGATTCCAGAGTTTGTTGACGGGGACACGTTCGCCCTCCAAGGTGGCGGCTGTCAGTTCTTTGGGTACTACCGTATAACCGCAGCGCACACCTGTGAACCCTGCCGTTTTGGAAAAGCTACGGAACTCGATGGCACAACGTTTCGCACCTTTGATTTCGTAGATGGAGTGGGGAACATCGTCTTCACGGATGTAGGCTTCGTATGCGGCATCGAAGAAAATCAAGGTGTCATTGGCTAAGGCGTAATCCACCCATTTTTTCAGTTCCGTCTTAGTTAGGGTTGTGCCGGTCGGGTTGTTGGGATAACATAGGTAGATGATGTCTATGCGCCGGTCGGGAATTTGCGGGATGAAATGGTTTTCTGCCGTGCAGGGCAGGTAGGTGACATTGCTCCACTTCCCGTCTTCTCCCAATTCGCCGGATCGTCCGCACATGACATTGCTGTCTATGTAGACCGGATAGATGGGGTCGGTCACGCCCATACTGTTGTCCCAACGCAGGACCTCACCGATGTTGCCGGTGTCGCTTTTGGCACCGTCGTTGATGAAGATTTCAGTAGGGCTCAGGCTGATGCCGCGAGAAGCGAAATCATTTTTGAGGATGGCTTCAATCAGGAAATCATAGCCTTGCTCTGGTCCGTATCCATGGAATGTTTCAGCCGTGGACATTTCGTCCACGGCCTTATGCATGGCCGTGATACATGCCTGTGGCAGCGGACGGGTCACATCCCCTATACCCAGGCGGATGAGCCTTTTGCCCGGGTGGGTCACTTTGAACGTGTTTATTTTCTTGGCGATGTCCGAGAATAAATAGTTTCCCGGAAGTTTGAGGTAATGTTCGTTTACTAATGCCATAATGCTATGTTGTTTTTATCTATCCATATTTATTGTTCCGTCGAATACTTTTGTGGCAGGACCGGTCATCAGAATCCGGTCGTTTTGCGGTTCGTATTCGATGGTGAGTGTGCCTCCATCCATGATGATGTCGGTCTTGCCTTTGCCACGTCCGGTGAAAGCTGCGGCTACGGCCGTAGCGCACGCTCCTGTTCCACAGGCCTGTGTAATACCTGAGCCTCGTTCCCATACACGCATCCGGACATTCCCGTCGGGTAAGACCTGGGCGAATTCCACGTTGACGCGGTTCGGGAATAGCGGGTGATGTTCCATGGCCGGACCTTCGGAAAGCAAGTCAATAGCAGAAACGTCATGGGTGAAAATCACCAGATGCGGGTTGCCCATGTTTACGGCTGTACCTTCACGGAAAAGATAGCCGTTTCCTAAATCCACGGTACGAATGTCGCACGGAGCCCCCATGTCTACGGTTACCGAATCCACATTCTCGCCTTGTAAATGTAAATATAAGGTTTTTATTCCGGAGAGGGTTTCCAAGGCGATTTCTTTTTTATCGGTAAGTCCGTATTCATACACGTACTTGCCGACGCAGCGGCTGGCATTGCCGCACATCATGGCTTCTGAACCGTCTGCGTTGAAGATGCGCATGCTGAAATCGCCTGTTTCGGAAGGCCCTATCAGGACAAGCCCGTCGCTTCCGATGCCGGTATGTGGTTTGCTCCATTCCTTTGCCAATGCCTCGGGATGCGAGACGGGGTACTTCAGGGTATTGACGTAGATGTAGTCATTGCCAGCCCCCTGCATTTTGGTAAATTCTATTTTCATATTTTCGTTTTCCTGTATGCATCTTCATGTATTCCGTTTACGGCTCGCCCGCTCGGTTCGTTTTGTCCTTTGAACGAGGTGTCCCAAGCCAAGGCTTCGGCTGTGGAGCAGGCCACACTCGGTACGCTCGGTACGCTTCGGGCTGCGCTGTCGCTCGGGAAATATTCTTCGAAGATGCTACGGTAATAGTATTCTTCTTTGTTCATGGGCGGGTTGATGGGAAACCGTTCCGAGGCATGTGCCATCTGTTCGTCGCTGACGGCCTGTGATGTGATATCCTTCAATGTGTCAATCCAACTGTATCCCACGCCGTCGCTGAATTGTTCTTTCTGCCGCCAGACCACGCTTTCGGGTAAGAGATTGGCGAAAGCATCGCGTACGATTTTCTTTTCAATCGTCTTGCCCGGGCACATTTTGACTGCCGGGTTGAGGCGCATGGCCACGTCGAGAAATTCCTTGTCGAGGAAAGGAACGCGCCCTTCCACGCCCCATGCTGAGAGGGATTTGTTGGCTCGCAGGCAGTCGTAAAGGTACAGTTTGGAGAGCTTGCGCACCGTTTCTTCGTGAAAGGCCTGGGCATCCGGTGCTTTGTGGAAATAGAGGTAACCGCCGAACACTTCATCTGCGCCTTCACCGCTCAATACCATCTTGATGCCCATGCTCTTGATGACGCGGGCAAGCAGGTACATCGGGGTGGAGGCGCGCACGGTGGTCACGTCGTAGGTCTCGATGTAGTAGATGACATCACGCACGGCATCCAATCCCTCTTGGATGGTATAGTTGATTTCGTGGTGTACGGTACCGATGTAGTTGGCAACTTCCTTGGCCTTGGCCAAGTCCGGGGCGCCTTTCAGTCCCACGGCGAAGCTGTGGAGTTGCGGCCACCACGCCGTGGATTGCCCGTCGGTCTCGATGCGGCGTGCCGCAAACTTCCGCACTATGGCCGAAATGACGGAACTGTCCAATCCGCCGGAGAGCAGCACGCCATAGGGAACGTCGCTCATCAGTTGGCGGCGTACGGCAGCTTCCAAGGCATCACGTACGGCTTCTACTTGTATGGGATAGCTGTTTCCACAGTCCGTGACTTTAGTAGCGTTACAGGCGTCATGGGTATAATTGTCCTTCACGTTCGAGTAGTCCATCCAATCACGGGTGTACCAACGCGTCATCTTCCCTTCCTTGCCACAGTAATAATGTCCCGGCAAGAACGGCTCGTATTCGTCGCAGAAACCTTCAAGTGCTTTCAGTTCGCTGGCCAGATATAGGATGCCGTCCTTGTCATGTCCTATATATAAAGGTATGACTCCGATGGGGTCGCGGGCTATCAGGAAGTCGTCCTGTTCTTCGTCATAAAGGGCGAAGGCAAAAATTCCATTCAGGTCTTCTAAGAAATGGATGCCTTTGTCCCGGTAGAGCGCGAGGATGACCTCGCAGTCGCTGCCCGTTTGGAAGTCGTATCGTCCGGTATACTGTTCACGGATTTGGCGGTGGTTGTAGATTTCCCCGTTGACGGCCAGTATTTGTTTACGGTCGGGCGAGAAAAGAGGCTGCCCGCCGCTTTGCGGATCAACGATGGAAAGGCGTTCGTGGCATAAGATGGCTGTCTTGCCACAATAAATGCCACTCCAATCCGGCCCGCGGTGCCGGATTTTCTTAGACATGGACAAAGCCTTTTTTCGTAATTCAGGCGTTTGTTGTTTGAGGTTGAAAAGGGCTGTTATTCCACACATGGCGTTAAAGCTTTTGTTAAGTAAGCGTTGATGTCTTGGGCCGCTTTGCGTCCTCCTGCGATGCAGCGGACTACGAGGCTAGCACCGGTGGCCGCGTCTCCGGCCACGAAAACATTGCTTGCGAATGCCGGCTGTTGGGGCTTGAGGAATCCCATGGCCAACAGCACGAGGTCAGCCTTGAGAGTTTCCTTTTTCCCAGTAGGGCGCATGACGGGACGGCCTCCGTCCGGATTGGGAACCCACTCCACTTCTTCCACTTCCACACCGCAAACCCGGCCGTCTTTCGTGCCGATGAAACGGTTGGAGGTCAGGCACCACCGGCGTGTGCATCCTTCTTCGTGGCTGGAACTGGTCTTTAAGATTACGGGCCATTGCGGCCATGGTGTGGCAGGGTTATGGCCTACCGGAGGTTTCGGCATGATTTCGATTTGGGTGACATTGGCCGCACCCTGTCGGTTGCTTGTACCGATGCAGTCGCTTCCCGTATCTCCGCCACCGATGACGACCACATGTTTGCCTTTGGCGTTTATGCGTTCTTCCTTGCCGAAGGTCTGTCCGGCCAAAATCCGGTTTTGTTGGGCCAGCATTTCCAATGCGAAGTGTATGCCTTTGAGGTTGCGTCCCGGGATGTCAAGGTCGCGTGCCTGTGGCGTTCCCGTGCAAATACAGTAAGCGTCGAAACCCTCGGGCAGGTGTTCCATGTCTACGGGTGAGTTTGTCTTGAAGATGACGCCTTCAGCTTTCATGATTTCTATTCTCCTGTCTATGATGGCCTTGTTGAGTTTAAAGTTCGGAATCCCGAAGCGTAGTAATCCGCCCACGCTTTCATCCTTTTCAAATACCGTTACTTCATACCCTATGCGGTTCAGTTGGTTGGCGGCAGCCATGCCTGCCGGGCCGGAACCTACGACGGCCACTTTCTTCCCGTTTCGTGGGTAGGTCTTCGGTTTGACATAACCTTCGCGGAAAGCTGCTTCGATGATGGCCGCCTCATCCTCACGGATGGTGACCGGGGCATCGATGGCCAGTTTCAGCACGCAGCTTTTCTCGCAGAGCGCAGGGCAGATGCGCCCGGTGAATTCCGGAAAATCGTTGGTTTGGGACAGGATTTCGTATGCTTCTTCCCATTTGCCTTTGTAAAGCGCATCTTGGAACTCGGGCGGACGGTTACCTAAGGGGCATGCCCAGTGGCAGAAAGGCACTCCGCAATCCATGCAGCGTGAGGCTTGCAGTTTGCGGTCACTGGTGTTCAGGGTCTGTTCCACTTCTCCGAAGTCGTTGATGCGGTCGTGCACCGGGCGGTAGCCGGCTTCCTGCCGCGATATGGTGAGGAATGCTTTAGGGTTTCCCATTTTTTTCTTTATTTTTTGTCGTTTGTCGATTCTGTTAGTAATCCCGTTGTACGTCTGCTATTTTTTGTTGCAGTTTGCGCATTTGCTCTTCTGCCAGTACGCGCTTGTATTCGATGGGTGTGACTTGTATGAACTCGTCTACGTAGTGATTCCAGTCGTCCAGCATGGTGCGGGCCAGGCTCGAACCGGTGTAGAGGTAGTGTTGGCGGACAAGTTCATGCAGCTCTTTGCGTGAGGTGGAGTTTTCCAAAAGCGAAAGTTCCACCATTTCCATGTTGCAGAAGTAGTCGAACGTATGGCTTTTGTCCCAAACGTATGCCACGCCCCCGCTCATGCCGGCAGCGAAATTGCGTCCGGTTTCGCCTAACACGACCACGCGCCCCCCTGTCATGTATTCGCAGCAGTGGTCTCCCACACCTTCCACGACGGCGATGGCTCCGGAGTTGCGTACGGCAAAACGTTCGCCGGCCCGGCCGTTGATGTAGACCTCGCCGCTCGTGGCACCATATAGCAGCGTGTTGCCCGCAATAGTGTTCTTTTCCGCATCGAAGTTGGAACGCACGGGAGGACAGACGGAAATCAGTCCGCCGCTCAACCCTTTGCCCAAGTAATCGTTTGCCTCGCCTTCCAGTTTGAAGCAGATGCCGTGGGCTAGGAACGCCCCGAAGCTTTGTCCGGCGGAACCTTTGAATTTCACGTTGATGGTTTGTTCAGGAAGCCCTTCGTTGCCATACCGTGTGGCTACGGCACCTGACAGCATGGCTCCTACGGAGCGGTCGGTGTTGGCGATGGCGTATTCCAAGGATACTTCCTTGCCATGTTCGAGGGCTTCTGTGGCTGAGGCTATGATTTCCACGTCTTTCACGTGGCTGATTTCATGCTTTTGTTCGCATACGTGATGGATGGCCGTATTGCTTTCCACCTTGTGTAATAGGCGGCTGAAGTCCAACAGCCCAATTTTTGTCTCTTTTTCCACAGGCTTAATTTCGATGAGGTCAGTGCGCCCCACGATGTCTTCCAGTCGTGTGAATCCCATTTCTGCCAAGTATTCGCGTACTTCTTCGGCCAAAAAGCGGAAATAATTCACCACATATTTATAGTGTCCTCGGAAATGGCTGCGCAATACCGGGTCTTGGGTGGCGACCCCGACTGGGCAGGCGTTGGTGTGGCATTTGCGCATCATGACGCATCCTAATACGATAAGCACGGTCGTGCCGAAGCCGAATTCTTCGGCCCCGAGGAGGGCCATGCCGATGATGTCGCGCCCTGTTTTGAGTTGTCCGTCGGTTTGCAGGCGTACTTGTCCGCGCAGTCCGTTGAGTACCAAAGTCTGTTGGGTCTCACTAAGACCGATTTCCGGAGAGATGCCCGCATAACGCATGGATGACGCAGGCGAAGCACCCGTTCCACCTTCCGCGCCCGAGATGACAATCAGGTCGGCCTTGGCCTTGGCCACTCCGGCGGCTATCGTGCCGACCCCACTTTCGGCTACCAGTTTTACGCTGATTCGAGCTTGTGGGTTGACATTCTTCAGGTCGAAAATCAGTTGTGCCAAATCTTCGATGGAGTAGATGTCGTGGTGGGGCGGGGGAGAAATCAGGGATATGCCCGGAATGGAGTGGCGCGTTTTGGCAATCACCTCATCCACTTTGAAACCCGGAAGTTGGCCACCTTCCCCCGGTTTGGCACCTTGTGCTACTTTGATTTGTATCTCTTCGGCATTGGCGAGGTATTCGGTCGTGACACCGAAACGTCCGGATGCCACCTGCTTGGTCTTGCTGCAAAGAGGGATGCCTTCGTATGTCTCATGGAAACGGGCGTTGTCTTCCCCGCCTTCTCCCGTATTGCTTCGGGTGCCAAGCTCGTTCATGGCCAATGCCAGGGCTTCGTGGGCTTCCTTGCTGATGGCACCGAACGACATGGCACCGGTGACGAAATGCTTGACGATGTCCTCCACGGGTTCTACCTTGTTGATGTCGACGGGGTTACGTTTGAACCCGAAGAAATCGCGCAGGAATATCGGCTGTTTTTTCCCGTCCACCATCTTCGTGAATTCCTTGAATTTCTTGTAACTGCCAAGGCGCGTGGCGATTTGCAGGGCTGATATGGTTTCAGGATTCCAGGCATGTTGCTCGCCATCTTTGCGGAAAGAGAACAGTCCGGTATGGGGCAAGAGGTGCCCGGGTTCTGTGAGCCGGAAACCGGCATCGTGGAAAATGGTATAGTCTTTTGCGATTTCCTCCAACCGTATGCCACCGATGGTAGAGGCCGGCGTGCCGAAATAGGTTTTCAGTAATTCCTCACTGAGTCCGACAGCTTCGAATATTTTGGCACCTCGGTAAGAACGTATCGTGCTGATGCCCATCTTGCTCATCACCTTGTACAATCCTTTGCAGATAGCCTTGATGTAGTTTTTCTCTGCTGTTTCGTAATTCATCTGTATTTCGTGTCGCTTGACCAAATCGTCTAATACGGCAAAAGCCATATAGGGATTGATGGCACTTGCCCCGTAACCCAACAGCAGGGCCGCGTGCATGACCTCACGGATTTCACCGCTTTCGATAATCAGTGCGGTCTGCACGCGTTTCTGTACGGAAATCAAATGGTGGTGTACGGCACTTACGGCCAACAGCGAGGGGATGGCTGCGTGTCCGGCATCCACTCCGCGGTCGGACAGGATAATGTAGTTCACTCCTTCGTCGACGGACGCTTCCGCTTGCTTGCATAAGGTGGACAAGGCTTCTTGCAAGGCAGCCTTCCCTCCGTGCACGTCGAACAGGATGGGGAGCTTCACGGTGTTGAACCCCTTGTAACGTATGTTGCACAGGATATCCAACTGGGTGTTGGTCAATGCAGGATGAGGCAAGCGTACCATTTTGCAGTGTGCTTCGCTCGGCAACAGGATGTTCATACCCACGGCACCGATGTACTCGCTCAGCGACATGACCAGTTCCTCGCGGATCGGGTCGATGGGAGGGTTGGTCACTTGGGCAAACTGTTGGCGGAAATAGTTGAACAGCAGTTGAGGCTTGTCGGAGAGCACGGCAACGGGGGTGTCGTTCCCCATGGAAGCGGTCGGCTCCGCTCCGTTCGTTGCCATCGGGATGAGTGTGCGTTCGATATCTTCGCGCGTATAGCCGAAGTTACGCAGCTTGCGACTGTAGTCCTCCACATTGTTTTCAACTTTCCGCCCACTTCGCAGCGTGTCCAGTTCTATACGGTTCGTGGAGAGCCATTGCTGATAGGGCTTGGCAGCAGCCAACTGGACTTTCAGTTCCCCGTCATAGTATATTTTTCCCTCTTGGGTGTCCACCAAGAGTATTTTGCCCGGTTGCAACCGTCCTTTTTCCTTGATGTCCCCCGGCTCGAAGTGGATGGTGCCTGCCTCGCTGGCCACGACCATCATGTCGTTCCGCGTTATCAGGTAACGGGCAGGGCGCAGGCCGTTGCGGTCGAGCATGCCTCCGGCATAGCGTCCGTCACTGAAGAGCAGGGCGGCCGGGCCGTCCCACGGTTCCATCAGGATGGAGTGGTACTCATAGAAAGCCTTCAGGTCTTCGCTGATAGGGTTCTTGTCGTTGAAGGATTCCGGCACCAACATGGCCATGGCGTGGGGCAGGCTCAGGCCGGACATGACGAAGAATTCCAACACGTTGTCCAACGAGGCACTGTCGCTCATGCCGGGTTGGATGATGGGCCTGATTTGTTTCACGTTGCCAAGCGTGGGTGTGGAGAGCACGCTTTCCCGTGCCTCCATCCAAGCTCGGTTGCCCCGTATGGTGTTGATTTCACCGTTATGCGCCAACAGGCGGAAAGGCTGCGCCAGGCTCCAGGTCGGGAAGGTATTGGTGCTGAATCGGGAATGCACGACGGCCAACCCACTGGTGAAGTACGGTTGGGTCAGGTCGGGGAAGTATTCCCTCACTTGTACGGACGACAGCATTCCTTTGTACACGATATTCTTGCTCGACAGGGATACGATATAGAAATCTTTGTGATGTATGCGGTTCTCAATCCTCTTCCTTATTATATATAGGGTGCGTTCCAAGTTCTCCGTATCAGTGGAACCGGTGATGAATACTTGCTTGATGCTTGGTTCCGTGCCCAATGCGTCTTTTCCAAGGATAGACGAATTGACCGGCACGTTGCGCAAGTGCATCAGGTTCAAGCCTTCCCGTTCTATCTCCTCAATCATGATGCTTAGCATGTGGGATTGCTCCTGCCCGTCCTTGGGCAGGAAGACAAGCCCTGTGCCGTATTTTCCTTTTTCCGGGACGGGGATGCCTTGCAGGAGGATGAATTCATGGGGGATTTGGAGCATGATGCCTGCCCCGTCGCCCGTCTTGTTGTCGGCGCCTTCCGCCCCCCTGTGCTTCATGTTTTCCAACACTTTAAGGGCAGAATCCACTAATTCATGGGATTTGTTGCCGTGTATGTCCACAATCATACCTACTCCGCATGCGTCATGTTCGTTCGAGGCGTCGTACAATCCACTTGCCTTGTGGATGTGCTTCTTTGCATCTTTAATGCCGTTATATTTGATAAAAGGATTTTGTTTTTCTTGTTTCATAATCTATATGCGATATTATTTTGTTGTATCGTGACGTTTTGTTTTGCAAAAGTACTAATTGATTGCCAAAATGCAATGGGGCGTAATCCGGTTTTTCTTGAGAAAAAGAAAAGATATTTTTCAAAACTGATGATTCGGATAAAATTTATGCAAAATAGTTACGAATAGGTATGAAAATGGTTGTTTTGTTTTTTAGATTACAACCTTGCAGTTGTCCTTATAAAAATACAATGGATTTGGTGAGGTTGGCTCCTTTTCAAACTGCTGAAAGAGAAAGGTAGAAAAAGGAACATGTGGGAAAAAATATCCCGCCTCAAAACCGAGGCGGGATACCAACACAAAAACTAAACTAAACTTTTAACTAAGCTATCTTAAAGTTTCACAACTTTATATCCTTTACGTTTCAAAGATAGTTATTCCTTCGGCCGCATCCAAATAGAATCTGCGAAATAACTGCTTTTTTCTACGAATCCGGGTATTTTTCTCCGTTGCAATTATAAATGCGTGGTTTTGTTGAGCAGGTAATAATCCAGAATCGTCATGGCCGCCATAGCTTCTACCACAGGTACCGCACGAGGAAGTACGCAGGCATCGTGCCGTCCGCGAGCTTTTATGATCGTCGGGGTTCCGTCCAGTGTTACGGTTTCCTGTTCCATCAGGATGGTAGCGACTGGCTTGAAAGCCACCCTGAAATAGATGTCTTGTCCGTTGCTGATTCCGCCTTGTATGCCTCCGCTATTGTTGGTGCGTGTTCCGATGGTTCCATTTTTTGCTATGAAGACATCATTTTGTTCACTTCCCCGTTGGCTTACTCCGGCAAACCCTCGTCCGTATTCGAATCCTTTTACGGCGTTGATGCCCAACATGGCACCTCCCAATGCAGCATGGAGTTTGCTGAAAGCCGGTTCACCCAACCCTATGGGGCAATGGCGGATTACTCCCGTGATGATACCTCCGATTGTATCTCCTTTTGCTTTGACTTCCGAAATGAGGCTTTCCATGGCAGCGGCTTTTTCCGTATCCGGGCAACGTACATCGTTCGTTTCGATTTGTGCCGGGTCGTAATGCGTATAATCGTGTTCCAAAGCTATGTTACCCACTTGTGAGGTATAGGCATAGATTTCCACTCCGATTTGTTTGAGAGCCAGTTTTGCCAAGGCACCGCCCACGCAACGTGCTATGGTTTCACGTGCCGAAGAACGTCCTCCACCCGTATGGTCACGCAAGCCGTATTTTTGAGTGTAGGTGAAATCGGCATGTGATGGTCGGTACAGGTTGCGTATGTTGTCGTAATCATTGGAATGTTGGTTGGTGTTGCGTACCAGGAAGCCGATAGGGCACCCGGTAGATTTGCCTTCGAACACTCCGGACAGCAGTTCCACCTTGTCCGCTTCTTTGCGGGGAGTCGTGATTCTGCTTTGTCCCGGCCGACGACGGTCCAATTCGCGTTGTATGAAGTTCTGGTCGATGTCGATACTGGCCGGAAATCCGTCGATGATTCCGCCTATTCCAGGCCCGTGGCTCTCCCCGAAAGTCGTCAGCCGGAATATGTTACCGAATGTATTGCTCATGTCTCACCCTTCCGATATAAAATATACAGATGCCGTTTTTTAATGGCAATGTCCGCATCCGCAACTCTCTTCGTGATGATGCCCGTCACAGCCGCAATCGTCTCCGCAACCTCCACCACAACTGTCGCATCCGCATTCGCAACCTCCTTCGCCGCTCAGCATGTTGAGCATGCCTTGTATTTCGTCTTTTGTCGCATCGCGATTTTCAGTGACTTCACCGATGAAGTTCAATGCTTTTCCGGCTAAGGGATGATTCAGGTCTACGGTTACGGTATCTTCTTTCACGTCTGTGATTGTTCCGTTAAAACGTGCTCCGTCTGCATTCATCAAGGGTACCACGCTTCCCGGATAAATATGCTCTTTGTCAAAATGTCCGTTTATTTTGAATACATCTTTGTTCAGTTCCAGTACGCGTTCCTGTTCATACTCACCGTAAGCTTCTTCTACGGACAGTGTGAAATTGAATTTCTCTCCTTTCTGTAACGGTTTGATTTGTGCTTCAAAAGCATCTAAAGTTGTGCCCATATCCGAAATAAACTGGAAAGGGTGCTCAATAGGAGCTTTTTCCACTAATTCTTTTTTCCCGTCGAAATCCGTATAGAGTTCGTATGCGACGGTGATGTACTTGTTGGGTGTCGTATCCATATATATCCTATTATTAATGATAAAGAGTTGCAAAGTTACAGGAAATAAATGACAAACAAAAGCGGATGGCTTGTTTTGATGGTTTTAAAGCCCTATTTCGTTTCTCTTTCTATCTGATATGTAGGGGGAGGTAGGGGTACTCGTTTCATTTTCAGGATAGGGAATGGGTTACCTTGCTCGTCTGTTTCCGTGCGTTCAAAAGTTTGGAACCCCAAATGGCGGTAGAAACCTTCTGCCTTGTGGTTTTGTTCGTTTACGTCCACATATCGCACGCCGAGTTTCTCGCAAGCCATGGTAAGCAGTAGCTTCCCGATACCTTTTCCGAAATATTCAGGTGAGATGAAAAGCATTTCGATTTTGTCTTTTTCTATGCCGATAAATCCTGTGGCTTCATTTTGCTCGTATGAAACAAAGAGGTTTTCTATGGATTCGAGACCGGCCTTTGCGTATGGTTTTAATGCTTGTATGTCCTTTTCTGTCAGGAAATGGTGGCTTTGCCGTACTGATGCTTCCCACAGCCGGGTCAGTGCCTCAATAGTCTCTGTGGTACGTATGGGAGTTGTAATGTGCATGTTTTGGATATTTTGTATGGACAAAGTTACGAATAAAATCCGCCATTCGCAATTGTTTTATTATCAGCTTATCTCTCTCTTCCTACATAAGAGTTTTCCCAAAAACATCCTTCATCTTTCAGGATGCATGCTAATTGATTCATTGTTTGTGCGTTATGGGCTGAAGGATGTTTCAGCTATCCTTCAGCCACGTTTCATTTCCTTTGGAAGAGAACGGAAAACCAATCTGCGGAGAATGAAAAATCGTTTGGCTTAGATTGAAAAATCATTTGGCGCAGAACGTTTGACGGCTTTCTGCCATGAAAGGGAACTGAAAGATGAGATTTTATCGTTCAGTTTCTAATGTGCTGTATGATAGATATTTAACATACATCCTGAAGGATGAAGGATGTTTTTGGAAATTCCCTTGGGTGTATTTTAGTTAGTGATTACCCAATCTTTCAGGGTATGCCTTTCCATGTCGAAGTTGATGCCAACTTTCACCACGGGCAAGCCGCACAGGGCGAAGCGTTCTGGATAGTTCTTCAGGTCAATCTGTTGCATGGCGGCCTCGGCAGATTGGTTCAGTTTCAGTTCCACGACGTAGAGCGTGGTGGCCGTGCGCATCACCATGTCCACCCGTCCCATCGGGGTGCGTACTTCCACGTCCACATACATGCCCAGGAGGCTGAAGATGACGTAAAGCATCTGT
>NZ_GL883868.1:27680-48304 GCF_000205165.1 Paraprevotella xylaniphila YIT 11841 | reverse complement strand
GAGGCCGCACATGATTTTGCAGCCCTCCTGCAAGAAGGAGCCATCAAGGAAGACATCGACACGCTGTTCATGGGCCTGACCGAAGCCGAGGCCGTGAAACTCTTTGCCAACACCTACCTGGCCTTGAGGGTCTCCTACTTCAACGAACTGGACACGTATGCCGAGATGAAGGGTCTGGACACGAAAGCCATCATCAACGGCGTAAGCCTTGACCCACGCATCGGAAGCCATTACAACAACCCTTCGTTCGGTTACGGCGGCTACTGCCTGCCCAAGGACACCAAGCAACTGTTGGCCAATTATCAGGATGTTCCGGAAAACCTCATCCAAGCCATCGTGGAAAGCAATAAAACCCGTAAGGATTTCATTGCCGACCGCGTACTGCACACGGCCGGTTACTACGACTACTACAACCGTGGGGACTTCAACCCGTCCGAAGAGCGGAAGTGTGTCATCGGCGTGTACCGCCTGACGATGAAGTCGAACTCGGACAACTTCCGCCAGTCGAGCATCCAGGGCGTGATGAAGCGCATCAAGGCCAAAGGTGCGGAGGTCATCATCTACGAACCCACGCTAGAAGACGGCAGCACGTTCTTCGGCAGCAAGGTGGTGAATGACCTGGATGCTTTCAAGGCACAGAGCCATGCCATTATTGCCAACCGGTATGACGCCTGCTTAGATGATGTGAAAGAGAAAGTTTATACAAGGGATATTTTTAGGAGGGATTGACAACTTACAAGAATCATATACGAGAATGAATTGAAATAGGAAATAATACTTTTAATTATAACGACCTATTTTATACAGAATTTTTAATTTGATTATATGCAGAAGCATAAAAGTGCAAGCATTACCAAAAACACCCTATTCTTGTATATAAGAATGCTCTTCACTCTTTCTACAAGTCTATTTACATCAAGGGTCATACTTGATTCTTTAGGAGTTGAAGATTATGGAATTTATAACGTTGTGGGTGGATTTGTACTGATGTTTAATGTATTTTGTGCAGGCTTGTCCACTACAACACAACGTTTCTTAAGTTATGATTTAGGCAAAGGGGATGAAACAGAGCTGAATGAAACTTTTTCAGCATGTGTTCATATTTTCTTAGTTATGTCGCTACTGATAGTTCTTCTTGCTGAAATAGGGGGCATTTGGTTTCTTGAAAACAAACTGGTAATACCAAGCAACCGTATGACCGCAGCTAAATACGTATTCCAATTCAGTCTATGCACATTGGTATTTAGCCTAATAAGTGTACCTTACAATGCTTTAATTATCGTACACGAAAAAATGAAAGCATTTGCCTATATCTCTGTTTTAGAAGTAGCAGCAAAACTAATCATCGCATATTTAATATACCTTTGCCCTGTAGATAAACTGATCGTTTATGCTATCCTTTTAGCAATAATACAATTATTTATTAGGATAGTATATACGAAATATTGTCAACGGAACTTCAATGAGAGCCATATTTCATGGCATTTCAACATAAAAAAAATAAAACAAATATATTCATTTGCCGGATGGGCAATGTTTGGAGGCCTCGCATCCATAGGTTTTACACAAGGGCTTAATATTTTGCTCAATATCTTTTTTGGCCCCACAGTCAATTCAGCCCGTGCTATCGCTGTACAAATACAAAATGCCATAAACTCTTTTGTATTAAATTTCCAAACAGCAATTAATCCCCGTATCATAAAGGCATATGCAGAAGAACAAAAGCCTTACATGTTTCAATTAGTTTTTGCAAGTTCTAAATTTTCTTTTATTCTCATCTATGCCCTATCTTTACCTATTATATTAGAAACACACCAAATTCTCACTTTATGGCTTAAGTCCGTACCCGATAACACTGAAACATTTATACGTATTATCATTCTAACTTCAATGGTAGACGCAATGGCAAATCCATTTATGCGTACAGCTGATGCCACAGGAAAAATTAAGACTTACCAATTGACAATAGGCACATTATTATTATCCATAGTACCTGTATCATACCTACTTTTAAAATGCGGCATGCCACCATATTCTGTATTCATCGTACATTTAGGTATCACCATTGTTGCTTTTATGGCTCGACTATACATCGTAAAGACACTAGTAAATTACTCAATTAAATCTTATATAAAATTAGTCGTCATAAAGGTATGTATAGTTACATCTCTATCCACAATCATTCCTTTTATATGTCTAAAACTTATGGAAGAAAATGTATGCAGACTTATTATAACAACCACCTCTTCATTAATCATGGTCGGGATAACTACCTATATTTTTGCTTTAACCCAATCTGAAAAAACGATAATCAATCAAAAGCTAAAAAGAATATGCTTGCAATAACAGATAAAGCAAAATGTTGCGGATGCAATGCATGCGTTCAGATTTGCCCACAGAAATGTATTGAAATGAATCCGGATTCCGAAGGTTTCTTATATCCAAAAACATCCAAAGAAAATTGCATTCAATGTGGACTGTGCGAAAGGGTATGCCCTCTAGGAGAACCAAAGTCTAAACGTGAACCCAAAGAAATATTAGCTGCCACTAATAAAAATGAACACATTTTAGATAAAAGTTCATCAGGTGGAGTCTTTTATGAATTAGCTTTGGAAACTTTAGCTAAAAACGGAGTGGTATTTGGGGCTATGTTTGACAAACAATGGAACGTAAAGCATTCTTATGTAGAAAACATATCTGATTTAGAAAAAATACTAACTAGCAAATATGTACAGAGTGAGATTGGAGATACCTATACTTTAGTACGTGACTTTCTAAAACAGGGTAGAGAAGTTTTGTTTTGCGGTACACCTTGTCAGATAGCCGGTTTAACAGGGTTTCTCCGGAATAATATATATTCCAATCTAATCATCGTAGATTTCTTATGCCATGGAGTACCAAGTCCTAAAGTGTGGAAGTTATATCTTAATGCAATCTGCAAAAAACCTTTTTATAGGGTGAAAACTATAGAAATCTCTACCATAAATTTTCGTTCAAAAAATACATCTTGGAGAAATTTTAGCTTTTTAGCTATTCAGAAAGGAGGCAAATTATTGCTCAATGAGCAGCATTGCAAAAACGCCTACATGCAAGGTTTTTTAAACGACCTGTATCTGAGGCCATCATGCCATGAATGCAAGTTTAAAAGGTTTCAAAGTCAAAGTGATTTGACATTGGCTGATTATTGGGGCATAGCTCGTGTAAACAGCAACTACGACAATAAAAAAGGCGTGTCAATGGTATTTATTAACACGACCAAAGGAGAAAGTTTACTCCACGGCATAAAAGACCGTTTTAAATATATCCAAACATCTTTCGAAGATACATTAAGCAACAATGGATTGAATGAACATACCCACCCTCATCCACAAAGAGCTTTCTTCTTTGCGAACCTGACTTCACATGAAAATAATATTATAAAACTTATCAATAAATGTATTGGTAAATCTGCATATAAAAATCTACTTAAAAAAGTAGCACATAAATTACATATATGAACATTGGAATACTCACCTTTTGGCAAACCAAAGACAATTATGGCCAGATGTTACAAAACTTTGCATTGCAACAAAAGTTAAGAATGCTTGGTCATCACCCCTTTCTTATACGATATGCACATTCCGAAGCACGACAAACGCATATTGAAGATATTGTGATGAATCTATTGCGAAGAATAAAACATTGGGATTTCAAAACACATAAACCTCTCCTTTTTACAACATCTGAAAAGGATAAACAGCGGATGTTTGAACAGTTTAAGGACAAGCATTTAGAAAAGACACCACGCATCTACTATTCACTCAAAGAGCTACAAAACTCCCCCCCAAAAGCTGATATTTATATAGTTGGAAGCGATCAAGTTTGGGCAAAGTTTTTATATGTAAAAGAGAATGAAGTTTTTTTCCTCAATTTTGGCCTACCTGAAACGGTTAGGTTATCTTATTCAGCAAGTTTTGGATGCACGACCTATCCAGATAAAATCAAAAACAGACTACGAAAAAATTTAAAACGTTTCCAAGCCATTTCGGTAAGAGAAGAAACAGGAAAAAGAATCATTGAAGATGTAGGAATGAACGCTAAAGTCGTAATAGACCCGACGCTACTTTTAAAATCATCAGAATATATATCATACTTCAACCTGTCAAATAAAATCAACAAAAAAGACCGTATATATATATATTCAGTGAATATCAACTCTCCCGAAGAAATAGGGTGGCAAGAGCTACAAAAAGAACTAAATTATGATACTTCAAATGTCGTAATCACCCCATCAAGTGGTTACGTAGACTCTGCTGAATTATTCGGAAAGAATGTAAACTACAAATACCCTACAATAGAAGAATGGATTGATTATATTCGTACATCTAAAATGGTTATTACTCCATCCTTTCATGGCATCGTATTTTGCTTAATTTTTCATACTCCTTTCATTTACATACCATTAGGAGGAAAAATGTCAAGTGGAAATAATAGAGTGCTTGATTTATTCCATAATCTTAATATTGAGGATAAAATATATTCAGACAAACGAACTTATCACGTACTCTTAACTGAGAACAATTTAAATTGGATAGATATTGACAGAAGATTGGAATCATTAAGAATGGAAAGTATTTCTTTCTTAGATAAATATAT
Source organism: Paraprevotella xylaniphila YIT 11841 (assembly GCF_000205165.1). Lineage (GTDB taxonomy): Bacteria > Bacteroidota > Bacteroidia > Bacteroidales > Bacteroidaceae > Paraprevotella > Paraprevotella xylaniphila. The sequence continues at coordinate 43,669 of NZ_GL883868.1, read as the reverse complement.
AAAATGAAGAACAGAGACAACAAATTTGATTTCATTAAAGGCATACTGATAATACTTGTTGTTATTGGGCATGCCATACAAGCATTGTACGGCATTGACAATAAGGAAGTGTGGTATAATCCTATATTTAACATAGTATACACATTTCACATGCCATTATTCATATTTATTAGCGGATACTTTTTTTCATCAAGCCTAAAATATTCGTTTTCAATCCTATTGGAAAAAAAGGCAACACGTTTACTTGTCCCCACTTTTATATGGTCAACAGTAATACTATTAATATGGGGTACCGCAACAGAGTGGCAGGACGTAAAACCGTTTAAAGTATATACTATATATAAATCATATTGGTATTTGATTTGCATATTTGTCTTAACATTCACATATTACATAATAGTTAAAAATAAGTTTATCAAGCTAATTATTCTTCTTATTTATATAGTTTCTGTGATATTTTATGACTATCTTCCATGGCCTATATTTAAAGATTGCCAAGTGATAAGGCAGTTTGCAATATTTGGGTTGGGAATACTTTACCAAAGTAAATGGAAAAATCTTATGGCACAATCCAAATTTTACAAGTATATCTTTTTAGCATCGGATGTTTTTACCATTATAGGCATAAGATATTTCTATGGATATAACATGATGGACTTTCCTCCAATCATCAGAATCATTGATGGCATATGCTGTTCTATGTTAGTTTTCATAATCTTATCAAATTCATATAACCCAATAAAGAACAATAAGATAATAAATGGTTTCGTATATCTTGGAAAGAATTCTTTAGCTATATATCTTATACACGTAGTAGCTTTTCGGTTTATCATATATTCAGGATATACATTTGAATACAATCTTATTTCTGCTATCAACCTAACAACAATACTAATAGGTACAAGTCTATTTTTAATGTTCATCATTAAATCTCTATTAAAAGAAAAATCTTATATCGTCGGCGTTTGAGTTTCTATAAAGACAATTAATAAAACAGATATACTATATGCTTCAACCAAAACTAGCAAACGCATTACTTATAATTCTACTTGCTATTCCTTTCCCCGCGCTATTTTGCGATATGTATATTTATAATGGAGTATGGGCTTTATATAATTGGATTGTTCGTATTGTAGCCTTTCTTTGTATTCTATATAGTATACGATTTAGAATTGGCATACTAAACAGAAACAACAAGATACTTTTCTTCATTTTTTTTGTTTATATGTTATATATAACATTCTATATACTTGAAAACAAGATTCCTTTAAATAACATGGTCGGCGTCCCGCAATCTTATTATAGTTTTATACTGTTAGCAATTACTATGATATTACTACTTGGAAGTAGCAATTATATTAGAAAAAAAGTTGACTACATCATTGTATCCAAATACATTTTAATAATTAATACATTTACTCTTCTACTTTATGTATTGAAAGGCAACATGGTCTTTTATCTAATTTATGATTCATCTTCAGATTTTGCAGCATTGAATATTTTATCTCCATTTAATATCTGTTCTTACGCTTCGCTATCAATATTTTCTGCTTTACACCTTTTAAGACATAAACCATCTAAATTCATAAGTACAATATCCATAACAGCAATACTATTTAGTCTAATCGTAGTTATGTTATGCAATAAAAGAGGCCCTATTATTTATATGACATTTACTATTTTAATATATGCAATTCATTTTTTATCAAGAAAAACGATTCTATTTCTACCTATGGTCGTATTAATCTATTTATTTGTCCAACACTTCTCCGAAAATAATGATATAGAATTATTCAGCCGCTTTGCAAACATTGAATCTGATGGTGCATCAGGTCGAGTTGGAGAATTTTCCATATATTCTTATGCTATCAGACAAATATTCGACCATCCTTTTTTAGGCTCACATTTTAGAATTTTGGAAGGTCCATTTAAAGGAACATACCCACACAATTTTTTTCTAGAAATACTTATGACTTTCGGAATTTTTTTTTCATTGTTTTTATGCGTTTTGATATTCCGCGCTTTATATAACAGTATACAACTTATCAAAAACAACGATATATTAATCCCAATGATATTTATATTCAACATATTGTTACTATTATCTACCGGTACAATTTTGGGAATGGAACTGTTTTGGCTACCATTATTTTTAATATACCCCAACAAACATTTAAAAAACATCTCATTACCAAACAAGCAACAACAATGAATATAGCTTATATTCTTTATCCAGAGGTTATAATTTCCGGGCAATCTAATGGAATACGTAGTCAAGCTGAGAATTGGGCTGTTTCCTTAAAAAGACTTGGACATAGCATAACTTTTATAAATAACTGGAAACACTATGATTGGAAATCATTTGATATAATACATCTTTTTGGGTGTAGCGGTTCATGGCACAACGATGTTGCATTTAGGTTAAAACACATAAACCCTAACATTTGTTTCTCGCCAATTATTGACCCAAAGCCTATAAAATTGGAAAATAAGTCCATTATTCTGAAGAACTACATAAGAATACTCTTCCCTTTTACAAGATTCTTAACTCAAGACAAATATGATAATTTCAAACTAATATTTGTGAGATCACAATGTGAAGCAGAGTATCTCACAAAAATAAAAGGAGTAGACATTTCTAAATTGGCTCACATCCCTTTGGCATACTCATACAAAGAAGGCTGTATAAGTGAAGGGGAACAGAGCAAACGAAAACCTTTCTGTTTACATATTAGCTCCATAACCCAAGAAAGGAAAAATGTCCTGAGATTAATAAAAGCAGCAAAGAAATACAATTTTGAATTGGTTTTGGCAGGGAATAAGGGAACTCCAGAAGCATATTATCATTTAGAAAAAGAAATTTCAGGATGTGACAATATTAAAGTTTTAGGATTTATATCAGAAGAAAAAAAATTAGAACTTTATAAAACAGCCAAGGTTTTTGCCCTACCTAGCTTATATGAAGGTGTAGGTATAGTTGCCGTAGATGCGGCTCTTTACGGCTGTGAAATTGTCATTTCTGATATTCCAGGCCCTAAAGAATACTATGCCGGTATGGCCTCATTAGTCAATCCATATAGTGTAGATGAAATAGGCTATGCTATAAAAGGATATTTAGACGGGAAAGTGACTACACAACCAATATTATCAGAACATATAAAAGAAACGTATTCACCAAGCCACATTGCAAAACAACTAGAGAGTGCATATTATTCATTAATGCAATAGCCGTTATGAAAAATAAAAAGAATGATTTGGTAAGTGTAATCATACCTACATTTTCCAGGCCTTATAACTTAGAACGTGCCATCAAAAGTACTTTGTCACAGACTTATAAAAATATTGAAATCATCATTGTTGACGATAATGGAATCGGTAGTAAATACCAGATAGAAACGGAGAAGGCAATACGTAATTATATAAAAAAAGGAGAAGTTAAATATATCAAGCACGACATAAATAAAAATGGAGCTACCGCTCGTAATACTGGCCTTAAAGCTAGCAAGGGAATATACGTAAATTTCTTGGACGATGATGACGAGTTCTTGCCAGACAAAATAAAAAATCAAGTTGATTTACTAGAAAAAAACATAAAATATGCAGCTTGTTGTTGTGATTCTATAATTCAATATCACCATCATCAAGATATAGTAAAATGCCAACAAAATGGGAATCTTATAGAAGCAATCTTAAGTGGTAATGCACACTTCAATACATCTTCCGTTTTGTTCCGACGAAACGCACTTGAAGAACTTAACGGTTTTGATGAGTCTTTCCGTAGACATCAGGATTGGGAACTATACATTCGTTTTTTCAGAAAATATCTCATGATTAGTACGTTCCAAATGCCATTATTAATTAAACATGTTACAACAACTTCAGTCATAACCAATGAACCGCTAAAACAAATTGAGTATTTAGAGTTCTTTTTAAACAAATATAAAATGGATTTTGAAACATATCAAAAAAAGAATGCAATATATCAATATTTATACCTAAACTTAGCAAACAGTTTAGTATATTATGGAAAATATAGAATTGGGTTAGAATACTTAAAAAAAGCTTACAGTTTCCAAAATCCTAAAATAAAAAATCTAATAGAAAATGTAGTTGTATTCTTAAAATCCTTCATAAGGAAACTACTGTAAATCCAATAAATATTTTCAGAATGAATAAGGCTAAAATCTCATTAATAGTACCGTGTTACGGGGTAGAACGGTATCTCGATGCCTGTATGAATTCTCTTGTGGAACAAACATTGGAGGATATAGAAATAATACTTGTCGATGACGTATCGCCCGACCGAGTGCCCGAAATGTGCGACAAATGGGCATCCAAAGACCATAGGATAAAGGTCATCCACAAAAAGACGAATGAAGGATTAGGTTATGCACGCAATTCGGGTCTTGACATTGCCACTGGTGAATATGTGGCATTCATTGATTCCGATGATTATGTGGACAATAAGATGTATGAGATGTTATACAATGAAGCAAAAACAAAAAGGCTTGATGCTTGTTGGTGTAACTATCGTTATGACCTTGGGGGAAAATTTGCAGAGTCACGCGAAATAAAGGAGACTTTCACTAAAGAGACTGCCGATGAGGTGAAAGAATATATGATGGACATGATAGGGCCACTGCCCGAATATCCATCGGACGTAAAGTATCTGGTATCAGCGTGGCGTGCAATATACAGCCGACAAATAATAGAAGAAAACGACATACGTTTCGAGAGTGAACGTGATAATGGGTCGGAAGACATCCCGTTCAACATGGATTTCCTGATGCATGCCACACGGATAGGATATATACCTTTCGTCGGCTACAATTACCGCTACAACCCATTATCATTATCACGCAACTATACCCACGCTAAATTTACAACCTACTGCCACCTGTTTGATGAAGTGAAGGAACGGTTTGAACACTGTTTGCCCGAGAACCAATATAAGTTGCATTACCAACGCTTCATCTTCTATTTCTTCCGCAACATCATCAAGTATGAGGCCGTGAAGGATATAGGCGGAAAGAAATACCAAAATATCAGGATGAGATGCGATGACAAACGCATGAAGGACATCTATTCAGACTATCCATACCATCGCTTACCTCTGAAACAACGTGTATTTTTCTTCTGTATGAAACACAGAATAACCATGGCTTTGTATGCCATGTGCATATTGGAAAATAAAATCAGGAAAAACGTATGATAATATTATCACAGAAACAAAGTAATAATATCAACTTACTTAAAGGTGTAAGTATATTATTGGTTCTTTTTATACATGCTAATATTAAAGATGCAATACCTAATCTTGACGACAAATCAGCACTAGGCATGTGGACACAAGTGGTGACACGAATACTCGTGGATAACGCTGTTCCAATGTTTTTTCTTGTAAGTGGTTTCTTGTTTTTCTTGAAACCGGGCCGTATTGTTGATAAATGGAAGAAAAGAGGAAAGACATTGCTCATACCATATATATTATGGTGTATGGTAGGTTTTATTATCCCATTTATACTACAAGAAGCACTTGGATTAGCACATTTGTTTTCAGGCAACTCCCTAAAGAAAATAGCTGACTTTGAGACCTCAGACTATATAAAAATGTTTTGGAATATCAGAAATGGGGCACCGATACTTAGTACAATGTGGTTTCTTAGAGATCTTATTGTGATTATAATGCTGACTCCTGCCATCCGTCTGTTGGTAAAGACGATGAAATGGTCATTCCCCTTATTACTTATATGCGTATATTTGTTTTACTCTTTTAACGTAACTGGCATGTCGAGCAGTACATTGTTTTGGTTTGGTATGGGTTCTTGGTTTGCTATAAAAGGGAAAAATTTATTTGCATGGATTGAATGTTTTAACGGGAATTTACTTCTTGTTGTATGGATATCCACATTAATTACTACCATAATTTCATTCTACTATGATTGGCACTATGAGACTGTACATGCCATATTCGGTATCATACACTTTGTGGCAATATACAAGTGCGTCTCGGTAATATCAATAAGTGGCATCCCCAAATGGCTCACGGCTGTATCAACAGCTTCATTTTTCATCTATGCCTTCCATGAGCCTTGGATGGGATATGTATTAAAGATTTCCTACAAGGTATTGCATCCTTCAGGTCTCATACTTTACATCGCGCCATTCATTTTAGTTGCTTTCGCCACTGCCTACAGCTATGCCGCTTACGCCCTGTTAAAACGATACGCCCCTCGCTTACTCAACCTGTTGACTGGAGCAAGGAGCAAATAGGGAAACAACAATATAAAAACACAACACTATGAAAGTAGTCCTTTTAGCCGGTGGCTTCGGCTCGCGCATAAGCGAAGAAAGCCAATTCAAGCCCAAGCCCATGATAGAAATCGGTGGAATGCCCATACTATGGCATATCATGAAAGAGTATGCCTATTACGGACATACGGAGTTCATAATCTGTGCGGGCTACAAACAAGAATACATTAAAGAATGGTTTGCCAATTACTTCCTCCATAATTCCGATGTGACTTTCGACTACCGCTGCGGGAAAAATGAGATGACCGTACACAACTCTAACATGGAGCCGTGGAAAGTGACAGTGGTAGACACTGGTTACAACACCATGACCGGAGGACGCATAAAACGTATCCAAAAATATATCGGCAACGAAGCATTCATGATGACCTACGGTGATGGTGTCTGCGATGTGGAAATAGACAAACTGTTGGCTTTCCACCAAAGCCATGGCAAACTGGCAACCCTGACAGCCGTAAAAATGGCACAAGACAAGGGTGTGTTAGACATATCTGAGAACAATTCCGTCCGATCATTCCGAGAAAAAAACACCTTGGACGGTAGTCCCATCAATGCAGGATACATGGTGTTGCAGCCAGAGATCTTCGAGATGCTCGACGGTGATGACTGCGTATTTGAGAAAACGGCACTTGTAAAACTTGCGGCTGAAGGAGAATTGATGTCGTACATTCACAAAGGTTTTTGGCAATGCATGGATAACATACGAGAAAAAAACATGCTTGAAAAATTGCTCTCTGAAGACAAAGCCCCATGGAAACGATGGGAACGTGCAGTGCCAAGTATAGAGGCAAGAAAACAAACTGGAAATATTTAAATGTATATGGAACAAATAGAACAAGTCAAAATAATCCCTCGTCGACTTATCTCTGATGAAAGAGGATGGTTTTTAAAGGCTATTACAGGTACAGAAGAGGGAATACCCCAACATACCGGAGAGGTTTATCTTACCATGGGTAAGCCGGGACAAGCCAAAGGAGGACATTATCATCCCAAAGCGGTAGAATGGTTTACCATTATTGAAGGTAACGCTATTCTAAGACTCGAAGATGTGGTAACGCATAAGCGCAAAGACATTGAAATGAGTCTGGAAAAAGCCATTACGGTCTTTGTCCCTAACAATGTTGCACATGTGGTAATCAATAATTCTGATAGGGATTTTATATTGTTGGCATATACAGACTTGCTATATGACCCGAAAGACACAATTGCATATAATATAATGTAGTATTCAAAATGATAGATATATTTAATAATTTTTTCCGTGGAAAACGAATACTTGTAACGGGACATACTGGATTCAAGGGTTCTTGGCTTTCTATTTGGCTTCACGAACTTGGAGCCAATGTCATAGGTGTAGCCCTTGACCCTTATAGCGAAAAGGACAACTACACCCTTTCCGGCATCGGGGACAGGCTGTTGGCAGACATCCGGGCAGACATCCGCAACGGAAAGCTAATAAAAGAGATTTTTGCCAAATACCAACCTGAAATCGTATTCCACCTTGCGGCTCAACCGCTTGTAAGGCTAAGCTACGAAATCCCCGTTGAAACCTATGAGGTGAACGTTATGGGTACGATTCACGTAATGGAAGCTATCCGTGCTACAACATCGGTAAAAGTTGGTATTATGATTACCACAGATAAGTGCTACGATAACAACGAACAAATGAACGGCTATGTAGAAACAGATCCATTTGGTGGTTACGACCCATATTCGTCCAGTAAAGGGGCAGCTGAAATAGCCATCCAAAGTTGGCGCCGTTCTTTTTTCAATCCAGATGATTACGGCAAGAAACATACCGTATCGTTGGCCAGCGTACGTGCAGGCAATGTCATCGGAGGAGGTGATTGGGCACTTGACCGAATAATTCCCGACTGTATACGTGCATTGGAAGCCGGACAGGAGATTAACATACGTTCGCCTAAATCCATACGTCCTTGGGAACATGTGTTAGAACCCTTGTCTGGCTATATGTTATTAGCTATGAAAATGTGGAACAATCCGACTAAGTATTGCGAAGGTTGGAACTTTGGCCCCGAAAGCGAGTCTGTATCTACTGTTTGGGAGGTTGCAATGGAATTAGTCAAGAATTTTGGACACGGAGAATTAAAAGACACATCTGACCCGAACGCCGTGCACGAAGCGAAACTTCTTATGCTAAATATAAATAAGGCAAAGACCAAACTCGGATGGCAACCAAGAATGAATATGCAGCAGTGCATGAACCTTGTAGCTGATTGGTATAAAAGATATAAAACAGAGAATGTCTATCAACTCTGCATAGAAGAAATTAACAAGTTTACATCATATTAAAATGAAATACTCAATATTAGGAACCAACGGATTCCTTTCCACAGCTATCGCCCAGTATTGTAACGATAAAGGGTATGAGTTGGATATGTACGGGCTTGACAAGCCAACGGAACATAAGTACGACAACTTCCATAAAGTGGACTTAATGGACGCAGACTTGGATTGTAGCAAGTTACTGTCAAGCGATGTGGTGATATATGCTATCGGTGCGGGCATACAATCAAACTTGAAAGAAAATTATAATCTTATTTATAATCTGAATGTAACAGTTCCTGTCTTAATTTGCAATAAATTAAAAGAATTAGATTATAAAGGACGTTTTATCACATTCGGCAGTGTGTTTGAAATGGGCGAGACAGAAGAAAAACGTTTCTTTACCGAAATGGATCTGCTTACATCTACATGTCCTGCCCCTAACGATTATACGGTGAGCAAAAGGATGTTGAGTAAATTCGTGGCTTCCTATAAACATGACTTTATCCACTGGCACTTTTATATACCTACGATTTATGGAGAAAGGGAAAATCCCCAACGACTTATACCTTATACGGTTCATGCCATTCGCAATGGCGAAGAATTGCATTTTACGTCAGGAGACCAGACACGACAGTATATCTATGTTCACGAAGTGCCACGTATGATAGCTCTCGCAATAGAACAAAACTTGCCTTCAGGTTTGTATAATATAGAAGGTAAAGAAACCATGACCGTAAAGGAGATTGTGACAAAGATACATCATTTTATGGGGAAAGAAACTCCCAAAGGATGCTTTGGTTCTGCACAACGCACTGATACCGGCATGAAGTATCTCGCTTTAGATGGAACAAGACTCAGAAATGCAACGGGATTTAAAGCAACATTTAATTTAACCGATGTAATAGACAGATACCTGAATTAAGACAAAAGGAAAAGTTTTTTCAAAGTATTTTATCTACAAATAGTGATATCTAAATATTTCATTCCATTCTTAAATCATTTTATCTTTTTGGCCTCGACAAAATAAATCAAAGTGTATGAATAGAATAAAATTATCAATAGCTATCCCCACACTCAATAGAGCGCAATATTTGCAATTTACACTAAAACATTTTATACCTCAAATAAAGCCAGTAAAAGAGTTCGCCGAACTCCTCATAGTCAATAATAAATCAGATGACAACACAACAGAGGTTGTTAAAGAGTTTATAATGAAATATGACTTTATTCGCTTTTATGATTGTACTGACAGAGTCACATTAGGAGAACAATTCAAAAGGACTGTAGCTTTTTCCAAGGGTAAATATGTAATACTATGGGGAGATGATGATTTACCTGCCCCATTTCTTGTAAGCTATCTTTTATCCGAAATTGAAAATTGTAACAACTGTGGATTATTCTATTTTAATCGTCTTGTTGGATATGAAAATGGTAACCCCATTAAATCTTTAACGGTTTACAATAACTATTATCAAGACATAAGAACCATTTATACTAACTCTACCAAATTCATAACTGATAATTTTTGGGGTGCTACATTTATGTCTGCCGTAATGTTTCATCGTGAAGTTTGGGAACGAGGTTTAGTCTTTGATACTAATGAACATTACGGATTTGAATTCATGGGAATTCTTTATTATGGAAATAAAGGAGGAAGCATTATTTACGTAAATTATCCACTTTGTATTCAAAGAAAAGTTGCACACAGAGCATGGGGTACTGATTGGCCAAAATATTCTTTATTAGGCCTTCCAAATATGTCAAGGGATTTAGAAAAAGAGGGATTATTTGATAATGGACTAAATATATGGAAAAAGAAATATAATAAATTTCCTTTATTCTGCTATATACTCATGTCTGCGGCTACAAATAAAAAAAAATACAGGAAGTACTGCCATCAATTTACTATTTATCAAGATAATATAATAAGAAAATTCTTAATTTACATTATTATTTATTTAATGCCTAAATGGGTCTATAACTTATCAAGAAAAATATTGTTTAATTTTAAAAAGTAAAAGATCATGATGACAGAAACAGATTCCATCCTTATTACTGGGGCATCAGGTTTCATTGGAACAAACTTGATAGAATTATTTGAGTCCAAAGGATACCATTTCGTAAATTACGACAAGGCACCGGCAACCAAGAAAAGCCAACAACAATACTGGCATGAAGGCAACATAATGAGCAAGAAACAACTTGCAGACGCTTTTGACAAATACAAACCCACCATTGTTATCCACCTCGCGGCACGAACCGACACATTAAGCGACAAGTTGGAAGACTACATAGAAAACACTGAAGGAACAGAAAACGTAGTAAACGAAATAAAGAAACATGATTATGTAAAACATGCCCTTTTTGCCTCAACACAGTATGTATATAAAGACAAGACCGTTCCTTTTGGCATGAAAGATGACGACTATGCACCACACACCGTATATGGTATCAGCAAGAAAATGGACGAAGAGTATATCCGTAAATCCGGTATGAAATGTAAGTGGACAATATTTCGCCCATGCAATGTCTGGGGACCGTGGCACATGCGTTACCCCAATGAATTGTGGAAGATGATAGCCAAAGGACTCTACGTACACCCTGGACGTAAGCCGGTAATAAGAACATATTCATACGTTGGCAACTTGGTAAAACAGCTTGACGCAATCATAAATGCACCTGACGAATTGTCCAATCGCAAAACATACTATTTAGGAGACATGCCTATAGATTCATACGTTTGGCTTAATACTCTTTCAAAAGAAATAACAGGTAAATCCCTCAAACGTATGCCTAAATGTTTCTTCTATATAGGTGCCCTCATCGGCAATATCATCAGGCTCATTGGCATTAACTTCCCACTCTATTCCATGCGCTATCGAAACATGATAGAAGACTTCTACGCACCAAGCAATATAACAATCGCAATTTTCGGTGCCTTTGAACAAAGTTATGAGAAAAATGTAAAAGAAACTATAGACTGGCTTAGAAGTGAAGGTGCACAGTATTTTGAATATTGGAAAAATAAGAACATATAAGCCTCTGGGCAACCTAAAAATCAGATTTGAATTGCAATTTGTACTATAAGGGAATTGCTCCAAGATCAATTTCCTTATAAAATACCCTCAGTTTAGACATCAAACTTTTTTCCATTGCGGCATTAAAATATCGCTTTTAGCCACAAAGACAATTATTTTACTATTTATGCTAAGACTGAAAACATTAAGCATCCTTGAAAGCAAGGATGTTCTTTCGGTGTTGCCTGAAGGCAAACTTTTGATAAACACCATCAACGCGCATTCTTACAACACGGCTTTGAAAGACGAGGCATTCGCCGAGGCATTGGCGAAAGGCGACGTGTTGATTCCCGACGGGGCGAGCATCGTGAAAGCGTGCAAATGGCTCAAGGCAAAATCACAACCGAAAGAAAGGATTGCCGGATGGGATTTGTTCGTGCTTGAAATGGACAAGCTGAACAGAAAGGGAGGGAAATGCTTTTTCATGGGAAGCAGCCCGAATGTGTTGGAACTGGTAAAGAAAAGGGCCGCCTCGGATTATCCCAACATTACGGTAGAGACGTATTCGCCTCCCTATAAGCCTGAGTTCAGCAAGGAGGACAATGAGGCCATCATCCATGCCATAAACCAAGCCTGTCCGGACTTGCTTTGGATTGGCATGACTGCTCCGAAACAGGAAAAATGGGCATTTGAGCATTGGGACGAACTGGACATCCATTGCCACTGTGGCACGATAGGAGCCGTATTCGACTTCTTTGCCGGTACGTACCAACGTGCCCCCGAATGGTGGCAGGAGCATTCGTTGGAATGGCTTTACCGCCTGATAAAAGAACCACGCCGCATGTGGCGCAGGTACATTATAGGCAATCCCCTTTTCCTTTGGAACATAGGAAAAGAGAAAATGGCATAAAAAACACAAAACATATTGCTTTGCCGCAAAGATTTTCTACCTTTGCAAAAACTGGTAGTAATATTTAAAACCGATGAGCCATGGCTAACTATATCCGTTTTGACTGGGCTATGAAACGCCTGTTGCGCAACAAGGCCAATTTCAGCGTGCTTGAGGGATTACTCACCACGCTATTAGGCGAGAAGATCACCATCCGTGACCTTTTGGAAAGCGAAAGCAACCAGGAAGAGGAGTTCGACAAATACAACCGGGTGGACATGCTCGCGGTAAACTCCCGTGGAGAACTGATTCTCATCGAAGTGCAAAACAATAATGAATATGCCTATTTCCAACGTATGTTGTTCGGAACCTCCAAATTGGTAACGCAATATATCAACCGTGGAGAAAGTTACGAAAAGGTACGCAAGGTGTACAGTGTGAATATCGTTTATTTCTCTTTGGGACATGGCAAGGACTTTGTCTATCACGGAAAAACGGAATTCCGTGGCATCCACGAAAATGACTTACTGGAGTTGACCCCGTTCCAACGCCAGACCTTTAATGTGGACGAGGTAAGCCAACTCTACCCCGAATATTATATCTTGAAAGTGAACGATTTCAACAAAGTGGCCAAAACGCCGTTGGAAGAATGGATATACTATTTGAATACGGGAAATATCTCGGATACGGCGCATGCACCGGGGTTGGCAGAGGTTCGTGAGCGATTGAAAGTGGACAACATGACACAAGGTGAACGGGATGCTTACTACCGGCATCTGGACAACATCGTGATTCTGCGCGACAACATTTACACAGAGCGAGCCGAAGGCAGAGCGGAAGGACGTGCAGAAGGCATAAACATCGGTGAACAAAACAAAGCTTTTGAAATTGCGCGCAAATTGAAACAGAAAGGTTATACAACAGCTGAAATTACCGAATTAACAGGATTGTCGCCTGACGATATAGCTTCTGCCTAACGGCAATACTTTCGGCCAGTTTTTCAACGAACAACCGCCAACTCATTAAATACTTTAAAAACCGGACCTGATTTTTAAAGTATTCCCTAAAAAGAAACCGCCCACCAGGCGGCTTCTTTATAATTCCATTATTCTTTTTTATTTCGCTTTCATTTCCCATGTCCAAGAACAATTTGGGAAAAGAACTTTCGTTAAGAGACTACCAAAAAAACATCAAGCAACGTGTCTTCGATGCGTGGCGCAACCATGCCAGTGTCATGGTGCAGATGCCGACAGGTACGGGGAAAACCCACTTGTTGGCATCCATCATTTATGACCTCTTGAGTGCGGAACAGGATTTGTGCGTCTGGATTATCGCTCACCGGCGTGAACTGGTGGAACAAATAGAAGACACCGTCGCACGATATAGTATCCGTAAGGAGGACGGACGGGTAAGGGCAATGTCTATCCAATGGTTGTCACGCCACTGGGACGACATCCACAATACGCCGGCACTGATAGTCATCGACGAGGCCCATCATGCCTTGGCCGAAAGCTATAAGGAACTTTGGACGCGTTACCCCCATGCCAAGAAATTGGGCATGACAGCCACTCCGTGCCGGCTGAACCGCAGAGGATTCACGGACTTGTTCGATACGTTGGTCATGTCTGACAGCATTGCCGACTTCATCAGCAAGGGGTGGCTTTCGGTCTTCGACTATGCCTCCATCAAACCGGACAGCGACGACCAAAAGCTGATTGACAACCTGAGTAAACGAAGTTGGAACGGAGACTTCCAAATCAAGGAAATGGACACCGTACTCAACAAAAGGCCGACCATCGAAAAATTGTACGAGAGTGTCAGGCATTATGCCGACGGAAAGAAAGGCGTCGTCTATGCCATCAGTATCGGACATGCCCGGAATATCGCTTCTTACTACAGCGGGCATGGAATAAATGCCGTGGCGATAGACAGCAAGACACCCGCCCTGCAAAGGAAACAATTTGTGGAGGATTTCAAGCAGGGACGGATACAGGTGTTGGTCAACGTGGATGTATTCAGCGAAGGATTCGATTGTCCGGACATCGAGTTCGTACAAATGGCACGCCCTACCCTTTCGTTGGCCAAATATTTGCAGCAGGTGGGACGCGGATTGAGGAAGAGCAAGGGCAAAGAATACTGCATGCTGATAGACAATGTGGGACTCTACCGTATGTTCGGCCTCCCCTCTGCAAACCGTAACTGGCAAACCATGTTCGAAGGACGATTAGCGGGAAAGGGGAATGCCCATAGCATCGAAACGGGATATTATTGTGCCGCCGAAAACTTAACGGCAAATGACACCATACGCCCCAATGACACCCTTGAGTTGGTAATGACACACGACCGGCTCCCGGATTACTTGACCAACGCAAAAGACAGCTTGGAGAGTCACCTTAATCATAAAATCCTGAATGCTTTCAAAGACAGGGTATATGGCTTGTACGGGTTGAAAATCGAAAATAAAATAACAGCTCCCCCACAGTATGTTTCGGTATTCGACACAGATGACGGTTTTGCAGCCGTACGTTTCAAAAACTGGTCTGTCGGAGTCGTAAACGAAGTCGGCGAAATAAAAATTCAGCTGGAATGTTTCAGGAAACTAAAGTTTCTGAAGGACAAACTTCTCGCTGCTACAGACAACAGAGGCAAAATGTCCTATATCGACCTGAGGAGCGGAAAGTCATATAAACAAAAACCTAAGGTGCTGACTTTCGGCAAGGTGCAGATGCTGGAAGTTGACGGTATTTGCTATAGCCGGACAAAGATATTGTATAAGAAAGAATTGAATACGAGCCTGCAACAGGTGTGTCAGCATGGTTTCTGCCTGAGATTTTATGATTTTCTGACTACGCCCCAATGCAGGCAAGTAGACAAGGAAGATGACACATCGGGGTATGACAGCGTATGCCTGCTCGCAGACGATTACGAAACCTATTACCATTTTTGCGGAATGTTGCCAGACGGTAGTATAATCGTTGAAGACAATGAAGGTAAATATTATCTCGTCAAAGAAGGAGAAGGCAAGCAATACATCGCACACGAAAAGCCCCAAACGGAAGAAGAAACCTTTGAGGTGGTCATACCTCGCCTGAAAGCTGAAGCCGCCCAACGCGCCGCCCAACGGAAAAGCATAGAAAAACGGGAAAAAATCCAAAAACGTAAAGAACGATTAAACAGGATCCAACATGCAAAACCGTTCAAATCAGGACTGAAATGGGGATTGAAACAGGGGGACAAGGTGATTGTACCACCAATTTACCGTAACCTTCAAACACCGGTAGGCAACTACTGTGCCTTTGAAGGTAATCCTCGCCTATGGGGTATCATCATGTTGGACGGTAAGGTCGTGGTTGAAGCACGATATATCAACGTGGAAATAAAAGAAAACGGCACGGCCCGCCTGACCATCATACCAGGAAAAACAAAAACAGTGAAACTACATGGGAACGATTAAAATAAAAAAAGCACTCAAGAGTGGAAGC
>NZ_GL883868.1:0-27658 GCF_000205165.1 Paraprevotella xylaniphila YIT 11841 | reverse complement strand
TGGAAGCCTCTCAAATGCCCATAAACTTTAAAATATAATATTTGTGCAATTTTCGTGCAAATGGTCGTTTTTAAAACGAATTTCTCATCAGATACCTAACACTATATTCGCATCAATATTGAGTTTCCGGCTCATTTCACGAGCTACTTTAAGGGTAGGCTCGCAACGTCCCGTAAGATAGTCGCTGACACGTGAAGGACTTACGCCAAGAAGTTCTGAGAGTTTGGCCTGATTGAGACCCATTTCGTACATACGGAGTTTTATCACATCCACTAAAGAAGGTGATTTTATCGGATAATGCTCTTCTTCGTAGTCGGCAACAAGTTCTGACAACAAATCCAATTCTATCAGGTTCTTGTCATTCAAAGGCGTATTGTCATCAACCAATGGCAGAAGTTCTTCTATTCTCTCCATTGCTGCCTTATAAGCTGTTTCATTCTGAATCTTTGCCATACGTCTATATATTTTTAGCGTCAATTACATCATATTCGGCATGAGTGCCGATAAAGCGAATCAAGACTGTTTTTATCGTAAACTTGATTACTACAATCAACCGATAATTGTTTCCTCTGATATTGAACACATAGTGTTGGTTGCCTACATTATCCACACTGTTAAACATCTGTTTCATATCAGCAAAACAAGTCCACTCTGCTTTCTTCACTTTCTGATACCAGTCTTCGAGTGCAGTTTCCGCGTCAGGATGCTCGGTATAATACTCGATTATTTTGCTTCTCGCTATGACTCTCATGCCTTTTATTGTTTATGCAAAAGTAAAGCTTTTATTTTGGAATACAAAATATTCTACTGAATTTCAGAACAAACATATTCAATGTTACCTTAAAATATTTCCAAAACAATACTGTATTACCTTACGATTTCATTGATTATCCGTTATTTATCGGGAAAACCATACAAAATCTGTGCAAATACCCATAAAAATAAAAAAAGCACTCAAGAGTGGAAGCCTCTCAAATGCCCATAAACTTTAGAAGTAGCGGGACCCGGGATTGAACCGGGGACCTCATGATTATGAATCATGCGCTCTAACCAGCTGAGCTATCCCGCCATCCTTGCGTTTGCGGTTGCAAAGGTACGCATTATTTTCATTTCACCAAAAGAAAATTCTACTTTTTTTCATTTTATCTTCAAAGAGCCTTTTAAAAAGCACTTTGTACAGTCAGATTCCATTCTGTTTTCTCTCAGCACAGTAAAGTTTACCCCACTTGTAGGAGCCACCGAAAAGTCTCTTTTATAGAACACTGTTCCATAAAAACATCTAAAATATAAGGCTACAATATTTTTTTATACTAACTTTGTCCGTTAATTCGTACGAACAACAATGGGATGAAGTTCATTAAGAAAATAGACATATTCGTATTCAAAGCCTATTCTTTGCTCTTCGTTGGCACGTTTTTCATCTGCCTTTTCATTTTCCTGATGCAATTCATGTGGCGATACGTGGACGAGCTCATCGGGAAAGGTTTGACATTGGACGTCCTCGCACACTTCTTTTATTATGCCAGCCTGACACTCATCCCCATGTCCTTACCTTTGGCCATTCTTTTAGCCTCGCTCATTACTTTCGGTAACCTCGGCGAGCGTTTCGAACTGCTTTCCATGAAAGCTGCCGGCATTCCGCTCGTCCGCATACTGCAGCCCATTATCATCTTTAATATCCTACTTTGTATCGGTTCATTTTATTTCCAGAACATAACCGGCCCGGAAGCCCAAAAGAAGTTTTATACGCTCATCTATTCCATGAAACAAAAATCGCCTGAACTGGAAATCCCGGAAGGTATTTTCTACAGTGAGATTCCTGGATATAACATTTTCGTGGAGAAGAAAGGAAAGGAAAACGGTATGCTCTACGGAGTCATGATTTATAGTACGACCGACGGGTATGAAGATGCACAAATCGTATTGGCCGACTCCGCAGAACTCAAAACGACGGCTGACGAAAAGCATCTTATGCTGACGATGTACGCCGGAGAACGTTTTCGTAACATGCAAGCCCAAGGCAACATGATGGCTCGTGCCAACGTGCCTTACATGAGGGAGACATTCATCCAAGAAACCGACCTGATTCCGTTCGACAACAATTTCAACATGATGGATGCCAACGTATTCAGCGGAAGCGCACAAACCAAAAATTTGCGGGAGATTGAAACCGGACTCGATTCTCTGGCGCATAAAAGCGACAGTATCGGACGCTCGCTTTTTGCCTATTTGCAGAATACGACTTATCGAAGGAAAGTAAACATAGCCTCACAAGACTCCGTCAAGATAGCCCGCCAGACGTTGAACTTCGACACCTTATACAGCAAACTGACCGTCAGCCAACAACAGGGCGTATTACGGAACGCCATGCAAAAAAGTACGATAGCCACTAACGAATATGAATTTCGCGGTTTGATTTCGAAAGATATAGACCAGTCCACCCGGACACACTGGGTGGAATGGCACAAGAAGTTCACACTCTCATTAGCCTGCCTGTTCTTCTTCTTTATCGGCGCCCCTCTTGGAGCCATCATCCGCAAAGGAGGTTTGGGTGTACCGGTTGTCATATCCGTCACCATTTTCATCTTCTATTATATCATCAACGTGTCAGGAGAGAAAATGGCAAAAAGCGGGGAATGGATTCCTTGGTTCGGCGAATGGCTTAGCTCCATGGTACTCTGCCCTATCGGCATTTTCCTGACTTACAAAGCCAATAAAGACTCGGCCGTATTCAATATCGAAGCATATATCAATGTGATACGCAAGATTCTGGGACTCCGCATATCCCGTCATATCGCCCGTAAAGAAGTCATCATACACGACCCGGATTATCCCGTTGTAAAAACGGAACTCACGGCTTTGTCGCAAGAATGGCAAGCATACGCACAAAAGAGCAGGTTACGTCTGCCGCCCAACTACCTGCACATTTTCTTCTATAATATAGATGACCATGAGGTTATCAGCCTGAGCCGAAAAATGGAAAACCTCATCACCATACTGTCCAACAGCCGGGACGCGGCAATCTTGGATGCCCTGAACAAGCTTCCTATCGTGCCTACACATGCACATACGCGCCCCTTCCATAATTATAAGTGGAATATGGTGTTAGGCATCATATTCCCTGTGGGCATATTCTTTTATTTCCGAATCTGGCGATACAGGTTGCGTCTTTACAAGGATATACAACAAATAAAAAAATACAGCGCGTTTATCGCCGAACGAATCGAGAAGATATCAGAAATCGAATAAAACATCATAAAGTCATGGATACATTTAAACTGAACACAATAGAAGAAGCCATTGCCGACTTCAAAGAAGGCAAGTTCATAATAGTAGTGGATGACGAAGACCGTGAGAATGAAGGCGACTTCATCACGGCTGCGGAAATGATTACGCCTGAAAAAGTAAATTTCATGCTTCAGGAAGGAAGAGGCGTGCTCTGTGCACCGATTACCATTTCACGTAGTGAAGAACTGGACTTACCTCATCAGGTCAGCACCAATACTTCTATCTTAGGAACCCCTTTCACCATAACCATAGACAAACTGGAAGGCTGTACCACCGGGGTTTCCGCACATGACAGGGCCGCCACCATCCGCGCATTGGCCGACCCGTCTTCCCGCCCGGAAACCTTTGGCCGCCCGGGACATATCAACCCGCTGTATGCGCAAGACAAAGGCGTACTGCGCCGTGCCGGACATACAGAAGCCGCTGTCGACCTGGCACGTCTGGCCGGCCTGCAACCGGCTGCCGCCCTCATCGAAATCCTGAACCCGGACGGTACCATGGCCCGCATGCCTGAATTACAAAAGGTGTCCGCACGCTTCGGAATCAAAATCATAGCCATACGCGACTTGATTGCCTATCGGCTCAAACAGGAATCGATGGTGGAACGAGGCCCGGAAGTAGACATGCCTACCGACTACGGGCACTTCCGCGACATCACTTTCCGCCAGATCAGCAACGGACTGGAACACGTGGCGCTTATCAAAGGAGAATGGGAACCGGACGAACCGATTTTAGTGCGTGTACATTCCTCGTGCGTCACCGGAGACATATTCGGCAGCCAGCGTTGTGATTGCGGAGCACAACTCCACAAAGCCATGCGCATGGTAGAAGAAGCAGGAAAGGGCGTTATCCTCTACATGAACCAGGAAGGGCGCGGCATAGGTCTTTTCAACAAGATGAAAGCCTATAAATTGCAAGAAGAAGGTATGGACACCGTAGATGCCAACGTACATCTCGGTTTCTTGCCCGATGAACGCGAATACGGCGTCGGAGCTCAAATCCTGCATGAATTGGGCGTACATAAAATGCGCCTGTTGACGAACAATCCGGTCAAACGTGTAGGTTTGGAGGCCTACGGACTCGAAATCGTGGAAAATGTTCCCATCGAAGTTCCGGTCACCCCTTACGACGAAAAATACATGCGAACCAAAAAAGAACGCATGGGACACACATTGCATTTCAATAAATAACCCTACTCTCAACAACAACGACATAATGGAAACTAAAAACATATATGCTTATAACCCGGAAGAGACGGTACAGGCTTCCGTGTTTTCCAAACTCATGCGCAATGTCTATCGGTGGATGACATTCGCTTTGGCCATTACCGGACTGACAGCCGCATGCGTGGCAGGCAATGCCACACTGATGCAATTCATATTGGGGAATCAGGCCGTTTTCCTCGGACTTATCATTGCCGAACTCGTCGTAGCCTTTACCCTGATAGGCCGTGTCAGCAAGTTGTCATTCACCAACGCCTCTCTATTGTTTATTCTGTATTCCATCCTTACCGGTGTTACTCTGTCTACCATTTTTCTGGTATACGAAATAGGTTCCATCGCCTCTACTTTCTTTGTCACGGCCGGCACATTCGGAACCATGTCCTTAGTAGGATATTTCACTCATAAAGACTTAAGCAAAATGGGAACATATCTTATCATGGCACTTATCGGACTTATCATCGCGACCATTGCGAACTGGTTTATAGCCAGCACTACGCTCGACTGGGGCATCACGTATGCCCTTGTACTCGTTTTTGTCGGACTGACGGCATACGACACCCAGAAAATCAAGGCCATGTTGCGTGAACACGGAATGGGACTGGACGAAAGCACGCAAAAGTTGGCTTTAATGGGTAGTTTCACTTTGTATCTGGATTTCCTGAATTTGTTTCTCCAACTGCTGAAAATCCTTGGAAAAAGAAAATAACAGCAGGGAATAAGATTGATTTTACACCAAAAAGTCACCTTTTTCATCGAAAAGGAGTTAAAAGTGTAGCACATATCCGCAGAATTGCCTAACTTTGCAACATCAAGCCACGAGAATCAATAAATTAAGAAACATATATGAATCAACTATCAGACCGTTTGAACAGACTTTCTCCCTCTGCAACTTTAGCTATGTCTCAAAAAAGCAGCGAGCTGAAAGCACAAGGTGTAGATGTAATCAATTTAAGTGTCGGCGAACCGGATTTCAACACCCCGGACCATATCAAAGCGGCTGCCATCAAAGCCGTAGAAGAGAATTATTCACGCTATTCTCCCGTACCGGGCTATCCCGCACTGCGCGAAGCCATCTCTGCCAAGCTGAAAAACGAAAACGGCTTGGACTATGCACCGGCACAGATTCTTTGCTCCAACGGCGCCAAACAATCTGTATGTAATGCCATCATGGCATTGGTCAATGCCGGCGATGAGGTGATCATTCCGGCTCCTTATTGGGTCAGCTATCCCCAAATGGTCAAATTGGCCGAAGGAGAACCCGTCATTGTAGAAGCGGGCATAGAACAAGATTTCAAGATTACACCCGAACAGTTGGAAGCGGCCATCACGCCGAAAACACGTGCGTTGATTCTCTGCTCTCCCAGCAATCCTACGGGTTCGGTATATTCCAAAGAAGAGTTGGCCGGTCTGGCTCGCGTCCTCGCACGACATGAACGCGTGATTGTCATTGCCGACGAGATTTACGAGCACATCAATTATATCGGCAAACATGAAAGCATCGCCCAGTTCGCGGAAATAAAAGACCGCGTAGTCATCGTCAACGGAGTATCGAAAGCATACGCCATGACGGGATGGAGAATCGGTTTCATTGCTGCTCCCGAATGGATTGTAAAAGGCTGTAACAAGCTACAGGGCCAGTACACTAGCGGTCCTTGTTCCGTTTCGCAAAAGGCAGCCGAAGCCGCTTATACGGGTTCACAACAGTGCGTAGAAGATATGCGCCAGGCTTTTGAACGCCGTAAAAACCTGATTGTCAAATTGGCTAAAGAAATCCCCGGATTGGAGGTGAACAGCCCGGAAGGCGCATTCTATCTGTTCCCCAAATGCAGCTCGTATTTCGGTAAGAAAGACGGTGAACGTGTAATCAACAACTCCACCGATTTTGCCATGTACCTGCTTGAGGTGGGTCATGTGGCTACAGTGGGCGGTGACGCTTTCGGCTCTCCCGAATGTTTCCGCATGAGCTATGCCACCAGTGACGAAAACATTGTCGAGGCCATGAAACGGATTAAAGAAACTCTGGCCCGTCTGAGACAAAAAGAAGTACGTCTTTAAATAATCTAATGCAAAGTATCTCGTCGGAAAACACTGTCGGGGTACTTTTCTTTTTGCACAAAAAATGAATAGTATTTTGGATTAAGACATAATTATAAGTATTATATAGAACACAAGGAATGAGAAAAAACATAATATGGATAAGCCTGTTTTCTTTCGCTATGACCACGATAGCGGAATCTTCTATTGCATCTGCAAATACAGGCATTTTTCCCCTTCTGGCAAAAAACAGAAAGAAAGCAGAGCCCAAAGACTCGGTTGCATCTGATTATAAAAAGCTGACAGGAAGAGACTCGGTTGCCCTCAAAGGAATTGCCAATATCATAAAGAAAAACGGCAGTTTCTATCTGGAATTCCCGACCCGACTGTTAGGACGTGAATTTCTGGTTACCAACCGCTTGCAGAAAGTGCCTTTGGAATTGAACGAGGCCGGAGTGAACAAAGGCATCAATTATGAGAATCAAACCGTCACTTTCGAATGGCAACGCGAAGGGAAGAAATTATGTATCCGCCAACAACGTCTCACTCCTGAAGTTCCTGCCACGGATGCTTTAGCCTCATCTGTAGCGGACAACTATATCAACCCGCTTATTGCCAGTTTGAAAATAGAGGCCGTAGCACCGGACTCCAGTACAGTGGTGGTCAAAATAGACGAGTTGTTCAATGGGAAACAGACCGGTCTTAATGATGTATTCAACAATATCAATCTTGGCACATCCGCTAATTCCGACCTTTCGCGCATTCTGGACATCAAAGCATTTGAAAGCAATATCACGGCCACTTCGGAACTGACTACCATCGTAAGGGAAGGCATGAGTAAAGTAAACGTGACCGTAGTGGTCAGTTCATCACTCAGCCTTTTGCCTGAAATCCCGATGAGAGGACGCAAAGAGAGCAAAAAGGTCGGATATTTCACGAGCCACCGCCTCAGCTATTCCGACCGCCAACAAGAACTTGAAACCCGCCACTACATCACGCGTTGGCGTTTGGAGCCAACAGACGAAGCGGCTTATTTACGCGGTGAGTTGACCTCCCCGAAGAAACCGATTACATTCTATATCGACCCGGCTACGCCGAAGCAACTGCGTCCCTATATCCGTAAGGGTATTTTGGATTGGAACACGGCTTTTGAACAAGCCGGTTTCAAAGATGCCATACGGGTGGAGGAATATACCGACAGTATGGCAGCAGAAGGAGACGATTTGAAATATTCCTTGTTCACCTACGCTGCCTCGGAAAAATCCAATGCCATGGGGCCGTCGGTCATCGACCCACGTACAGGCGAAATCATCGAAGCCGACATCATCTGGTGGCACAACGTCGTATCTTTATTGCGCGAATGGATTGTCATACAGACCGGTGCTGTCAATCCGGCCGTACGGAACCCGGAACTGCCCGACAGCCTGATGGGAGATGCAGCCCGTTTCGTGGCTTGCCATGAAGTTGGACATTCTTTGGGTCTCAAGCATAACATGATTGCATCCTGGGCCTACCCGACCGACTCCTTGCGTTCCCCCGGATTCATGTCACGGGTCGGAGGCACGGCATCTTCCATCATGGACTATGCCCGCTTCAACTATGTGGCCCAACCGGAAGACCACATACCTTACGTCTCCCCACACATCGGTCCCTACGACCGCTTTGCCATCGAATGGGGATACCGTTGGTATCCGGACGAGGAAACGGAAAAAAGACAGCTCCGTGCACTGTTGGACAGCCATACGGAGAAAATATACAAATATGGAGAGGAACAATCGGCACGCGAAGCGGTGGATCCCCGTTCCCTCAGCGAAGATTTGGGCGACGACGCCATGAAATCGGCAGGCTACGGTATAGAGAACCTGAAACGTATCGTTCCGGATATCGTCAAATGGACCACCACCGGAGAAGAAGGGCAGACCTATAAAGACGCGGCCAAGCTTTACGCCGGAGCCGTCTTCCAATGGGGTCTATATCCTTATCATGTCATGGCCAATGTAGGTGGAATCTATTTGGAAAATACGGAAGTCGGCGACGGCCAAAAGACTTATACTTTCGTGGAAAAGGAGAAACAGAAAGAAGCCGTACAATTCCTAATCGATCAGTATATCACCTATCCGGCTTGGTTGTTCGACACCTCTATCTCGGACTATACCTATATATTAAAAGAGACTCCGCTCGGCACATTGGAACAAAGCCCTAACGCCATGTACAAGAACACGCTGAACTACTTGCTATGGGACTTGTTGGACAACAAGCGTATGGTTCGCATGTTTGAAAATGAATTCCAGAACGGCGAGAAAGCCTTTACCCCCGTGGAAATGGTAGGCATGTTGCACAAACACATCTTCAAGCCCACCATAGCCGGACAAAAACTCGACGTAATGACCCGAAATCTGCAAAAGTCGTTCGTCGATGCACTCATCACGGCTGCCGCCGAAGAGGAAGGTGTGAAAATCAACAAACGCCTCCACGCCCCCCTGCCGGCTTTGAATACCACGGCCTTACCCTGTGCCCACGGATGCTCTTCTGCCATGAACGGCGATAATCGCAATGCCCGCCTCATCGACATGTATAGTACGCAAATCAACCGTGTCAGCGACGCTATCAGTGTCAAACGCGGAGAATTGATGAGCATCCTGCAATTGCTGAAAAACAAACGAAACATTTCCGACCCCGCCACCCGTTTCCATTACGAGGACATGATCCTGCGTATCCAAACAGCACTTGGGTTGACTAAATAAAAACAACGAAAGGAATGAATATGAGAAGAATTGAATGTATCCTCTTGTGTCTGTTCATCGGGATTCTGTCCATGGCGGCACAGACCCGCACCGTCACCGGCTCTGTCTTCGACAAGGCAGACAACCAACCGGTTATCGGTGCCACCATAGCGGTCATGAGCGCACAAGGTACTGTGGCGCATGGCACGACAACCGACTTGGACGGTAAGTTCAAACTGGAAGTACCCTCAGGAACCCAAAACCTGACTTGCCGATTCATGGGTTATACAACGGCCACGATTCATCTTCAGGCCGGAAAAGACAACTATACAGTCTACATGGAAAATGATTCCAAACAGCTGAATGAACTGGTCGTCACGGGTTATCAGGCCATTGACCGCCGCAAGCTGACCTCGGCCGTCACAACGATAAAGATGTCCGATGAGATTATCGGTGGAGTCAACAACATAGACCAGGCTTTGGCCGGACAGATTGCCGGACTGTCCAGCGTGACCTCTTCAGGCTCACCCAGCGCACCGGTCAAGTTACGTATCCGTGGTACGTCCTCCATCAACGGGACGCAAGACCCGCTCTGGGTGCTCGACGGCATTCCATTGGAGGGCACAGACATCCCGTCCATGGAAGATTTACAAGACATAGACAACATCTATCAGACTTCAATCGCAGGTATTAATCCGCAGGACATTGAAAGCATCACGGTATTGAAGGACGCAGCAGCCACGGCCATTTATGGTGCCCGGGCTGCAAACGGTGTAATCGTTATCACCACCAAAAAAGGAAAAGCAGGCAAGCCGCAAATCAACTTCTCCATGAAGTTGACGTACAACCCCAAGACAGACATAGACCGCCTCAACCTTCTGAACTCTGATGAAAAGGTTGACCTTGAATTAGGCCTGTTGCAGTCCGATTATACCTACCGCGAAAACAAAGGCGACGTAGCCCGCATCATTGCAGGCTACGGGCTGACCGATGCCTACAAGGCCGGAGGCTGGAACGCCCTCTCGCCCGAGGCACAGGCCGACATCAATGCCCTGCGGGCTGTCAATACGGATTGGAACGACATCCTCTTCCGGGACGTGTTCAACCAAGAATACAACGTAAGCCTGTCCGGCGGTTCGGAAAAGGCCACCTACTACTCCGCCTTAGGCTACTATGTGGAACAAGGCAATGTGGAAAGCGTAAAGAACGACCGCTTCAACCTGACGCTGAAAACCGACTACCGCATCAACAACAAACTGAAAGTGGGTGCCTCCGTATTTGCCAACCGCCGTAAGCAAAGGTCGTACCTGACCTACGGTGATGGGTTCACTAATCCTGTTTATTATTCACGCATCGCCAACCCCTACCTGCGCCCGTTTGATGATGAAGGGGATTATATCTATGATGTCAACGTACAACATAGCAAAGGCGACATCGTATCAGACTTCAACATTTTCGAGGAACGCGCCAACACATCCAACATCAACACAACGACATCTTTAATGTCCATCTTCGACGCAGAACTCAAACTGGACGAACATTTTAAAATTACGTCCCAATTCGGTTTGCAATGGGACGAAGGTACTATCGAAAAATATGCCGGGGAAAACAGCTACGCCATGCGACGGGAGAAAGAACAAAACACATATTCTTACAGCGATGGCAAACGTACCTTCCTTCCCGATGGAGGAAGCAACAAAATTACGGACAGCCACCAAACCCAATGGACATGGAAAGCCATGGCCGAATATGACAACCGTTTCAAGGATATCCATGAATTGGAAGTGATGTTGGGTACGGAAATCCGTCATAATGAATACAAATCCTTGTTTTCTGCCGCATACGGATATGATAACCGGACACTGACTTCCGTACCAGTCATATTCCCCACGGAAAACTCGGCAGAAGCCCTGCCTCTTCATACCGAAACATTCACAGAAAATGCATTCGTCTCATGGTTTGCCACCGGTTCCTATACGCTACTCCACCGCTACACACTCGGAGGAAGCATCCGCTTTGACGGATCGGATATTTTCGGTGTAGCAAAGAAGTACCGTTACCTTCCGCTCTATTCCGTCAGCGGATTATGGCGTATCAGCGACGAACCGTTCATGAAGAATGTCACGGCCATAGACAATTTGGGACTCCGTGCATCATACGGTCTGCAGGGTAACATTGACAAGAACACTTCCCCTTATCTTATCGGAAAATATGTGCAAGCCACTATTCTGCCGAACAACCCTGAAGATGCATTGCGTCCGCAGAATGCTCCTAACCCGGACTTGCGTTGGGAAAAGACACAAAACGTGAATGCAGGCTTGGACTTGTCACTTTGGGACAATGCCATCTCATTGAGCGTGGACTACTACTACCGTAAAGGGACAGACCTTATCGGTATGCGTATGCTGCCCTTGGAAACCGGTTATTCTTCCACCACGGTCAACTGGGCCAGCATGGAGAACCAAGGCGTGGAAGTGGCTTTGACCACACGGAACATCCACACCAAAGATTTCACATGGTTCACCAATCTGAATTTCGGTTTCAACGACAATACCGTCTTACAGGAAACCGTAGCCGAAAACTCCACCACGCCGAGCCGCGAAGGTTACCCGGTGGGAGCCATCTTCGCTTACAAGACCGCCGGACTGGACGATGAAGGCTACCCCTTATACCTTACAAAAGACGGGCAAAAGCTTTCAGCTAAAGACTTTTTCCAACTTAATAACGCCGGTGCCAGTTCTCTGAGCGCAGAAGAACAACGTAACCTGTTGACCTACATGGGCAGCACTGACCCGAAAGTTTCTGGCGGATTCACGAATACATTCAAATACCAACGCGTGACATTGAGCGTCAACTGTATCTTCAACTTCGGAATGCACGTGCAGACCACGCCAAGCTACAGCCTGACCACTTATGACCGCGGTCTGAACACAAACCGCGACATCTTGGACCGTTGGACACCGGATAACCCTGACGGGAAGTTCCCGAGGCTCATCAACAGCAGCGACAGGCCGGAGGAATATTCTTTTTATGACAACTATCCCATCCTGAACAATTTGGATATTTACGTCAAGAAACAGAACTACTTCCGTTTCCAGAGCATCCGCCTTGCTTACGACCTGCCTACACGTTGGTTGAAGCCTATCGGAGTGAAAAGTGCGTCTGTATCGTTGGAAGGACGTGACCTTTGGGTCATCGCCAGCAACTATCATAATTATCTTGACCCGGAAACGATGGGGAATCCGTACGCCTCCCCCATCCCTAAAAGTTTCATCTTCGGACTTAACGTGAATTTTTAATTAGGAGAATGAACAATGAAGAATAAATGTTTTAACATAGCGTGGCTCATAGCCATCTTACTTTCATTCACAGCTTGTAACGACTTCCTTGACATCCAACCCGTCGGCAAGGTCATGCCCAAAACCGGGCAAGAGTTTCGCGACTTGCTCACCGAAGCCTATTCAGCCATCCCCTCAGACCGCGGTATGGCCACATTCCGAAGCGATGAGTTAACCTTGGAAGGCGAACAAAACCAAGAATCACTAAACTCCTATCTGGATATTTGGTGTTGGAATGATGTCGCCCCCGACCAAACCACACTTTCGTTCGGTTGGCAAAGATACTATTACGTAAACTATATTGCCAATTCCGTCATAGAAAACAAAGACAATATCACTGAAGCTACACAAGCCGAACGCAACCAACTGGCCGGAGAAGCCTATATGTTACGCGCTTACATGCACTTCATTTTGGTGAACCTCTACGCAGCCCCTTACACACATTGTAATCCGGCAGCCAGCAAAGGCATCCCGTTGAAACTGAACAGCGATGTCCGCGAAGTGCTGTCGCGCAATACCGTGGCAGAGGTCTATGCCTCCATCTTGTCTGACATAAACGAGGCCGAAAAACTGCTCAACGTAGAGAATTGGCCGGAAGGCGAGACCTACCGGTTCAACACGCTTTCGGCCAACGCTTTCCGCGCCCGAGTGTATTTGTACAGGGGAGACTGGGCTAACGCCTATGACTATGCGACAGATGTCGTGAACAGGCATGGTGAATTGGAAGACCTCACCACATCCTCCACATTGCCCAACCACTACCAGTCTGTGGAAGCCATCCTTTCCATGGAACGCCTTTTCATTGCCTCGTCCCTTGGAGTGGGATACGTGAATCCGGAATTGATGTCTCTTTACCGTAGCGGCGACATGCGCCGAAGCAAATTCTATCGACAGATTTCATCCAGTGCGACAGAAGCCCTCAAGACCGGAACCAATGAGTTCCGCTGCACATTCCGCTCTGCCGAGTTCTACCTGACCGCCGCAGAAGCCGCCTTGGAACTGAACGACATGGACAATGCCCGCCATTACCTGACGGAACTGATGAAGAAACGTTACCTTGCAGCCATCTACCCCACATACGAGGCGGAAGTCCTGGCCATGACACAAGATGAGTTGCGGGAAGAAATCTACAACGAACGTTTCCGCGAACTGGCTTTCGAAGGCCATCGTTGGTTTGACCTGCGTCGTACCACTCGCCAGGAACTGACCAAGACCTATAAGGGAGAAACTTACGTATTGCAAAAGGATGACTCACGCTATACGTTACGTATCCCCTCCGAAGCCATTGCAGCCAATCCGGGACTGGAGGAAGAGTAACCTCCTCCCGGACCCAATATGACAATACTTAATATTCATTTTTTTAAATTATCCATTATGAAAAGAACATTACTTATCGCAGCTTGTAGCCTGTTCTTGACGGGCACGCAAGCATTTGCAGCCGACCAACAGAAGTGGTCCAAGTCGGTAGAAAATACCGTGTCGAAATGGGAAGAACTCAACCTCCAAGCCCCCACGGCTGTGGACAATGCAGGCAATACCTACGCCACGGGAGCATTCACGCAACCGATTGTCATCGGAAGCACCGTTCTTGACCCGATTGCCAACAGTGCCTATCTGGCCAAATACGATGCCAACGGCAACGCTCTTTGGGCTGTCGGTCTGCGCGGTGCAGCCACCATTACGGCCATCACCACCGATGAGCAGAACAACGTCTACGTGGCGGGGACTTTGGCCGATGCCGTGGAAGTGGGAAGCACGGATGGCAAAGCGCAAACCGTCAACGGCAAGGCCGGAGAAGTGGAAAACCAAGTGTCCAGTTTCATTGCGGCATACAGTGCCGAAGGTGCGTTGAAAGCTACAAAAGTCATTTGGCCGGAAGCCAATGCAGAAATAGCTTCCAGTGGGCTTTACTTTCCCCAAGAAGGATTTCCATATATAAAAATCAACCACATAGAAGCAAACAACGGAAAGTTGTACGCTTCAGCCATGTATACTGGCGACGTAACTATAGACAATGTACAATGGAAAGGCATATACATGAATATATTTGATTTCATGTATGATGACCTCATCAGTGCCGGTATTTTCTCATTGGATGCATCTGCACTAGACAATGCAGAATCCGTAGCGCAAGTCGGTGTTAAAACCCAATTGGGAGGTGATCAAATGGGAGTAGAAAGTATCAACTTCACGACAGAAAGCAATTCCGTATATTTGTGTTTTGCGGCCCAAGGCACACTGACATTCACTTATCCGAATGGAAGCGAAGACATTACTTTGGCGTTCGATAACACGAATGGAATGGTGGAACATGCTTTCATCACGGCTGCCATCCAAGATGGCAAGGCCACAACAAAAATATTCCATGCAGACTCCCATAGTAATGGAGCGTCTTATAACAACATCGGTAAAATGCAAATAGCAGACAATACCCTCTACATTGGCGGAACGTTCCATCAAATGATGCCTTTCGACAACAAGCTCACCCATGTAGGAGGATGCGACTTGTTTGTCACGGCATTGGACAAGAACTCATTAGAAGTACAATGGACTGCTCAAAGTAGCCTTGATGAAGGCAATGGCGACACCCAACACTTCAACGAGAACTTCACAAGCATGGCAGTAAACAACGGGGAGGTTTCTTTATATGGTTATGTCATTCAAGACCAAAACAGCGAGAAAACCATTACCCAATCATTGGCTTATACCTGCTCAAACGGTACGGCCACAAACAATGATGTCCCCCTGTTGGTAACCGGGGCCGCCACGAACGGCACAACCAAGGCCCTTCTCTCTGCCAACATCACAGACTTCTCCACAACCCTTGCCGCATACACTGTTAGCGGAGGCGACGGTATCAACGGTGTGAAGACTTTGTCTGCCCAACGTGTAGGCAATACGTTCTACTTCGCAGAACCAAACGACATTGCTGTCTACGACCTGCAAGGCCGCATGTTGAAACAAGCGAACCATGCGACTTCCGTCAGCATCGACGACCTGAACCAAGGCATTTACATCCTTTCAAGCGGAAAGAACACACTGAAAGTCCAAAAAACAAGTTTCTAAAAACAGATACTTTTCACACAAGCAAAACCCATCATTCCCGGCACATTCCGGAATGGTGGGTTTCTTTTTACAAAGCCGCACAAGTAAAATCAAGACCGAACCATTTACGGCTAAACACCTTATCTTTTTGAAGCGTCTTTCCGCAATTCATGCGTTCCCCAAATAATGACGGCCAAAGCTACCAATCCCACAAATGAAAGAAAAATCAATAATCCCATAACAATTATCTTTTAGACATCCTATATAAAATATACCCAGCGTACGCTGTCAAAGCGACAATGACCGTTCCCACAACAAACAACCATACGGTATCAATATCTAATTGCATAATGGCTGCCAATATGACACCACCGAATATCAATTTGGACAAGTCCAGACAGTAATCCCCGAACTTCTCACACAGCATACTTTTCTTTTCCGGACTCAGTTTCTCCATTTTCATAAAGGCAAAGATATATGTTTTCCCCGAACCCGTCAACAAAACAAAGGATTTTGTTTCTCAGGGCGTTCCCATCTTTTTCAAGTGGCATTCCGACAAACTGTCAAAACGACAGTTCCACCCTCACGAGAATGTTTTATTCCGAACAGGCACGAGGCTTCGATGAAAAGAAACGATTCTCACTCATCGGACGAAAACTCTTCTGTCAGTCATTCCACGCCTCCCGCTAACCTTTTGCACACCGGAAAGGCAAGCCGTACGCAGGCCGAAGATACGTGAGAAAGCCAAAGGCGGCATTTGCTTGTTATCGTGTCATCCGGATTTTGACAACAACCGTCTTCCATTTAGAGAAAAAAAGGGCCATAAACGTCGTTTTTCGTACCCCTTTCAGTAGGCTTTTCCACCGGAAAACGGACTTTCCTGCCCAAACATGAGGAGAAAAAAATGTTTTTCTGCGCCGAACGAAAAATCATTCTCATGCGATTGATTCTTAAAATCCATCAACAAAACCCGTAAACAAGGGCACAATGTGAAAATATGTGTTTAAACGACAAGCAAAACCCGTATACATTGCCTTTTTCAAAGGTCTTTTTCCATCCACAAAAACGGCTGTGACCTTACACCCTGCCTCCCCAATAAGCATTTTAGCGTCAAAAAGACAAAACAAGCCTCTGCCAATAGGACAGGCAACGGTAAGATTCAGCGCATTAAAAAAACACCTATTTCCTGCACAAGGCACGCCGCATCCCTGAAACAAGCCAAACGGACACGACGAACGGGGCCGTCAGCGTAGTCATTCCCAAACTCATCCCCCAAACCTGCAAAAGGACTGAGAGCGTGACGGATAATGTAGCCCACGCTGCCCCTGCCCAGGAACGGTCGCCCAAAGCAATGGCGCAAAGCACAGCGTTATATCCCAACAGACCTGCATTGAAAGCTGCATAATCGGAACCGACCATCCAGACCATGCCCAAAGGCAACAAGGCACCCCACACCGTATACAAGGCATGGACGCGGGAATTGAGCAATATGCCGGCCAAAAAGAAAAGTCCGGAAAGCACCGTGCCGCCTTGGAACATCACCTGACCGATATTCAGGCTAAAGGCCCGGAACCAGTCGGCTGCCGTTTCTTCCGGCATCACAGAAGATGACAACAATGAGGGGAACCACCCACGGCAAAGGGCCTGCAACAACCATACGGCAAGGATGAAAGGAGCCGTGAAACCGGGCAGAAGTTTCTGATAAGCGAACACGCGGGCTATCCATGTGGAGAGCATGGAACCCGCCACCAACAAAAGGAGGGAAGCCACCCCCGGCTCCATAAACACGCCGACGGCAATGCCCACCAACGTACCATTGAAACCATACAAACCATCCTCTATATCTTCTTTTGAATATCCGGAAAAGAATGCCGTCACCGTACCGACAAAATTCCCCAAGAGGGCCAAAAGAGCCAATAGCCACGAGTTGCAAGCTATTCCCACTAACATCAACAAACCCGAAACCGCATTGTTCTGGAACATGACCTGCCCCAACCCTCTGCCTACAATCAAAAATCCCTCTTGCATACCTCTTGTCCTTATAAACGGAAAACCTTCTCCCCCTTTCGGAAGAGAAGGCCTTTCTTGTCTAACTTTTTAAAGATTATGTAATCTCCCCTGTCTTAGAGAGAAATTGCACCCGAAGGACAAACATCAGCGCAAGTACCGCACTCCGTGCAAGCGTCAGCGTTGATTACATATTTTTCACCTTCAGAAATTGCGCCTACCGGACACTCGTCGATGCAAGTACCGCAAGCTACACAATCATCACCAATTACGTAAGCCATATTGATTAGAATTTAAATTATTAATGCCTTGTTTTATTCAAACGATACCGCAAAGTTAGTATTTAAATAGAATCCCCCAAAATATTTTCTCACTATTTTTAGTGATTTTCATCCGAAAAGCCACGGCCAAATGCAATAAGCTGCGTATCTTTGCGTTGTTTTCTAATAAATATCAATGATTCATGAAAAGAATTCTGGCCGTCCTCCTTTGCCTATTGTCCGCGTATGGCATGATGGCACAGGAGCGTAAACTCCAGCATCGTCCGTACATCGACCAAAGGAGATTCCACTATGGGTTCCTCTTCGGCGTACACATGCAGGACCTGGAACTGAAAAACAACGGCTATGTAGACCCGGAAACCGGCGAGCAATGGTATGCCGATGTGGACAACTACAGTCCGGGATTCAGTGTGGGCGTATTAGGTGAAATGCGCCTGAACACCTATTTGTCCCTGCGCCTCGTCCCTACCCTGCATTTCGGACAGAAGCACGTGTCTTTCCATGAACAAAGAACGGGGCAGGACAGTACGCAAAACATCAAATCGACTTATATTTCCGTCCCGTTGGACTTGAAGTTCGCCGCCCCACGCTATAACAACTTCCGCCCTTATTTCATTGCAGGCGTGAACCCGATGGTAGACCTGACTACCAAGAAACAAAAAGCCCTGCTCATGAAACCTTTCGACTGTTATATCGAAGTGGGCATGGGCTGCGACATCTACCTGCCCTTTTTCAAGCTCATCCCCGAACTGAAGTTCTGTTTCGGATTGGCGGACATTCTACAAAAAAACCGCAACGATTTGATAGACAATTCGCTGCGAAAATTCACCAATTCTTTGGATGGGGCATCGTCGAAAATGATTGTACTGACGCTCTATTTTGAATAAGGGTCAGTCTTCTGTCGGCGACATTTCCAACAGCAACATGCCGACATAACGCCCGTGCTTGCCCATCTGGTTGCAATACACATCCTTCCCCTCGGCATTTTTCAATACTTCGGGATGCTCGAAATAAGTATGCGAATGGCCGCCCAGCACAATGTCGATATGGCGCGTGGCCGGCACTAATTCCGTGTCGTCCAGACCGTCGATGTCCCACCCTAAATGGGAGAGGCACACCACAAGGTCGCAGTGATCCTTATTCTTCAGTTCATCGGCCACGCGATTGGCTGCCGTAACCGGGTCTTCATACGTCACCCCTTTGTAATTCTCTGAAGCAACCATTCCCTCCAACTGCGTGCCCAATCCGAACACTCCGACCTTCACTCCCTTACGTTCCAATATGACATACGGGCGTACCAATCCCTCCAACACCGTGCCTTCGACATGATAATTCGCACAAACGATAGGGAAATCAGCCTCGCGGAATATGCGCGCCATGTTGTTCAACCCGAAATCAAACTCATGATTCCCGATGGTGGCCGCATCATAACGCATTTCGTTCATCAACTTTACTTCCACATCCCCTTTATACAAATTGTAATAAGCAGAACCTTGTGAAAAGTCACCGCTGTCAAAAAGCAGCAAGTCCGGGTCTTCTGCACGCAAATCGCGCACCAGTGCCGCACGGCGCACAAAACCGCCTTTATCCGCCAATGCCGTATCGGACGAATTAGGGTTGACCGGCATCACACAACTGTGCGTGTCATTAGTGTGCACGATACGTAATTCCACTTCACCGCCTTGCACCGCAAACACGGTGCTTGCCAGTCCGCACAAGACCGACCACATCATAATCTTCACCTTTTTCATTGTCCGGTTTCTCATTGTTTGACGATTCTACCCTCCATACGGGCCGTGATTTTATCCCCTTGCGCAGCCGTCCGGCGAATGGACTCCATGATCAAATCGCGTACGGCTATATCCGTGACATTCTTCGACAAATTATCTTTCAGGGCATACATTTTGTCATTTCCCTCGGCCAGATAGTCCAACGTGGAAATCACATATATACCATTGGGGTCAATCGGTTTTCCCCCGACCTCGGCACTCAACAAGCGTCCGTCTGCGGTAATGACCAGACGCGCACCGCTGATCCCCTCGCCCCCTACGGCAGCTATCTGTTCCATCAGCTCCGTCAGTTTACGCCCGTCCAAAGAGAGGATGCACAGGTGATTCTCGAACGGGGCTATTTCCAACACATCTCCATACGTCACCTTGCCCTTTGGCATCGTGCTCCGCAGCCCGCCGATATTGCATAGGCCGATATCGGCCATCTTCCCCACCCGGAGCGACCCCTCACGCAACACGTCGGCCACAAAATTCGACAAAAGGCTCTCGGGACGGTCTGCCCGCATAGCCACTTCGCTTTCTCCCAACACCGGCGACATCATGCTGTCTACGGCATGACGATAAGGAGCCACCACGCGCAAAGCCCCGCTATCGGGATTGGCGTCCAGACGACGGGTCACCTCATAACGCCCGGCTTTCACGTCTCCCAATTCGTAACGTTGGGCAAACGTTGCCGCAGACCACCCGCAACATACGTATAAAAACAAAATTCTGAATGTTCTCATCATATTTGGTTTGTATTCCACGGCCAAATTTACGAAAAAAAAGTCCATGCCCTGTCAATCAGGCTGAAAAAACACATAAGCCTTTGGTTATTCCATAAAATAGCCGTACCTTTGCACCGCTTTCCGTACAATCGCTGGCAGGATGCAGAGTTCCCTGTTATGTTGTATTGGGACGACAAACAATTTAATGATTAAAACAAACAATGGCAGATTTAATTAAAATTGCAGAAGAAGCGTTTGCTACCGGTAAGGAACATCCCCAATTCAAAGCAGGCGACACCGTTACCGTGGCATATAAAATCGTCGAAGGTAACAAAGAGCGTATCCAGCAGTACCGTGGTGTGGTCATCAAGATTTCAGGCCACCAGAACAAAAAACGTTTCACGGTTCGCAAAATGTCCGGAACGGTGGGAGTAGAACGTATATTCCCGATTGACAGCCCGAACATTGACAGCATCGTAGTGAACAAGATTGGTAAAGTTCGCCGCGCCAAATTGTATTACCTGCGCAAACTTACCGGCAAAAAGGCCCGTATCGCAGAAAAGCGCACAATCGGCGGCGACAAATAAGCCTCATACGTTTCAAAACCACACAGCGTCGGAAAGCATATCCCATGAAGGGAACTTTCCGACGCTGATTTTTTATGCCCAATCTTTCCGGAAGGTCAGACCAGACGCAAGCCCTCGTCCGTGATTTCGATAAGCCTTTTCTTATAAAGGTCGCCCACGGCTTTCTTGAAAACTTTCTTGCTGACACCGAACATCGCGTAAATTTCTTCTGCCGGACTCTTATCACACAAAGAGGTACGGCCGGCATTATGCTGCAAGTGTTCCAAAAGCACTTGCGAAAAATCGTCCACCGCTTCCCTGCCCTGTTTCTGCAAGGTGACATCCAGTTTACCGTCCGGACGGACTTGCTTTATATAAGCCTGCATACGGTCTCCCGTATGTAAAGGCCGGAACAAGTCATTGTCGTAAACCAAGCCGGAAAAACGGTTGTCCACAATGACCTTGAAACCCAAATCCGTTTTTTGCCAGACTAAAACCTGCACCTCATCGCCTTCGCTGTAAGGAGGCATCTCGTCCGACAAATAATGTTCCACTTTGGCCGAAGCCATCAGGCGGTAGCTTTCCTCGTCGATATGCAGATGCACGATATAACTCTGCCCCCTCTGCATCTTGAGCTTCTGCTCACGGAATGGCACGAACAAATCTTTCATCAGCCCCCAATCGAGGAACGCCCCGTAATTGTTTACCCACGCGACCTGCAAATAAGCAAAATCTCCGACTTGGGCCAAAGGCGTCTGCGTGGTAGCGACCAAACGTTCTTCACTATCCAAGTACAAGAAGACATCCAACTCGTCTCCCACGCTGCAACCTTCCGGCACATAACGTGCCGGAAGAAGAATCTCTCCTGCATCGCCTCCATCCAAATACATGCCGAAATCCACGGCCTTAACCACCCTGAGGCGGTTCATCTTTCCTAATTCTATGTTCATAGGGATATATTTTTATCATCGGTTATCAAACCGTCTTTCATGTGAATGGTACGGTCTGTCAAACGTGCCAACCCGTCATCGTGGGTCACAATGACGAACGTTTGCCCGAACCGTTCCCGTAAATCGAAGAACAGCTGATGTAGCTCTCCCTTGTTTTTCGTATCCAGACTCCCCGAAGGTTCGTCGGCAAAGACTACGGAAGGATGGTTGACCAAAGCGCGTGCCACAGCCACCCGCTGCTTTTCTCCTCCCGAAAGCTCGTTAGGCTTGTGGGAAGCCCTGTCGGACAGTCCCATGAAGTCCAACAGTTCTTGTGCCCTCGCCTTGGCCTCGCTTGTGGAAGCACGCCCGATGTATGCCGGAATCATCACGTTCTCGAGTGCAGTGAACTCGGGTAACAACTGATGGAACTGAAACACGAATCCGATGCGCCGGTTACGGAAATCCGCCATTTCCTTGCGGTCCAAGCTTTCCATGGCAACCCCGTCGAGCCGGACACTTCCGCTGTCCGGCTTATCCAACGTCCCCATAATCTGCAACAACGTGGTCTTTCCGGCCCCACTCGGCCCCACGATGCTCACCACCTCGCCCTTACTGATATCGAGGTCGATTCCTTTGAGCACTTCAAGCGAACCGAAACTTTTCCTTATACTCCTGACTTCTATCATAATCCTTCTATAACCTGCTTATCACGTATTGTGCCAAGTAACAGCCGAACACGGCCGGCATATAACTCACCGTGCCCGTCGTGGTCTTCTTGTTCCGTTCTCCCTCTACCTGGACCAAAGCGGCCGGGTCTGCCTGCTGGGCGCAAAACACCACCGGTAACGGACGACGCATGCCGTCTCTTTTCAGCCGGGTCCGCACGGCTTTGCTCAACCCGCAATGAAACGTCTCCCACAAGTCGGCAAAACGGATTTGGGTAATATCCGTTTTCGCCCCGGCCCCCATGCTGCTCACGATCCTGACGCGTCTTTTCATCGCCTCTTCTATCAAAGCACATTTCGGTGCTATCGTGTCGATGGCATCAACGATAAAGTCAAACTTCGCGCTCTCCAGTAAAGCACCGACCGACTGCTCTTCCAGAAATTCATCCCGCACGGTCAAGCCGAGTTCCGGATTGATATCCTTAAAGCGCTGCTCCAACACGCGGACTTTTTCCTCCCCGACCGTCGAATGCAGGGCACACAACTGGCGGTTGATATTGCTTGGTTGCACCCGGTCGGCATCCAACAACGTCAACCGGCCGACTCCGGCACGTACCAACATCTCGGCGGCATACGCTCCTACGCCCCCCGTACCGACCACCAAGACATGTGCCCGGCGGAAACGTTCCATCTTGCCTGGTCCCATCAGAAGCGACGTACGCTCTAACCAATCCGGTGTTGTCATTGGCCATCCTCCTTTCCGTTGCTACGCGACAACCAATTCTTATACCACTCCTTGGCCGCCTCGTAACGCAAATCGGTTGTCAACGGCTCGTTCACGCTCACATCCTTCGTCGCAGCCTCGGCATACACGTCCGGGAAAATCAACATTAACCCCGTATTCATATAGTACTTTTTGATTTGGCGGGGAATGTGGTCGAATGACGGACGGAAAGAAATAGACCCTCTACGCGCCAACACGACCACCAACATGTGGTCTTCTCTGACCTCCCGCGAAATACGTTTCAACTCATTTCCGCCATCGGTCTGGACATATTCCGCACGGATAGACGCGTGGTAAGTTTCCAGATAACGTTGTAAAATCCGAATCGTATCGGGATGGGCGTGGTAAATAATCCTACAGCCCAGTCCTACAGCCAAACGGGCCACGCGCTCTACCCAATGATAAAAACCGGCCTCAAACTGGGCCTTGGCCGGTACGGCAACATGAATGCGGCGAATCGTATTGACCGGCACCGTACAGCGTATCATCGTAATCTGACGGTTCAGGCGGTTCAACAAACTGATCAGCACCGGCCCGAAAAACGACTCGGAAGGAGAATTCTGCATGTGTAATCCTACCACTAATTCGGAGTAATCGTTCTCCTTCATGCAATGGATAATACCATTTGACAAATTAGTAGCCAGACGCACTTTGGTCTGCATCTGCACATTGGCAGCCGAAGCGATGGCAGATGCAGCCTCCAACAGTTTCATCCCCTGTTCACGTGCCTTGTCATCATTGTCCAACACCACATTGACAGCACTCATCGGAGCCTCCGACTTGTCCTTCCGCATCAACAAAGCCATGTTGACCAAATAATCCACCGTGTCGGGATAGGCCAAGGCAATCAAAGCCGACTCTTCGTCCAACGGACGCGGTTCACTGATATTACCATCCTGTAAAGCCAACCTTCGTGCCGCCACATCCGTAATCAACGAACTGACCACACATGTCACTAATATCAATAATATCGTACCGTTCAGCACATCTTCATTCAACAGCCTCCCGCCGGAAGGCAAAATGATATTATAGCCCACCAATACCGCAGCAAGCGTAGCCGCCGCCTGGGCGTTACTCAGACCGAACATCAGTTCCCGCTCCAATACCGACATCTTAAAGACCTTCTGAGTCACCCACGAAGCGATCCATTTTCCGGCCAACGCCATGGTTATCATCACACCGGCTACTTTCAATGCCTCACCTGACCCGAACAACACACGCAGGTCGATAATCATGCCGACCCCGATAAGGAAATAAGGAATAAACAAAGCATTGCCCACAAATTCCAAATGGTGCATCAGCGGTGCGCTATGCGGAATAAGCCGGTTTAATACCAGTCCGGCCAAAAAGGCCCCTAATATCCCTTCCATCCCAATGAGTTCCATCAAGCCGGCACTCAAAAAGACCATGGCCAACACAAAGATGAACTGAATGACCGGATCGTTGTACCGACGGAAAAACCACCGGGCAATACGGGGAAAAGAATATACGATGAAGAGGGAAAGCAAGAAGACTTTCAACAAAAGTACAACGCCGAACCAACCTCCGTGCACCTCCTCACGGAACATGCCCGAGATGAAAGCCAATACCAACAAGGTCAGCGTATCGGTCACAATAGTTCCCCCCACCGCAATACTCACACTGCGGTTACGCGACACCCCGTATCGAATCACGATAGGATAGGCTATCAAGGTGTGCGAGGCATACATACTGGCCAACAGAACGGAAGTCACCAGGCTGTATTTCAGGAGGAACACATTGCTGACGACACCCATCGTCAGGGGAAAAACAAATGCCGCCAACCCCAACGTCAACGCCTGCCAACGAATCCGTTTCATGTGCTGCATATCCATCTCCAAACTGGCCAAAAACATGATGTAATACAAGCCCACGTTCCCGAACAGTTCAAAACTGCTGTCCTTGTCCAACACATGCAAACCGTATGGCCCAATCAACACACCGGCCAAAATCATGCCGACAATGTGGGGTATCTTCAGTTTACCCAATAAGATAGGTGCAAACAGAATGATGCTCAACACTAAAAAGAATATCCACGTGGGATCCGTGACGGGAAAATATGTAGACAAGTCGGGCATCTGCATGAGTATCTGTATTAATTTAAGATGCAAAGTAACGAAAAAGTTTCCATTTTGTATGTCCAATCGTAATAAATTATCTATTTTTGCAACCGGAATCATCACAACTTTTAAAAATTATATGAAATGAAAGTAGCTATTGTAGGTGCGAGCGGCGCGGTGGGTCAGGAATTCCTGCGTGTGCTCGAAGAGAGAAACTTCCCATTGGACGAACTCGTTTTATTTGGTTCAACACGCAGTGCAGGTTCCAAATAC
Source organism: Paraprevotella xylaniphila YIT 11841 (assembly GCF_000205165.1). Classification (GTDB taxonomy): domain Bacteria; phylum Bacteroidota; class Bacteroidia; order Bacteroidales; family Bacteroidaceae; genus Paraprevotella; species Paraprevotella xylaniphila. Next base: position 1,924 of record NZ_GL883868.1, on the reverse strand, counting down.
AAATTCCGTGGCAAAGAAATCGAAGTGAAGCTTCTTCAGCACAACGATGATTTTAAAGACATCGACATCGCTTTCACCTCGGCCGGTGCCGGCACATCCAAAGAATTTGCCGAAGACATCACCCGTTACGGTGCAGTCATGATAGATAATTCAAGTGCATTCCGCATGGACAAGGACGTGCCTCTCGTCGTGCCCGAATGTAACGCAGCAGATGCCTTGGAGCGTCCGCGCGGCATCATCGCCAACCCGAACTGTACGACCATCATGATGGTCACGGCCCTGCAACCTATCGAAAACCTGAGCCATATCAAACGCATCCACGTGGCTAGCTATCAGGCTGCCAGCGGAGCGGGTGCCGCTGCCATGGCCGAATTGGAACAGCAGTACCGTGAAGTACTGGAAGGCAAACCCGTCACCGTGAAGAAGTTTGCCTATCAGTTGGCTTATAACGTTATCCCCCAAATTGACGTATTCCAAGACAACGGGTATACCAAAGAGGAAATGAAGATGTTCAACGAGACACAGAAGATCATGCACAGCGACGTGCAATGTTCGGCCATGTGTGTGCGCGTACCGGCCCTGCGTTCCCATTCGGAAGCCATCTGGTTGGAAACGGAACGTCCGCTCACGGTAGAGGAAGTGCGTGAAGCCATCACCCACGGCGAAGGCGTGCAACTGATGGACGACCCGTCCACACAGACTTACCCCATGCCGCTCTTCCTGGCCGGAAAAGACGATGTATACGTAGGCCGTATCCGTAAGGACCTGGCCAACGAAAACGGCATGACGCTTTGGCTCGTAGGCGACCAAATCAAGAAAGGTGCCGCACTGAATGCAGTGCAGATTGCCGAATACCTGATTAAAGTGGGAAATGTGAAGTAACAACGACAATCTCATACAAAAAGCGGATAAGATTGATAAAGAATGAATCTTATCCGCTTTATTTTATGATACAACAATATCTTGTACTTAACCTTATTCTTCAAAGATGCAGGCTTGCCTGATGCCGATGCGGCATCCCTTGCTGCCGTAAATCTTCTTTGACTTGTCGGTCCATACGGGACTGATGCCGGTCACTTCCACGCAAAGCGTGTATTTGCCCCGAGGTTTGCAGGGCGTAATGATGCGGATGGCCGTTTCGGGGTATTTGCTGTAATAATCCACGAGCGAGGAATATACCGTATCTCGTTGGGAATCTAACACGCTGACACGGGCATATCCGCCTAACGGGCCGGATTCTCCGATGATTGCCGCGTGGGTGCCCTCGAACTCCATTTCCATTTTGCTGTCCGGGGTGTCCGACACGAGCGCGCCGTCTTCCCGTCTCCAATGTGCGGGGCACCTGATTTTTCCGGAAGGAAGCATTTTGCCGCCTTTCAGGGCATCCGTGGGGCGGAGCGTGCGCATGTCCCATGCCTGCCAGTATTCAGGCATGGATAGTTTTGTGCCTTCTGCCTGCAGGGGCATCCACACGTATGTGGCGGCGGAAGCCTGACGGGGATACGACCAACGGTCGCCCATGAACATGGGAACGGTGTCGTTGCCGTGCCGAAGGGGGAAAACGAAAGTGGTTTGCGAGTTGTAGGTGAGTCGGCCTTCCGGGCAGAACAGGCCGCGTCGTGTCCACGGGCCTTCTATCCGTGGGGCGGTAAAGTAGAAATTGTCGTTCTTCTCCCAACTGGTCAGGTTCGAATAGAGCAAGTAGTATATGCCATCCTTTTTGAACATGGCAGGGGATTCGCCGACACCCTTGACGTGGGCCACTTCGGTTTCCACGGAATGGTAATCATCGCTCAGGCGGTAGACGGGGCCGTGGTGGATGAGCAGGTAGCCCCTGCCGTCGCTGTCCTGGAACGTGCCCATGTCCCAACGCTTGACGGGTTTCCCTTGGTAAAGCAACGGGCCTTGCAACTGGTAGTCCCCG
>NZ_GL883867.1:128020-152985 GCF_000205165.1 Paraprevotella xylaniphila YIT 11841 | reverse complement strand
GATACGGTCGAACTCGTCGAGGTTCAGCAATCCCATCTCGGTGAGCTGCCGTTCCACCTTGTCGGGGCGTGCGAGGTCGACGCTGTCGGTGTAGTAGGCCTGTAACTGCGGTGGCAGCAGGGCGCGGCAGAAGGTGGACTTCCCGAGTCCCTGTTCGTCGCTGACGAGCAGTGGCGCGGTGCTGTGTGCGTGCAGCCCGTCGGAAAGACCTGCCCATTGCGCGGCCAGTCCGAGCATCCACCGGTGGAAGGCCTGTATCCACAGGGGACTGTCCGACACGCGGGCGGCTAGGTCGTGCAGCCGGTCGCGCCCATCCCATGCCGGAAGCCGTTGGAAATACTGCCGGAAGGGATGGTATTCCGGTACGTCTGCGGAGTGCACCATGCGTGCCACGTCGCGGTCCCAACAGTCGATGCCGTGTCGGTGCGCTTCGAGGCATACGGCGTTCAGGTCGCGTTCCGTGACGGGCCGGAAGTTCCCGTTTCCCTCATCTGGCAGGCAGCGGAATTCCGTGGCTCCGGTGAGCACGTTGAAGCGGAACCCGTATCGTCCGGCGAGGAAGCTGCCGAGGGCGGATTCGAGGTTGGCGGCTTTTAGGGATGCCGTCTCACGGACAGCGGGTGCGGCTTCCGCTACCCGGAGGATGGCCCCCGTTGTTTCGGGAAGGGTATTGTCCTGTGGGGCAGTGGAGTTTCCGGTTTCCGGTAAGTTGGTACGACGGGTGTCCGCCGTTTTGTCCGCATGCCGTTTTTCATTCCACCTGCAGACGGCGGCATGCGCGATTTTCTTGAAGTCCATTATGCTTTGTGTTTTCGGTGTTTTCTCGTTTGCAAATATACGAAATGGAAAAGCCCTTGTCAAGTCCTTCACCGTAACATGTTGAAAACCAATGTAACTTCAAATTCGTTAAAAACAGTTTCATGCGGACAATCGTTTTTCAGTGAAATTTCGGTGAAAGATTGGGAGGTAGAAAGTTCACCTTAAAACGTTGGTACAGAAGAGGTCTGAAGGAAGCGAACCTTTTCGGGCGAAAAACGGTTTGTAGGAGGTGGGGCAGGGCGTACGGTACGGCAAAGCCCGTAAAACAGATGTCGGCATACCTGAAAATCGTTCTCTGCAGATTGAAAAATCGTTTGGCTTAGAACGGAAAATCGTTTGGCGCAGAATCCATGGGCGGTTTGGGATATGGCTTTGCCCCAATATATAATAATGTGGAATTTGTAGCCGACATTTATATAAAGAACAAGAAAACATTGGATCATGACATCTATAAAACTAAAATTCAGGCCGTCAACGACTCCGGGCAAGGAAGGCTCAATTGTGTTTCAACTGATATACGGACGCACGGTGCGCAGGATAACGAGCAGGTATAAAATCTTTGCCGGGGAATGGAACGGCGAGGTTGGGAGGATAGCCCTGCCCACGTCGTCCTCGCCGCGTTACGCCCACCTTGTTTCGGTAGAATCGGCCCTACAGTGGGAACTGAACAGGTTACAGCGGATGGTACAGGAAAGCGTCCCGGTAAACCTTGACGAAATCGCTGCCAACTTTTCGTCCGGCATAGGCACGATGGACAGCGTGTTCAACTTCATCCGCAGGCAGATACATCACAAGGAACAGATAGGAAAGGTACGCTCATCCGAGACCTACCGTTCGATGCTTAACAGCTTCACGTGTTTCCGTAAGGGTGTTGACCTGACGTTCGACATGATGGACGGCATGCTTATGGAACTCTACGAGGCATGGATGCGGAAATGCGGATTGACACGCAACAGCACCTCTTTCTATATGCGTATCCTGCGCACCAACTACAAGTTGGCAGTAGAAAAGGGATTGACACCCGACCGTCATCCGTTCAGGAAGGTCTACTGCGGTATAGACAAGACTGTGAAAAGGAGCCTGCCGTTCAGCGAAATCAAGAAAATCAGCGCTCTGGACCTGTCGCGAAAGCCGAGTATGGATTTCGCGAGGGACATGTTCATGTTCAGCTTCTGCACGCGCGGAATGTCCTTCATAGATATGGCTTACCTGAAAAAGGCCGACCTGAACAACGGTTGCCTGGCATACCGCCGCAAGAAGACGGGACAGCTCATGATGATAGAATGGACCAAGCAGATGCAGGACATCATAGACAAATACAAGTCCGATGGCACAAGTTATCTCCTGCCAATCATTACCCGTGAGGATGGAAGCGAGCGCAGGCAGTACCAGAATCAGATGAGGAAAACCAACAGGCTCCTGAAAGACATAGCAAACCGGGCAGGACTGCCGTTGTCATTGTCAATGTATTATGCGCGCCACAGCTGGGCCACCATCGCACGTGGCAGGGACGTACCGTTGGCAGTCATAAGCGAAGGTCTTGGGCACGATTCGGAAACGACCACGCAAATCTACCTCGACTCGATAAAGTCAAGCGAAGTGGATAAAGTAAACCGTATGATTTTGGAGGGGCTTTGACGCAAACGACTGTTTCGAAAAATGTTCCTCTCCTAATATGAGATGGATATTCAGCTGCAAAGGTAGTAAAAATAATTAAACATCAAGTGTTTTGACAAATTTATTTGCGCTTATTTTTCATGAAGCGGCAACGGATTAAGCAATTTATTGACGGAATCTTTTTATGAAAACTTTGTAAGCTGTTGGGATTTAGCTGTTCTACAAGAATATCCATCTCATATTAGGAGACGGACAAAAAACGTCATGAAAATCAATATCGACACAAACGCTATTATGAGTAGTGACAGCGATGGAACAATCTTATGGACTTAATAGAAGTCAATAGCTTGGTTTTTGTAACTGCTTGTTGCCGTGTGAATTACGATAGCTTGCAGGATTAGAAAAGATACCCATACCTGAAAAATGAACGACTTCCATACCCCTGTACAAGACCGTCTGCTATGGTTCGTCATGCGCGACCTTAAGCGGTGCAATGCTAAGCAGCCTGCATACAAACTGTTCAAGGATTTGGGGATGGAGGTGTTCACACCCATGGTGTGGAAACTTTCTGTGAAGCACGGGAGGCGTTGCCGGGAAGAAGTGCCCTTCATTCAGGACTTACTTTTTGTGAATGGCACGCGGCTGGCAGTTGACCCTATAGTCGAGAAATACAATACCGTGCAATATCGTTACTTGCGCGGTGGCTACAAAATCCCGATGACGGTCAGGGAAAGCGACATGCAACGCTTCATCCATGCTGTTCAGTCCTCCGAGAATCCGCGCTATTACACGCCCGAAGAAATATCCTCCGACATGATAGGCAGGAAAGTGCGCATCGTGGGCGGTCCGTTGGACGGATATGAAGGGAATTTGCAGAAAATCCAAGGCGCACATGTCAAGCGTCTGTTCGTAGAACTTCCCAATCTCCTTGCCGCTGCCGTGGAGGTACAGCCTGAATACATACAGTTTTTGTAGTTGGCAAGCGGAAAGGGGTAAGTAAATAAGTAAACAAGAAGACTTGTATTAAGTTGCTGACCTCATGATATTCAGGCCGTATAGCCTCAAAACAGTATAACCCAACAACCGCACAACCATGTATATGATAGAAGAATTTATATACGAATGGAAACGCCTTCAACATCCCTCAATAGTATCATTTAAATTTGATTGCTAACTTATTTGAAAACAGTTTGTTAAATCAACATTGACAATAGTTTGAAAACAGCTATGAAACAAAAAAGGATAACAGAGGAAGATGGTAGCGATTCTATAAAAGCACCTAATACGGCAATATGGTGGCTTATTGCCTGTGCGATATGCCTCTCTGTCTGTATAGGAGGATTTTTCTTGATAAAACATCTATCCCCAACAATGTGTATATTCTCTACGGGGGGGAATGATTGTACGTCCGCATTGTTTAGCGGCAGCTTTGGAGTGGTGAACGTCCTTCTTATTTTCGCATTGGCTTTTGCTAGTATGATTGTCACGTTTGGTCACCTTTACACTATTCTGAAGTTCATACAACAGAATGACTGGTTGGGTGAGCAAGAGCAATACAAGTATGCCACTTTCGTAAGGGCAACCTTGTCAAGGTACGAATTTGTCATGCTTTATTATAATGGCTTTCTCCATCCCATGATGAAAAAACTGATGGAAACCTATTGTATGCTGAACAACCTTTGCTCGGAGTTGTTTCCATTAAGTTTTGAGAATCCCCGTTACCTGCAAGGTTTGGGTACAAACTATGCCTGCGAATTGACTGCCAACCATTTTTCCGGAGGATACTTTGAATTTTTCCTTTCCGATGAAGAAGGTGATTCCGGTAAATATTATTTGGGAGCCTTTTATGCCAAAACCGAGTTGGATAAAGGAAGGTTTTGGAACTCAGGAACGCTTATATGGAGGAAAAGCCACGGAGAAAACTAAACCTGCTACTTAACTCAGAACGACTGCATGACTTCTCCAGTTAGCACCAATAACCGTCGCATAGCGAAAAACACGCTTCTGCTTTACTTCAGGATGCTGTTGATGATTGGTATCAATCTCTATACATCCCGTGTCATACTTCAAGTACTGGGAGTGGAAGATTTCGGTATCAACAATGTGGTAGGTGGAGTTATTACCATGTTAGGTTTTCTTACAGGTTCACTTGCCGGAGCTTCCTCCCGTTATATCACATACGACTTGGGCAAGGGAGATATGGAGATAATGAAAAAAACATTCGGCAATATTCTAAGCATCCATTTATTATTGGCAGGCTTGGTGGTTGTAATCGGCGAAACGATCGGACTGTGGTTTATGACCACACAATTACAAATTCCTGAGACACGTGAAACAGCAGCCTTTTGGGTTTACCAGTTTTCTATCATTTCGTTTGTGCTGAGTGTAATCAGTGTGCCTTACAATGCAAGCATCATTGCGCATGAAAAGATGTCGGCATTCGCTTACATAAGTATCGTCGATGCGGTATTGAAGTTATTGATAGTCTATCTGTTGCTAGTAATTCCATACGACAAACTGATTGTTTATGCGGCTTTGTTCTGTTGCATCCAGATATTCGACCGGATTGTTTATAGTATTTATTGCCGGAAACATTTTGAGGAGACCCGGAGCAAACTGAGTTTTGACAAGAAGTTGTTTAAAGAAATATTTGCTTTTGCCGGTTGGACGATGAACGGGAGTTTAGCTGTTATCGGCTATACACAGGGCATCAACGTTTTACTGAATATCTTTTTTGGTCCTGCGGTGAATGCTGCGCGGGGTATTGCCGTACAAGTGCAGAACGTAACCCGTCAGTTTTGCACCAATTTCCAGATGGCATTGAATCCTCAATTGACGAAAAGTTATGCCACAGGCGATTATGCCCACATGCATCGGCTTTTAAAGGTAAGTTCGAAGTTTTCTTTTTATCTGATGCTGCTCATATCGCTGCCTCTTATGTTGGAAGCACCGCTCATATTAAAATGGTGGTTGGGCGCAGTACCCGAACATACAGTCAATTTCTTACGCTTGATATTGTGTACGGGAATCTTGTTTGCCTTGTCCAATCCCATCATAACAGCCGTACATGCTACGGGAAAGTTAAAGAAGTTTCAATTGATAGAAGGCAGCATGTTATTATCTATTGTGCCCGTGGCTTACCTTTTATTGAGATTCTTTCGTATTCCTCCCGAACATGTTTTTCTTGTGCATATTCTTGTGGAAATATGTACGCAATATGTACGCATACGGATTGTACTACCATTGATAGTTATGCCTTTACGTGAGTATATCGCTGATGTCATAAAACCCGTATTGAAAGTTGGTATTCTTGCCTTAATTATTCCTATGCTTGTTTATTGCAACATGAATGTAAATATAGCCTCTTTCCTCGTTGTATGTTTAATCACTGCATGTTGGATTCTTCTTGTCATCTATTTCATTGGATGCACAAAAAATGAGCAATTTTTTGTAAAAGGCAAGTTCGTTGCAGTATTGGATAAACTAAAAAATAACTTCTTATCTGTATTATGAATAATCCTAAAATTTCAGTTATTGTTCCGGTATATAATGTGGAGCAATTTTTGCCTCGTTGCATAAATAGCATATTAGCCCAGACGTTCACTGATTTTGAAGTGCTTTTAATCAATGACGGGAGTACGGATAATTCAGGGAGAATTTGTGATGAGTATGCTAAGAAAGATAATCGGATAAGGTTATTTCATAAAGGGAACGGTGGAGTAAGCTCGGCGAGGAATATAGGACTAAAAAACGTCAAAGGGGAGCTTATTTGTTTTATTGATTCGGATGACTACTTGGACAAGAAATTCCTACAACGAATGGTAAAGGCTATGGAAGAGAATGATGTAGATTTAGTTTGCTGTGGATGTTATAGGGAATCAACAGACGGCACGTTACTATGGAAACGAAACATCAAAACAACCACATTGTATGACAGAAGACAGGCCGTCATCGAACTATTCACTCCAACCTCTTTCGTTGGTTGGCCATGGAATAAAATCTACAAGGCATCCCTTATAAAAGAGAATGGTCTGGAATTTAATGAAACAATAAAGTACTGTGAAGATGATGTGTTCGTTTTACAGTACATCTTGCATATCCAAAAAGCATGCTACATAAGCGACATATTATATCATTACGTGGAAAATAGCATGTCCGCCAACTTCAAGGGATATACGGATCAGAAATTCAATGTCAACTGCCTTGACAGGCAAAAAGCTGACGAAATGTCCTATTTACTCGTGCGGGACATGGGTGACAAGGAAGTCATGGATATATTCTTGGCAAGAAGGTTTACTTCAAACTTGGCCACTCTTTACAAGTTGCTCCCAGTTTATAACGATGAACACGATATTCTTGTTTTTCTAAAGCGAAACCTAAGAAAATACTACTTGAAATATCTTTTGAATAAGCGGTTTTGCAAAAGATTAAAAGAGGAAATAAAGCACATCATTTTCTTGATAAACCCTATAATTTACATAAAAATAAAGTCAAAAAGATGAAATCACCCAGAATCATAGCCGAAATCGGCTGTAACCACAAGGGCGACATGGCTATCGCTAAAGAAATGATCATGACTGCCGCAACTTACTGCAAGGCTGATGTGGTCAAGTTCCAAAAACGGTGCAACAAAGAGTTGCTCTCCCCTGAAGAATATAATGCCCCGCACCCACACCCTGAAAACTCATACGGCAAGACTTACGGAGAACACCGTGAGTTTTTGGAATTCAGCCTTGATCAACACCGCCAGTTGCAAGAATGGTGCAATGAGTTCGGCATTGAATATTCCACGTCGGTGTGGGATATCACTTCTGCCAAGGAGATATGCACGTTACATCCCAACCTTATCAAGGTACCTTCGGCCTGCAACTTGAACAAAGGCCTGTTGGAATACCTCTGCGACAGTTTCGGTGGTGAAATCCATTTGTCCTTTGGCATGACAACCCGTGAAGAGGAAGAACAAATCATCCGGTTCTTCGAATCAAAGGGACGTAACAAGGACCTGGTCATTTACGATTGTACATCGGGCTATCCTGTACCGTTTGAGGATATTTGTTTGTTGGAGCTTACCCGCTTGCGTGAGTTGTATGCCGATAGGGTGAAATCCATAGGTTTCTCAGGCCATCATCTGGGTATCGCCATCGATTCTGCTGCCGTGGCGTTGGGGGCGGAATGGATAGAACGCCATTATACGCTTGACCGTACATGGAAAGGTACGGACCATGCGGCATCATTGGAACCAGACGGTGTGCGTAAGTTGGCCCGCGACTGCCGGGCTGTGGCAAAAGCTTTAGCCTACAAGAAAGAGGAGATTCTTGACATTGAAAAAGTACAGAGAAATAAATTGAAGAAAAACCAAGTAAGATGGTAAATGGAAGGAACAGAAGTGTCGATGCCGTGAAAGGTATCCTGATATTCCTTGTTGTCATAGGGCATGTGCTTTTGGGCACATTGGATGAGAATATCATCCGCTATACAATTTATTCGTTCCATATGCCGGCCTTTTTCTTTGTCAGCGGTTACCTTCTCGATATGGAAAGATTAGCCGGACGGGGCTATTGGAGCGTTTTGTCCAAATACTGGAAGAGGATGTTGGCAGAGTGGTCAGTTGCATGGCTTGTATATACTGCTTATGTTCTCAGGCATGGCAACTTTGACTGGATGGATGTTGTGCAAAACCTGTATGCTCCTTTTTACCACTTATGGTTTGTCCCTGCCCTGTTCGTGTTGATAACGTTGCTGTGGTTGGTATTTCGTTTAATAAGATGCAATACCGTAAGGTTCATATTATTGTTCGCTTTGGGGTTGTTGACATACAATATCTCCAATACCAGTTTCAATATAAGCTCCGTGTTCAACTGCATCCTGATGCTTTTTATTGTCATGGGTATATATAGTCGAAAATATTTAAATGTTATTAATGTTAGGGGGGGGGTAATAATACTTTTTTGCATTTTATCAATAGTATGCGTGTATCTGTTCATGGAATCCAAAATAGAATTTATGAGAACCTATATGGAGATTCCTATAGCGTCCATACTTTGCCTGTTGGGGATTCTTCCAATGCTGCAGCGCGGCAAGTTTCAAGGGGGAATATTTGAATATTGGGGGCGTAATTCCTTGAGGATATACCTTTGGCATGTGATTCCCATTATCTGTTTAAAATGGTTGTTTTCTGAAAATCCCAGTTTGTATTACACAGTCTCAGGTGCCGTTATATTGATGTGCATTGCCTTGACGCATGCTGTCAACAAGCGGTTGCTGATTTAAAAGCTAATAATAAAATATGGTAATAGCATTCATACCTGTAAGGGGAGGAAGCAAGTCCATCCCTTTCAAAAACATCAAGCCCTTTTGTGGCAAACCTTTAGTATGTTGGAACATCGAAGCGTTGGAACAGTGCGACGAAGTGGATGAAATCATCGTTGCCACCGATTCAGATAAGATAGAAGAAACGGTTATTTCCGGAAAGTACAAAAAGACAAAAGTCTACCGTCGCTCTGCCGAAAATGCTTGTGACACAGCCAGTACGGAAAGCGTGATGTTGGAATACATCCGTTACGCGCAACTTCACGATGACGATATTTTCATGTTAGTGCAGGCCACCTCGCCATTAACCGAAACGGTTCATTTTACAGAAGCGTTGGGGATGTATGGAACAGGTGAATATGATTCCATCTTAACTTGCGTGCGTAATTACCGTTTCTTTTGGAATGGGGACGGTACAAGCATGAACTACGATTACAGGAACCGTCCCAGAAGACAAGATTTTTCGGGGATGCTGATGGAAAACGGTGCTTTCTATATTAATAAAGTAAGACATATCCTTGAATCAGGCAATCGTCTCAGTGGTCACATTGGCATCTATGAGATGCCGGAATACACGGCCACGGAAATAGACGAACCGGATGATTGGGCTGTACTCGAAAACTTGATGTACAGGCATGTCCTGTCCAAAAGGACAATGAGGCCAATCAAGCTCTTCTTGTGCGATGTGGACGGCACGTTGACAGATGGTGGCATGTATTATTCCGAAAACGGGGACGAGCTGAAGAAGTTCAACACTCGTGACGGAATGGGCTTTCAGTTACTTCGTGAAGTCGGCATCAAGACGGGTATCATTACTTCGGAAGACACCAAGATGGTGGAAAACCGTGCCAAGAAGCTGAATGTGGATTTCCTGTACCAAGGCAAACGGGATGGTGGGAAACTGGCTGCCGCAAAAGAGATATGTGCTCGGCTTGGGATTACGTTGGACGAAGTGGCCTACATAGGTGACGATGTGAACTGCATGGAACTGCTAAAGGCAGTGGGCGTGAAGGCTTGTCCTGCGGATGCCTGCGAGGAAGCGAAAGCCATTGTCGGCATTCATGTGATGAAGAGGCAAGGGGGAGAAGGGTGCGTGAGGGAGTTTGTTGATACACTAATGGAGTATAAATTATGAAACATCTATTTATTGTACACTCCCACATTACTTATTTGATGTCATTAGCTATTGTCAGGTATTTAAATATTAAGAATGATGACGTTCGAATATTGTCTTATAATCATTTGTTCCATCCTCAAATAATGCCCATACAGATTTTCTATCTTTCTCTAAATGAGAATGTGGCAGTAAAATTTAAATATTGGAATTACGCTCGTTATATTGACCGGACGATAAGTAGTGTTACGGACGATGAAGATTATGCGCTTTACATCAATTATCCACATTATAAATATCTCTTCATGACAAACAATCATTGCAAAAAAATTAATTTCATTGAAGAAGGTATGGATAATTACAAGGAGAATTCACTATCTTCATACACAATATTTGACCCTAATAAGAATTTCAGACCTACATTCCTTTCTAGACTTAAGTATGGAGTAGAATCTTTTAAATCAATAATTAGGGGAAAAAGGAATGCGCTGATAGATTTGTTGCCAGCAACTTCTTCTTGTTATAATCTGATTCCTGATATATCTTATTATTGCTTTTCTGAATTTGCTTTTCCGGGAATAAGTACTCAAAAACATGTTCTTGACATTAAAAATGTCAAATCATTCTACAGCAATTTTAGTAATAGTATATGTGAGATGAAAAATGGACTATGCTTTTGGATTGGTGATAATGTTGTTAAGTGTTCTAATATTACTGAACAAGAATATGGGATAGCGATTCGGAATGGCCTAGAGTTCTTTTTGAAAAAACATCCGTTCGATAAAATCTATCTGAAATTTCATGGTGGAGAATCGGAACTTAGTCGAAGCCTTACAATAAAAGCGTGTGAAAAACTGAATATTGAATACGAAATAATACATGACGGGATTTCTATAGAATTAATTTTAATGAATCTGGAACATTGCACTTTGATAGGTTTAACTTCTAGTCTATTATTCTATGGTTCATTACTAGGTCACGTATCTTATTCTATAAACCGTTATCTCTCTCAATGGCATCATCTATCTGCCCAAAATGTGTATTGGGAACATGTAACAATGTTGTAAATATAGCAGTGGAGATTTTGAGCAGTTCTTCATCCGTTACAAGGGTGAGTCCTATCCGAGAGGCGAGAGCATCTATATGTTCTGCCACCGCAACAACTCCATTATAATCTGTTTGAGAAATGGTACAAGGATACGAGGTGCTGCGTGGTGGAAGTGTCGGTTGATGGCCGTCCCTTAGCAATGGAAAAGGAAAAGACGGCAGAGGTGGTTCCGCCATTCGGGAAGCTTCTGGTGAAGGAGATACGTATCCTGTGGGACTTGCGTGTAAGCAACGGGCTTCATTTGCGTCAGGGGAATTTAAGTTACGGGGGATTGAAACGTCTCGTGAAGAAGTTGAAGTGGCTATGTTAAGTGTCTGCGGTTCGGAGAAGTTCTATTACCTACGCAAATTCATGATTGGCGTTGTAAGTATGCCAGAGTGCTTTCGATTTTATCCGCCAACAGGTGAATTGCAATCATCAGGCGGGCGAGGCCTCGTTATGATGTCCAAAGACCGCCATACGGTGCCCCTCTACAGTTGTGACAAGCGTTCATGCCTCCTTTATGAACAGCGTTTCGAAAAGGATTATACGTTTATGAAAAAGTTTCTTGCGAGGATGCCCGCGAGGTATTCTCCATAAGTTGGGACGACGTGGTCGTGCTGCTCGGCTTTCCTGTCGTTAAGATATTAAGAATTAAATAAATATATCAGATGTTTTTTTGTGCCTTTATAGGGATAAAAGGAATATCAGTATAGCTATATCTTCCTCTACACTCTCGTTTACAAGGAGACGGTGCGCCTGCTATAGGAATGGATGTGGCAGTCTCGACAGACCATAACGAACAGGTTTGAAAAGGGGGCCCGGTTCTTCAAGGAAGTCATAGAATATCTGAAGAACAACTGTTTGGAGAAGGATTCCGTCGTGAACTACGACGAAACGTGGCGCTGCGCGAAGATGGCGAGCAAGTTTTGGAAACGCCATGTGTGGTGTCTGGTGAACCTTCAGGCGAGAGTAGCCATATATTGCTACGAGGACGGTGCACGCGGATGCAAGGTACTGAAGGGAATACTTGAAGGCAGGGTACTCCGCGCCCTCCAGACGGACGGCTACAACGTGTACCTGTACCTTGACGACGGGATGCTAGACATCGACCATGTCTGTTGCATGGCTCACGCGGGGGGCAAGTTCAAGTACGCTGTTGAGATAGAGCATTAGGTGAACGCTCGTAAGTACCTCGAATACATCGGATGGTTCTACGCACTGGAGAAGAGGTACATTAGGCTGAAACTCTTTCCGGAAGTCATAAGACGGCAGAGGGACTCCGCAGAGACAACGGAGATAATAATAGGAATGAGAAGCCTGCTCGACCTGATGAAATCGGGAAACGCACCAATGCACGGAAGCCTGATGGAGAAGGAGGTCAGTTACCTCGACCATTTCTGGAAGAAGGTGTTCCTGACAGGAATGACGGGAACTATACGATAGACAGCAGCCTTGCAGAACGGTGCATCCGACCGCTAGCAAACGAAAGGAAGAACTCGCTTTTCTTTGGGCACAGCCACAAGATGGCGCGTGCCTGCGCGGCCTAGCGCTCCATCGTGTCCACTTGCAAGCTGTAGGGGTATTCAATCCTGGAATACCTCAAGAAGTTCTTTGCAGAGATAGCAGCAGGCAACCGCGACTATGGAAAACTTATGCCATCGACAATCAGCATAAGTTCAAACAAATTATAAATACTAGCCGAATTTCAATCTTATTTCGGACATACCGCCTGAAAACAGGGGGACGTCAGAATTGGACGCTTACTGATCTTACAGCAGAAATATGTATCAAAGAAGCAGTATAAAGGCTGCTAAAAAATTAATAAAAAGCAATGCAGATATTAGCCCAATTAGCATTAATTGTTTTATGTCTTTTAATGTTTAGAGTTGAAAGAAAGTATAAGTTGGCAATTCTATTATTGTCAGCCATTTGTTTTAATAGCGTCAGAATTTATGCCATACCATTTGGATTGAGTATATACGTTTTGTGTTTCAGTTTTATTCTGTCGGAATTTTCACGCCTAAAAAAAGACATAAAGGAAGTCAAGAATACAATATTAAGACCTCTAATGTATTCTGTAATATTAGCAACTGTTATATTGGCCATACATAGCCCCCATTATGATAATTTGACGCAATACATTCGTTTAGCTATAAACGAATGTATTGCTAAATATTTTGTTCTTTGTTATGCTTTTCTATCTATACGTAAAGAGGATGATCTCCGTCCTGTTTTCAGAATATCATACTATGGGTTATTGGTATTAACTTTATTTGCACTATTTAACCATGTTACAAAATCTGCATTTTTTATTAATGAAATGTATCGCGGTATGGCATTAACCGATGTTATGCAAGACGCAGGTAATAATTACACTTATTCAGAACGATTTAGAGTTCAAGCCATGTTTTTTAATCCATTTGATTACGGATATATCTGCATTCTTTTATTACTATTCACTTGGTATGGTTATATAAAATCTTTCATTTCTAAAAAACGTTTTTATATGATTATAGGGTGTTGCCTTTATGGCATTATTGCTTGTGGATGCAGAACAAATATGTTATGTTGCTTAATTGGTGTATTTGTTTATGTGCTATTTGCTTTTGACCTTAAAAAAAGAACGAAATACTTTGCTGTATGTTCACTGTTGGGCATCATATTATTTAGCTCAATTCCTTTTCTACAAGAAAAAGCCAATGAAATACTTTCCATATTTGATACAAATTCATCAATGAGTGGTAGCAGTATTGGAATGCGTGTATTACAATATACCGCAGTTATGAATCATGTTAGAGACCATTTTCTTTTAGGAAGGGGCTTGGATTATTTTCTTATTGATATGGGATGGCGTGAAGGAAAACAATACTTAGTCGACCAAGATTTATTTGGTTTAGAAGGTGTTTTAATGAATTATTTGCTTGAACGGGGATTTTTAGGTGTATGTTTTTATTTGTTTTTCTATGTCTATGTTTTATATTTTTTCTATAAACATAAGTCTGTAGATAAGAATATTTCTGCTTTAGGTATTTCAATTTTAGTTACATACTTAGCATTTGCTAATATGACAGGAGAATTGAATAGCGTATTCCCGACTTTGTTAATTACAGGAATATGCTTAAAAGTATTGTATATGAATATTATTTGTAAAAAGATACGGAATAAACATGAAATTCAGCATCGCAATCCCGGCATTTAAAGCTAAGTATTTGAAAGAATGCATAGATAGCATCCTCGCTCAAACCTATAAGGATTTTGAGTTGATAATAGTGGACGATGCTTCGCCAGAAGATATTGATTCGGTTGTCAAACCTTATTTATCCCAAGCAAAGATTCAGTATTACAAAAATGAGAAGAACTTTGGGAGCGTCAATGTGGTTGCCAATTGGAACAAATGCCTGTCTTTTGCATCAGGTGAGTATTTTTTGTTAATGGGGGATGATGATAAATTATGTAGTAATTGTTTAGAAGAGTATGTGAAACTGATAGATGCATTTCCCCAATGCAAGGTTTACCATACAAGAAGCTGGCAAATCAATCCACAATCGGAAATAATCGGCATCACTGGACCTCGCCCTGTTTGGGAATCCGTATATGACAACATATATGAACGGATTAAATTACACCGGGCGCAATATATTTCAGACTATCTGTATGAAACACAGAACTTGAAATCGAACGGCGGTTTTTATAAACTTCCTATGGCATGGGGGAGTGACGACATAAGTGCTTATAGAGCCGCCGCTGTTGCAGGTGTAGCTCATTCTGAAAAGCCTCTGTTTTGTTACCGCGTACATCCAACTTCATTGACATCATCCGGGAATATCAAAATAAAAATGGATGCCATACAAGGAGAAATGGAATGGTTGAACAATTTTATGATGAAAGCTACACCGATAGAGGAAACGGACAAAATAGTAGCTAAGAAAATCAAGGCTTTCTTGCCTAAATATGAATTGAATAAGTATGCGGAACATATTAGTCAAGCAATGAATGTCCAACCTATAGCTAATTTGTGCAAGTATTGGAGAATGCACAAGACGTACCATCTGTCTGCGTCTTGTTTTTTATTTGCTGTTAATAAATGGGTTATCAACAAACAGAAGAGAAATGAGAAAATGTATATACATAACAGATGACGGTTGGTGGGATACGGATGTTACAATATTGCCTCAAATAATAAATGGCTATGAGATTACGGTTGTTGTTTCCGAACGCTTGAAACAGTTGAAATACGAACAGAAGAATATTCGTGGCGTTTCGAAAATCATAAAATACCAAACCATCTATAGGAATAGTGATTTAAGGAAAATATTTAAATCATTTATTTTTGGAATGAAAGAATATGTACGACAATCGATTTGGAAACAGGATAATCTCATTGTTTACTTAAAGAACTCCGACATTGCATTTTTGTTATTATTCTCATGGTTTTTGCCAAGACGTAGGACTATAGTAGGCATTCATGACTTTATAATGCATAAAGGAAAGAATACGAGCTTATATTCTTTTTTTTATAACATCGTATACAGAAAATTTGATTATTTTTTATTCTTTTCTGAAACTCAACAAAACCAATTTTTATCCGAATACCCTGGAAAAAAGGCATTTTATATAAATATGCCTTTGAAAGATTTCGGTCCGATAATGAAAGAAAAACATAGCCCTGGAAGCCGAGTATTTCTTTTCTTTGGTTTTATACAGGCTTACAAACGTTTGGATTTGTTTATTGAGGCTTCGCAGCATGTAACTTCAGGAGCAAAATTCATTATAGCTGGTGCTTGTAATGATTGGGACAGATATAAGGCATTGTTCACTGGTAAGGAAAATAATGTACAATGCGAAATACGTTTTATAGCGAATCATGAAATCGCATTTTATTTCCAAAAAGCGGATTATTTGGTTTTGCCTTATGATGAAGCCACACAAAGCGGTCCGTTGACGATAGCTTACAACTATTGCCTGCCAATTATCGCGACGGATATAAAACTATTTGCTACAATGGTAAGAAACGGAGATAATGGTTTCCTTTTTCATAAGGGAAATTTAGAAGCACTCATCCAAACTATAAACTATGCAAATGGGATTAGTAACCAACAATACTCCTCACTGGTAGCAGGAATGTGCAAAGCAAAGAATGAATATCAAAAAACCACTGACTTTAAACTGTCATTGGAGAATTTTGTAAAAGAAAATAAGATATGATTCAATTAGCAGATAACAAAAGCTGTACAGGGTGCGCTTGTTGTTACAATATTTGTAGCCATAATGCCATTTCAATGCAGGAAGATTCAGAAGGATTCTTGCAACCGGTTATTGACCGGGATAAATGTGTAGAATGTGGATTGTGCATGCAAAGATGTCCCGAATTAGGTCATGCCCCACTTCCCGAATCTTCAAGTTGTCATGCCGCATACAGTCATTCGTTTCAACGGAATGGTTCTTCCGGTGGAATGTTTTCAGCCATAGCCGATTACATATTGGAGAATGGAGGGATGGTCTACGGGGCTGCTTTTGATGACAAATTGCAATTGCGTCACATTGCCGTAGATAAAAAGGGAGACATGCAACCTCTTCGGGGTAGCAAGTATTTGCAAAGCTACACAGGAACTATCTATAAAAAGATAAAAGAGACATTGCGCAACGGGCGAAAAGCTTTGTTTGTCGGTACTCCATGCCAGGTTATGGGTTTGCGAAATTATTTAGGGCATGATGACACAAACCTGTTTACCGTTGATTTGATTTGCCACGGTGTCCCGTCACAAAAGTCTTTTGACAAATGGGTTGAAGTTATAGAAACTAAAAAAGGGCATATCGATGGATTTTCTTTTAGAAAATTGGACGGATGGTCATCCCCCCCCAGATACATTCAAAAGAATAAAAGTAAAGCATTACGTTATGACCTTGAGGTCTATATGTGGGCTTTTTATAAAGGTTACTTGTTCAGGGAATCCTGTTATCAATGCAAGTACGCCAATCTAAAAAGGTCTGGCGATATAACAATAGGAGATTTCTGGGGTATAGGCACACATGGAATTCCTTTTAGGCAAAAACAACGTTATGGCATATCCTTAGTCTTGTCAAATACCGATAAGGGGAAGCGGATGATTGAAGCATTAAAGGATGATTGCTATTTTGAAGAACGTACTTTAGAAGAAGGCCTGGCAAATCAGCATAATCTGAAAGCTCCATCCGCACGTCCAACTGAAAGGGATGTGTCTGTCCGTGATTTTATATCTGATATGTCACTGTTGGAATATGGTAAGAAGTATCATTTGCTACCAAGGCGTAAATATCTTTATCTGACAGAATCTTTCATCAAGGATTGTATGATTGAGTGGGGATTTTTTGACGTGATGAAAGAACTTGTTTATAAAATAAAATGAGAGACTCATGAAAATCGGTATAGTTACATACGTAAAATGTGATAATTACGGCGCGGAACTGCAGGCATACGCCTTACAATGGAAGCTGAACAAATTAGGATATGATGCCGAGGTCATAGACTTGCAAAAAATAGAGAAAGACCTGGCTTCAAACGCTTCATCAATTGTTCCTGCCATAGTCAATAGGTTCAAAATATTGGGATGGAAAGCACCTTGGAGCATTTTTAAACTTGCGATAAATGTCCTGAAGCGCAAGGTTACAGCCCAAAAGAATGAAAATAATATCAAACTAAAGCATCGCTTATTTATAGACTTCTTCGAAAATTATATCCGGCATTCCAAAAAGCATTATACTATAGAAGAAATCAGGGAAGCAACAGATTTGGCTTATGATGTATATATTGCAGGAAGCGACCAAATTTGGAATTATATGCATACAGATAATTTGGATGTGTATTTCCTTGAATTTGCAAAAAAGTCCAAGGCCAAACGAATGTCTTACGCAGCAAGCATTTCAGTATCTCATATACCGGATTCAAGACAAAATCTCTATAGGAAATTATTGCCAAACATCCAGTATTTATCGGTAAGGGAGTTGCAAGGAGCAAAAATAATCGAGCATTTGACCGGACGTAAGGCTGAAGTGGTATTAGATCCGACGTTGCTTATCAATAGCGGCGAATGGACAGAAAATGTTGTCAGGCTACCAGAAATTAAAGAAAAATATGTATTGGTATACACACTTTCAGGCTCATCCTATATCAAGCGTCTGTCACAATACGTGGCAAAGAGTTTGAACTGCAAAATCGTTGATATGAGGATTGATTTCCAAAAGAATAAAGATGGAAATGTCATAACTTGCTACGATTTAGGGCCTCGTGAGTGGGTAGGTCTGATATCGAAAGCGCAGTATGTAATAACAGACAGCTTTCACGGAACAGCATTTTCTATAAATTTCAATAAACCGTTCACGACGTTGGTAAATCCGGTGAGCAACATGAACTCGCGTGTACTGTCGATTCTTGAAATAACACAATTGACAAGCCGTGTCATTTATGATGACGGGGATAATATAATGCCAAAAGATTTAACTATCGATTTTAGGCCAGTGAATCAGATTATAGAACGGTGGAGGAAAAAATCCATTGACTTTATCCATAAATCTCTTCAAGAATGAAAATTGCCATTGACTTGACCCCACTGCACGGACGCAAGTGGACGGGGGTAGAGCTATACGCCATTGATTTATATCATGCCTTATTGGAACTCAATTATGAGGTAATTCCAATCTTCCATGTGAAAAATGATCTGGATGATAATCCGAACTCATTTATAATCAAACCGACGAAACGCTTATTGCTTGAAAATTTCGCCTTGTCGAAAGCCATCCGGACTATAAAAGCAGACGTTGCTTTATTCCCGATATTCCCTCCTCCTGTTGATGTCTATTTCTGTTGTAAAACCAAGATAATGCCCACAATCCATGACTTGGCTTTCCTCAAATACAGGAGTACCATAAATTTTGCGGCCAAGTATTATCTGACACCAAAAACCTTGTGGGCATTCAAACAAGCCGATGAACTTATTACCATATCGGAAACAGTGAAAAAACAATTGCAACATTATACACAGTTGACAATTAAAAATTGGGGCGAGAATATTTCAAGTTATTTCAGAAAAGAGAACTTGAGCATCAATGCTAATTGCTTAAATGATTTTGGATTGCAACCGGATAAATACTATATCTCTGTTTCAACAATTGAACCGAGAAAGAACCTGACTTATTTACTGGATATCATTCGGGACGAGTTGATGCAGGGTGATAAAAAGTTGGTCTTAGTCGGGCGACGCGGTTGGGAAAAAAGCATACGGCTCCAACAACAGTTTAATGAACTGAAACAACACATAATATTCACGGAATATGTTTCAATGGAAACGCTCCAATCCCTGTATCATTACGCATACGCATTTGTCTTGATGTCATTGGATGAAGGATTCGGACGCACTCCTTTGGAAGCCATCGCTTGCGGTTGCAAACGGATAGTGGTAAGCGACATTGGCATCTTCCATGAAGTATTAGGGAGCGATGTAAACTATTTGCCCTTAAATGACATTGAATGCTGCAAAGATGCGTTTAACAAAAATAAGTGGGCAGAAACACCGTCTACATTTAAAGTTCCGTTTGACGTACTTAAAGATAGGATTGATTTATAGCAAGGTACAGATTAACCCAATAGACAAATCTTTTAAAATTGATAGCTATGAACAGAGATTTATGTGCAAGAAGATTAAGTAAAGTGATTGGAAAGGAAAATGTTTGCCGTTTGCAATCTAAACTGAAATACTTTTTGTCTTTCAGAAATGAATATAAAACGTTAACGAATGTAAATGGGGGGGTAAAAAGATAGTAATCTTTTTTATAGACGGTAAAACCATACATGGAGGTCTGAGTGACAGGTTAAGAGGGTTGTTCTCTACCTATTATTATTGCCTTAAAGAAGGCATTGATTTCAAAGTCTTTTGGACTTATCCTTTCAACTTGCAAGATTACCTGGAACCCAATAAAGTGAATTGGTTGATTGAGGGAAAAGCTATTTCTCATAACAAGAATGAAGTTGCTTTCCGCTTCTTTAATTCCTATTCGTTGATGAACAATAATGAAACGAGTTTCCTCAAGATAATGAATACAAAGAAACACGAAATTCATGTATATTCAAATATCACTTTACACGAGGAAATGTATCACATTTTTTTCAATGACTTGTTTAAGCCATCGAAAATGTTATCTGATGCGCTCCAATATAATACTGATAAAATCGGTGGGAAATATATATCTGTCTCCTTCCGATTCATCGGTATATTAGGGGATTTTAAGGACACGTATTTTAAAAAAGAATTAGGAGCTGAGGAGAAAGAAAAGTATATAAGTAAATGCTTGGATGTTATTTGTCGCCTGAAGACAAAACATCCGAATGTTCCTAAAATATTGGTCACTTCAGATTCTCGTGTATTTCTTGAAAAAGCTTCATCCTTAGCTTATGTATATATAATACCGGGCACAGTGGTTCACATGGATGGCGTGAATAAGAATATGGAGCAAAATGATTTAAAAGTATTTCTTGATATGCTGATGATATCAAAAGCGGAATGTTGTTATTCCTATAGTTACGGGAAGATGTTTAAGGGGACGAAATTCGCCAAGACATCGGCTTTAATAGGAAATCGAAGATTCATCGGAATCACAGAATGATAATTGTCTTGGAATGACTTTTGGCACCTATAAGAACGCTATTTTTGAATGCAGTCATTAAATGATTTTTAATAACAACAATTATGATTATTCGAAGTAAAGCACCGCTCCGCTTAGGATTGGCAGGTGGAGGAAGTGATGTGTCGCCGTATAGCGACATTTATGGGGGACTGGTTTTAAATGCGACCATAAACCTCTATACATATACCACCATTGAGGAAACCCATGACGGTTTGGTGTCTATAAACAGTTATGACGCAGAATGCCATCAGTCCTGCCCTTTGACAGACAAAATGGAAATAGACGGCAAAGCTTCTCTAATAAAAGGAGTCTATAATCGCATTGTACGTGATTATCACCCAAAATGGACAGGTTTTAAAATTACGACATATAACGATGCCCCAGCCGGTTCTGGGCTTGGCACATCCTCTACAATGGTGGTGTGCATCATCAAAGCATTCGTGGAATGGCTTAGCCTGCCGTTGGGTGATTATGAGATAGCCCGTATGGCATACGAGGTAGAGCGCAAAGACTTGGAACTTTCCGGAGGCAAGCAAGACCAGTATGCAGCGGCTTTTGGCGGCTTTAATTATATGGAGTTTTTAGAAAATGACATGGTAATAGTCAATCCATTGAAAGTAAAACGTTGGATAACGGACGAGTTGGAAGCTTCTTTGCTACTGTATTTCACAGGAAGGTCACGTTCATCTGCCGCCATCATAGACCAACAGAAAGCAAACACTGCTAATAAGGAAAGTAGATCAATAGAAGCCATGCATCATATCAAGCAAAGTGCCAAAGATATGAAACTTGCGTTGCTGAAAGGGGATATGCGTGAGTTTGCACGTATCCTTGGACAGGCATGGGAAGACAAAAAGAAAATGGCGGATGCCATCACCAACCCTGTCATTGAACATGCTTTTGAAGTGGCAACCCAAGCCGGAGCCGTTGCGGGCAAGGTAAGCGGTGCTGGTGGAGGAGGCTTCTGTATGTTTATGGTTGAACCTACGAAGAAGAAAGCCGTCATAAATGCCTTGAAACAGCTTGATGGTTTTGTCATGCCCTTTCAGTTTACCGATGGAGGTGCGCATGGTTGGAAGATTTATGAAACAGACGATATATCAACAATGAAATTCTGACATGCTATGGAACATACAATATTAAATGACTTAGTGTCAAGGTTCCCTCAATTGGCGGTCTGCAAGGAAGACGTTGCAAAAGCCTTTGCTATATTGTCCGGATCTTATCAGAATCATGGTAAGTTGTTGGTATGTGGTAATGGTGGTAGTGCAGCAGATGCAGAGCATATTGTTGGTGAATTGATGAAAGGCTTTAAAAGTCCACGGCATTTGGACGTAGCGAGCCAAAGTAAATTGAAGAATGTAGACAAAGGACTTGGAGACCTGTTGGCTAAGAATCTGCAAGGCGCACTTCCTGCAATAGCTCTTGATGGTCATCCGGCACTGTCTACGGCATACATGAACGATTGTAATCCGTTGATGTGCTTTGCCCAACAAGTAAACGGCTATGGATGTGAAGGTGATGTACTGCTTGGCATATCTACATCTGGTAACAGCCAGAACATACTTTATGCTGCCGTAACGGCTAAGGCAAAGGGTATGAAAGTGATAGGCCTAACAGGTGCAAAAGGAAGCAAATTATCTGATATGGCGGATGTCTGCATATGTGTACCCGAAACGGAGACCTACAAAATACAGGAGCTACATTTACCAGTGTATCATTGCCTCTGCCTGATGCTCGAAGAAGAATTTTTCGGAACAGATAAATAGAATAGGGTTATGGGAAAAGAAGTGATTATATTGGCAGGTGGATTGGGTACAAGGTTGCGCTCAGTTGTAAGTGATGTGCCCAAGTGTATGGCTCCGGTTGCAGGGAAACCTTTTTTGTGGTATCTGCTGAAATACTTGTCTAATTTCGATGTTGAGCGCGTGGTACTTTCTGTCGGTTATTTACGAGATACCATTATTGATTGGGTTAACGAATATGGAGGTGAGTTCCCCTTTGGCTTTGATTATGCGATAGAAACAACTCCGTTGGGAACGGGAGGCGGCATTAAACTTGCACTTGATAAGTGCTTAAATAATGATGTAATCGTATTGAACGGAGATACATTCTTTAATGTAGAATTGAATGAGATATGTGGGCAGCATCGTTTGCATCCGACTTCCATAGCCCTTGCGCTAAAACCTATGGAGCATTTTGACCGCTATGGAAATGTCCGTGTAAACGGCAATCTGATTGTCGATTTTGAAGAAAAGAAGTATTGCGACAAGGGAGTAATTAATGGCGGCATATATGTTATAAGTAAATCAGGCGATTTTTTTAACGGGTTACCTGACAAGTTTTCATTTGAGACCGATGTCCTGCAATTGCAATGTGCAAAAAGTAATCTGTATGGCTTTGTGCAGGATGGATATTTCATCGACATTGGCATTCCTGAAGATTATGAACGTGCGAACAAAGATTTTCCTGAAATCCCAATTTTTAAGGAATGAAGTTATGTGATATAGATGTCAGCGGTTATGATACACTGCTGCTTGACAGGGACGGTGTAATAAACCGTCTTCGCCCGAATGATTATGTCAAGTGTTGGGGGGAATTTGAGTTCTTGCCGGATGTGTTTGGCATGATTGCGACATGGAGCAAGAAAGTAAAGCATATCTTTATTGTCACCAATCAACGTGGCGTAGGCAAAGGATTGATGACAGAAAGTGATTTGCTGGACATACATAAACGTATGTGCCACGAAATAGAAAAATGTGGCGGACATATTGATAGAATCTATTATTGTACCTCACTTACCGAAACTGATAAACGAAGGAAGCCTGGAATAGGTATGTTTGAAGATATATTGAGAGACTATCCGGATGTGGAACCTTCTGGTTGTTTGATGAT
This sequence comes from Paraprevotella xylaniphila YIT 11841, assembly GCF_000205165.1. Taxonomy (GTDB): domain Bacteria; phylum Bacteroidota; class Bacteroidia; order Bacteroidales; family Bacteroidaceae; genus Paraprevotella; species Paraprevotella xylaniphila. The sequence continues at coordinate 129,484 of NZ_GL883867.1, read as the reverse complement.
AGGGGACAGTGACAGCGATATGAAGTTTGCGGAGAATTGTGGAATTAAAGGAATAAAAGTATGAATGGAATTGCGCAAATGAATGGACATAAGAAATTAATTTTTTACGATGAATTCAATAAAAATACTGAATGTGCGGATTAACAATCTGACAGCGAAGGAGTTGTTGGAACAGCGTTATCCGGATTGGCGATTGACTATTGTGGACGATGGACCGGACAGGGTGAATTAGAGGACCCAGTCGTCTGATGAGCGTCAGCGCATGGCGGAAAATGCCATTGTAACGAGCCGTAAATATGCTCTGGAAACTATATATCAATCTTGGGAGCAACTTTTTGATTCTTGTTAGAAATAGTTCTAAGTTAAAGTGAGGTTGGAAGTCATGTTGTTTTTCTCCGAGAATTTTGAATCGTGATGATTATTATGTACATGTGCATTATTGGTTTAAATATGGTTTTATGAGTACAATAACAATTGATACTTTATAAAGAAGTATTTCATGCTTTAACTATGTGTGTCAGTATTCCCGTTCGGCACTATTTGTTGACACGTTTCAACCTTCCGTTGTGGAACAAGGATAAGCGTGGATTGGTGACTCGGGATGAAGTGTGGTTGGAAGACAGGTGCCGCCTTTTTGAACAATATACTTTGCCCAGTGTTTTGCAGCAAAGTTGCAAGGATTTTACGTGGGTTGTACTTTTCGATGGGGATACTCCGCCCGTTTATCGTGAGCGTGTAAAAGGATGGGTGGAAAGATGTGAAAATTTTAAGTATGTGCCCGTAAAAGCCGAATATGCCCGGTTCTATCCGCAAGTCTTCGCACGTTGGATAGAGAATGATTTGCGAGGGCATGTTCAGTCGACAAAAGTGATTACTTCTTGGTTGGATAACGATGACGTATTGGGGCGCGACTATATTGCCACGGTACGAAATGATGCACAAAAGGTCTGCAGCGGAACTTTTTTCTTTTATAAAAGAGGTTTACAGTATTTCCTAAAGGAAAACTATGCGCTGTGGATAAGCTTCCCAAACAATCATTTTGTTTCAAGGGTAGAAGACTTTACGGTTGGCTCTCATTTGAAAACGGTGTATGAGTTTGGTACTCATTATTATCTCCCTCGGATGGAGAATGTACGTTCCGTTGTGTTGGATACTAAGGATGACGGGCCGTTATGGGGCGAAGTCGTACATGAGCGAAATGTGGATAATGATGTTAAAATGAGTCTTGATTTCCGTTTCGTACGGGATTCAGGGTTATTATCCTGTTTTGCGTTGAATCGAACCTTGAATGTGGGACGTTTGTATTGTTGGAGCCGATTTTTACCACATGCTATAAAGGTGTTTTTAAAGCATGTGCAATGGAAACTTACAGGACATAAGATGGGACTGTAGGCATAGATTATAATCGATAACGTTAATTTTTTATTTCATGTTTGTTCGTATTTTGAATGCGAACCTCTTGTC